>CAVTWE010000007.1:0-1360924 GCA_963738335.1 Vulcanimicrobiota bacterium
GCCGGAATCGTGGGCGGAAACAGCGAGACCACCGGCGTGCGCGTCGCCGCTGCAACGTGCGCGGCCACCGTATTACCGCACACCACGACCGCGGCGTCGCGAACGATGGCGGTAAACTCGGCAAACGTCGTCCGCCCGCCGAGATCCGTGCCGCCCCGTCCGGCAACCTGCGCGGTCAGCGCGCGTTCGTCGTTGCCGCCGGTGACGAGCACGCAATAATCGCGCGCGACCAGCGTTGCGACCAGCTCCGCGTTGCGCCGCGGATCCCAGCGCCGCGCCGGTACCGTGGCGCCCGGATGCACTACGACGTATTGCTTCTGCGGCGTAAAGGCCGTGCCGCGCGGCACGCTCGTCCAGCCGCAGCGATGCGTCGTCGCCGAAGGGGAGCGGATACCCCATGGCGTCGGTGAGCGACACGTTGCGCATCACTTCGTGCATGCCGTCGTCCACCCGGTGGCGCACGTCGAGCAGCGCACCGGGATAGTCATCGGAGATCGCACCGATGCGCGGCACGCCGGCCATGCGCAGTAAGAGCGCCATCGGCAACGCGCTCTGGTGGAATGACGTGAAAACGATGGCTTCGTCGTACCCGGCGCGCTGCGCACGCGCTCGACGAACCTCAGCACGCCGTCGGCATCCACCGGTCGCGGTTGCGCGTCGATCCACGCCGCCTCGAAGACTTCGACGTGCGTAACGTCCGGGAGCATGCGTCCTGCCGCCGCGCCGCGCGGACCGCAGAGCAGCGTTACCGCCGCGCCGCCCGCCGCAACGGCGCGAATCGCCGGGCCGGTCGAGGATGACGTCGCCGTTGTTATCCTGGCGGACCGCCAAAACGCGCTTCACGAGATAAACGACAACGCGCAGCGCACCGCGCCGATGAGATCGGTGCAGACGAACGGCGCATTGCGAATTTCCGCTTCCAGCGTCCGCTCGTTCGGCACCAGGATCCCGACGGCGCCCGCGTTGGCCGCCGCTTCCACGTCCGCGCCGATATCGCCGATAACCGCCACCCGTTGCGGCTCGCTTTCGAACCGGCGAATCGCGGACAGCACCAACCCGGGACGCGGCTTGCGGCAGTTGCAATCGGCACCCCGCGTATGCGGGCAAACGAACCACGCATCGATGCCGCCGATGCGTCGCGCGATGAAGCCGTTAACCGCGCGAAAGCCGCTCATGTCGAAGTTTTCCATGCGCGATCGCCGGCTGATTGGAAACGACGCCCACGCTGCAATCCCACTCGCGCGCGAGCGCAATCGCGCCTTCCGCCGTCGGCATCATCTGCACGGCATTCACGTCGTTGTTCGGCGGATTGTCCACGATGAGCGTGCCGTCGCGGTCGAAGAGAATCGCGCGCTTCACGGCCGGCCTCCGTTCAAGAGCGATCGAAGCGAACAGTGACCGCGCAACCGATGGTACACGGCGGCGTACGGAATCATCGCGCTCGTCAGCAGCATCGTCAGCTATCTCCTCGCGCGTGCGCGGACCCGGCTTGATGCGCGCGTATGCGAACTCGCCGACAAGCGCGATCCACGCTGCCAGCGCGCCGGCTGCGACGGCCGACGTCGCCACGATCGCCGCGTGCTTCGCGAAACGTCCGTTGCCCGCGCTCGCCGCCTCACGCCAATCTTTGCCGTGCAGCGCGTCCATCAGCACGTCGTCGGCGTTGCCGCGCTGCAACCGCACGCTGATCCAGCGATCCGCCGGACGGACGGGATGTTGCGAGCGGCGCGAGCCCCGCACGAGCCGTCCGCCGGCACGGTGCACGCGCAGCGCCAGATCGGAATCTTCGCGATACGCGCGCTTGAAGCGCTCGTCGAAACCACCGACGCGTTGCAGCCACGACCGCCGGTATGCCATGTCGGCGGTAATCCAGGCGGAGGTCGCCAAGCCCGCGACGTTGCGTTCCCAATCGGTCGGCGCGCGATCTGCCGGCAACGGCACTTCCAGCAGCGCTTGACTCGCGGCCACTTCACCGTCCACGAAGAGATCGCGTTGCAGCGCCGTAAACCAGCCGTCGCTGACGACGACGTCGTCGTCGAGAAAGCAGACCCACGGCGCTTGCGCATGCCGCCATCCCGCATTGCGGGCGGCGGCCGGTCCGCGCCCCCCCGAACGCACGACGGTCACGCGCTCCGGCACCGGCAATGGTGCCGTCCCGTCGCGGCGATCGTCCACCACGACGATCTGCGCGTCCGCGTCGCCCAGTGAAGCGAGCAAATCGTGCAGCGACGACCGGCCGATGGTCGGAATGACGATGGCCACGTCGCTCATGCCGCCTCCCGCCGGACGACGAACGGCCCAATCGCCAGCATGTCGATCGGCGCCGAGCCGAAACATTCCAGCGCGTCGCGCGGCGAGTCGACCATCGGGCGTCCCGCGGTATTCAACGACTGGTGTTGATCACGACCGGAACGCCGGTCAATCGTTCGACTTCCTGCAGCATCTGCGCGACCAGCGGCTCTTCGTTTTCGTCAACGGTCTGAATGCGCGCGCTGCCGTCCACGTGCACGACGGCGGCGATACGGTCGCGCCATTGCGGACGCACGCGATGCGTGAAGAGCATGTACGGGCTGGGCAGCACGCCTTCGAAGATATCGCCGGCGCGTTGTTGCGCGACCATCGGCGCGACCGGCCGGAAAGCTTCGCGTCCTTTGATCGCATTGAGCCGGTCGAGGTTCTCTGCGGGTCCCGGATTGGCAAGCAGACTGCGATGCCCGAGCGCCCGCGGCCCGAATTCGCTGCGCCCTTGAAACCACGCCACGACGCCGTTGTGCGCGATGGTGCGCGCCGCTTCGGTCGCGATATCGGAGGAACGCGTGAAGTGCACGCGCGCTTCGCGCAGCGCCGCTTCGATCTCGTCGTCGCTCCACGAACGTCCCAGCGCCGCGCTGCCCATGGGCGCAATGCGGTCGCCGAGTTCGCGCGCCACGAAAAGCGCCGCGCCCAGCGACGTTCCGGCATCGCCGGCCGCCGGCTGGACCCACACGCGCTCGAACGGCCCTTCTGCAGCCAAACGCGCGTTGGCCACGCAGTTCAGTGCGACGCCGCCCGCCATCGCCAGATTCCGCGAACCGGTGCGCTCGTGCAGCCAGGTGGCCAGTTCCAGCAGCGCCTCCTCGAGCCGCAGTTGTACGGTTGCCGCGAGATCGGCGTGCGCCCGTTCGAATGCGTCGGGGTCGCGGCGCCGCGGCGCAAACTGCGCGAAATCGACCGCTTCTACCGTAAAAGCCGGCGCGTCCACGCGCACGATTCGGCGAAACGCTTCGATGAAGCGCGGCTCGCCGTGCGCCGCCAAACCCATCACTTTATACTCGTCGGACGAACGCATGAAGCCGAGATGCTCGGTCAGCTCTTCGTAGAGCAAGCCCAGCGAATGCGGCAGCGGTTGACGATGGAAGATCTCGAGTTCGCCGTTGCGCGCGCTGCCCAGGAGCCCGGAGGTGCGTTCTCCGCGCCCGTCGAGCACGAGCACCGCGCATTCGTCAAAGGGCGCCGCGAAGTACGCCGAGGCGGCATGCGCGACGTGATGCGGCACGTAGTGCACGGCGGCACGTTCGATGCCGGGGAAGGCGCTCTGCAAGAACTTCGGAAAGCGCGCCGCGTAGAGCGTACGCAACGCCTCCCATTCGTCGTCCGTCACGTCGGATGACGATGGGGCCAGTGACGGATCGTAGGAATAGGCGACGGCGTCCACGTCGGCGGGCGTAATGCCCGCTGCTTTGAGCGTCCAACGGGCCGCATGTTCGGGAAGCTCCCAAGCGGAAAACGGGACGCAGACCTTCCCGTGCTTGCGGCGGGAAATGCGCTCTTCTTCCAGCGCCGCCACAATGGCGCCGTTCCGGACCAGCGTTGCGGAACTGTCGTGAAAAACTGCGTTGATCCCGAGGACGACCGCCATTGAACGGTGATGCCCGCTTGCGTCTCCTTTGCGTCGGAAGTGTTAGGAAGATGACACGAGCGTTCGCTTGCAGTCGCCTTCGATGCGTTGCTAAAAGCGCCGGGCATAGAGCAGCATGGCGCGTCTGGCCGTGTGCGGACTTGGCTACGTCGGTCTGGTGACCGCCGCGTGTTTTGCCGATCTCGGGCACGACGTCAATGCCTACGATGCCGACGCAACCACGGTGCATCGCTTGCGCGGCGGCGCGGTTCCCTTCTACGAACCGCAACTGCAGGAGATGCTGCTCCGCGCGGCTGCCGCCGGGCGTTTGCGGTTCTTCGAGCGCCCCGCCGACGCGCTCACGGCCCGGCAAGCGGTCTTCATCGCGGTCGGTACGCCGGTGGACCCCGTCGGTGCCGCGGACCTGACCTTCGTGCGCCAGGCCGCCTTGGATATCGCCAAGTCGGCCAGCGGCGAGCTCATCGTCGTCAATAAATCGACCGTGCCGGTGGAAACGGCGGATTACGTGCAGCGGCTCATCGTCAACCACGCCAATCCGGAACTGCACGCCCGGGTCGCTTCCAATCCCGAGTTTCTTACGTGAAGGCGCGGCCGTCGCCGACTTTTTGCGGCCCGAGCGCATCGTCATCGGCAGCGACGATCCGGTCGCCATCGAGTTTCTGCGAACGCTCTACGAGCGATTTGAAGCGCCGTTCGTCGTCGTGCCGGCGCGTACGGCCGAGGTCATCAAATACGCTTCCAACGGCTTCTTAGCGCTTAAAATTTCGTACGCCAACGAACTCGCGAACTTCTGCAGCGCCGTCGGCGTGGACGTTCACGACGTATTGCGGGGACTTGCGCTCGACCGCCGCATCGGCGGCGGCTACCTGCGTCCGGGTCTCGGTTACGGCGGGTCCTGTCTGCCCAAAGACGTACATGCGCTCGCCGAAGCGGCGCGGGCGACGCGGTCTCGCCCCGACGCTGCTCGATGCGGTCGCGCTCGTCAACGAACGCCAAGTCGCCGTCGTGCTCCGGCACATCGAAGAACGCGCTGGGGAGTTACATGGTACGCGCGCCGCAGTACTGGGCCTTGCGTTCAAACCGGGCACCGACGACGTGCGTGAATCGCCCGCGATCGCCCTAACGAACGCCTTGTGCTCGCGCGGCGCGACCGTCGTCTGCCACGATCCGCTCGCAACCGCTAAGGCACGCAGCCGCGCTCGACCCGCGCGTCCGCTGCGAGCGACGACGTCTGGAAAGCGCTTACCGGCGCGGATTACGCCGTGGTCGCAACGGAATGGCCGCTCTACGTCGAAACTCGACGCGCGCCGTATGCGTGCGACGATGCGCGGCCGGCTGCTGTTCGATGCGCGCAACTGCATGGACGCCGAACCTTTGCGCCTTGCCGGTCTCGAATACGCCGGTATCGGCCGTTCGGACGTGCACCGGCCCGTGCGCGCATGAACGCACTGGTGACCGGCGCCGCCGGCTTTCTCGGCTCGCGCCTGACGCGCGAGCTCACCTCGCGCGGCCATCGCGTGTTGGGGGTGGACAACTTTTCGACCGGTTCGCTCGAAAACTGGCGGGAGTTCGCCGAGGACGGCGGCGCCGAACTCGTCGTCGCCAATGTTACCCGGGAGCTGCCCGAGATCGGCGATATTGATGCGGTTTTCCATTTTGCGTCGCCCGCCAGTCCGCGCCATTACTCTGCCTATCCATTAGAAACCATGCGCTGCAACGCAGCGGGTTTGGAACGGTGCTGCGATTATGCGCTCGCGCGCAACGCGCGTTTGATTTTCGCTTCCACGTCGGAAGTGTACGGCGATCCCGCCGTGCATCCGCAGAACGAAACCTATTGGGGGAACGTCAATCCGGTCGGTCCGCGTTCGTGCTACGACGAATCGAAGCGCTACGGAGAAGCGCTCATCACCGCATATCGGCAGACGTACGGTCTCGATGGACGCATCGTGCGCATCTTCAATACGTATGGGCCCGGGATGCGCCGTGACGACGGCCGCATGATTCCGGCCTTCGTCACCTCGGCGTTGCGCGGCGAACCGATGCCGATCTACGGCGGCGGCCGCCAGACGCGCTCGTTATGCTATGTGGACGATCTTGTCGCCGGCATCGTGGATTATGCGTCGCTTGCCGATCCGCCGGCAACGGTGATGAATCTCGGCAACGACGAAGAACACACGGTGCTCGAGATTGCGCAGACCGTCAGTTCGGTTATGGGCGTGCCGCTGCGCACCGTCGAGTTGCCGTTGCCGCCTGACGATCCGTCGCGGCGCTGTCCGGATCTTGGGCGCGCCCGCGCGCTCATCGGTTGGCAGCCCACGACTTCGCTGCGCAAGGACTAACGCGCACGATTGCGTGGTACAGGGAGAACCATGTTGCACGTTGCTAGCACCGGCATCCTGACCGGCGCCTATATCGTCAGCGGCGGCGCCTCGGGTTTGGGCGCGGCGGTCGCCGATGCCATCGCCGGCAATGGCGGCACGCCCGAAGTCTTCGATCTCAAAGCCTCGGAAGCGGAACACGCCTTCCATCGCGTGGACGTCAGCGATGCGCAAAGCCTCGAGCGCGAAGTTGCCGCGGTGGCCGCCGCGCACGGCGGCCTCTCGGGCGTCGTCGCTTGCGCCGGCATAGATGCGTGCGGCCGCATCGAGGATGTGCCGTTCGCAGCGTGGGAGCGCGTTATCCGCGTCAACCTCATCGGCACGGCCGCGTTGGCGCGCGCCGCTTTACCGTATCTCCCCTCCGATGGAAGCGGACGAATCGTTACGGTCGCCTCGACGCTTGGGATTGCGGGCCCTCAGCGATGCGTCGGCCTACTGTGCGAGTAAGTTTGGCGTCGTGGGCCTCACCCGGGCGCTGGCCGTCGAACTGCGCGGACGCGTCGGTGTCACGCTGCTGCTCCCGGGCGGCATGGCGACGCCCTTCTTCGACGGTCGCGAGGAACGCTACCGGCCGCCGGCCGACGCGCAGCTCAACGCGCCTGCCGACGTGGCGCGTGCCGTCGTCTTCGCCCTCTCGCAACCGCCGGGTTGCGAGGTCCGCGAGCTGCTGATCTGTCCTTCCCAAGAGTCATCCTGGCCGTAATCTGCTAGACTGTTAGGCTCCGCCTAGCGGAAGATATGAAGAGAGCACCGGATCCAGGCTCGCCGTCAAGGGCAAGCGAGACCAGTCTGTGCTCGCTGCGCAGCGTCATTGCGCGGGCGACGGATCGTCCTATGGGAAGCCGACGCAGGCGGCGCGGTCACCACCATCACGCAATGCCGGCCTTCGGCGCGCCAAAACGAGGGTGAGCTCGACGAAGGCGAGGTCGCCCAGGTC
Organism: Vulcanimicrobiota bacterium; assembly: GCA_963738335.1. Taxonomy (GTDB): domain Bacteria; phylum Vulcanimicrobiota; class Vulcanimicrobiia; order Vulcanimicrobiales; family Vulcanimicrobiaceae; genus Cybelea. The sequence continues at coordinate 7,214 of CAVTWE010000007.1, forward strand.
GAGTTGCTCTGGCGCAAAGCGCTTCGCCTGGGGGAACGCTTCAGCGCCGGCTATCACGTGCGCATGCCCGGCGGTGATCGGCGCAACTTCTCGGCACAAGCGGTGCCCATCTTCGACCAGCGCGATGAGGTGTTGCGGTGGCAAGGCCATGTCACCGAAGTGCAGGGCGTCCTCGATAGCGGCACGCGCTACATTTCCGAAGCGAGCGCCGTCATGTCGTCGTCGCTCAACCGCGCGACGATCGTCAACCGCTTAATCGAAACGTCGCTCGTATCGTTCTGCGATTTCTGCGCATTGTACACGTTTGCCGACGACGGATCGTTACGGTTGGAAGGCAGTGCCCACCGGCGCAGCGGCGATACCCTTTCCACCCATCTCATCGCCGGCAACGTGAACGAAGCGGCGGAAACGCGCCAGGCGCTGCTGTTCCATCGCAGAGCCGGCGGCCACCAGCCCCGATGCGTTCCATGATCGTGGCGCCGTTGCTCGTCGGGGACGCCTGCGTCGGTGCCATTACCTTCGGCGAATGGGAACAGCCCGCGAGTTACTCCACCCCGGAAGTCGATATCGCAGTCGTCATCGCGCGGCAGCTCGCCACCGCGTTGGAAAACATCAAAACGTTCGAACGCGAGCAGCACATCACCGAACGCTTTCGTTTTCTCGCGCACGCCACCGAACGGCTCTTCACAACGGTGGACCAGCGAAAAACGCTCTCCCTGCTCATCGAAGCGCTCGGCGCGCCCTACGCGGACGCCGTATTAGCCGTCGGTCTGCAAAACGGCCGTTGCGCGTGCTCGCGCGCAGCGGGACCACCGCATCGCTCAACGAGCGAGAGCGCCTCGCTCATCGTCGCCTCGCTCGCGGCACGGCGTTCGATCCTCAACGGCGCCTTGCTCAAGAACGGGCCGCTCGATGATGGACCGCGTCCGGCCTCGTGGATGATGGCGCCGATGTTCTCCGGCGATGCGGTGTATGGCGCGATCTCTGTGTCTCACAACGAAACGCAGTACGATGCCGACGATCTCGAACTCTTAGAAGAGATCGCGCGTCGCACGTCGCTCGCGCTGGAGCACGCCCAAAGTTCTGCGCGAGAACACCGTTTGATCCAAACGCTCCAGGAAGCGACGCTGCCCGCGCGGCTTGCGTTCGTCGAAGGCGCGAGCCTCAGCGCCGTCTATCGTCCTGCAGCATCGGAAGTGCAGATCGGCGGCGATTGGTACGACGCCTATGATTTGGAAGATCATCGCGTGCTGCTCACCGTCGGCGACGTAACGGGGCACGGTTTGGAAGCCTCGATCGTCATGGGCAAGATGCGCCACGCGATCAACATCGTCGCGCTCTACGAGCGCAATCCCGCGCGCATTCTGGATGCTGCGGAAGGGATTCTCTTACGCCGCTATCCGAATTCGGTCGCCACCGCCTTCGTTGCGATCATTGATAGTACGCGCCGGCACCATCACGTACGCCAACGCCGGACATCCGTATCCGCTGTTACGCCACAGCGATGGAACGCTCAAAGAACTGGCCGCCGAAGGCCTGCCGTTGGGTTTGCGATAGGTCGCGCCGCCGGTAAAGCCCGTTACCGAACGCCTCGAAGGCGCGTCGTTGCTGGCATTTTATACCGACGGGCTGACCGAAGCGACCCACGATGCGCTGGCAGGCGAAACGGCGTTGCGCGAGGCGGTGATGTCCGAAGCGATTTATTACGTCGAAAATCCGGCCATGTTCGTGGAGCATTTGTGCTCGACGCGAGGCGCCCGACGACGTGGCGTTGTTGGTGCTCAACTTTCCACGCGGAGCGCTGGACGTTCGAATCGCAGGATTGGCAGGCCGTCAAAGCCGCGCGCCGCGCAGTTCGCGCGCACATCCAAGAGCGGGGCGTCAATCCTGCGGACGTGCGCGCTGCCGAACTCGTCTTCGGGGAGCTCGTTGCCGACGTGGCGCAATATGCGCCGGGCACGATGCACGCGGCGCTCGCCATGGGAGGATGGCCCCGCAACTACACTTGATGTACGAGACGAGGCAGCGGCAACGGCGAACAGCAGCAGCGTTTGTGGTTGGTCGGGCGTTTAGGCGCGCAGTTAACGTGGAAACGCTTGCCGACTACGGAACGCACATCACCGCATCGCTTCCGCTGTCGTCCTGAACATTTTCTCCGGCTCGACGCTCGTCGCCACGCGGGTGTGCGCCTCGATCAGCGGACGCACCGCCGCAGACGAGAAGTCGTCGGCAAGCACGTCGATCGCGTAACCGCAAAAGAGATCGAACGGCACCTTCTTCATCGCGCCGTTCCAAAGCGCTTCGAGTTGCAGTGCGGCCTCCGACGCGCCGCGCGCCCACAGCAACGAGACCATTTCGCCGTAAGCGCGGAATGTTCCGTACCGCGCGCTCAAACGGCGCGCGCGCGTACCGATAACCGCCTCGAAGCGGACGGGATCGGGCACGCCATCGGGTCCAAGGATCTGCGCGAGCGTTTCGTCGTCGTCAAGGTAGACGATATTCGTGCTGCCGATCTGCAGACGCAGTGCGTCGCGGAGTGCCGGCGGCGCCACGACCAAAGCCCCTCCACCCTGCCGCAAACCGTCGACGAGAAATCCCGAGACATTGGCGGTTAGGCCCGCACGTTCGCTGCCGAAAAACTGAACCGCGTGTTCGTGCAATCATGCCTCCGTCAGAACGTAAAACGTCCACGGTTTTTCAGGATGGTGATCCGGCGGGAAACGATCGCCCTGTTCGAAAGTGAACGCGATGCCCGCATTCCGAGCATTCGTAGTCGCCGCTGACCGGTACCGTGTCTCCGCCGTTTCCAAAAACCTCTGCCATCCTCCCACTTTACCCCGCTTGTGCAGCCTTGTCAGTGCGGATGGGTATAAGGGCGGCATCCATGCCGAGAGCAGCGTTTCGAAAACGAACCCCAAGCCAGTGCGGCCGCTATCGCGTTGCGCGAGCTGGGCTTTAACGCCGGAAGTGACCGCCCGCAGCGGCGGCGACAGCTTCGACGAGCGAATGCGCAGTTTTATCGCCGGCAACACGCCGCCGTTCGAGCCGCACTGCCGTGCTGGAAAGCAGCGATGCGGACGACGATCGCTTCGCGCGCATCGTGCAGCGGCACTACGGCTTCATTTTATCGCCCTGAGCGCCGCCGAGTTTCTTCCCGTTCGGCTGTCGTTGCGCAGCTTTGCGCGAAGCGGCGGCGGCATGTCGCGGGTGCGATCTCTATAAGTACGCAACCCAGACGGTCTTTGGAGAAGGCGCGCTTCGCGCGCGCTTGATGCTCGTCGGCGAGCAACCCGGTGATAGCGAAGATCTCGCCGGCCATCCCTTCATCGGCCCGGCCGGCAAGTTATTACATCGCGCGCTCGAGGAAGCCGGTATCGATGGAAGACGATACCTACGTCACCAATGCCGTCAAACATTTCAAGTTTATCGAACGCGGGAAACGTCGCATCCACAATAAACCGCGCACCATCGAAATACGCGCCTGCAAACCGTGGCTGGAGGCAGAGTTAAGCGTCATCAAACCCTCGCTCGTCGTCGCGCTCGGCGCGACCGCAGCGCAATCGCTGCTCGGTTCGGGTTTCAAGCTCCTCGCCAATCGCGGCAAAGTAATGCAAGGGCCGCCGCGCGTTATGGCGACCATCCATCCCTCGGCGATTCTCCGCGCGCCCGACGGCGATACCCGCCGAGTGGAATACGCACACTTCGTCGACGATCTCAAACTCGCGGTTCATCTCTTATCCTCGTAGGCGAGGTATTAGGGAACGTTATTTCTGTGTGGCGACCACGCCCAACGGCAGGTTAAAGTTACTCGTAAAGGTCGCAATCGGCGAACCACCGGCCGGGTAATCGAACGCGTATGCGGCATTATTGCCTGCATCGGCGCAAAAGACGACGCCCGTAGCGATCCACGTTTGTGCGCAATCGCTCGAACCGGACAGCAACACGGTTCCCTTCAACATCGCCTTCGTTCCGCTCCCCGCATATTGATACATCGCACTGGCCGCCTGATGCACGTCCAGGTAGGTGCCATCCCACTGAACGCTTCCGGGGAATCGCACCTTGTTGCTGACGGTGACGGTATGAAACGTGGTGCTGCCGCTCGCGAGTTCCGCAAGCTCGAACTTATCGTTGTTGACGAAGCCGTCGACAAAGAGATCCCCGCCGGGGTCGTAGCCAAGAGAGTACGCTTGGCCCAATCCCGTGGAATAAAGCTTGCCCGCGCCGCTTGCATTCTTGTAGACGAGGACGCCCCCGCCATTGGTCCCATATAAGATGCCGACTGCAAGATCTCCCCTCCCGTCCATCGCGCAACTCGATAAGCCGCCGAACGAAATCGAAATGGTCTTGATCAACTTCTTGATGACTCGGTATTGGGTGACGTGGTGCGGATCGACGATCCAGAACGTGCCTTTCCCGTAGCCGTAGAGCACGTTCGTGCATTCCCCGCCGCCGGTGTTTTCGATGAAGCCGATCTGGCGATCGCTCTTCGGATAGTTGAAAATGCCCGTGGCCTTGTCGTACGTGACGTATTCAAACGTCTGCGCAGTCAAACGGCGAGCTGCAGTGCGTTCGTCGTATAGCGTGGCGCTGCGCGGCGCGATTGCGCTGCTGCCGCACCCCGCACAGAGAGCAATTGCGGCCAGCGCGCTGCCAAGTTGGCGTTTTATACTGCAATCCTCACGGGAACAGCCTCGATATGCGAAGCCTTCAAAGCCTCAAACATGGATTCGGCGTCCTCGAAGACGGCGTCGCCCTGCAAACCGCCGTGATGTATCTGGAACCTGGCGAAGAGAGCGGACCGTTCGGCAACGAGCACGCCGGCAGCGAACAAGTGTTACTCGTTTTTGAAGGCGCGGTCGAAGCGGAGATCGGCGGCGAAAAGCTTCAAATGATGGCCGGCGATAGCATTATCGTCCCCACGAACGCGCCGCACAAGTTTACCAATCGCGCGCAGGAACGCGCGATTACCTTCAACGTCTACTCGCCCAAGGCATATTGAATTCGCGCACTAGGTCTTCGCCGCCACCGTGCCGAGCGGTAAATCGAAAGTACCGGTGAACGTCGCGATCGCCGAACCGCCGGCCGGATACTCGAACACTTCACCGTCGCCATTGCGCGCATCGGCGCAGTAGACCACACCGGTTGCGATCCATGTTTGCGCGCAATCGCCGGCACCGGTGAGCGAGATCGTGCTTTGCAACGTCGCGTTCGTTCCGCTCACGGCATATTGATAGATAACGTTTCCCTTTTGATCGGTGACGTCCAGGTATTTGCCATCCCACTGCACCGATCCCGGGAACGTCACGGTGTTGCTCGTGGTAATGGTCTTAAACGTTCTGCTTCCGAGCGGTAGTTCGACCAGTTCAAATTGGCGCTTCTGGTCGAAGCCGTCGAAGAACAGATTCCCCGTGCCGTCGTAGCCGTCAAAGAACTCGGCCATCAACGGCGTCTTCATGACGACGCCGGAGCCCGACGCGTGCGCGTAGACGACGATATCGCCGTTGTTCAACACGCCGACTGCGAGATTTCCGTGCGTGTCCATCGCGCAACTCGACGGCTGGCCGGCGCTGGTCGTCAACGTCTTGAGCGCCTTTTTCGGCACTTGATACTCGGTGATTTGATCGGCGCCGGCAACGATCCAGAACGTCTTCTTGCCGTAGCCGTACAGAACGTTCGTACATCCTTGACCGCCCACGTTCTTGATTTTCCCGATTTGCTTTCCACTCTTCGGATAGTCGAAGATGCTCGCGTACGTACCGTAATCGTCGATGATGTACTCGTAGGTGTTCGATGTCGATCGCTCGGCGAATGCGGTCCTTATATGGCGAGGCCCGCGGCTCAGATTCGGGTACGCAGCCGTTACAAGCATGCCGTTGACCGAGGCTATCCGGTTGGCCGGCCCGTCGTTGAGCGCTATGCGGGAAGGAGCAATCGCAGCGCCACCGCACGCGGAAACACATGTGAGAGCGGCAAAAGCGCTCGCCCATTTCACGAGACCGGTCGTCTTCACGTGGCCTACTCCTAGAAGAGCGCTGGATCGGCTCACGGGCCGGCAAGACGAGAGTTATTGGGATGCCTGCGGTGACATCCTTCAGAGCGCGGTCACGGCCGCTCCCTGACGGCTTGATAACTCGTCTCTTCCTCGGAGCGGCGGGGCGTCCGCGCCTCGCCCTCTTGCGACCCGACCAAATGCTGGTGTGCGATCTCCCCGCCGAGCGTGCCGGAGATCGCCAAGACGATAATGCCGAGCACCGTCAAGGCGTAGCCGGCGACCGACGCGTGATCGTGAAAGCGCACCGCGCAGGCCACCCCAAAGATCACGATCATGGCGATATTGAGCGTCATGTGCCACGCACCGATGTTCTTCGCATCGCCGGTCATCGGAGCCGTCAGATAGTCGACGAACCCGAAAAAGGCGGCGAACAACGCGCCGAGGACGCCGAAAAGGATCAACCACGTAGCCATCGGCGCCCAAAAAACCGGCCCTGCCCAAATTGAAATGATGTCGCAGACGATGGCCGCGACGAAACACCCGATCGGAAACGTCACGACCATGGGGTGGATCGGGTGTCCGGCGATGGTTGCTTTGCCTTGCATGGCTCCTTCTTACCCGTTCAGAGCGACTCGACGTAGGCCGCGAGGTCGCGCACCTGTTGCTTGCTGAGGACCCTCGGATAGAGCGCAGGCATCGGCGGCTCGGGATCCTCGATCCAGGAAGCAAGCGTGCCGAAGTCCATGCGGTTGAACTCATTTCGCAGCGAGATGCCGATGGGTCCGCCGTCGCCGGCGCGGCCGTGGCACATTTCGCAGTTCGCGGCAAAATCGCGAGCGCCGGCGACGCGGTCGCCGCCGATCGTCGCGCCGGATCCGGCGTTGCTGTCCTGTTGCTCGACCGAAGCGGTCGTGCAGCCGGCGAGCACGAGGACGGTCAAAACGATGCCGGCGCAGCGCATGGGTAATGGTTACCCATGAAGCTTGCAGCGGCCGCGTTGGCATTGCTGGCCTTGCTGCCGGTCTGCGCCCGTGCTCGCGACGGTGGTTCGCAGCTCTACGATACGTATTGCTCGTCCTGTCACGGTTTGCGCGGCACCGGTTCGAGCGTTGCGCCGCCGTTGATCGGCACGCCGTCGGTCATGGTGCATTTCATGCTCGACACCGGACGCATGCCCGCACCGACCGGCGCCGTCAACGAGATTCCCCGCGTTCCGCGTTTCACGTACGCGCAGATCGCCGGCATCGTGCGCTACGTCGGCACGTTTTCCACCGTTCCGGTTGCGAGCGCGTTACCGCTCGTCGAACCGGGGGATCTCAATCGGGGACGAACGCTGTTTGCGGAAAACTGCGCGCAATGTCACGGAGCGGCCGCAGACGGTGATTCCGTAGGCGCCGATAACGTCGCGCCGTCGCTCATGTCCGCGACGGCATTTCAAACTGCGGAAGCCGCGCGTGCAGGTCCCGGCGTCATGCCGCGTTTCGGCAAAGACGTCTTAACCGATCGCGACCTCGACGACATCGTGCGTTACGTGAACTACCTGCAAACGCACGCCGGCGTTCACAATGGTCCGGATTCGGGCGGCATGCCGCTCGCGCACGTCGGTCCGGTTGCCGAAGGCTTCATCGCGTGGGCGTTCGGCATCGGCGCACTGCTGCTGTTTATTCGCGGCATCGGCACCGCCGGCGACGATTCCTAACGCACCGTCACGTGCACTTTCATGGTGACGCCGGCCGAACGCTGTTTTCAACTGGGCGAGCCGGCGCGCCGATCGGCGGCTGGGAAGACCCTCCGCAACCTGCAAGCGCGGCAGCGGCAACACTCAAGCCCAACTTGAAGAGGCCCAATGCGAACCGTCTCAGCTAAGTTCTCGCGCTCTCCGCCCCCAGTCGCCAAAAGCACAACAGCATGCCGGCGAGCGCCGCAACCGCGAGCAGCGGCGACCACAGCAAACCGCTCAGCAAGAACACCGTGCAGACTGCAATGCAGCAGCGGATACGGCGACTTGATCGTAAAGATGCCGAGTCTCTTCATTCTCGGCTTCGCGCGCCGATTCGTCGGGCTCGGTCTCCGGCCAGACGCGCGTCGCGTTCGGCAACCACCGCATAGCCCGTCGCAAAGACCAGCGCCGCCGTCATCACCGAGAGCAGCGCCGTGCCGGCCGCTTCTTCGTGCGCGATGAACCAGTACGCAACCGCAATCGCTGCGCCGAATGCCGCCGCGATCCCGAAGAGCACGACGAACGTCTTCATGCCGATGCCTGCTCCAACGCCGGACGCCGGCCGCGAATCGGCGGCAAGCTGCTCGAAGTTGAACTCCGGCGGCGGCGACGACGTGAGCCACTCCAGCGTGTAACCGCCCCACGGATTGTCGCCCACCGGAACGCGCCGGCGCGACCGAAACGATCACGTCGACCGCAAACACCAGCACGCCCGACCGCCATGAGCACCGCACCCGCGGTGGCCAGCGCGTTGAGCAGCGGCAAGATGGCCGATCGCCGGATACGTGAAGACGCGCCGCGCCATGCCTTCAATGCCCATGAAGCCCATCGGAACGAACGTCAGATTGAAGCCGACGAACAGCAGCGCGAAGAACCATCGTCCCAAGCCGCTCGTCCAACTTCACGCCGAACATCTTCGGAAACCAGAAATAAAGCGCGCCGAAGAGCGCGAACATGCTGCCGCCGCCGATCGTGTAGTGGAAATGCTGCACGATGAAGTAACTGTCGTGCGCCTGGTAATCGAGCGGCGGCGACGCGACCATCACGCCCGTGATGCCGCCGATCAAAAAGTTCAGCATGAAGCCGATCGCAAACAGCATCGGCGTCGCTGAACTCGATCGAGCCCTTCCACATCGTGCCGATCCAGTTGACGAACTTCACGCCGGTCGGCACCGCGATGAGAAACGAGACCGCCGAGAAGAACGGATTGCTCACCGCGCCGGTGGTGAACATGTGGTGCGCCCAAACGCCCAGCGACAATCCCGCAATCGCGAACGCGGAGATCACCAGCCCGACGTAGCCGAAGACCGGCTTGCGTGAAAACGTCGCGACGATCTCCGTGACGATGCCGAAGTACGGCAGAATCATCACGTAGACTTCGGGATGGCCGAAGAACCAGAACAGAGTGCTGGTAGAGAATCGGATTGCCGCCGAACGCCGGATCGAAAAAGTGCGCCGCCCATATGCCGGTCGAGCAGCGCCATCGCAAAGACGCATGCCAGCGACGGAAACGCCATCAGAATCAGCAGCGCCGTCGCGACGATCTCCCACGAGAAGATCGGAATGCGCCACATCGTCATGCCCGGTGCGCGCAGCAAGAAGATCGTCACCAAGAGGTTGATCGCCGTCAGAATCGTCGAGATGCTCGCCATCAGCAAGCCGATGAACCACAGGTCCTGCCCGCCGCCGGTGCCTTCGTAGATCTCGTTGAGCGGCGCGTACGCCGTCCAGCCGGTCGCCGCGGCGCCGCCGTACGTCAGGAAACCGGCGAACACCGTGATGCCGCCGATCACGAACAGCCATAAGCCCGTCGCGTTCAGCCGCGGAAACGCAACGTCGGGCGCGCCGATTTGCAGCGGCACCAGATAGTTCGCCAAGGCCGATCCCGAACGGCGCGATGACGAAGAAGATCATCAGCGTGCCGTGCAGCGTGAACACTTGATTGTAGGCGTGCGGCCCGAGAAACGAGTTGTCGGGCACGGCCAGTTGCGTGCGAATGAGCAGCGCCAGCACGCCTGCCGCCACGAAGAACGACATCGTCGCCACCACGTACATGATGCCGATCTTCTTGTGATCGGTCGTCGTCAGCCACTCGATCACGGCGCCGTCTTGCCGCATGGCGAGCATGCGCCGGTATTGCGCCGGCGGCACGACGTGCACCGTAAACGTCATCAGCGCGTGATCGAGTCCGCAGAACTGCGCGCAGCGTCCCGAGAAACGAACCGGCGCGATTCGGCGTGATGTCGAAGACGTTGGTCATGCCCGGAATCGCGTCGCGCTTGAACAGAAACGCCGGCACCCAAAACGAGTGCGTCACGTCGGCGGAGCGCAGAGTCCAACTCGCTCGATTTCGTTGAGCGGCAGATAGAGCGTCGGCGGCGCCATCGGCGTGCCGTAGGTCGCCGTGCCGTTGGGATACGCAAAGCGCCACGACCAGCGAAACGCGGTGACCTGCACGCGGTTCGGCGCATGCGACGCGCTCACCGGGCGCGGCATAAGCGACGTGATCGATCGGCATCTCGATAACGTACGTCACGACGAACAACGCGACCACGATGAGCAGCGGCACCACGACGTAGAGAATCTCCAGCGGCGGATTGCCGTCGAAGACTGCTGCGCCGCCGGCCCGTCGCGACGGCGATACGCGATCAGGCACCACACGATGCAGACGTAGACGAAGATGCCGACGGCGGTTCCGGCGGCCATGAAAATATACCAATCGTCGCGCATCGCAACGCCGGCGGTGGATGCCGGATGGTAGAACCACTCCACGGGCAAAACCTTACCCAATTCCGCTCGTTATGAAGGCGCGGCGCCTGGGTAGGACGAGCAGGGATGGCCAGTTTGCGCCCGCTCCTTGCCAATTCGCGCGCATCCCCTCGTCTTCGGCGTCGTCTTGTTCCTCGCGTCGGAACTCATGTTTTTTGCCGCGCTCTTCGCGGCGTACTACGAGCTGCGCGCCGGACCGCGCCCAGTGGCCGCCGCCGATGGTGCATCTCAATGTCGCCGAAGCGGCTTCGGAACGTTTCTGCTCTTCGCGGCATCGGCCGTCATGGTGCTCGCAACGCGCGCGATGGACCGCGCCAACTTTGCGGCCGCGCGCTGGTGGACGGCGAGCGCCATCGTGGCCGCGGTCGGGGTTCGTCGCGCTCGCGCTGCACGGTTACGCGCAAAACACCTTCGACATCGGCACCAATGCCTATGGCTCGATCTACTACACGATGACCGGCTTCCATCTGCTGCACGTCATCGCCGGCATCGGCATTCTCACGGCGCTGCTCGTTGGCATGCGCAGCCGCGCGCTGCATCGCGAATCGACGCGCCGGCGCTGAAGCGATGACGTACTACTGGCACTTCGTCTTCGTCGTGTGGCTCGGCATCTTCGCGACGATCTATCTCGTGCGATGAACACGCCAACTCGATCATCGCCGCAGGTCTGCTCGTCTGCGATGCTCGGCAGCGCCGGTTTCATCGCCGCGTACGCTACCGGCGGCAGCCGTTTGGGTGAAGGTCTGGGTATTGCGCTGGCCGCTGCGGGCTTGAGCGCGGCGGCGTTGGGTTGGGCGTTTTGGATCGTTCCCGACGAACAGGTCGTGGACGAGATCGAAACCTATCCTTCTTCATCGCAAGAACGCGCTGCGGAAAGCGGCGAAGTCGCCGAAGACCTGCGCGAAATATCGCGTCCAAGGTTGTTGCTCGGGCTGCTCGGCGCGGCGATTGCATCGTTTGCCGCCGCGTTGATCGTGCCGATACGGTCGCTTGGCCCCGCCCCCGATGGCGCGCTCTTCCGCACGCGCTGGCGCAACGGTTCGCGCGTCGTGCGCGAAGACGGAACGCCCGTAACGGTGCGCGATCTCAACGTGGATTCGGCGATCACCGTCTTTCCGGAAGGCGCCGTCGGCGACGCGCAGTCGCAAGCGATGCTCATTCGTCTGCCCAACGATCTCGCCGCGCAGACTGACGGTTACATCGCCTATTCGAAAGTCTGCACGCACGCGGGTTGCCCCGTCGCGCTCTATCGCGCGGCGGATCGAGAGTTGATCTGTCCGTGCCATCAGTCGGTGTTCGACGTGTTGCACGAAGGCGCCGTGCTCTCCGGACCGGCCGATCATGCGTTGCCGCGTTTGCCGATCGAAGTTGCGGACGACGGAACGCTGCGCGCGACCGGCGATTTTCCCGTGCCGGTCGGCCCCGGCTTCTGGGAACGCGGATGACCAACGTCGAGCGCTTGTTGCTGTGGGTGGACGACCGGCTCGGTACCGCGCATTTCGTGCGGCATGCGTTGCGCAAAGCGTTTCCCGATCATTGGTCGTTCATGCTCGGCGAAATCAACGCATACGTCTTCATCGTGCTGGTCGCAACCGGAACGTTTCTCGCGTTGTTCTTCGATCCCAATAGCGCCAAAACGGTCTATCCAGGGTCCGTATCGTCTGCTCGACGGCGTGCCGGTTTCGCACGCATACAATTCCGCGCTGGCGTTGAGCTTTGAGGTCAACGGCGGATTGCTTGGTTCGCCAAATCCACCATTGGGCGGCGTTGGTCTTCGTTGCCGGCATCGTCGCGCATATGGCGCGCATCTTCTTCACCGGCGCGTTTCGCAAGCCGCGCGAAATCAACTGGATCGTCGGCGTTACGCTCTTCATGCTGGCAATGCTCGCCGGATTCACCGGCTATTCGTTGCCCGACGATCTGCTCAGCGGCATCGGTTTGCGCATCGCCGTATCGGTGCTGATGTCGGTGCCGGTGGTCGGAACGTGGCTCACGTTTCTTTTGACCGGCGGCGTCTTTCCCAGCGCGCAGTTGCTCTCGCGGCTCTTCGTGCTGCACATCTATCTCTTGCCGGCCGCGATCGCGGGGCTCATCACGCTGCACCTCATCATCGTCTGGCGGCAAAAGCATTCGCAGTTTCCCGGCCCCGGGCAGAACCGAACACAACGTCGTCGGCTCGCCGCTCGTTCCCGCGCTACGCCGGCAAAGTCCATGGCATTGCTTGCTCGCGGTCGTGGCGGTGATTGCCGCGCTCGGCTGCGCTCGTGCAGATCAATCCGATCTGGTTGTGGGGACCGTACGATCCGTGGAACGCGGTGAGTCCCGCGCAACCCGATTGGTACGTCGGTTGGATCGAAGGTGCGTTGCGCATGGGACCGCCGTTGGCCGTCCACCTGTTCGGTCACACGATTCCCTCGCCGTTCTGGCCGGCGGTGCTGCTGCCGCTCGTGCTGTTCGTGTTGCTGTTCGTGTGGCCGTGGATCGACGCGGCGATACGGCGCGACTCGCAGCGTCGCATCAGTTGCTCGACAATCCGCGGGAGGTTCCGTGGCGCACCGGACTCGGCGTTGCCGCATTGCTTTTCGCGTTCGGTTTGACGCTCGCCGGCAGCGACGACGTGCAGGCGCGCTACGTCCATCTGCCGATTACGACGTTGACCAACTTCTATCGCCTGTTCTGCATCGTTGCGCCGATCGTCGGCTTCTTCATCGCCCACGCGCTTGCGCGCGAGCTACAGCGGGAAGGCGGCGTCAAAAGGGCGCCGCGCGTGCGCCTGGTGCGCGGCGCAACCGGCGGCTTCGAGGAAAAGCCGCTGCCGTGACGCTCCATGCGGTCTGCGCGTTGTGCTATGCCGATTGCCGGCATCGTGATCGGAATCGTTGCGGTGACCGCGCTGGATGCGTCCGCCGACGCATCGTTCGCCTGGCATATGGCGCAGCATCTGCTGTTGCTCTTCGTCGTGCCGCTGCTTGCTCTTGCTCGCGCATCCGTTCGAACCGCTCGCGCGCATCGCCGGCAAGTCGACGACCGCAGCATTCGTTCGCGCGACGCGTCCGCTGCACGCGTTGGCGTCCGCCCCGTTCGCGCTCGCCTTCTTCGTCGCGAACAATGTGGTTGACGCACTTCACGCGGGTTATATGAAGCGGCGCTGCATCATTGGCTCGTGCACGTCGCCGAGCATGTCGCTCTATGTCGTCGCCGGTACGTTGTTTTGGCTGCCGGTGCTCGGGCCGCCGCCGTTGCGTCCGCTGCCCTATCCCGCGCGACTCTTCTATCTTGCGGTCGCCCTGCCCCAAGGCGCGTTGGTCGCCATGGCGATTGATAGCGCGCGTTCGCCGCTCTACGCGCATTACGTTGCAACCGAAGGCTGGCGCGGTGCTCTGGCCGATCAAAGCAACGCAGCCGCCGTGATGTGGATCTGCGGCGGCCTGGTGGTCTTTACTGCATTCCTCACAACGCTGGGCGTGTGGGCCCACCGTGAAAGCGAACGTCCCCTGCCGTCCTAAGAAGTCGAAGGTACGAAGCGGCCGAGTCGAAGGAACCCTCAATGCTTATTCTCGGCATCGAAACGTCGTGCGACGACACGGCGACCGCGGTCGTGCGCGACGGCTCACACGTTCTCTCGAGCGTCGCGACCAATCAAGACGCGTTCCACGCGAAGTACGGCGGCATCGTTCCCGAGATCGCCGGCCGCCGGCACGTCGCGCTGCTCTCTGCCGCCGTCGAAGACGCGCTCGATCGCGCCGGCACGACGTTCGAGGAGATCGACGGTATCGCGGTAACCGCCGGCCCGGGATTGATCGGCAGTCTCGTCGTCGGCGTTGCGGCCGCTAAAGCGCTCGCCTTCGCGTTAGATAAACCGCTCTACGCGATCAACCATCTGCACGGCCACGTCTTCGCGCCGTTTCTCGATCGCGACGAAGCACCGCCGTATCCGTTTCTCGCGCTGCTCGTTTCCGGCGGCCACTCGCAACTCGTCGCGGTGCACTCGGCAACCGATCTGCACGATGCTCGGCCGAACGCACGACGATGCCGCCGGCGAAGCGTACGATAAGACGGCGCGGCTCTTGGGCCTTCCGTATCCCGGCGGTCCGCAACTCGACCGACTCGCGCAGGCGCGGCAATCCAAAAGCCACCGCTTTCCGCGCCATCGCCCGTCGGACGGTTCGCTCGATTTTTCGTTCTCCGGCCTGAAAACATCGGTACGCTATTTCCTGGAATCCGAAGCCGGCCGCAACGCGCGCCCGCAGGATGTTGCCGCGTCGTTTCAGGCCGCAGTGGTCGACGTGCTGATCGCGCGCCTCGATGCAGCTTTCGCACGCGATGCGCTACAATGCCGTTGCAATCTCCGGCGGCGTCGCCGCAAACTCGCGCTGCAAGCAGAAGCAGCGCAATGGGGCCGGCGCAACAACGTGCCGGTCTTTATTCCCCCGCCGAAATACTGCACCGACAACGCCGCGATGATCGCCGCTGCTGCGTTCTATCAATGCGAGACTGCGTTGGCCGGCGCACTCGAGTTGACCGCCGATCCGAACCTTCCGTTTTAGCGATGCGATCGTAGGCGGCGCTCACCACGTAAAAACGATGAGCCCGTTACCGCTTTTCGTTTTTCCGCCGCGTGCAACGTGTATCTTCGAGGCGCTTGGCTCGACGTATGACGACCCGCCCCCGCCGCCGCCACCCGCCAGCTCGTTTCCGCTTGTGCCGCCGCCCGAGCCGCCGCCGCCCCCGCCGTAGTAGCCGCCGCCGCCACCACCGCCGGTGCTCGTTCCGCCGTTGCCGCCGTTGCCCAAGGCACCGTTTGCGCCCGGTTCCCCCCGGTCCGACGTTCCCGAACCACCGCCGCCGCCTTTTCCCGGACCGTATCGCCTGCCGCCGGAACCGCCGCTGCCGCCCTCAAAGCTCGACGCGCTCTGGCCGGGCAATCCTGATGCGCCGTGTTTTCCGCCACCCCGGCCGCCCTTGCCGCCAACGTTGCCCGAGCCGCTTCCGCCTTGACCGCCGCCTCCCGCTGCAACGATGATGCGATCGCTCAGCCCGTCGCCGTTCGCTCGAACGTCGGAAGCGCCGCCGCCGCCGTAACCGCAGGCACACGCGCGTTTTGAGTTCCCGCCGTTGCCGCCGCCATTGAAACCACCCTTGAGGTACGCGCCCGAACCGCCGACGTAAACCTTGAGTACTTCAAAGGGGACAACCGGAATCACGGCATGCACCCGGCCGCCCAACGTGTCTCGATTGCCGGCGGCGCCGCCTTCGGCGCCGATAGCGATGACGGTAATGCTCGTGATCTGCCCCGGGACGACGAACGACTGTCCTTCGGGCCGGTACGTGAATCGCTGGGTGTAGGATACGGCGTGCCGGACCGCGCCGTCGGCCGATCCGATCGGCGAAATCGCACCCGCGCAGGCGCTGAGGGAAAACGCGGAAAGCGCCACTCCTAAGGCGGCGCCATTTTTGCTTATTGCGGCCAAGCCGGACCTCCGAAAACCAGCGCCCCCATTACTTCAGCGTGCCGGGGCGAAGTCGCCCGAAGCGGCGCTTTACGGAGCCCCGAGGGAAAACGCGACGATCTCGTTCGCCTCTCGGTGATTGCGTCCAAAAACGGGAGCCGTCAAAGGCCAGGGCGCGTGCAGCGAACGGAATGCGCCCGAGCTCTTCGTACTTTGCCGAGCCGTTCGCGCTGATCTTCCCTAAAAAGTAATCGTTGGTCGCTTCGTCGTCGGTCGTGATCACGTAGAACGCATCGTCCGCAAAGCACTGTCCGCAGATGCCGCGCGGTACGTCGATGCGGCGCACGATATTACCGCCCTCGTCCAGCCCAAGAATGCACTTGGTTGTACCATTGGCTGACGTAGAGCCAGGAGCCGTCGTAACTCAACTGCGACCCCGTTTTATCGGGACACTCCACCGCATCGTGCGTTTTGAAACCGTGGCCGGGAACGAAGCGGCGGATCACCCGGTCGTCGTCCTCGCCTTCACCGCAGATCACGCGCAACTCGTCGCCGACGACCGTCATGCCCCACGGCAGACCGGGCGTGCTGTTATCTTCTTCCAGCACCGTCCAGTGCAGCGGATCGATGGCGTACAACCGCGACGTTTCGATCGATCCCATCCAGAGCTTGTCGCCGTCGAAAGCCAGCGACTGCGGCCGCGGCGCCGGCGAGGGTAAGCGCAGCGATTCGGTTACGTCATGCACGCGCGCAACCTTGTCTTTTCTCGTCGCCGCCCCCTTCGGCGAGCCGCCCGGGAAACGAGTCGAGACCCGCCGTAGGCAGGCCTCGATCGGTTCTTGCGTTTCGTAAGCTACTGCATTGGACTACGCCTTTACATGACTTACTGGCCTCGTTATTCCCTCACGGCAGGGGAGCGAAACCTCAAAGGCGCGTAGCGCTCGCGCGCATTTCGTGCGCCGAAACGATGAGCGGAGGAGCAAAACGCAGCGTGTTGCCGCCGGCGGTGCCGATCAAGAGTCCGTTCTCTCGGGCAGCGGCCGCCAGAGCGCTCGCTTCGTACGGCGGCCTTCACCGGCAGGCCGATCAATAATCCCATGCCGCGCGGTTCGCCGAGCACGTGGAATGCGCGCCCGCAATGCGCCGCAAGTTCGGCAAAGAGTTGCGCCGATCGCTGCTCAACGCAGGCGTCGAGATCGAGTTCGTCGCGCACGCGCAGATGCGCCAGCGCCGCCGCCGCCGGAACCGGCGAACCGCCGAACGTCGAACCGTGATCGCCCGGCTGGAAACCGGCGCGCGCCCGTTCGTTGCACAGCATGGCGCCGATGGGCAAGACCGTTCGCCAGCGCTTTCGCCAGCGTCACGCACGTCGGGACGCACGCCGAATCGTTCGAATGCAAAGAGCCGGCCGGTCCGCCCCATGCCGCATTGAATCTCATCGAAGATCAGCAGCGCGCCGCGTTCGTCGCATAACTGCGCGCGGCGGCGAGAAACGCTGCACTGGCGGGATGGATGCCGCTTTCACCCTGCACCGGTTCGACGATGAACGCCGCCACGCGCTCGTCGATCGCGCGCTCCAGCGCGGCGACGTCGTTGAACGGCGGTGAACGCAAAACCTTCGGGCAGCGGCGCGAAGCCTTCGCGATACGCGTCGTTCGACGGTCGCAGCGAGTGCGCCCAGCGTGCGCCCGTGAAACGAACCGGTGCACGCGAGAATCGTCGTTCGTTCGCGGCTTGCCGCGGCGATATGCGAGTTTGCGCGCGAGTTTGATCGCCGCTTCGTTCGCCTCGGTGCCGGAGTTGCAGAAAAACACCCCTGCCATGCCGGAACGCCGCGCGAGTTCGGCGGCCAGCTGCTCGGACGGTTGGTGGTGATAGAGATTGCTCGCGTGCACCAGCGTACGCGCCTGCGTTGCGACCGCCTCGGCGATCGCGGGATGCGAATGGCCCAGCGCACAGACCGCAATGCCGCCGATGAAGTCGAGATACGCGCGCCCGCGGTCGTCGCGCAAGATGCAGCCTTCGCCGGCAACGATCGTCACCGGCGCGCGCCGGTAGGTGTCGAGCAGACTCACGTGCGATAGTTTGCGTTGATGCGCACGTAATCGCGCGAGAGATCGCAGCCCCAAGCCGTCGCTTTCGCGTCGCCGATGCCCAAGCGCAATTCGACGTCGATCGTCGAGGGTTCCAGCTCGCGATGCGCTTCGGCTTCCGACAGCATCTCGATGGCGCCCACGCCGACCCACGCTTTACCGTTGACGTACAGCGACCAGCGCTGCGCATCCATCTTGGCACGCGCCGCGCCCGCCGCTGCGACGATGCGTCCCCAGTTGGGGTCCTCACCGAAGAGCGCCGTCTTCACGAGATTGCTGTTAACGATCGCGCGCGCGATCGTGCGGGCCTGCGCCACGTCGGCGGCCTCGGTGACGTGCATCGCAATGGTCTTCGTCGCGCCTTCGCCGTCGGCCACCATCGCGCGCGCCAGGTCGCCGCATACCGCACGCAACGCCGCTTCAAATCCTTCGACACCGCCGCCGTTGCGCCGGGCCGGCGTAAACAGGTAGACCGCGTCGTTGGTGGACATGTCGCCGTCCACCGAGATCATGTTAAAGCTCTCGTCGCAACTGCTGCGCAGCAGATCGTCGAGCCGGCCCTGCTCGACCGGAAAATCGCTCGCAATAAAGGCGAGCATCGTCGCCATGTTGGGCGCGATCATGCCCGAGCCTTTGGCGATCCCGCCGACGACGTATTTGCGTTCGCCGTGATAGAACGCGTATGCCGCAAGTTTCGGCACGCCGGTCCGTCGTCATGATCGCTTCGGCAGCATCGTGGGCGGCGTGCGATCCCGCCGCGAGATTTCCGGCCGCGCGCTCCAAGCCGCGCTGCACGCGGTCCATCGGCAGCGTGACGCCGATCACGCCGGTCGACGCGACGATGACCGCGCTGCTCGCAATGTCGAGCACCGATGCCGCCTGGCGCGCCGTCGCTCGAGCGTCGTGTTCGCCGCGCTCGCCGGTGCAGGCGTTGGCGCATCCCGAGTTGCAGACGAGCGCCCGCATCGTGCGACTGCGCTTGATGCTGCGCGCTGACGAGAAGCGGCGCGGCCTTGATCTCGTTGGTCGTGACGACGGACGCGCAACGCTGCGGTTCGTCGAACGCAACGAGCGCCGAGATCGCGTTTGCGGCGTTTGATGCCGGCGTGCACGCCGGCAAGCCGCACGCCCGGAACGGCGCCCAAGCCGCCCCGGCACGGAAATCAAATCAAGCGAGGATGGCGCGATCATGCAGTCCGCTGTTCTCGGGCAGTCCGAACATGATGTTGAGATTCTGTACCGCTTGCCCTGCGGCGCCTTTACCTAAATTGTCGATCGCGCAGATCGCGCGCACCATGCTGCCGCTTGCGTCGACGCGCAACTCCGCATCGTTCGTTCCGGCGACCGACGCGACGCTCGGCGCTGCATCGCCCTCGAGAACGCGCACGAAGGCGCTGTCGCGATACCTTTGGCGATACGCCGATCTGCACCGCATCGTCATCGACTGGAGCGTCGAACGTCGCATAGACGCACGCCAGCATCCCCCGCGCGATCGGCACGACCTGCGGCGTGAACACGACCTGCGGCGCGATGCCTTCCCGCTGCAGCCCGCGTTCGATCTCCGGCTGGTGGCGATGCCCGTTCAAACCGTACGCACGAATATCGCCGCTGACTTCGGCAAAGAGCGACGCCGTTTTCGGCGTGCGTCCGGCGCCGGTGATGCCGCTCTTCGCATCGATTGCAACACCGGTCATCCGGAGCGCGCCCGAAGCGCCGGCTCCATCGCGAACGATAAGCGACGCGAGCGGCAGTACCGCCAGCAATGTCGCAGTCGGATAGCAACCTGGATTCGCGACCAACCTCGCTTCGGCAATCTCGCAAGCGTGCCACTCGCTCAAGCCATACGATCGCGTCGGAACTCGCGCGATACGCCGAGGAAAGATCGACGACGCGGACGTCCTCGCGCAGCAGCGGCGGAACGACCGCGCGCGACCCTTCGTCGCTTCCCGCCACGATAACCGCATCACCCGCGCGCAGCGTCCGCGCAACGCTTCCCGCATCGCTGCACCGATACGGCATCGTGCGCAGCAAGGGAAAGTGATCGCCGAGCCGTTCGCCTCCTAGACTCCGGCTCTCCAACACGCCCAACTCAAAGAACGGATGGGCGTGAAGATACCGAACCGCTTCCGCGGCCGCATACCCTGCCGCGCCGATGATATGGACGCGCGTCATGCTAACCGCCGCCCGAGCGCAGCGAGTTCGTTACTCACTGCGTCGAGTTGCGCGCGCACCGCATCGGGCGACGTCGAACCGGCCGTACGTTTCGCCCGGACCGATGCCGCCGCCGTCAAAGGCGCTTCGAGCGACGGCAACCCAGCATCGGCGGCCAATCGCTGCAGGTCCGTACCGTTGAGCGCACTCCCTGCCGATTCGGCATCGGCAACCACCGCGCCGACGGCAGCATGCGCCGCGCGCGCGGTCGACGCCGCGCGCAATCAAAGCGTCGGCAACGTCGGTTGCAATCGTATAGCCGTCAAGCGCGCGCTCCCGCATGCGTTCGCGATCGTAGGCCACCGCACCAATCGCGCGCTCAAAGGCCGTCAGCGTCGTCAGCGCATCTTCAACGAGCGTTATCGTTTGTTGCTTGGTAATCTGCAGATCGCGCTGATACGACGGCGCCAAACCGCAGAGCGTCGCCAGCATTCCGCGCATACGTTCCGATCGCAAGCCGCCGCATGCGCTCGGACGAGTTCGAACGGATCGGGATTGCGTTTCTGCGGCATGAGGCTCGAACCAGTTGCCGCCGTGTCGCCCAGCCGCACGTAGCCGTATGCCGGCGTAGACCACGCGATCAACTCTTCGCAGATGCGCGACGCATCCACCAGTGCGCGCACGGACGCATGCGCGAGATCGAGCGCCGCGTCGCGGTTGCCGATCGCATCGAGCGCGTTGCGCGACGGTCGCCGCAAAACCGAGCGCCCGGGCCGCCGCGTCGCGCTGCAGCGGCAGACTCGAACCGGAGAACGCCGCACTGCCGAGCGGACACTCCACACTCGCCGCGTCGTCAACGTCGAGAAGACGACGCGTCGCCCGGAGGAACGGCTCGATCCACGCACTCAAGAGGAACGCCAACAGCACCGGCTGGGCAGGTTGACGGTGCGTCGTTCCGGCAACGACCGTATCCGCTTCCAACTCGCCCTCGGCAGCGTCGAGGAAAGCGGCCGCAATGGCGTGCGTACGCAGCGCCGCCTTTCGAGCCCGGTCGCGCACGTAGAGGAGCAACGTCGTCGCCACTTGATCGTTGCGGCTCCTCCCGGCGTGCAGCGACTCGCCCGCATCGCCGGCGATCTCGCGCACGCGCGCGTCGATTGCGCCGTGGACGTCCTCGAAGGTGCCGCTCGTCGCAAACGATGCAAACGTGCCGTCGGATATCTCCGCGCGCACCCGTTCGAGCGCGTAGCGCAGTGCTTGGGCCTTCGCCGCATCGACGATGTTGCCGCCCTCCAGCGCAGCGACGTGCGCCAGCGAGCATTTCACGTCGAACGGCGCCAGCACCAAATCCTCGCGCAGCGAGGAGCCGAATGCGATGAGTTCGGGATCGGGCTCGCCGGTGAAACGGCCGCCCCATTGCAGCGCGCTCACGCCGGTGCGCTTACGGCGCGACCGGTTGCAACTGGACGCCGGCGTGCGCTTCGAGCGGCAACGCCGCCAACGCAATGAAGCCGCCGGCCGCCGCGTGATCGAACGCATCGCCCGCGCCGTACGTCGCCAGGTTTTCACGATACAAGCCCAGCGGCGAGCGGACGCCGTTGACGACCGCACTGCCGCGATAGAGTTGCACCCGAACGTCGCCCGTCATCCGCTCGGCAAACGTGCCGTTGAACGCATCGAGCGCGTCGCGCAGCGGCTGCATCCATAATCCGTCGTACACCAGTTCGGCATATTTCTGATCGGCTTGCGCTTTGAAACGCAGTTCGTCGCGCGTCAGCACGAGGCGTTCGAGCGCCCGATGCGCCGCGATGAACACGAGCGCCGCGGGGCACTCGTACACTTCACGCGACTTCAAGCCCACAACGCGATCCTCGACCATATCGATCCGGCCGATGCCATGTCTGCCGGCCAGCCCGTTGAGCGACGCGACCATTTCCGCGCCCTGCTCGCCATTGACGAAGGGCTCGCCACGCTCGAAATGCACTACGATCTCGTCAGGCTGCGCGGCAGCATTCGACGGTGCGACGCTCCACGCGTACGCATCCTCCGGCGGCGCGTTCCAGGGATCTTCGAGTATGCCGGCCTCGATCGAACGGCCCCACAAGTTCGCATCGATCGAATACGGTTTGCTCGTCGTGTGCGAAACCGGTACGCCGTTCGCTCGCGCGAACTCGATCGCGTCGGGACGCGACAGCGGCGATTCGCGAAGCGGCGCACGGCACACCAGCTTGGAATCGAGCGCGCGCACGCCGAGCTCGATACGCACTTGATCGTTCCCTTTGCCGGTGCACCCATGCGCCACAACCGTCGCGCCGTACTCGTGGGCAGTCGACACGAGCAAAGCGGCGATCAGCGGACGCGAGAGCGCCGCCGAAAGCGGATAGACGTCCTGATAGAGCGCGTTGGCGGCCAACGCTTTGAAGGCGTACTCCCGCACGAAGCGCTCGCGCGCGTCAACGAGCACGGCATCGTACGCGCCCAACGCGAGCGCTTTGGCGCGCACCGCATCGAGCGCCGCGGCAGCTCCCTGCCCCGCAACTGCATCGCTCTCGCCGAGATCGGCGGTCATCGCGACGACTTCGTTGCCTTCGAGGACGAGTTTCTTGAGGAGCACCGACGTGTCCAGACCGCCGGAGTACGCTAAAACGATACGGCTCATGCAGCTTGCAGTTTCAAATCCATAAAGCGTTGGGTGACGTACGGCGTTTCGGCGGCGCTGCGCACGACGACCAGAATGGTGTCGTCGCCGCCGATCGTTCCCAGAACCTCCGGCCAGCCGGCTTCGTCGACTGCCGATGCGAGCATCATCGCGCTGCCTGGTGACGTGCGAATGATGATGAGGTTCTCGCTGCCGGAGATCGTCGTCGACAGCTCGGCCATCGCGCGATGCAATCGGCTGACGTAGCTCGTCGGTGCGCTGGGCACCACGTACTTGAAAATGTCCCCGTCGTCGGAATGGATGGGCACTTTGCTCAGCCCGAGTTCTTTGATGTCTCGCGAAATCGTGGCTTGGGTCACGTCGAATCCCTGCCGTTGCAGCAGGCTCACGAGTTCTTCTTGCGAGTGAATCGGACGGGTGGCCACGAGCGTTAGAATGGCGCGTTGCCGGCGTTCTTTCATGATGTGAGTCCTTTGCAGTCCGTCAAGAGCGCGACGAGCAGCGCTTTCTGCGCGTGCATGCGGTTTTCGGCTTGGTCGAAAACCGCACTCTGCGGCCCGTCGATGACCGCCGCGCTCACCTCTTCGCCGCGATGCGCGGGCAGGCAGTGGAGAAAGACCGCGTGTTCGGCGGCGTACGACATGAGTTCGGGCGTGACGGCATACGGAGAAAGCAGCGCCGCATTGCGCTCGCGATACCGCTCTTCGCCCATCGACGTCCACACGTCGGTATAGACGGCATCGACCCCGCGGACCGCGCGCACCGGATTGCTGAACGCGCGCGCGCCGCCGCCGCATTGGCGGCCCAGACGCTTGATCTCGGCCAAGAAGATTTCCGACGGACGATGCGTCGGCGGTGCGCCGAAGTGCATCGTCGCGCCGAGCATTGCGCCGGCTTGGGTGAGCGACGCGGCCACGTTGTTGCGTGCGTCGCCGACGTATGCCAGTCGCAGACCCGCGATCTGTCCAAAGCGTTCCTGAAGCGTCAGCATGTCGGCCAACGCTTGGCACGGATGCGACTGCGCGGAGAGCGCGTTGATCACCGGCGCCGTGGCAGCGCCGGCAAACCGCTCGAGACCGGCATGATCGTGCGTTCTGATCACGACGCAATCGACATATCGCGACAGAACGCGCGCCGCATCCTCCGGCGTCTCGCGGCTGCCGATCGCGAACTCCGCGCCGGTCGCAAAGAGCGGCTGCGCCCCGAGTTGCGTCAGCGCGACTTCAAAGGAGACGCGCGTGCGCAGGCTCGGCTTCTCGAAGAGCAACGCCACCGTGCGGCCCCGCAGCAGCCCGGCCTGCTCCCGGACCGGGCCCTGCTTGAGCGCGGAGGCCAACCCCACGAGCGCCGACAGCTCCCCCGGCGCGAGATCGTTCACTTGAAGAAAATGACGGCCTCGCAGCGCCGGGGCCGTCGCGGGGGCTGGCGCCACGGCATACATGTCCTGTATATTTATGCATATGCTGCATGATTATGCAAGCGCCTTGGTGGCTTTGCCCATAATTGCCGAGTTGCCCAAGAAGTCTGATCGCTGCCCATAAAATGCCCTTCGTGACCCCGAGCCCTCATTGTTTGTTTAACGACCCCTGTGGATGACCTGGGGATAACTCGAAGCACCAAAATAGGTGTCGTTATTGAGCGCTCAATGACCTTGACATCCCATTACGGCGCGGGTACGATTACGGGGCTAAAAAGCAAACAGCCCAGGCGGTAATCTTTTCGAGGGAATCCCGCCAAGGCTGTCAGTTAACAAAGGGGGTATGGCCTGGTGGCCAGCGAGGTCTCTAAAATCTGCGCCCGGGGGTTCGATCCCCCCTACCTCCAGTTGTCGAAGGAAGCATAAATGCAAATTCTGCCAGCGTCAAGCCCTGGTCGTAACACGCGCGGTTTGACATTCTTGGACGGAGGATGGCCAGTCCCCATGTCTCTTGATCGCCAGTTGGAACAACTACGTCAGTCCCGAAACCAGCTTCAATCCGAGAAAGAACAGCGAACCGCTGAGCTGCGCGCTCAAATTGAAAAAATCGAAGCGGAATACGCCACCCGCGAGCGTGGCATTCAGAAAGCGATTGAAGGTCTTGAGGAGGCTACGGGCCACAGGTTTCCACTTTCCGGCGAAACGCCAACAGGACCCGCAAAGGTTCGGATTCAGGAAGCTCTTGAGCAAATCCTAAGGAGCGAACCCGGCAAAGGTTTTAGCGCCCGCGATCTGGCCCGGAAGGTCCGCGAGATGGGCGGCATCTTTGAGTCATCGAATCCCGAACATGCAACCTCATCTTCGATCTACGCCCTGATCGCCAGATACAAAAAAATAAACGAAGCGCCTATCCGATTGGTCGGAACAAAAACGTGGGCGTGGGTTTTGCCTACCTAACGAAATTAGCTGTCCAGCTATAACATTTCAAGAAGGGAACCTGTAACAATGCAGCCATCGCCCGGGCCAGCAGCTCCGCAACCGGAAGAAGCGTATGTTAGTTTCTCCGCGAACATTCTTCCCAACACCACGGACGCGCTGATCGCGGCCCTGGCGAACCTAGTTAATCGGGGCGTTCGTCGGGTTCACCTGTTACTATCGACGCCCGGAGGTTCCGTTATGCACGGAATCACGATCTACAACGTACTCCGCGGGCTCCCCATAGAATTAACGACGCACAACGTTGGAAACGTGGACTCAATTGGTTCGGTGGTATTCCTCGCCGGAGCTAAGCGATACGCTTGCAAACACTCGACTTTCATGTTCCATGGCGTAAGCGCGAATCTCCAAGCCGCTCCTGCGCCTGAACGGTTTCTTGTGGAGCGCCTAGAGAGCGTCCAGGCCGATCAGCGCCGTATTGCCGCGATCGTCACCGCCAATACACGCATTGACGAAGCGACTGTTGAAAGTTTCTTCCTTCAAGCGGCTACGCGGACCGCCGAACAGGCGATTGACGATGGCCTGATCCACGAAATCCGCGACGTGAACATACCGCCCGGAGTTCCCGTACTGCCGCTCGCATTCAACTGATAACGCGGTCATATGCAGGGCGTTCTCGGCGGCGTGCAGTTCCGGGGAGCAGATATTCGACTCCATAGGGCTGCGGATTATAGCGCACGCGTTTAGATACGTCAATATGCCTCCTTAGGCCCAGATTTTGGACGCCCCCTGGCCGTGGCCGCCCGAGGCTTGTCCCAATACGGCGATTTGCACGACGGACAGGTGACGGGCGGCTGGCCTGGCCGCCTGGGGACCCATTCGTGGTTGCATCGTTCGCAACGGTAGCCATCCACCAGAATTTTGACCCGGGGCACGCCCAGAAGTATACCCCTATGTAAGGATACCTGTCAAGACAAAGCCTTCTTGACTAATATATATTCTTTTGGTAGTATATATTTATGGAAACCAGAGAACAGCGCGGACTCGAAATCGCGGCCACCAAAAAGCTTTCGCAGAAGGATGACCTGTGGCTCGTACCCTCCTCGACCGGACGCGGCACCTATGTGGTGGACGGAGCGGAGTGCGGCGATTCGACCTGCACCTGCCCGGACTTTGAGTTGCACCAGGAGCCGTGCAAGCACGTTTTCGCGGTTTCGTACACCCTGCGTCGTGAACGCACGACTCCCAACGGCACCGTGACCGAAACGATCACCTATCGCCAGGAATGGGCCGCGTACAATGCCGCGCAGACCAACGAAAAAGTCCGCGTTGCCCAACTGCTTCGCGATCTTTGCTCGGCGGTTGACAATCCCATACAAAAGCGAGGTCGCCCGCGTCTGCCGATCTCGGATTCGCTGTTCTGTGCGGCCATGAAAGTGTACGGCGGAATGTCTGCCCGTCGCACGACCTGCGACCTGCGAGACTTCGCGGAGCGCGGCCTCATTGACAAGGCCCCGCACTATAACTCGGTTCTGAACGCGCTCGAAAACCCGGAGCTGACGCCGATTCTTCACGCGCTCATCGAGGAAAGCGCCAAACCTCTCGCCGCCATCGAAACGGATTTCGCCGTTGACTCCTCTGGCTTCAGCAGTTCGGAATATCGCCGCTGGTTCAGCACAAAATACGGGCGTGAAATGGCCGCCTCGAAATTCCTTAAAGCGCATATTATGGTCGGGACCAAAACCAACGTCGTGACCGCCGTCGAAGTGACCGACGCCTTCACGCACGACATTCATATGTTCAAGCCCGTGCTTCAACGCACGGCGCAACGGTTCAACGTACAGCGCGTTTCGGCGGATAAAGCATATAGTTCGTCGCGCATCCTCGCCCTCGTTGACGAAGCTGGGGCCGAAGCGTACATTCCGTTCAAGGCAAGAGCAACCGGGAAATCCCCTGGCATCTACAGCACGACGACGAAGGGCCGCGAGTTGTGGACGAAGGCTTTCCACTACTTTATGTACCAGCGCGAAGATTTCTTGAAGGCATACCATCGCAGAAGCAATGTTGAAACCACGTTCTCGATGATCAAGGCGAAGTTCGGTAGCCGCATACGCTCTAAGACCGACACCGCGCAAGTGAACGAAATCCTCTGTAAGATTCTGTGCCACAACGTTTGCGTGTTGGTGCAGTCGATCTACGAGCTTGGAATCGAAGCGACGTTCTGGCATAAAGATTCAGTCGCCTAGGGCTTATACTGTTCTGGCGCTGGAAAGCCGGGCCGCTGCATAAACGGCGGCGCTAAGCCCTGGATATTCGGTTCGGTAAGCCTAGCAGAATGCCACCATTGAAGTTGCCGCTTTTTATCGCCTACGGCATCGGTAAATTTCACGTTAAACGTAGTAAAATCTATCTCGTTAATATTAGTAATGCCACGGAAAATGCAAGGCACAACGCCGGGAACAAGGTCGCCGAAACGAACTGCGTTGTAGCGCGTTTTGTGGAGTATGTAAGACTCTTCAGGGTACCTAATGACTTGGTTGCCAAACACCCGAACGGGAAACACCTTTGGGCACGCTACTATAACATCTATATCTCGCCCATCGGTAGCTTTAGCACTTGCTTCAAAACGCTGAATGATGCTTTCCTTTGGGCTAGAGTTTCCTACCGTGACAACAATCGCGGCAAATAAGTCTGTGCCAGCAACTGGTAGCGACGGAATTATTTCTTGAACGCCCGCAAAAAGGCGCGGAAAACGGTCGGCCTCCTTGTTCCTTCGTTCAGCAACAGCCGCGACTATCGCCCCGATCAGCCAGGCGAGTCCAGCGGCGGCCAGAGTAACCGAAAGCCAAATAAGTCCAAGCAGTAGGTGATCTTGCCAGAGCCTTGGATGGAGAAAAGCAATCCCACAAAGGGTTATCACGCCAGCGACCCCAGCGCAAAGCAGAATGACGGCCTTATCCATGCCGCTCCTAATCCGTCACCAGGTCTGGCGTCTCCTGAGCGGCTGCCCAAGAAATCGCTCATTTGCCCAAGAACCCCGCCCCGGTGAGCCAATTTTGGGCAACGCCCGCCTTGGTCGTGAAGTATGGGGGAAATGCGATGGGCGCGCCCGCCGGGGATGGTTCGGGCGACACGCTGCTCGAGGAGATTGCCGCCCTGCATCGCGGCGGGCAGGCAATGGCGCTCGTGCACGGAGGCGGCCCCGAGATCGACGCCGCGCTGGCCCAGCGGGGAATCGCCACCCAGCGCATCGATGGCCAGCGCGCCACCGACGGCGCGACGCTGCAGATCACCGAAGCCGTGCTCTGCGGCACGATCAATAAGCGCATCGTGCGCGCGCTCCAATCGCTCGGCGTCAGTGCGGTCGGGATATGCGGCCAGGATGCTGCCACGCTGGTGGCTCGACCGCTGCACGGAAGCAACGGTGAAGATCTTGGTTACGTGGGCGAGATTACGCGCGTCGAAACGAACCTCATCGAAACGCTGCTCGCCTCGCATCTTCTTCCGGTCGTTGCGCCGCTTGCGATTGAAGAAACGCTGGCCAATGCGCTCAACGTCAACGCCGATGCCGCCGCCGGCGCTATCGCGACGGCGCTCAGCGCGCGCGCCCTCATCCTCGCAACCAATGTCGCGCGCGTGCTTCGCGATCCCGACGATCCGTCATCGGGCATCGATCGCCTAACGCCGGACGAAGCAACGGCCTTTGCCCAGACCGATGCCTGCCGTTCAAGCATGAAACCAAAACTCGTCGCGGCCGCAAACGCGCCCGAAAGAATGTCCCTTCCTATATCTGCGCGAGAACCGATAACACGATCGAATCCGCATTGAATGGCTCTGCGACACTCGTCACGTTGTCTGCAACTACGGCGTCGGCGGCACGAGCGGCACGTTGTTGCAAATCGCCGCATTCGCGAGCACGGCGCTACAGCCGCGGCGTTCTCGCGCGCAGCGGTCTGGCCCATCGTCCAGTGCAATCCCTCGATGAGCCGCGTCACCGGATTGTAGCCCAGCGTCAAGCCCGGAACGTTTGCCAAGTCGATCGTGTACGGATTGGGCGGAAGCCCCGCGTAGTTCGGATTGTACGACAGCGGATTGGGCGACGGGCTCGACGGTTGCGCGTTGTTGGTTTCCGGCTGGTTCACTTCGCCGATATACTCTTGCTCCGGCATGCTGCAGATCCGCCATTTGCTGCGTGTCCACGAAACCGGAGATGATGTCGAGCGACGCGTTCTGCGCCGCAAGCGCTTTGAGCAACTTCGCGCGCATATCCGCTAACGTTTGTCGTCGTCTTCACGTCCGGACGGCGTCGTGAGCTGCGGATTGCTCAACATCGTTTGGATGGCAATCACGTTGTTCGCGATCGGGCCGAATGAGATTTTCCAGCCCGAGCAACGCCATTTCTTGCTCGCCGTTCGATCCGGCACCGGCATCGTTACCCGGTAAGCGCCGCATGGTTGTAGCGTTCGAAAGCGCTGGGACTCTGCTTTGATTGACGTATCGTTCTGGAGCAGCATCCCGATGGCCGGCTTGATGCGTTCGCGCAACTGCGTGCACAAAGGCCGGCTGACGACCCGGTAGATTTCCGGCGGCGGCGTCGGGCGGGCGTTGCAGTCACCGCCACGACGACCATCATGAACAGCGCGCGAAGCATCGTTGCGCCGATTCGCCTCGCCGCCCCGCCGGTCCGTCAGCTTTCGCTTACGTCGCCGCCGCAATACCACCGCCGCAAACGAGCGCCCGGTGCCAATTAAGACTCCAGATGAGGGCCGCAGCTCGGGGCCGGCCGTTGGGGGAATGGCGGTGCGTGCTGCCAATATGCAGGGGCTATGCCTATGGCCCGCTCTTTTTTTGTCATGCTGAGCCTCTGCGTGCTCGCCGCCTGCGGCGGCGGAACGCCCGTCACCAGCGGCACGCCGACGCCGCCCCCCACGCCGCCGCCCGCCTTCACGGCGCAATACCCGATTCCGACGAAATCGAGCAGTCCGGCCGGCATCACGCTGGGCAGCGACGGCAACTTGTGGTTCACCGAGTTCGCGAAGAGCAAGATCGGCCAGCTCAATCGCGTCGGCCAGATTTCCGAAAGCGTCACGCCGACCGCCAGGTGCCGGACCGTTGGGCATCGCGTCGGGTTCCGGACCGAATCTCAACGTGTGGTTCACCGAATACAACGTCGCGAAGATCGGGCAAATCACCGTCGGCCGGACCGCCGTACGTCGAGTACACGCTGCCCGATACCGCCGCGCGTCCCTATCCGATTACGCTTGGCTCGGACGGCAACATGTGGTTTACCGACCGCGGCACCAACTCGATTTGGCGCGTGAAGGCGATCAAGAAGAAACCGTTCGTCGACGTTCACGCAATACAAACTGACCGGCAATGCGAAGCCGGGCGACGATCACCACCGGACCCGACGGCGCACTGTGGTTCACCGAACCCGGCACCAACAGCATCGGCCGTCTTCCCGGTGAGCGGCTCGCCGCTGACCGAGTACGCCATTCCGACCGCCGAACGCGCAGCCCGCCGGCATCACCGCTGCCAACGACGGCGCCATGTGGTTTACCGAAGCAGCACGCAAAGCAGCTCGGCCGCATGGCGCGCAACGGCAACGTCATCGCCGAGTATCCGCTCGACCAACGCCGTAACGCCCGATCAACTCGTGCAAGGCGTGGACGGCAACTTTTACTTTACCGATACCGCTCGGCAATAAGATCGGGCAGTTCTTCTTCCGCGCGCACAACGTCAACTTTTATAACGTGCCGACGAGCAAGAGCGGTCCGAGCCGCGATGACGATCGGGCTCGACAGTCAAATCTATCTAGTCGAGAGCACCGGGAACAAACTCGCGCAGTTCCGCTACTTCAACGTCTAACGGTTCGTCGGTCGACGTCCAGTGCGCGAGCGTTCGCGCGCCGTTGGTTGCGGCGCCGACGAGCAGACGCCGGTTGCCCACGCCCAACAGGTGCACCGATACGTGCGGCGTCAGCATCGTCGTCTCGATAACGGTGACGCAGCGGCGTCCGGCCGCGTCGAAAGAAGCGCGGCGTTGCGCAAACGTCGCGCGATCGCGTAAAGCGCGCCGAGCATCAGCGCCAGCACGCCGAGCTTGACCGCATACGCGGTCCAAAACTCAGTCGTCGTCGTCAGCGCGCCTTGCTGCGCCGCGCCTCCAACCGTTCGCGCAATCGTTCCAGCGTGCGCCGTTCGCGGTTGGCAACGTGCCACCGCCGCGGCCGCATCAGCGACCGCCGCATCGTGCGCGCGCATTTCGGCGCCCCGCCGCAACCGCAAGCCGGCCCCGTCGCGCAAGCATCGTGTCGTAGAGCACGCGCTTCGGCGACGCGCCCTTGCGACGCGCAACGCGCCGAGCGCCGTCACCGGCGGCGTCGTAAGCGTCGCTCCAATCGCGCAAACGATGCGCGGCTGCGTCGCGCGCGTCGATGCGCCTGCGCCAGTTCGCCGCGCCGCAGTCGTTCGCGATGCGTGCGTTGTTCGAGCAGCGGCTGCAGCGCGAACCTTCTTCTGCCTCATATGCAGAGAAGCTCCCGCGCAACGCGCTAGCGAGCCAACTGCGAGCGTTCTCTCCCGACCGAGACGAGTTCGATCGGCACCTCGAGGATCTCGCGCAGCCGATCCAGATATGCGCGCGCATTTGCGGGAAGATCGGCGATCCGCCGGCAGCCGTCGATCGGTTCGGCTCCATCCCGGCATCTCCTCGACCTCGATTTCGAGCCCGTCGTCGGACGCCGCGGAGAAGTTGACGCGCTGCGCCGTTGCGGCGATAGCCGGTGACGATGCCCAAGGGATCCAAACCGGTGAGCACGTCGAGCTTCGTGATGATCGCGCGAATCCAAACCGTTGAGCGCGACGGCGTAGCGCGCGGCGACGGCGTCGAACCAGCCGCAGCGCCGCGGACGTCCGGTGACCGTTCCGAACTCGCCGCCTTGGCGTCGCAAGCGTTCGCCGCGTTCGTCGTGCAGTTCCGAAGGAAACGGCCCGGCGCCGACGCGCGTGCAGTACGCCTTGAAGACGCCGCGCACGGCGCCGATCGCGTGCGGACCGATGCCCAAACCGGTGCACGCGCCGCCGGCAATCGTGTGCGAGCTCGTGACGTACGGATACGTGCCGTAACCGACGTCGAGCAGCGTGCCTTGCGCGCCTTCGAGCAGCACGCGTTTGCCGGCGCGCAAGCGTTGCTGCAGGTACTCCACGCCGTCGACGATGTGCGCGCCGCAAACGCTCCCCGTCGCGCAGCGCCGCCTCGATGTCGTCCTCCGGAGGCGCCGGCCGCGCGCATCGCTTCGGCAAATCGCTGCGGCTGCGGCGAAATCCGCAAACCGTAAGCCGCTGCGCGCGACCCGATCGACGTACGCCGGACCGATGCCGCGTCCGGTCGTGCCGAGCGCCGCGCCGCCGCGCGCGCGTTCGGCCGCCGCGTCGCGTTGCGCGTGATACGGCAGCACGACGTGCGCGCGATCGGAGATGCGCACGCGCGTCGATATCCACGCCGATCTGCGCGAGCGTGTCGAGTTCGCCTAAGAGCGTCGTGGTGTTGACGACCGTGCCGCCGCCGACGAAGAGTTCGACGTGCGGCTGCAAGACGCCGGAGGGAACGATGCGCAGCGCCAGTTCGCGCTCGCCGACGACGATGGAATGGCCGGCGTTATCGCCGCCGGCAAAGCGCGCTACGACGTCGTAATCGGCCGCGTAGAGATCGACGATGCGGCCTTTGCCTTCGTCTCCCCATTGGCAGCCGAGGATGACGTCGGCGCGCGCGGACACTTACTCGGTGCGGAACTCGAGGTCGTCGGTGTTGCCCATCGGAATCTCGGCGTCGCCTTCCAACTGCGTCATGACGAACTCGGAGAACAACGCGTTGGGCCAGCCGAAGTTGCGGCGCGTGTACTGTTGCGGGTTATCGGGATTGAACGATTCGTGCAACAGATGATCGCCCGGATCGCTGGCGAGCAGCTGGCCGAGCACGTCTTGCTTCTCGGCGTCCGACGTTGCGGTCATGCCTTCGACGATGAGCGCCAGCGGCCAAATCCAATGGTCGGGCGTGTGGTAACTGCCGATGCCGCGCGCCCAGTGCCCTTGATAGAACGACGGATTGTCTTGCGAGAGCAAAAAGCGGCGCGTGTTCTCGTAGTAGCGGTCGTTGGGCGACGTGTAGCCGAAATACGGCGCGGCCAGCAGGCTGGGAATGTTGGCGTCGTCGGTGAGGATCGCGTGCCCGAGCCCGTCGACTTCGTACGCGTAGATGTAGCCGTACTTCGGCACCATGACCAAGCCGTAGGTCTGAATGCCGCGCTGCACTTCGTCGCGCAGAGCGCGCGCTTCGCGCGCTTTGACGACGTTGTGGTAGACGTGCAGCTCGATGTCCGACATGTCGCCCAGCGCCACGACCGCAAACATCTCCGAGGGAATCAAAAAGTTGTAGTAGCACGCGTCGTCCGATGGGCGAAAGCCGGTCCAGATCATGCCGGTGTAGCCGACCGGACGGCCGAAGCCGTCGGCCGCAAGTTCTTTATGCGTGTAGCGCGAGTAGCGCGGATGGTTTT
This sequence comes from Vulcanimicrobiota bacterium, assembly GCA_963738335.1. Taxonomy (GTDB): domain Bacteria; phylum Vulcanimicrobiota; class Vulcanimicrobiia; order Vulcanimicrobiales; family Vulcanimicrobiaceae; genus Cybelea. Next base: position 40,958 of record CAVTWE010000007.1, read on the forward strand.
GCTCGCGCTGCATCGTCGCCAGCACGCCGTCGAGCATCAATGAGAAATCGCCGGTGAAGATCGACGCGTCGCCGGTCTTCTTCCAATAACTCCATGCGAGCGCCGTCGGATACGCGAGCGAATCGAGTTCGAACTTCTGCTCCCACACGCGGTAATCGATCGTGTACGCGTTGGCGTACGGATCGATCTGCACGTACTCGCACCATGCGCGCGATGATGGCGCGCAGCAGCTGGCGCACGTCGGGATCTTCGCGCGCGAAGTAGAGGTATGGACGCGCTTGCGCGCTGGCGTCGCGCAGCCACTCGGCCGGAATGTCGCCGGTCGCGATGTAGGCGGTGCCGTCGGGCGCGTACTCCGCGAGACGGCTCGTATCGAGCAGCGCCGCGCGGAACATCTCTTGCAGATGATTGTTGGGATTGCGATAATCCGCCGCGGCTTGTTCGATCGAGCGCAGTTCCAGCGCCGGCGCGGGACGCGGCACGCCCAGCGCGGCAACGACCGCGAGCGCCGCGGTACTCGCGACGGTCGCAAAACGCTTCCACGCGGCCATTATGCGGGCCACGTTCCATGTGCGTACAAAGCCGGCAACTCCCGATAGCGTCCTAGATATTCGAGCCCATAGCCCACGACGAATACGTCGGGGGCTTCGAAGCCCCTATACTTGATATCTATATCGGCAATCCTGCGGTGGCGCCGGTCGAGCAGGGCGCAGACGAGCCATTGAGGCGGGCGAGCGGCGCTGAAGGCTCTTCATCACTGAATGTAACGTCAAGCCGGTGTCCACGGTGTCGTCCACGACGATGACGTGCCTACCCAAAACCGGCATCGCCGATTCAGCATTCCAACTTCGCCTCGCCGCCGTGACGATAATCGGTCAGCGCGATGACGGTCGAACTGCATGGGATGCAAACGGCGGCCAGCAGATCGGGAAGGAAGGTCTTGGCGGCGTTGCGCAGGCCGACGAAGAGCGGCTCCTTGCCGGCGTAGTCGTGCGAGATCGCCGCGCCCAACTGGGCGACGCGCCGCGCGATGGTCTTCGACGTCGTAGAGCGGGTCGCCGATCACGCTGCGCGCTGCGGCGAACGGCGAAGCAGACGGTTGACGTCGCGCCGCGTGAAGAGTTTGACGTTGATCCGTGGATGGTGCTCGTGCATCAAACGAAGTTTGCGATTCTTTCTCGTGTTGCGGCACGGCTTAGCGACCGTCAACTCGATGTAGAGATCGTACTCGGGAAGATAAAAATCTGGTGTGAAAAACTCGATCGGCGCGACCGGCGTCGTTCCACGCGATGGGAAAACTGCGGGGCTCGTATTGCCAGTCGACTCGGTAGAAATCGAGCATACGCGCCAGCTCGGCTTCACTTGCGTGTGCGAACGCAACCCGCGACATAGCCACGGACTGTCATCTACGCTGCTCGCATGCAGTTATCCCGCCGGAAGTCGCAGGATAAAACGCGCGCCGCCCAGTGGCGACGACGCAATAGCAACGTCGCCGCCGGCGCGCTGCGCGATTGCGCGCACGATCGCGAGACCTATGCCGCAACCTTCGGACCGCGTTTCGCCGCGCACGCCGGTTTCGAACAGCGCGCTCCATGTTTGTCCGCGCACTGGGCCTCTCGCTGCGCGAACGCAATACCGTCGCCGTCGTCGTCGACCGTTATGCTCACCGTTTCACTCGTCGATGCGACAAGCACACCGCAACGGTGCCATGCGCCGACCGTGTTTGATCGCGTTTTCGATGAGATTGGTGAGCGCATGGATGCACTCGTCGGCATCCACACACGCAGATCGCGAGCAACGGAAGGGTGGTGCGAAGGGTGATGAGCCGCCGCCGAGCCAGCGGCGTCGACCGTTTCGACGACGCTGCGAATTTGAACCGCGATGTCGCAACGCTTGGCCGGCACGCGCGAACCACACGATGCATTAGCCGCCGTCAACCTGCCGCGCACCAGGGCGTCGATGAGCGCCGTGAGACGTTGTGCCTCGCGCTGCGCCGTCTGCAGAAAACGCCGCGACGTCTGGGCGTCGAGATCCGCCGTCGAGAATGGTCTCGAGATAGCCGCAGATGGAGGTAAGCGGCGTGCGAAGTTCGTGACCGATCGTCGGCAGGACGGCGGTTTCGCCGATGGCATAGGCGAGTTCGCACAGATTCGAGCACTTGCGCGTCGTTACGGCGATACGAACTTGTAGCCGAAGCCATGGACCGTCCGCAGCATGGACGGCAGCTTCCAGCGCTCTTCGATTTTGGCGCGTAAGCGATGCACGTGCACGTCGACGGTGCGCTCGTCGCCACCGAAGTCGAAGCCCCAGACGCGCTGCAGCAGCCAATCGCGCGAGAGTGCGACGCCGGGATTCTCGGCAAACTCCATGAGCAGCGCGAACTCCCGCGGCTTCAATCGCACGTCGGTGCCGTCAACGCGCGCTTCGCGCGCCGCCGCATCGACTTCGAGACGCCCGAAACGCAGCAGCGGCGTCGGCTTCGGCGACCGGCTTTCCGGCGCGCCGCAAAATCGCGCGAATCCGCACGATGACTTCTCGCGGCGAAAACGGTTTGCAGACGTAATCGTCCGCGCCGAGTTCAAAGCCGAGCACTTTATCGACTTCATCGGTGCGTGCGGTCAGCATGACGATCGGAACGCCGCGCTCTTCCTTGCGTAGTTGACGCGCTACGTCGTAGCCGTTGACGCCCGGGAAGTCCGACGTCGAGCAGCAGCAGATCCGCCGCCCCGCGCGCATGTCGCAAGGCGGCGTTCCCATCGCCGGCATGAACGACGGCAAAGCCTTCGCGCCTAAGATGGTGTTCGAGCAACTCGCGAATTGCCGCATCGTCGTCGGCGATAACGATGGTTTGCGTCGGCATGCTTGAGAAATGCCCACGGGCAAAGCCGTCGTGAGACTTGCGGAAAAAAGACATTTAACAGCCTGCAGCGAAGAGGGGGTACCGACCGAACTACAATCTAATTCGCCGGCTCATTCAGGTAGCGATGCCAGCGGTCCAAACCGCGCCGCGTGTTCGCGCAAGATGCGATAGATCGTGCTCGCTTCAAACCCCAGGCGCTCGAGATGCCGCGCGGCCGTCGGATATGAAATATCCGGCTTGCGGTCGCGGATCTTCTCGAACGCCGCTAACACAGCGCGTACGCTTCGTCGCACGATAACGCGGCCACCGCGCTCTGCGCAGCGTCGGCGTCGATGCCTTTGCGAACCAGTTCACCAACCAGCCGGCCGTCACCGACGGCTTTACGCTTGCCCTCCGCATACAGCGCAGCATAGAGCCGATCGTCGACGAACCCCTCGCGCTTGCACCGTTCGACCGCATCGCGAATCGCATCGCCGTCAAAGCCTTTGCGCTCCAACCGCTGCCACAACTGCGCTTCCGTCAGCCGTTGCCGCGCCAACATCCCAAGCGCCACCGCATACGCCCGCTTCATCAGAATAGGCCCCTTTTAAAAAACGACCGTTAGCAGCTGAGGCTTCTCACCGCGCCACCGGGAGGCGTTGCGAGTTTTCGGGCGAGCGATGGATCGCGAAAGCCCGAAAACCGCACGAGCAGGAGCGCCACACGAGGTGGCGCGACGAGCGTCCTCGCGGTGGCGCGGTGAGAAGCCTCACCTGCTAACTGTCGACCGCTGCAGCCGGAGCCTTTCCATTCGTGGACGCCACTTTGCTGAGTGCGTCGCGCAGCTTCGCTTCGATCTCGTCGGCGACGTCGGTGTGCTCTTCGAGAAACGCCTTGGCGTTCTCGCGGCCTTGACCGATGCGTTGCTCGCCGTAGGTGTACCACGACCCGCTCTTGCCGACGATGTTCTGATCGAGCGCGACGTCGAGGATCGATCCCATCTTGGAGATGCCGTGGCCGTAGGTGATGTCGAACTCGGCCTGCCGGAACGGCGGCGCGACCTTGTTCTTGACGACCTTGACGCGCGTCCGCGTGCCGACCACGTCCTGACCGACCTTGATCGTCTCGAGTTTGCGCACGTCGAGACGTATCGACGCGTAGAACTTCAGCGCGCGGCCGCCGGAGGTGGTTTCGGGATTGCCGAACATCACGCCGACTTTTTCGCGCAACTGGTTGATGAAGATCATCACTGCTTTGCTGCGTGAGATTGCGGCGGTAAGTTTCCGGAGCGCCTGCGACATCAAACGTGCCTGCAGGCCGACGTGCGCGTCGCCCATGTCGCCTTCGAGTTCCGCGCGCGTGACGAGTGCGGCCACCGAGTCCACGACGATGACGTCCACTGCGTTGCTGCGCGTGAGCATCTCGGCGATCTCCAGTGCCTGTTCGCCGGTGTCGGGCTGAGAGACCAGCAGGTTGTCGAGGTCCACGCCCAACGCCGCGGCGTAGTTCGGATCGAGCGCGTGTTCCACGTCGATGAAAGCGGCGGTCCCACCCATTTTTTGCGCTTCCGCGATGGCGTGCAGCGCGAGCGTCGTCTTGCCGCTCGACTCCGGACCGTAGATCTCGACGATGCGCCCGCGCGGAAGGCCGCCGATGCCGAGCGCCAAATCGAGCGCGATTGAGCCGGTCGGAACGATCTCGAATGCCATGCGCTCTTGGAAGTCGCCCATGCGCATGATCGAGCCTTTGCCGAACTGGCGCTCGATCTGCGTCAACGCATTGGCAAGTGCAATCTGCCGTTCGTCTTCTGCCGCCATTGTGGTTCCTTTCTGTCGGTTCACAGCATTCATCTGTATCACGCTCTCACGCCTGAGTGCCAAGTGGTTGGCATTCTGTATCGTCGAAGAGAGCGTCCACGAACTCGTTGGGTGAGAAATCGCGCAAGTCGTCGACGGCTTCGCCCAGACCGATGAGTTTGATGGGAACGTCCAGCTCGTCCACGATTGCGACGAGCACGCCGCCTTTGGCCGTCGAATCGAGTTTCGTGACGACGACGCCCGTGAGTTCGGTCGCTGCATGAAAGAGTTTGGCCTGAGAGATCGCGTTTTGTCCGTTCGTGCCGTCGATGACGAGCAGCGTCTCTGCGGGCGCCGTCCCCATTTCGCGCTCGATGACACGCCGCATCTTCTTGAGCTCTTCCATCAAGTTCGCTTTGGTTTGCAAACGGCCGGCGGTATCGACGATCGCGACGTCGGCGTTTCGCGCTTTGGCTGCACGCATGCCGTCAAAGACCACCGACGCCGGATCGGCTCCCTCGGCGCCGCGTACCAGCGCGCTGCCGCTGCGCGTCGCCCAAACCGCGAGTTGTTCCGCCGCCGCCGCGCGAAACGTATCGGCTGCAACGAGCAGCACGCGTTTGCCGTTGCGTTCTAAGCGCGTCGCCAACTTGCCGATCGTCGTCGTCTTACCGCTGCCGTTGACGCCCACGACGAGGATAACCGACGGGCGCGTCTCCAGATTCAGCCGGTCGTTGGGCAGCGTCAGAAAACGCGTCACGTCTTGACGAAACCGCGCGATCGCAAGGTCCGTCGTTTTCCACTCCTCTTGTTTTGCAACGGTCTGCAGTCCGGTCAGAATCTTGGCCGTCGTCGGAACGCCGAAGTCGGCGAGAATGAGCGTCTCTTCCAGCTCGTCCCAAAACTCGGGCGTTAGCGGGCGCTGTGGACTGCCCAGACGCGCAACTTCGGAAAAGACCTCGCGGGCACGCACGAGGGAGGTCCGAAGCCGCGAAAGCCAGCTCACGGCTTCGATGCTACCATGCGAACGTACGTTCGGTCAACGCAGGCTCTTGTGGCCTACGGCGTCTCGATGGTCCTGTTCGCGTGCAGGGCTACGACGACGTAACCGGTACGCGCTCCACCGCGGCGGCCGCCTTCTCTTCGCGCTTGCGCTCGCGTAGGAAGTGGAAAAACTCCTTGCCCTCCCGCAGACGGCGCTTCATCACGTGACGATCGCCGATCATGCCGCCAAGCAGCGAGAGCATTTTGCGCGGCCGGAAGTAGAAGCGCCGGTAGAACTCGTCCACCGATTCGAACATCATGGCCGAGCTCAGGCCAGGATAGTTGAGCGCCGCGTGCTGCACGCCGTGCGTGTCGAGCAGTTCCTCGTTCTGCGCCTCCAGCCAGCCGTTTTCAATCGCCTGATTGTAGAGATAGGTCCCCGGATACGGCGCGGCCAGCGAGACTTGAATCGTTTCCGGATCCATCTCGCACGCAAAGTCCATCGTTTCCTTAATGGTCTCCGGCGTTTCGCCGGGCATGCCGAGGATAAACGTGCCATGGACCTTGATACCGAGTTCGCGGCAATCTTTTGAGAACCGGCGGATGATGTCGAGACGCGTGCCCTTCTTCATGTTGTTGAGCACGTTCTGGTTGCCGGATTCGTAGCCGACGAGCAGCAGTCGTAAACCGTTCGCCTTCATGATTTCCAGCGTGGACCGCGGCACGTTCGGCTTTGCGTTGCAGGACCAAGTGATCCCGATCTCTCCCAGGCGCTTGGCGATCTCTTCGACGCGCGGACCGTTATCGGTCAGCGTATCGTCGTCGAAGAAAAACTCTTTGACTTCGGGGAACAACTGCTTGGCGCGCGTCATCTCCGCGGCGACGCTGTCCACGCTGCGCACGCGATAGAGATGTCCGCCGATCGTTTGCGGCCACAGGCAGAACGTGCACTTCGATTTGCAGCCGCGTCCGGTGTACAGCGAGAGATACGGATGCTGCAAATAGCCGTTGAAGTAGTTCTCGATCGTCAGATCGCGGCGATAGACGTCGAGCACCGATGGAAACGCTTCCATGTCCGTGATGAGCGGGCGTTCCGGCGTGCGCACGACGCTCCCGTTCTCGCGATACGCGATGCCGTCGACCTGCGAGAACGGCTTGCCCTGCGCGATGTCCACGCACGTGTAGTCGAACTCGCCGACGCTTACCCAATCCACCGCCGGTGCCAGTCGCAACGATTGTTCGGGCAGTATGCCGACGTGCGCGCCGACCATGCCGACGACTGCCGACGGGTTCTCTTGTTTGACGCGCTCGGCGAAGCGCGCGTCGTTGTTGAACGACGGCGTGCTCGTGTGGAGGATGACGTGATCGTACTCTTTGGCCATGGGCGCGACGTCGTCCATCGACAGATCGCCGGGCGGCGCATCCACGAGTTTGCTGCCCGGAATCATCGCCGCCGGCTGCGCGAGCCACGTCGGATACCAGAACGACCGCACCTCGCGACGGCATTGATAGCGCGAGCCCGCGCCGCCGTCGTACCCTTCAAAGGTCGGCGGATTGACGAACAACGTTTTCATGAAATCGGGCATTGCATCTCCTCCGGTGCCATCGCTTTTCGGCGGCATACCGTAAAGCCTTCACTCTTGAGCGAACTCGAAGGGGTCGCCCTACAGCGTGACGAGCGCACTCTGCATGTCGGCGAAGCGGCGATAGTCGGAAAAGTCGACGTCCTCGTGTCCCCGGCCGGAGAATGGACCGAAGCTTCCTTTATAGTCTTGCGTTTCGTGCGTGAGACCCCAGTAGCCGGGCAGCACTTCTGCGCGCTTGTCCGAGATGGTGCCGGCACTCGCGTGCGGCGGCAATGCGTTGGGCTGATAGCTGTAGGAAACCACGTTGTAGCTCGTGTCGTAGGTGAAGCTGCCGCTACCGTGCGCGGCATCGCGAAACGCCGACGTGAAGCTCATCGTTTCGGGAGCGCTGGCCGCAAACTGGTACTCCGTTTGATAATGCGCATCGAATGGAACGCGGAAGCGCTGTCCAGGCCGCGGCGCTTGATAGGCCTGCGCCATGCTGGCGGTGTCCGCCGTCGACGCCGTTTTGCCGTCAATAGTGTAGCGCTCAATGCGCACGCGCACGATCGTACCGTCAACGCAGATAACGTGCATCGAAAGATCTTCGTGGCGATGTGAAAAACCGGCTCGCACGTCGAGCACGCGATGAAGGTGAAAGCTCACGACGCCGCGCGTGGTGGCGGCGAAACGCTGCGCCACCTGCTCGAGGACAGGGGGCGCAGCGGTCAAAGCCATCGCTACGGTCTGATGATGACCCGGTTACAGATGAACGTTCCGTTGCTATAGTAACCGACCAGCGACACGCGTTCACCCGTCGTGGGCGTCGCGCCCGTTGGATAGATGATTGTGCCGTTCTTCAAGTCGACGGTTTGTACGTCGCCGTTATGACGAAGAACCGTTAACCGGTAGGCCGAGAACGACTGAACCGTGCCGAGCATTACGTGACGTTGATCGTACTGGAACGTATCCCAGGCCGGCTGCCAAGTCGTATATGCCGGCATACCGTTGTCGTAATCTTGCGCAGCCACCGGCGCGACTGACGCACCACCGAATAGAAGCAGCGCGCTGGCGAGCGACAGTATTCCTGCGTAAAACTTCATGACGAGAAATCTCCTCTTCCTAGGTCGTAAGTCTCTACGCCGTAGATTACCCCCGCCAACGCGCCAACTAACCTTAGAAAGCGGTGAAGCGCTAAAACGCACCGATACCATTCGGCGTGCCCAATCCCGTCGGTCCGTCCCAGCCCTTGCCTGCCGTGCACATCGGTGCGCCGCAACTGCCGTCTCTGCCGGACGTTACGTCGTTGAGATTACCGGTGTGCGCGTAAAGGTGTGCGTTGGTATTATCCGCGGTGGAACCGGCTAGAGCGAATACCGATGCGATGATCGGCGTCGCTACCGACGTGCCGCCGAAGACGAGCCAGCCGCCGCCCGATAGGTACGTATCGTACACCGCGACGCCGGTATTTGGATTTGCGTCGGCCGACGTATCCGACTGCGCGCGATCGGAACACCCGGTCGTGATGCCGCTTTGGAACGACGGCTTCGCATAGACTTTGCTGCAGCCGCTTCCCGCGCCTGACCATGCGCTTTCGGAGCGCGGGTTGTACGAACTAAGCGTCGTGCCACCGACGGCCGTGACGGTCGGAAGAATGGCCGGCCATTGTGCGGTCGTGTTGTGACCGTTGTCGCCGGTAGCGGCGGTAATCGCGACGCCGCTGACGTTGAAATCGCTGTCGTACGTCTTCGTTCCCTCGTTGCCGCTCCAACTGTTGCTGACATAATCGGCGTGCGCGGCAGCGTACTTTTCGGCGGTTGCCAGATTGGCGATGCTGCTCGTCGCCGCTTCCACCAGGAGAATCTTACAGTTGGGACAGATCGCCGACACCATATCGACGTCCAGCGACTCTTCCTCTCCCCAACCTTGATTTGTTTGTGTACCTTCCTTCACTTTGGTAAAGCAGCCGTTGGACGTGCCGCACGCGGAGAGCCCAAACTGCGAACGATACGTGGCAAGATCCGAAGCCGCGTTGGGATCGTCGTACGCATCGACGATCGCGACGGTTTCACCGCCGCCTTTGCTGCCGCTGTACGACGTCAAACCATACGCCGTCTGGAGATCGCTGGGCGAGTACCCGGCGGGCGTATTCTTGCGTACAAGTCCGTGAATGTCGGTGCGGCGCCATGCTTGGCACCGCGCATAACCGTCGCCGACGTCGGCACAGACACGCACCGCGGGGCCCGAACGGGGCCATAGCCCGAGTGCCGCCGCACTCGGCTGCAACGATTGTGCTGCAAGATTTGGCTGCACGTTTGCTTGCGAGGACGGCGCGGCGATGCCGGTCATCGAAGGCGTCGTGCTCATGCCGCCGCTACAGGCGGATAAAGCGATGACTGCGGTCCCCGCCATAAGCGATGAAAACTTCACGATATTGCTCTCCTTATTGAGGTTTAATAATGCTGCCTGAGAATCCATGGCGCTTGCTGTGACTCATCTATAACGTTAGTCGCTTTACGAACGTTCTTCGACCACGGTTTAGAGCCAGGTTGGGAGGCGCCCGGCGGCATCACAAGAAGAATGAGGACACAACACAACGCGTTGGAGGACACCGTGGAGCGATTCCGAGTCGTCGTTAGCCTTATCGTTGCCGCCGCTTTTGCCGGCTGTAATAGCTCGAATGCCATCCCGCCAAACCATCCCGCCTCGGCGACCCCAATCAAGCACGTCATCATCATGATGCAGGAGAACCGCAGCTTCAATAACGTTTTTGCGGGCTTCCCCGGTGCAGACACCGCAATGTCCGGCCCCTGTGTCAAGGAACCGTGGTGCAAAACGGGCACCGCGAAGTTGACCTCCGTAACGCTCGAAACGACGAACCATCTTGGCCTCGGCACCGACATCGATCACAGCCATCACGGCTTTGAAGTCGAGTGCGACTTTGACAAAGCGGCCGGTCAATGCCGCAACGACGCCTTCGACAAGATTCGCTTCGGTGAATCGGGCAATGGGCCGCCGGCGAAGCTCTACCCGTACGCGTACATCGAACGTTCGGAAACCAAAGCGTATTGGGATTTCGCAAAGCGCTACTCGCTAGCCGATCACTTCTTCTTCACCGATACGGCCTCGAGCTTTATCGCACATCAGATGATTCTTTCAGGCACCGTCGCGCTCAACGACGATGAATCGGAGACCGATCAGCCGTCGAACCAGCCCTGGGGTTGCGACGCATATCCCGGTACGTACACGTTCGTCCTGCACAAGAACGGCACAGAGACGGCGAATGGACCGTTTCCATGCTTCACGCAGTGGGGTACGATGGCCGACCTACTCGACGCGCGCAATGTGTCGTGGAAATACTACGTTGCTTCGCTACACGGCGACTTTTCCGGTGGCGTTTGGAACGGATTCGACGCCATCGCCAAGGTTCGTTGCGGGAAATATAAGGTGCCGGTCAAGGGTCCGAACGATTGCATTGGTTACGGATCGGCGTGGTCGCACATCAGCTCTCCCAACACCACCTTCTTCACCGATATCAAGAACGGAAGCTTGCCTCAAGTGTCCTGGGTCATTCCGATTCTTGCAGACTCCGATCACCCGGCGAGCGGGTGTAATCATGGCCCGCATTGGGTCACCTCGGTCGTCGATGCAGTAGGCAAAAGCAAGTACTGGAACGACACCGCCATTGTGCTGCTCTGGGATGATTGGGGCGGGTGGTACGATCCCATACCGCCGGCGCAGACAAACTACACGAGCCTGGGCTTCCGCGTTCCGCTGGTCGTTCTTTCACCGTACGCGCGAACGGACTACGTCTCAAAAACGGATTACCAGTACGGCAGCATCCTGAAGTGGATCGAACAAAACTTCGGATTGGGTTCGCTGCACACAACCGACGAAACCTCGACCTCGATCGGTGACATGTTGAACTACACGCAAAAGCCGACGCCCTTCGTCAACGAGCCGCTGCCAAGCGAGCGGAACTGCGGCGGCACGATCTCACCGCAGCAGATCATCGATCACGACGGCGGCATTCCGGAGTAACAGGTATGATGAAGCGATCCCGCGCCTGGATTGCCGCGATCCTCGCTGCCGCTTTTGCCGGCTGCAATAGCTCGAACGCGATCCCGCCGAACCATCCCGCATCACAGACCCCGATCAAACACATCATCATCATGATGCAAGAGAATCGCAGTTTCAACAACATGTTCGCCGGCTTCCCCGGCGCGGAGACGGCGATGAGCGGGCCGTGCATACCGGCTCACGACGCGAGCGCAAGCTGGTGTCCCAACGGCCGCGTGCAGTTGAAATCCGTCACGCTCGAGACGACCGGTCATTTAGGTTTCGGCACCGACATCGACCACAGCCATCGCGGGCCTCTGCTCACCGGCCGCCCGGGCGGATTCCTCGAAGAGTGCGATCTGGATCGGGCGTCGGGAGTTTGCCGCAATGACGGCTTTGACAAGATTCGTAAGGGCGAAGACGGTAGCGGACCGCCGGCGAAGACCTATCCATACGCCTATGTCGACCGTTCGGAAACCAAAGCCTATTGGGATTTTGCGAAGCGCTATTCGTTAGCCGATCACTTTTTCTTTACCGATACGGCGTCCAGCTTTATCGCACATCAGATCATCCTTTCCGGTACCGTGGCGCTCAACGATGACGAATCGGAAACCGATCAACCGAACGTCCAGCCCTGGGGCTGCGACGGTTATCCCGGCACGGTCACCTTGGTCTTGCATAAAGACGGCAGGGAAACGGGAGACGGCCCATTCCCGTGCTTCACGGAGTGGGGCACCCTTGCCGATGTTCTGGATGCGCGCAACGTTTCGTGGAAGTACTACGTCGACACCAAGGCTCAAGATTTTTCCGGCTTCGTTTGGAACGGCTACGATGCCATCGCCAAAGTGCGTTGTAAAACGTACAAAACGCCGGTGAAGCGCCCGCAAGATTGCCACGGCTATGGAGCCGATTGGTCGCACATCAGTTCGCCGAACACGACCGTTTTCAGCGATGTCAGGAACGGCACGTTACCTGAGGTTTCCTGGGTCATTCCGATTCTTGCAGATTCCGATCATCCCGCGAGCGGCTGCAATCACGGCCCGCATTGGGTCACCTCGGTGGTCGATGCAGTAGGCAAAAGCAAGTACTGGAACGACACCGCGATCTTGTTGCTCTGGGACGATTGGGGCGGATGGTACGATCCGGTGCCGCCGCCGCAAATCAACTATACGAGTCTCGGGTTCCGCATACCGCTTATCGCTCTTTCGCCGTATGCACGTACGAACAACGTTTCGAAAACGGAATACCAGTACGGCAGCATCCTCAAATGGATCGAGCAGAACTTCGGGTTGAGTTCGTTGCACACGACCGACGAAACCTCGACGTCGATCGGCGATATGTTCGACTACACGCAGAAGCCTACGCCGTTCGTCAACGAACCAGTCCCCGGCGAAAAGAAATGTCCCAGTAAAGGTCTGACGCCGCAAGCGATCATCGATCATGACGGAGGCATTCCGGAATAATCCGTGACCGTGCCGATGCCGGCCGCCGCCTCGCATCGGCGCTAGCCCGATACGCCCAGCGCCAAGACGGCGTCGTGCTGGGCTTGCCGCGCGGCGGAGTGGTCGTTGCCTGCGAGGTCGCCAAGCAACTTGGTCTACCGCTCGACGTCTACGTCGTCCGCAAGCTCGGCGCGCCGGATCGTCCCGAGTTGGCAATGGGCGCCATCGCCGGCGACGGGACGTACATCGTTGATGAAACCATCGTCTCGGCACTCGGCGTGAGCGACGCCGGCGTGCGCGCGGTCATCGCGCGGGAACGCGAGGAGCTTGAGCGTCGCGAACGCGCCTATCGCGGGGAGAACCCCGAACGCAATCTCCGCGGGAAAACCGTCATACTCGTGGACGACGGCTTGGCGACGGGGGCGACGATGCGCGCTGCCGCGCTCTCGGTGCGACGCAGTGAGCCCAAGGAGATCGTCGTTGCCGTTCCGGTGGGTGCTAAGCGCACGTGCGAATCGTTGCTCGAGGTTGCCGATCGTGTCGTCTGCCCGTTCCAGCCCGACCCGTTCGTCGCTGTAGGACTCTTTTACGAAGACTTTACACAAACGACCGATGAGGAGGTCCGGCGACTCTTGGCCAACTGCACCGCATGAAGCGATCGGCACTCTTCCTCGGCACCGTCCTGAGCGTCGGCCTCGCTATACCGGAAAGGGCGCCGGCGCAACCCATTCTCTATCAGTTCACCGGACTGCCCGGCAATGCGGCGACGTGCAAGTGGTTTGACGACAATCTGAACGCCGATCGCGGCGTCGGTGCGCTCACGCAGCAAACCGATTTGCTCTACAACCGGCTCGGGTTGCCGGTGGATCGCGACGTCACCGTCGGCGGAAGCGCGACGACCGCCGAAGGGGATCGCGTGGTGGATTATCGGATCGGTTCGAGAGAGATATGCTCCACCGCCGAGGCGATCTACGGACCAACGCCGGAGCCTTCGCAGAGTCCGCAGCCGCAACCCACCTAGCGCACATCCCACTTCTCCGGCGACACCGGATACATCAACATATTGCGCCCGAACGCGGTCACGCGATTTCGTACCACGTCAACGTTCGCTTCGTAGACCAGCGGCACGGCGGGCACGTCCTGCGCGATGAGTTTTTGCATCGCGATGAAATCGCCTCGCCGCCGCGCGGGATCGGCAGTCACGCTTTGATCCTCGAACAGCGCGTCGAACCGAGGATTGCAGTAGTTCATCGCGTTGTTGCCGTCGGCGCCGCGTTGACTGCACGCGAAAATGACCGACTGCTCCGGATCGCCCCCTCCGATCCATTGCGTTGCTGCCAAAGTAAAGCGGCCGCTGCGTAACGGGCCGCCCGGCGCGTTGAACATTGCCGCCGGGTACGGTTTGATAGTCGCATCGATGCCGTGACGCCGCAGTTGCTCTTGCAACATCACCGCGAGCCAGGTTCCACGTTCCGGTTGGATCGCAATTGCAACGTGGAGGGCCCCGCGATACCGCGCCCTTCGGAATGGCGGTTGTGCCGCGTGCCAGGAAAACGCGGGCGGCAAGAATGAATCGGCCGGCGGGAAAAGCCCGAACGTTACGGCCGCAATGGCGCGTCGATCGATCGCCGCAGCGACGGCCTGGCGCACCTGCAGATCGTTGGTCGGTGAGGCGGTGGTTTGCATCATCAACAAATCCAGACCGTTAACCGGCGTCACGAGCAGGTGCGCGCCGCGAATGCCTCTCGCCTGCGCCACCTGCTGCACGCCGATCTCCGCAACGTCCGCTTCGCCTGTCCGTAGTGCAAACAACGCTGCCGTCGCGTCCGGAAGCAACCGCAGAATAATGCGTCGCAACCGTGGGCGAGGCCGAAAATAGGGATTGACGTCGAGCACGATCCGATTTGCTCTCTCCCATTCGGTCACATGAAAGGGACCCGTACCGTACGGACGCTCGTTCCACGAACCCCGCGTTACGTCGGTGGACCCAAACGCATGAGCGGGTAGGATACCGAATGCGAAATCCGCTTGCCCGAAGAGTTCGGCGACGGCAGCGTTCCAACGCTGCCTCAGGCGAATCACGACCGTCGATGCATCCGGCGTGTGCAGCCACGCGACCCGGCGATAGGCGTCCTGCGATTCGACGGGATTTCGCCGATCCAAGATCGCGTGAAAGGTGAATGCCACATCTGCGGACGTCAAGCGACTCCCGTCGGCAAAGCGCACGTCGCGGCGTAAATGGTAGACGATCGTTCGGCCGTCGCTCGAGATATCGCCATTCGTGCGCGTCGGAACTCGCGTCACTAAGAGCGGAAACAGGCGATTTTCCGCGGAAAGCCCGACGAGCGTTTGCGTCACCAGCAGATCGTAGGCAATCGTATCCTGATCGTGCGCCAGCAAAGGGTTGAGCGAGCTGGGATCGACGGTATCTGCGATAACGAGCGTGTGCGCGGGCAGCGTTCGGGGTGCGCATGCGGAGATTGCGGCCGTGCACGAGAGAAACACGATCGCACGCGTATAAAAGACGGCGCGCCTCCTTAGGAGGCGCGTCGCAGGTGTATCCATGCCGACCTTATTGCGGCGGATCGTGAACCGCCGGTCGTACGATTGGATCGACGGGCACGTGGGGCTGCGCGGCCGCAGGCCTCGCAGCCGGTCGCGCCACTGACGACGGCGCTACTGCGGGCATCGCCCGATTTGAAGCGTCGGCTGGAGCAACGTCCGTGCTAGGACGCGCTGCCGCTGGCATCGGCCGCGCTGCCGGAACAGGACGCGGTGCGATGATGTACGGCGGCCGCGGTTGACTTGCGATCGGCGGCGCGGGCGCGATGATATGCGGTGGTTGAACAATCATTCTTCCATGGGGCGTCGCGCCGAGCAATGCTACTGCAGCGATGGCCATACTCGCGACTGCTGGTAGAGTGCTTTTCATTTTCCGATATCCTCCTAACGTGAAATAATTGTAACCAAATTTAGTGTGAACTAACGTTAGAGTTCAATAAACAGGAGCGGCGGAAAGGTCCCTTGTAGAGTAGTCAAATGGAAAAGGAAACGAACCAGTCGCATGCCGACGTTGAGGAACGCATCGCGGACGTTCGCGAAGGCATCACGGGTGCGGATGCAACCGGTTTAATCGCCGGCGAACAATTGATTACGCAAGCGGAAACGATGCTGCCGATCGGGCAACGCATGGCATTGCCGAGCAAAGATTTGCACGATGCGTTACCACAAGGACACGAAGCGCACGGCACCATTGACGCGCTCGATGCGGAGCTCGCCGCAGAGCGCCCGAATCCCGCCGCGATTCGCGAACACGTCGGAACGCTGCGTGGTTTCCCCGAGCTGCGCGATCGGGTCGTGACGTGGTGGGAAGATACGCGCGTCCAGCGCATTGTGTCCGAACTAGGGCAAATCGGTCTTTAGCCTTCACGCTGAGCTTCGTTTTTGTGGCGGGCGCACGCGAAGGGCGACGCTGATGCGTTCGCCCACGCTCGCTTTGGTTTTTGGAACGCCGTGGTCGTAATTGACCTGCGTTTCGTAGCTCATCATCAAGAGGCTGCCGTTCTCGAGATTGAGATCGAAGACGCGCCTGGGCTTACCCTTGCTGCGAATCGTCATCAGCCGCGTTGCGCCCAACGAAATCAGTCCAATCGGATGTCCGGCAACGATCTCGTAGAGATGGTCGTTGTGCGGCGCGACGCTGTCGCGGCCATCGCGATAGAGATTTAAGCCAACCGCGTTAAAAGGTTCGTGAGCGACGTCAGTGGCACGGCGCACCGCATCGGCGAGCACGGCCGGTAGCGCCGGATCGTCGAGGCGATAGCTCGTGACGAGCCGCGGCACCTCGACCTCCCGATCGTACATCCACCGGCGTTCCGTCTTCCACGCAGCCGACACGCGGAGCGCAGAAAACCACTGTTCTGCGGTCGCCTCATCGACGAACGATGGGACGTACAGGATGCGCCCGGTCTCGTCGTCGACGAGCGTTCGCTGACCCTCGCCGAAGAACCCGAGTTGTTCAGGGATACAGCCCGCGCAGTTTTGTCGCTTCGGCCACCCGCGCAACGGCCACGCAGTACGCGCCCTTCCGCATCGAAACGCCGTGGCGCTTCGCTTGTTCGTGCGTCTCGCGAAACGCGCGCACCATCTTCTGTTTGAGGCGCTCGTTGATCTCGGCTTCTTCCCAGAAGTTTGCCTGCAGATCTTGAACCCACTCGAAATAGGAAACCGTCACACCGCCCGCATTTGCGAGGATGTCCGGAAGCACCACGATGCCCTTATCGAAGAGGATGTCGTCTGCTTCCGGTGTCGTCGGACCGTTCGCGGCTTCGGCGACGATGCTCGCCCGGATGCGCGACGCATTTTCCCGCGTAATGACCTTCTCCAGTGCGGCCGGCACGAGCACGTCGCAATCGAACTCCAGCACGGCGCGATTATCCAAACGTTCGCCCGCGCGGAACCCCGCGACGGAACCGGTCTCCATCTTGTGCGCCATGAGACCTTTCACGTCGAGGCCGTCTTCGTTGGCGACGCCGCCGTTTGAATCGGAGACCGCCACGATGCGATAGCCTCGATCGCTCATCAACTGCGCCGCATACATACCCGCATTGCCAAATCCTTGTATGGCGACTTTCGCACCGTCAATCTCGCGGCCGATCTCCTCCATCGCTTCGTCTACGACGTAGCTGCAACCGCGCGCCGTCGCTTTATCGCGTCCCAGCGACCCGCCGATTGCGACCGGTTTGCCGGTCACCACGCCGGGAATCGAATAACCGTGCAGCATGGAGAACGAGTCCATGATCCACGCCATAATCTGCGGCGTCGTATACACGTCGGGCGCCGGAATATCTTTTTCGGGTCCGATGATGATCGAGATTTCGTTGGTAAAGCGGCGCGTCAGGTTCTCCAGTTCTTGCATGGACATGCTCTTGGGATCGCAGATCACGCCGCCTTTTGCGCCGCCGAACGGAATGTTGACCAGCGCGCACTTCCACGTCATCCACATGGCGAGTGCCTTCACTTCGTCGAGCGTCACGTCGGGATGGAAGCGGATGCCGCCTTTACCTGGACCGCGCGACAGGTTATGTTGCACGCGGTAGCCGGTGAACATGCGAAAGATGCCGTCATCCATGCGGACCGGAACAGACACTTCGAGTACGCGTTTGGGCTGGCGTAGATAGCCGTGTAGCGACTCGTTCAGTGCGATGAGCCGGCTGACCTCGTCGAGCTGGCGTTGCGCCATCTCCCAGACGTTATCGGACGATTGGACCGCAGAAAGATCGTTCGCCATGAAGCCCCCTCGAAACAGTGTTTTTCTGAGAAATCGCTTCTGCAAAGCAAAGGGCGGCGCCTTGAGCGCCGCCCTTTGCGGACTTAACGAGACAGACCCTTACTGCGGCTGTGGCGGCCGCCCTCCGTGGGACGATCCGCTGCCGCTCGAACTATGCGATCCCGACGACGGAGCAGATCCGTGCGAGTAGGAGGGAGCCGAGGCGCCCGAGTACGAGGGAGCCGAGCCGCGTGAATACGAGGGAGCCGAACCGCGTGAGTACGACGGATACGACGAACCGCGTGAGTACGACGGATACGACGAACCGCGCGAATACGACGGGTACGACGAACCGCGCGAATACGACGGATACGACGAACCGCGCGAATACGACGGATACGACGAACCGCGTGAGTACGACGGATACGACGAACCGCGTGAGTACGACGGATACGACGAACCGCGTGAGTACGATGGAGACGCTGTGCGCGATTGCGATTCGTAGGGATTGCGTGTGTACTCGTAGGCATTGCCGTCGTTCGTGCGCGTGTAGCTCTCTCCGCGCGACGTGGAAGTGCCGTACGAACCGCGGTCGCCATAGGAACCGCGGTCGCCATACGATCCGTGATTCATATATGCCGGAGCTATGCTGCCACGCTCGCTGTTAAAGCGGCCCCACGAACTCGTCGAGGCGCTTCGCGTTACCGGAGCGGCCGCTCGCGTTTCGGTACCGCGCTCGCTGTCGAAGCGACTCCACGAACTTGCGGGAGCGCTCCTCGTCTGCGTTACCGGTTCGCTTGCGCGCTCCGCGTTCGAATGAATCGCGGTCGAGACGGTGCGCTGTTGTTCCGAGAACGGTTCCCGGTTCGCGATGGCGCGACTCGAAGCGAAGCGCGGGGATTGAAAGGCATGCGAAAACGCTATTCGGCTGGCCGGCGTGCGGCCGAATCCGAGATTATCTCGAGTCGGCGTGACCGGAAGTGCGCCGCGCAACTGCCCGGCACGACCGATGTTCCGCGCCGTCACCGCGATGTTGTGGCCGAACTGACCTTTTTCGAACTTGCCGCGTAGCGTGCCGGAGCCGCCACCGTGACCGAAGTTCCGATAGATGTTGCGGATGTTCGTGATGTTCACGACGCGCCTTCCCCAACCGCCCCAACCGCGACGGAATCCCCAGCCCCCGCCTCCCCAGGACCAGCCGGGATACCATGCATAGAACGGATCGTACGGTGCGAGCGGGACCCAGCCGATGCACGGGAACCCGAAGTCAAGCGAAACGCCGTCGCCCCAACCGTAGAAACCGACCAAGGCCGGATACCACGTCGGATCGTAGGCATATGCGGGCGGTAACCAGGCCCAGCCGTAGCCGTTTGCCCAGAACCAGCGACCGTAATGATACGGTGCCCAGCCCCAGGGCTCGTCGCCGACCCATGTGTAGCCATAGCCGCCTTCCCATACCCACGAACCATCGCGGTACGGTGCCCAGTCGGCCGACTGCTGCGGAACCCACGCATCGCCGTAACCTGAAACGTCTTGCCAGTTACCGTACTGACCGAGATCGTCGTAACCGGCGATTGTCGGACTCAAGTTCGGACTGGCGTTATCGGCCGCGATCATCTCTTGATCGCGTTTGGCGTTGAAGTCGTCGAACGCGTCGTAGCCCACTTCGCGGGCGTAGCTGATCGATGGATCCGAGGCTGAACCGCGCGCTACGAGCGTGCGGCCCGAAGATAGAGTGTACGTGCGGTTTCCGGTCGCCACTTCTGCTTGTCCGCGGCGCGCCGTTATCCACGTTCCACCATCGTGGTCGATCGTTATGCGGTAATCGCCGGCTTCGCGAGCGCGTACGCTCACCGACGGCGTGTCGACTTCGAACGGCTCACTGCCCTTCACGAGACCGACTTCGATCGTGCCGTCCGCAAGCTGCAAGCTCCGGTTGTTGGGGTCGTTGTTCGTGATACGCGCCTGCACGCCGCCGCCGAGCCGAATGGCGGTGTCGCCGTCATATTGTACTTCGGCGCGGGCGCTGCCCCCGGTCGAAACGTAGTCGCCGGGTAGAAGCGGCCCGTTAACGACCGCGTCCGTCTGCGTATTGCTGTCACCGCGTTGGATGACGGTCGAGCCCTGGACGACGCTCATGCGTGCGACACCGGGCCCGTTGTTATCGCGCGCTTGCTGCGCCGTAGCCGGCTGCGCGCTGCTGAGCGTAACGCCAACCAGGGCGGCTCCGCAAAGAATGCTCGTGAACCATCGATGAATCATGTCAGTTGTTTCAGTTCCCCTCAGCATTATTGAACCTGAACGGGCGGCCCGATGCATCGTTTAGGGATTAGGCGAGGCTTAGGATTCTATGAGAGCGCCCGCCGACGGGCCTTTCCATGGTATCCGGCGTCCGAGCTGCGCTTCTTGTTGGAAGCGTGCGCACCGTGATAGAGTGGCGTGAGAAAATGCTGCACGAAATCGTTCTTCCCGAGACCAAGCCCGAAACCGAATGGGTGCGCGGGCGCGCGCTGCAAAAGATGAGTCCGAAGCGCGATCATTCGCGATTGCAGGGAGCGCTCAACTCAGCGCTTACGCAGTGGGCCGAGGGTCGCGGCGAGGTTGGGCCGGAGTGGCGCTTTCGCGTTGCACCGCCCGGCGAAATGCGGCGTCCGCTCGTTCCCGACGTGGCGTACGTCACGAACGAACGCTTGCGTCCGCTGACCGACGAAGAACTGCAACTTCCGCCACTCGCCCCCGACGTAGCGGTCGAGATTCTTTCGCCGGGCGACCGGCGCATCGACATCGACGACAAAATGTCGACCTATCTGCGGGCCGGATCGTCGCTGGTCATTGTCGTAGACGCCGCCAAACGCGTGGTGGAGCTTCACGATGGCTCGATTGTTGCGCTGCTTGGCGAGCGCGATACCATCGAACACGCGGCGCTGCCGGGCTTCCGCTATTCGGTCGGCGATCTCTTCGGCACGTTACGCCGCGGCTAGGCGCCTCTTTCGGGGCTTGATCTCGAAAATAACGCCTTCACCAGATACGTTCCCTAGGCCATAACGATGCCGGCCAGCTCTTTCGGATTCGGTCCGTAGTCGTTCGGGCCGATTTGGCTATCCTGGCAAAAGAACCAGAGCAAGACGAGGCCGCCGAATGGCACGACGTTGAGCAACACCCACCACCCGCTCATTCCGATGTCGTGCAGACGGCGTACGCTGACCGCAAGACTTGGAAGAAAGATCAGCACCGAAAAAAGATCGACGAGATACTGCGCCAGCGTCAGAGGCCCGCCGGTCATTTTCGCGACGGAGAAACCGAGGGCGGCCAGCGCAAAGCCGATGAGGCTTGAGAATAAGACGAAGTACCAATATTCGCTGCGCCGGGCCCGGCCGCTGAAGACCGCGTACTTGCCGAGCGCATCAAGAAAATAGTTCATAGGACGCTCCCATAAAGAGGCGCGAGGATGAGATGGCTCGCTTGCTTCGAGAAGGCCCAGCCTTTTCCTTGCCGAGAGGGTCAGGCGACTTCGAAGAGCGCGGCCGCGCCCATGCCGCCGCCGACGCACATCGTCACCACGACGTAACGTTCACCGCGGCGCTTGCCTTCAATCAGCGCGTGCATCGTCTGCCGCGCGCCCGTCATGCCGTACGGATGACCGATGGAAATTGCGCCGCCGTCGACGTTGCAGCGGTCGTTCGGGATGCCCAACTTCTCCAAACAATAGATCGTCTGCACGGCAAAGGCTTCGTTGAGTTCCCACACGCCGATGTCGTCGATTGTTAAGCCGCGTTGCGCCAACAGTTTCGGCACTGCGAAAACCGGCCCGATTCCCATCTCGCCCGGCGCACAGCCCGCTACCGCGTAGCCGCGATAGAATCCCAACGGCTCGAGGTTTCGCGCCGCCGCAGCATCGGCCGAGAGCATGACGACCGCGGCCGCGCCGTCGGAAAGCTGCGACGAGTTCCCCGCGGTGATCGTCGTATCCGCGACGCCCGGCACGGCGCCCTTGAGCGCCGCCAATCCATTCGGTGTCGTATCGGGCCGATTGCCTTCGTCTCGTCGCAACTCGACGCGTTCCTCGCGCACGGAGCCGTCCGCGTCGCGCACGTACTTCCACGAGGGCATGGGAACGATCTCGGCATCGAAACGCTGTGCTTCTTGTGCGGCCGCGGTACGCTGCTGGCTCTGCAACGCGTATGCGTCTTGCCGCTCGCGCGAGATACGGTACTTTTTAGCGACGTTGTCGGCGGTGTACAGCATCGGCATGTAGAGATCCGGCTCGTGGCGCAGCAGCCATTCCTCAGCGAAGAAGTGCAGGTTCATGTCGTTCTGCACCATGCTGATGGACTCGACGCCGCCGGCAACGAGCACGTCGGCTTCGCCTGCCATAATACGCCGAGCCGCCGTCGAGATCGCGTCCAAGCCCGATGCGCAATATCGGCTGACCGTTTGCCCGGCGACGCTCTCCGGACATCCGGCGCGTAGCGCCGACGTGCGCCCGATGTTGTTGCCGGTCGCACCTTCGGGCAATCCGCAGCCGAGCACCACGTCGTCGACCTCCGAGGGTTCGATCTTCGCGCGCTCCAGTGCGACCTTGATGACGTGTCCCGCCATCGTCGCTCCCGGCGTTTGATTGAACGCACCGCGAAACGCGCGGCCGATCGGCGTGCGCGCGACCGACACGATCGCTGCCTCAGGCATGCGCTAGCTCGCGGCGATCATCGGCAGCGTGCACGAGCAGCGCTGCCGGCTTCCATTGCGGGCCGAACGCGGCTTCAAACTCGCGCAACCCATTGACGACGTTCTGCAGTCCGATTTCCTTCGCGTACCACATCGGACCGCCATGATGGGGCGGAAAACCATAAGCATACACATAGGCGATGTCGATATCGCCCGGCCTTCGCGCGACACCCTCTTCTAAGAGGTACGCGCCGCGATTGATGAGCGCGAAGAGCAGCCGCTCGCGGATTTCGCGGTTCGTCACCACGCGCGGCGCGATCCCGGCGGCTTTCGATGCGTCGGCAAACATCTGCTCGACGTGCGGATCGGCAATCGGCTCGCGCCCTTTGCCCACCGCTTTGTCGTAGTTGAAGAAACCGGCCATGGTTTTTTGCCCGAGCCGTCCTTGGCCGACTAACTGTTCCCACACGCCGGTGCGCGCTGAAACCCCGCGCAATCGCTGCACGTCCAGACCGATATCGAGTCCGGAGAGATCGCTCATCGCAAACGGTCCCATCGGGAAACCGAACGCTTTCATCGCCCCGTCGATCCGCGCCGGCGCGACACCCTCTTCGGCGAGCGCGTACGCCTCGCGCACGTAATCGAAGATCATGCGATTGCCGATGAAGCCGAACGCGTTGCCGGAAAGCACCGCCTTCTTCTTGAGCGTCTTGGCGACGGCAAACGCGGTAGCCAGCGACTGCGCAGAGGTCGCTTTGCCTCGAACGATCTCGAGCAACGGCATGATGTTGGCCGGCACGAAGAAGTGCAGGCCCAGGACGCTCGCCGGACGCTTCGTCGCCGCGGCGATCGCATCGATATCGAGCGTCGACGTATTGGTGGCGAGAAGCGCTTGCGGTTTGACGATGCCGTCGAGCTGTGTGAAAACCTCGCGCTTCACGTCGAGATCTTCGAAGACCGCTTCCACGACGAGATCGACCTCCGCCAGTGCGTTCCAATCTTCGGTGAAGGTAATGGATTGCGCGCGCTGCCACGCCTCCTCTTGCGTCAAGCGCTTCTTCTGCACGTTATACATGAACATGCCCATGACCGTTTGGCGCGCTTTATCGACCGCAGCGTCGTTGCTGTCGACGACCGTAACCGGCAAACCGGCTTGCGCGAATGCGATCGCAATACCGGAGCCCATCGTGCCGGCGCCGACCACACCCACCCGCCGCACGGTCAGCGGTTCATCTTTATAGTCAGCCGTCGCCTCGCGCTCGGCGAAGAACAGATGACGCAACGCTTGCGATGGCGCCGAACGCGCCAGCTCTTCAAATAACCGCGTCTCCCGCGCTATCCCGAAGGCGAAGGGCAGCTCGACCGACGCCTGCACGGCGTCGATGAGCTTGTGCGCGGCAAATCCACCGTTGCTTTCCGGCGGTACCATCTTGTGCGCTTGCGCTACTACAAATGGCGCGGCTTGCATCGGCACGTCGGGGGCGATGATGGCAGTGCGTTCGGAGATTCGCCGCTTCGGCGGGTGCGTCTCGGCAAGCGCAGTCGCGCGGTCGAGCACGTCTCCCTCGACGACTTCGTCGACGATGGCACGTTCGGCCGCGCGCGCTGCCGGCACCGCCGAACCCTTGAGCATGAACTCGAGCGCCGCACGGGCGCCGATCAAGCGCGGCAGACGTTGCGTACCGCCGGCGCCGGGCAAAAGGCCCAAACGAATCTCCGGTAATCCAAGTTTGGAACGCGACGTCGCAATGCGATAGTCGCAGGAAAGTGCCAGTTCCAGCGCGCCTCCCAGACACGTGCCGTCGATAGCTGCAACGTGAACTTTAACACTCGATTCAATTGCCGCGATGAGGTCGCGCACGGTCACCGCGTCGGCTGGAATCTCCGCGTTGA
Source organism: Vulcanimicrobiota bacterium (assembly GCA_963738335.1). GTDB lineage: Bacteria > Vulcanimicrobiota > Vulcanimicrobiia > Vulcanimicrobiales > Vulcanimicrobiaceae > Cybelea. The sequence goes on from CAVTWE010000007.1 coordinate 65,470, forward strand.
AATCGTTGACGTCCGCGCCGGCGCTAAAGAGGCCGTTGCTCCCCGTAACGATCACGGCGTCGATCGCATCGTCGGCGTGTGCTGCGTGCAGTTCGCCCAACAGTTTCGCGCAATAGGCAAAGGAGAGCGCGTTCACCGGCGGATTGTCGAGAATGAGGGTCGCGATCTTCACGTGCCGACCGGCGTCCGCAGTCCCGTCGAAGCACGATCCAGCGCAAACTGCGTTTCGTCGAGCGCCATCACGTCGGCGGACCCATCCATGATCTGCCGTTGATACCAGGCGCACTGCGGCAGCACGTGCGTCGAATAGAAGGCCGCAGTGGCCAGCTTGGCTTTATAGAACGCGCTCTCCGGATCGTTGTTGGCAATCTTATCGGCGGAAATCTGTGCCGCCCGCGCCATTTGCCAGCCGCCGGCCACCGTTCCCCAGAACTTAAGGTACGGAACCGAACAGGCGAAGGCTTTGTGCAGATCGCCCATCGCGTTCATCCCAATCCATTGCGACGTCTCGTTGAGCGCCTGCAGCGATGCGCCCAGCGCCTCGCCGATACGCTTGACCGTCTTGTCGCTGTGCGCCGCGCAAGCGCGGGCGACGCTTTCCATCTGCGAGCCGGTGGCTTGTGCCGCCGCACCCATGTCGCGTACGATTTTGCGGCCGATGAGATCGAGCGCTTGGATTCCCGTCGTGCCCTCGTAGATCGTAATGATGCGTACGTCGCGGTACTGCTGGGCGATGCCGGTCTCTTCGATGTAGCCCATGCCGCCAAAGACTTGCAGCGCCGTCGAACAGAGATCGACCGCGCTCTCGGTGCACCAGCCCTTCACGACCGGGAATCATCAGTTCGATGAACGCCTTGTGGCGTCTGCGCTCTTTCTCATCAGGATGGCGCGCGGCGATGTCGAGCGATGCCGCCGTCACATACGCCAGCGCCCGCATTGCCTCGATCGTCGCCTTCTGCACCATGAGCATGCGGCGCACGTCGGGATGCTTGAATATTGCGACCGGTTCGCGCGAGCCCGGCTTGAGATCGCGGCCTTGGACGCGTTCTAGCGCATACTGCAGCGCGCTCTGATAGGCCCGATCCGCAAGGCCGATGCCCTGTACGCCGACCGAAAACCGCGCCGCGTTCATCATCACGAACATGTACTCCAGGCCCCGATTCGGTTCGCCGACGAGATAGCCGACGGCGCCCACGCCCTTCTCGCCGTAATTCAACGTACACGTCGGATTGCCGTTGATGCCGAGTTTGTGTTCGATGCTCGGGCAGACGACGTCGTTGCGTTCACCCAGCTAGCCGTCGTCGTTGATAAGGAACTTCGGCACGATGAAGAGCGAGATGCCCTTTGGTTCCTTCGGGTGCGCCGGGCAGACGCGCCAGCACGAGATGGATGATGTTCTCCGCCATGTCGTGCTCGCCGAACGTGATGAAGATCTTCGTGCCGCTAATGAGGTGGTGATCGCCCGCGGGAACGGCACGCGCTCGCACCTGCGCCAGATCCGAACCCGCTTGCGGTTCGGTCAGACACATCGTGCCGGTCCATCTGCCCGAAACGAGATTGGGAATGAAGCGACTGTTTTTGTTCGTCGGAACCGACGAGTTCGATCGCTTCGATCGCGCCTTGATTGAGCAGCGGGCCGTTGGCGAAACCGATGTTCGCCGCGTTCCACATTTCAAGCGTCGGCCCGAGCAGAATCTGCGGCAACCCTTGACCGCCGTATTCTTCGGGAACCGGTAAACCGATCCAACCGGCTTGCGCGAAGCGTTCGTACGCGCTCTTGAAACCGTCGGGCGTGCGTGACGTCGCCATCGTGCCAAGTGCAGCCTTGCTTATCGGCGATGCGATTGAGCGGATCGAGCACGCCGGATGCAAATGCGGCGGCTTCCTCGAGGACCGAGTCGAGCACGTCGAGCGTCTCGCCGCAACCCGGCAACGTTGCGATATTTGCCACGTCGGCCAGTTCGCGAAGCACGAACTGCATATCGCGCAGCGGCGCCCGGTACTCACTCATCGTTTTTTCCTTTTAGCGTAGGTGTGAGGGGCGCTAGTTACGGGAGCCGCGAGGCGCGCCCTTTTCAGCGCGTCATGGGGCATTAGAAATTGCGTAAAAGAGTCCGTTCGGCCCGCGCACAAGCGCGTGCGAGCGGCTATGCTACCGACGTAGTAACGCAAACTAACCCGTCGCAAGGAGATACTCAAACCCGTATGTTTTTAGCTTCACTGCTCCTTTCCGTCGTCTCGTTCACGCCGGCATTCGCGCATGCGGCCGCGGGCGCAAGCGGTTACGTCGAGGGCTTCATGCAAGCCCAACCGCTTGCCAGCGAAATCGACCTGCCATCCCGGCCACATCTGCGCTTCGCTCACGACGACGAAGTTGCACGGCTGTTACGTCGTCAACTTCGATAATGGCAGCAACGGCGGCACGCCGCTGGCCGATCGACGTCACGCAAAGCGGGCCGGCCGGAACCACCACGTACGTCTATTGGATCAACAACTACTATAAGGACATCCAAATCTCGGGCATACGCGACCGCGAAATACTACTGCCCAAGCTACTAACGCACAGGGCGTACCAGTCCGAAGCGCAGCGGTATGCCGGCCCAACCTTAGAAAAAAGCGGCCGGCATACCGTAACGCTTGACTATCGAACCGTCAACACGCCTCCCGCGCTGCGTCCAAACTGCTCCGGTGCATTCTCCAAATACGCGCGCGCGCCGGGCCACCGGAACGTACCCGGCGTAACGGAACGCACCAAATAGTGGAAATCGTAGACGCCCGGATCGAGATGCGACGCGTATGCGATCACGCGATCGCGATAGATTTGCGTCGTGTCGATCTGCCAGCTATCGCTCTGCGGAACGATCGCCTGGAGCGTCGTGCGGAACGACGTATCGACGGCTTCGAATCCCGCCGGCAACGGATCTTCGATAACGAGCCGATCGACCGGATGATCCACGATCGTGCGAACGCCGATATCGAAAACCCGCGCTGAATCTACGCTCACCGCTCCGCCGGCGGCTGAAATCGAACGTCGCCAGCGGCGGCGCCGGCGTCGGGCGCACCCAACACGCTCGAATCGTTGAGCGTTCGGATCACCCGAAACGCCGCGAGCTGCCCCGGGCGCGTCGACCGGTACGGGATACGTGTAGAGCACCGTATAGTAAGACGCTCGAACCATCAACACTGCACCGCATTGCCGGAAACGCGAATCGTTGCGTTCACGGTAAACGTTCGCGATGACGCCGTATTGCCGAATCGCACCGTGCCGATCGTTCTGCTGCCGATGCGTGCCGTTGCCGATGCCGGGCACCGGTTTCACCTCAGCGGCATACGACGAAAGCGCGACGAGCGCCGATGCCGCATCGACGATCGTCGGCCATCCGCAGCGGCATTGCTGCGCGACCAGCGCGCGCACGGCGCCGTCGAGCTGCTCGACCGGCGCATGACGCGCGAGCAGCAACTGCAGCATCTCCGGCTGCGCCGCGGTCGCGCGTCGCATACCGGCCGGTCAGGTAGAGCGTCTGCTCCAAGCGATCCGCCATCGCCACACCTTGCGCGCGCCATGCCGGCGTTTGCAAGCAGATACCGCGCTAAGCGCAACTGCGTCGCATCGTCGAAGTTTCCGGCCTGCGCGACGATCTGATCGAGGAAGTCGCTGCGCCGGTCGCCGGCATTCGCCAGCGCCCACAATGCCGCAAAACGCACCTGCGCCTTGCACGTCGCGTCGCGGCACCACGTGAAGCGTTGCGGATCGGCTAGAGCCGATGCGAGAAATGCCGTCGCGCCGCGCGTGCATGCGCCGGATCGATCGCGACGCCCCGCGCCCGCGCAAAGCTGAACGCGTTCACGACGTCGGCGGTGAGATACGGATCGCTCGTCTTGTCGCCGGCGAAGTTGCCGAAGCCGCCGTCGTCGCGCCGGTACGATAAGAACGCGCGCATGCTTTGCGCTTCGGCGGCTGCCGGATCGAAGTCGAGATGCAGATGGTACGGTGCGCGCATGCTGGCCAGCGCCGCCGCAACCGTCAGCCGTGCCGCCGCCTCACCCGCAAACGGCAACGGTTCGGCGGCCATTCGCGTACTGCGACGGCACGACGAACTGCGGCACGACGGAGTTAGCCAGCGTCACCTGCAGCGATCCGCCGCGCAAGCTCAAGGGAACGCTCGCGCCGCCGGCGGCGCGGCCGCTTTCAATCACCGATTCCGTCGTCGCGCGATCCATCGCCGTAAACGGCACACTGAACGCGTCGCTGCTCGGAGCCCAACGTCGCCGATGCCGCGGACCGTCGTCGGCTGCCGGCGTTCCGGCGGTCACCTCAAAACGGTATGCCTGCATGCCGGCTCCGCGCGTTTTCACGTCGCTTGATGCACCGCCGCATCGCCTTGCGTAAACGTCAAGCGCTCCGCTCAACCGCAGCATCAGATCGAGCGCGCCGGTCCGCTCCGGTTTGGTTCGCAACCGACATGCCGAGCGCGAAACGGTCGCCCGGGCGAGCGAACTGCGGCAGCAGCGGATTCGCCATCAGCGGTTGATTCGAAACAAACGTTGTATCGGCCGTCGCAAAGTGCGCCGCATCGTTGTCGAGCGCTACCGCCATCACGCGCCACGTCGTGAGATCGTCGGGCATCGTGAAATCGGCGCGCGCAACGCCGCGCGCGTCGGTGTGCAGCACCGCGTAGTACGCTAGCGGTTGAAAGTTTGCGCGCACCCGCGTTTTGCCGGCACCGGCGAGAAAGCCGCCGCCGTAGCCGAAGCCTTTTTCCAGCGACGGCGTTTGCGTGTGCGTCGTCACGTTTTCACGATTGTCGGCGAACACCGTGGAGATCGGCTGTTGTGCGAAAACCGTCTGCACCAAATCCGGTAAGCGATATCCGGAGAGCTGCAGAATCGCGTCGTTGACGACCATCGCGACGACGTCGCCGCGACCGGCGCGCCCGCCCAGCGTCCGCACGTTGAACGCAACCTGCTGCGAACCGCCCGGATGCACCGTTCCGCTCTGGGGCGCGACCGCAAGCTTGAGATACCGGTCGGCGACGCTCACGTCGAACGCTGCCAGACCGGTCAAGGCGAGCGTCTGCACCTTCGGTATATCGGCCGCGCGTGCCGCGTCGCACGACCACCGCTTCCAGCGCCGCGTTGGGCAGCATCTTCGGCGTCACTTTGAAGGTGAAGTGCCGTGCGCCGCTGCACGCCATGCAGCACCGTGCGTTCGATCGTATCGTTGCGAACGACGGCTAGATAGATGTCGGCGCGATCGTACGGCGATGCGACCAGCGCGTTGACGGTATCGCCAATGGCATACGATTTCTTATCGAGCTTGACCGCAACTGCGTTCTGATCTTGCAGGCCCCAATCGGTTTCACCGGCGCCGAACGCGAACACTTGCATGTCGCGTCACGCTCGCGCCGTCGCGCGCTACCACGCGATACGGGCCGGCGTCGGGCGGCGTGAGTTGCGCCGCCACCGGCGCGCTGCCCGAAATCGCGTCGGCGCTGCGCACGGTTTGGTACTTGACCGCTTGATCGGCGTTTTCGCCACCCTCTTCGTCTTGCGTCGCCGAGGTGTACGTCATCTTCTGCAGATCGAGATGCACGTTGCGTCCGCTCACCGCATGGCCGTCGGCGTCCGTGACGATCGTCGCGAATCGCTAAGCGGATCGCCGGCTTTGCCGACGGTATCCGACGCCAAGCCGATCGCGACGTCGCCCGGCAGCGCGAGAAACGTTTTCGAATCGCTCACCGAGAGATTCGAAACGTCGGTCGTCTCCATAGCGACGGTGTACGTCATCGGAAACGGCAGATCGGACGGCACCGCCACGTCGACCGACGCTTTCCCGCCGCATCTAAAGTGACGTCGCGCTGCAGCACGTCGGTCGTAAACGTCGGCGTTTGTTCGGGCCAATACCATTGCGGTCCGAAGGTGAAGTCGTCCCAGCCCTTCGGTTGCACCGCCGCGACGTCGCGCGTCACGTACGCGTGTGCCGTTCCGCCCTGCAGCGGTGCGCCGAAAAGATACGCCGCGCTGATGCTCGCGCGAACGCTGCCGCCCGCGCTCGCCGACGGTTTTATCGAGCGTAAGCGTGAGATTGAAGTTCGGCGGTTTGAACTCCGCAACGCGTAGCGATCCGTCGATCTCGTTGCCGTTGCTGCCCTTGGCCGTAATGCGCATAATAGCCCAGCGCGCGATTGCTCGCAAACGTCATCGGCAGCGAAAAAACGCCCAGCGCATCGGTGCGATGCTTGCCAAGCGACGTCGTGTTGTTGCTGGGATCGGTCAGCGTCACGGTATACGCATGCGTTGCGGTCCGCAACGACGTTGCCGCCCTGCACGTAGTACGCGACGCCGGTGATCTCGCCGTGTTCGCCGGGCTGATACATTTGGCGGTCGGTAAAGATCGTGCCGCGCGAGAGCGGCGCGCCGCCGGTCCATCCGCCGGGCACGTCGAAACGCGTGTAACCGCTGTAACCAGAACGTCGTCACCGTCGCAACGTCGGCGCCTTGCGAAACCACCACGCCAAGCGCCGGCGCTTCGTTATTCGCCGGCCAGGACGTAACACCGCTCGATATCCAGGCCGCCGAAATCCGCCTCACCGGTCGCGACCGCTGGCGCGCTGGGCGCATTGCTGCGGCGGATTCGACCCTTGGGTGTCGATGCGATAGACCGTCACCGTCGCGTCCTGCACCGGCGCGCCGTCGCTGAGATGCTGCACCAGCACCATGCCGCGCGACGGAAACCACTGCGAGAAGACGCCGAGGTTCGTCAACTGCACGATCCCGCGTCAAATTCGGTATCGGCGTCGGCTGCGTCCAAAGCGGTGCGAAAACCGTATGCCAGCGCGCCATAGGCGCCGCTCAAGCGCTGTTGCAACGCGACCGGTACGACGCGACTGCTGCGTTGCGCCGCGCTGCCGCGAAGTTGCAGCTGCGGCCAACTTTGCCACGGCGGTAACAGCGCCAAGGCACTGGGCGAACCCAGCATCTGCGACGGCCTCAAGACGCGCGAAGCCTGCGCGATACGCGTTGCCTGGGAGATTGGTGGCATAGAAGTTCAGCGCGACGTTGCTCGTCGCCGGAATGACGGTCGTTCCGCTCGGCGCCCACGCGCCGGGCGCGAAATCCGGACGTGCGAAACGTCCACGCGCTGCGGCTCTCCGAGCCGTTTGCCTGAACGTATCGCTCACGGTCCGCCCGACCGTCGCAACGTACGTCGTGTCGGGATCGAGCGCGTACGGATCGATGACGATGCGTATTCGAACCGTCCGGCACGCTGACGAGATCTTTGACCTTCGCGGGCGCCGGCGAAATCGTCACCGCGCCGGCGACCGAATCGCGCATCGAGCGGATTGCTGAACGGGATCGCCGGATCGCCGTCCGCGAAACGGCTGCCGCTATCGGGACTGGCAGACGGCGTCGGCACGATCGTCAGCGCGCCGTAGGTGTCGCACGCCGCCGGCGAAGCGCTGCGCCGTCGGCACGTTGCCATACGCGGGTTCGACGCCGGGCGCGAATCTGCAGCGCATAGGTCGTCGCGTGCCGCAATGCGTGCACCGGACGCAGCGTATACGTCCACGTATCGAGTGACGGATCGAACAGCTCTTGCGCGTTGCCGCCCGGATAGGGCGTCGGCGTCGCTTCGATGTGCACCGTCACGCCGACGTTATCGCCGCCGCCTCTCGAGCGTTGCATGCTGCTGCAGCGACGACAGGTCGACCGCTGCGTTGGTCGTCACGTTGAGCGCCGGATCGAGTCCGACGCGGCGCCGCGGTCTCCTCGCGTGTCGGGCGATTGCAGTGCGGCATGTCGGTCACGGCGAGCGGCTCGGTCGCGAACGTCCACGCCAGATCGTGCGACAGCGTATCGCCGGCCAGTGTCCTGCAATCCGGCGGTCAGCGTAACGCGAACCCGCGTGCCGATGGGCAGCGCGCGATCGGCAACAAAGCCGACCATGCGCGGCGTCAACACCGTAAAATGTCCCGCCAAGCTGCGGTGCGATCGCAAAATGGTTCGAACGCGTCGCCGGTCTGTTCGGCTGCTCAGCGCTTCGCAGCGGCACGATCGGCGTGTTGAAGATCATCCGGATCTGCGCCAGACTTTGCGCGTTCTTTGTCGGCGAGATCGACGCGATCCAGGGCGGCAGCGAAGGGCGCGCCAGCGGCGCCACCGCCGCGAGTTTCGCGGGGCCGGGCTGGCCCGCACGAGGCGAGGGCCACGATGGCAATCGCCGGCGGCAACGAATAGAGCGCACGCACGCATGCTCTCTTCCGTAGGGAAACGATGAAACTCTTTGTCGGCGCCACCGCGGCGGCGCTGTTGCTGGTCGCGGCATGCTCTTGCGCGTGCTGGGGCATCGATGCAGCCAGCTTCCCGCCAACCCCGATCGCCGATGACGTACACCGATCGCACCGGCGACGCCGCTCGGAACGATTCTCGGCAGCGCCTCCGCGCACACGGTGAGCGTCGCGACTCTCCGCCGTGTCGCCGTGGTTCGTGCGAGCAATCGTCGCGGCCGAAGATGCGCGTTTTTGGCGTCACGGCGCCGTGGATGCGCGCTCTATGCTGCGCGCAGCGCGTGAATACGCCATCTACGGTGAACCGCAGAGCGGCGCTTCGACCATTGAAATGCAGCTCGCGCGGTTCGTGTCCCCGTCTTCGAGCACGCTGCGCGGGAAAGCTCGCGCAGATCGTGACCGCGGCAGCGGATCGAGATCGCGTCGAGCAAAGCATCGATCCTCGAAGCGTACGTCAATCGCGTGCCGATGGGCGGCGATATCTACGGTGTCGAAGCGGCGGCGCGCACCTATTTCGGCGAACCGGCAGCCGACCTCGATCTCGCGCAAGCAGCGTTGTTGGCGGCGATTCCCAACGATCCGACCCGCCTTGCGCCCGGCGACGATTGGAACGGCGTTGCGCGCGCGCCAGCGTTACGTCCTGCAGCGCATGATCGCCTCCGGCGACATCACGCCGGCGCGAGCAACGCGCGCCTATGCCGAAACGCTCGCACGTGCTGGCGAGACGATTCCGGGATCGCCGATGCGCCGCACGCGCTCTTCTTCCTCAATAGAGCGAGGCCCGCGCACGAGCGGCCGGTTGCGCACGACGCATCGATCGCGCGCTCCAGCGTTTCGTGCAGGCGCAAACGCAAGACGTCATCGCGGCGTTGCAATCCTACAACGTCAACGATGCCGCCGCACTCGTCGTGGATAATCGCACCGGCGCGGTGCGCGCGTACGTCGGATCGCCCGATTACTTCGCCGATCCGTCGCTGGGCCGCAACGACGGCGTGCAGGCGCTGCGCCAACCGGGTTCGGCGCTCAAGCCGTTTACCTACGAACTGGCGCTCGAGCGCGGCAACGATGCGCTCGACGACGATGCTCGACGACGCGCCGGCGGCCTACGCAATACCCGGCGGCCGGCTCTATCAGCCTGCCGATTACAGCGGACGCTTTAGCGGACCGGTGCGCGTACGCTACGCGCTCGCGAACTCGCTCAACGTTCCCGCCGTGCGCGTGCTCTCCGATCTTGGCGTGCAGACGCTGCTCGATCGTCTGCACGATCTCGGGTTCACGCATCTCACGAAACCGGCGTCGTACTACGGCCTCGGATTGACGCTGGGCGGCGGCGAGGTGAGTCTCTGGGAACTCGTCGATGCCTATGTGACGATCGCGCGATCCGGCAGCGCGTTGCCGCTGCGCTTACTCGACGACGAACAGCGCGGCGCCACGCCAAATCGGCGATCGCATCCGATTGGCAGCTCGTGACCGATATGCTGGCCGATCGCAACGCGCGCGCGCACTCCTTCGGTCACGGCTCAGTGCTCGATCTCCCGTTTCCCGCAGCCGTCAAGACCGGCACCTCGTCGGATTTCCACGATACCTGGACCGTCGGTTTTACGCGCGATTACACCGTCGGCGTGTGGGTCGGAAACTTCGATGGCAGTCCGATGCGCGGCGTCTCCGGCGTGACCGGCGCGGGACCGCTCTGGAATCGCATCGTGTTGCATCTGTACGAACGCAACTCGGAACCGCCGCCGTTTTTGACGCCGCGCGGTTTCGTGCGCGTTTCAATTTGCGCGAACACGCGGGCGTGCGCCGTCAGCCGCGCGAGAGCCTGTCCGGTCGTGCGCGAATGGGCGCGTCCGGCAGAACTCGCGCAACTGCGCGTGCCCGCGCCGATGCAGCGATGGCGCATCGCTTTCCCGCACGAGGGCGATCGTTTTACCGTCGATTGGACGCGCGATCCGTTGCAGCGGCGCGAGCAGCAAATCGCGTTGCAAACGACCGGCACGCGCGAACCGGCGCGTTGGAGCGTCGATGGTGAAACGCTTCGGCCCGATGCCGACGGAACGGTCTTCTGGCCGCTGCGTGTGGGAACGTGGCGCATCGTCGCGACGGCCGACGGCAGCCGCGACGAAGTCACGATTCGCGTCGGCCGCCCGTACGCCAGACGAGCCGGCTTTACGTTGACGGCGAAGCGCTGACCGGAATCATGAGGTGCGCGTACGGCGTGTTCGCCCACATGACGTATGGCGCCGTATTATCGGGATCTGGGGTCATCGGATAGCCCATGCTGGTGACCGCAGGGCCGACGATCATGACGTGCGGTCCTTGCATGACCCAATGCGCGTGCGCGTTTGCGCCCGTAGCGTAGGGATCGACGTTGTTCGTACCGCTATCCCCCGCCAGCATGTAGGCGAAGCCGGTAACGGGCGGCGGCGCCGTATGCGTCTGCAGCGCGTGAGCCCAGAGCATCGCGTTGCGATCCGCGCACATCGGCGCGTCGAAAACCATCATGCACGTGAAACCGTTGGTGCCGGTTTGGAGCGTGCGCATCGCGCCGCCCTCGCCCATGCGCACGACCGTCGCATTTTGAACCACGGATGCCGGAGCGCCGGTCGCGATTTTCGCCATATAGTCGGAATCGGACATCGCAGTTTGCTGCGCGCCTGCCGCTGAGAAGCTCAGCGCGAGCGCCGCGAAGAGTGCAGAAAGCGAGGTGACTAAACGCATGATTACCTCCTTGCGTGCACTCGTCGGATTGGCGCCTACTTCTCGAGGACCTGCAGATTGTTGTCGTTATCGTCGTTGAAGTAAACTTTGGTGTCGGCATCGGTCGTGCCGGTGGCAACGATTCCGAACAGCGCGCCTGAGGCGCCCTTATCCACGTTGCGCACGTCGAGCACCGTGCCGCTCGGCGTCAGTTCGACCATAAGATTCTGACCGCTGGCATTGCCGGTGTTCCCGACGACGAGGTTCTCGTTCGGTAAGAGGGCCGCACTGATCGGGCCGTTGAGCGGCGACCCGGAGAACACGAGGCGCGCGTCCTTGGCGTCGGGGCCCTTGAACGTCTTACCGCCCTTTTCGACGACGACGCCGCCTGACGGAATCGTGCTGACGTTGGAAAGCGCGACGACGGTGTTGTTCGTGCCGTCAACGACGTAAAGGATGTCGCCCTTTGGATCGTAGGTCAATCCGGAGGGAGCGAAGATGCTGCCCGGCTTACCGTGATTGACGGCGAAGCCTTTCGCGATAATGTCGTAGGTGAACTTCGAGCCGAGATTGATGCGCACGACGTCGCCGTTGGCGCCGTTGCTCTCGTAGAACGCCGAACTGCTGCTGGTCTGCCCGTACGCCTGTCCCCAGGGATGGTCGAACGGCACACCCTTGATATTCGCTTCGAGTTTGCCCGACGGGGATAGCACCGGGTTGTCGTTGGCCGCAAAGGCCGCCGCCCAAATGTTGTCGCCACCGTCCAGCGCCAGCGCAGCGCAACCCTTCAACGTTTTGCTCGCCGAAACGAGTTTTGGTTTCGAACCGGGCGCCGGGTGCAAAGCGACGATCGTGAAACCGGTTCCCTGCACGTTGCTCTTCGCGTTAAAGTTGCAGACGACCAGATCGCCTGCGGTGAAATCGCCGGTCGTCGACGGCGCGACGGTCAAGCCGTAAGGATTGAGTTGGCCGAACTTCGGATCGCTCGTCGATCCAATGACGATCTGTTTCTTGAGTTGTTTGAGAACGGAGGTGCCGTCTTCACGAACGAGACCGGCCCCAGGCGCCACGGCGCCCGGCACAGCGGCCGGAAGCGCCGCGTTGGAGTTGGAGGAGCAGCCCGATACAATGACCAGAGCTGCGGCTATGGCAATACGTTTCATGCCGATACGGTATCGAGCGAAGGTGAAGAAACTGTAAAACCCGGTAAACGGCGCGCCAACGATTCTGCGCGACGATGACCTCATGCGCAAGGATGCCCCCAGCATCGCCCGCCGGCTCGTCGCCGGCGACCGCCGGCGCGCCGCCGAACCCAAAGTCGTCGAGACGTTGCTGCGCTTCGGACGCGGGGCGCTCGCGTACGCGCTACGCCACCATATCCGCATCGTGCTGCTGCGCCACGGCGAACGTTATCGCGAAGCGTCGGCTGCATTGCTGCGCCTGGGCATCGACGTGGATGCGTGGCCTGCACCGCCGGCCGGACTGTTTGTCGTCGAAGAGCGCACGCTGTACCTGCGATCGCGCAGCCCGATGACCGTCGCGCACGAGTTCGGCCACGCGCTCGATTGCGCGCTCGGCGGCGGCGTCTATCGCAGCGGCATCGATCCGCAAGTACGCGCGCTGTTCGCGCAGAGCCGGCAGTTCGTCACGCCGTATGCCGCGACCGGCGTGGACGAGTACTTTGCCGAATCGCTGCGGGCGTACGTCGAGGCAAACGATTGCGCGTCGCCCTGGCCTCGCGCAACCCGTGCGCGTCTGCGCCACTACGATCCCGGCATGCACGAGTATGTGGATCTGCTCTTCGAGCGCGAGTTCGGCGAACGCCCGATTGCCGACGCTGTAGTCTCTATTTAGTGACGCAACGCTGAGGGCGCAAGCGCGCCTATTCGAGACGCTCGCACCTGCGCGAGCGTAACGCCGCTTGCGCGATTTCCCCACGAACTACGGATATACGAAAGCACCGCGGCGATTTGATCGTCGGGAATCTCGCCCGTCCACCCCGGCATGTCGCCGTTGTATGTCTGGCCGTCTACCGAGATGCGTTTTTGCAAGCCGCGCTCTACGATGGCGACGACGGCGTTCGGATCGCCGGTGACCAGCGGATTCCGGGCAAGAGGCGGAAACATGCCTGGTAAACCGCGGCCGTCCGCGCCGTGACAACTCGCGCAGTTGGTAACGTATACCGTCGCGCCGTCGCTCGCGGACGCCGGATTATCCGCGATCGCCGCCGACGACGACGCGCGCGCCTCAGTCGCGTTCGAACCGTGCGTGCATCCTACGAGTGCCGCAAGCAGCACCGTGGCGAGATACCGCCTCACGGAACCGCGCGTCGAGGTCGCGCGCTCATCGCCCAGACCAGGGCCACCAATAAGAAGTTGGCAACCAGCGAACTACCGCCATATGAAATAAACGGCAGCGTAATGCCGGTCAGCGGCAGCAAACCGATGACGCCGCCGACGATGATGACCACCTGAAAGCCGAGCGTAGCGCCCATTCCGGCTGCCAGCAGTTTGGTATAGAGATCCGGCTGTTCCAAGCCCGCGACGAACATGCGCCGGACTAAATCGAGGAAGATCGCCAGCAGCACGATAGCGCCGATGATGCCGAACTCTTCGGCGATTGCGGCGTAGACGTAGTCCGTCGCGACGTCGGGAATGAAACCGGGGTGTCCGAGCCGGTAACCCGTTCCCACTAAACCACCTGCAGCCAACGAGTAATATGCTTGCCCCGATTGGTAACCGGCGCCTAACGGGTCCGAAAACGGATGCAGCCAGACCGCGATCCGCGTGTGCACGTACGGATAATGATGCGAGGCCCAGAACGTGCCGGCCGCAAACAGTACCGCGCCGAACAGCACGATATCCACGCGCCGCGTGGCCACGAAGAGCAATGCGGCAAACGTGGCGAGCAGCAGCGTCGCCATGCCGAGATCGCGCTGCACGACCAGGATCGCCATCGAAGCACCCCAGCCGACGAACAACGGTCCGAGATACTTCAGGTTCGCGCGCAGCGACCACCAGCGCGAGGCCGCGATCACGTCGGCCATCTCCGCCAGGTACGCCGCCAGAAACAAAACGATGAAGAGTTTGATCAACTCGATCGGCTCGTACTGCACGGGTCCGATGCGAATCCATAAGCGCGCGCCGTTGATTTGCTGGCCGAAGAAAATCAGCAACACGAAGAGCGCGAGCGATGCAACGACCCACAGATACTTGTAGGCGGCGAAACGGCGGAAATGCGTGAAGAGCGGGCCGGCTGCGGTCGCGAGCACGAGCGAAAACAGCAGCCACCATTCCTGTTTATGCGCCAACACCGGCGATAATCGAGCGACGATCATCAAACCGAACCCTGCCAAGACCACCGCGAGCGCCGGCATCCAATCGTCGCGCACGCTGGCGCGCGGTTGTGAGAGCACCCACACCAGTGAGAGTGTCGCGAGCAGCGCAAGTATCCAGGGCGGCCCGATGGCATTGCGCGGCGCAAACGACAGCATGAGTGCGGCCAGTGCGAGTGCACCGGCCATCGGGAGCGCGCGTCGCGCGAATAGCCTCATAGCGGGCGTGCCGCAAGGAGCACGATGCGCGTCGTCCCGATGTCGATGACGTCACCGGGGTGCAGCTCGATCCCCCCGCGCACGCGCCGCTCGTTGATAAACGTGCCGTTGCTGCTGCGCAAATCTTCCAAGTACGCAACGCCGTCGTGCGCGCTGATGCGAGCGTGCCGCCGGCTCGCCTCCGCATCGCGCAGCACCAGACCGTCGCGTGCGTCGCGTCCGACGTCGAAGGGCGTCGTCAGCGTCAACGAGCGTCGCGCGTTGCGTTCGAAGACATCGACATCGATCTCCATCGGCGTGAACGTACCGATCTCCGCCACCGCGCGGATGCGCGGCCGGGCCGCGATCAACGCCGCGACCGCCAACGCGGCGGTCACCTCCAGCGTTCCCAGGCGCATCTCCCGCGCAAAGGCCAGCGTATCTGCAACGACGATCATGCCGATTCGAAACGCATGCGCGTGTTGCCGAAACGCACGTCGTCGCCGTCGCGCAACGACTCGCGCTGTACCCGTTTCCCGTTGACGAACGTGCCGTTCGTCGAGCCGAGGTCGCAGACTGTCGGCGTAGCGCCGCCGGTTTCGATCACGGCGTGCGTGCGTGAAACGCTGGGATCGTTCAGCGCGATATCGCTCTCATCGCTGCGTCCGATGCGCACCGTACCGTCGATTTGGTAATACCCGTCGGGCGGCAATCCTTTGATCGTGCGCAACGCGTAGCGCGGCGCGCTGCGTTCGCCGTCGCCTTCGATCGTCACCGCACCTTTGGGAAGATCGTCACGCGCGGCCAAACTCACGCGCGGGTCCGTTCGCAGCGTGACGCCGACGCGCGAAGCCATTTCCCGCACTAAATCCGCCCACGCCCGTTCGAGATAGGCGCGATCGCCGGTCAAGCGCTCGAAATCGGGCGGACTGACGAAAACGGTATACTCGCCGGGCGCTTCGGTGCCGCTGTCGCCGGCGCGCGTGCGCGCTTCCATCGTCGCAACGAGTTTGCGCGCGATCTGCGCCGGCTCGACGTCGCTCGGAAAGCTTTTCGCGAAGGCCTGCTCGATGAACGACGCGCACGCCTGCTCGAGCTTGGCGAAAAAACTCACGACGGGCTTCGCTCCAAACGCGCGATGAAGAACCCGTCGCGCCGCTCGATGCCGGGCGGCACGAGCACGTCGCCCGCCGCGTCGAGCAGCGGTTCGTATTTCGCCGCTATTGAACCGCGCTCGAAATCGTGCCGTGCCAGAAACCAATCCATCACTTCCGTCGTTTCACGCGGGTCGCTCGAGCAGACCGCATAGACGAGCACGCCGCCCGGAACGACGTGACGTGCGATCTGTTCGAGCAGCGCCCGCTGCGTGATCGCCAGCCGTTCGCCGTCGCCCTTCTGCTTCTTCCAGCGCGCTTCCGGTTGCCGTCCCACGATGCCGGTGCCCGAGCACGGTGCGTCGATCAGCACGCGATCGAAACCGCGGCCGCGCGGCAGCAACTCCTGGGTCGCATCGCCCGTGACGATTGCACCCGTAATGCCCGTTTCTTCCAAACGCTCGGTCAGCGTTTGCGTCTTACGCGCGTCGCGCTCGATGCAGAGTAACGCGCCTTCATGCGCGAGCCGCGTGCCGATCTGGAGCGCTTTGTTCCCGCGTCCGCTGCACACGTCGAGAATCATTTCGCCGGGTTCCGGATTGAGTACGTCGGCGACCATCGCGGAACTCTCCGACTGCTGCCACCAGCCACCGTGAGCGTCGACCGGAACGCCGCCTTCACGAATCAGCAGCGCTTCGGGCACGAAGGCCGATGGTTCGGTGACGACGTTCCGCTCCGTAAGTTGCGCGCGGACGTGTTCGACGCCGTTGCGCAGCGTGTTGACGACGATTGCTTGTTGTGCGGGCGCGTTGACGCCGTCACACATCGCCTCCGTCGCGCTGCCGAAGACGTCGAGCCACTGCAGAACCAGCCAGGTCGGCAACGAGTAGCGCGTGCCGAGGTACTCGGCATCGCTCTCGAACTGCGCGCGGCTCGGCGGCGCCGGCCGTTCGCGGAGTAATCGGCGCAACACGGCGTTGACGAGATTGGCCAATCCGCGGTGCGCGACGCGCTTGGCGAGATTGACGAATTCGAAGACCGCGGCGTGTTCGTCGGGGCGCGTGTAGAGCAGCTCGTACGCCGCCAAACGCAGCAGCTCACGCACCGCGCCGGGCAGCCCGCTTGGGAGGTATGACGCGAGATACCAGTCCAGCGCGCGGCGCATTTTGATTGCGCCGTACGCGAGCTGCGCGGCGAACGCCGCATCGCGCCCGTCGAGTCCGGCGCGTCGAATCCGGTAATCGAAGGCCGCGTGCGCGGTGCGTTCGGTCTGTCGCCCGTCCTCCGGGAAAACGTCGCGCACGACCCGCAGCGCGACCTCACGCGCGGCGCTCACGAACGGCTCCGCCGATACGCTTCGCCGCTCATGCGCCCCCGATTTGGAGCGATCAGCTCGTCAATAATCAACGTTCCGTCATCGGCGGCGTGCGCCCGTAATAACTTGACGTTCTCGCCGTCAATTTCCGCGCGGGCCGCCGGCGCGGGTGAAAACGCGCGGACCGCGCGCACCACACGTTGCGGATTCCACGCCAAATCGACCAGTAAATCTTCGGGGCGTAACGGTCGCGTAACGGTCGCATCGCCGCATTGCGGCCGCCGTTCGAGCGATCCGCGCTGCGCCCGATCGAGCGCCTCGTCGAGTAGCGACGCGCCCACTTCGGCAAGCCGGTCGTGCAGTTCGCCATAGGTTTCGTCATCGGCAATAGGCACCCGCCGTTGCAGCACGATGTCGCCCGTATCCATGCCCGCATTCATCAGCATAATGGAAACGCCGGTCTCTGAATCGCCGTTGAGAATCGCGCTCTGAATCGGCGTTGCGCCCCGATATTTCGGTAAGAGTGACGGATGCACGTTGAGGGCGCCGAGCCGCGGTACGTCCAGTAGCGCAGCGGGGAGAATGCGCCCGTACGACGCCAGCACGAACATATCGAAGACCTCGTGCGCGAGCTGGCCGGCAAATGCCCGCAGGGATTGCGGTTCGCGCACGGGCAGGCCAAGATCCAGCGCCGCAACCTTGACCGGTGTTGAGCGCATGCGCTGTCCGCGCCCCGCGGGACGATCCGGCTGCGTCACCACCGCGGCGCACTGGGTGCGTTGCGCCGTGACGTGCAGGCTCGGTACGGCGAAATCGCTCGTACCGAAGAACAGCGTCTTCAAGCCTCTGCGGCTTCGCGCTCCTCTTCGGTCTCGATCGGCCGCACGTTGGTTGCCCGATCGATGTACAGTGCGCCGTTGAGATGGTCGATCTCATGCTGCAAGCACTGCGCCAGTAGTCCGTCGCCTTCAATGCGAATTTTTTGACCTTGACGATCCAATCCGCTCACGACGACGCGTTTGAAGCGCACGATATCACCGACCATCCCGGGCACGGAGAGACACCCTTCGCGCAGTTCGACCTCTTCTTCGGCCCGTTCGATCTTCGGATTGACCACGACGGCCGGTTCGTGTTCGTCGTCGTTGACGTCCACGACGAAAACGCGCTTCCCAACGTTCACTTGCGGTGCCGCCAAACCGACGCCCGGCGCCGCGTACATCGTTTCGAACATGTCGTCGATCAGTTGCTGGAAGAGCGGGTCGTCGATCTCTTTGGGCGCGACCCGTTTGGCCGCCTTACGCAGCGTCGGATGCTCCTCGGTAATAATGGGGCGGATATAAGGCATTGCGGGCGGCTATTCGTGATGAACGCCGCCCGCTACTCTCGCTGAAACGAACGCTTCTTCGTTAGCCTTTGGTTTTAAACGATGAGACTAGAGTGTGCGGCGTGCAGTTTCGCCCACCGTCGTTCCAGAGTAACGTGACGGCCTGTCCCGGTCCGATCGTATAGGTCGATCCGTACGGACCCGCGATTGCCGACGCATAGTATGTTGGATTGGAATACTTCGGTTTTGCGTGCGGGTTTGGAATCTTGGACTCAGGGATCGGGGCAAACAACCCGGTGAACGTTGAGTTGCCGTTCGCTTGTGCTAGGAAGAAATCGAACTGGTTACTGGGCGGTAGCGATCCTTTTGTTGCGACGTAGATGTTTCCGAGCGCCGGCGGAGCGTTTTTGCTTCCGGGAATCGGAAACACGACTTCGAGTTGGTTGTTTGGAGGCGGTCCCCCACAGTTGCCCGTGGGCGCCGACGTCGGGCCCGGTCCGGGAAACCCGTTGTTGGTGCCGTTGCAAGCCGCCAGGACCGCGGTGGCGGCGATAAGAGAGAAGAGCGCGCCAATCGACTTGTTCATGCTACCAAAACTCCTCGGTCTGGGCTGTGAACGCCTGTAGCGTCCTATGGGAATTGCCTTAGAGAATGTACCCAGAGAGGTCGCTGTTCTCAACAACCCCTTCCAGGCGCGCGCGTACGTAGGCGCCGTCGATCGTGATCTCGCCACCGCCCTCAGGCGCGGCAAAACTGATGTCCTCGAGCATTCGTTCGAGGACGGTGTGCAAGCGTCGGGCGCCGATATTCTCGGTACGTTCGTTGACCCGCATGGCGAAATCGGCGAGCTGCTCGATTGCATCGTCGGTAAACTTGAGCGTCACGCCGTCGGTAGCGAGTAATGCCTTGTACTGCTCGACCAACGCGTTTTTGGGCTGAGTCAATATCGTTTTGAAATCGGCCGCGGTGAGGGAGTCCAGCTCGACGCGAATCGGCAAGCGGCCTTGGAGTTCGGGGATGAGGTCGGACGGCTTGCTCATGTGAAACGCGCCGGCGGCAATGAACAGCACGTGATCCGTTTTAATCGGACCGTGCTTGGTCGCGACGTTGGAACCTTCGACGATCGGGAGAATATCGCGCTGCACGCCTTCCCGCGAAACGTCGGGACCGCCGCGATAGCTCGAACCCGCAACTTTGTCGATCTCGTCGATGAAGATGATGCCGTCTTCGGAGGCGCGGCGCAGCGCCTCCCGCTTGACGGCTTCCATGTCGATGAGCTTGGAGGCTTCTTCGGCTTCAAAGATGCGTACCGCTTCGGGTACGGTCACCCGCTTCTTCGTTTTACGTTTGGGGAGAATGCCGCCGAGCATTTCGCCGAGATCGCCGCCTTGATCGCCGGCGCCGCCGATGACGCCGATCGGCAGATTGGCGCTCTCTTCGACTTCGATCTCCACTAAACGCACGTCGTAGAAGCCCCGCAACAACTCGCCGCGCGTTTGATCGCGCACGCGTTGGGCGTCCGGCGAGACCGAACTGGTTTGCTGCTGCTGCTGCGGCGTGCTCTGCTGCGATGCAAAGTTGCTCCCGAAAATGGAACCCAGCGCCGCGCCGAGCGGGCTATTTCCGCCTGCTCCGCCCGGCGGCCGCGTCTCGGGATGGAGCACGTCGATCACGCGTTCGAGCGCATGCGCCCTGGCCGAATCGGCGACGTCTTGCCGGCGTTCTTCGGTCACCGTGCGGATCGCCGCTTCCACGAGATCGCGTACCATGGATTCCACGTCGCGTCCGACGTAGCCGACCTCCGTATACTTCGTCGCTTCCACTTTCACGAACGGCGCGCCGACGAGCGCCGCAAGGCGCCGCGCGATCTCCGTCTTGCCGACACCGGTCGGACCGATCATCAGAATGTTCTTCGGCGTAATCTCGTCGCGCAGATCTTCGCGCGACCGCGCGCGCCGGTACCGGTTGCGCAGCGCGATGGCGACGGCGCGTTTGGCTTGACTTTGCCCGACGATGTGCTTATCGAGTTCGGCGACGATCTGCGTCGGCGTCAACGTCGCGGGGTCGAGCACGTTCACCGTAGCCGTCATGGCATGCCCTCCACGATGATGTCGCTGTTCGTGTAGATGCAGATCTCCGATGCGATCTCCAGGGATTTGCGCGCGATCTCGTCGGCAGTCAGCGACGAGTTGCGCAGGAGTGCGGCTGCTGCTGCCTGAGCGTACGGTCCGCCGCTGCCGATTGCGGCGATCCCTTCGTCTGGCTCGATGACGTCGCCGGTTCCCGAGAGCACGAAAAGATGGTCCGGATTACCCACGATCATGAGTGCTTCCAGCCGGCGCAGTGCCCGGTCTTGGCGCCACTCTTTGGCCAGCTCGACCGACGCGCGCGTGATGTCTTTGTACTCGGTGAACTTGCCCTCGAACTTCTCCAGCAGCGTAATGCCGTCGGCAGCCGACCCGGCGAACCCGGCCAGCACCCTGCCATTGGAAACCTTGCGGACCTTGCGCGCGCCGTGCTTCATGATCGTTTTGTCCAGCGTCACTTGGCCGTCCCCGGCGATCGCCAAGCGTCCGTCACGGCGCACTGCCAGGATCGTGGTCGAACGTATTCTCATGTTGCTGCAGTGAAGTACCCGGACGGCCCGGCGACGGTTTCAACGGCGAATCGCTCGATGGCCGCGAGCGCCCGTTCGGCCATTGCGCGGCGACGCTCCTTTTTGCCCGCGCGGGCTGCGGAGTCGAAAGGCGGGAATGCCCCCCACGTGACGTTCGCCGGTTGGAAGTCGCTCGTGTGCCGGTTTTGCAGGTGTGCGACCACGGCGCCCAGGGCGCTCTCGCGCGGGAACGTCAGCGGCGGTGCGTCGAGCAGCTCGCGCGCGGCGTGTATGCCCGCCATCATCCCGCAGGCGGCGGCCTCGACGTAGCCTTCCGCACCGGTGATTTGCCCGGCGAAATAGAGTGGGCGGTCGCCGCGCAAGCGCAGCCGGTCGTCGAGCAGCCGCGGCGATTCGATGAACGTGTTCCGGTGCATGACTCCCAGCCGGAGCCACTCTGCGTTCTCCAATCCCGGCAGTTTCGCAAACGCAATGCGTTGCGACGGCCACGAGAGCCGCGTCTGAAAACCAACGATATTGTACGCAGTGCCTTCGACGTTCTCTTTGCGCAATTGCACGACCGCGTAGGGCGTCGTGCCGGTGCGTGGGTCGCGCAAGCCGACCGGCTTGAGCGGACCGAATCGCAACACCTCGTCGCCGCGATCGGCCATCTCTTCAATCGGCAGACATCCTTCGAAATACTTCGTCTCTTCGAAAGCCTTTGCGTCGTGCCGTTCGAGCGTGCGTAAATCGTTGATCAGCTCCGCGTACTGCGCTCTGTCCAGCGGAATATTGACGTAGTCATCGCCGTCGCCCTTATCGTATCTCGATTTGCGATACATCTTCGTTTCATCGAACGAATCGGCAGCCACGATCGGTGACGCCGCATCGAAGTAGTGCAAACGCCCGGTGCCGTGGTTTTCGGCAGCCGCATCGGCAAGCAATGCGTCGATCGTGGCGAGAAACGCATCGGTCGGCAGCGGACCGCACGCGATCACCACGGGTGCGTCCTTCGGAATGTCGAGCAGTTCCTCGCGATGCAAACGAATCCGCGGATTGCGCTCGATCTGCGCCTCGATCGTTCCCGAAAAGCGAACGCGGTCGACCGCCAGCGCGCCGCCGGCAGGCACTGCGGTCGCGCGCGCCGATCCGATGATCAGCGAGCCGAGCACCGCCAACTCTTCCTTCAAAAGGCCGACGGCGTTTTCGAGCGCCGCGCCTCGAAAGGAATTGGAACAGACCAGTTCGGCGAGATTGCCGGTGACGTGCGCCGGTCCGCTGCGCTGCGGACGCATCTCGTAGAGATCGACGTCCACGCCTTGGCGCGCGGCCTGCCATGCCGCCTCGCAGCCGGCAAGCCCTCCGCCAACGATGGTTACTCGCATACAGCCCGCAGAAGAGGATTAAACCTCGATCGGTTCTTTCTCGGCCGCAGCTTCGATGTGATGGCTACGGTCGGCGGCACATTCGACCCGCGTTCCGCCGCCGCGGCTGCGTTTGATGACCGCGTAGGAGTTCGCAGACCGGGCACCGCTGCGGCGCAACCGCGTCCCACGAAATGAAATCACAGTTCGGATAGTTCCCGCAGCCGTAAAACGTCCGTCCCTTTTTCGAACGTCGCTCGACCACCGCGCCGCCGCACTTCGGACAGATCGCGCCGGTCTCTTTGACGATCGGCTTCGCCGTTTTGCATTCGGGATAACCCGTACATGAGATGAAGCGTCCGAAGCGTCCCGTCTTGATGACCATCGGCCGTCCGCAGTTGGGACAGATCTCGTCGGTCGGTTCGTCTCGCAACTCCAAGCGCGGCAGCTTCTTTTCCGCCTCTTCCAGCTCGCCTTCGAACGGCCCGTAAAAGCGGCGCAGCAACGCGATCCAGTCTTCGTGCCCCTCGGCGACTTTGTCGAGATCGCCCTCCATTTGCGCGGTGAAGTGCAGGTTGAGAATCTTGGGGAAATGTTCCACGAGCAGATCGTTGACCGCAGTGCCGATCTCCGTGGGCATGAAACGCCGCTCTTGTTGCGTCACGTAACCGCGCGCCTGAATCGTCTCGACGATCGACGAATACGTGGAGGGCCGGCCGATGCCGTTCTCTTCGAGCGCTTTGACCAGCGCGGCTTCGGTGTAGCGCGGCGGCGGTTCGGTAAAGTGTTGTTTCGGCTCGAGTTTGCGGCAGTCGAGTTCTTCGCCGTCGTGCAGTTCCGGCAAACGCACGCGCCCCTTGCCGGCTCTCTTCGTCCTTGCCCTCTTCGTAGACGCGGGTAAAGCCCGCAAAGCGCATCACCGTGCCGGTCGCGCGGAAACCGTATTCGCCGGCTTCAATCTCAACCGTCGTTTGGTCGAGCACCGCCGCCGACATCTGCGAGGCCACGAATCGCTCCCAAATCAGCGTATATAAACGAAGCTCGTCGCGCTTGAGGACGCCGGCCAGTTGTTGCGGCGTCTGGTGCACGAGCGTCGGGCGGATCGCCTCGTGCGCGTCTTGCGCGCCTTCCTTAACGCGATGCACGCGGCCGCCGTGAAACGCCTCGCCGTACTGTGAGACGATGAAATCGCGCGCCGCATCGCGCGCCTGATCGCTGATGCGCGTCGAGTCGGTGCGCATGTAGGTGATCAGTCCGACGGTACCCTGAGTGCCGCCCAAGATCCACGCCCTCGTAGAGCGCTTGCGCGACCTGCATCGCCCGGCGCACGCGCATCCGCAGTTTGCGCGACGCGTCTTGCTGCAGCGTGGAGGTAGTGAACGGTGCCGGTGCGTTGCGCCGCACCTCGCGCCGCTTGATCGCGCCGATGCGGTAGCGCGCGCCTTCGAGCGCTCGCAGCACCTCATTGGTCTGCGCTTCGTCGTGCAGCTCGTACTTTTCGCCGCGCCGCGTGACGAGGTCGGCGGAAAACGGCATCTCCGGGTCGGCGTCGCCGGCCAGCAGAGCGGTGATGCTCCAGTATTCCTTTGGAATGAAGGCCGCGATCTCGCGCTCGCGATCCACAATGAGTTTGACCGCGACCGATTGCACGCGTCCGGCAGAGAGCCCGCCGCGCACCTTCGCCCACAGCAGCGGCGATATCTTATAGCCGACCAAACGGTCCAGAATGCGCCGCGCCTGCTGTGCGTTCACGCGGTTGATGTCGATCTGGTGCGGATGTTTGAGCGCGGCCAGCGCCGCATCCCGCGTGATCTCGTGCAGTTCGATGCGCTTGGGATCGGGGAATTTGAGCAACTCCGCCAAATGCCACGCGATGGCCTCACCTTCGCGATCCGGGTCGGTCGCGAGATAGACATCGCTGGCGGTCTTCACCGCTCCGCGCAGCTCTTTGATGATGTCGCCCTTACCTTTAATGGTAAGGTAGCGCGGCGTAAAATCGTGTTCGACGTCCACGCCCAACGTGCTTTTCGGCAGATCGCGCACGTGCCCGACCGATGCCTTAACGGCAAAACGCGCCGGAAGAAACTTTTTAATCGTCCTCGCTTTCGTCGGTGATTCGACGATGATGAGGGGCTTTTTCACGGGGCTAAGTATACCGCCGGGGTCAATCCCCCGGCAAATTCGCTTCACGTGAATGCGTATACACGCGTACGCGCGCGCGCTAATTTCGGTAGCAGAATTTGCATGAATCGGTAAAATCCTCTATGATGCGTGCAAACGCGCCATTGGGCGCTGTCCGCATAATGCTAATCGTCCCCGGGGACGAGGAGGAATGAATGGACTCAGATTCCATGATGAACGGCGGCGAGGGAATGGAAGAAATGCCGCGCCGTAAAGGCCGTCGGAAAAAATCGACCAACGGTCGCCGTAAATCCAGCAAAAGCGCCGGTACGAACGGCCGCAAGAAGAGTACTGGTCGCAAAAAGGTGGTCGTAAAGCCGCCGGCGGTCGCAAAAAGTCGACGAACGGTCGAAGAAAAGGATGGCCGCAAGAAATCGAGTAACGGTCGCAAAAAAACCACACGGTCGCAAGAAGAGCAACGGACGCAAAAAGACCGCCGGTCGCAAAAAGAGCACCGGACGCAAGAAGAGCACCGGACGCAAAAAGACCGCCGGTCGCAAGAAGAGCACCGGACGCAAAAAGACCACCGGTCGCAAGAAAGGCACCCGCAAGTCCTCGAGCCGCAAGGGTGGTGCCCGCAAAGGCGCCGCACGCAAGGGCGGACGTAAGCGCAAAGGCGGACGCAAGAAAAAAGCCTAGCGCGCAAGAGCATAAGAACGACGGGCGATCGCAAACGCGATCGCCCGCTTCTTTTTGCAAGCTTTATGCTACGAAGTGCGCGGCGATTGGCGTGGCGAGTTCGGGCGCTCTGCCGCCGTGCTCTTCCACCCAATGACATGCAGCGAAATGCCCCGGTTCGTATTCTTTTAACGGTGGTTCTTCGACCGAACAGCGCGCGAACGCGACCGGGCAGCGCGTGTGAAACCGGCAGCCCGACGGCGGATTCACCGGGGACGGAATATCGCCCGTCAACACGACGCGTTTGCGGCGCTTCTCGAGCACCGGATCGGGAATCGGAATGGCCGAGAGCAGCGCCTGAGTATACGGATGCAGCGGGTGCTCGTAGAGTTGGTCGCGATCGGCCAGCTCGACGATCTTGCCGACGTACATCACGGCAACTCGCGTCGAGATGTGCCGTACGACGGAGAGATCGTGGGCGATGAAAAGGTACGTCAGTTTGAACTTCTGCTGCAGATCTTCCAGCAGGTTGATGACCTGTGCTTGAATCGAAACGTCGAGCGCCGAGACCGGCTCGTCGCAGACGATGAAACGGGGTTCGACCGCCAGGGCGCGGGCGATGCCGACGCGCTGGCGCTGGCCGCCCGAGAACTCGTGCGGATAGCGATTGGCGTGGTAGGGCCGTAATCCGACCAGTGCGAGCAGTTCGCGAACGCGGTCGTCGACGGCTTTGCCCTTCGCGATGCCGTGAATGCGCAGCGGCTCGGCCGATGATCTCGCCGACCGACATGCGCGGATTGAGCGATGCGAACGGATCCTGAAAGATGATCTGCATCGAGCGGCGCAGGCGCCGGACTTCGTTGCGGTTCATCGCCAGAATGTTGCGGTCTTCGAAGTGAATCTCGCCTTTGGTGGGCACGAGTAATCGCAGCAGCAAACGCCCGACGGTCGTCTTGCCCGATCCGGACTCTCCCACCAGGCCGAGCGTTTCGCCGTGACGGATGCTCAGGCTCGACGCCATCTACCGCACGCACGTCGGCGACGTGGCGCGACATCAAGCCGGCGTGAATCGGAAAGTACTTGTAGAGGTCTTTGACCTCGACGAGCGCGTTGCCGTTCACGCGCGCGCTGGGGGCACGGTCGGCAGCAGTTGCATGCGTTCGGGCCGTTGTTCCTTCGCCCGCTCGTCGTAAAGATAACACCGCGCCACATGACCCGCGCCGAAATCGTAGAGGGGAACCGGTTCCTCGCAGATCGGCATTCTGTACGCGCAACGCGGCGCAAACGCGCAACCCGCCGGCGAGATTCAGAAGGTTCGGCGGTTGCCCGGCGATCGGTTCCAAGCGCGTGCGCTCGCTCCGATCGAGCCGCGGCAGCGACGCGAGCAGTCCTTGCGTGTACGGCATGCGCGGCTCGGCGAAGATCTGTTCGGCCGTTCCGTACTCCACCATATTGCCGCCGTACATCACGAGCACGTTCTTGCAGAACTCCGCGACCACGCCGAGATCGTGGGTGATGAGGACGATCGCCGCGCCGGTCTCGCGCTGCAGCTCGTCCCATCAGTTCGAGCACCTGCGCCTGAATCGTTACGTCGAGCGCGGTCGTCGGTTCGTCGGCAATCAGCAGTTCGGGATTGCACGAGAGCGCCATCGCAATCATCACGCGTTGCCGCATGCCGCCGGAGAACTGGTGCGGATAGTCGTTAAGCCGTTTTTCCGGCGGCGGAATGCGTACTTTCTGCAGCATTTCGGTGGCGCGGTCGCGCGACTCCCTCTTGCTGACGCCGAGATGCAACCTCACGGCTTCGGCGATTTGCTCGCCAATGGTGAGCACCGGATTGAGCGACGTCATCGGGATCCTGGAAGATCATCGCAATCCGGTGTCCGCGAATCTTGCGCATCTCCGCTTCGCTCTTTGCCGGCAAGCTTTCGTCGTGAAAGGCGATGCGGTCGGCCGTGATCGTCGCGCTTCGCGGCAGCAGCCGCATGATCGAGAGCGCGGTTACCGATTTGCCGGAGCCGGATTCGCCGACGATGCCGAGCGTTTCGCCGGCGGCTAGGGAAAACGAAAGGCCGTTAACCGCCGTTACGGGACCGTCTTCAGTACGAAATGTGGTCCGGAGGTTGGCGACGTCCAGCAGCGGCACGCGCGGTCGTTACGCCTTAGATGCCCGTGATCGAGAGAATGAACCCTGCGATGACGAAGCACACCGCGACGACGCCGGTCAGGCGTTTGAGCTGTTCTTCGGCGCCGAGCCGTCCGCGATAGGCGCTCTCGACGCGACCGCCGATCGTGCCGCTGAGACCTTCTTGCTTCGTCGTCTGAACCGCCAGTAACGCGATCAAAGGATCGCCGACAGGACAAAGATTCCCGCAATCCCGTGGGTGAGCCAACCGGCGTGCGACGCGACGAACGTTTTCTGCTGCACCACCGGCATGGCCGGCGGCGCGATGGGAACGTTGGGCGGCACGGCACCTTTTGGGGCGAGCGAGGCCAGAGCGGTCGGAACCGATTTGGCGGCCGTGGCAGCCAGCAGAATCACGGAATTCAAGAGATACGGCTCTTTCTTAGAAGATGAACGGCGGCCTTTTTAGACCGCGGGCCTCAGCGCGCCTGCACGCGAAGAGGCTTCCGTGCCCAAAGCCGAGCGGTTGGCCGAACGGGTTACCGTGCTGGTCCCGCTCAAAAAACGCCGGGTCTGGCGCGACCTCGCGCGCATTCTTTCGACCATCTTCAATCCGTTTCTCACCGCGCTGGCCTTGTTCGTAATCCTGGCCCACGTCGGCGCCAAGGACACGCTCAATTTCTGGCGACTGCTCTTCGCTTCGACGTTCTTCACGTCGATCGGCCCGATGCTCTACGTCTTTGCGCTCTACGCCAACGACCACATCTCCGATCTCGACATGTCGGTGCGCGTCGAACGCGAGATGGTTTTCACCGCGTTCGTGATCTTCGATATGCTGGGCGTCGCGGCGCTTTGGCTGCTTGCACGCGCCGCGCTTGATGATCGCCGCGATGCTCGGCTATCTCGTCTCGACGCTGATCGTGCAGTTCATCACGCGCTATTGGAAGATCAGCACGCACGCGTGCGGCATTACCGCGCCGCTCGCGGCGCTCACGCTGCTCTACGGGCGGCAGCCGATGCCGTTCTTCGTGCTGATTCCGATGGTGTGTTGGGCGCGCGTCTATCTCAAAGCGCACACCGTCGCGCAGGTGGTCGCCGGCGCGGCGCTGGCCGTCGTCACCACCGTCTTCTTCTTCTCCGTTTTTCACGTCGGACTGCTTTCGCTCCGGTGACGCTTCTGACGAAGCGCCGTTCCTATGCCGAGCCGCTCAAAACCAACTGCATCCGTTCGACGCTCGCGAGAAACGACGCCGCATCGCCGGACGTAACGTAGCGCGTATGGCCGGCGCCGCTGCGCACGCGCGCCTAGGAGTTCGGCCGCGCGCTGGGCTTGCACGACTGCCGGATCGACCAGCGCGACGTTCCCGCCGAGCACCGCGCGAAAGTGCCGCTCGAGCAGCGGATAATGCGTGCAGCCGAAGACCACGGCATCGAGATCGAGCGGCAGATGCGAGCAGACTTCGGCAACCGCGTCGCGTGCGGCGGGCGCCTTCGATCCGTCCTGATTCCACCAGCGGCACCAACGCCGGGGCCGCGACTTCCACGACGTCGACGCCGGGAACGCGCGCGCGAATCGTACGCCCGTACGATCCCGCGCCGACCGTCGCAGCGGTTGCGACCACGCCGATGCGTGAAAAACGTTCGTTGCCAACCGCGATCGCGGCCGATTCGATGAGATCGACGATCGGAACGCGGGTCGTGCGGCCAGCCGTAGCGTTCCGCGATGGCGCACGACGTATTGCACGCCATGACGATCGCATCGACACCGTCGCGCTCTCAAACGGGCGAGATTATCGCGCAGCAGCGCCAGCAGTTCCGCGTGCGGGCGATCGCCGTACGGCACGTGCGCTTGATCTGCAAAAAAGAGCACGTCTACCGACGGCATGCGTTCGCGGACGCGCGCCAGCACGGTCAATCCGCCCAGACCGGAATCGAAGAGGCCGATCACCGATCGGCTTGAGCGGATTGATTGGCGACCGGATGCTCTTGAGCGTACTGTGCGATGCCGTCGGCCATCTCTTCGGCGACTTTTTGCCGCCAGGCCGGCGAGGTCAGCAACGCGTAATCGTTCGGATTGGAGAGAAACGCCGTTTCGATGAGCACCGCCGGCATGCGCGTGTGGTACGTCACGTACATGTGGGCTCTTGACGATGCCGTCGTCTTTCGTGCCGTCGTCCTGCCATACGCGTTTCGATGCTCGTGCGCCAGCGGCACGTCCTCCGGTTTGGAAACGTAGAACGTCGTGCCGTACGGTCCTGAGTTGATGTACGCGTTGGCGTGCACGCTGACAAACATGCGCGCGCCGGCATTGTTCGCGACGTCCACGCGCGCCTGCAGCTCGTCGTGCGCGCTGTCGTTGGGCTGATAGACGTCCACGTCGGTATCGTGCGTCATCTTGACTTGCCAGCCGCGTTCCACCAAGATCGCGCGCAAACGCTTGGCCATATCCAGCGCGATCGCGGCCTCCGCAACGCCGCCGTGCACGGAACCGCGGTCGCTGCCGCCGTGCCCCGGGTCGATGACGATGAGCCGCGGATTCGTTGGGACATAACCGCTATGCGGCGAGAACTTCCACGCCGGTCCCTGCGAACCGAAATCAGGCGGCGGCGATGTAATCCCGGCGTTCGCGCCTCCCAGCGTGCCGCCCCCGGAGCGCGGCGCATCGGCAACCGCTTCGCTACCGACGGTAATCGTCAAGCCGCTCGGCGACGGTGCGACCGAAACGCCGTTCGGGCCGCTCAACGACAGGGCGACGCGCACCGTTTGCGGATCGTCCTGCCGGACGCGCAGCGAGACAATAGGATCTTCGCCTTGTTCGTCGACCGGCGCCCCTTGCAGTTGCGCGCCGCGAATATCGACCCAGAAACGATCGTCGGGATCGCGCAAGCGATGCCACTCATAGGTTGCATTACCGTCGACTGCAATGGTGACGGTCGCGCCGTCCGCGCTGGGCTCGATGGTCACACCGCTGACGCTCGCCGGTTGCGTGGCATTGCCCGGCGGCAGGGGCGACTCTTCGGGTGACGGTCGCCGCGTGCGCCGCTGCCCCGTCGAACGTCAGCAACACGTCATGTCCGTCCACGTTTTGCGGCGGCTCCGGAATGGCCCCGGGTGCCAGTTTCACGGTAAGCACGGCAATGGGGTCGCGCACCGTCCCACCGTTCGCCAGCATGATGCTTTCGATGCCGCCCGTGCCGGCTTGTCGCGTGCCCGCCAGCGTCGTTCCGACACCATCGAACGCATACGTAACTGCGGTTGCGCTTTCGCTGACGACGCGCGCGTGGAACAGCGCGCCGCCGTGCGCCAACACCGTCGTCCGCACGCCGTCCTGATGCACGTCAATTGCCGCTAATTCTGGTTGCAGCACGTTACCATCGGCGGCTGGGCGCAGCGCCAGATCGAGCGCTGCTAATACTTCGCGCAACGGCAGGTACGCTTCATCCGCGCGCAAGTAGGGCGCGATACCGGCTTGCAGCGCGATCGGCCCGACGTCGTAGCGGCGGTCTCCGACCGAGAAGCTGACGACCGTCGGCGCCGACGTCGTTATCAGGACGTAGCGTTCGCCCGGCTTCCACGTCAGAAACGCGCCGGTCGCAGCGAGCAGCGGCTGCAATCCGGGATCCTCTGCGCCGATCGCGGTCGCGCCGCTGCGATTCTCCACGTGCGTGAAGTGCAGAACGCGTCCTTGGTAGGCGGCCGACAACGTTACGTCCGCCCGCGCCGGCGCCGCGGTCGCAACGAAGGCGGCAAAGGCGCACGCGGCGGCGATGCTACCAGTCCGCACGGTGCAGTGGCTCATCGAGTTCGAGATGTCCTCCGGGCAGTGTTGGCAATCGGCTTCCTTGTACGAGGATCTGCACGGCGTCTATGCCCGGAATCGCCGTCATCGTGTAGACGAGCGCTTTAAACTCCCCATTTTCAGCGAACGCACCGCCGGCTTGCTGCGCGACCCCTTGCGACAGGTCCACCGTTACCGTCGCGCCGTCGAGCGTCACTGCGTTCACGTGCGCGCTCAGCGGAAAGTGGATTGCGGGAACATCGCTCGGCGGCCCGGCCAGCGCTTCAACCGCGGCGTACAGCGCGACGTTATGGCGGTGCTCCTCGTATGTCTCGCCGGCTTGGCGAGGACGCAATGAAACGCGCATCACGCCGAGCGACGTGCCGTCGAGTTTGGTGTAGTAGACCGGGAGCGTTTCGCCGTTGGCGACGGTGCGATGGGAGCGGTAATACCACGCGGCTCCCGCGACGATGACAATCAGAACGATAAGACCGATCGAGCGTTTCTGCACGTCGGGTCGTTCTCTTCGCCGGAGGTTCGCCGAAATACTCCCGTCGAACGGTCCACGCATGCATGGCCGGCGCCGATGAAGTGGATTCGAAAACGCGTCGCCAAAGAGCGCCGCGCACTCGAACGGGCGCGCCGCCGTTTCGTCAAGAAGCCGAGCGATAAACGGTTGCATGCCGTGCGCACCAAGGGGCGGCGTTTTCGCTCGCTGCTCGAAGACGTCGCATGTAAGGCACCGGCGCGAGACCTCCTCAAGCGGGTGAAGTGTGCCGCCGAAATCACCGATTCGGCGCGCAATGCGACGGTGCTCCTCGCGCTGCTCGAGCGCAGCATCGAATCCGGCGAACGGCCTGCGGCCGAAGCGCTGCTCGCGTCGCTGCGCGAACGGCAAGACGACGCGCTGCGCTGCGCGCACCGCCGTCTGCGCCGCATGCATTTTGGGAAGCGATGACGTGAAGCCGCAGCACGTGGATCTTCGCGGAGCGAAGACCGAAGATGACGTTGCACGGCGCATCGTTCGTACGCGGTGGCGGGAAACGCGCGCGCTGTCGAGCGGATTGGAGCGCCGCGACATGACGAGCTTGCATCAGTTTCGAATCGCCGCCAAGCGTTTGCGTTACGCACTCGAGCGTTTCGAAGAGGTCGATCCGTCGCTGCACGACGGCGCTCGGCAACTCGCGCAACTGCAAGACGCGCTCGGCGAAGTGCACGACCGCGACGTGTTGCTCACCATACTGCCGGTCTCGATGGCGGGGACGCAGCAGCGGCTGCAAACCGAACGAGAACGCTACGCCGACGAAGCGGCTGCGCTTTGGGCGCGCGCCGAACGCTGGCTTCGCACTTGCGCTCTCATCGTTTTCGAATAACTCTTTAATCGTTTGCATTATTCGAGAAGCGTTCTTCCGTGGTACAGATACAGCATGATGAAACTACGCAACGTGTTGCTTGCCTGCGCGATCGGCGCAGGATCCCTCATTGCAGCCGTCGCTCCTGCGGCCGCACAGGTCTACGGTGGCGTCTACATCCGCGTTGGACCGCCCGCCCCGATCGTCGAGACGGTGCCCGTTGCGCCCGGCCCCGGCTACTATTGGGTCGGCGGCTATTGGCGATGGAACGGTTACCGCTATGTTTGGTACCGCGGATACTACGCTCACCGTCCATGGGCCGGTGCGGTATGGCGTCCGGGTCACTGGTATCGCGGCTATCGCGGCTGGGTTTGGCGCCCCGGTCGTTGGGGACGGCCCTACTAACGTAAACTGCTACGTCGATCGCCCACCGGTGTGACGCATGCCGGTGGGCGACACTCATCAGAACGTTGAACGCGAGGTGATGCAGCTTCGCCGCGCGATGGGACCGCTCGATGCGGTCCTTTTCTTTATCGTTGCGAGCGCGAATCTGCAATGGGTTGCCGCGGCAGCGGCCGCCGGCCCCAGTTCGCTCTCGGTTTGGCTCATCGGCGGCGCGGCGATGTTCGTACCGCTCGCCGTTGTCGTCGTTTCCCTCTCTCGACGCTATCCCGAGGAAGGGGGACTGTACGTTTGGAGTCAACGCGCGTTTGGCCCATTCGCCGGTTTCATCACCGGTTGGACGTATTGGGCGAGCAATCTTCCGTATTTCCCGGCGCTACTCTACTTTGCCGCCGGCAACGCGCTTTTTATGGCGGGGTCCCGCGCGGGCGCACTCCATGCAGGGCCGCGCTATTTCATCGCCTTTTCGTTTGCCGGTTTATCGCTGGCAACGGTCGTGAACCTGTATGGGTTGCGCGTCGGCAAATGGTTGAACAACGCGGGCGGCGTCGCGCGCTGGAGTGCGTCGGTCATCCTGATCGTCGTCGCCGCTTTCGCGGTCTGGCGTTTCGGTTCTGCGACGCCCATCGCCGTACACGGCCTGCGTCCGGGATTACAGTTGAAAGACTTGATGTTTTGGTCGGTCATTGCGTTTGCTTGGACCGGTCCGGAGTCCATCGCGTTTATGAACGGCGAGATCGCCAATCCGCCCCGCACGATTCCCCTCGGTTTGGCAATCGCTGCTCCCGCAATTGCGGCGATCTATCTGCTCGGTACGCTTGCGGTTCTCGTTACCGCGCGCAACGTCGATGCATCGGCCGGCCTCATGCAAGCAATCGCCCACGCCGACGCGCGTTTGGGATGGGGCGGATTGACGGCCGTCGCCGCATTGCTCGTCGCCGTGAGTTGTATCGGCGGCACCGGCGCCTGGATGGGCGCGGTCGCGCGCATTCCGTTCGTTGCCGGCATCGATCGCTATCTGCCGCCCGCTTTTGCGCGCATCCATCCGCGCTGGGGTTCGCCCACCGTGGCGCTGGTAACGCAAGCCGTGCTGACCGCGCTCTTTATCGTGCTTGGGCAAAGCGGCACGAACGTCAAGGGCGCGTACGACGTCATGGTGAGTTCGACGGTCATCGTTACGATGGTGCCGTTTCTTGTTCTCTTCGCAGCAGCGCTCAAGTTGGGCGGTAACGCCGTCGTCGCCGCCGCAGCCGTCGTCGGCTTGTTCACGACCTGCGTTGCCATCGCGTTTGCGGGCATTCCCGGGGCGGACGATCCAAACAAGACGCTTGCGGTCGTAAAGATCGCCGGTTCGACCGCGGTGATTCTGCTCATAGGCGCTGCCATCTATGCTGCAGGTCGCCGCCGAGCGCAGAAAACATTGAGCTAAATCATCGTCAGCGGGTTTCCTCAAGCCGCGCGGTAAAATCGGCGGTCATGGCTCTGCGCGCATTGCACCGTTCTTTTCTTGCGACGGCCATCGCCGCAACCGTCGTCGCTTGCTCCTCGCCGGCCGTCTCCACCGTACCCAGGGGTGCGAGCGACGATCTGCATACCGCTTCGACGTCGCAGCAGAAAATTCAACACGTGATCATCGTCATTCAAGAGAATCGCAGCTTCGATAACTTCTTTGCGACGTTCCCGGGCGCCGACGGCACAAAGGTCGGCAAATCGGAAGCGATACCTTCATCCTACGATTGCCCGATTCCAGTTCCCCAGGCGACGACGATTCCGCTCACCGAAGTGAATTTGCTCGGTCAAGGCTTCGGCAGCGGATTCAGCGCGCAGCAGGGTCAGGATCTCAATCATTTGCACAGCGGCTACGTCGTGGAATCGGATCGCGGCAAAATGGACGGTTTTGGTCTGGAGAAACTCGGTGCCAGCGGCGGCGGCGGCCCCGCATGCACCTATCCGTATCAGTACGTCAATCCCGCGAATATCCAGCCGTACTGGAATATGGCAAAGCAATACGTGCTTGCCGATCATACGTTTCAAGATCAAGGCAGTGGCAGTTTCACCGCGCATCAAGATCTCATCGCCGGCGGCACCGGTCTCAATAACGATGAGGCGTTGATCGACAACCCGTCCTATTTTCCATGGGGCTGCGACGGCAACCCGAAGAGCGAGGTCACCGCCGTCATTCTGCGCGGTGGTAAAGTGAAGGAGTACGGTGGTCCGTTTCCATGCTTGACCTACACGACGATGCGCGATCTGCTCGATGCGAAGTCGGTATCGTGGAAATTCTATGCGGTCAAGGTAAATCCGTACACCGATTGCCCGCCGTGTGAGGGTTCGGGAATCTGGAGCGCGTTCGATGCGATCAAGGCGGTGCGTTACGGCAACGAATGGACCACGAACGTCACCCGCAGTCCCAACGATATCTTCACCGATATCGCGAAAAAGCGACTGCCGGACGTGTCGTGGATTACGCCCAACGGTCCGAACTCCGATCATCCCGGCACCGGAAGCGACACCGGACCGTCATGGGTTGCCTCCATCGTCAACGCCGTCGGTGAAAGCCCGTACTGGGATTCAACTGCGATCGTCGTTCTGTGGGACGATTGGGGCGGACTGTACGATCACGTGCCGCCGCGAATGCCGCAAAACTGGCAAGGCGGTCCCGGCTTTCGCGTTCCGATGCTGATCGTGTCCCCATACGTCAAGCCGCACGTCGAGCATACCGTTTATGAGTTCGGCAGCGTCCTGCACTTCATCGAAGACAACTGGGGTCTGGGCACGCTGGGACGCAGCGACGAGCACTCCACCAGCATCGGCAACGCGTTCGACTTCAACATGTCCCCGCGTAGTTTCAAGAAGATCGGCGGTGCCAAGTATTCTCAGCGCTTCTTTCTCCACCAAAGACTCTCGAAGGAACCGCCGGACAACGCGTAATCGACACTCGCGGCGCAGGACCCATATCACGCACGGCATAGTATGCCGTATGAAGCACTTTGGGGCTGCGGTTCCTACCGTGGCGGCGTTTGCTTGTTATGCGCTGTCGGGTTGTTCCTCGTCATCCGCTCTGCCGTATATGCAAAGCGGCGCACCCGTCCGAGAGTTGAACGGCACCGGCGCCGGCAAAATCAAGCATATCGTGTACATCGTGCAAGAGAATCGCAGCTTCAACGATCTCTTCAACGGTTATCCCGGTGCGTTGACCGTAACCAAAGGCAAAATATCCGACGGATCAGCACGGTCACATTGCAGCCGGTTCCTCTCTCGGACCAGTACGTTATCGACCACTCGTTCGAAGCGATGATTGCCGCGTGTAATGGCACCGGCAAATTGCCGGCCACGCAATGCCGCATGGACGGATTCGATAAAGAATCGCACTACGACGGTCCTGGCAACTATCCGGAGTACGTCTACGTTCCTCACTCCGATTCCAAGCCGTATTTCGATATGGCGCACGAAGGCGTGCTTGCCGATCATATGTTTCAATCTCAACTGGACGAAAGTTTCGTAGCCCACCAATACATCATCGCCGCGCAAGCGGCGTGGAGCGTGGATCTTCCATCGGGCGCGTGGGGCTGCAGCGGCGGCAGCTACGACACGGAAGCCATCATCTCGCCGTATCGCACGATCGAAAAGAAAACGCAACCGCCCTGCTACACTACACGACGTTAGGCGACGAGCTGGACAACGCCAAACTGCACGTGGCGGTTTTACGCGGCGAAATACGGCAGCGAGTCGAGCGGCGACGGCGGCGTCTGGTCCAGCTACCAGGCTGTCAAGCAGATCTATGAAGGTCCGGATTGGAAGAAAGACGTTCTCTCGCCCAATTGGCGGTTCATCACCGACGTGCGCGCGGGTAAACTCGCGAATTTCACCTGGATAACGCCGGTTTGCGACGATTCCGATCACGTGAACTGCCCTGGCGGCTATGGACCTTCGTGGGTTTCCGCGCTGGTCAACACCATCGGCGAGAGCAAGTTCTGGAACTCCACCGCCATCTTCATCCAATGGGACGATTGGGGCGGTCTCTACGATCCGGTCCCGCCGCCGCCGCCATACGATCGCGACGGCGTGGGCTTTCGCGTGCCGCTGCTCGATGCTGTCGCCGTATGCTAAGAGCGGGTACGTTTCGCACGTGCAATACGAAACGGCGAGCGTTTTGAAGTTTGCCGAGGAACTCTGGGGATTGCCGCAGATGGCGCCGGCGGATCGGCGCGCAACCTCGCCCGCTGCGGACTGCTTCGATTTCAATCAAACGCCGAGGAAGTTTGTGCCGATCAAAGCCCCGCTTCCGCCGAAGTTCTTCATGCATCAAGGCGATAACGCGGATTACTTCGCACCAGACTATCAGTAACCGCGCGACGCCGGCGTTCGTCAAACCGAGCGTCGGCGCCGGCGCAACGACGTTGGCGGCCTCGTGGTACGTGGCGCCGGAGATATTCGAACGCGAGCGGCGTGAGATTTTCGCCCGGCAGTGGCTCTGCGTCGGACGAGAAGAAACGCTCGCGCGCGCCGGCGATTTCTTCCTGGTCGAACGCGACGGGCGAAAGCCTTATCGTCACGCGCGACGATGACGGGCGCATCCATGCCTTCTTCAACGTCTGCCGCCATCGCGGCACGCGTCTGTGCGAGGCGGCGTCGGGCCATTTCGCCGGCTCGATCCAATGCCCGTATCATGCCTGGACGTACGGCGCTCGACGGCACACTGACGGTCGCGCGCAACATGTCGGACGTGCCGGGCTTCGACCGCGCAGCTATCCACTGCACGAAGCGGCGGTTGCGTTGTGGGACAGGCTTCATCTTCCTCAATCTCTCGTCCGCAGCGCACGCCGGCGATTTCCAGCGCGCGTTCTCGCCGCTGATCGGGCGTTTCGAACGATGGCAGATCGGATCGCTGCAAACCGCCGCGGCAATTCGCTACGAAGTCGCGTGCAATTGGAAGCTCGTCTTTCTCAACTACTCGGAGTGCTACCACTGTCCGCTCGTTCATCCGCATTTGGAAAGGTTGTCGCCGTCGGATAGCGGACGGAACGATCTTTCCGAAGGACCGTTTCTCGGCGGCTACTCGGAGTTGCGCGTCCGGGAACCAGTCTGACCATGACCGGCCGCAGCGTGCGCGCGCCGCTAGGCAACGTAGGCGGCGAGGAACTCGATCGCGTCTACTACTACACGATCTTTCCGTCGATGCTCTTAAGTTGCATCCCGATTACGTCATGGTGCACTACTGCAATCCGCTCGCCGTCGACCGCACCGAAGTAATCTGCGCGTGGCTGTTCGCGCCGCAAGAGATGGCGCGCGCCGGCTTCCATGCCGTGCGACGTCGTCGAGTTTTGGGATCTCACCAATCGCCAAGATTGGCATGTCAACGAGTTGACGCAGGCGGGTATGCGTTCGCGTGCCTATTCGCCCGGTCCGTACTCGAACGCCGAAGGATTGCTTGGCGGCGTTCGACCGGTACTATCTGCGAGTGCATGGAGCGAGCCGAAGCATGAGCACGACGTACGACGCGATCGTCATCGGCGCCGGACACAACGGCTTGGTGACCGCGTGCTATCTCGCGCGCGCGAAGTGGCGGGTGCTCGTTCTCGAACGGCGTGACGTGGTTGGAGGGGCCTGCGTTACCGAAGAGGTGTTTCCCGGTTTCAAAGTCTCTACCGCGGCGTACGTTAATAGTCTCTTCCGTCCGGAGATCGTACGCGATCTACGCTTGGACGACTACGGTTTCGAAGCCATCGAACGCAATCCGGCATCGTTCTCGCCGTTCTTGGACGGCCGCTATCTCATGTTCGGCAGCGGCGGCGAACGCGATCTCGAGGAGATTGCAAAGTTCAGCGCGCACGACGCCGGCCGTTACCCGCACTACGAAGCGATGTTGCAGCGGGTCGCCTCGGTCGTCGAACCGACGCTCGTCCAGATTCCGCCAAATCTGTTGCGGCCGAATCTATCGCAACTGCTGGAAGCCGGTAAGATGGGCCGCGCCCTGCAACGATTGGGCGCCGGCATGGGGGAAGCGGTCGAAGTACTGACCGGTGCGGCGCGTCCAATTCTGGACCGATGGTTCGAATCCGAAGAACTCAAGGCGACGCTGGCAACCGACGCGATCATCGGCGCATTCATGGCGCCATCGATGCCGGGCACCGCCTACGTGCTCTTCCATCACGTGATGGGTGAGACCAACGGCAAACGCGGCGTCTGGAGTTATGTCCGCGGTGGCATGGGCGGTCTGACGCAGGCGCTGGCAAATGCCGCGCGCGATTTCGGCGTCGAAATCAAGACGGAAGCGCCGGTCGAGCGCATTCGTACCCGCAACGGCCGCGTGACCGGAGTGTCGCTGGCCAACGGCGATGAGTACGCCGCCAAACGCGTCGCCAGCGGCGTGGACTGCCACGTCACCTTCGAGCAGTTGCTGGAACCGGCACGAACTGCCGCAGGCTTTTCGCGATGCCGTGGCGCGCATTTCCTATGCAAGCGCCTCGTGCAAGATCAATGTCGCGCTGGAACGTCTGCCGAGCTTCACCGCCTTACCGGGCCACGAGCCGGGACCCCAACATTTCGGCACCGTGCATCTTTGCCCGGATCAAGACTTTATCGAGCGCGCCTACGATGATGCGAAGTATGGCGAGATGTCGCGCGAGCCCGTCGTCGAGTGCACCATGCCGTCGTCGCTCGATCACACTCTTGCCCCGCCCGGCAAACATCTGATGTCGATGTTTACGCAGTATGCGCCGTACGAACTCGCGAAGCGTCCGTGGACGGACGCCTTACGGAACGAGTACGCCGATCGGTGTTTCGCGGTCATGGAGCGTTACGCGCCCGGCTTTACCGCATCGGTAATCGACCGGCAGATACTCACGCCGGTCGATCTCGAAGCGAAGTTCAACCTGACCGGCGGCAAGCATATTCCAAGGTGCGATGCCGCTGCATCAACTTTTTGCGTTCCGTCCCGTGCCGGGTTTCGCGGATTATCGCACGCCCGTCGACGGGCTCTACCTCTGCGGCGCGGCCGCGCATCCCGGCGGGGGCGTTATGGGCGCGGCCGGCTGGAACGCGGCACGCGTTATGCTCGCAGGGCGCCGCTAAACGAAACTACTGTTTCGTAAAGTCCGCCGGAACGCTGAAGACCGGGATCGTTTGCCTCGATCGGACGCACATTGCCGATCTCGTTGACGAACACGGTCCCCTTGTCGCCGAAGAAAATCGCTTCGTACATCGGGAAGTTGCCGGCCGGTAACCGCGGTCCGCTCTGTGAGAGGCTGAAACGCTTGTCGAGGCCGGCTGCGGCCAGCGACTGCATCACGTGCATCGCCTCACCCATCATCGCCGCTTCTTGTCCCCCCGACATACCGCCGCCGGCAAAACGAGAGCAGTTCGGCATGGGCCGGCGCATGCCGCTGTAATACGCGATCATGTCCATGTGCTGGGTTTGCGGCTGGGCGCCCGGTTTGCTCTCGGTAAAGCTCATCGTCGAGCGATATCCGGTGGTGGTCTGGCCTCCCAGAACCGCAGAGCCAAGAGAGCGATTCTGCACCGCCATGGCGACCCTCGTTCCGTCGTCTTTAACCGGCGCGCCTATTCCGGTTGACTTACTGGTTGCGGCGCTCGGATGATCCATCGATTCCACGCGATACGTTTTGTCGTTCAGATTCAAGACGGTGATCGTTCGTGCCGCACAGTCGGTGATGAACGCTATGCCTAACGCCGTCATATCGGTACGCGATTTCGATCCCGCGATGTAGTGCCGTTGGGCCATGCCGTTGCGTCAACATCGCGCCGGCATTTTCTCCCATCGCAATGGC
This sequence comes from Vulcanimicrobiota bacterium, assembly GCA_963738335.1. Taxonomy (GTDB): domain Bacteria; phylum Vulcanimicrobiota; class Vulcanimicrobiia; order Vulcanimicrobiales; family Vulcanimicrobiaceae; genus Cybelea. The sequence goes on from CAVTWE010000007.1 coordinate 105,926, forward strand.
TTGCCGGAACTTACCGAAGAGACCGCCGCCGGCCGGCTTCGCTTGTCCCGCCGATGCGGTTGCATAATCTTGATCGAACGATCCCGGCTGCAGCGTTGCCGGATCCGCGTTCAACACGATCCGATTGACCGAATCGTATGCAACGCCGCTATCGGCTAGTGCCGATACCGGCATGGCGACGATCGCCAGCATGCACGCAATGGCTCCAACGCGTTTCATCCTTGAACTCCTAATTCGCATCTATTCGTCGTCGACGTCCTGCGCGAGAGCCGATGCCGATTCGTTTTCAAAAGTCGCCGATCTTGTACTTCGTCGGGATGATCTTGAACGGTCGTGGCGACTGATTGAAGTTGAAGCTGTCGATCAGGCTGTTGGCCCGCCCGTCCGTGTAGCCGTCTTCGGCGGTGCCCAGTGCGGGCATGCCGTAGACCTGTTCGGCGAACTTCAGGATACTGCCCCATTCGTAGATCGTATGCGACACGTGGTTCTCTTTGGCGTACGGCGAAACGATCAGGCAGGGAACGCGAATGCCCAGGCCACGGAAATCGAGCTGCGGCGGGGGCATGTTATCGTACTGTCCGCCCCAATCGTCCCACACCACGACGATCGCGCTGCTATCCCAAAACTTGCTCTGCCCAATGGCGTTCACAATCGATCCGACCCATGACGGCCCTCGATCGGTGCCGCTGCCCGGGTGGTCGGAATCTTCCTTCGTCGGCGTAATCCACGTCATCGCTGCCAACTTGCCGTCCTTGATATCTTGCGATCGCAGTGATCGGCGGCGCGCGCATATCCGCGGTGTAATCCGGTCCAAACCGAACCCGTTCGATCGCTTCAAACGGCGCCCAAATGCTGGCGTGGTAGATTCTGCTTTGATAGTAGCGCCACGGCAGATTTGCGCGCATCGAGCATCATCGGCAAGCGTGCGGAACTGCGTGTAACACGGATACGGTCCGAGTCGCCAATGGATGATGCGGTATTGATCGACGAACGTGCTCTGCGTTCCGGGTTGCGAGTCGCAGCCGGCTTCAGCGCCGCTGGGAAAATCGGCGAGCGCATCGACGCGGCTGAGGTTGTCCGTGCCGGCAACCAACGTGACGTGCGCGGTAAAGCTCGGGCCAAACTCGGTCGGGAACATCTCGTCGGCCAGGACGTATTGTTTGGCCATGTTCCAGTACGGCGCGACCTCGCGTCTCGTCGACGTACTCGTAGGCTTGATGTGCGCCCGGCTCTGCCGAAGCGCGAGAAGCCGTCCATGGCGCCGTGGTTCCATTCCGAATTGCCGCCGACCACGAGTGCTGCAGATTCGCGGATTCGCGCAAACGTGATTTTCTTGAGCGGAATGTGATATCGTTTGCCGTTGGTATCGATGCCGTAACCGACCATCGGCGCATTGGCACCGGGATAGCCGGCGAAGAAGCTCTCCAACGAGCGGTTCTCTTGAACGATGACGACGATGTGTTTGATGCGTCTGCCGCGAGAGCCGTACCTGCGATTGGGCGCGCCGAAGGGTCGGCGGCGGCGTGCGACGGCACGGCGTTCTGCATCTGCGAACATGCGGCGAAGCGCGAGCCGGACGAGCGCAAGCGCGAGCAGACGGCGGAGCATCATTCGTCGCGGTCGTTCGCTGCGGCGTAAGCTCTTTCCGTTCAATAACCGGCAGCCGAGCCGGCCGGCGTACGCCGGTCGCTGCCTCCTTCGAGCAGGCCGCTGCGAGGATCGATCACCACGATCTGCGCCGCACCCCACTGCGGAATTTCGTGCAGAGCGTAGCCCATGGCGCGCAACGCCGCCGCAGTGTTCTGGAAAAGGCGCGCCGGTTCGTATTGTAGTTCGTCGGGCAGCCATTGCATGTGCGTCCGCGGCGCGTTCACCGCATGCTTGGGCGCTCATTCCGTACGTCAAGCGCGTTGAGCAAGCGTCTCGAGCACGATCGTGATGATGCGCGAACCGCCTGGGCTTCCGGTGACCATGCGTAAGCGGCCGTTCTCGCGTAACGATGGTTGGCGTCATGGAAGAGAGCGGTCTCTTACCCGGTGCAATTGCGTTGCGCGCACCTTGCACCAAGCCGTACATGTTCGCCGTGCCGGGTTTCGCGGTGAAGTCGTCCATTTCGTCGTTGAGCAAAAATCCCGTGTCGCCCGCAACGACGCCTGCGCCGAACCAATCGTTAATCGTGTACGTCACCGAGACGGCATTCCCCAAGCGATCGACGATCGAGTAAGTGCGTCGTTTCGCGGCCTTCGGTGTCGTCGTTCAAACCCGCGCGCACCTCGGCCGACGGCGTCGCTCGATCCGGGCGAATCAGCGCGCGTCGTTGCTGCGCGTACGCCGGCGACAAGAAGTTGTGCGATGGGGTTCATGCCGAAATCCGGGATCGCCGAGATAGGCGTTGCGATCGGCATAGGCCAGGCGCTCGGCTTCCGTAACGACGTGCAGCGCGCGAACGTCGTGCCAGCCCCAACGTCTCCAGCGGATACGGTTGCAGAATGTTCAGAATCTCGCAGAGCGTGACGCCGCCGGAACTGGGCGGCGGCGCCGATGCGATATCGTATGTTCCGAACCGGCAGTGCACGCGGCGCGCGTTTCTTCAACGCGATAGCGCGCGAAATCGTCGAGTGAGAGAATGCCGCCGTTGCGATCGCTCGCCGCGACGACGGCGCTCGCGATCGCGACCGCGATAGAAAGCCGTCTTCGCCGCCGCGCGAGATCGTTGCGAGCGTCCGCGCCAACTGCGGTTGCACGAGCGCGTCGCCTGTCGGCACGCGCCGTCGGGCAAAAAATCGTGCACGTTGGCTGTCGGCAAAGATGCGCCGCTATATCCTTCGCTTCCGTTGAACGGTACGAGGTCGCCAGGTTCAAGGACGAAGCCGTCGCGCGCTAAGCGCGATAGCCGGCGCCATGAGACGCTGCCGGCTCATCGTGCCGAACTCGCGCCGCGCCGCTTCCAGGCCCGCAACGGTTCCCGGAACCGCAACCGCGAACCAGCCTTTGCGCGACGCCATAGCGCCGGACGTTGCCCGCTGCGATCGAGGAACATGGTCGCTCGTCGCGCGCTGCGGCGCTGTTTCCCGAAAGTTGATGAAGCGTTCGTAACCGTCATGCCGGCGCACGAGCATGAAACCGCCGCCGCCGATATTGCCGCAGCACGGATCCGACGACCGCCAGCGCATAGCCGACGGCGACCGCCGCGTCTACCGCGTTGCCGCCGGCGCGCAACACCGCAACGCCGATATCGGTCGCCTCGTGTTGCGCCGTCACGACCATCGCGTGGCGCGCCGTCGCTCCCGATCAGGAAGCCACGGCGCACGACCAGCGCTGAGCGAGCGGTACCGCAACTACGTGCCGGGTATCGCTACCGGAACGTCTTTGATATTGACGCCGTTCGCGGAGGCATCGTGTACCCAGTGACATCGCTTGGCGTCTCGAGCGCGCTCATGTCGGTCGGGTTGAAGTGGCCGGCACTCAAGCGCTGGCCGATTGCCAAGAACGAGCCGCTGAGCGCGACCATTTCGCCGTTGAGTCTCTTGAGCAGCGGATCGTTGCTCTTCGCTGCGATCTTCTGCGCGACGTGCACTTCGTGCACCGCAAAGAGCAGCGCTAAGCCGCCCTTGGTGATCGCCGCAAAGCGATGCGGCGCTCCCGGTGCGAAGGCGCCGTCGTGATACGGCTGCATGACCCAATGGTGGAAGCAAAAATATGCAATGCCCAAGTGCACCACGAATCGCGTCTTATCTAAGAACGCGCCGCCGGCTGCGTGGCGCCGGCGATCATGCGCGACGGCAAGAATCATGGGAGCAAACCATTTCTTCAGAATAATCATGCGGGGGACCTACGGATTCGCGCTAAGCCTTTCCTTTGGCCGCGCGCGCGCTGCAATGGCCACCGCAACAACCGCCGCGATCGCGACGACATTTGCGATCAGCGTGAAGCGATCGTTCACGCTCATGGAAGCGCTATCGCATACGCGACGCCGGCGTTGCCGATCAGGCGCTCCATGATGGCACCCGCCAGCATCGCGTCCGAGCGTGAAGAAAGCAACGAACGTCCAAGCAATGCGCGGCGGAAACGACTTGCGATAGATCGCGATCAGCGGCACAATCAGCAGATCGCCGTAGATGAAGGTCGTGTTCGCGCCGAGCGGAATTCCCGCATCGGCAAGATATCGCGCGATCGGAACGTTTCCCATCGAGCAGACGAAGGTCGCCACCGCGATGAGTAGACCTACCAACGAGCAGCAGCACGTAACCGATGAATGGAACGCCGCCGACGGCATGAAGGGCGCCGAGCGAGCCAGCCGGGCGGAATGAGCGCGGCCGCAAAGCCGGCGATGAGATAGCCGACGATCAGTTCGCTGCGCAGCATGCTAACGTCAGCGACCGCTGTAGCCGCGACCGCGCTCCAGCTGCGCTGCTCGTCTTGCTCGATGCAGTGCCCATGAGCGCAATGGCGCGTCATCGTCGTCGCTCGGCATCCGTCGCGCGGTACGCTCGGCCAGACGCGCCAGCTCGGCGCCGCCGAAGATCAGCGTGAACCCGACGGTCACCACGGCGATGATGATGATGCCGCCGAAGAACTCGGCAAACGCAAACTTCCACCCGAGCAGCGACCAGAACAGGATCAGGATCGCGACGTTCATGTTCGTCGAAGAAATCAAGAACGCAAAGACCGAGCGGGCGTCGGCGCCGCTGCGATAGAATCCGCGCGCCGCGGCGGCCGCGCCGTACGAGCAAGCCGACGAGATGATGCCGAAGCCGGCGCCGAAGAGCAAGCCCGTGCAGTCCCGGCCCTAAATAGCGATGCATGGTCGCGGACGCAAGCATCACTTGCACGACCGCCGAAATCAGAAATCCAAAGATCAATCCGAACAGGCTATCCCAAAAGAACGCTGGCCGCCTGCCGATGCCTGCAACCAACGCGTGTGAACGCGCAGCGAGCATCAGCCGCCGACGCGAAACCGGAGCGTGTCCGAAGAGCGGCGGAATGAAGTGGCCGGCGAGATAGGAGATCGCAAAGACTCGCGCAGCCAAAGAGTGCGACTTCCAGCCCTTTGCCGACCGGATTGCGTTCGCGACAGCGTCCCGGCATAAAACCCGACGCGCGAAGAGACCAGCAAGCGCAAAGACGAGCGCCGTAACCGTCGATGGCCCCATCGAGAGCGGCAGCATGAAGGCCACGATCGGCAAGAGCGAACCGAGCGCGTACGAACCGCTCATCGCAAGCGGGGCGCGCGAAGCCGCGTTCTTCGGCTTCGCGCGGATCGATGCCGAACTCGTCGCGCACCATTTCGTAGAGGTAGATGTCGGGATGCTGCGTCAGGCGGCGGACGATCATCTCGGCCTCTTCGGCGCTGAAGCCCTTGAGTTTATAGAAGGCGACCTGTTCGCTGAACTCGCCCTGCGGATCGGCGGCCATCTCGCGCTTCTCCATGTCGATCGTCGCCTGCACGACCTCGCGTTCGGACTTTGCGCCCGAGGTACTCGCCGACGCCCATCGAGAGCGCGCCGGCGAGCAGCGCGAGAAAACCGCTGATGAAGACCGCGGCGCGATCGTCTTCGCAACGCCGACGCCGGTGATGATGCCGAGCGTCGTCAGGATGCCGTCCTGCATCGCCGAAGACGATCTCGCGAATGCTGCGGCGTTTCTCGAGGTCCGGCGCTGCTGCCGTGTCGGGAATTCGCGGTCGCACTTGTTGCCAGCCGGGAACGTCGACCACGACGTTTTCGACCGGCGGCGTCAAGTCGGAGCTAGTTCGACACCGCATCGGCTCTTTGACGACGAAAGTGAGCGGACCCCGCCGACACGCCAGCCAAGCATGAGATGGCTAGATCGCTTTCAACGTCGGCCGCTGTCGCCGGCCTTATCGTCTGCGACGCTGCTTCCGGCTCGCGCCGCCGATTGGCCGGTTTTCGGTTTCGATCCGGCACGCAGCAGCTTCAACTCCGCCGAAACTACTTTGACACCGGGCTAACGTGCACGCCCTTCGCGCGCGATGGCAGATCGCGCTTGGCGACGTCGCCGATTCGACGCCGATCTTTGTGGAGCACGTGCGCATCGGCACGGGTACCGAGCCGATGCTCTTTCAAACAACAAGGGGCGGCGTGACGCTGGGCATCGAAGCAACAACCGGCAAGATCGTCTGGAAGTTCACGACGAATGGGTCGACACTACACGAACTCGACGCCGGCTGCCGATCCGTCGGGCAAAGCGATTTACGTGCCTGGTGTCGACGGGAAGGTTCACAAGCTCAGCCGCGCCGACGGCACGAGATGAACACGCGCCGGCTTTCCGGCAGCGGATCACGCGCATGCCGTGACCGAAAAGGACGCGATCGCCGCTCAACGTCGCTAACGGCTATCTTTACGCAACGACGTCGGGTTACGACGGCGACGCGCCGCCATATGACGGGCACGTCGTCGCCGTCAATTTGAGCAGCGGCCGCGACAACCGTTTTCAACTCGCTCTGCAGCAACAAACCGCAAACTATCCAGCTCGAGCACCTGCTCGCAGCAGCGCTCTGGAATCTGGGGCGCGCGGCGGCGCCGTCGTCGATCCCGATGGCCGTCGATGAACGGGCGGATCTACGTCGCCACCGGCAACGGCAGATTCGACGCCAACAAGGGCGGCGACAACTACGGCGATTCCGTGCTCTCGCTGAGCGCCGATCTTGTCGGACCTCTTGGGAGCTACACGCCGACAGATTATCAACAGCTTCAAAACGGCGACATCGATCTCGGAAGCACGTCGCCCGGCGATACTTGCCGGCGCAGCCGACGAGTCAAACGCCGTGGATGCGCGTGCAAGGCGGGAAAGACGCGGTGCTCAAGCTGCTCGATCGCGCGGCGCTTCCAGGCGTGGGCGGCGAACTGCAGGTCATCGACTTGCCGGCGGGCTATTCTCGACGCCGGCCGTCTGGACCGATCCCGCGAATCATGCGTGGATCTTCTTGGGATTCAGCGAGCTCGTGGTGGCGTATCAACTGCGAACCAACGGCGCGGGCGTCAGTCAGCTCGTTGGAATTTGGCAAACGAGTCCGGGCAACAGCGACGGCGAGGGCAGCTCGCCCGTCGTCGCCAACGGCATCGTCTTTGTCGCGTTCAACGGTCAGCTCTGTCGCGCTGAACGCACTCAACGGAAACGAGCTGTGGAGCAGCGCCTGCGCTGCGCCGGCACGAACATCGGCGCCATCCATTGGGAGAGCCCGATCGTCGTGAACGGCTGGGTCTATTGTTCCGACGAGAACGGCAATCTAACCGCCTACTCGCTGAAGTAATGCGCGAGCGCGCGACCGCCGCTGCGGCGTGGCGGCATCGCGCGGCGCCAGCATCGCCCGCGCTCCTGCGGCGATCGTTACGCGCAACCGCAACGAGACAGCGCACGGCCGGCAGCGACGTCGCGTCAAGGCCGCGCGGCAGCTCCGTTGCCGCTGCTTCGATCGTCGTCGGCGAAAACGCGTGCGAGCAAGCTGCGGCCAGAGCGCGACGCTGCCCGAGATGCAGCCCGCGACACCGCGGCGCTTTGGCCTCGAGCAGATTCGCTCTCCGAACCGGGGAGCACGACGAAGTCGGGCAATCGCGTCACAGGATCGCGCACTGCAAGCTGCGCGTCGTTCGAACTATCCTTCATCCCGAGCGACTGCGCCGTTCGGAAACCGTGCGACGAAGCGATCGACAGAGACTCGCGTGCAAGCGTGACGCCCGCTCATCCGAGGAAAGTTGTAGAGCAGCACGCTTCGCGCGGGCGGTCGATTCGCGCGTCAACAGCGCGTCGAAGAAAGCAACGCACGCCATCGTCCGAGGCGTCGCGAAAGAAAAACGGCGGCATGATCAACGCTGCCGCAAAGCCCCACTCGATCGCAAACCGCGTCAGCGTCACGGCATCGTCGAGCGAGGCCGCCCCGCTACCCGCCATCATGCGATCAATCGGCAAGGCGTCCGCAACGCGTTCCATAAACTCCAACCGCTGCCGCGCGCTGAACGACATCGCTTCACCGGTCGTTCCGAGCACGTTAATGCCGTCGCAGCCGCTCTTCCAGCAACTCCGATAGTATGGAATCGCGCGCGCCGCATCAGGCGCGAACTGTTCCCCCACCGGCGTAACGACGGCCGCCCATATCCCGCCGACCGAAGTGCCTGGCAGCGTCATCGCGGAAGACACCGCATTGCGCAGAAAAACGCGAGATTGGCCGGCCGCTCCGCCAGCCGGCGCATCGAGATACGGAAACCAAAACTCGCCGTACGGAATCGAGAGGCGCACCCGATAGCCGCCGCCGCACCAATGCCCGCGGCAAGCGTCTCCGCGATGCCGAAGAGCATCTGAAACTCGAAGCGTCCGCGTTTGGGCAAGCCGCGTGCCGCCGCGAACGCTTCCACGTGCGCGATCATCTTCGGATCGTGCGTGGCGATCGCGGTGTAGCCGTCGTGCGAGAGCGCCAATTCGGCGAGCTGTAGGTAGTTCGCATCGACGTCGCGTTTTGCCGGGAACGCCAGGTCCGGCGGCTCTAAATACGCGCCCTTGACGATGCGCAGATTGGGCGCCACCGGTAGCAGCTGCCGCAGATCGTTCTCGCTTCGAAACAGATACGATTGCAGCACGAAGCCGATGCTGCCGTACCGTTCGCGCAGCGCGACGATAGATTGCGAGCGTGCGATCGACGTAGCGCGACTGCTCCATATCGATGCGAACCGTCGTGCCGACTCGCGCGGCGACCGCGGTAATGCGCGCGGCGTTTTCCAACGCGACGTTCGTTGCCGATGTCCAGTCCAACGTGCGTGAGTTTGAACGCCACGTTCGCGTCGATACTTTCGGCGGCGAAAGTTTGCAGCAAGCTGCAGTACTCATCCGTGACGGCACGCGCTTCCTCGGCATCGCCGATGCTCTCGCCAAGCAAGGTCGCAGCAACCGCAAAACCGCGTGCGTTGGCGGCCCGCGCAACCGGGAGGAACTCGGCGATCGCTCTCCCCCGCGACGAAACGCCGCGCTCCTAAGCGCATGCCGTAGCGCGTGACGCCGCGCCGCACGAGCGGGTTGTCGGCTGCGGCAAGGATGGCCGTCCGAAGCGGACGTTCGAGCAACGATGTCACGGGAAAGGATTTTTCGCGCTGACGCCTTCACTCCGCTGTGATGAGGGGCACGGGAACTGCATGGGTGCTCGTCGCCGCCATTCTCGGATCCGCAATGGGCTTCATCGACGGGACCGCCGTGAACGTCTCACTGCCCGTTCTCCAGCGCGAACTTGCATGCAACGACCGCGCAAACGCAATGGGTGATCGAAGGCTACTCGCTCTTTCTTTCCGCGCTCATCCTCGTCGGGCGGATCGCTCGGCGACCTCTACGGGCGCCGGCTGGTCTTCGGCTTGGGCGTGGCGCTCTTCGCTCTCGCCTCGGCGGCCTGCGCGCTCGCGAGCAGCCTCGCGATGCTGATCGCCGCGCGCTGCATGCAAGGTATCGGCGGCGCCTTGCTCACACCCGGAAGTCTTGCGATGCTCAGCGCTGCCTATTCGGGCGAAGCGCGGGGGCGAGCCATCGGCCTGTGGTCCGGTTTCTCCGCGCTGACCGCCGCGCTCGGACCGCTCATCGGCGGTTGGCTGACGCAGGCCTTCTCGTGGCGCTACGTTTTCGTTATCAATCTTCCCATTGCGGCCGTCGTGCTCGTCGTCGTCGCGTGGCACGTCAAGGAAAGCCGCGACGAAACCAGCCGCTCGCCGAATCGACGTTGCCGGCTCTGCGCTGGCAACGGTCGGCTTGGGCGCTGCTTGGTCTATGGCCTCATCGCGATGAATGGCCGGAACATTTCGCCCTTCGCCATTGCATCGGTCGCCGTCGGAATCGGAATACTCGCATGCTTTGTGCTGTTTGAACGCAGCACGGACGACCCAATGTTGCGGCCCGATCTCTTTGCCGTGCGCGCGTTCAGCATATCGAACGCCTACACGTTCTTTCTCTACGCGGCGCTCGGCGGCAGCCTGTACTTCGTGCCGTTCGTCTTGATCAACGTGCATCATTACTCGCCGGCCGCTGCCGGCGGCGCGCTCTTGCCGTTCATCGCCATCATGGTTGCGGCATCGCGCTGGTCGGGTGGTTTGGTCGTTCGCATCGGCGCGCGTACGCCGCTGCTGTTCGGCGGCGTGCTTGCCGGCATTGGTTTTTTGGCGTACGCACTGCCGGGCCAGGACGGCTCGTATTGGACGACGTTCTTCCCCGCCGCGATCGTTTTAGGGTGCGGCGGCGCGCTCTTCGTCGCGCCGCTGACGACGACGGTGATGAACAGCGTGCCGGTTGAACACGCGGGCGTCGCGTCCGGTATTAACAACGCGGTCGCGCGTACCGCCGGTCTGATCGGGATCGCCGCGCTCGGGCTTGCGGTGACCGGAAGCGTCTCCTACTTGGGCGGCTTTCGCATTGCGATGGTGACGTCGGCGCTGCTCTGCTTTATCGCCGCCGCGATTGCCGCAACGCTTACTCGCGGAGCAGCTCCATCGCCCCTTCGAGGTCAGCTATGAGGTCGGCGGTCGCTTCGAGGCCGATCGCAAAGCGCACCAGGCGATGATCGTAGGGTGGACGGCCGTGGCTGGAAATCGTGTAGGCGACCGCAAGGCTATGCGTACCGCCCCAACTGTAACCGATCTCGAACAGCTCGAGGGCGTCGACGAACGCCTCGATCTGCGCCCGAGAGAGCCCTTTCCGAAAAACGACCGAAAAGACGCCCGACGAGCCGCTAAAATCGCGCTCCCACAGATCGTGCCCGGGACACGACGGCAACGCCGGATGCAGCACGCGTTCGATCTCGGGGCGTTCCGACAGCCAGTTGGCAATCGCCAACGCTGACGCTTCGATCGCCGTCAATCGCACCGCCAGCGTCTGCAAACCGCGTAAGGCCAAGCTGCAGTCGTCGGGGGAAACGCCGGCGCCGATCACCTGTCGCGCGTCGCCCAAACGCTGATACAGTTGCTCGTCGCGCACGGTCACCGAACCGAGTAGCAAATCGCTGTGGCCGCCGATGTATTTCGTCAGCGCTTGCATCGTCACGTCCACGCCGTGCGCGAACGCGTCGAACAGCACGCCCGCCGCCCATGTGTTGTCGAGTGCGCTCAGGGCTCCGCGTTCGTGCGCCAAGCGCGCGATAATGGGAACGTCTTGCACTTCCATCGTGATCGAGCCGGGACTCTCCGTCCATACCAATCGCGTATTCGGCCGGAAGAGCGCGGCGATGCCTTCGCCGATGGTGGGATCGTAAAACGTTGCCTCGACGCCCAAGCGGCTCAGAAGCCGGGTCGTCAAGAGTTTATTCGGCCCGTAGACGCTATATGGAACGAGAACGTGATCGCCCGCGCTCAACAGCGCGAGGTCGATGAGCGCAATCGCCGCCTGCCCACCGGGCAAAATCAAGGTGTACTTTCCGGCTTCCAACTCGCAGATGCGAGACGCCAGCTCCAGTGCGGTCGGCGTCCCGTATAAGCCGTAGGTGTAACCCGCGCGTTCTTGGTCCCAGGCGTCGGTCACGTTCTCGGCGCGCTCGAAGAGCGTCGTCGATCCGCGGTAGACCGGCGTCGCCAACGAACGATAGCCCTGCGGTACCTTCGCCTGTGCGTGCAGTACGCGCGTTTGCCAACTCGTCATGCCGCCGTATTATTCGCCGTATCGCGCATCCCCGGTTCGCAAAGCGTCGCGCTGCATCTGTCGAACAACGCGCCAATGAACCTTTACTTTCTTCGCCACGGCATCGCCGTCCAACCCGACGAATGGAAAGGCCGCGACGAGGACCGTCCCTTGACCAAGGAGGGCATCGCCAAAATCAAAGACGAGGCCCGCGCCATTGCCGAGCTATCCCTGTCGCTTGGACGCGATCGTGAGCAGTCCGTTCGTGCGTGCCTGCACGACCGCCACGCTCGTCGCGCGCAAACTGAAATTCGACAAGCCGCCGTCGCTGGACGACCGGCTCGCCGAGGGCTTCTCACTCGAACGCCTGCGCCAGATCGTCGGCGAACACGCGGGCGCTGGCGGCATGATGTTCGTTGGCCACGAGCCCACGCTCAGCGACGTCATGGGACGTCTTATCGGCAACGCGAGCGTCGAAATCAAGAAAGGCGCGCTCGCGGCCGTCGCTTTGGACGACGCAACGTGTTCGCGTGGAACGCTTATCGCACTTTTTCCTCCAAAGATTCTTACGGCGCTAGGGAAAGCTCGTAGTCGACGATCAGCGGTGCATGATCGCTGAAGCGCCGTTCCGTGTAAATCTCGGCGTGGCGAACCATCGGTGCTAAATCGGGCGTAATCATCTGGTAGTCGATGCGCCAGCCCAGATTACGCTCCCAAGCGCCGGGAAAGTTCGACCACCAGGTGTATTGCCGCGGCTCCTGATTGGCGACCCGAAATGCGTCGACCCATCCGACCTTTGCCAAGAGGGTATCGAGCCACGCGCGTTCTTCCGGTAAGTATCCGGTAACGTTGCTGTTGCGCGACGGATTGTAGATATCGAGCGGTTTGTGGGCGATGTTGTAGTCGCCGCAGACGATCTGCGATTTGCCGCTATGCCGCAACTGCGCCATGATCGCCAAAAACCGCTCGAGAAAATCCATCTTGAATGCCAGACGGGCCGCTCCACTGATGCCGGAGGGAACGTAGAGCGAGGCTATGTTGACGGCGCCGAAATCGGCCTGGACGAAGCGCCCCTCGCGATCGATCTCGTCCCACCCAAGCGTCCGGCGCACCGACAGCGGGGTGTGCCGCGTGTAGATTGCCACGCCGCTATAGCCCTTTTTGTGCGCGTCGACGAAGATGGCGCGGTAACCCGCTAATGCCGCCGTCTCCGGCAAGAGTTGATGCTCTTGAGCCCGTGTCTCTTGCAAGCAGATGACATCGGCATCCAGTGTCGCGGCCCACGTAAAGAAACCACGGCGCGCGGCCGAGCGGATTCCGTTGGCATTGAGCGTCACGACCCGCATCGCGTCGCTCGTTCGGCAGGAAATCGTTCTTTCGCTTCCCAAGCGCGCAGCACAACGTCCCGTTGGAGGTCTTGGAGATGCGTCATTGGCAGCGGTTCGCCGCAATTATCATCGTCGCGACACTCGCCGGCTGCGCTGGCAGCACTGCCTTCAATGGCGGCGCACTTCCCGGCGGCGCCGCCGCCGCTCCCAATATTCACGAGGCGTTATCGCTTCTGCGTAGCGTCGAAGCGATGCGATCGCGCATGAAGAGCGGCCTGACGGGCGTAAAGCCAAGCACGAGCGCGGGTTATCCGGTCACGGCCGATCCCAAAGTGACGGTGCCGAACGAAGCACCGTGCGTGGACAAGCTCTTCAATCCGCATACGCCGCCGTTGACCAGCGGCGGATTGCCCGTCGGAGAGTTCGGCGATTACAACAACCATCCGTTTAACTACACCCCGCCGGCAAACTGCCCCGGGCCGTACGCCAAGATCGTCTTCAAGATGCATTTCCACGTTTCGGCGGGCATTCAGTACGATCGGACAGGCGCCGTCTGGATCGGCGGCACCAACGTGTTCTTCGGAACCACCGCGGAGCCCGGAGCGAACGCCAGCCCCGCATGGACGATCGAACGCGACGTGACGGATTACGCCCCGGTTTTCGCGCAGTCGGGCATAGGCGAAGCCGCCGTATACAACGTCGTCAACAATACCTATACCGGCGTCATCTACGGCACCGCCGAGCTCGACTTCTATCCCGCAACGAAGACGATTCCGCCGGCAAAGAGCGCCGATGCGGTCTATCCAATGGCGGCGAGCTCGACCGGCGGATACGTCTATCTCGACGGGCCGAGCGATGAGATGACGGGCCAGTTCACGTTCCCGCAAAACGTCGAAGCGGCATATCTCGACGTTTTCTTGGAATCGCAATCGAGCGACGAATTCTGGTACACCTGCTTCCCCAACGACTTGGCCAAAAAGCTCAATAACTGCGGTAACACGGCATTTCGCGAAGGCGAAGTCTCGCTCGATGGTCAGCCCGCCGGCGTCGTACCGATCTATCCCTGGATCTATACGGGCGGTATCGATCCGTATCTGTGGATTCCCATCCCCGGTGTCGAGACGCTCAACTTCAAACCGTATCGGATCGATCTGACGCCGTTTGCGGCGCAGCTCGACGACGGAAACTCGCACACGGTCATGGTTTCCGTCTTCAACGACGACGACTATTTCGCGGGCACTGCGGCACTGCTCGTTTACGAGGATCACGGTTCGACGCAGGTCAAAGGCGCATTGCTCGCAGACGGTACCGCGGCCCAACCGACGCAAAACGTCGTGGAACACGTGCACTTCCATGGCAGCGGTTCGGCGACCGGCAGCATCGCCGTCACCGCGACGCATCCGGTGAGTCTGCAGGGCTACGTGATCACGTCGAAAGGTCGCATCACCACGACGGTTTCGCAGAACGTGACGTTCTCGAACGTGCAGCAGATCAACATTGGCTCGGCGCGCGACATCCAAGACATCAAGCAAGAAACCACCATCGCTTCGACAACCAGCACGCAAGCCGCGGGTAAGGTCAGCAAGCTGGAAAGCCAGTGGCTCTATCCGCTCAATCTCGGTTATCGGTACATCGTCGGCTCGGGCGGGGCAACGCAGACTACTTCAGTATTGCAAGCGAAGAGCGGCAACGGCCTGAATCAAATGCCGCATCGAGCATCGTCGTGGATGTCGCTGAACACCGTCAATACGAGCGACAAACTCACGATTACCGGCGGAGGCTTCACCCCATCCGACGGTAAGAGCCGCCAGCAATATAAGTCGCTCGGCGCAAATGGACGCTGCTACGAAAAGACAATCGAGTCGCTCAACTACGTGATTACGGGAACGCGGCTGGGCTGCTAAACTCACCATCCATGCAACCGATGAGCGAAACGCATCGAGCGTTACCCGAGCGACAGCTCGGACGCAGCGGCCTCAAGGTCTCGGCGTTGGGACTGGGCTGCATGGGCATGAGCTTTGCTTATCCGCCCGCTCCCAGCAAGAGTGACATGATCGCACTGCTTGCGCGCGGCGGTCGAACGCGGCGTCACGCTTTTCGATACCGCCGAAGTGTACGGTCCCTATACCAACGAAGAGCTTGTCGGCGAGGCGCTCGCCCCGTATCGCGATCGGGTGGTCATCGCCACGAAGTTCGGCTTTCTTATCGGATCCGATGGGCGCCAAAGCGGCATGGACAGCCGTCCGGCGCATATCCGCGAGGTCGTCGAAGCCTCGCTCAAGCGACTGCGCACCGAGACGATCGATTTGTTCTATCAGCATCGCGTCGATCCCGGCGTGCCCATCGAAGAAGTTGCCGGCACGGTCAAAGGTTTGATCGACGAAGGGAAGGTGCGCTACTTCGGGCTGTCCGAAGCCGGCGCGCAAACGATTCGCCGCGCGCACGCCGTGCAGCCGCTCGCGGCGCTGCAGAACGAATACTCGCTCTGGTGGCGCGCGCCCGAGACGCAGGTGTTTCCGCTCCTTGAAGAACTGGGCATCGGCCTTGTCGCCTATAGCCCGCTCGGGCGCGGTTTTCTCACCGGCAAGATCGACGAGCACACCACGTTTCAAACCGGCGATTTCCGCAACAACGCGCCGCGCTTTACGGCCGAAGCGCGGGCGGCCAACAAAGCGCTGGTGGACCTGCTTGAAGCGATGGGCAAACGCATGAACGCGACGCCCGCGCAGATTTCGCTCGTGTGGCTGCTCGCGCAAAAACCGTGGATCGTACCGATACCCGGCACGACCAAACTGCACCGGCTCGGCGAGAATATCGCTGCCGCATCGCTGGAACTGACACCCGACGAACTCCGAGATATCACCGAGGCGGCATCGAATCTCACGATTCACGGAGCGCGGTACAACCCTGAGATGGAAGCCGCCGTCGGACGATAGGATCGCCATCAGCCGGTAGTAGCGACGTGGAACTCATCGCGCTGCGGCTCCCTCAGCAGCCATCAAGCTTGATTCGATAATTGTTGAGACCGGGAGGGACTCGACGTGCACGTACTCAGCCTCAAGAAAATCACGCTGCTTGGCTTCACCGGTCCGCTCGTTATCATGCTGCCCAGCACTGTCGCAGGCCCTCGCGTTCTACGGTGTTGCGATCGCGATTGGCGTCGGATGGCGCGATAGCGCTCCGGCCTTCTTTCGCTGTATGCCAAGTTTAGCCGCCGGGACGTCGTCGGGAATGCTGCTCGTACGGTCGGGACTTCTGCTGGTTGCCGTCTTCAGCGCAGGCGCGATCGCGTTGTGCGCAATCGCGTTGCTTGCGGCGGTCATGGGAGCTTCCCAACTCGCATGGCGACCGCTCTTGACGATCGCGATTTGTGTGTGGCTCGGCATCGGGCTGGCATCGGTCATTCAGCCCCGAGTACGTACTTGAAACAAATTTTCCGGATGCATCGCGGGGCTATCGGACGGCCGCTCTTGACGGCCGCTATCGACCTTAGGTTGGCGCGGGGTTGCCTAGTGAAGCCCTTGTTTCGGGGTAGAATGCCCACGCAGAAAGGGAGGAACTATGAACGACGGAACGCTCAGCCATCGCAAGATCGCGATTCTCGTGACTGATGGTTTCGAACAAGTAGAGATGGTTCAGCCGCGCAAAGCGCTCGACGAAGCCGGCGCAAAAACCTGTATCGTTTCGCCCAAGGACGACGGCAAGGTCAAAGGCTGGGCCTCCACAGATTGGGGCGACGTATTTTCTGTCGACGTTCCGCTGCCAGAGGCGAGCGCCGACCAGTTTGATGCACTGCTCTTGCCGGGCGGCGTCATGAATCCCGATAAACTGCGCGCCATTCCCGAAGCGGTCGCATTCGTCAAGGCCTTTTTCGATGCCGGTAAACCGGTTGCCGCAATCTGCCACGGACCCTGGACCGTTCTCGAATCTGGGAATGCGCGCGGACGACGCATGACGTCGTGGCCGTCGCTGAAAAACCGATCTGCGCAACGCCGGCGCGGAATGGGTTGACGAACAGGTCGTCGTGGACCGTAACCTCGTGACCAGCCGCAAACCGGACGACATACCGGCCTTCAACAGAGAAACGATCAAACTGTTTGAAGGAGCGCGCGTTCCGGTGTAACAGCCGTCTGGTATGCAGAGTAAACGATTAGCCGCGGCCCCGCAAGGCCGCGGCTTCGTCGTCGTATTTGAGACCGGCGACGACGTTCTCATGGAGTTTCAGCGTTTCATCGTCGGCGAAGATATCGTCAGCGCGGAGCTCTCGGGTATCGGGGGCTTTCGCCGGGCGACGCTCGGGTATTACGACATGGACGAGAAGCGTTATTTGCCGATCGAGGTGGACGAACAAGTCGAGATCGTCTCTCTGATCGGCAACGTTACCCTGTATCAGAGTGCGCCGCGCCTGCACGCGCACTGCACTCTCGGCCACCGAGACGGACGCACGAGCGGCGGCCATCTCTTGGGCGGCACCGTTCGTCCGACGCTCGAGGTGACGGTGCACGAATTACCGGCGCGCATTCTGCGTACGGACCGGCCGGAAGTTGGAATTCCGCTCATCGATCTCGCTTCCTGAACCCACGATCCGGTCGGTGTATGCTGCCTATAATTGTAACGACCAGACTGCTCCTTCGGCGCTGGACGATGGCGGACGTTCCGGCTGTCGCGCATATCTACGGCGACTCCTAAACGATATGGATTTCACAAACTCGGAGGCGTTGCGCACCGCGAAAACACTCCATCGATGACCGTCATGCAAAGGGCTTCGTATGGCGCTCGTTACCGATCTAACGCGACATCACATGCCGTCGGTGCTCTACGCCGTCGCCACGACGGATTTCGATCCCGTCGTAGCCATTCAGTTCTGGAATCATATTCAACCGTAGCAAAAAGCACTCGAAAACCGATCGCTGATTCCGTAACGCTGCCAGCGAGTCGCGTTTGAAGGTCTGAAGTTTTAAACGGAATTTAGCGACGAACCGCGACGTGGCCGTTGCTCAAAGCGATGCCTTGTTGGAGCCCGTATTGATCGAATCGATCGAACGTCCACCGTGATGTTTTGGTAAGCGGATAAGCAGTTTGATAAATTCCGCCGTTATTAAACGTCGTGGCGAAGAGAGCGGCGTTATCCTGAGTAATCGCAATTTGTATCGGATAACTATTTTTTGGCTGCCGAAACCGCAGTTGCGGCCTAGTCTTTTCCGGCCGAAAGACGGCAAGATGGTTTTTCCCCGGAACCCACTCCGTCACAACGACGATATCGCCGTTGCCGTCAACGATGAGGCCTTGCGGCTGGTTAAGCCGCATTCCCAAAACGGTCCCCTGCGCCGAGTTGGGCGCGAACCTCTCGACGCTCGTGCCAAGACTACCGTTACCGCCTCGATATGCCGCATATAGATTTCCTTTGGCATCGAAGTCCATGTCGTCAACTTCGCTTCCCGCCGTCGGGAACGTCTGATATGTAGCGGTGCTGCCCGCGCGGTATTCGACGATCGTTCCTCCGTTGGCGCCACCGTCACCGTTCCCGACGAATAGATCACCGTACCGATCGACGATGCAGTACAGCGGGCGCCCGAGGTCCTGTGAGTATATCGCTGAAGGCTGCGTCGAACCGAAGGGATACTTCGTCACTGTACCGCTCTGATTAACGGAGTACAGGCTTTCGTTTTGATCGACGCAGAGTCCCCAGGGATCGCTGACCCCATTCGTAATCACGCCGATCGGCGATCCCGTCGCTTGCCGTTCGGGGTAAATCACGACGTCGTTCTTATTTTCTTCGGAAACGTAGATGAGCGGCTGACTGCTAGCCGGGTGATGTCGCAGCGATGGCGATAGCCATCCAGGCGCCCCCGGTGGCGTAGGAAGCCGTCGGAACCACGTCTCTCGCGGCCGTGGAACATCACCGTAGCTCGGGACCGCGTCTCCGTGAAGCGAAGGGACTGAGTAACTACAAGCCGCCAGCATCGCTGCAGCGACACCGAAATAGGCGAAGCGGCGAAGCGCAAATATTAACATCTGCCGCTTTATCCTACCATAGTTTGGCCGAGCGTAGCGCGAACGTCGTTGTCGGCTCTAGCCAGCATATCGGCAAACCTATTCTTCCAATACCCGAGAATGGCACCGCGTCGCATCGAAGGCCGGGTGATGATATTGCGTACGCAAACCCTGCTCGCCCTCTGTGTCGCCGGTTGCGCGACGGCTTCGTGCAGCGCCTACCGGAATCAAACCGGCGCCGTCGCCCCGGCTTCCGCAACTCTGCGAGGCTCGATCTTTCCGGCGTGGTTTCATACGCATCCCCATGCGAGCAGCCTGCGTGAACCGCCCGTAGGCGCCGAGAAGCGCCGGCAACATATTGCAGTCGCGCAGTTCGGCGCCTCTGAGGTGCTCTGGTTTCCGTTGAACGACAAGAAGAATCGGCCGCCCGTCTCATGTGAATCGGCCAGCTCGACGAATGGCATTGCGATAGATCGGCGGCACAATCTTTGGGTGCCTAATGGCAAAGCGGATACGATCACGGAGTACGGGCCAAACTGCGGCGCCGCAACAATGACGATTTCCGATACAATCGGTGAGCCGGCCGATATCGGCTTCGATACGAACAATCGTGTGTACGTTTTGAATCTCAACGACGTCAGCGGACCGCCGACGGTACGAGATTTACGATGCGTCGTCAGGCCAGCACCGCGGCACGCTGAGCGACGCATCATTTGACGATCTTTTTGGCATCGGAACGGACGAGCACGGTAACGTTTTTGTTTCGAATCTCACAAGTTCGGACGTCGGTATCGTCGTCGAGTTTCCGCACGGCAAGATGCCCGGCACGCAACTCTCCCAGATTGCCCTTGGTCTGCCCGGTGCGCCGGCCTTCGATCGCAGCGACAATCTGATCATTGCAGACTGGGAGCGTTCTACCATTGATGTTTTCGCGGCACCGTACACGGGCGCGCCCACCGTCGCGACGCTCAAGGGTGCGTCCATCTGGTGCAAGCTCGACGTCAAACAAACCAACCTGTATTGCGGCGACGCCGACAATGGATCGATCGACGTCTACGGCTACCCCTCGTTGCACTACCGGTACAGCTATACCGCTAGCCTATCACCCAGTACCTTGGTAACCGGCGTAGCACCCGACCCACCCGCCGTATAAGTAACAACGTTATCATGAGGGCGCCGAGTTCCGCGTGCTGCGTAAAGCCGAGCGCACCGCCTTATTGATGTCGCCGTAACGGCGAACGTCGCACGATCGCGCTCGTGTCACTCTGTCTGCGCATGCAGGGCGCGTGTCTTGACCTGCCGTATGCGAGCATGCGCAAATTCGTCGGAGGTTTTAGTAATGACTCGTCATCGGCAGCTTCTTCTCGTTTTTCGCCGGCTTGGCGCTACCTCTGGTCGGCTGTACGGCAGGCGGTCGCCTTAACGCCGAAGACGCATCGCCGATGGTTCCGGCGCCGGCCCACAGGATCGTCAGCGCTCTTTCCTTCCGCAATCAGTTGCGGCTCGGCGCTCGATCGACTGTTCGGCCGGCGATCCATTTCGCCAAGGGCGGTGGCCGGCGAAATGCGGTCATCGTTTCCGATAATCCCACGCAGACGATTTTCGTGTTCAACTCCAAGAGGCGCGTCAGCAGCGTCGTCACGCAAGACATTTATTATCCCCAAGGTTTAGCGACCGACGACGCGCAGAACTTGTATGTCGCCAACAGCGGCGACAAGGACGTCTTAGAGTTCGCCAATCCATATAAGTCTGCGCCACGCATCCTCAACGACGGTAATGAAGATCCGGCCGGCGTCGCCGTGACGCCCGACGGCAGTTTGATCGCTGTCACCAACATTGTTTCGCAAGGCAGTTCGGCCGGTAACGTCTCGTTTTACAAAAAGGGTCAAACGACACCATGCGCGACGGTTGGTTCGTCCGGCTGGTACGAGATTTTCTTTGGCGGATTCGACAAAGCCGGCGACTTGTTCATCGACGGCCTGCAGACGTACATCGGCCCGGTGCTCGTCGGCGAGATTAAGGGCGGTTGCAAGGCAACGTCCATCGTTACTCTCACCACCGGAAATAGCATCGCGTATCCCGGCGGAGTGCAAGTGCTTCAAAACGGTGATGTCGCGATCGAAGATCAGGACGGCGATGCGATCTATACCTACGCGCCTCCGGTCGGTGCATCGCTCGGATCGCCGATATCGACGACTCCTCTAAGCGCCGCAAAAGCCGCAGTAACGTTCGCCTTCAATCGCAACGGAAAAGCCTATGGGTCGCCGATGCACTCAAGGTGGATGCCCAGGAGTACGCCTACCCGGCGGGGGCACGCCGACAAAGATTGATACTGCTCCATTCTCTGAACCTATCGGCATTGCGGTGAACCCGCGCTATTAAAAGGAAGTATCATCATGACAACGCGTCCCTCGTTTTTCGGCCTTGTACGCAAGCATCGTAGCGTCACTCATCGCCGGTTGTGCCGGACCGGGTTCGCCCGGCGAAAGCGGGTGCCGGCGGCGACATCCAAGCGAATCGAACGCCTTCCGAATTGATGACGAAGTCGTTCGCTGCACGTCCCGATCTCCGGCGATCGTGGATAGCCCAGCGGCAAGCTAAGCCGAGCGATCTGCTGTACGTATCTGACGAGAGTACCAACGACGTCTATGTGTTCACGTATCCCGCGGGCGTCCTGGTAGGCACGATCACCGGTCTTTCAACGCCGCAAGGTGAGTGCGCCGATCCCAATCAAGATATTTACGTTACGGAGTTTTCGCCGCCCGATATACTCGAATACCAGCATGGCGGCACCACCTCGGTAAAGACGCTTGTCGATCCGGGCGTTTACCCGCAAGGGTGTGCGGTCGATCCGATGACGAGAAACCTTGCCGTTGCAAACTTTCGCAATACGGCCGGGGGTCCAGGGAGCGTTTCAATCTATAAGGCCGCGAGCGGAACGCCGACCGTGTATTCCAATCCCGACGTGCTCATCTCCGAGTTTACGCTCGCCTATGACGACAAGGGCAATATCTGTTCATCGACGGGTTCGACCCCAATGGCGACTTCGCACTTGCCGAGCTTGCCAAAGGCGCCGCTTCGTTTAAAAAGGTCAAAGTTAGCCAGAGCATTGGGTACCCCGGCGGCGTTCAGTGGGACGGCAAGCATGTTGCGGTGGGTGACGAAGCGTCGCCTATCGTTTACCAGTTCAACATACACGGGCGAGCGGCGACCGAAATCGGAAGCACCTCGCTCTTAAACTCCAACGAGGTCTTTCAGTTCTTTATCGTTCGAGGAAAGAACAACGCGAAGTCGCCTGAAGCATTAATCGCTCCCAGCCTCTATCCGCCCAACGTCGCATTCTACCAATATCCGGCAGGGGGAGCCGCGACCAAAACGCTCACTGGTTTTGTCATGCCTTTGGGTGTCGCGGTCAGCAAAGGACGCTGAACCGTATTCGGCGTTTACCGCCGGCAGATGAAGACATCTCGTACCTGAGCCAGATCGATAAGGCGCTGGGCACGACCGTCACGACGCGCAATTGGAGCACAATTGAGTCCGTGTCGATGAGTATGGCGGCATTGTAACTATACGGCTAGCCAGGCGGCACCTCGACGAAGAGGGGAAATCGACGTCTACGGTGCCTACGGTGTTACAGTATCCGTCGCAAAGAAAAGGTGAAGCCGTATGGAGAGATCATTATTTCATGGCAAGCGTAGAGGTAGACAATGAGAAGTGTTTTCGGATGCATCGCAGTCGTCGCGCTAATCGCAGGGTGCAGCGGATCCCAGCCGCCGATCGGCGTGCCGGGCGCGATGCCGAAAAGCCTCGCAATGGCTCAGGCCTTTCAGCATCCTAGATTATCAGTAGCGCGGCGAACCAGCACCGATGGCATCTTTCCGATGACCCGATTAGTCCCCATAAACGGCAAGCTGTACGGCACGACCTCATGGGGCGGCGCCTATTGTCCTACACGCAGCCGTGGCGGCTGCGGGACCGTCTTCAGCATCACGACACGCGGTACAGAAACGGTGTTGCACAGTTTCGGCAAAGGGTCTGACGGTATCGGGCCGTCAAATATGATCTTCGTCGGCGACGAGCTCTATGGTACCACCTGGAGCGGCGGCGCTCACGGCAATGGCGTCGTATTTAACATTACAACGAGCGGCGACGAGCACGTGTTGCATAGTTTTGGTAAACGACCCGATGGAAATGAGCCCACCGGACTTACCAACGTTCACGGAACGCTGTACGGTACGACATACTCCGGCGGCGCTTACAACTTTGGGACCGTCTTCAGCGTCACGAAGAGCGGCGTGGAGCAGGTGGTGCACAGCTTTGGGCAAGGGTGCACCACCAGCAGGTATTGCGCGACCGCTACCGTACGGACGCCTGCTTGAGGTCGGCAACCGGCTGTACGGCACGACGTATGGCGGCGGACCGAAGAATGACGGAGTCGTGTTCAGCATGAGCATGACTGGACAAACAAAAAACCTTTACAGCTTCATCGACGGGGGTCCCAGCGGCGAATCTGCACATGCAAATGGCGGCCTGGTCGACCTCGGTGGCGTGCTCTACGGTACGACGTACGCCGGAGGATATGAAACCGACGAGGGAACAGTGTTCAGCGTCACTAGGAACGGAACCGGGAACGTGTTGCACAACTTCGACACAGGCTGCAAACGCGTCGATGGGGCTCGCCCGGCAGCGCCCTTGATCAATGTCAACGGCACGCTCTACGGCACGACAACCGCCGGAGGCAAATACGGAAGCTCCGTCTATTGTGACGGTTCCGGAACCGTGTACAGTGTTACCCCGAGCGGCAGAGTGAAGGTGTTGTACTCCTTCGGTTCAACGAGCGCCGACGGCACATATCCGGTGGCGGAGCTGACTAGGCTGAACGGCAAACTCTACGGCACGACGTATTATGGAGGCGCCTGCGGAGATGGCACCGTCTTCAGCATCACCCTAACAGGCACCGAAAAGGTGCTACATAGCTTTTGTTGAGACGGACCCATTTAACGCGCTTATTTCTGGGCCTTTCACTTGGACAGTGAGGGAGTTGCTTGCATCGGAACGCGCAAACGTAGCGTGCCTCGTAAACTTGAGCAGAAATCAGCGGGCGACTTTGATCAGGGTGCTTGTATCTGTTTGGATCGGCGTGCGTCGCCCGCATTGCAGCAGCGCGCGCCTTGCAGCGCGGAAAGCCTAGCTCGCAGCAGCCTCGCAGTTCAGCAGTTTAGATCGTGGGCGCTTAATGCCATCAATCTAAGAAAATGGAGATGCGAATTGGATTCACGGAACAGAGCACTGAAATTGGTGGAGCTGTCGGGGTACTGCCCCCCGAGTCCAGGACGCCTACCCGGCGCGTTCTACAGGCTTAGCTTCGGCTTTTTCTTATTCGACCGTACGCCCCGGAGCGCGGCTTACCGGTCGCTGCAGATTCTTTGTCTCGCTCGCGCGCCGAATCACGCGCGCGAGCCAGCCCGAGTTTATGACCGGAAGGCAGAGTGGTTCGGGCCGACTCTCCGCGTCCGGTGACTAGCCTAGATTAGGCAGCCAGTGCGTATTCGTTGTTGGCAGTTATTGCCGTTGCGATCGTTTTAGGAGGGCTCGCAACTCCGCCTGCTGACGCCGACTACAAACGTTCCTGTCGAACCTAATTCAGCCCCATGATGTCCCTCGCCATGCGAGGGCACTCATTATAACACCCTCCCCCAAACGAGTGGTTTCGCCGCTAGACGCGGCGGGTCTCCGCCCGTTCGCCAGCCGTCATGAAGGTCGAAACCAGCATCATGATGACCGCGCCGTAGAGGTCGGCCAACCATGGATTGACGCCGCTTGACGGATCGTAAAAGCCGACGAAGTGAATGGTAATGGCGAACAATATGTAGTTGATCACCAGCGCGAACAGGCCGTGCGTGATCCAGGTAATCGGCAGTGAAATCAAGCGCAGAATGGGCCCGATGATCACATTGACCAAACCGAATACGATCGCCGCAACGACCGCGTTCCAGATCGTTACGTGGTGATTGAAGCCGGGGACGTACTTCGCGATGCAATAGAGCACCAGCGCGTTGACCAAAAAACGCAGCACTAAATTCATGGTTTCCGCTCTCCTTCTAGCGCTTGCTTGAGCTTTGCGGCCAAGCTAGGGCTCATCCCTTTTACCGCGGCAATCTCGTCCAGGCCGGCCCGCCGGATGCCCGCCGGGGAGCCGAAAGCCGTGAGAAGCCGCCTCCTGCGCACCGGTCCGACGCCGGCTAAAGCGTCGAGAGACGACTGCGTCATCGACTTGGCCCGCCGCTGGCGGTGGTACGTCACTGCAAACCGGTGGGCTTCGTCGCGGACGCGCTCGACCAGATGCAGGGCCGGCGAGCCTGGCGGCAAGACGATCGGATCCGATTGGTGGGGCAGATAGAGCCACTCGTGTTCTTTGGCCAAACCGGCGACCGCCAAACCATTCATGTCGAGTTCGTCGATCACCTCGACTACCGCGCTGAGTTGCCCTTTACCGCCGTCGATGAGCAGGAGATCGGGCTTGTTGTTGAACTTTTCTTTCTTCGCGAATTCGCGCTCCATCGGCGTATCGGTGTGATCCGTTTCCCGGCGTAAATAGCGCAAGCGGCGCCGCAACGTTTCCTGCATCATCGCAAAATCGTTGGGGCCGCGGTCGTATTGAATTTTGAACTTGCGGTATTCGCTCTTCTTCGGCCGCCCTTCGACAAACACGACCATCGAGGCGACCGGATTGGTGCCTTGGATGTTTGAGATGTCGTAACACTCGATACGGTGCGGCGGCTCCGGCAGTTCGAGCGCGTCCGCCAAATCGGTGAGCGCTCGCGCCTGTGCCGTTTCCTGCACTTCTTGATGTGCGAGAAACGCCTTGAGATTCTGCTCTGCATTCTTGTGCACGAGACGCATGTACTCACTGCGCGCGCCGCGCTGGGGCCGCAACACTCGCACCCGCTGCGCTTTAATCGTCGAGAGCCACGACTCGATCGTTTCTCGTTCGTTGGGCAACGCGGTCACTAAGATTTCCTTCGGCACGACGGCGGCCGTCAGACCGTTCGCACGACGTCCCAGCGGGACCGGCACCTCGTTATCGCGCGCGATGCGCGCCAGCGAGAACGATGCGTCGTCCGGTGCGCCCGCCATGCGCGAGGTGTAGAACTGTTTGAGGAACTCGCCGGTGAGAAAGCCGTCGGATTGCTCGTGGACGCCGTCGAGAATGAAATGCTCTTGGGCGATCAGCTTGCCCCCGCGCACCAGAAAGACTTGCATGCACGCCTGGCCCTGTCCGCGCGCCACGGCTACCAGATCCATATCCAAACGCGAACGCCAAACCACTTTCTGGCCTTCCGTCACGCGGCGTACGCGCACGATACGGTCGCGTAGCCTTGCCGCCGCCTCGAAGTTGAGATGCTCGGCCGACTCGGTCATTTCGTGCTGCAGCCGGCGCAGGAGCGATTCTTGTTTGCCCTCCAAAAACAGCACCACCTCGTCGATCGTGCGATCGTACTCTTCTTCGCTCTGATAACCCACGCACGGCGCCAAACAGCGTTTGATATGGTACTGCAAACACGGTCGCTTGCGCCGCCCATCGATCGGTTCGCGACAGGTCCGCAAGGGAAAGACGAGCCGCACGAGATCGATGAGTTCCCGTAACCCATGCGCGTTGGTGTACGGCCCAAAATAGCGCGCGCCGTCGTTGCGGACCATGCGCGTGAAGACCACGCGCGGAAACGCCTCGTTCGTCACTTTGAGATACGGATAGCGTTTGTCGTCGCGCAGCCGCACGTTGAACGACGGCTGATGCCGTTTGATGAGGTTGGCTTCGAGGATGAGCGCTTCGACTTCGTTGGTGACGACGATGGTGCGCACGTCCACGACACGCTCGGCCATTGCGGCGATGCGCGTCGGATGCGCAGCACT
Source organism: Vulcanimicrobiota bacterium (assembly GCA_963738335.1). Lineage (GTDB taxonomy): Bacteria > Vulcanimicrobiota > Vulcanimicrobiia > Vulcanimicrobiales > Vulcanimicrobiaceae > Cybelea. The sequence goes on from CAVTWE010000007.1 coordinate 132,760, forward strand.
ATCTTGAAAGTACGACCGGACGCGATTGCGCAGGGAGATCGCTTTGCCGATGTAGAGAATCTCGTCGGCCGGCCCGACCATCATGTAAACGCCCGGCGCGTCGGGGATCTGGCCGAGGATCTGTTGGAGCTTCACCTCACGCGAACTGGACGCCGCGCGCGCAGTAGCAGCACGACGGCGACGCACGCAACGACCGCCACGCCCAGCAACAGGTATGCTCCGCGATGCACCAACGGGAGCACCGCATCGAGGTGGGCGCCAAGCGCGTGGCCGATGAGAATGAGGCCGCTGCAAAACGCGAGCGATCCCAAAAACGTCCAAAGATAAAAGAGGCCGAGATTCATCTCGGCAATGCCGGCGGGAATGGATACGACGCCGCGCAACACCGGCAAGAAACGGCAGATGAATATCGCAAAACTGCCCCAGCGTTCGAAGAAGCGGTGTACCGTCATCAAGCGTTGGTGGGTGAAGTGCACGTATTTCCCATAGCGCTCGATCAACGGCACGCCGCCGAAACGTCCAATCGCATAGCCGACCGTTCCGCCCGCCAACTCACCGCCCAGCGATACGGCAATCGTCAACCACAAATTACTCAAATGCCCCGTCGCCGTCAGACCGCCGGCAATCGGCAAGATCACCTCCGTGCCGATCGGTACCGCCATATTGCCTAAAGCGAGCGCGACGAAGAGCCCAATGTAGCCATAGCTATCGATCAGGGCGATGATCGCCTGTTGCAGATGTTCCACCGGGCGTTGCTACTCGCGGGCGGGTGCGGTGTTTCGGGTGCCGGCGCGCCGAAGAATTTCCGCAGCGGTACTACCGCCTTCGGCCCGCAGCGCTTCGAAAAGATCGACCGGCTCGATGGCGCGGTCGGCTGCCCGTTCTTGTGCCAGCGCGACGATGCGCCGCACCCGCGGCGTAATAAGAATGCCCTCCCAAAAACGTTCGTCGCTGCTGCCGAGCGCTCGCCGGACTTGGGCGTGCGCGTCCGCGACGTCGATCCCGTCGGCGGCCAATGCGCGCACGGTCGCCTCGTCGCGTTCTTCGAGCAATGCGATCAACAGATGCTCGGCACCCACGTAGTATTGACTGTGATTGCGGCATTCTTGCTCTGCTACGCGGAGCACGCGTCGCGCCGCCGGACTAAAGTTGGAGAACATTCCTTCGACGCGCTCTGGTCCTTCGACGGCTCAGGATGCAGTTAAGTGGAGGAGAATATCGGGGCGACACGATTTGAACGTGCGACCTCTTCGTCCCGAACGAAGCGCTCTACCAAGCTGAGCCACGCCCCGAGGAATTCTTCTGCTTTTCGCAGGGCCATACTACCCTCCTTTCCAAAGTCCCGCAACGTCAAGCATGCGATACCTGATCGTTGGTTGCGGGCGCGTCGGTTCGGCGCTCGCCAAACTCCTGGACTCCGATGGCAACGAAGTCATCGTCGTGGACGAAAACGCCGCCGCTTTCAAACGCCTGGGCCAAAAGTTTAAAGGACACGTGGTCGTCGGGACGGGCATCGACTACGACGTCCTCAAGCGCGCCGGCGCCGCGACGGCAGACGGCTTTGTCGCGGTGACCAACGGCGATAACCGCAATATCATGGCGGCGCTCATCGCGCAGCGCATGTTCAAGATCAAGCGCATCGTCGCGCGCATCTACGATCCCCCGCGCGGCCAAATGTATAAGGAACTCGGCGTACAGACCGTCTGTCCGACCACCGTCGGCGCGAAGCTCATTCGCGACGTGCTTATCGGCGCGCCCTGGGAGAGCCAGAGCTTCGATTTCGGCAAACTGACCTCGCTGACGGCGATCGTCGGCAAAGCGGACTCCGGCAAACGGATCGATGAAATCGAACGAGGCGGTCGCATTCGCATTGCTGCGGTGCGCCCGGTCGGCGGTTCGGCCGCGATCGCCTCGGGAGAGCTCGTGGTGCACGAAGGCGATGAAATCAACGCGGTCGTCGCATCGGATGCCATCGGTGACTTTGCCGCGCGTTTCCCGAATACGCCCGGACTGCAAGAGCTCACCGCATAGATGTTCATTCTTATCGTCGGCGGCGGTAAAGTCGGATCCAACCTCACGCGCGCACTGCTCAAGCAGGGCCACGAAGTCGTCGTCATCGAGAAGGTCGAGCGCAAGGCCAAAATGCTCGAACGGCTCGTCGACCGCCAAGTGACGGTGGTTGGCGACGGCTGCGATCCGCTCGTCCTCGATGCCGCCGGCATCAATCGCGCCGACGTCGTCGTTGCCGATACCGGTGACGACGAGGACAATCTCGTCGTCGTGCTGCTCTCCAAGAAGAAGTCGAAAGCCCGCTGCATCGCGCGGGTGAACAACCCGTCAAACAAACTCATCTTCAACTCGCTCGATACCGACGATCCGGTCATCGTGATCTCCTCGACAGAGTTGATCCTCGACGTGCTCAACGAGCACGTCAACGCCTCGAAGTACCGCTCGATGCTCGAAACGATGCATCTCTTCGGCAAAGGCGAAATGCAGTTGGTGAAAGTCGCGATTCCGGAACGCTCGCCGGTGGATGGTAAACGGCTCTCCGATATCGGACTGCCGCACAACTCCGTCGTCGTCGCGGTGGATCGTCCGGAGCAAGATCTGGAGATTCCCACGGGCGATACCATGATCCGCGCCGGCGACGCCATTATCGTGATCGTCAAAAACGGGGCGGCCGAGCGCATTCGCTCGATCGTCGGCGGTGCTAGATATAGCCGCGTTTTAGCGCGGTAACCGCTGCCTGCGTTCGGTCCGCGGCCGCCAACTTCTCGAGGATGTCGCGAATGTGTCCTTTCACCGTTCCTAGCCCAATGTGCAGGGTATCCGCTATCTCCGCATTGCCGTTCCCTCCGCCGATCAGCCGTAGAATCTCTGTTTCTCTCACCGTCAATGGCGACGGCGACATCGCCGTGGAGGGCGTTGCGGCAAACCGCGAGAGAACGATGTGCGCGATCTGCGGATCGAAGTACGCGCCTCTGTCTCCGGCGATGCGCACGGCGTCCACGATGCGCTGGGTGTCGGAACTCTTGAGACAGTACGCATCGGCTCCGGCGCTCAAAGCGGCAAGCACTTCTTCTTCGACGTCGAGCATCGTCACGATCACCACCCGCGTCGACGGGAACTCGGTGCGCACGCGCTTGGTGAGTTCGATACCGTCCAGCGCCGGCAAGCCGATATCGATCACCGCCACGTCGGGACGCTCACGCGCGATGAGCTCCCAACCACTTTGACCGTCCGCGGCTTCACCCGCGAGATCGAACAACTCCTCGAGTGCGGTCCGCAGACCGGCGCGCGTCAAGGCATGATCTTCGACGATCGCGACCCGCAGACGTCTGGCGTCCACGTTAGTTCGGCGCCGTCGGCAGCGTGAGCGTAAAGCGGGAGCCGCGCGGCTCGCGCGGTTCGTATGCTGTCCCACCGCCATATTTTTCTGCGATGCGCCGCACGATATAGAGGCCGAGTCCCGTTCCCGAACGCGGGTGACCGCCGAAGCGCAAAAAGAGCGCCGAGCGCTGATCCTGCGCAACGCCGAAACCGTCGTCCTCGACGCTGATCGCGAGCATGTGGCCGTTGCGCGAACCGGACAATCTCACGTGTCCGCCGCTCGGCGTGGCTTCAATGGCATTGGCCAGCAAATTGGTCACCGCGCGACCGATCTCATGCGGATCGGCCATGGTGACCAGCTCTCCCTGCTCCCGATCGGTCACGACGTTGACCCCTTTAACGTCCGCTACCGGCGCCAACTCCGCCGCAATGCGCCGCAAGAGGTCGCCACACGATACGCGCTCCCGCACGCTCGACGACTCACCCGCCTCGTATCGCGCGACGAGCAGCAGCGTCTCGACGATGCGCCGTTGGTCGAAGTTCGCGGCGAGCGCGGTTTGCAAAATCCCGCGATAGCGTTCCGGCAACTCGCCGTATGCGCCGTCGAGCGCTTGCGTCATGGTGACGTGGGCAGCCGCTTGGGGCGTGCGAAGATCGTGCGCCAGCGCGTAGACGATGTCGCGAATCACGTCGTTGCGGCCGGCAAGTTCATCCTTTTGCGTTGACGATCTCGCGATTACGGTCGCCCAGTTCTTTAAAGAGCCGCGCCTGTTCCAGTGCCATCGTCGCCTGTTGCGCGAACGCGCGTAGCGTCGGGAGTGCGTCGGCCGCAAAGTCGCGATCGCCGCGCACGGATACGATCAACACGTGCGCAGCCATGCCGTACGGCGCAATCGACGTCACGATCGCCTCTTTGGCATCGAGCGCTTCGAGCTGCAGCCGCCCAACGAGGTCGCCGCTGCCGATTCTCGCCGCTATCACCGCGTTGCACTGCGCTCGCCACCAATGATGCCATTCCCGTCGCAAGCGTCCGGCGTTCCATCGATACATCCGCATCGCCGGACGTATACGCAAAGAGCAACGGCGCCGGCGACACGGCATCGGGCGCGACGAGCGTTGCCTGCGACGCGGTGAGCAATGCAACCGCCTCTCGAACGATCGCGCGTTGCACGATCTCGACATCGAGCGTCTCACGAACGCGCGCGACGGCAGCGCTTAAGTATTGTTCGATCTCGATCTGTCGCCGTCGTCCGGCCGACGCGCCGGCTTCTCGCGCGAACTCCTGACTCTTCACGCTCAGCGCGCCGACTAAGATAAACGATGCCGCAACCAACAAGCGATCCGCCAGAGCAACGGCGTACCAATGATGCGCGGTTTGCAGACCGTTAACGTAGGCCGCAATCCCGTTGGCGATCTCCGCCGCCACGACCAACTCCACGGTTAAGCGGCGTTGCAATGCAAGGCTGCTCAAGGCGATCGGGCCGTTGGACAAGATCGACGTAATGAAAAGCTGCGGCGTCAGCAGGTCGACGACGAAGGCGACAACGAGCAGGCCGTAGCACAGCAAGGCCACGGTCGCGCCTTTTCGGCCAGTCCGGCGGGGCCGCCTTGGCCGGGGCGCGAAGCCTGCGCGCCATGGATCGCACCGCGCGCGCTCAGGATATATTGCGCGACTTGGGAACCGGCTCTCGCCTCGTCGTCTACATCGCGAGCGCACCGGGTTCGGGCAAGACGCGCCGGCTGCTTGAAGACGCGCGCCGCCTCAGCGAGGGCGGGAAACGCGTCGTTATCGGGTGGATCGAAACGAAGGGACGTCCGGAACTCGAGCGGCTTGCGGCCGGTCTGCCGCGCATCCCGGCGCGCACGGTGAAGGTCGGGGAGGCGTACTTTGAAGATTTCGACTACGGCGCCGCGCTGCGCGAGCACCCCGACGTCATCATTCTCGACGAGCTCGCGCACGATAATCTCGGCGAGGCGCCGCACGCCAAACGCTGGCAAGACGCGCTCGCGCTCAAAGCGCAAGGCATCGGCGTCATCGGCGCGTTCAACATCCAGCACGTAGAAACCGTAGCCCCGACGGTCGAAGCGCTCATCGGCCACGCGGTGCGCGAAACGATTCCGATGTCGTTTTTGCAAGCGGCCGATGAAGTCGTCGCGCTCGACGTATCGCCGCCGCTGCTGCGAGGGCGCGTCAAGGCCGGTAAAATCGTCAACCGGGAAGATATCGATCGCGCGCTCGACGGCATATTCAAAGAGCAAACGCTCTACATGTTGCGCGAACTGCTGCTGCGCACCGTCGATAGTTTGACGCTTCCCGCAGTAAAAGCCGGACGAACCTCAATGGCCGCGGCGTTCGTCTATCCCGGCGTCGAACTGTTGCCATACCTCAAACGGACCGCAGCCGTAGCGCAAGCATTGGATCTCGGCTCTGGAAATCGTTCCGACCAGCGGCGTTAATCGCGCGGCATTGGAACCCATCGCTCGAGAACTCGGCGGCGAAATGCTGCGTGAATCGGCCGACCCGCGCAAGATCGGCAATGACGGACTGCGGGCCGCACTCGTTGCGTTTCCGCTCGGGAAACCGGCGGCGCACGTTGCGAACCACCCGCTTTCCTACGATCTCTTCATCGTCGGCGCCGGTCAAACGTATTTAGGCGAAAACGTCGCGCGGTCGCCCTATTCGCAAACCGCCGGCGACCGGCTCAAAGTCGGCTATGGAAAACTCGTCGTGTATATCGGCGCGGCGGCGGGCGCCGGCAAGACGTACGCCATGCTCGATCGCGCGCATCAGTTGCAGGCCGACGGGATCGATGTCGTCGCCGGATTCGTGGAAACGCATGGACGCAAAGAGACCGCCGCGTTGCTCGACGGTTTGGAACTCATTCCGCCCAAAACCGGCGGCGTCAGCGAGCATCGCGTACAAAGAGTTCGACCGCGACGCGCTCATCGCACGAAAACCCGAAGTCGCGTTGATCGACGAACTCGCCCATACGAACGCGCCGGGCTCGGTCGCACCCAAGCGGTTCCAGGACGTGCTGGCCGTGCTGCGCGCCGGCATCGACGTCATCACGACGCTCAATATCCAGCACCTGGAAGGGTTGGGCGACACCATCCTTCGGCTCACCGGTACGATCGTGCGGGAAACGCTGCCCGATGGCATTCTCACCCTCGCCGACGAGGTGATCCTCATCGACGTTACGCCGGAAACGTTGCGCCGGCGCCTCCGCGAAGGCAAAATTTACCCGCCCGATCGGTGCGAGACGGCGCTCACCAACTTTTTCCGAACCGAAAATCTTTTAGCATTGCGCGAACTCGCGTTGCGTGAAGCTTTGCGTGCGCGCGTTCGCGAGCGCGTCGTATCGCCGTTCGAGCGCATCCTGCTGGCCATCGGCTCGCGGAGCATCGATCTGCCGATGATTGCGCGCGCCGGCCGGATCGCTGCGCGACTTGCCATCGAGTTCGTCATCGCGCACGTCGTTTCGCCCCGGGAACGCGTGGACGAAACCGTCATGGACCAACTCAAGGCCGAGGCCCGCAAAACCAACGTCGAGTGGATCGAGGACCTCGCGGAAAACGCGCCGGCGCGTTTGATCGAGATTGCCCGTGCGGTACCGCAAACGACGATCGCACTTGCCGGCACCGCCCGCGCGCCGCGCCTGTTGCAAGCGCCCTCGTTTGCGCGTCGCTTACTCGATGCCGGGGCGCGCGAGCTGATCGTTTTGGCACGCCCAAAAAACGTCACGGCCGAGGCCCCGGAGTAGCCGCTCGATCCAACGCCAGATTCAACTCCAATACGTTAACGTGCGGTTCGCCGAGGAAGCCGAACGTACGCCCTTGGAGGTGCGCCGCAATCAATGCCTGGACCGTCGACAGCGGGACGTGTCGCGCCGCAGCAACGCGCGGCGCTTCCCAAGACGCCGCCTCGGGTGAAATGTCGGGATCGATGCCGCTGGCGCCGGAGGTCACCAGATCCATCGGTGGCGGCCCCGCCGCATTGGGATTCTGCCTCTCAAGGGCTGCCATGGTCGCGCGAGTAGTGTCGATCAGCTTTTTTGACGTCGGCCCAAGATTTGTTCCGCCGGTTAGCGTGGGATCGTAACCCTTTCCCGCAGCCGACGGACGTCCCTGAAAGTACTGCGGCTTCGTCCATAACTGGCCGATAATCGCCGAACCGACGATCGTGCCGTTCACGCGGATCGGCGACCCGTTCGCCTGGCGCGGAAATAGCACCTGAGCGATGCCGGTCATCGCGAGCGGATAGATCAATCCCAGGAGCACGATCGAAACGATCGTCATGCGCACTGATGTACCGAGGTGGCGTACCATGACCGTCAGTCCTTACGTCAGATGCAGCGCCGCGAGAATCATGTCGATGATCTTGATGCCGATGAACGGTACGACCATGCCGCCCACGCCGTAGAGCATCACGTTTTCGAAGAGCACGCGATTTGCGCCCTTGGGCGTATACCGCACGCCGCGCAATGCGAGTGGAATAAGCGCGACGATGATGAGCGCATTGAAAATCACTGCGGAGAGAATCGCGCTCTGTGGCGTGCTGAGCCGCATGACGTTGAGCACGGCCATGGCCGGGTACGCGATCGCGAACATCGCCGGCAAGATCGCAAAGTACTTCGCGATGTCGTTAGCGATCGAAAATGTCGTCAGTGCGCCGCGCGTCATCAGCAGTTGCTTGCCGATCTCGACGATCTCGATAAGTTTGGTCGGATCGGAATCGAGATCGATCATGTTTGCCGCCTCTTTAGCGGCCTGCGTGCCCGAGTTCATCGCCACGCCGACGTCGGATTGCGCCAGCGCCGGTGCGTCGTTGGTGCCGTCGCCGGTCATCGCAACGAGCCGTCCCGACCGCTGCTCGCGCCGAATTAACTCCATCTTCGCTTCGGGCGTCGCCTCGGCGAGAAAATCGTCGACACCGGCCTCCTTGGCGATCGTTGCCGCGGTCAGCGGATTATCGCCGGTGATCATGACGGTCCGTATGCCCATGGCGCGCAGACGGTCGAACCGTTCGGTCATATTGGGTTTGAGAATATCTTTGAGATAGACGATCCCGATGACGAGCGTGTTACGCGCCAGCAAGAGCGGCGTGCCGCCGCTGCGCGCAATGCGCTCGATCTGCGGCGCAAGTTCCGTCGTAGCACTCCCGCCCTGGGTCGCGATCCATGCGAGGACCGAATCTGGCGCGCCTTTACGGATCTTCGTTCCGTCGGCGAGGTCGAGTCCGCTCATGCGCGTGTACGCGCTAAACGGCACGAACGTCGCATCCGACGGCCCCTCCGAGCCTGCATGCTGCGCCAGCGCGACGATGGAACGTCCTTCCGGCGTTTCGTCCGCGAGCGACGAAAGATACCCAATGCGAGCCGCATCCTTCGGATCGATCCCTGCAGCGGTAACGATCTCGACGGCTTGCCGATTGCCTAAGGTGATGGTTCCGGTCTTGTCGAGGAGCAGCGTGTCCACGTCTCCCGCGGCTTCGACGGCGCGGCCGCTCATCGCCAAAACATTGCGCTGCATGACGCGATCCATGCCCGCGATGCCGATCGCCGACAGCAAACCGCCGATGGTTGTCGGGATCAAACAGACCAACAGCGCGATGAGCACCGTCACGCTTTGATGCGTGCCGGCATAGGCCGAAAACGGAGAGAGGGTCGCAACCGCGATCAGAAAGACGATCGTCAATCCGGCCAGCAAAATGGAGAGCGCAATCTCGTTCGGCGTCTTTTGGCGCTCCGCACCTTCCACCAAACGAATCATGCGGTCCAGGAAGCTGTCACCCGGGTTCGCCGTCACGCGCACGACGATGCGATCTGACAGGACCCGCGTGCCGCCGGTCACCGCGCTGCGATCGCCGCCCGACTCACGAATCACCGGGGCCGATTCGCCGGTGATTGCCGATTCATCGATCGTCGCCGCACCTTCGAGCACGTCCCCGTCGGCCGGTACGACCTCGCCCGCCGCAACGACGTAACGATCTCCCTTGCGCAAGCTGGCGCTCGGGACGCGCTCCTCGCTGCCGTCGTCACGCAACTTGCGCGCGAACGTATCGGATTTCGTGCGGCGCAGCGTCTCGGCCTGTGCTTTGCCGCGACCCTCCGCGACCGCTTCTGCGAAGTTCGCGAACAACACCGTAAACCATAACCACGCCGCAATGGCCAGATCGAAACCGGCGTTACCGCCGTGCACGAGCAGATCGCGCACGAAGAAGAGCGAGGTTGCGGCTGCGCTGACTTCGACCACGAACATCACCGGATTGCGCGCTTGCCAGCGGGGATCCAGCTTCTTGAACGAATCGCCCGCCGCGCGGCAAAGAATGCTCCGATCGAACAGCGAAGGCGCTTTCGCGCGGCGCTCTAAACGGCGCTGGCTCAACATCAGAACGTCTTTCCTTGCGAGACGAGCAGATGTTCGGCGATCGGACCGAGCGAATCGGCCGGAAGAAACGTCAGCGCGCCGACGATGACGATGACGCCGATGAGCAGCGCGACGAAGATTCCGGAATGCGTCGTGAAGGTGCCTGGACCTTCGGGTACCGACTGTTTTCCGGCGAGAGCGCCGGCAAGCGCGAGCGCCGGTATGGCGACCGCAAAACGGCCAAAGAGCATATTGACGCCGGTCAAAATATTGTACAGCAGATTCGGTCCCAAGCCCGCAAAGGCCGATCCGTTGTTCGCGTTGGTCGACGTGAACGCGTAAAGAATCTCCGAGAACCCGTGGGGACCGGCGTTTCCGAGCGTTGCGAGGCCTGCGGGAAGAACCGATGCAACGGCTGTCGGCACGAGAGAGAGCACCGGCGTCACCAACGCGGCCAAGATGGCAAACTGGACCTCGCGCCGTTCGATTTTCTTTCCAAGATACTCGGGGGTGCGCCCGACCATCAAACCGGCGATGAAAACCGTCAATACGACGAACACGATCGTGCCGTACAAACCGCTGCCCACCCCGCCGAAGACGATCTCGCCAAGTTGCATGTTAACCAGTGGAACCAGACCGCCCAGCGGCATGAAAGAGTCGTGCATGGAGTTCACCGCACCGCAGGACGTGTCGGTCGTCACCGTCGCGAACAGCGCCGATGCGGCGACGCCGAAACGGCATTCCTTGCCCTCCATGTTGCCGCCGGCAACGCCGAGATGATGGACGATGGGGTTTCCCGCCGCCTCCGCCCAATACGCGACCGCAAATCCGGCGAAGAATAGAATCGCCATCGCCGTGAATAGAGCCCATCCTTGACGCGTATCTTTGACCATCTTTCCGTACATGTACGTCAAGCCGGCCCCGAGCGAGAAAATAAGGAGCATCTCGACCAAATTGGTCAGCGCGTTCGGGTTTTCGTTCGGCGACGCCGAGTTCGCGTTGACGAAACCGCCGCCGTTGGTCCCGAGTTCTTTGATCGCTTCCTGTGACGCCATCGGGCCACCGGTAATCGTCTGAGCGAAGCCCTCGATCGATCGCACGCTCGCGTACGCATGAAAGTTTTGCGGCACGCCTTGCCAAACCAAGAAGAGCGCGATGACGATCGAGATCGGCAGCAGCACGTACAGCGCGCACCGGGTCAAGTCCACCCAAAAGTTGCCCAGCGTCTTCACCGTCGTTCGCACGAGGCCACGAACGACCGCGACGGCGATCGCGATGCCGGCGGCGGCCGACACGAAGTTATGCCAGGCGAGTCCCGCCATCTGCGCGAGATAGCTCATCGCCGTTTCGCCGGAGTAGAACTGCCAGTTCGTATTGGTCGTGAAGCTGACCGCCGTGTTCCACGCCAGATCCGGCGCCATGTTCCCGATGTGCTGGGGATTCAACGGTAGCCATCTCTGCGTGCGCAGCAGCACGTACAGATAGACCAAGCCAACGAGCGAAAACGCGAGCATGGATAGCGCGTAAACGTACCACGTCATCTCTTCGTCTTCGCGCACGCCGCAGAGCCGATAGACGAGCCGCTCGAGCGGCGCCAAAACGGGCGTCAGCCAGATTCGTTCCCCCGCAAAGACGCGTGCCATGTACGAGCCGAGCGGTTTCGTCAATGCGAGAACGACGATGAAAAAAACGGCGGCCTGCAGCCAGCCGATGCCGGTCATCGGCTAAAATTTCTCCGGGCGAAGCATCGCAAACGTCAGGTACGCAAGCCCCGCGATCGTCAAAATTAAGCCCACCGCGTCGTCGAACTGCACGTTACACTCGTTCGCAACCCAGCACGTAAAGTTGCAAAACGGCAAAACCTGCAATGGTGAGCAGAATGACGCCGACTTGGAGTGCCATGCATTCGAGCATACCGGACGCTAAGCCGTGGCGGTATCCGCCGATCGGATCATCCGATGGGACGTCCAAACGGATCGTCCGAGTGAAGGCTCGCGATTCGAAGCCCTCGCCCCTATAATGGCAACGCTATGATTGCTACCCTCTTGCTCCAGAGCGTCGGTCTAACGTGCTGCCTTGCTCCCTCGCCGTTGCCGAGCGCTCCCGCCGATCCGTGCGGCTCGATTCTCTCGATCGTGAACCGCCCCACCGTTTCAACGGGTGTCTGCACCGTCCGTACGGGACATGTGGATATGGAGAACGGCTATACGAATACGACGACGAGCGGACCGGGTGGCGGCAGCACGATACTCTATCCGCAATCGTTACTGCGTATCGGCACCGCCGACCCGCACTGGGATTTTGAGTTCACCTTTCCGAGCGGCGAGCAAACCTCGATAGGCGGAACGAGGGTCTCCGGTACGAGCGACGCCGGCCTCGCGACCAAATACGAACTGGGCTACGATGCAAACGCCGACTGGGGCATCTACGGCGCCATAACGTACCCGACGGGAAGCAGCGCGTTTAGCGCCGGAAACGCACAGTTTACCGGCGACTTCGACGGCGCGTACACCATCAATCCGGAGTTTGGCCTTTCCGGCACGCTGAGTTTCAATGCGCTGAGCGGCCCCAACCCATCCGGTGCGATCCAGTCCTATTTCGCCTTCATTCCAAGCCTGGAGCTCAGCGCGGCGCTTCCCGGCGGCCCTTCGCAGATTTCGGCGGAGTACGCGTATTTTTCGGCAGCTGGACCACGTCTCGGTGGGAAAAGCCTGATCGACTTCGTCTATCAGCGTGACGTCGGCGCACACGTGCAAATGGACTTCGAGTACGGTTTTTCACCGGCGGTCATCGGCGGCCAGCGTCAGCACTACGTAGGAGCGGGCCTCTCTTTCATGAATTGATCCGAGCACTCGCTTGCCAGGAAAGGGCCACCGATGAACGCTGCGACGATGCCCGTTAATGTCGGAAACACCGGTTTCATGCTGCTTTGCGCGAGCCTCGTCATGCTGATGACGCCCGGGCTCGCCTTTTTTTACGGCGGCTTGGTGCAGCGCAAAAACGTCTTGACGATCATGATGCAGAGCTTTATGTCGCTAGGGTGGACGACGGTGATTTGGTTCGCCTTCGGATATTCCGAGAGCTTTGGCCCCGATTGGCACGGCATCATCGGCAATCCCTCGACGTATTTCTTCTTGCACGGCGTAACGCTCCACACGATGTTCGCCGGTAACGACGCCGGCATACCGCTCGTCGTGCATATCGCCTATCAGATGATGTTCGCGATCATTACGCCGGCGCTGATCACCGGCGCGTTCGCGAATCGCGTGACGTTCAAGGCCTACTTCTGGTTCTTAACCTTCTGGCTCATCTTCGTGTACTTCCCGTTCGTCCACATGCTCTGGAGTCCCGACGGGATCTTGGCGAAATGGGGATGCCTCGATTTCGCCGGCGGCATCGTCGTGCATGCGTCGGCCGGTTTTGCGGCGCTCGCCTCCGTCTTGTACGTCGGCCGTCGTCACGTCGTGGATAACCGTCCGCACAACGTGCCGCTCATTGCGCTGGGCACCGGATTGCTATGGTTCGGGTGGTACGGTTTCAACGCCGGTTCGGAGTTGCGGGTCGACGCCGTGACGGCATCGGCGTTTCTCAACACCGACGTCGCTGCATCGTTTGCGGCCATTGCGTGGCTCGTGATCGAATGGGTCCGCGGGCGTCAACCGAAGTTTGTCGGACTGCTCACCGGCGCCGTGGCCGGCCTGGCGACGATTACGCCGGCTGCCGGCTACGTTTCTCCGTCGACCGCGCTCATTATCGGCATCGCCGCAGGCGTTGTGTGTTATTTTGCGGTCACGCTGAAGAATCAACTCGGGTGGGACGATGCGCTCGACGTCTGGGGCGTGCACGGCGTTGGCGGCTTTCTCGGGATCTGCCTGCTTGGCGTGTTTGCATCGACGCTGTGGAACCCCAGCGGTGCCGACGGTCTGCTTCGCGGCAATCCGGCATTTCTCGGTAAGCAGTTCGTTGCAGCGACACTCTGCAGCGCGTGGGCATTTATCTTCACGTATGGGATGCTGTGGCTGATCAATCTCGTCACGCGCGTCAAGGTGGATGAGGGCGCCGAAGAACGCGGACTCGACGTCGTGCTCCACGGCGAGGAAGCCTATCCGCTCGGCATCTGACGTTTCGCCACTCGGCGCACGATCGGGTCCAACGTAAAAGCCGCGACGAGAATAGTTGCCAACGAAACGCCGAACGTCGCGTCGATGATGGCGTCGCGATACGGCAACGACGCGGGAATCGCAAGGGCGAGCGCGAGACACAACGCGCCGCGCATTCCCGCCGCCCCTACGACGTCGAGCCAGGCGCGAGGATAGCGTCCCGGCAGCAGCATTCCCGCGACCGCGGCGCGCGCGACGATGACGCCCGCAATGCAGGCCAATGTGAAGACCGGACTCTCCGCCAGACGTCCGATTTGCAGCGCGGCGCCAACCATGAAAAACACGAGCGCGTTGGCAAGGAGCGCAGCGACGTCCCAAAACCGCTCGACGTCCGCGACGATGCGCAGGCTGATCCAAGATCGCTCGTAACGCCGCAGCGCGATGCCACAGGCGATGGCCGCAAAGACGCCGGAAAGCCGTAGGTAGTCCGCGAGAAAATACGCCCCGTAGGCGCAGAGTATCGTCGCGGCGATCTGATACTGCGCGAGCCGCGTGCCGCGCAACATCCGCGCAACCAGGAATGCAACCGCGACGCCCAGCGCGACGCCGCCGATCGCGCCGCCGGCGGCCTGCGCCGTCACCGCGGCGATAGCACCAGCCGACGCGACGCCAAGACCGGCGATGGCAAGCACGACGCGATACAGCGCCACAGCGACCGCGTCGTTGAAGAGCGACTCGCATTCGACGATCGTCGCGAGCGTTCGCGGAACGGGGAGCCGGCGAAACACCGCCACCACCGCGATGGGATCGGTCGCACTCAGGATTGCGCCGGTCAAGAATGCCGGCACCAACGGTACGCGAACGATGCAGAGCGCTCCGGCGACGATCGCAGCGGTCAACAGCACGCCAGGCCCGGCAAGGACCGCGATGACGACCCGGTTGCGGCGCATCGCGCCGAGGTTGAGATTCCAAGCGCCCTCGAAGAGCAATGCCGGCAGAAAGATGTAGAGCGTCGCACGGCCGAACGCGTATTCCAAGTGATGCGGAGCGGTCAGACCGTAGACTATGCCCAGCGCTACCGCGCCGACGATTTGCCAAAGTTTCACACGCGCACCGCTTCAATGCGTATGCGTGAAGTTGCCGACCCGCGTCAGCGCGCGCATGCGCTCGAGCGCGTTGCGCATTCCGATCGGCTCGCGCGGACGCCCCACGCACTCGAAGTAGAGCGCCGGATCGATATTGAGCGTGCGCGTTTGCACCATGCCGACCGTCGTGCTTCGCAGAAATGCCTCCACCGCCGCAACTTCTGCCGCATCGTCGGTGATGCCGGGATGCGTCAGCAGGTTGAGACTCACGCGTAGCCCGCGCTCGGCAGCAAGCCGCGTGGATGCGAAGACGTCCTCCAACCCGTATCCCTGGGGACGGTAATACGCCCCATAGACGTCCGGGCGAAACGAATTCAGGCTGACGCGCACGGCTTGAAGTCCCGCGTCGATGCACCGTTGCAAGGCGTCCGGCATGCTGCCGTTGGTGTTGAGGTTGATCGTGCCGTTCGAGCGTTGTTGGCGGATGCACTCGATCGCCCGCGCGATCGTGATCGACCGCAACAGCGGCTCGCCCTCGCACCCTTGACCGAAGGAGACGATGCCGTCCTCGACGCGCTGTAGGTGATGGAGCGCCACCGCTGCCAGATCGCGCGCGTCTGTTTCGTCGGCGATGCGCGCCTGCGGTGATGGCACGCTGCCGTCGTCCTGTTCGGAGATGCAGCCAATGCAGCGCGCGTTGCACTTCGGCGATACCGGTAGGGCCGCTTCACCGCGCTCGAAGAAGACGTTCTGTGCCGTAAAGCAGCCGTACTCGCGCGAACAGAGGGCGACTTGCGCCAGCACGCGATTACGCGGTTCGGCCCGTAACCGGTCCTCGATTCGCCGCTCGAACTCGGCGGTAAACCGGCGCGGTTGCCAGTCTTCATCTTCGTCGGTCTTCATCGCCGCGACGTAGAGACGGTCGTCGATTGCGCAGGCAAACGTATAACCGAAAAGCGGCAGCGCGGGTGCATCGCGCCGCGTTGCGTACGCCGGCAGCAACAATCGCGTATAACCCGCCGGCAGTGCCACGGCGAATGCGGTGCGTTGCGCGATCGGCCCGATCGTCGTTAACGGGTTGCGCCCCGGCAGCAGCATCTGCACGATCCCCGGCGGGGCTGCGACCAGTTCGTCGCGATGCGCCTCGCGAACGAGGCCGCCGTCGGCAAGCGGCACGAGCCGATCGTCGTACTCGATCGCCCCGACGTTATCGCAAGAAACTAAGGTCGATATCGGCATCGAAGACGCGTACGGCGGGTCCCGTGAGATAGGCTGCGTTTGCGCCGTCCCATTCGACCACCAGCCGTCCGCCCGGAACCAAGACGTCGACCGGCGACGCGACGAGTCCGCGCGCGATGACGGCGGCAGCGCACGCGACGGCGCCCGTCCCGCACGCCTGCGTTTGACCGACGCCGCGCTCCCAATGGCGAACGCGCAGCGAACCGTCGGGTTGAACGGTGGCGAAATGCACGTTCGTTCCGTCGGCAAAGCGCGGCTCGCGCTGCAGTCCTTCGGCTACCGCGTCTATATCGATGCTCTCCGGATCGTCGCACTGCACGACCACGTGCGGATTCCCCATGTCGACGAACCACGTATGTTCGAAACCGTCGAGGCTCAGTGCGCTGATCCGCGGCACGGGCATCGCCGCCCGTACCGCGTACTCGTTTCCGCGCTTGACGATCTGCGTCGCGATTGGGCCGGCAAGCGTATCGAACACCATGGTGTCGCGACGTTTCGCCTCGTCGAGAAAGCGCGCCGCGCAGCGGATGCCGTTGCCGCACATCTCCGCTTCGCTGCCGTCCGCGTTGATGGTACGCATCCGGGCATCGGCAACGTCGGATCGTTCCAGCGCGATGACGCCGTCTGCGCCCAGTCCGCTTCGACGATCGCACGCCCAACGCGCGAACGCGACGATGCCGATCGCGCCGTCGGCGCTCCAATCGAGCACGACGAAATCGTTGCGCGCGCCGTGCATCTTCGTCACCCTCACGTCAATCGCGCTTCGCAGCCCATCCGAGCTTTTCCCGTACCGCCACGTTGACGGCGTCGGGTGTAAACCACTCCGCGGCGCGTTCGCTGCGAAACCACGCGCGCTGCCGGCGCGCATACCGGCGCGTCGCTCGCGCGAGCAATGCGTGCACTTCTTGACGCGTGGTCCAGCCGCGCAGATAGGCCAGCGCCTCGGGATAACCGACGGCACTGGCGCCGACGGCGTGAGCCCCAATACGCTCGGCTTCGTCGAGCAAACCATCGTTCAGCATACGGCCGGTGCGCGCGGCAATGCGTTCGTCAAGCTCGTCCATGGGTACGTCGAGCACCGCGAGCAGCCACGTGTATCCATCGCTTGACAATGCCGGCAGCGGCTCGTCGCGAGCGACCTGCTCGCAACGCGCCAGGCTAATCTCGAGCGCCCGCACGACGCGATAGCGGTCGCTTGAGTGGAGCATCGCGGCCCGCGCCGGGTCGCGTCGCGCCAACCACTGGTGCAAGAACTCGGGCGGGTGCGTCGTCGTTTCACGCGCGAGCCGTTCGCGCAACGCGTCATCGTACTGCGGCGCGAGCGTTACGCCGCCGATCAGCGCACGGAGATAGAATCCGGTCCCCCCGGCGACGATTACGCGCCTGCCGCGTCCGTGTATGTCGCATATCGCTGCCAGCGCGTCGGTCGTGAAGCGTGCGGCCGAATAGCGTTCGCCGGGATCGAGAAACCCAACGAGGTGATGCGGCACGGCGCGCAACTGCTCGTCGTTCGGCGCACCCGTTCCGACGGGCATCCCGCGATAGATCTGGCGCGAATCCGCGTTGACGATCTCGGCATTGTACCGCTGCGCCAGCGAAATCGCGAGTTCCGTCTTACCGCTCGCCGTCGGACCGGCAAGAACGAGCACACCTTCACGCACGTTTGAACATGCGCGCGATCTCATCGGAGGAGAGCCGAATCATCGTCGGCCGTCCGTGCGGACAGTGCATCGGATTCGCGCAATGCTGCAAGCGGTCGACGAGCGTCGTCATCTCCTGCGGCGCGAGCGTCTCGCCCGCAACCGTGACGCTGTGACAGGCGAGCGATGCCCAGATGCGTTCGCGCACGTCGCGCTGCCGCGGATCGTCCGAGAGGTCGTCGAGCAACCCGAGCATATCGAAGCGGCGCGACGCGTAACCGGCGGGTGTTGCCAGGATGCGATACGTTCGCTCACCGAAAAGTTCGATCTCCAGCCCGCCTTCACGCAGTAGATCGATCGTGCGGTCGAGAGCGGCGCTGCGCGCGCCGTCGAGTTCGACGATCTGCGGCACCAGCAAGGGTTCACTGGCGCTGCCGTTGCTCGCCGCCGCGACGATCGATTCGTAGGCGATCCGTTCGTGTGCGGCATGCTGATCCACGAGCAACAGCGCGTCGCCGTCGCTGACGACGATAAACGTGCGATCGAGCTGCTCCAGCACGCGCAAGCGGTTGGCTGCCGGTGCAGACTCCGCCGTCGCCGTAGCGTCGAACAGCGAAACGCCTTGGCCCGCGAGACCGCCGCGCGACGCAACCGGAAGCGTCGTTGTGCCGGTCTGTTGCGCGAAGCGTTCGCGCGCGTGCGCTGTGAGCGTCGTCGCGATCGAACGCCGAATCGCATCGAACACCTGGGCGTTGTAGCGAAACCGTACCTCATGTTTCGTCGGATGGACGTTGGAATCAACCTGACCAGGTGGTAGAGTCACAAACAATACGCCGTACGGATGACGGTTGACCATCGTGAAGGTGGAGTATCCGCTCGTCCATGCACTCGCGGCCATCGCCCCGCGCACGAGTCTGCCATTGACGAACAAGAGCTGCATGCGCCGATCCGAACGGTCGTGTCCTGGGGCGCTGACGAAACCGCGCAAGGCGCCGTCGAGCGTGCGAGCCGGTTCGCCGTCGAGTTCGACGAGCGCTTTGGCGGCCGGTCCGCCAAAGACCATGGCGAGGCGCTCGCGTTCGCCGGCGCTTGCCGGCATCACCCACACCTCTTTGCCGTCGTGACGCAGCGTAAACGTAACGGCGGGATATGCTAACGCGAAATGCGAGAGCCATGTAGAGATGCGGTTGAACTCCGCACTCGCGCCGCGTACGTATTCGCGTCGAACCGGCAGTTGCTCGAAGAGCGCCCGCGCTCGGATGCGCGTGCCGACCGGCGCCGGCATCGGCTGGACGTCGGCAACGCGATCGTTCTCAGCGACGATGCGCGCGCCGATCTCGCGGTCGAGCCGGCGCGATACGATCTCAAGAGACGACACGGCTGCGATCGATGCCAAACCTTCACCGCGAAATGCCGAGCGTCGAGATCGCGTCGAGTTCGGTGGCGTCGCTCAGTTTGCTCGTTGCATGACGCCGGACCGCAAGCGCCAGTTCTTCGGGCGCGATGCCTGCGGCGTCGTCGACCACCTCGATGAGATCCAGACCGCCGTTCTCCACGCTTATGGTGACGCGCGTCGCTCCGGCGTCCACGGAGTTTTCCACCAGTTCCTTGACGACTGACGCCGGCCGTTCGATAATTTCGCCCGCGGCGATTTGACCGATGGTACGCTCGTCGAGTTGACGGATGGTCGCCACGCCGGGTGGTTCGCGGCATCGAGCGCGCTCTCATGGGTTGACCGCCGCTGTATCGGCGGGTATCCTGAATACGGATTCCTCGTTAGGTGAGGCGTCTGCACGAAGAGATGCCGCTGCCCGGAAAGGTCGAGAGACCCCAACGGGTGACCAGATCTCGCCGAATCAAGGCGAAATCTAATGCGGCTGGGCGAGCCCTACGTTGTGCAGTGCTAAAACTCGACATTGAGGGAGATAGCGCGGAGCGCCGCGCGGACTTTCTCGAAACTGTCGGCCGGCGAGGAGTGGCGACAGTTTTTTTATTGTCATTATATGTGAAGGAGGTGATGCCAAGCCATGGACGACGGACCGAGTAGTAGACGTAACCGCTGCGCGGGTTCGCTCGCCGCGGCACATCGCTAAATCTGTAGGAGGTACTGTGTCATGAAGAATACGCGTTTCCGGCGAGCTCTCGCCGGTTAGCCATGAGCACCGAATCGCTCGGCGTTCGACGCGTTGTCCGGCCGAATGTTTGGCGTTCCATCGTTCTCTTTTTCTCCATCGTCGGTCCCGGCATCATCACTGCGAATGCCGATAACGACGTCGGCGGTATCCTCACCTATTCGCAAGCCGGCGCGCAGTTCGGCTACTCACTGCTCTGGCTGCTGGTGCCGATCACGATCGCGCTCGTGGTCGTTCAGGAGATGTGCGCGCGCATGGGGGCCGTCACGGGAAAAGGCTTGGCCGACCTCATTCGAGAGAACTTCGGCGTCAAGGTTACCTTCTGGTGTTTGCTGCTTTTCGTCGCAGGCGACGTCGGCAACACCGCCACTGAGTTTGCCGGCGTTGCCGCCTCCGCACCGATTTTCGGCGGCTATCTCCACGTGCCGAGTGCCGAAGCCTTCAAAATTGCGTTAGTTGTGGGCGCTGCGGTCTTCGTCTTTCTGGCGGTCACCCGCGGTACGGCGCAGGTCCTCGAGCGCATCTTCTTCGCCTTCTGTTTCGTGTATGTTGCGTATATCGTCAGCGCATTTCTGGTGCATCCCGACTGGCACGACGTGCTGCGGCAATCGTTCGTTCCGCATTTCGAAGCGTCGAAAGCCTACGTCCTGATGATCATCGCGGTCATCGGCACGACGATCTCACCGTGGATGCAGTTCTACATTCAAGCTGCGGTCGTGGATAAGGGCGTGCGCGAAGAAGAGTACGGCTATTCGCGCGTGGACGTCGTCACCGGCGGCATTTGGACCGACGTCATCGCCTACTTCATCATCGTCTCCTGCGCCGCGACGATTTGGGTGCATAATCTTCACGCCGCGCATCCAATCGCCGTCAACAACGTCGGCGACGTCGCGGTCGCGCTCGCGCCGATGGCGGGAAAGTTTGCCGCGCTGCTCTTTGCGATCGGCCTGCTCAACGCGGCCGTCTTCACCGCATCCATTCTTCCACTCTCTACCGCTTACTATGTGTGCGAAGCGTTCGGCTTCGAGCGCGGCGTGGATCATCGCTTCAGCGACGCGCCGGTCTTCTACGGGTTCTATCTCGCGCTGATCGTCATCGGCGCCGGCGTCGTCATCGTGCCCGGTGCGCCGCTACTCGCCATTATTTTCTATTCACAAGTGCTTAACGGGGTGCTACTCCCGATCGTCTTGGTACTCATGCTCTTGCTCATCAACAACAAGCGGCTCATGGGTAAGTGGACCAACAGCCCGCTCTTCAACGTCATCGCCTGGGCGACTGTGGCCATCGTCGGCATGCTCACGTTGATATGGACTGCGCAGATCGTCTTTCCGTCGTTGGGAAGTTGAAGCGCGTTTGCCGCTCCGGCATTGCTCGCTTCGGCATCTTTTTGCTTGGCGGCACGCGCTCGGCAATATCGGGCTCACCAGACAGTGCGTCGGCGATCGCGGCGGCACGTTCGATGACGGCATCCGGAAGGCCGGCCATGCGCGCGACCTCAATGCCGAACGACCGCGACGAACTGCCGGGCTGCACGCGATGCGAAAAAACCGGAACGCCGCCCCGGGCGGTGTTCTCGACGGCGGTGATGTGGTAGTTTGCGACGATGGGCGAGTGCTCGGCAAGCGCGCACAGTTCGTGAAAATGCGTTGCGAAGAGCACCATCGGCGACTGCTCTTCCATCCCTAACAGAAACTCACAGATGGCTTGCGCGATCGAAAGGCCGTCGACCGTTCCGGTTCCCCGGCCCACTTCATCCACCAACACGAGCGACCGCGCCGTGCAGCGCCGCAGAATGTGCGCCGCCTCGGCCATCTCCATGTAAAACGTGGATTGACCCGACGCCAAATCGTCGCCGGCGCCGATGCGCGTGAAGATGCGATCGACGACGCCCAGCCGCATCGCTTTTGCCGGCACGAAGGAGCCGATCTGCGCCATGATCGTCAGCAATCCGGCTTGACGGAGAAACGTGGATTTGCCGCCCATGTTCGGACCGGTCAACAGAATGAACCGATGATCGCGCGCCTGCAACTGCAGATTGTTGGGAACGAAGTGTGTTGCGAGCATCGCCTCCATGACCGGATGGCGTCCGTCTTCGATCGCGACGATGCTCTCGTCAACGACCTCGGGACGCACGTAGTCGCGTTGCGCGGCGCAGTGCGCGAGTGAGGCGAGCGCGTCGATCTGCGCGATGACGCCGGCTGCATCGGCCAGCGCGCCGGCCTCGGCGGCAACGCGCTCCATCAGTTCGTCGAAGAGCCGGCGCTCCAACCGTTCCTGACGCGTCTGGGCCGTGGCGATCGCGACTTCCAGTTCTTTGAGTTCGGGCGTCACATAGCGCTCGCCGCTCGCCAGCGTTTGTTTGCGCACGTAATCGCCCGGGACGAGATCGACCTGGCTCTTCGGCACCTCGATGGCATAGCCGAAGGGACTCCCATATTTGATCTTGAGCGTTTTGATGCCCGTGCGCTCGCGTTCGCGCGCCTCCAACGCCGACAGGCGCGAACGCGCGTCGGTGCGCAAGGCGACGCACTCGGCAAGTTCCGCATCCGCCTCCGGTCGCACGATGCCGCATTCGGTCAACGTCGCCGGCGGCTCGTCGACCAGCGTGCGATCGATGTCGGCCAAGAGTTCGGCGAACGCCGGCACGGACGCCACGAGCGGCGCGATCGCCGCGATGTCGCTGCCGCGCAACGGGCCCATCGCCTGCAACGTGCGCCGCAACGATGCCAGATCGCGCGGCAGCGCGCGACGTAAGCGCACCTTTTGCGCGAGACGCTCGAGGTCGAAGATCCCGCGGAGGATCTCGCGCAGACTCGTACGCCCGTGGTGTTCGGCAGCGAGCGTACCGACGATCTCTTGACGCGCAACGATCGCATTGCGATCGACCAGCGGCGCGACGATCCAGCGCGCCAGCAAACGAGATCCCATCGCGGTCGCGCACTCGTCGAGCGTCGCGAGCAGCGTCGCCTGACGGTTCGCGCCCTGCGCCGCCGTAAGTTCGAGATGTTTGCGCGTGGATGCATCGAGCGAGAGAAACTCTTGCCGGCGGTAGAACTGCGCCGGGCCGAACTCGCCCTCGTCGCCCAGGCCGGTGCGTTTGACGAATCCCGAGAGCGCGTCGAACGCGCGGTGAATCGCGAGCGATTCGTCGAGCGAGAAACCCTCGACGCCGCCGCGGTCGCGCGCCGTTACCAAGCCGATCGGCAGCGTCGCGACGCGCGCGCCGATGCTCTCGAACATCGGTGCGAATATGCGCCGGACCTCGTCGGGCAGATCCGCCACGATCTCGGCAGGACCGATCCGTGCAAGCTCCGCGCCGACGTCTTCCACCGCACTCTCGCCGGCGATCGCAGTCGCCGCGCAATAGCGCGTCGAGACATCGGCGTACGCGACCGCAAACGTATCGCCGGTCATCGCGACCGCTGCGAGGTAGTTGTTCTCTTTGCCGTCGAGCAGTTGGTCTTCGATGAGCGTTCCCGGCGTAACCAGCCGCACGACGTCGCGCCGAACCAGCCGGTTGGATTGCGGGGCTTCGAGTTGCTCGGCAAGCGCGACGATGAAACGCTGCTGCACCAGTTTAGCGAGATAGCCTGAGAGTGCGTGATGCGGAACGCCGGCCATTGCGACGCGTTGCCCGTTGCCGGCCTCCTTGCTCGTGAGCGCGATCTGCAGCGCGCGCGCGACGGTCTCGGCATCGGGACCGTAGGCTTCGTAGAAATCCCCGACGCGTGAAAGCAAGATTGCTTCGGGATGTTTGGTTTTCATTCCGAAGTACTGCTCGAGCATCGGCGAGTATTTGATCACACGGCCGTCAGGTCGAGCAGCGGCGCCATAACGGGGTGCGCGCGACCGTCGAAGCGCTCCGAGCGCCCGGCGATACGGCCGCTGCAACCCCAAACGTGCGCGCGCTCCACGGCGATATCGAGCCACGGCGTTGAAGCGTACGAACGCTCCGCATAATCGGCAGGCTTTTCCGCGACGATCGTCACGTTGTGCGGCGATTTCGCCGAAATTTTGCGCTCGTCTTTCTTGGAGTCACCGCAGATCAGCGCGCGCACCGTCGTGCCGGAAAAACGCTCGTGGTAGGCGCTGGTCACCGCGTTCTGCGCGTCGAGCAGCCGCCCAAAGCGCTCGAGCGCGATCTCGTGCGGCACTTGCTCCCAACGCGCGGCGGGCGTGCCGCGCCGAATCGAGTAGATGAAGGTGAATGCGTTGGCGAAGACTCCGGAGCGTACGTACTCCAGCGTCGCGCAAAAGTCGTCTTCGGTTTCGCCGGGAAAGCCGACGATGAGGTCGGTGGTGATCGCGCAATCCGGCAGCCGTTCGCGAATCGCCCGCGCGACCGCATCGAACTGAGACAGGGTGTACTTGCGATTCATCTTGCGCAACATGGCGTCGCTGCCCGATTGCAACGGGAGATGAATGCGCGGATTGAGCGCGGCGATACTCGCCAGATCGTCGAGAACCTTCGTCGTAAAATCTTTGGGATGCGGTGAAATGAAGCTCAAGCGCTCGACTCGCGTCGCCGCCACGACGTCGCGGCAGAGGTCGCCGAAATCGGCGCCCGACGCCGCATCGCGCCACGCATTGACCGTCTGGCCGACGAGCAGCAGTTCGCGCGCTCCTTTCCCAACGCGCTCGCGCGCATCGGCGACGATATCGGCATGCGGACGGTGATCGAAGCGCCCGCGCACGTGCGGCACGATGCAAAACGTGCAGTAGTAGGAACAACCTCGTTGGACCGTGACGAACGCGCGCAACGGCGAGAAGGCGCCGATGACGCCGTCGGCCGTTCCGCCCAGCGGTTCGAGCAAAAGCCTGTCGTCGCTGAAATCGATTGCATCGAAGTTCGGCTGCCATGCCGCGAGTTGATCGCCGAGTTGCGCCAGTTCGCTCGTTCCGAATACCGCGTCCACGTGCGGCGACCTGCGGCGCATAATGTCGCGATCCTGTTCGGCCAAACAGCCGGTTACGACGAGGCGCACGCCGGGGTTGGCCCGTTTGAGCGCGCCGAGATGATTCATGCGCCCATAGGCGCGCCGCTCGGCATTGTCGCGCACCGTGCAGGTATTGATGACGACGACGTTGGCCTCTTCGGGCGCCGTGGCGACGCGATAGCCCGCGGCAACGGCGCGCTCGGCAATGTGCTGTGAGTCCGCTTCGTTCATCTGACAGCCGAACGTCTCGATGTAGATGCTGGGCACGTGGGTCTGTTTCGCTGCG
This sequence comes from Vulcanimicrobiota bacterium, assembly GCA_963738335.1. Classification (GTDB taxonomy): domain Bacteria; phylum Vulcanimicrobiota; class Vulcanimicrobiia; order Vulcanimicrobiales; family Vulcanimicrobiaceae; genus Cybelea. Next base: position 157,875 of record CAVTWE010000007.1, read on the forward strand.
GGTGAGAAAGGAACTGCCGTGCATAACCCCGCTACCGTCGCCATTGTCGGACGCCCCAACGTCGGCAAAAGCGCGCTCTTCAACCGGCTCGTCGGCCGCCGGTTAGCGATCGTCGAGGATACACCCGGCGTCACGCGCGATCGCTTGTACGCGCTTTGCGATTGGAACGGGCGCTTCTTCTCCTTGGTGGATACCGCCGGCATCGATCCGAGCGCCGAGATCGCACACGGGGACGAGTTCGCCGATGCGACGCGCCGTCAAGCGGAAGCCGCGGCCGACGAAGCCACGGTAGTCGTCATGGTCGTGGACGCGCAGGACGGTCTCCATCCGCTCGACGACGACGTTGCCGCGATCTTGCGCCGAAAACGCAAACCGATCGTGCTCGTCGCCAACAAAGCGGAATCGCCGAGCGCCGCAGAGTTCGATTCATGCCGAGTTCTCGCGACTTGGCTTCGGAGAACCGTTTGCCGTCTCGGCGATTCACGGCGAAGGCACCGGCGATCTGCTCGATCGTATCGTTGCCCTGTTGCCGAGCGAAGGCAACGCGTCGTCCGGTGACGGCGAACTCAAACTTGCCGTCGTCGGTCGCCCGAACGTGGGTAAGAGTTCGCTCGTTAATGCGCTGCTCGGCGAAGAACGCACGCTCGTTTCGCAGACGCCCGGCACGACTCGTGACGCCATCGATGCGCCCTTTGCGTGGCACGAGCGCGAGTATCGTTTGGTCGACACCGCCGGCATGCTCAAGAAACCCGAAGCGCACGGCGCGATCGAATACTATGCGGCGCTGCGCGCGCTCAACGCCATCGCGCGCTGCGACATCGCGTTGCTCGTCTTCGATGCGATGACCGGCATTATGGCGCAGGACCGCCGGCTCGCCGGGATCGCGATCGAGGAAGGCAAGGGCCTCATCCTCGTTGGGAACAAATGGGACCTCGTACGCGAACAGACCGGCGATTACACGCGCAGCGATCTGAGCGGCGCGGTGCACGATGCCGCTCCGTTTGCCGCCTTCGCACCGGTAACGTTTCTTTCGGCTAAGACCAAACGTCGTCTGGGCAGTCTCATGCCGGTGATCGCCGGCGTTGCGGAAAACCTCGACCGCCGCCTTCAGACGTCGCAACTCAACGCGTTGGTCCGCGACGCGGTGCTCGCGCATCCGCCGGCGTTCTCCTCGGGCAAAGTTTTGCGCATCTTCTACGCCGCGCAAGTCGCGACGCATCCACCGCGCTTTCTCTTCCATTGCAACGATCCCGACCTCGTGCAATCGCATTACAAGCGTTTCTTGGAAAACGTGATCCGCCGGCATTTCGATTTCACCGGCGTGCCGTTGAGTTTGGAGTTTCGTCCGCGCCGCGAACCGGACGAAGCGAGCGAATGAGCGACATGGGCCTGTCGCCTGGGGCGGCGTGGGGAATAGTCGTGACCGTGTTCGTGTTGTTTCTTGGCTTGAATATTGCAGCGTTCTCGATCGGCTCGATCCCGTTCGGTTACGTCATCGGTCGCGTATTCTACCGGACCGACATCCGACTGCAAGGTTCCGGCAACATCGGCGCAATGAACGCGCTGCGCACCATGGGCAAAACAGGAGCGGTCGCAGTGCTGCTGCTCGATGCGCTCAAAGGCTTTATTCCCGTATTCCTGACGTTGTGGTGGTTCAAAGAAGGTGGCGCCGGCCATCTCGATATGGACTTCGATAGCAACTTTCCGCCGGGCGCGCAGATTCTCGCATCGCTGATCGCGACGGCGGCGGTTTTAGGGCACTGCTTTTCCCCATGGCTGCGCTTTCGCGGCGGCAAAGGCGTTGCGACCTTTTTCGGCGCATTGTTCGGCCTCTGCTGGCCGGCAGGCGTCGTGGCCGTTCTCGGATGGATCGCGGGTGCGGCCGTGACGCGCTATCTCGTCCGTTGGGTCCATGTTGGGCAGCGTGGTGGCGCCTATTGCTATCTTTGCCTGTTCCCGATCGCTGCCGGAGACGGCTTTTGCGCTATGTGCCGCAGCGATTGTGGTCCTCAAGCATTGCGATAACATCGGTCGCTTACGCGCCGGCACGGAAGGACCCATTCGCCTTGGCAAGTAGTTCCAGGACTTCATGATTTCATCGAACGATCTGCGCAACGGCGTTACCATCGTCGTGGACGGGCAACTTTGGACCGTCATCGAATTTTTGCACGTCAAACCGGGAAAAGGATCCGCTTTCGTTCGTACGCGTCTCAAAAACGTCAAGACCGGCACGACGCTCGAACGTACTTTTCGCGCCGGTGAAAAGCTCGAGCGAGCGACGGTGGACAACCGGCAGATGCAGATGCTCTACAACGACGCCGACGGCTACCACTTTATGGATCAAGAGAACTTCGAGAACGTGACGCTGCAGCGCGATCTGATCGGCGGCCCAGCCGATTTCTTGAAAGACGGCATGGTGGTCGACATGCAGTTCCACGACAGCGCGCCGATCGGCGTGGATCTCCCCGCCCACGTCGAGTTGCGGATCGTCGAAACGGACCCGGGCTTTAAAGGCGACACGGCGACGAATGCGACGAAGCCTGCGAAGCTCGAAACCGGTGCGACGGTCAACGTGCCGCTCTTCGTCGAGAGCGGGGACGTGATCCGTATCGACACGCGCGACCGGCGGTATATCGGCCGCTCGAGTTAGCCGCTGCAGTCCGCACTCGAGCTTTTCGGCGCCGCTTTCCTTGCGAGCGTCTTCGGCTCGATGGTCGGCCTCGGCGGCGGATTCATCCTCGTTCCGATTCTGCGGCTCTTCATGGGGTTCTCGCCCGCCTACGCGGCGGGGACGTCGCTCATTCTCATCGTCGCCAACAGCGCGAGCGGCGCATTCACCTATATTTTACAGCGGCGCGTGCATCTGCGCATCGGCTGGCTCATTGCGGCCGGCGGTCTACCGGGCGGCATCATCGGCGCCATCATCTCGTTGCACATCTCGGCTCGTCTGTTCGATACGATCCTTGCGGTACTGCTCATCGGCGTTGCCGTCGACATGGCGTGGAACGCCGAACGGCGCATGGCCGGGCGCGTGGAACGCGATCGCGTCGCCCACATCAAAGGGATGTCGTATCGCGCGGCTTTGGGCCTCGGTTTCGTCGTCGGCATCTTCTCGAGCCTCTTTGGGCTGGGCGGCGGCATCATACTCGTGCCGACGTTTCTCTATTTTTCTGAGCTGCCGGCACACGCGATCAGCGCGACGTCACATTTTGCGATTCTGCTCACCTCACCGGTCGGCCTCGTCGTGCATATCGCGCAGCGGGACATCGATTTCCACGATGTCGTGCCGCTCGTCGCCGGCGGGTTGCTGGGCGGTCCGATCGGTGCGCGCTTGTCGCTGAAATTGAAATCGCCGCAACTGCTTATCGTCGTTGCGATCGCGCTGGTGACGGCCGCAACGACCCTCGTCTGGCGCCAGTTGTAACGTCATCGTGAGGTCGAAACGCTCGAAATGCAACCGGCATTCCGCCTGCCGCTTATCTCGGTGCGGTCATTTCCTTAGGGATCACGATGCGATCGTATTCTTCTTCGCTGACGTGACCTAACGTTAGCGCCGCCTTTTTGAGCGTTGTCTTTTCGTGATGCGCTTTCTTCGCGATCTCCGCTGCCTTGTCGTAACCGATTTTCGGAGAGAGCGCCGTGACGACCATCAGCGACTCGTCGAGATAGCGTTTGATCTGCTCCTCGTTGGCTTGCAAACCTTCCACCGCGTGCTCGCGGAACATCGTGCAGGCATCGCGCAGCAACGTCGTCGAGTGTAGGAAATTGTAGATCATCACCGGGTTGAAGACGTTGAGCTCGAAGTTGCCCTGCGTCGCGCCGAAACTGACTGCGAGATCGTTCCCGAAGACCTGCACGCACACCATCGTCATCGCTTCGGACTGCGTCGGATTCACCTTCCCCGGCATAATCGAGCTGCCGGGTTCGTTCTCCGGAAGAATCAACTCGCCGATACCCGCGCGAGGTCCGGACGACAGCCAGCGTATGTCGTTGGCGATCTTCATGAGCGCCGCAGCCAGCGTCTTGAGCGCACCGGATGCGAAGACGAAATCGTCGTGCGAAGCCAGCGCGGTGAACTTATTGGGATGCGAGCGAAACGGCAGCCCGGTAAGTTCCGCGATCTTCGCCGCAACGCGTTGACCGAACTCGGGATGCGCGTTGAGGCCGGTGCCGACCGCCGTACCGCCGATCGCCAGATCGTAGAGTGGATCGAGCGCTTCTCGACAGGCGTGCATCGCGCGATCGAGTTGCGTGACGTAACCGGAGAACTCCTGACCCAACGTTAACGGCGTCGCATCCTGCAGATGCGTGCGACCCACCTTGACCAGTTCGCGCCATTGCTCGGCTTTGACATGTAATGCGTCGCGCAGCGCCTTGACCGCGGGCAGCATATCCACCATCGCTTGCGCGCCGGCGACGTGCATGGCGGTAGGAAATGTATCGTTCGACGACTGCGACATGTTGACGTGATCGTTGGGATGGACCGGTTTCTTCGAACCCATCTGACCGCCGGCCAACTCGATCGCGCGATTCGAAATGACCTCATTGACGTTCATGTTCGTCTGCGTGCCCGAACCCGTCTGCCAAACCCGCAAGGGAAAGTGCGTGTCGAGTCTGCCCGCGATTACCTCGTCGGCAGCGGCAACGATGTACTCCGTCGTCGCATCGTCGAGTTTGCCGAGTTCGCGGTTGACGAGCGCCGCAGACTTTTTCAGCAACGCCATGGCGTGAATCACTTGCCGGGGCATCACGTCGCGCGGCCAGGTGCCGTCGCCAATGTCGAAGTGAACGAGCGAACGCGCCGATTGAGCGCCGTAGTACGTGTCTGCCGGAACCTCGATGGTCCCCATCGAGTCGCTTTCGATTCTGCTCGTCATGGCGCTGCGCTTCGGCGTTCGTCGCGGCCTCTCCGCGCTGCCGTACGCGTTTCCGTCGTCGTGCCGACGGCCCGCATCTCGACCAACTCGTAGATCGTCAGCGGAAATCGCGGATCGAAGCGACGTTTGTTGCAGCGCGGGCAGCTCGAAGGACGGCTCGGAAGGCTGCGCCGCAGTACTTCGAAGCCACACGCTTCGCAGCGAAGGATGTATCGCTTACTCGATTCGCGGAGCGGCCGTACGCTGCCCATATCGTGGTAGATCGATCCCAAGCCGCAGTCGCGCAGTTTGCGTTTGAAGCGCGCGCCGTGTCCCGTCTCTTTGAACTTGGCGAAACACCACGCATGGATCATCTCGTGCAGGAGCGTCTCTTCCAGCGCTTGAGGAGAAAGGCGGAAATGCTTGGGCGACAGCTCGATCAGCAACGGCCGGCACGAGTAGCTGATGCGGCCCGCTGAGTTTGAGAAGCGCGCGTTGTACGCGATTTTGCAATCGGGAGCGTCGCCGTTGAAATGCTCGTAGTTAAGACGCGCAAAGATCAGTTGCAGATCGGCTTCGGAGGGGAGCACGGATGATTTCCTTCGGCTCGCGGATAACGGAATCTTCGTGCCTTCGACTGCAAACGGCGGGCTGCCGCCGAGAATCTACGTCCCGCTCATGGCCGTCTTCTGCGTCGTCTTTCTCGGCTTGATGGCGTATTTGATCGCCGACGGCTTCGGGATCAGCGGAACGGTCTTCGGCCGTACCGGCAGCGCGACGACCTCCGCGACGAACGCGACCGTTCAACAAGGTTCGCAAGACGCGGTGGAAGGCGGACCGCCGGCGCCCGTCGTCGCGCAACTACGCACGCTGCGCGAACGCGTGGCCGCCCATCCGGATGACGACGTCGCACTCACGCAACTCGGCGATCTGTATCTCGCCTCGAATCATTTCTCGCAAGCCATACCGTTCTACCGTCAAGCGCTGCGCGCCAATCCGCATAACGTTGCGGCGCAAACCGGCCTCGCGCAAGCGCAAGACGCACTGCGGCAATGAATCTCTTCATCTCCTGCGATATGGAGGGAACGGCCGGCGTTTGCTCTTGGAATCAATGCGATCCGGATAACCTACACGAGTATCCGGTGTACCGCCGCTACATGACGCAAGAGGTTCGCGCCGCAATCGATGGCGCGCGTGAAGCGGGCGTGCACCGCGTGCTGGTCAACGATTCCCATTGGTCGATGCGCAATCTGCTCTTCGACGAACTGCCCGGCGACGACGATCTCCGCGTCATCTCCGGTACGCGCAAACCGTGGAGCATGGCGCAGGGCATCGACTCGGGCATGGACGCCGCCTTTTTCACGGGCTATCACGCCAAAGCCGGCGATGCGGCGACGCTGGCGCACACCTTTTCTTCCGAAATCTACGGCGTGACGATCAACGGCCTCGCCTGCAGCGAAGCGCTCCTCAACGCCGCACTGGCAGGAAGTCACGGCGTGCCGGTCTTGCTCGTCACCGGCGATCGCACGATCGTCGACGAGTGCGTCGCCGCGATGCCGTGGATCGTCGGCGTCACCGTCAAAGAGCCCATCGGCTATACGGCGGTGAACTCGCTGACCCCGGCCGCCGCGCAAGCGGCGATTCGCGCCGGCGCACGCGAGGCGGTCGGGCGCATGAAGCGCGCCAAGCCGTTCCTCTTCGAACCGCCCTTTGAGATGATTGTGGAGACGCTCAACGTCGAGCATTCCGATTTCATCGAACTGATGCCCGGGTTTACGCGCATCGCCGGACGCGCGACGAGTTTTCGTGCGTCGAACTTTGCGCTCGTCATGCAGGCGTTCATCGCGGCGACGCGCATGGCGGCGGCCGCCGAGCCGATCGCATGAAGCTCTACGTATCCGGCGACATGGAAGGCGTCTCCGGCGTCTGTGCGTGGCAGCAAGTCGATGCCCGCACGCCGCATGCCGAGTACGCTACATTTCGCAACTACTACACGCAAGAGATCGTCAACGCGATCGAGGGCGCTCGAGAGAGTGGCACCGACGAGGTACTCGTCAACGATTCACACGGACCGATGCGCAATCTGGTGCTCGACGAACTGCCGTCCGACGTACGCGTCGTCTTCGGCAATCGCAAGCCCTTCTCGATGGTGCAAGGCGCAGATGGCGGATTCGACGGTGCGTTTTTCATCGGGTATCACGGTGGGGCGGGCGATGCCGACGCGGTGCTGTGTCATACGTATACGCCGTCGGTAATCTACGAAGCGCGCGTTAATGGCGTGCGCTGCAGCGAAGGGACGATCAATGCCGGACTCCTCGGCTGTTACGGCGTTCCGGTGCTGCTCGTCAGCGGGGATCGCACGACGGTCGAAAGCCTACGCGAGCAGATGCCGTGGGTACGCGGCGCAATCGTGAAAGAGTCAATCGGGACTTTTGCTTGCGACACGCTAACGCCGCAAGCCGCGCAACGCCTCATCCGCCGTGAAGCCCGAGAGGCGGTGGCAGGCCGGGCCGGCGCGCAACCCTATCGTTTCGAGCCGCCGATCGTGCTCGACGTTCAACTCGTCACCGCGGCACAGGCGCACGTCGTCGCCGCGATTCCCGGCTTCGAGCGGACCGGCTCGCGCAGCGTCCGGTTCACACACGAAGCATTTCCGATCATATTCAAGGCCTTCGTCGCGAGCTGGAGGCTGGGAGCGACTGCTTAGGTCGTCTCACAGAGGAGCGTCCGCTCTTAAGCCCAAGGCTGCAATATGAAGAAACTGACATGTGCAGCCGCGGCCTTTGCCGTGGCGCTTGCTTCCGCGTCACTGCCATGCACGGCGGCCGGCACGACCCCAACGGCCACGATCCATCAGGCGCAGATCGACTTCGATTCCGGAAACTATGCGGCGTGGGCCGCCGCGTGCGCCTCGTCGGCAATGGTCACCGACGATTTTGCGCCGTACACGTGGAGCGGTCCGGGAGCCTGCATGAACTGGCTCGCCGCCTTCCGCTCGATGAACAAAGCGCAAAAAATCAGTAACGTGACGGTGATGTTCGGTGCCCCGATCCACATGACGGTCAGCGGCGATGTCGCCTACATGGTGCTACCGGCGACGCTGCACTTCAATCAAAACGGCAAGCCGGTTCGCATGACGGGCAACGAGATCACGATCGTCATGCGTAAAGGCATGAGCGGCGATTGGAAAATGACCGCCTGGGCCTGGGCCGACGGCAAGTAACGCTCCTTAGCAGTCCCGCCAAAGCATAGCCGCGATTGTGCCTTCGTCTTGGAAGACGTTGGTGATGTCGAGGAGGTTCTTGAGCGGCATGTTGTTGACTACCAATTCAAATGTGAGATGGTGGCCGCGCTTCGTCGTGATGTAACCTGCCAGCGCTTGGGCTTTCAGTTCCATGGTGTCCGCCGCCGTCGCTGTGACGTACGTCCCGGTCTTCGCGCGCACGTTGCCGGCTGCGCCGGCAAGCGTTGGATTCGCTGTAAAGTCTTTCACAAAGCCTAAGGAGCCGTCGACGCCGAGCTTCGGCAACGCCGCTGTGAACGCACCGGCGGCTTGGCTCTTGGCGAGTTCTTCAAGCATCTTGGTCACCGCGATGTTCGTCGCGGTGGTTTCCCCGCCGCCACTGCCGTCCACGAAGCGGTACTGATCGCTCGCAATCCCCCACCGCTTTGCCAAATTCGTCCGTTCAAACGCGAGTGCACCGTCCATGGACGGCGCGTCGTTCTTCACGCCAAGAAGCACTAAGCTGGTGTCCGCACCGATGTTGTAGCTGATTTTGAGAATGAGCTTTGCATCTTGGCCGTACGGCATGCCGGTTAACTGCGCCACCTTGTCGGCCGCAGCGTACGTGCCCGCTCGGGGAAGAAGCCCAACGGGGTTCTGCGCGGCCGTGGGCGCCATCACCGCGACGCCCGCCGAGCGCAACGCTTCAATCATCACTGTGCGCGCGTAGTTCGACGGTTGGACGATGCGCACGCTCTGCACGAGCGCCGGTTTTCCTGTGAGCGGCGGTTTGAAATCGCTCGGCAACGAACCCGCGATCGTCGCCGTGCAGCCCGGCGCGCCGATGCATTGCGGCAGCTCCGGATCGATCTTGAACGTACTCGTACTGCCCGCGGGGCCGGTGCGCAGATCATTAACGACCCGAAGCGCTGCCGAGATGGGCCGCACGTTCACCGTCGGGCGCGAACCGGGCGACCCGCCGGGAACCATAGAGAGATCGACGAGGTCGTCGTTGACGAAGATCGGGCGGACGTCGAACTGATTCCGGAAGTCAAACGGCTTGAAGAGCCGGTCGTCGATTGCGACGTTGCCGGCAACGCGTTTGATGCCGGCCGCGCGAATGGCCCGCGCTAATCGCCGGTATCCAGCCAGAGGATCCGGTTTGGTGAGAACCGCGTTGCCGAGGCTGTCGGCTTCGTTGTGATCCCAATCGCTCACTGCGATCGAACCGTCGGGATTCGTCCGGCCGCCCATGGTTAAATCGCCGGACGCCACGACGATGAGGTTGCCATGCAAAACGCCGTTGCGATCCACCGATCCGGTACGATACACCGGCGTGTCGTAGGTGTGGTTCGGGCTGACGGCGTTGAGCAGTTGCCCGACGCTGAAAACTTTGCGCACGGATCCGATGTAAAACTTCCGCCGCGAGTTGAGATCGATCACGACTCTGTCGCCGTCGAGAACGCGCAGTCCCCAAACCGCGCCACGATACAGGGGCTTATCGAACAACGTCTGAATGTCACCCGGCACCTTCGTGCCCGCTTGCCCAGACGCAGTCAATGGCGCCGCCGACGCCGTCAGCAGCACCACCGCAAGAATGAATGCTCGTCCGATCAAATTGTAGCCTCCAAGAAACCTACGAAGACTCACCCAAGAGTTGAAGGTCCAGGAGAATCCTGCGGGCGTCCAGCGGCGCGTTTGTTCACAATAAGGTCGTCCCGACAAATCACCGGTACGATGAGCTCATCAACCGTCGCTCGTTCGCACCGTTGCCACGCGTCTTCGAACTCTACGCCGTCGATGCTGGTCAAAACGTCAATGCGCAACGGCGCGACGCCAAGTTGCCACACTAAGTCTGCCTGTTCGAAATCCCCAACGGTCACCTGGTCCATGGGGGCTCCGAACTTCGCCAGAGAATCGAACACCAAACTCGCGTTGTGGGGAGTCGGCCGAACCCAAACGTCAATATCCCCCGTGGCCCGCGGAATGCCGTGATACGCAATCGCGGCCGCACCGACGAGCATGTAATCAACGCCCGCGGCGTTGAACTCGCGCAACAGTGCGATCCAGTCTGAGTGCACTTGCATCGACCCCTCTCACAAGCAGCATGTTGGCCATAATCGCCCATGAGAGCGCCATGCGTTCTTCCGGTTTCATGGCCATCACGATATCGCGCTCGAACTCACGTTCGTCGTCCCCCAGACGGATTTTACGTGCTTTCACGACGCCTTCGCCGTTGTACCTAAGGCAATCGCGATATCCACCACGTCGTCTTCGTCGAGCGAGAGACGACGCATCGCCGCTTCGTAGACCTCGATCGCTTCTTCGCTTCGGCTCGAGGCCGCGCGTTCTTCACGCAAGCGCTTGACCTCGTCGGTCACGCGGTGCGCGAGTTCCGAGGTTGGTTCGATGCCGGCGCGCGCGAGACGGTCGCTATGTCGCCGCAGCGTATCGTGAACCAGCGCCGCTCCGGTGTGCTTGCCGAAGACCCACGTCGTGCTTGCGCCGACCAACTCGTTCGGCACCGCTTCGTACATGCGGCGATCGACGAGCATCGCCTGCGTGTGAATGCCCGACTCGTGTGCGAAGACTTTCGACCCGACGATGGGCTCGTGCTGCTGCAGCGGAATGCCGCTCATGCGCTCCATGAAGCGCGCCAGTTCGCGCAACCTCTCGTACTTGAAGTTCGGCAGCTCGACGCCGTACAACACGCGCAGCGCCACGACGAACTCGTGCAGCTTCACGTTGCCGGCACGCTCGCCGTACCCGTTCGCCGTCACGGAGACGACTTTGAAACCGCAGGACGTTGCGGTAATCGCGTTGATCGTGCCCAAGCCGTAATCGTTGTGCAAGTGCGCGACGATCGGCAAGCCGGCCGGCAGACCGTCGACGATACGCGAACAATACCAGCGCGTTGCTTCGGGTGTGAGCGTCCCGACGGTATCGGGCCACGCCGGCCGCGTGCCGCCGGCTGCTAATCCGGCCTTGAAATACTCGATGAAGTAGTCGACGTCCCCGCGGCTGCCGTCCTCGGCGCCGAACTCAATGCGTTCGACGCCGCAGTCGCGCGCGTGCCGGATCGCATCGCACTGCAGATGGATATTCGCTTCACGGAAAAACGAAAGCGGCAGGTCGAGCCAATCGCTTTCGTCGCGGCCCTCGTAGCGCAGCAGCGTCTTGCCGATCTTGTATTTGAGGTGCAGATCGCTGCCGCTGGTAAAGACGAAGAACGTCACCTCGCGCGGATGCACGCCGGCGTCGCGCAGCGTTTTCACGGTCACGTCGATATCGTTGCGATTGCTGCGGCACATCACGACGATCTCCACGTCGCCCAGCTCGCCGCTCCGCTTTGCCTCCATGACCAACTGCAGCGTGCGCCGGTCGCCTTCGGACGCGGCCGGAAAGCCGACGCTCATCACGTGAACGCCCACGGCTGCCAGCGCTTTGGCAATCTGGAGTTTTTGCGCGGGCGTATAGCAGACGCCCGGCATCTGCTCGCCGTCGCGCAGGGTCTCGTCGTAGATACGAATCTCCGCCGGATCGGGGAACGCCATTCCGCGCGTAAACTCTTTGGGATCGCGAATCAGGCGTTCGATGGGCTCCCGTAACATGTTTCTAAAAGTTCGCGATGACCGCCGGGCCGCCTGGTTGAAGAGCATAGCGTGGAACAGCTTCCAGCCGGCAATCCCGCACCGTCGCCGCGGCGCAAGGGCGGCATCGGCGCGATTCTTGCGGCAATCGTCGCGTTCGTCCTCAAGTTTAAGGTCGTGCTGTTCCTCTTCGCAAAGTTCTTCGGGCTAAGTTGGACGTTCTTACTCTCGCTCTGGCTCTACGTGGTAATCTTCGGGTGGAAACTTGGCGTCGTGATCATGCTCGTGTTGCTTGCGCACGAACTGGGACATTACTTCGCCTTTCGCGCCTATGGTTTGCCCGCGCGCCTACCCGCCTTCATTCCGCTCTTGGGTGCATTCACGGCCGGAGCGGCGCCCGAGGATTTGGAACACGATGCCTACATCGCCTTGGCCGGCCCGATAACCGGCCTCGGTTTAGCGGCGGCGTGTTACGTGATCGGCGATCTGAACCACGACACTTTTTGGTTTGCCTGCGCCGACCTCTCCGCATTTCTCAATCTCTTCAATATGATTCCGGTCCCGCCGTTCGACGGCGGACGTATCGTCGGCGCACTCTGGACGCCGTTATGGATCGCGGGATCTGGCGATCTTCGTCGGAGTAGCGCTCTACTTGCACGTTCCATTGATTTTCGTTCTGATTATAGCGCTGCTCGGCATACCGTCGATCGCCGGGGCGGTCCGCGGTCAAGAGGATCCGCGCGCCGCTCGCATGACGACGGCGGCGCGGGCGCGGGTGAGTTTTTGGTATCTCGCGACACTCTTTGGATTGATCATCGTCATGGGGCAGGCTCACGCGGCTCGCTCCGGGGCGTAACGGCCGGCCATTACGGTTTGTGAGCCGCAAAACCGCGTTGCTCGTTGCGGCATACGTTGCCTTTGCGATCGCCGTCTTCGCGGTGCGGCCGGCGGCAACGCCCGGGCCGGTCGCCCGCGATTTCGAAGCCTATTGGTCGGCGGGCGCAGCCTTCGACCGTCACGCGGATCCGTATGCAGCCGCAATCTGGAACGACGAACGCGCGGTTCCCGGCGTCGATGCGCGTCGCGAGGGTCTCTTGCCTTTCGTCGGTCCGCCCGCAACCTTGCCGCTCTGGAGCGTGATGGCGCGCGCACCGTATGCAACCGCCGCGCGCGTGGTGGCTGCTGCTGCTCTGCTGCGCACTAGGCGGATTGTTGCTGGCGTCGCTGCGTGGAGCGCGCGCGAGGTTCAGCGTGAAGAACGCACTCGCGGGCGTGGCATTAGCGATCTCGTTCGGCCCGATCACCAGCGACATTGCATTAGGGCAGTTCGCGCTCGTGGCGGCATTCGGCGCCTGTCTGCTGGTCGTCTGGCGTCGCACGGTGCCTGCGGCGATCGGCGCCGTGCTCGCCCTCGGACAACCCAACCTCGTGCCGGCGCTGCTTTCGCAACTTACGCGTAAACGCGCGCTCGTCGCGATCGGCGTCGCCGTCGTCGTGACGTACGTTGTTGGCGCGATCGCCGCCGGTTGGACGTGGATCGGCAGCTATGCGGCGCTCTTGTCCGCGCACGCTGCCGCCGAACGTTTATCGGCGATTCAAATAACCCCGGCCGCAATCGCATACGGCCTCGGCGCACCGCCGTCCATTGCACTCTTCGTCGCGATCGTCGTAGCGGTTGCAGCCATCGTCTTTGCGATACGGATCGCCGCGCGAACGGCCGATCCGTTCGCTCGTTTCGCCGCATTCGGCGCGCTCACGCCGTTCGTCAGCGGCTTCTGGCACGAGCACGATTTCGTCATGGCGTTTCCGGCGGTCGCATGGTGCGCGCTGCGAACCACACGGTCCACGGGTGGGATCGCCCTCATCGGCGCGCTGCTCGTTGCCGTCGATTGGCTCGGCTTAGCGCAGCGCCCCAGCGGCATTCTGCAAAGCGCACTGCTCGCCGTCGCCGCTTGGTGCGCCTTTATCGCGCTGCGCCCTGGAGCGGTGACGCCGGCACTCGGTTCTGCAACCTGCGTCGTCCTCGCAATCTTCGCCGGGGCGGCAATGCTCGCGAGTGCGCATCCGGCGCCCGTGTGGCCCACCGCGATGCACGCGCCATCCCTACCGGCAAACGCGTCGGGCGCGCAACTGTGGGCAGCGCAACAAAAAGCGACCGGCCTCGATCGGCCGGTCGCAGCATGGGCGATCCTGCGCGCGCTCTGCCTTGCGGGCTGCGCGCTGTTGGCGGCCGCTATATACTCACGTTCAACATATTATCGAACGGCGTAAAGGCACCGGGGTCGAAGCCGGTGAGATTCGGGTTGTAGGCGTAGCCGATATTCGCCGATATCGATCACGATGGTCGGCACGTCGGCAACGATAATTCGCATCTCCTGCGCGAGCAACTGCGTCTGTTTGGCCGGATCGTACGTCCGTTTAAGCTGCTCCATCAGCGCGTCGAGCTTTGGCATTGCAATAACGAGCAACGTTCTGTCCATTCGGGGGAATTTGGTTGCACTCCATGGTGTTGGAGATATCGGGGACGGGCAGCCCCTGCCAGGAGAACATCGTCATATCCCATTTGCCGCCGTAGACGATGCCGCCGTTTTGATACGGTGCGAAGAACATCGCCGGCGCGAACTTGCGGGTGTCGATCTCGATGCCGACCGCGCGCAACTCCGCCCGGGCGATTTCGACGATGGCATCGGCAGTCGCAACGCCGGTGTAGTATGGAAACTCCAGCGCTAGACGCTGACCGTTCTTCACCCGAATGCCGCCGGGTCCCAGCTTCCAGCCGGCTTCGTTCGAGGAGTGCTCGTGCCTTCGCCGGATCGTACGGAATCAGCGGAATATTCTTCGGCGCAAACGGCAGCGACGGGATATGATGCTCTCTTGCAGCGTCGCATAGCCGTGCGAGACCTTTTGCACGATCTTCGGCGCGATTGATGGCGTACCGAATCGCCTCACGCACGCGCACGTCGCTCACCAACGGACGCGTCACGTTAAAGTCGAAATGCCCGTAAAAGATGCCGGGACGAACGTCGGTGTGCACGTTCGGAAGTGCTTTGACCTGCGTGATATACGAGGGGGCCACTTGCGGCCATAACTCGACGTCGCCGGTTTGCAACTGCGTGAGCAGCGTATCGGTCGACGGAATCAGCTTGTAGATGATGTGCTGCAGTTTCGGCGTGCCGCGAAAGTAATAGGGATTGGCTTCCAGCTCGACGCTGTCGCCGCGCTTCCAGACCACGACGCGAAACGGACCGATGCCGACCGGCTTGGCGTTGTACGGAATATTGTTGATGTTCGGATAGCTGCGCCAACAGATGCTTGGGCAGAATGTCCGGGATTCGCGCCGGCGCTCCGAAGAACGTTGGAATGTATGGCGAGTACGGGCGGCTTGAGGTGATAGACGACCGTGTACTTATCCGGCTCGTCGATCTTCTTGATGAGGTTCCAGCCGTCGCGCCCGACTTCGTTGTTCGCCGGATTCAACACGACTTTGGTCGAGAACACGACGTCGTCGGCATTGAACGGCGCGCCGTCCGACCAGCGAACGCCGTGCCGCAGATGCCAGGTAATCGTATCGCCGTCCTTGCTGATGCCGCCGTTGGCCTGAGTAGGGATGACGGTCAGGAATTCGGGATACGGGCGGTTTTGCGCATCGTACTTGACGAGATACGCCTGCGTCATCTCGGAGATGTAACCCAACGGTATTTCGGTGAAGAGATGCGGATTGAGCGACGTAATGTCGCCGCTGCCGTCGGCAATCGTCAACGTCGTCGTGTCTGAAACCGTGGATTGTCCCGCTTTCGTGCAGCCGCACAACAACGGCTGCGACGACGCAAAGGCGGCGAAGCGACTCGAGCCTTCATGCGATGCGTCTCCTTAGATCGAGTAGTTCCAGGGATCCCAAAATGCCGAGATGACGGGCGACGGGTCGAAGCCCTTCAGATCGCTGTTATAGATGAACGGCACGCGGGCAAAGTCGATGATGATCGTCGGAACGTCGTCCGCGAGTTGCTGTTGCACGATGATGTAGTCGCGTTTGCGTCGGGCCTGATCGACGGTCGAAAGGGCGTCGTTCATCGCTGCCGTTGCGATCTTGTTATCCCAGAACATAGCGTTTTGTCCATGCGGCGCGAAATTGTCAGCGGAATAGATGGCGCTGTCGTCGGGATCGGCGGCGCCGTACCAACTGAACGTTGCCACGTCGTAGTG
This sequence comes from Vulcanimicrobiota bacterium, assembly GCA_963738335.1. GTDB lineage: Bacteria > Vulcanimicrobiota > Vulcanimicrobiia > Vulcanimicrobiales > Vulcanimicrobiaceae > Cybelea. Next base: position 173,747 of record CAVTWE010000007.1, read on the forward strand.
ACCGCCCTGTCAAAATGGCGTTGCTCGAGTTTTCGAAGAACTGGCTCGTCGGGTAGTTCTTGATGTCGGCTTGGACGCCGACGTCGTGCCATTCTTTCTGCAACACCGTCTGCAGCGCTTTGCCGTAGTTCGATTCCGTCTGTGTGCTCAAGGGAAAACTCCAGACGCTGGCCGTTCTTGACACGAACGCCGTCCGGCCCGACTTTCCAGCCGTCCGCATCCAGAATCGCCTTCGCCTTCTCCGGATCGAACGGATAATGCGTGATGTCGTTGGTATACGCCCACGACAGTTCCGGACTTTGATCCGTCTCTGCCGCGATGGCCGATCCGTGCAAGAGCTTCGATATGATCTCGCTTGACGATCGGTGGCGTACGCTAACGCAACGCGCACGTTCCGATCGTTCACGATAGGATGATGCAGGTTGAAGTCGATATGCGAGAAGAGGAACGAGTCCACGCGCGTTGCGACTAAGCCGTTGCGCGGATTGGCAGCTAGCGCTGCATACTCTGGCCACTTCATGCCCGTGCCCGTCGCCAGCATATCGATCTCGTGCGTCTGTAACTGCGTCTCTTCGGTATTTTCGTCGGGCAAGAATGTCGTAGATGACTTCGTTGAGCTTCGGCTTGCCCAGATAGAAGTACGGATTGGCCACCATGCGGACGTCCTGCCCGCGATCCCACGCCACGACCTTAAACGGCCCGCTACCGACCGGCATCGAGTTGAACGGCGCCGTGTTGAACGAACCCTTCGCGTCGTTGTACTGCGCCAGCAGATGCTCCGGAAGAATGGGCGCGTTGCCGTTTTCACTCCAGAGCTGTTGCAAGAACGGTGCGTAGAGCTTTTTCATGTGAATTACCGCGACGAGCGGATTGCTGCAGTCGATGCTGCCGATGCTCTTGTAGCCGTCGGTGGTCACCACGTTGTTGTGCGGGTTCATCACGACTTGCCACGTGAACCGCAGATCGTTGCAGGTCAGCGGCGCACCGTCTTGCCACTTGATGCCCGGTCGCAGCTTGTACTTGAGCGTCAAGCCGTCTTTGCTGACGTCGCCGTTGGCGACCGTAGGGATCTCGCGCAGCGCATCGGCAACGGGTTTCGCTTTCGAATTATACCGGATGGCGTACGAGAAGATAAACATCGAGAGATCGAGCGTCGGCGACGCCGCATCCAGCAGCACGTTGAGATTCTTCGGATCGGATCCTTCGGAAAAACGAAAGACGCCGGCTTGCGTCCACGGATGACTTCCCGAACTTTGCGCGCCGCCGCTGCCCTCGGAGACTTTGGTGCAGCCTACGACGGCGATCGCGCAGAGCGCGATCGCGGCGACCTTACAGTTGAACGTCGCTGACCCCCGTTGCATAGAGATAGTTCTGCTGTGCATTGTAGACTCCGTAGAGCGCGCTGATGTAGGCCGATTGGGCCGTCGAGAGATTGGCTTCCGCGGTGACGACGTTGAGAATGGTCGCCGCTCCGACGCGGTATTGCGCTTGCGTTGCATCGAGCGAGACTTGCGCCGAGGTCAGTTCCGAACGCGCCTGCACCAAGTTGGCTTGCGACGACACGAACGTCGCCAGCGCCGAACGAACGTCGGATTGCACGGTGAGTCGCGTGGTATTGAACGACGCCAGCGCCTGATCGAGTTGCGAGGCAGCATACGCGACGTTGTAGTTTGTCAAGCCTTGATCGTAGATCGGAAACGTCAGGTCAAGGCCCAGGGATTTGTCGTTCGACCAGCCTTGCGGACCGGGGCACTCGGAAAACGGGACGGTCACGCCCTTTCCGTTGGTCGTGCTGCTGGTATAGCAATCGATAAACGTACGGCTCGTGCCGTCGCTGGCCGACGCGGAAAGCACCGGAAAACGCGCGAGCTTCGCATAGCGGATCGCTTCTCGTTCCGATGCGACCGTATACGCGGCCGCGATGTAGTCCGGACGCATCAGCATCGCGCGCTTCAGCGAGACGTCGTAACCGGGATTCTGCGTGTTCGGCTGGCCGCCGACCGTTTTGGGAACGACCATCGCGTCGGCGTCCAGGCCGAGCGTCGTGGCAAAGGTCGCTTGCGCCCCAATCGCCGTTCCTTGCGCGGTCACGAGATTGCCTTTGGCCTGCGCCGTTTGGTACTGGGCGGCCGCAATATCGGAACGCGCCGCAGCCCCGGCGCGGATCTGCGCCGCGACGGAGGCTTCGTTCACTTGAAACTCGTGGACGAGCTGTGCGTCGGCCTTCACCGTGGCATTATCTTCGAGCACCGCGTAGTACTCGGTTGCGACGTTGTAGGCCAGCGTCTGCAACGAGCGCAGCAGCGTCGCGCGACCTGCGATGTCCGCTTCCTTTGCGGAACGGATCTCCGCAATCGTACGGCCGCCGTCGTAAATGAGTTGCGTGACGGTAATGGTTGCGGATTCGCTCGCGATCGTGCTCGCGCTGTAGCCGCCGACTTGCGGTTTGGCGGTTGCGACGGCTGGGACGAGTCCGCTCGGCGCCGGCGGAGTCGGCGATCCGAATGGCGTCGTGGACGACGTCGACGCGCTCGTACCGTTGCTGTACTCTTGCCCATGTGCGCGTTGCCGCTGACCGATGGATAGTAGAGCTGCAGATCCGACGTATAGCGCGCGTGGATTGCGGCCCACAATGCGTTCTGCGTTGCGAATGCCGGCGAGAGCGCAACCGCAATGCGAATCGCATCTTGCAGAGAGATGGATTGGGGCACGCCTTTGCGCGGTCGCAGCCGCGCGACGTCGGGTGCCGGACTTCCGTACGCGGGGTACGGCAGAGGCGTTCCGCTGATCGTCGGTTGTGGCATGGGCGAGGGCATCTGCACGCCGGGCACGCCTTGGATATCGCCGCTCGGCGTGGTCTGCGCGATGGCGACGCCGCACGCGAGGCTCGCCACTGCGCCGGCCGCAGCAATGCGCAAGAGATGAAGGGCCGGTTTTTTCACGCTTTAGGGCGCCCCTGCGGCGCCGGCGGGGCTGGCATTGGCAACTGCCACGAGGCTTCCATCCTTTAAAGCGTCGGGCCGTGTCGTGATGACCGGGACCCCCGCAACGATGCGCGGACTGATGACCTGCGCGAGCGTGTCGGTTTCGACGCCGACCCGGACGGGCACCGCCTGCGCCTTACCATTCGAAACGATGTAGACGACGTTGCCGGTGGGCGTTTGCGCGATCGCCGACTTCGGCACGACGATTGCGTCCGTAGCCCGTTGTTTCGTGACCTGCACGGTGACGAGCATGCCGCCCCGGAGCGCGTAGCCGGGGTTGTGCAGTTGGAGGCGCGCGAGATACGACAGCGTTCCGGCGGTGGGCACCGCGTTGACCGTCTCAATCGGCGCCGTGAACGTATGTCCGGGCAACGATGACGACGTGAACGACACGACGCTACCGGGACGGACGTAGGGAAGATCTTCGTCGGGAACGTTGACGTTGATCCAAACCGTGTTGACGCGCGCTACTTGCAAAACCGGCTGTGAAGGGGACGCGTACGCGCCCGGGTCGAGCAGACGATTGGCGACCACCGCGTCGTACGGCGCATAAAGGTACGTTTGCGAGATCTCGGTGCTCAAGAGACGAACCTGCGCCGCCGCCGCCTGTGCCGATGCTTGTTGCGAGCGAACGTTTTGCAGGCTCACGACGTTGTTGCGCAATCCCACTTGCGCGTTGTCGTAGGCCTGTTGCGCCTGAACGAAGTTTGCCTGCGATTGCTGCAGTTGCGTCTGCGAGACGTAGCCTTGGCGAAAGAGCTTTTGGTTCTGCGTATAGACCAGCCGGCGTTTTCCAGCGCGGCCCGCGCGGTTTGCAGCGTCGCTGCATTGGTCTGCGTCTGCACCGGATACCCCGCCACGGCGCCTTGCGCCGATGCGGACAGCCTGCGCCGCTTGCGCTTGCGCTTGCGCGAGTTGCGCCTGCAGGGTCGAGGAGTCGATCGTTGCAAGCAGCTCGCCTTTGCGCACCATGTCGCCGATGTTGGCGTTAATCTTCGTGATCGTGCCGCTCTGTTGAAAGGCCAGGCTCGACTGATCAAGTGGTGCGATCTGTCCGTCCAGCGTCACCGAGGTGACGATGGTCTGCCGCGACGCCGGCGCCGTATCGACGCTCAACGGCATGACGGCTGCGGCGGCGGCTTTTTGGCGCAGGCGCTCACCAGGCCGCCGGCAGTAAGCAGTGCGGCCAGCGCAAATCGCGCGGCTCGGAACGCATTCGTCCTCGTCGGGTAAGTCATCGTCTCATATACGGTCGCGGCAGCCTTTTGATTCAACCCTTATATTTCCCGGTTATGAAGCCGCGGCATGAGGTCCTCGCCCGCGAGGCGTATCCCTCGGAATGAGCGCGAAGCTCGACATCGGTCGCTCCTATAGTCTGCAGAGTCGCGTCGAGGAATGGATGACCGCCGAAAAGGCGGGCAATAAAGGCGTGGACGTTCTCTCGACGTCCATGCTCGTCCAGCTGGTCGAAAGCGCCGCGATTCACTGCGTCGAGCCGATTTTGGGACCGGACCAAATTACCCTCGGCACGCATATCGATCTGGAGCATAAGCGCCTCATTCCGGTCGGCTTTATCGTGCGTACTGAAGTAGAAGTCGTCATGCTCGACGGTCCGCGCGTCAGTTTTGCGGTTGCCGTATTCGACGAACAAGAAGCCGTTGCCGAAGGTACGCACGAGCGCTACATCATCGAGAAGACCAAGTTCCTCGCAAAGCTGCGCGAAAAGCTCGGCTAACCTAGGCTCCCACTGCAGGGGAGGCAATCGGCCCTCCGAAAAGGGCTCAACGGGAAGCCTTAGAGTCCGTCCCTGCCGGGGCGGTATTGCGGGTTATCCCAGGTCTCATTACAGCTAGGAGGACACATTGAAGCGACTGAGCACCGGAGTCCTGACCGTACTGATGGCAGTCGGTCTGGGATTCACCGCGGTGTCGGCTCAACCTACCGCGTCGCATGGCAACATTGGAACCAACGCGATCGCGCAGGACATGGGTTCGACGCCGCCGGCGGACTTCGGTTCGCCGCCGTCGGGTCAGTATCCGATTCTCTATAATGACCACCACGTCTATACGAAGCCCGATATCCTTAAGCAAGGCCGCGTCCTCGCGGCACTCGTGCGGGGCGGTACGCTCCTGATCCCATTGCGCTCGATGTTCGAGCAAATGGGCGCCACGGTGTCGTACGACTCGGGCTCCAAGACCGTGACGGTCAGCAAAGCCGGAGCCGAGGTCAAAGTGACCCTCGGTAAGCCGGAAGTGGTTATCAACGGCGAATCGCGTCCCTTGGACGTGCCGCCGATGATGTATCACGGCGTTATTCTCGTGCCTGTCCGCGTCATTTCGGAAGGCATGGGCGCATACGTTCTGTGGGTTCCGGATCGTCGTCTCGTCGTCGTTCGGTATATTCCGGCGACGCCGCCGCCGAGCCCGGCACCACCACCGCCGCCACCGCCGCCGCCTCCGCCGCCGCCGCCCCCGGCTGCGACGCCAGGCCCGTACTACGACTTCTATGCGGCAGGCGACTACATCGTCTCACCGACGGTGTACAACGAGTTCAGCCCCGGTAATCACACGGATAACAACAACAACGGTTTCTCGTATCGTCTTCACGGCGCAGTCGAGATACCGATCATGGCACCTTCCGTTCATGATTGCGATCGATTACCGGACGTGGAACTTCAACCACAACTGCGGTTACACCGGAGATCCGGAATGTTACGTCACGACCATCGGCGGACTGGGCCAAACCTCGGTCCGGTCGTTCAACGGTCGCGATTACGACTTTGACGGTCGCTTGGGTATCCGCATCGCTAACCCGCGGATCTACCTTGCGGGCGCGTTCATGTCTCGTAGAAATAACTACGGCTACCCGATCGAAAACGGCGTGGGCGTCGGTCTGGAAAAACTTCCCGACCTCGACCGTCCGTTCTCGTTCCAAGGCAGCGCGTATTACTTCTTCAACGTGAACGGTAACTACACGGGCATCGGCTCGGCTTGCGGCGGTAGTTTCACCGCGGCAACGACCTGCACGCAAAACGTGGGTTACAACGTCCTCAAGTACGATATCGGCGTCACCTACTCGTTGCAGGGCATTCCGCTCTTCTTCGAGGCAGGCTTCATGGGCGACCGAGGCTACAACCTCAACGACGGCTCCCATCGGATTCTCCGAGAGCGGCCCGTACGGCGGTATCGGTATCAAGATCTAGGCCTCAACCGCGTACAAAACTGAAAGCCCTCGCGTATGCGAGGGCTTTCTTTATATCTCATCGTGTCGCGTTCGGCGACACCGTCGCCGCTAGGGCGAAACGGTAGGCCCCGGGGCCGGCGATTGTTCCAACGGAGATTGAGGCGGCGTCGTTTCACCCGGATTCGGGGAGGCGCCCCGACGCGCCGGAGCGGCGGAAGCGGCCGGCGTCGTCATGGGCTCGGACGGGCTTTGCTCGGTCTCTTCAGTGACGACCGGTGCAGCCGGCACGCATGGCGGTGTGATGATGTCGATCGCCGGCTTACCCGGTGCCGGTGACGGCGATGGTGTCGCGTTCGGCTCGTTATCCGGCATCACGCCCGGAGGCAACGGCGTCGGGCAAACTTGCGTCAACGCGAACCAGTGCAGCGTGTAGCCGTTCTTCAAGCTCGCGGCCATCGTTTTTCCGAAGTACGAGTTGCGATACTTCGTGATCAGCAATTGGATGAAGTCGCCAGCTCAGTTGCTGTTCGGGCTGCGTATAGACTTTCCGCAGCACCTGCACGGCCAAGAAGTACGACCGCGGTAACTGCGGATCGTTGGGATACTTTTGCGCCCAGCGCCGCAGCGCTTCGGTTGCAAAATCGAGCTTCGCGATAACCTTCGGGTCGGTCGTATACGCACCGGCGCTGATGGCGCCGTCGCGATACGTATTATCGATGCCGAGATAGCTGATTTTCATGCGGCCGAAGTATTCGTCGCCGGGAGCAGATGCGTTGAACTGCTCGCACTGTAAGTGCGCCCATTTACTGCGGGTTGCCGAGCAGACGTCGCCTTTGGGTTTCGCCGCTACGGTCGCACGGTTTGGGCGTGCTGGCCACGGAGGGCATCGCGGGTTGCGGCACGGCCAACGCAAAGCGTTGAAGCCGCAATGGACGTAGAATGGTTGAGGTGAATAACGATCTCTTCACGAGCGCCTTTCTTCTTGAGGCATGGCTCGGCGGTCTTTCCGCGACGAAACGAAGATTAATGAGCGAGCCGCTTCGCGTCGCAGCGCTGCAGTTGCAGGCGCACGATCGCACTAACTTCGCGGAGCGCTCGACGATATCGTGCGCGCGACGAAAGACGCGGCGGCAACCGCCGATCTGGTCGTGCTTCCCGAAGGCACGCTTCCGGCATACGTTATCGGGCAAACGCCGATTAACGCCGACGAAATGCGGCGCGCAGTCGATCGTCTTTGCGCCGTAGCGCGCGAAACGTCCACTGTCATCGTTATCGGCATAGCGGCGTCCGACGATGAACGAATGCCGTCGAATAGCTGCATTGGCCATCGACGCGGATGGGACGCTTGCCGGCCGTGCGGACAAGCTATTCTTGTGGCATTTCGATCGGCATTGGTTTGCCCCGGGCAAAACGTGTAGCACCGGTTCCCACCGCCGTGGGAATGCTCGGATCTGCTGGTCTGCGCGGACGGGCGTCTTCCCACTATTGCGCGCGCACTCGTCGACCGTGGCGCTTCTTGCTCGTCATGCCGACCGCATGGGTAACGAGCGGCCGTGATCCCGAAGCACTGGAAAACGTGCAAGCCGATCTGTTGGCGAGCGTACGCGCATACGAAAACAACGTGCCGTTCGTTGCTGCGAACAAATGCGGCGCGGAACTCGGCATGGTCGCGTATTGCGGAAAGAGCCAAATTGTCGCTGCAAACGGCGAACGTGCTCGCCATCGCCGGCGAACGCCGTCCGGAAACGCTGTCACGCGACGCGTGACCGATGCAAACGCCGCGGCCGCATCGCATGACGCCTTCCGGAGCCGGTCGCCGAACGGAACGCGCCGGAACGCGATCGCTGGCGTATCGCCGATCTCGTACGATCCGCTTGCCGGCCGATATGGAGCAGCCCGCTCAGAAATGCTGGATGACGATTTCGCGGTCGCGCGGAGCGACGAGTCGTGGATTGAGCTGAACTCGAACGGGAGATCGGCGCGGCGTGCATCGACGACGCGACCGCCATGGATCCGGGCGGATGCGTGCCCTATCGCATGGCCGGTTATTCGCTGTTCGTGTGGAGCAGCAGACGTTGGGCGCCGTGGCTGGAACGCATCGCGCGTGCGCGCGCGCTCGAGCTGCGTCTCTACGTCATCGTTTTCGATGCGCGGAGCGACGGGCGTTTGCGGTCGATCCCGACGGCACCATCATCGCCGGCACGTTCGGCGATTACCGCATCGCACGTTTCGCGTTCGATCCGGCAAGACCGCTGGGAGACGGCCGTGGCGCCTGGCACCGACGTGCAGGCCGGATTGGAGCGCATCGCCGCGATTCTGCAACGTTGAATCGCACGGCGCGCGCCGGCCGCGCTGTGCTCGGCGATCGTTGCGCGTTCAGCGGCAACGCAGCGATCGAGCGCAGCGTGAACGCTGCATCTCGCCACCGCGACGATCGCTGCGGCGCGTTGGCCATACTTCCCGGGCACGCAGTTACGGTTGCGCGTCGACGGCATTTCACCGCCGTACGGCACCGCCATCGCCGGCCCCGGCCGCATGCTCGCAGCAACACTCTACGGCGTTCCGCTCACCGCGAAACCCGGCAATGCGCTGCTCATCGTCGGGCAATGCCGCCGGCCTGGGCGCCGTGCATCTGCGCATCGGTGCGCCGCCCGATCCGCGTCGTCGCATTGCTGTTGGTCGCGTCCTATCGAGGATGGAGTCGTCGTGCACGATGCGCGCAACTTCTCCGTCGAAGGCGTACTCGGCATCGGGGGCGCCGCAGGCGACGTCGCAATCGGTACGGACGGTCGCGGGATCGTCGCCGATACGCAAGGCGACGTGGCGACGCTCCTCGGGATGCGGCCGTGGAGCGTTCATGCCGTATCAAGGCGTTCCAGCCGGCGACGAAGCCATCGTCGATCCGCCGTTGCACGCGGCGTTCGTCACGAATCGCGAACGCAACGGTTCGGGCGCATTGACCCGCGTCGGATTTCGACGGAAGCGTCGCTGCGGTGACGACCGGCGATACCGCCGAAGGCATCGCGCTCGACGCCGAACGGCAGATCGTCTACGTCGCCAATGTCGGCGATGGCACGATCGCCGCGGTGGACGCGCGCTCGTTGCGACGTTCGGCGCCGTTTTCTTGCCGACAGACCGCGTCTTTTCGCTGGCGATCCGTCCGGACGGTGACCGGTTCTACGCCGTATCCAACACGACCGCGACGCCGCCGCTGCGCAATGCCGGCGGCGTCATCGCCATCGAACCTTTTCCGCGTCCTCACATCGTCGCGCGCAGCGCAGGCCTGACGTTTCCGATCGGCATCGCGCTCGACGCGCGGGCGCATCGTGCTTTTCGTCAGCGACGAAGCGAACGCAGAAGATCGACGTGCTCGACGCGCGGACGCTGCGTCCCACGCACGCGCCGCTGAAGACCTGCGCGATTCCGTGGAAACTGACATTTGACGCCCCGAGCGAGCGGCTCTACGTTCCGTGTGCGGGCGACAATGCTGTCGATGTGTTCGATACGCAGACGCTTGCGGCGCATCTCAGGCGCGCCGTTTGCAACAGGCGGCTATCCGTTGGCCATCGCAGTATGGCCGGGATGATTCCGCTACTCTTTGCCGTTGCGCTGCTACCCGCTCGGCTCGATCCACCGCCGCCTTTCCGCGCATTCTCGAACAAGCGCCGAGCGTGGAAACGATTGCGCCCGGCGTCGAGTACGGTGAATATCAATTGCAGACGGCCGAAGGGCCGTTGGCGATTCACGTCGTCGGCATCGAAACCCGCCGCAGCGACGTGCGTCTCGGCAGCGTGCTCGCCGGCGACGCGCTCGTGTCCCGTGGCGAAACGGTCGGGTCCATGGCGCAGCGCACGCATGCCATTGCCGGCATCAACGCCGATTTTTTCGATATCGGCAACACGAATCGGCCGGTCAATATGGTCGTGCGCTCGGGCGCGCTGTTGCAGCTTCCCTATAAGCGGTACGTCCTGGCGATCACCCGCGACGGCACACCGCATATCGCCGAGTTTTCGTTCTCCGGCGAAGTGGAAGTGGACGGCAGAACGCTGCCGCTCGATGCGATCGACGAGATGCCGCACTCCAGCACCGGGATCTCGCTGCTCACGCCGCTCTACGGCCGCGTGTCCGCCGCGCGATACCATAACGCTGGCACGCTCCAGCCGCTCGGCGGGACGCCGCCGCTGGCGCGCTATCGTATTACCGGCACTGTCGGATAACACCGTCCCGCAGCCGCCCGGTTATTATCTCGCGGCGGGCGCGAGACGACGATGATCTCGTCGAATGCCGAGCGGAACAGATTCGGTCGTCGCGGTGACGGGGCGATCTTTCGCCGCTAGGATTAAATGACATCATCTCGGCGGTGGGCGGCGGCGCGCTGATTCTTCATCGACGGCGCATGGTACGACGACTACGACGCGCCGTATCGCGTGGAGAACGCTCGGCGCATGCCGTGTTCGGGCGCCGCAATCGGACGCGACGGCCGGCTGTATCTTATTGAGGTGGACGGACGCCAGCCCGATCTCAGCGTGGGAACCACACGTCCGCAGTTCGCGGCGTTGATGCGCGCGTTCGGCGCGACCGAGGGACTCTTGCTCGACGGCGGCGGTTCCTCCACATTGGTCGCGCGCCGGCTGGGCGATCGGGCTGCGGAAGTAACGAACTCGCCGTCTGACGGCGTCGAACGTCCCGTCGCCGACGGACTCTTCGTCTATAGCACGCGCGCCGACCGGTCCGCCCGTACGTCTGATCGCGCGCCCCAACATGATTCGCACCGTTACGGGCGCGGATATACCGCTGCGCATCGCGGCGGTCGATGCCTTCTATCATGCAACGGAGAGCGCCGGTGCGGTCAACGCGGTCGTAACGCCCGCGGAATCTCGGAGAGATGCGCGACGGCGTCTTTCGTGCCGTCGCGCGCCGGGACGGGCCGGCTGGTGTTGCACGGCGACGGATTACGCGGCGAAGTGCCGCTCGAAGTCGATGCCACGCCGGCGCGGACGCGCGTCACGCCCGGACGCGCCCCAACGTTGAAGAACATCAAACGATAGCGCTTCGCGTGCACGCCTACGACGCCCACGGGTTCCGCACTCGAACTGCCGTCTTCGTTGCCGTGGAAGACGAGCGCCGGAACCATTGACGATCGCGGCGTCTTTCACGCCGGCAGCAACGACGCCAACGTTTCGGTACGCATCGGCAACGCTGTCGCGACAACGCGCGTTACCGTCGGCGAACACGACGTCGCGTTGCCGTTCGTACAGTACGCGCACTTCGTAACCTTGCCGCACGACGGTCCGGGAGCGCTCAGCAAGAACGACGGTTGCGGGAGTTGCCTCGGCCTGCGCTTCTCGTTTGCGGCAAACGAGCGGGCGGCATACGCGATGGCGAACGTGCCGTTGCCCGACGATACCATCGGCGTGAAGTTCGATCTGCGCGACGACGGCAGCGCGGCGCGCATTCGTTTGAGTTTCCGCAATGAGATCAACGAAGACGTGCTGCTCGACGCGACGCAGCTCGGCGAAAACGGCTGGCGCAGCATCGTCGTGCGTTTTCCAGCCGGCGCGCGCGCCGCGCGTCTGGAAGCGATTTACGTGTTGCCCGCTAAAGGCATCGAGTTATCCGAAGGCAACGTCGTACTGCGTAATGTGCGGGCAATCGTGGCGGGCCGCTAGCGCGACCTGCGGATCTCCAAGCTGCGAAGGGGGGGATGATAAAAGCGCACTCTGCGTAAAAGGGTTGATAGTGGGGTCCGGCGGCTGAGATTAGCGGCTGGCGGCATATATTGCGGCAGTCCCACTCTGTGGCCCACGTTGACCGCGACGCATGGAGCTGCGTCGAGAAAGCAGGTAGAACCGCGATGCAAAATTGGATTTCGACGCGGTGCACATTGATCATTATTTCAGTGTTGCTCGCCGGCTGCGAGGGCGGACCATCCGCCCCGGCAACTGCGCTCGCATTGCGACCGAATCACACCCACAGTCATAGACCGACTGCATCTCAGTGCCCCTGTCTGTACATGGCTACCGAGGTAAGCGTGCTTGTTTACGCAGCGGGCGCAACGAGCACTGACAGCCCCGTCCAGATCATCGAAGGCTCCAAGACCAAACTTTCCTATGCCGAGGATATCGCAGTGGACGCCAAAGCTAATATGTACGTTGCGAACTATGGCACCTCAGACGGCAAAGGCTGGGTGACGGTGTATGCCGCAGGCGCGACCGGCAACGTTCCGCCGATCAGAACCATCATCGGCGCCCGTACCGGACTGGACCGTCCGTTCGGAATCGCATTAGACCCACGGAACGGCGACATATACGTCGCCAACGGCTTTGGCGGTCCCTCCCAAATGGGGACCGTGACGATCTACGCCCCGAACGCGAACGGCAACGTAGCGCCCATCGGGACCATCGCCGGCACGAACACCGGACTCGCCGAGCCGGTGGGACTAGTTCTAGACGCAGGCGGCAATATCTACGTACCGAACCCCGGGGTCAATTCCCGCATCCTTAGTCGCGTCACTATCTATACCGCGGGCTCCGTCGGCAACGTCAAGCCGGCGCGGACTATTGAAGGCTCGCACACCGAGCTTTCGCTTCCTGATTACGTTGCTCTGGATTCGAGCTCAAACATTTACGTCGACGGTGGCAGCAAAAACCGGGTGACTGTCTACGCGGCCGGGGCGAATGGCAATGTCGCGCCGATCCGAACTATCGCGGGCAGTAAGACGAGACTGGACGGCCCCTCGGGTTTAGCCCTCGATGGTAGCGGCAAAGTCTACGTAGCAAACGCGAACGGCTACGTAACGGTCTACGCCGCAGGCGCAAGCGGCAACGTTAAGCCGGTCAACGAGATCTACCAACGCTTGGGCTTGCCACGGGGTATTAGCATTCACTAGGTCGCTGGAGGTCTGCACACTGGGGCGCCACGGCGCTTTTCAATGCCCGCAGCATCTACGTCACTCCCAGCATGGGGAAAGCGTTCGGTTACCTCGCGAGCGCGAGCGATACCATGCCGACGGCCAACAGCAACGCGCCCGCGCAGACTGCGCCGAAGTTCGGCGTAAAAGTGACGGCAACCGCCGGATAAGTCTGCAACGTCGCGCGGAGCGCCAATCCGCCGGCATGAACGGTTTCTCCGTCGGGCCCGAGCACGATGCCCTGCGGTAGTGGACGGTCGTTCTCATCGTCGACGGCAAAGAGCACCGCGCCTCGTCCGGGCGCGACGCCGTGCAGCATCACCGCCGCTTCGGCCGGTGAAAACAGCATCGCTTTGACGACCCGCTGCGCTGCCGGCACGTTGAACGAATCGAACGGCAGGCGCAATCCCTCAATCGTCTGATCGTGCTGCATCATCAGTACCGGTGAAAGAAAGACGACGCCTTGCGGTTGGGTGATGGTCAAATGATTTTCGCGCGCATCGAAGGCTTCGACGGCGACGACGGTACGCGGCGTCTCGCGCAGGGTCGCATACCCGGTGTTGAGCGCACGAGCGCCGAACGTCGGCACGCGCCCGTGCGATCGGGTCAGCGCGACCGGCGGCATCGGCGCATCGTGCGTCGGCAATAGGAAAGACGAGCGTACCCAGACCTTCGACGGCAATGCGTTGGCCCGGTGCGCCGCTCACGGTGCGATCGTCCGGGGCAAAGAGACCGTACGAAACTGCCGCAGCACCCGCAATCACGCAGCCGAGCAGCACCGCCCAACTTGCGGCACGTCGCTTCGGACGCGACGCGATCGCAATCACGATCAGAGCCGACAGTCCCACGTTGAACCAGCCGCTGTGAAAAACGCGTTGCGCGGAAATCGCCAACTCCAGAATCGCCGCAACGACCACTGCGCCGGTCGCAAAGATGAATCGCTTCACGACGGCGCGTTGAGAACTGCCGTCACGGCCGCACGCATCTCATCGAACGTCAGCGGACCGTCGAAACCGCGCCGCACGACACCGCGCCGGTCGACGATGATCGTCGTCGGCAGCCCGAGTGCAGAATAGACGCGCCCGTAGCGTTGTGAAGCGTCGATCCAGATCGGAAACCGAATGCCGAGCGCGTCGGCAAATCACGTGCGCGCGTTGCGCCGATTCGCCTTCGTTGACGCCGACGACGGCAACGCCGCGACCGCCATACGCTTCGATCAGACGCTGTAAGTCGGGCATCTCCGCACGGCACGGCGGACACCACGATGCCCAGAGGTTCATCACAACGACCGAGCCGCGATAACGGTCCAGCGAAACGGCGTGCCCGTCGTCGTCGCGCAGATCGAAAACCGGCGCGATCTGTCCGGCGGCACCGTTGGGGCCGCTTGTGCTCGCCGGCGACGAGGACGGCACGATATACGGTAATGCGATCCAGCCGATCGCGACCGCGGCTACGATAATCGCAAGCCGGACAAGATTCCGTTGCACGATGGCCCGCATTTCCGGCATGCGATGCGGCGCGCCTGTCGAAAGCGCGACGCGTGGCCGCCCACATTCTCGACGGACGTTCGCTCGCCGCCGAGTTACGCATGGAGTTGCTCGCACGAATCGCCGCACTGCGCGAGCGGGGCATACATCCACGTCTGACGATCGTTTTTGTCGGAGAGAACGAATCGAGCGAGGCCTACGTGCGCAACCTCGTGCGCACCGGAGAAAAAGCCGGTATCGGCGTCACGCTCGAACGCCTCGCCCACAACACCGGTGTGCGCGAGATTCGCACGACGCTCGAACGCCTGCGCGACGATCCGTCCGTTCACGGCGTGCTGCTGCAGCAACCGTTGCCACCGTACCTTTCGATTCGCGAAATCGCCGATGCCATGCCCGCGCATAAAGACGTCGACGGCGCGCATCCGATGAATCAAGGGCATCTCGCCTTCGGCAGCGGCACCGAATACGTGCCCGCCACGCCGGCTGCGGTGATGCTCCTTCTGGAACGCAGTCCGCATTGGCCGTTGCGCGGACGGCGAGCGGCAATGATCGGCCGGTCCATCGTCGTGGGTGCGCCGGTCGCGATGCTTATGCTCGCCGCTGATGCAACCGTCAGCGTACTGCACAAAGAGTCGCCGTCGTTGCAACCGTACGTGCGCGACGCGGAGGTCGTCGTGGTCGCGGCCGGCGCGCCCGGTTTGATTCACGGTGACGATCTGATGCCCGGCGCGACCGTCATCGACGTCGGCACGACGCTGGTCGGCGGCATTTTGCGCGGCGATGTGGATTTTGAAAGCGCGGCGCGCGTCGCCGGCGCCATTACGCCCGTTCCCGGAGGCGTCGGGCCGGTCACGAATATCGCCCTGCTGCGCAACGTCGTGAAGGCTGCCGAATACGCCGCGGCAGGGCGCTAGTTTCGTAACCACCAAAGCGCAAAGCGTGGAGGTATTTCGCGAAAATCTCGACGCGCTGCAGGCGCCGCCGCCTCCCCTGCTCGTCGAGATCGAAGAACGCGCAAAGGCGGACGGCGTACCGGTGGTCTCGCGCCAAACCGGACGACTTCTTTCAACCTTGGTGACGGCAATGCAAGCCGGCCGCATCCTGGAGGTGCGCACCGCATACGGGGACGCAACGCTCTGGATGGCCTTGGCACAGCCGCGCATGGGAAAGATCTGGACGATGGAAAGCGATCTCGAACGCGCCGAAGTCGCGCTTTCCTACTTTCGCCGTGCCGGCGAAGACGATTACATCGAGATTTTCTCGACGCCTGCGCTCGAACTTCTCGAAAACTTTCCGCACCACAGTCTCGATATTGCGTTCGTCGCCGACGACCCCGCGCAGTACGAACGCTATTTTGAACTGATCGTTTCCATGCTCAAACTTTCGGGCTTCGCAATCTTCGATCGCGCGTTGCACGCGCCCGAAACGTTCCTGCGGCGCTTTCTCAACCATCCGCAGCTCGCCGCAACCCTGTTACCGCTGGGCGACGGCATCGCCATCGCCGCCCGCCGGGAATGACGACGCCGGCCGAGTTTCGGCACGCGATGCGCCGCGTGCCGACCGGCGTGACGGTCGTTACCAGTATCAAAGACGGCGAACCTCGCGGCATCACGGTCAACGCCTTTGCCAGCGTCTCGGTCGAACCGCCGTCGCTCCTGATCTGTATCAATCGCGAGGCGCGCAGTTATCTCTTCATCTCGACGTCGCGGATCTTTTGCGTTAACGTTCTGGACGGCGCTCAACGAGCACTCGCCGAGCATTTTTCGGGCAAAGTGCGCGAGCTACAGTTCGCGAAGGTGCCATACCGGATCGACCAAACCGGCGCACCGGTGCTCGCCGGCGACGATCGCCCATTTCGATTGTGAAGTGGCCGAAGAGTATCACTATGCCTCGCACTCGATCCTGATCGGTCGCGTGCTCTCGTGCGGCGCGCGCCCCGGTTCGCCGCTGGGCTACTTCAACGGCGGATTCCACGATTTCGGCATTCACGTCGATTAAGCGATCTATCCATGTTTGCAATGGAAACGTTCGCCGTCGGCTCGCTCCGGTGCAACTGCACGATCGTCGCCGACACCCAAAGCGG
This sequence comes from Vulcanimicrobiota bacterium, assembly GCA_963738335.1. GTDB lineage: Bacteria > Vulcanimicrobiota > Vulcanimicrobiia > Vulcanimicrobiales > Vulcanimicrobiaceae > Cybelea. The sequence goes on from CAVTWE010000007.1 coordinate 190,394, forward strand.
CGATGCGATCGTGGTCGACGGGGGCGACGGCGTGGAGGAGGTCGTCGCGCATCTCGAACGCCGGAACTGGCGCGCGCGGCTCTTAGTGCACACGCACGCGCACATCGACCATATCGGCGATCTCGGCGCACTGCGCGAACGCACCGCCGGAGCCGGACTGCTCCATCCCGCCGATCTTCCGCTCTACCAAACGCTGCCGATGCAAGCGCGTTGGATCGGACTGGCGTCCGCACCGCCGGTCGTCGCACTCGACGGCGCCTTGTCGGATGGTGATGTGCTTGAAGCGGGGGACGTGCGCATGAGGGTATTGCATACGCCCGGGCACACGCCCGGCAGCGTATGCTTAGCGATTCCCAACGGCGAGGCGACGACGATTCTTTCCGGCGATACGCTGTTCGCCGGTTCGATTGGCCGGTGGGATCTCGGGGGAACCTCCATGGAAGACATCGTGCGCTCGATTCAAACGAAGCTGTTGCCATACGACGACGCCACCAAAGTCATTCCCGGGCACGGGCCGTTTACCACGATCGGCATCGAACGCCGGTCGAATCCCTATCTCACCAACGCGATTAATCCTGAGTCCGGCATCGCAAAAAACCACCGCCTTTTCGTTGGCATCGCACTCGACGAAAACACGCGTCAACGATGCGCGAAGGTCGCCGAAACACTTCAGCGCACCGGATTCGATGCGCGTTTCGAATCGCCGGAGAAATACCATGTTACGCTGGCGTTTTTAGGAAATGTTGCGCCGGCGCGATTCGAACGAAATCGAAGCCGCCCTCGAATCGCTTTCATGCCTGGAGGCGTTTCGCGTCGAACTCGACCGGCTCGGTGGTTTCCCACATGAACGGCGCCCGCGCGTCGTCTTCGTCGGCGCGCGCAATCAGGGCCGCGCGTTTGGTAATTTAGCAAAACAAACGCGGGACGCGTACGCGTCGCTGGGATTCCGACTCGATAAGGATTCCGTTGCGCACGTCACCATCGCGCGCGTCAAAGCACCGCTACGCCCCCTGCCCCTGGTGGAGGTCGATTCGATTTCCGTCGAGGTTACCGAATTGTCGCTCTTCGAATCGCTGCCGGATCCGGCGAATACCACCTCACGCTACGAAATATGCAGCGCTATTCCTTGGTTCGGAGTTGCCGATGACTAGCGGCGTTCGATCGTAACGCTGGTCATCGCATCGCCGCGACGAATCGCGTCGAGCGTTTCGAATCCATCGATCAGTTGTCCGAACACGGTGTACTGATTATCCAGAAAGCGCGCGTCGTCGAGACAAATGTAAAACTGCGAACCGGCCGAGTCGGGACGCGACGAACGCGCCATTGCGACGGTTCCTCGCACGTGCGGGCGAGCGTTGAACTCGGCTTTGAGGTTGTAGCCGGGGCCGCCCATGCCGTTACCGTCCGGATCGCCGCCCTGAATGACGAAATTCGGTTCGACGCGGTGGAACGTCAAGCCATCGTAGAATCCGCTGTCCGCAAGCTTCATGAACGCCGCCGCGTGCACGGGCGCGTCCTCGGGATAGAAGGTGAAGACCATATCGCCGCGCGGCGTCTTAATGCGCGCCTGCGACGTTTTCACACGCTCTTTTGCGGCCTCGACTTCGGCGGTGTCGGGCGGTTGATGTGACATCCTCCGTTCCTTCGCCGACGAGACCGGACAACTCTCCGTTCGATGCATGTAGGCTATCGGCATGCGGCGCTCTCGGTCGCGCCGTAAGCGCCCTCCAAGAAAGCCGCTAACGGAGGTTGATCAGTACTTTGCTGTCGCCATTTGGCGACGCAGCTGCAGGAGCCGGCTGCGGTTGCGGCGCCGCAACGCGCGGCATGCTTGCGTAATCGGGTATGTTCTCCGCCGCGACCTTTCCGCGATAATCGTCAAGCGCGACGTGCAGTGCTTCCAGCGCGCGCTCCGGATAATCTTTCTTCTTCTCGGGATACCCATCGAGCTGCGCTTCAATCTCCGAGGCTGAGAGCGCCGCGGCTTCGTCGATCGTCTTGCCTTTCGCGAGTTCGACGACGAGGCTGCAGGTCGCCGTGCCGAAACCGCATCCGGTCGTAAAGTACGAAATGTCCTCGATCACGGCACCCGGTCCAACCCTTAAAAAGAAATTGTACATGTCGCCGCACGAATCGCTGAAGTACTCGCCACTCGCAGTGGCGTTCTCCATCGTGCGAAAACCGGTGCGCTCTTCGACGAGGCGCTGAAACTTCGGAAAATTCACGAACCAACAATCTCCTTGGGATACAGCTCGAAGCGGCACTCTTTTCCACCGCTGGCTAAAGATTCCGTCTGCGCGTGATCTCCGCCGATCGTTTCGTCGATGACGTGATGGATCACTTGACAGATCTCCGGATGCTCTTTCGCGGCATTCGAGTACGGGCAACTGCGCTCGTGCAACACGTAGCCGCCGTCGATCAAGCTATACTCTGCGACGACGCCGTTCTTCTGCAGCATCTCGGTCAGTTGCGCGACTTTCTCTTCGGGACGGACTGCGGTGATGCTTTCGCGCGCGCGCTCCACGGCACGCTTCGAGAGACCGTCGAAGATCTTGGCGACCCCCGGCGTCCCGAATTGATCGCGCACCTCGCGTAATACGGCCGATAGCATCTTATCGTAGGCTTGCGGGAAGAGCCGGTCGGCCTCCGAGCGTGAGCGAGAACTCGTACGTTGGCTTGGTCGGTCCACGCCGCACCGAGGTCTCCGCCACCAAACCGTCGCGTTCGAGAATGGTCAACTGCTGGCGCACGGCGTTGGGCGAGAGGCCGAACTGCGTCGCCAGATCGGCCGCCGATGCGCAGCCGCGCCGGCGCAGCTCGCTGACGATTTTCCTCGCGTCGTTTGAAAAAAGCGATCGGAATGCATCTTTGGCGCTATGGTACCACGGGGGCACGGAGATAGTAAAGTTTGTCCTTGACTTTCTCGAAGAGCCTCCGTACAGTAATTCCCTATGACGGAACGAGGCCTTCGCATCGCCGATCTGCGCTGCAGCATCGCCGGCAAAGAGATTCTCAAGGGCATCGATCTCTTCATCGAGCCGGGCCGCGTTCACGCGCTCATGGGTCCGAACGGCAGCGGCAAATCGACCTTCGCGTTCTCGCTCACGGGCCATCCCCAGTACCACGTCACCGGCGACGTCGACGTTCGACGGCGAGGACGTGCTCGCGCTCTCGCCCGATAAGCGCGCCCGCGCCGGGCTCTTTCTTTCGTTTCAGTATCCGGCCGCGATTCCGGGCGTTAAAGTCGCCAACTTCCTGTACGCCGCGCGTCAAGCCGAGCGCCCGGGTGATCTGCCGCCGGCGAAGTTCCGCGCACTGCTGGTTGAAAAGATGGAGCAACTGGGCATCGATGCCTCCTTCATGGGCCGCTATCTCAACGACGGTTTCTCCGGCGGTGAAAAAAAGCGGCTCGAGATGCTGCAGCTTGCCGTGCTGGCGCCGAAGTATGCAATCCTCGACGAAACCGATTCGGGCCTCGATATCGACGCGCTCAAAGACGTCGGCACTTCGATTGCTGCGTTGCGCGAGAGCGACGAAGGCCGTCAGACCGGATTTCTCATTATCACCCACTATCCGCGCATTCTGCAGTACGTCGTTGCCGATGTCGTGCACATCATGATCGACGGTCGCATCGTCAAGACGGGCGATGCGGATCTCGCACATCACATCGAACGCGAAGGTTACGATCGCTTGCGCGAAGAGAGCGGAGCCATTGCCTAGCGGCGCGACCGCCGTTGCCGAGCACGATCGCGCGTTGTACGACCGGCTGGCGACTCAACGACGGCCGCCGTTCACCGCCGCACAGCGCCGCGCGTTTCTCGATACCTTTTTCGCGACGCATAGCGGCCGCGAGAAACCCGGACGCTTTTGGCGCATGGATTTCGAAACGCTGCAGCCGACGCTCGCGCAACTCGATGCCGCCGACGCGGCGATCGACGTCGAGAATCCGCAATAGCGGCGTTGCCGTGTACGATCTGCGCACGGCGGCCCGCGAATGTCCCGCACTTTTGCGCCGTGCGTTCGGACGCACGAACGCGCACGCGACGAAGTTCGGCGCCTTAGCGGCCGCGTTCGCACAGCGACGGTGTCTTCATTCACGTTCCCGCCGATCGCGCCGCCGACGAACCGATCGTCATTCACTCCAACGCGCCGGCCGGCAGCGCCGCATTTCCGGCAGTCGCCGTTCTTGTCGAGCGCGGCGCGCGCGTCACGGTGATCGAACGCATGGGCGCCGAGAGCGATGCCTTTGTCTGCGGCACCGCCGAAATTGTATGCGACGAAGGCGCGCATGTGGTGTATGCCGTCGTGCAATCGGTGGCCGACGACGCGCGCGTGCTATTTCAACGCGCGGCGTTGCCGGGTCGCGATGCGCGCGTACTCATGGCCGACGCCGAACTCGGCGGCTGGCTGGCGGCCGCCGATCTCTCCGTGTCGATCGAAGAACCGGGCAGCGATACGGAAATCGTCACCCTTTTCTTCCCGGCGGGTTCACAGCACGTCGACGTCGTCAGCACCGTGGACCATCGCGCCGGCGATGCGACCTCCCAAACGCTGGTGAAATCCGCGGGCACGGATCGCGGTCAGGCCCGGTTCCTGGGCAACATCCGCATCGCGGAGGGCGCACAAGGCAGCGACGCCCGACTGCGCGACGACGCGCTGTTACTCTCCGCCAAGGCGCACGTCGATTCGGTGCCCGCGCTCGAGATCGCAGCGAACGACGTCAAAGCGTATCACGGCGCGACCGTCGGCGCGATCGACGACGAACAGATCTTTTATATGGAAAGCCGCGGCATCGAGCGCGCGTCGGCCGAACGCATGATCGCGCTGGGATTCTTCGAGCCGGCGATCGACCGTTTCCCGACCGAATGCATGCGCGATGCGATTCGCGGGGCGCTGGCGGCACAAATTATACGTGAGAGCCGTCGCAGCGGTCGGTCGATCGGTTTGCCGGAGTCCGCGCGCGATTTTCCGATACTCTCGCGGCCGACGTCGCGCGGCAAGCGGCTGGTCTATCTCGATTCCGCCGCAACGTCGCAAAAGCCGGCCGCCGTCATCGATGCGCTGAGCAGTACTATAAGAATACAACGCCAACATCCATCGCGGCGTCTACGAGATCGCGCAGCGCGCCACCGATGCATTCGAAGCGGCACGCGTCAAAGTTGCGCGCTTCATCGGTGCGCAGACCTCTGAAGTCGTCTGGGTGCGCAACACGACCGAAGCGATCAATCTCGTGGCATACTCGTGGGGCAATCAGCAACGTCGGCAAAGGCGATGCGATTCTGCTCACCGAGCTCGAACATCATTCCAATCTCGTGCCGTGGCAGTTGCTCGCGCAACGAACCGGCGCCGAGTTGCGGTTCATTCCGGTTGACGACCGCGGACTGCACGTTCTGGACGATCTCGATCGCCTGCTCGAGGGCTGCAAGATCGTCGCGATCGCCCATGTCAGCAACACGCTCGGCACGATCGCCCCGTTCGAGACGATCATTCCGCGCGCGCACGCCGCCGGTGCAGTCGTCCTCGTTGACGGCGCCCAAGGCGCCGCCCACATGCCGCTCGACGTCAAAGCGATGGATGCGGATTTTTACGCGTTCAGCGGGCACAAAATGCTCGGCCCGACCGGCATCGGCGTGCTCTACGGCAAGCGGGAACTGCTGACGCAATGCCGCCGTTTCTCTCCGGCGGCGACATGATCCGCGCGTCGAGTACGGCGAAAACAACGTTTGCCGATCCGCCGCGCAAGTTTGAAGCCGGCACGAGCAACATCGCCGACGCAATCGGCTTCGGGGTAGCGGTGGATTATCTTAGCGAAGTCGGCATGCCTGAAGTGCGCGCTCACGAAGAACGTCTTACCGCCTATGCATTGGAACGGCTGTCGCCGTTCGAACGCCGAGGTTTGGCGATCTACGGACCGCGGGACCCGCGAAAAAGCTCGGGCGTCATCTCGTTCAACTTCGCCGACATTCACGCGCACGATCTGGCCTCGATCCTCGACACCGAAGGGGTCTGCATTCGAGCCGGCCATCATTGCACGATGCCGCTGATGGACAAGATGGGTTGGTCGGCGACGGCGCGCGCCTCTTTCTACGTGTACAACACCGAAGAGGACGTTGACGCGCTCGCTGAGGGACTCGAAAAGGCCGCCCGCGTCTTCAAACTGTAGCGCAGTGGACGACTTCTACCGCGATTACATCCTCGATCACTACCGCAGTCCGCGCAACTTCGGCACACTCGACCATCCCGATGCCTTTGCCGAAGATCTGCAATCCGCTCTGCGGCGATCAGATCAAGATGGAGTTGAAAGTCGACGACGGCGTCATTACGGACGTGCGGTTTTCAGGTAAGGGCTGCGCCATCAGTCAGGCCTCGGCGTCAATGTTGACCGAATCCATCAAAGGCATGAAGATCGAGGATGCCGCAAAGCTGTCCAAAGATGCGGTGCTGCGAGAACGTCGGCATCGGCATTAGTCCGACGCGCATGAAGTGCGCGATGTTGGGTTTACGCGTACTCAAGAGCGCCGCGATCGGCGAGATCGCGGGCTGGCCCGACGAAGAATAGCCATCTCTAGGAGCGCGGCGGCGAACCTCGAAAAATGCGCTCTGACCAAGCCGGAAGCTGTGGAGGGCAGTATGAACGATACGAGCACTGCACGTCGCGCCTTAGCCGCATCGGCAGTTATTGCGATCCTTGTGGGCTGCGGCGGTCAAAGCGTGCTTAGGCAATATCAGCCGCTCACATCCCGTTCCAATATTCCGCCGTTTTTGCAAGCGCATGGCACCGGCAAGGTTCAAGACTTCAAAGGATTTGGAACCGTCTTCCAGTTGACCACTGCAGGCAAGGAGAAAGTGCTGCATCGTTTTACTGGGCCGCCCGATGGCGCGAATCCGTACGCTTCACTGCTCGACGTTGACGGAACGTTTTACGGTACGACCGAAAACGGCGGTACGAACAACGAGGGCACGGTATTCGCGATAACACCTTCCGGCACGGAAAGCGTCATCCATAGCTTCGGCGGCTCCGGAGACGGAAGCGCTCCTCTTGCGCCGCTCATCGAAGTGAACGGCGTGCTCTACGGCACGACGTCGTGGGGAGGTGCGTATGCCCGCGGCACCGTTTTCTCTATTACGCCGTCCGGCGGGTACACGGTGATGCACAGCTTCAGAGGCTCTAATGGTGACGGCAACTCGCCGGCGTCGAGTCTACTGAACGTCAATGGTACGCTCTACGGAACGACGCAATACGGCGGTTCGGGTTCTTGCGGCCAGGACGACATCAAAATCGATGCGTCTCAGTACTGGGGTTGCGGTATTGTTTTCACCATCACGACATCGGGAAAAGAAACGGTGCTCTTTAACTTCGATGGATTCCATGGATGGCATCCGTACGGTAACCTTGTGAACGTTAATGGCACGATCTTCGGCACGACGCCCTGGTCGCCGCAGGGCTATGGTCACGGCATTATCTTTTCCATTACCAATTCCGGTAAGGAGAAGGAGTTCTACGTATTTCAGGGAGCTCCGGGCGATGGAGCGTTTCCGTACGCCGGCTTACTCAACATGAACGGCACACTTTACGGCACGACAACGTATGGCGGTGCGAGCGACAGAGGTGCGCTTTTTGCGATTTCGGCCGCTTCAAGCTCCAGCGAACGCCTACTCTACAGCTTCGGCGCCCCGCGGGACGGCGCCGGCCCGTATGCGAGTCTCGTTAGTGAGAGCGGGACACTATACGGAACGACTACACAAGGTGGGGACGGCGCAGGCCGCGGTACCGTTTTCAGCACGACTGCAACAGGCAGCGAGACGGTGATCCATCGCTTCGGCAGCTCGTCGGAAGGCGGCGCCAGACCTTATGGCAGTCTGATTTACGTCAACGGTTCACTGTACGGCACGACGTCCACCGGGGGCAACTAAAGGGGCGCAAGACGTTACTGAGGTTTGATCCAGTAGTGATCGGTGATTTGCAAGCCGCCGGGACCGGGTTCGACCGTAAAGGTTTCATAGTACTCCGTTCCGCTCGAACGCATATCGGCCATCACGCGATAGCGCGACCCGCCTAACGCTTCAGAGCGCACCGATTCCACTGCGGTCGACGCGTTGAGAAACGCCTCGTTCGGCGCCCCGCTGGCCAGATACGCGCTCGCCGCTTCTCGATCGCCTTGCGTCATCGCGGCGAGATACGAGCGCACGACAGTGGACGCCTGATCCCCGATCGTCGCGACAGTTGTCGCCGGCGTCGCGGCCGGCCTTGACGTAACGCGCGCTCCGACCGCAGGCGGCCTATGCGTGCGCACCGGATGCGGCGTCCGCGGCGACGTTACAAGCGCGCGGACGACGGCGACGTGCGTTGCGGCCGGCGCGGGCGTCGCAAGCGGCCGTTTCAGGGGCGTTGCCGGCGGCGATACGACCGGTGAGGGGGATGGAAGCGGCGTCACTGATGGGACCGGCGTGGCCGACGGGATTGGGGTAACCGATCGAAGCGGCGACGGGGACGGAACCGCAGTCGATGTCGGCAGGGGCGTGGGTAGCACGTTGGAGCCGGGCGATACCATGACGGGCGGTGGCGTTACCATTGCGACCGCATCGGGCGCAGCCTTTTGCACGTTCTTGGAACCGCCGAAGAAGTGCGCGAGCGCCCCGCCGAGCAGCAAACCGGCGAGAATGACGACCAAAACGAGCGGAAAGAGCGGAAGTCCGCCACCGCCGTCGTCATCGCGCCGGCGGCGCGGAGGTTCGGCGTAGGATCGGCTACGGTACGGCAATGTGTGCCGCGAGCGGATCGCGCACAGCCGCGGGCAGCGCCGCTATGAGTTCCGGCCGCTGTGCGATGAAGAGCACGGTCGCCTCCTTCAAGAGATACGGCGTGCTGCGCGCGTACTGCAACAAGGCGTTCGCAGCGCCATTTTGACGCCGCCCGATATGTTCCAGCGTGGTACCGGCTTCTTCGGCAGCATCTTCCGACGATTCGCCGCGCTCGCGGAAAGCGGCAAAAATAGATTCGACGAGCGCCGTGAAGGCGTCGCTAGGCATGCGTGAGATTTCGCGCTCGTACGAGGCCGCTATATCCGCCTCGTCCATCTTCGCCAAGAATTTCTCCGCGGCATCGACCAGCATCTCGGCCGGCACGTTCCCGAAGGACATCGAGCCAATCGATTTATCCCCAGCAGCAGGCAGCTCCTCGATGCGCAAGAAATTGGCGTCCGATGATCCGAGTGAAAGTGCCGCTCGATCTCCACGCGGTCGCTGCAGGCGGCTCGGGCGCCTTTGCGCTCGCAACGCCTATGCGCGTGCGCGATCTTCTGGCCTTCGCGGTGCGGGACGTGATCGGACTCCGTGCGCCGGGCGACAAGCTCTCGCGCAGCCTGCATCGGACGCTTGCGGGATTGGCCGCGGGCGATTTTACGATCGACGTCAACGGACGATGCTTTACCGATCCCGATGCCGTCGTGCTCTGTGAAACCACCGCCGACATCCGCTTCTTCTTGGGTTCTCGCCGCCGAGTCGCACAGAATCGCCGCTAGCACGCGGCAACCCCCGGCCGCGCGGGTAATATCGTACTAAGTATTCACCCACTCTCGGCGAAACGGAGCCCACAATCAAACTCGGAATCATCCTCATCGGCGTGCTGCTACCGGCGCACTCTGCCGTTGCCGGGGATGTTCAGTACGTCCTTACCGGCGAGGACCGTTACCGCATCGTCGCTTCGGCGACCGTTTCGAAGGTTACCTACGCCGGGACCGAGCGGCTTTCGGTGACGCGCGACGGCAAGGGGCTGCGATTCGACGCGCGCGCGAACTACGTGCGGCAATCGCCCGGCCTTCGTACGAACGACAACGCGCGTTTCGTCGGCGAGCTTTTTCCTGACGGCTCGTTTGAGAGCCGGGTTGATAACGATCCGGACTTTCTCACGCTGCTCAATCAGCCGTTTGCGGTGCAACTCGACCGGGCCACATTGCGAGATTTGCGCGAGTTACACGGTTCGGTTCCGTTTGCCGCAGGTTCTCCGATTGCCGGCGGAACGGAGCTGCGCGGCTTTCTTCGTCACGGCGCAGACGGCGAGATCGACGGCCTTTCCACCGTTGCCGTACACTTTTCGGCGACCGGGCCGATGAGCGGCACGTTGCCGGGCAGCAGTCAAACGGTGCTGGGCGGCACGATGGCACTCGACGGAACCGCCTATTATTCGACCGAGGCCGGCCTGTTGCTCGCCTTACGGGCAACACTGACCATTGACGCGCGCATCCACCAAGCAAATGCCAATGCGTCGGTGCCGGTACAGATCGTGTACCGCCGTTGGATCCGCGCGTCGCAAACCCAACGTGACTTGCAGCAGGCGCTCAGTACGCGCCGATAAGTTCGACTTCGAGCGGGCGGCGAATCGGCTGCTCGCCCATCTCGGTGAGCGGCGTGAACGCCAGATGGTTTTGATGACAGTCGAGGAGCATCTCGATGCCGCGCTTCACGCAGCCGGTTGCCTCAACGTATTTTGCAAGCTTCTTTTTGAAATACGCGCGCGGATCGCGTAGGACTTTTGCGTAGTAGGGGTCGTCGGTCAGTTCACCCGGTTCGATGCCCTCTTGAGGAACCAGCCAGACGAAGTATGGATCTTCGCCGCGCCGGTAACCAATGAGCACCAGCGGAATCGCGCGTGCGGACCCTAGCTTGGGAACGAAGCTGCACATGGTGTAGGCGTCGAGCAGAATCTCGGTTGATTCGACCACTTCGTGCATAGGCAGTCCCTTTCAATTTGTCGGTACGTAACGGTGCTAGGAAACCAACATTCAGCCCGGTGATGGGGCGAGGTGACATACCTCGATCCCTACAGCCGGACTGACAAACAAAAAACCGCTTCGTCTCCGGAGGACGAAGCGGTCGTGGGATGGCTGCGGGCCTTCGGCCCGGCCGAGAACGGCATGCGAACGTTTTACAAGCGAGAGCGAAAAATCCCCCGTCGGGGAGTTTTTACGCCGCCCGTGAAACCGAAGAGCCGGGTAGTGGTGTCGGGGACAACGTATGAGCGCGCTCGCACCACTCCATGTGGGAGTTTACGTGCCATCTGCGACACCGTCGAGCCGGAAAACGGCGATCCGTCCCCCGGCCGGCGATGCACCGAGCGTCGATACCTTCGAACGCATCGTCGACGATTATCAGCGTCGCCTCTACGGTTTCGCTCTCCGCATGACGGGCAACCGCGAAGACGCCGAAGAGATCGTTCAAGACGCATTCGTTCGTGCGTACCGCGCGCTTGGAAAGATGTTGCCCGAACAGCGAGCCGACCTTCGACTTCAGCCCTGGCTCTATACCATCACGCTCAACGTGACGCGCAATCGTCTGCGCAGCAAACGCCCGGCGAATGTCGCGCTCGACGCGCTCGCCGACCCCGACGCGCTCTTGCGCGGTTCGAGCGAAGGGCCGGCACAACCCGAAAAGATCGTCGAGCAAAATACCGAGGTTGCGCTCGTCGAAAGCGCGCTGTTGCAGTTGCCGATGCACCTGCGCGCGGCGGCCACCTTGCGCTTCATCGAAGGCCGCAGCCATCCCGAAATTGCCGAGATTCTCAATCAGCCGATCGGAACCGTCAAATCCCACGTGCACCGTGCCGTTCGCATTCTGCGGCGCATTCTGGCCCGCAAATCGGACGATTTACCCCCGAAGGAGTTCCCGCCCATGCGTTGTCGTGACGTCGATGCCCTCTGGGACGAGTTGCGTGGCGACTGCCAAGCCTCGCTCAAACAAACCGTCCATACTCACCTTACCGCTTGTCCGTCATGTCAAGGCGCGTATTTGCAAAACGAAGGCGTCGCATATTGTCTGTCCTGTCTGCCGAAGCCCGAACCGTCGTGTGATCTGACCAAGAAAGTCATCGAACATATTGCCTCGCTGCACGGCAAGGCGTTTTCCCCGATCGTAGTCTGCTCGGTCGCCACGCCGGTCGGTCAGCTCTACGCCGGCGTGAGCGGCACGCGCATCGCCTACGTCAGTCTCGATACCGGCAACGGTCTGGAGGAAGTGCTTTCGCGCGCCGAACGCCGCCTGCGCCGCCGCGTGGTGCCTGGCGAGGCACCGGTATGGTTGGTGCGGGCGCTGGAACGGTTCTTCAGTACGTGGACGATCGACGACACCATCGTGGATATCAGCGGTTTGACGCCGTTCGAACAAGACGTGCTTCGCGCCGCCGCGAGCATTCCGCCGGGTGAAGTGCGTTCCTACGCCTGGGTCGCAACCCAAGTCGGCCGTCCGAAAGCGGCGCGCGCGGTCGGACGCGTGATGGCGCGAAATCCGCTACCGCTGCTCTTTCCGTGCCATCGCGTGGTCGACTCGTCCGGTCAACTTCACAACTACTTCTACGGGGTCGAGGTGAAAGCGCGGCTGCTACGCATGGAGGGCTACCGCCGCTAGACGCCAACCTTAGCGAAGGTGGCGAATCCTACGTTTTGCGTCTATCAATGACCGATCCACGTATTGCCGCCATACCAGACGTTCACGGCCATGCGAAAGGCGAACATCGCGCGTTCTCAGAGGAACGGCCGATCGCCTATTCCGCGCGCATGCTCTTTCTCTGGTTCTACCATGCCTGCCGCCGCATGTCGCCGCGTTTTCTTATGGTGGCAGACCATGCGAACTATCTCACCTTCGAAGATCCCGGCGCCGTTGCGACCGTTCGGCGCGCGCTCAAACTCGCCGAAGCGGGCGATCTGCTCGGTTCTGCGGAGACGGCCGGCGTCGATATCGCGCACGCCGCGGTCGTGTCAGAGGGGTTGCGTCGCGGTATGCGCTTTGCGATCGGCGCGGAGATCGACAACGATCCGCGCGCCCGGCCTGACGCGCAAAATATCGTCGAAGCGCTGCGCCCCGACGGCGTCATTCGCACCGTTCACTTCGTCAATATCACTCATCCCGAAAAAGGCGCGGATTGGGCGTGGGCTTTCGATAGCGAGGAGTTTGCCTCGCTGCACGAGGTGGTCGCACCGGAAACGCTGTGGGAACTGTATACCGCAAAACTTTTCGACGATCTCGATAAGCTGCCCGCACACATCGCGGGTCATTTTTATGTGCCGCTAACGCTCGGCAAGTGGCCAAACCAAAAAACGCTCGAAGGCTACGAAGACCGTCTGCTGGAGATCTGCCATCGCCGTGGTATCGCCATCGAGATCAATACACGGTTTCTCTATCGCGAGCATTCCGACGAGAGCAAGAAAAAATACCTCGATGCCAACGCCCGCCTCGTTCGCAAAGCCAAAGCGCGACGGGTCGGCATTGCAATCGGGTCGGATGCGCATAGTCCGCGGGATCAAGGCAACGCCTTCGACGTCGTTCTGAAGCTGCTGGACGACGCCGGGATCAACGAGATCGTCTTTCCGGTCGGTGGACGCTTAGCGCGCGTCGCCTTGCGCGCCACGCCGGAACATCTCGAGGCCGAAGCGCAATCGCGCCGCTCCCCGACGGCTCCGGGCAGCAGCATCAGCGGTTACAGCCGCGCCGAACTCGGATTGCCCGAAGAGGAAGCGGGAAGTCATCGCGAGACGACGCGCGCGGCTCGGGAAACCGGCCCGAAGAAACGCGCGACGCCGCCGACCGCGGGCACCTCGCGCCGCAGTGCGGAATCGTCGTCGGCCGCGACCAAAGCGAAGGCCGCGCGCGCCGTCAAAGTGACGCCGGCCGCCAAGAAGCCGGCCGAGAAGAACGTTGCGAAGAAGCCGCCGGCCAAACCACCGGCTCGCAAAGCCGTGGCCAAGAAAGCCGCGCCCAAGAAACCGGTCGCAAAAGCGCCGGCTCGCAAAGCCGCACCGAAGACGCCCGCGCGCAAGGCACCCGAACGCAAAGCGGTCTCCCGGACAGCAGCGGCGCGCTCGGCAAAACCGGCGGCCAAGAAAACGGCCGCCGTCAAGAAAAAAACGGCGCCGCGCCGGCCGGTGGCCAAGCGGTCCGCCGGAACCGCAAAGAAAAGCGTCGCAAAGAAGAGCGTCAAAAAGAAAAAGCCGGCGGCCAAGCGCCGCTAAATCATCGACGATAGGGGACAACACGCAGTGGCGGAGATTACGCGGCTTAGAAACGTTGCATTCGTCGGACCGCATCATACGGGCAAGACGTCTTTGGTGGAGGCAATACTCGCGCATACGGGCGCGATCGGTCGTCGCGGCGCGATCGCCGACGGCACCACGGTAACGGATCACGAACCCGAAGACGCGGCGCATCTGCAATCCACGACCGTCGGCATCGCCCACACGAGCGACGAGGGCATCGACATAACGATCGTCGATGCGCCCGGCTTCATCGACTTCTTCGAAGAGACGAAACAAGTGTTGGCGGGCGTCGACGCGGCGATCGTGGTTGTGGAAGCCGATCCCGGCCGCGTCGTGCAGACGCAAGCGCTCGTGAATTATCTCGAATCGATGCGCATGCCGCACATCTTCGTCGTCAATAAAATGGACCGTCCCGGTGCGGACTTCGCCGGCACGCTCGCCGCGCTGCAATCCGCCTACGGCCGACATGTCGTCGCCGAGCAGTTGCCGATCGGCAGTTCCGAAAGCTTTGCCGGCTACGTGGATCTTGCGGAGATGAAGGCGTATCGCGGCGATGCCGAAGTGCCGGTTCCCGACGAGCTCGCCGACGATGCGCGCCGCATGCACGTCGAGCTGCTCGAAGCGATGGCCGATTTCGACGACCATTTGATGGAGGAGTTGCTCGAAGGCGTCGAGCCGCCGCTCGAGGAGATCGAACGCGATCTCGGGAGCGAATGTTCGCACGACCAAGTCGTTCCCGTGCTGGTCGCGTCGGGAATGTCCGGAGCCGGCATCGCCGCCTTGGTGCGCGCGATGGAGAAATGGCTGCCGTCGCCTGCGGACGCACCGCAAGTGGATGCGGAGGGCCGTCCGATCGAACCAGATCCGGCCGCACCGGTCGTGGCGCGCGTCATCAAAACCTCGATTCACCCGCAGAGCGGCAAAATCTCGATCGTGCGCGTTCTCTCGGGAACCATCAAATCGGATGCGACGCTCAGCAACGTCACCAAACGCGACGATAAAGTGCGCCTCGGCGGCCTCTATCGTTTGCAAGGAAAGAAACAAGAGCCGCTACCGGAAGCGACCCCTGGAACGATCGTGGCGTTAGGGCGCCTCGATAGCGTATCGACCGGCGACACCTTGACGTCGCAGGGTCATAAAGTATTGCTCGCGCGCGTGCCGGTCGCCGATCCGGTCTTCGCGGTGGCCATCAAGCCCAAAGAGCGCATTGATGAAGCGAAGATCTCGCAGATGCTTGCGCGTATCGTCGAAGAGGATCCGGCGCTGAAACTCGATCGCGCGGACGTGACGCACGAGATGCTGTTACTGGGTCGCGGCGAGCAGCACGTTTCCATTGCAGTCGAACGTCTCGCGCGCAAATACAAGGTGGAAGTCGAGACGGCCGCGCCCACGATTCCATATCTCGAAACGATTTCCGGGGGCACCGAGATTCATTCGCGGTACAAACATCAAACCGGCGGTCACGGTCAGTTCGCCGACGTCTGGATGCGCTTTGAGCCGCGCCAGCGCGGTGCCGGCGTAAGCTTCGAAGATAAGATCGTCGGCGGCGTCGTTCCGCGTCAGTTCATCCCCGCGGTCGAAAAAGGCGTGCGCGAAGCGCTGGCGCACGGTCCCGGCGGTTATCCGGTGACCGATCTGCATGTCGTCTTGTTCGATGGTCAATACCACGACGTTGACTCCAGCGAGCAATCGTTTAAGACGGCGGCTGGCATGGGGGTGCGCGAAGCGCTGCCCAAGTGCAATCCCGTCGTGCTCGAACCGGTCGCACATGTCAGCGTCATCGTACCGGCGTCGTACACGTCGACGGTGATTCAACAACTCACCGGCAAACGCGGACAGATTCTCGGCATGAATCCCGACGAACAGCGCGCCGGCTTCGATATCGTCGAAGCGTACGTACCGGCGGTCGAACTTTCTCGCTACATCACCGAACTGCGCACGGCGACGCAAGGTCTCGGCACGTACTCCTGGCGGCACGAACGCTACGACCCGGTGCCGGGCAACAAGGTCGTAAAGGCCGCGGTATAAACACGCGGTTGAGCGCCCGCGCGCTGGCGCTGGCCATAGCATTGGCGGCCTGCACGAAGGCGGGCGGCGGGGCGACGACCGGACGTCATGCGTGGACGCGCCCCGAGGTGCTGCGCGTCGCCGTGCAGTCCGATTTCAAGAACCTCAACCCGCTGCTCAACTCCAATACGACCGACGTCTTCGTCGACCGGCTGATGTTCGAGCCGCTGATCAGCGCCGATCCTACAGGCGATCCCGTTCCGATCCTCGTCACCGCGGTGCCGACGCTCGCGAATCACGGCATCAGCGCCGACGGGCTCACGATCACGTACCATCTGCGCCACGACGTGCGCTGGACCGATGGCGTCGCCTTGACGGCCCGTGACGTCAAGTGGTCGTGGCAAGCGATCGTCAATGGCGATAACAATGTCGTATCCCGTCACGGCTACGACATTATCTCGGCGATCGACACGCCCGATCCATATACGGTCGTCGTGCACCTCAAGGCGCGCTTCTCGCCCTTCGTGGATACGTTTTTCGCCGAGAGCGATCAGCCGTACATGATTGCGCCGGCGCACGTTTTGGCGGCCTATCCGAACATCAACCAGATCCCGTTCAACAGCGCTCCGACCGTCAGCGACGGACCGTTCAAGTTCGTGGAGTGGGCGCACGGCGATCACGTCCGACTCGTTCGGAACGATAACTTCTTCCTCGGAAAGCCGAACTTAACGCAGGTGAACATCCACATCGTTCCCGACGAGGATACGGCGGTCAGCCTGTTACGCACCCACGGTATCGATTACTTCTTTCAGGCCTCGATCGAAAACTACCCGACGTTGAAAACCCTTTCCGGCGTACGCATCGTCTGGGTGAACGTCAACGGTTATTCGTACCTGCAGTTCAACTGCTCGAGCCCGGGTCTGAAGGATTCGCGGGTTCGGCTCGCGCTTTCCTACGCGGTCGACAAGGACGAATTGGTCCGAGAGAACACGTTCGGCACGCAGACGATCGCGACGGAAGACATTCCGAATTGGATGTGGGCGTTCAATCCCCAGGTGCATCCCCTGCCGTACGATCCGATTCGTGCGCGGACACTATTAGCGGCCGCAGGATATGGTCCGAGTAATCCGTTGCATCTCGTGATGGTCACAAACAACTCCAATGCGACGCGCAGGCGCGAGAGCGTCGAGATCCAGGCGATGCTGCGCCGAGTCGGCGTCGACATGGAGATCAAGTACTATCCAGGCGACATGCTGTTTGCCCCTGCAGGCATGGGCGGCATTCTGCAACTAGGAAAATTCGACATGACGGATTCCGGCTGGTACGCCGGCATCGACCCCGACGACAGCACGCAGTTCACGTGCAAGAACTTTCCGCCCAGCGGCTACAACTATTTCCGGTACTGCAATCCGGAGATGGAGAGGCTGCAGCAAAAAGCGCTGACCTCGTACGACCGCCCGACGCGTAAGGCGGCCTACGACGCGATTCAAGCGTTGCTCGCCCGCGACAATCCGGGCATCTTCGTCTATTGGATGCGCCAAATGGAACCGATCAGTGTCGACTTCCAAGGATTCAATCCCAATCCCGTGGTCGAGTCGTGGAACGCATGGCAATGGAGCATTTAGGACTGCAAGACCTTGCCTGGTTGCGCAAGACAATCGCCGAACGTGCGCTCACGCGCGGCGATTATATTCTTGCCGGCGGCTCGTCAAGCGACTACTACATCGATAAGTTTCGGCTCTTTTCCGATCCGCACATATTGCGGCGCATCGCGCGCATGTTCACGCCGATCATCTCGCAGGTGAATCCCGACGTTATCGGCGGCACGGAGCTTGGCGGCGTCGTCATCGCGACCGCGGTATCACAGATGTCGGGATTGCCGATGATCGCGGTCCGCAAGACGCCCAAATCCTACGGTGCCTTTGCCAACGAGTACGTCGAAGGGCCGTATCATGAGGGCGATCGCGTGTTGCTGCTCGAGGACGTCGTGACGAAGGCAACCGAGTTGCTCGCCGCCACACAACGCTTGCAAGAGTTAGGGTTGCACGTCACGCCCTATGCGGTGATCAGTCGCGGGTTTGCGCCGGTGAATGCGCTCATCGCGTTTTCGCTGCCGTTCGGCGAGCCGAAGCTGGAGAACTAGCCGAGCGTCGCGAGTACCTCGTCGGCGTGCTTGTCAACGTTTACCTTGGGCCAGACGTTGCGGATTGTGCCGCCGGCGTCGATCAGAAATGTCGCGCGAGCGCGCCCTACTTCGAGCGCATCGTAGAGTCTTGAATCGGCATCAACGAGAAGGGTGAACGGGATGGAGTACTTGGTTTTGAAGCGCTGGTGCGATGCGGCCGAATCGCGGCTCACGCCGACGATGCGCGCGCCCTTGGCCACGAACTGCGGATAGAGATCGCGAAACTGTGATGCTTCGGACGTGCAGCCCGGTGTGTCGTCCTTGGGGTAAAAGTAGAGCACGAGTGGAGCGCCCAGCAAATCCTTCGTCGAAATCTGTGCTCCGGTATCGTCCTGCAGCGTCACCTCGGGGAGCCGGTCGCCTACGCCTAGCACAAACAATGCCTTTCTCTAACGTACGGTAATGCAACCGATTGCTTCGCCAGAAGACGGAAAGCCCTTTCGGCCGCCGCATCCGCTGGCCGTGGCCTTAATAGAACGTTTACGCGGCACGCATTTGCCGGTGCTCGATTTCGCGACTGGGAGCGGACGCAACAGTGCCGCGCTTGAAGCCGCCGGCTTTCGCGTCGTGCGAATCGACGATGCAACGGCGGCGTCGGCATCGCCTTTTCCCGGTCTCAGAGGGCCATTCGCCGGGATCGTTTCGACGCACGGCCTGCTGCACGGAACCAGCGCGACCGTCGCTGCGAATCTCGCGGCAATCGCGGGTATTCTGGGGCCGGGCTGCATCTTGTACGCCACCTTCGGTTCCGTGCGCGATGCGCGCTTTGGAATTGGCGAACGGCTCGACGATTCGACCTACGCCTTATTGGATGGCGATGAAGCCGGCGTGCCGCATGCGTTCTTCGATCGCGATGCGCTGGCCTCGCTGTTGCAGCGACACTTCACGATCGAATCGCTCGAAGAGTGCACCGTGGACGAGGTTGCGGGAAAATGGGCGCATCACGAACGGCCCCTCGCACATGCCGTGCACTGGTTTGCGCTTGCTGCGCGCTCGCGCTGACCCAGCATAGCGCAGAACCCAGGACAGTAATGGCGCGCCCTACCTCGAGATTCGATCCCTCAAACGTGACATGGCCAAAGACGGAGCAGATCACGGTATCAAGAACGAACCGATAAACGAGACGATCAGTACAATTGCGAGGATGCTCGCCGCCGTTACGTGACGTCCTGAATCGTGAACCGCGTGATAATGATTGTGTCGCGACGCCGTGGCGCGGCGGCGATGATCGAACCACACCAATACAATCGCAATGACCAGCACCAGCGGCACGATCCACCGCAAAATCGTATGATGCACGACAGTTTCTACGTCGAGCGCGCCGAGACGAGATCGTGCATGGGGCTCGATGCGCTGGCATAGAGTCGCTTGCCCATGCGGCCGGCGAGAAATGCTTCTCGGCCGGCGATTACCGCATGCCGCATCGCGGTCGCCATGCGCACCGGATCGGCGGCCGTGGCTATCCCGGTATTCATGAGCAGCGCATCCACCCCCAGTTCCATCGCAATTGCCGCGTCGGAAGCGGTCCCAACGCCCGCGTCGACGATCACGGGAATGGCGGCACGCTCCTTGATGATGCGAATGGAGTACGGATTGCAAACCCCCAAACCGCTGCCAATGGGAGCAGCGAGCGGCATTACCGCCGCACAACCGATCTCCTCGAGCGTCTTGCAGGCAACCGGATCGTCGCCGATGTAGGGCAGCACCGTAAAACCGTCCTCGACCAGCGTTTCCGCCGCTTCGATCGTCGCGCGCGTATCGGGATGCAGCGTCTGCGCGTCGCCGATTACTTCGAGCTTGATAAGATCGGTCTGCAGAAGTTCGCGAGCGAGCTGGGCAGTCAGTACGGCGTCCTTTGCGTTGTAGCATCCGGCGGTGTTCGGAAGAATCGTGTACCGTTGACGGTCGATGAAGTCGAGCAGCGTGCGCCCTTGCGCGTCGTCGAGATTGATACGGCGAATCGCGACGGTCACCATGCCGGCACCGCTGGCTTCATGCGCCGCTTGCATCGTTTCAACCGACGGATACTTGCCCGTCCCGACGATGAGCCGCGAGCGCAGTTCGAACCCGCCGATACTCAAGGTATCGTGCTGCACGCTAACCTCCCGCCACAGCGGTAATGATTTCGATACAGTCGCCTTCCTGCACCCGATCGTTATCGTAATTGCTGCGGCGCACGACGCGGTCGTTGTGCGCAACCGCAATGCCGGCGCGCGCCGAACCCAACATCTCGAGCAGCTCGCCGACCGTTATTCCGCCCGGTAGATCCCGCGGCGTCCCATTGACTGAAGCCTTCACGCAATGCTATTTCGTGCTGCGCGCGGTTCTTCCGTGCCGAAGCGTGCGAGCGAAAACGCCTGAAGGTCCTGGGCCGCCGCTCCTTCGATTGCGTCGGCGAGAAGGCGCGCCGTCGCGGGCGTCAGGAGGATGCCGTTACGGTAGTGCCCCGTCGCCAAGAAGTAGCCGTCGAGCGGCGTGGCGCCCAAGACCGGCAATCCGTCGGGCGTGGCCGGCCGCAGGCCGCTCCAGCTTTCGCACAACCCGAGGCCACCGAGCGCCGGTGCGGCAAGGAGGGCGGCGTGCAGCAGTTCGTGCATGCCTTCAGCCGTCACGCGCTCGTCGAAGCCGGCCGATTCTACCGTTGCGCCGACCAGCAATCGCCCGTCGCTGCGCGGCACGAGGTAAGCGCCCGGAAGCCACGTCGCACGCTGCACCAAGCGAATCGGCATGCGCAGTGAGAGCATCTGTCCGCGAATAGGATTTACCGGCGGCACGCAT
The DNA here is from genome assembly GCA_963738335.1 of Vulcanimicrobiota bacterium. Taxonomy (GTDB): domain Bacteria; phylum Vulcanimicrobiota; class Vulcanimicrobiia; order Vulcanimicrobiales; family Vulcanimicrobiaceae; genus Cybelea. The sequence continues at coordinate 211,388 of CAVTWE010000007.1, forward strand.
GCCGTCGGGACGCCGTGGAGATGAGCTGCCCATGCGCCGCACGCATTGACGACGGCGGCCGCGGCAACGAAACCGCGATCGGTGCGTAAGCCGAGGACGCGCCGCGCATCGCATTCCACTTCGATCTTCTGCGCGCGTTCGACGCGCACGCCCCGGGCTTCGCAGGCAGCCGCCAAAGCGCGTCCGAGCCGGCGGTTGTCCACGTACCCTTCACCGCGCACGGTAACGCCGCCACGTAAATCGGCGCCGCACCACGGCGCTTCGTCGCGCGCCGCAAGCAGGTCGAGCACCACGCATTCAACGCCGCGCTTCGTGAGATCGCGCGCGTGCCGCTGCAACGACGTCAGGCCTTCTTGTTCGAACGCGGCGTAGAACACGCCGTCCAAACGCAATCCGGGATCGACGCCGGACGCTTCCCGCACGCGCTCGACAAACGGCGGATACTCGGCAAGCGACGCCGCGCAGAGTTGCAGCAGCGCTTCGTCGGTGATGCGCTCGGTATATGGCGCCAGCATGCCGGCGGCGGCCCACGATGCCGCATGCCCCGGTTCGCCGCGATCGTACACCCGCACGCTCGCGCCGCGCTGCGCCAGCTCGAAGGCGATGGAAAGGCCGATGACTCCGGCGCCGACGATGACGACGTCGCCGCTCGAGCGTTGAGCGACGCGCAACGCGTTACATTCCCGTGTAGACGGGACCCTCGCCGCCTTGCGGTGGAACCCAGGTGATGATCTGATATGGATCGGCGATGTCGCAGGTCTTGCAATGCACGCAGTTCGTGAAGTTGATCTGCAAGCGCCCGTCGAAACCGCCGTCGCTTTTTTCAAACAGCGGTTCGTAGACGGCGGCCGGACAGAAGTATTTACATGGATTGCCGTACTCGGCGGTACAGCGATCGCGACAGACGTTCGTATCCGAGACGATCAAATGACACGGCTGGTTCTCTTCGTGCATCGTCCCACTGTTGTACACGTCGGTAAGTTTATCGAACGTGAGCACGTTATCGATGACGGCGCGCGGCGTTTCTTTGGGCTCCCATCCGACTTTGCGCATCCGTTCGTAGCCCGGTTCGCCCTTCAAACGGTCGATGAAGCCAAAGCCGCGGCCTCCGGTATACGTCGCCAAGGCCGCGTTGAGCAGACCCGCAAACATCCCATGGTTGAAGCCTTGATGGAAGTTCCGCGCGCCGCGCATTTCGCCGTACGCCCACGACTCTTTGAATCGCCGCTCGTACGACGAGAGGGTCGCTGCATCGAACCCATCGGCGCCGATCGCTTCCCAGAGCGTTTCGGCCGCCAGCATGCCGGATTTCATGCCGAGATGAATGCCTTTGAGCCGCATGCCGTTTAAGAAGCCGGCAGAATCCCCCACAATGAGCAACCCGTCAGCATACGCGCGCGGCATCGCGAAGAATCCGCCTTCGGGAATCGCTTTCGCGCCGTAGCGCAAGAGTTTGGCGCCGTCGAGCATCTTCGCAACGGCGGGATGCTGCTTCATGCGCTGCAACTCATTATGCGGATCGGTCGTGGGATCGGCGTAATCCAGTCCGGTCACCATGCCAATGTCGAGCACGTTGCCCGCCATGCCGTAGATAAATCCGCCGCCGAACGTTTCGGGCGGCAACGGATAGCCCAGCGTGTGAATCACCGCTCCCGCTGTGAAGCGGTCGTCGGGAAGTTGCCACAACTCTTTGACGCCCGCCGCATAGACTTGCGGTTCGCGTCCTTGCGCCAGACCGAGGCGCGCAACGGCTTGCTTTGCAAGCGTTCCCCGCGGCCCCTCGCCGAGGACGACGACTTTCGCCAGAATATCCGCCCCGGGTTCGTAGTTCGCTTTCGGCTGTCCATTATGGTCGAGCCCTTTGTCGCCGGTGCGCACGCCGACGACGCGGTCGGCTTCCCAGAGAAGTTCTTGACCGGGAAATGCTGGGAAGACTTGGGCGCCCGCTTCTTCCGCGCGCGCTCCGAGCCACACGCACATCTTCTGCAGCGACGCAACGTATTTGCCGGTGTTGCGCAGCGGCGGCGGCGTGAACGGCGCGCGCAACGTACTGCTCGCGGTGAGAAACCATAGTTCGTCCCTGGTGACGGGCGATTCGACCGGCGCGCTGTCGCGCCAGTTCGGCAGCAGTTCGTCGAGCGCGCGCGGATCCATAACGGCGCCCGAGAGTCCGTGATTGCCGATTTCGCCGGCCTTTTCGATAACGAGAATTTCGAGGGCGCGACCGGCTTGTTGCGCGAGTTGTCCCAGACGAATGGCGCCTGCTAGGCTCGCCGGTCCGGCGCCCACGAAAAGAACGTCTACTTCGAGTTGGTCGCGTTGCGGCATTTGGGCTACTTACCCGCCGCAACAGGCGCGACCCGCCCCTCGCCTCGCCGGGAGTAACGCTCCCCGAAGGCGCGGAGTCAAACGAAGAAAGACGAAGAACGAACGATGCAGCAGTCCCCGCGGCGCAGCTTCGCAAGCGACAACAGCGCGCCGGCGGCTGCCGAGATCGTTCACGCCATCCTCGCCGCGAATGAGGGTGACGCTGCTTCGTACGGGGAGGATCGCTGGACCGCGCGCGCTGTCGCCCTGTTTAAGGAGCGATTCGGCAGAAACGTCGATGCGTATTTCACCTTCAACGGTACCGGTGCCAACGTTGCGGCGCTTTCGTCACTATTACGTCCGTGGGAAGCGGTGCTTGCGCCTAGCAGCGCCCACTTGCAGACCGATGAATGCGGCGCGCTGGAGCGGTTCGCCGGCTCCAAAATCATCGCCGTACCGGCGGACGACGGTAAATTGCGTCCGGGCGACCTCGAACCGTATCTTAACGGTCGCGGCGTCGCGCACTTCGCGCAGCCGCGCATCGTCTCGATCTCGCAGGCAACGGAGTTCGGCGGACTCTACGAAATCGAGGAGTTGCGGGAACTCTGCGCTTTCGCGCACGAGCGCGGACTGCTCGTGCATCTCGACGGCGCGCGACTTTCCAATGCCGCCGCCGCGCTGCACGTCGATCTGCGTGCGACCAGCTTCGATGCGGGCGTGGACGTGCTCACATTCGGGGGCACGAAGAACGGCATGCTCTATGGAGAGGCGACATGCTTTTCCAGCGCTGCGCTGCACGGCGGCGGCGCGCCTTTCGTGCAGAAACAAGCGATGCAATTGGCGTCGAAGATGCGCTTCATCGGCGCGCAGTTTATCGCATTACTGGAGGACGACCGTTGGTTGCGATACGCCGCGCACGCCAACGCAATGACGACGCGATTACGGGAACGTATCGCCAACCTGCAAGGGTTACGCATCACGCGCCCCGTCCGCTGCAACGCAATCTTTGCCACCGTATCGCGCGAGGTGATCGAGCGCCTACAGCGTGAGTATGCCTTCTATGTTTTCGATGAAATGCTACCCGAAGTACGCTGGATGACGCATTGGGCGACCACCGAACGGGATGTCGACGAGTTCGCTAACGCCTTGCGTCTGATCCTGAGCGAAACATCGCGAAGCGGCGGGTAGTCGAGGAAGCCTACGCCGTCCAATCGAGCATCGCATGCCAATCTGGTTTGGGAAAGCGCTCTTTGCTCTTGATCGCCTCGACGTACTTGCGTTTGCCGGCGCGATTGCCTTTGCCCAGCATGAGGCCGCCGACTAACCGGTCCTCCCAGAAGAAGAGCGCGCGGTACCACTTCTTCTCCCGATCGACCTTACGCGCGATCTCCAAGTCGGGACGTAAATCGGTCCCCAAGCCGAACTGCGTGATCGTCTGACCTTTGAAGAGCAGCGACGAATACTCCGGCACGTCGTGGTACTTCTCGCTGCCGCCCATCATGTTGAGCGCGACGACCTTTCCATGCGCGCCGGCGTTGTTCCACGTTCCCATGCGATAGCGAAGCTCCAGAATCGGATCGTAGAAATCGGCCACGTCGCCCGCGGCGTAAACGTGCGGCATATTGGTCTGCAAGTGATCGTCGCACGAGATGCCGTTACGACTCGTCTCGATGCCTGAGTCTTTGCATAGCTCCGTATTCATGCACAACCCGAAACCATAAGCGTAACACTGCGCTTCAATCTCGACGCCTTTATTCGTGCGCACCTTGGTAATGACGCCATTGGAACGCACGAACGATTCAACCTCCTCGCCGTAGTGCATGTGCACGCCGTCGGCATGCGCAGCTTCGTGCAGCAACTCACCGGCATCTTCATCGATGATGCGGTGCAGCGCGCGCGGACCACGCATGATCCAGTGCGTCTCCAAGCCACGCGATGAGAAGGCCTCGGCAAGCTCGTAAGCGATAAACGACCCGCCGATGGCGACGCCCGCTTTCGACTGGTCGATCTGCTCGGAAATCGCGCGCGTGTCGTCGAGATATTGGAACGGGAACAGGTTCGCCGCACCGTCCGCGCCCGGCTTGCCGCTGGGATTGGGACGGCCACCGGTTGCCAGCAGCAGGGCGTCATAAGGAAACGATTTCCCCGCCGCTTCGACTGCTCGTGACGTTGTGTCGATGCGCTCCACCTTCGTTTCCAGGTGCAGCTCGATGCGGTGCTGTTCGTGCCACGCGCGATCGCGGATCATCACCTTGGCTTCGGGAATCTGCTTGCGCAGCATCGGCGGCAGGGAAATTCGATTGTACAGCGTGTACGGTTCGTCGCCGAAAAGCACGATCTCACACGCCGGATCGTGCTTGCGCAACTGCTCTGCTGCCGTCGTTCCGGCGAAGCCGTTGCCGACGATCACGTAGCGACGAACGTCCGAAGTGGTCACAGGCGCAGCTTCGCCGTCGAGAGAAACCGTCTTGCCGATGGAGGAGCCGCTGGCACATCTGCTCGAGACGTATGCGAAGGCGCACGCCGATTACACGCTGGCGCGCTTGGAGTACACCATGCACCATGGCGCCAAAAAGGCGCCCCCGCCGGTCAACGCCTCCGATGCCGTGCCCGATGTGGAACTGCGCGACGCCTGGTCGCGCATTGAAGCACAGCTCGATACTGCATTGAGCTGCGTCGTTGCCATGGAACGCGATCGCCGCCGTCGTCGCAAACCGGATGCCCGTTTCGTCCGGCTCGCCGCGTCGCTCAAGGAGTTAGACCGCTCGTCTCGCGCCGTTCGCTGGGCGCTGACGATCAGCGAGAGCCACTACGATATCTAACCGTGCAACGCTAAACCCGTCATCATCGCCATCCCGACGTCTAACGCCCGTTCGTCGATGTCGAAGCGCGCGCTGTGCTGCGGCTCGGCGCCGCGTTCCGGGCCTCGCGCGCCGACCAAGAAATACGCGCCCGGCCGCCGTTCGTGCATGAAGGACATATCCTCGGACCACATCACGACCTCATGCGGATCCACCACGTTACTGCCGCCGGCTACCTCGCGCGCGACCTCGCGTACCACGTCGTTCGTGGCGCGGTCGTTCACCGTGGGCGGATAGACAAAACGGTAATCGAGCCGGTAGTTCAATCGCATCGCCTCGCATAGTCCGCCGACGAGACGCTCGATGCGCTGCGGAAGCTCCCGACGCACCTGCTCGTCGAACGCGCGAACGCTGCCTTGCAGTTCGGCGCGATCGGGAATGACGTTGAACGTCGTTCCCGCATGCATGGCACCTACCGTCACGACCACCGGCTGATTTGCGGCAAACTCGCGGCTCGCGATCGTCTGGAGCAGGGTCACCAATTGCGCGGCACCAACGATTGGATCCACTGCGTGCTGCGGCATCGCGCCGTGCCCGCCGCGGCCCGTCAGCTCGATGTCGAAGCGATCCGACGACGCAAAAAACGGACCGTCGCGAATGCCGACCTTGCCCAGGTCTAAACCGCTGTAGAGATGCAACGCAAAGGTGCGATCGACGTGTGGATTCTCCAGCGCGCCATGTTCAATCATGAGTTTGTTGCCGGCATGCCCTTCTTCGCCGGGCTGAAAGCACAGCACGATCGTGCCGCGTACCTCCTTGCGACGCCGTTGCAGCTCATGCGCGGTTCCCAATAAGATCGCCATGTGGCCGTCGTGACCGCACGCGTGCATGACGCCCGCGTTGTGGGAGCGATACGGAACGTCGTTCAGCTCGTGAATCGGCAGCGCGTCCATATCGGCGCGCAGCAGCGTCACGGGACCGGGCTGCCCCCCCGGGAGTGTCGCGAGAATACCCGTTCCGCCGATGCCGGTACGCAACTCGTCGTAACCCGCTTCGCGCAGCTCGCCTTCGATGAATCGCGCGGTCTCAAACTCTTTGAGCGACAGTTCCGGGTACGCGTGAAAGTGGCGCCGGTACTCGATCACGGAGAATAGTGCATCTCGACGTCGATCGTGCTGACGACGGGGGTGCAGAGAAACTGCGCCGGCATGAACTGATGTTCGCGAATGGCGCCCAGTTCGAACTGGTCGACGCCTTCCACCCCGCTCGAGGTCAGCAGTTCTTCTCGGACGCTGCGGCCGTTGGAATCGATGTACGCCCGCGCCACCACCGTGAGCCGCCGGTTCCCATACTTCCCGATAGCGCTCTGAAACTGACCGTGCATGCTCGGCGGAACGTAGACGTGGCCGCATGGCAGGGATCCTAACGCTTGCAGATGCTGCGCGGCGATCCCAGACACACCGGGCGGCACGTTCAACGTAGCGGTTGAGACGGGAAAGACGTACGACGGGCAACTCACGCTCTTGCCGCCGTCGATGGCATACGAATCAACGAAGAAATACGCAATCTTTGCGCTGTTGGGGAGTTTGACGATGACCCCGTCGCTGTGCCGGTCGTCCGGCGTTCCGACGAGCGGCTGACCCGTCAGGTCCGCATCGTACGCGTCCGACGCGCCGACCAGCGTTACGTGGGCGTCGACCGTATTGCCGGCACTGGCGTCGAGCGCAACGGCATACCCCGTGCCGTCGGCGATTGGGGCAACGCGAGCCACGACGCCACAGAACGGGTTGTCGTACTTCCAGATCGTGGTGGACGATGTTGCGGCGACGAGCGCCAGTGAAGCAAGCACGCCGCTTTCTTTGTGCGGGAGGCAGGAAGCGCCCTTCGCAGGACTCGGGTGCGGGCGAAGGCGAGTAGGCCGAGTGCAGGACGCACTCACCAACGACCAGCTCGTCGCAATCTTTCGCACGATGCTGATGCAGCGGACGCTCGAAAACCGCGGCTTCCAATTGAACCGCCAGGGTAAGATTCCGTTTGCCTCGGCCAGCGAAGGCCATGAAGGGGTCCAGGCTGGGGCCGCAATGGCGTTCGAGCGCGGCAAGGATATCCTCGTGCCGTACTATCGCGATCTCGGCCTGGCGCTGGGCATCGGCATCACCCCCTACGAAGTGCTGCTCTCGCTCTTCGCGCGCGCCGCCGATCATTCTGGAGGGCGTCAGTTTCCCCACCACTACGCCAGCCGGCGCGCCGGCTTTCAAACGATCAGTTCCGTGATCGCGGCCCAACTGCCGCACGCGGTCGGCACGGCGTACGCGTTGCGGTATCGCGGCGAGCGGGGCCGTGCCGTGTTGACCACATTCGGTGATGGCGCGACCAGCGAAGGAGAATGGCACGAGTCCCTCAACTTCGCGGCGATTCACAAACTGCCGATCGTCTTTCTCTGCGAAAACAACGAATGGGCGATCTCGACGCCGCTGGCAAAACAGATGGCGCAGCCCGACGTGTATAAGCGCGCGGACGGCTACGGCATTCCCGGCGTGCTGGTGGACGGCATGGATCCCCTGGCCTGTTACGAGGCGGTGCGCGCAGCGATGACGCAGGCTCGCAGCGGCGGCGGCCCGACGCTCGTCGAGGCGAAATGCTATCGTTTTCTCGCCCACACGACCGATGACGACGACCGCACCTATCGCTCGCGCGACGAGGTCCTCGAGCGGCGCAAGAACGACCCGGTGCCATGCTTCGAGCGGCTGATCATCGAGCGAGGCATCCTCGATCAACCCGGCGCGGAAGCGTTGAAGCGCGGCGTCCTCGAAGAGGCCAACGACGCCACGGACCGAGCCGAAGCGATGGCCTATCCCGCCGCGAGCGACCTCTTCGAAAGGGTCTACGCCGAAAGCTGGCAACCGTGGGTCGTATGACGAAGGGCGCGACGGGGAAAACGATGGCGACAGACATGCAAACGACAACCTTCGAACGCCGCGGATTGAGCGACGAGCAGTTGCGCGCTATCTTTCGCAACATGCTGTTGCAGCGGCAACTCGACAATCGCGGTTTTCAACTCAATCGCCAAGGCAAGGTGCCGTTCGCGCTAGGCAGCGAGGGTCACGAAGCACTGCAAGCCGGCGCCGCGATGGCATTCAAACGCGGCAGCGACATCCTGGCGCCGTACTATCGAGATCTCGGTCTCTGTTTGGGCATCGGCCTCTCGCCCTACGAGATCATGCTGTCGATCTTTGCGCGCGCCGACGATCATAACGGCGGCCGTCAGTTTCCCAATCACTATTCGTCCAAGGCGGCCGGCTTGATGTCGTTCTCCTCGATTTTGGCGGCGCATCTTCCGCACGCGGTCGGCGCCGCATACGCGCTGCAGTATCGCGGTGAAACGGGCCGCGCGGTGCTTGCAACCTGCGGCGACGGCACGACGAGCGAAGGCGAGTGGCACGAATCCATGAACTTCGCCTCGATCCACAAACTGCCGTTCGTCATGCTTGTCGAGAATAACGAATGGGCGATCTCGACGCCGCTGGAAAAACAGATGGCGCAACCCGAAATATGGAAGCGCGCCGAAGGCTACGGCATACCGGGACGGCGTTTTAACGGCTTCGATCCGATCGAGACCTACGCTGCGGTCAACGAAGCGATGGAGCGTGCGCGCTCGGGCGGCGGCCCGACGCTGATCGAAGGCACGTGCTATCGCTATCTCGCGCACTCGACCGACGACAACGACATGACGTATCGCACGCGCGAAGTCGTCGTCGAGCGGCGCAAGCACGATCCCGTGCCCGCTTTTGAAGCCGTGCTGCTCGAACACGGCATGCGTCAGCAGCGACGGACGTCGCCGCCATGCGCAAGGACGTTCTTGCGCGAGACGAACGAGGCAACCGACGCCGCGGAGGCGCGGCCGTATCCGCAACCTGCCGATCTCTACAAACACGTCTACGAAGGAGCATGGGAAGCGTGGCAGTCGTAACCAGCAAGAGCAGTCCGTCCTCGACGGTCATGAACAACGTCGAGGCGGTGCGCGCGACGCTGTACGAAGCGATGAAAAGCGACGAGCGCACGGTGATCCTCGGCGAAGACGTCGGCGCGCGCGGCAACGTCTTTCTCATCACCAAAGATTTCATCGGCGAGTTCGGCGAGCGCCGCGTCATCGATACGCCGATCGCCGAAGCTTCGATCGTCGGGATCGCCATCGGCATGGCGATGGAAGGCCTGCGTCCGATCGCCGAAATTCAGTTCGCCGATTTCATCTATCCGTCGTTCAACCAGATCGTCGGCGAAGCGGCCAAGACGCGCTATCGTTCCAACGGCGAGTACACCTGTCCGCTCGTAATTCGCACGCCATACGGCGGCGGCGTTCGCGGTGCGCTTTCGCATTCGGTCTGCATCGAAGCGTTGTTCTATCACGTTCCCGGTTTGAAGATCGTCGCACCGGCATTTCCGGACGACGTCAAGGGTTTGCTCAACTCGGCGATCGACGATCCCGATCCGGTGCTCTTCCTCGAACACAAGAAAACGTATCGCTTGATCAAAGGCGAGGTTCCCGACGGTCATTACACCATTCCGCTCGGCAAAGCGAAGATTCGCAAAGATGGCCGGCAGTTGACCGTCGTTTCGTACGGCCTCTATCTTCACTGGGCGCTCGAAGCCGCACAGCGGCTCGAGGACGAGGGCCTGTCGGTGGAGGTGATCGACTTGCGTTCGATTCGGCCGATGGATAAGACGACGATCCTCAATAGCGTCGAGAAGACGCGCAAACTCTTGATCGTGCACGAAGACAACAAGTTCGGCGGCATCGGCGCGGAGATCAGCGCAATGGTCGCCGAGGAAGCGCTCTTCCATCTCGATGCGCCGATACGCAGGCTGGCGGCGCCCGACGTTCCGGCCATGGGCTATGCGTTGCCGCTCGAGGAAGAGTACATGTCGTCGCCGGAAAACATTGCCGGACGCGATGCGCGAGATGGTGCGCTTTTAATGGCAACCACGATTACGATGCCGCAACTCGGCGAAACGGTGACCGAAGGCACGGTCGCGCAATGGCTCAAGAGCGTCGGCGATTCCGTCGACAAGTACGAAGATTTCGTCGAAGTCTCGACCGATAAGGTCAATGCCGGCGTTCCGTCGCCGGTCACCGGCACCATCAAAGAGCTGCTCGTCAAAGAAGGCGAGACCGTTGCGACCGGCACGCCGATCGCCGTGATCGACGAAGCCGGCGCGGCGGCCGTCGCACCGGCGCAGGTGACATCCGCTACCGCTCCGCCGGTCGTTGCGACCGATGCGACGGTTCAAGACCGCCCCGCGGCAGCGACGCCGTCAGCCAATGGCGCCTCGAGTGCGAGCGTTGCAGAAACCGAAGACCAAGCCATTGCATTGCGTGGCGCATCCCCTGCCGTACGCCGGCTAGCGCGCGAGCACAGCGTCGACATCCGTACGCTGCGCGGCAGCGGAAGCAATGGCCGCGTTACCGCAGACGACATATTGGCAGTCGCGAAAAGCGGCGCGCCTCGTACAGCCGCAAGCGCAGCCGCCTGCGCCCGCAGCCGCGCCGCCCGGAACGACCACCTCCACCTACGCCAAACCGTTACCTGGAACGACGGTTCAACTGACGCAAGCGCGCCGCATCATCGCCGAACGCATGGTCGAAAGCCGCCACACCGCGCCGCATGCGTGGTCGATGGTCGAGATCGACGTCACCGATGCGTGGGCGTGGCGCACGCGGGAAAAAGATCGCTTCGAACGTGAGACCGGTTACAAACTGACGCTTCTGCCGTTCTTCATTCGCGCGGTCGTCGAATCGATCGCCGTTTTTCCGTTGATGAACGCCCGCTTCGTCGCGCAGAGCGGTTCGACGCCGGCAAGCATCTACGTCAACGAGGACGTCAATATCGGTATCGCGATCGGTCTGCCGACCAATCTCGTCGTGCCGGTCATTCGCAATGCCGACCGGCTTTCGATCAAGGGTCTCGCGGTCAAAGGCGGCGAGCTTATCGATAAGGCGCGCAAGAACAAACTCGGCGTCGACGATTTCGCGGGCGGCACGTTCACCGTCAACAACAACGGCGCCAACGGATCCTGGGCTTCGGCGCCGATCATCAACGGCGGTCAGGCCGGTATCGTTACGATGGAGACGGTCGTCAAGAAAATGGTCGTGCGCGACGACGATTCGATCGCTATCCGGCGCATGATGAACGCTTGCCTGTCGCTCGATCACCGCGTTGTGGACGGCTACGTCGCCAGCGGTTTTCTCGCCGAACTCAAACGCCGGCTCGAGCGCATGGGCCCGCAGGGAGAACTGTAAGCGGAACTTCGCAAACACTTCCGCTTCGAAGCGGCGCACGCACTTCCGCACCATGCGGGAAAGTGCAGCCGCATGCACGGGCATTCGTATCGTCTCGAGGTGGCGATTCGAGGGGCCGTTGCAAGACGCAAGGGCCATCGCACCGGCATGGTCGAGGATTTCGACGTCATCGATCGCATCGTGCGCGAGACGGCAATTGCGTCGCTCGACCATTACACCCTGAACGATTTCATCGACAATCCTACCGCCGAGAACATTGTGCTCTGGATTTGGGACCGGCTCGCACGAGCATCTGACGGGCTTGCAAGAACTCGTCTTGTGGGAAACGCCTTCTGCTTGCGCCGTCTTGCGCAGACGCGACCGCGAATGAGACGTGCTGCAAGCTGGTTGAGATCTTTTACAGCATCCAAGGCGAAGGCACGTGGACCGGGCACGCCTGCCGTCTTCGTGCGTCTCGCCGGGTGCAATCTGTCCTGCCGCTTCTGCGACACCGATTACGCGATCAAAGAGTTTGCGACGATCGACGAGATCGTGCAACGCGTGCGCGAGGCTGGCGGCGATTGCCCGATGGTCGTGTTGACCGGCGGCGAGCCGTTGGCCCAACAACGAAACGCTCGGCACTGATCGACGCGCTGCGCGACGACGGACGCCGCGTGCACGTCGAATCGAACGGCACCATCTTCACGGAACTGCCCGAGGACGTGTGGCTCTGCGTCTCGCCGAAAGAGCGCGTTGACCGTCGCATGGCGGCGCGCGCCAACGAAGCAAAACTCATCGTCGACCGCCGCGTCCCTGAAGAGCACTTCCGCTTTTCACGGCGCTGCAGACCATTCTGCTGCAGCCCGAAGACAACCGCGACTGCAACGTCGCGCTGGCGCTCGAGTATGCGAAAATGCATCCGCAGCGATTTCGTCTCTCGCTGCAGACGCACAAGATGATCGGCGTGCGGTGATTTTGCTCGACCTGCGCCGTCGAAGCGGAGTTGCGCTTCTGGCAACGCAGCGCCGGACGTGGAGACGCTCGATAACCGGCGTCGGTCCGGTCGAAGCGGCCGCGGCGATCGCCGCCGCACTGGCATCTCGATCCTACGGCTGCTCGTCAATGCCGGCATCGCCGGCGTCTTCGGCGACGCCGCGCGAATCGGTGACGGCGTCGTCGTCGCAACCGACACCATGGAGATTGCGCTGGAGAGCGGCGAAGCGATCGCGCTGCCGAACGGCGCGCGCACCATCGAAGCAGCGCACTCCGATCCGTCGTTGGTGGCCAGCTCTTCAGGTGGCGGCTATTGCGGCGTTGCGCGGCATCACCGTCGCGCGCGTCACCGTCCACCGAGTCGACGCGCAACGATTGGCCGATGCGCGGCGCGCAAGTCGAAACGATGGAAGGCTTCGCCGCTTTGCGCGCCGCCGAGCTCGCCGGCGTCGCGCGCAATCGAGATCCGCGGCATATCCAATCGCTGCGGCGAGCGGCCGCGCGGCGGCTGGGACTTCGCCGCTGGCATAAGCGGCCTCGAGCGCATCGCGGCAGTGTTTTTCGAACGCTGCGCCGCAATCACCGCATCCTGATGCCGTACACGCTAGCGTATTCACCATGCCCGAACGATACGTTACGTTTTTGCCGCGCTCACGAACGGATTGCTCGAGGGCGCTCCACAGGTGGACGCGCATCTCGCCGATATCGAAGAACTCAACGAAGCGGCCGCTCGCGGCACCTACGAGCTGACCAAAGTCAGCTACGGCGCCATTCCGTATCTCATGGACCGCTATCGAATTCTTGACCGCAGGCGGCGCGCTCGGCCGCAACTGCGGTCCCGCTCTTGGTCGCGCGGCCCGATGCATCGGCACCGCTCTTTAGCGACTTTCGCGCACAAGCGCATCGCGATTCCCGGCGAGCGCACTACGGCGTTCATGCTGTTGCAACTCGCGCTTGGGAAGCCGCCCGAAGACCGTCCGATGCGCTTCGATCGCATTGTCGGACGCCGTCGCGGCGGGCGAGGCCGATGCCGGCCTCATCATTCACGAATCCCGTTTCACGTATCGCGACGCAGGCCTTATCGCCATCGCCGACCTTGGCGAATGGTGGGAAACCATGACGGTGCTGCCGGTGCCGCTCGGCGCGATTCTCGTTCGCAACGACATTGACGACGCGGCGGCGCGGGATCTCAACACTGCGATCCGCTCGAGCCTGGCGTTTGCACGTCACAACGACGATGCGGTCATGCCGTACGTTCGCGAGCACGCCGTCGAAATGAGCGACGACGTCATGCGCGCGCACATCGAGCTCTACGTCAACGAGTTCACCGACGATCTCGGCGAAGAACGGCCGCGAAGCGGTAGAGGCGCTGTTCTCCCGCGCGCATGATGCGGGCATCGTGTCGCGCGTTGCCGAGCCCGTTTTTGCGGCGTAGCGGCTTCCTCGCCGGCACCGCTGCCGCGTTCGGCGTCGCAAGCGGCGCACGGCCGCCGATGCGGCGGAGCCGGTGCCGCCGGCGCGCATCGAACTCGGCAACGCCGTCTTTTTGCGCGAAACGTGGCGCGAGTTATACGGCCGCTCCATCGGTATCATCACCAATCAAAGCGGCGTCACCGCCGGGTTGGAATCCGATCGTCGATGCCATCCAGCGCCACGGCATCGATTCGCCTGCAAGCCATCTACGCGCCGGAGCACGGCTTTCGCGGCGACCGCAATGCCGGCGCGGCAATCGCATCGTATGTGGATCCGCAGACCCATCTGCCGGTCTACGGCCTGTACGGCGCATCGCGCCATCCCAGCGCCGCAATGCTCGACGGCGTGGACGTGCTCGCCTTCGATATTCAGGATGTCGGCTCGCGCGCATACACGTACATCTCGACGATGGCCTACGCGATGCAGAGCGCGAAAGCGTTCAATAAGGAGTTCTGGGTCTTCGATCGGCCCAATCCCGATCGGCGGCACGGTCGAAGGGCCGGTGCTCGAACCGCGTTACGCTTCGTTTATCGGCCTCTATCCGATCGCGATGCGCCACGGTATGACCGTCGGCGAACTGGCCATGCTCTTCAACGACCGTTTCGGCATCGGCGCGCGCTTGAAAATCGTGCGCATGCGCGAGTGGCATCACGGCATGATCTGGCCGGACACGGGATTGCAATGGGTGCAAACGTCGCCGAACATTCCGGACTGGCAAACGACGTTCGTCTATCCCGGCACCGGTTTGCTCGATAGCATGGGCGATCAACAACGGCAGCGGATGGACGAAACCGTTCTTTTTGGCCGGCGCGCTCGGCCTCGATGCAACGCGATTGGCCGACCGGCTCAACGCGCGCAATCTTCCCGGCGTATGGTTTCGGCCGATATGGTGGTCGCCGCTGGCGGGATTTTGGCGAGATCGCGAGTTGAGCGGCGTCGAACTCATGGTCTTCGAGCCCGCCGAGATTCCTCGCCGTCCGCAGCGCCGTCGAAATTCTCGTCGCCGTGCGCGAGTTGCTTCCACGTGCGTTGACCCTCGATCGCGTCGCTGCAATCGATCGCGATTGGGGCACCGATAGCACGCGCCAAGCGTTGTTAGAAGGTCGGAAGCGCCGATGAAATACTCGCGGTATGGAGCGCGAGCGTCGAGCGTTTTTCGTCGATGCGAGCGACGTTATCTTCTCTACGCATAGCGCACAGTGTATCTACTCTTTCGGCGAGCAAGCGCTGCTTCCGTCCCATTTGGGCGATAGTATATAATGGTCCAAACGGAGGTGTTTGGAGTGCATCGTATCGTAGTGTTTGCCGCCACGGCCGAGCCTGGCCGTCATGCGGCATTAGCGGCCTGCAGCGGAGGCTCGCAGACGACGCCGCCAAGTCGTCCGGCGATGCGGCGGCGTGAAATTCGGATTCCGGCTCGGGAAGTTCGCCGATTCAGCATATCATTCTCATCATTCAAGAAAATCGCACGTTCAATAATCTGTTCGCGACGTTCCCGGGCGCGACCGGATCGACCAGCGCTTTGGAAACCGTTGGCAAAGACGCACACCGTCGTACCGAGAGGATTCAATTGACGGAGGTGCCGCTCTACGGACCACCAGGATCCCAACCACTCATATAAGGCGTTCTTGACCGGTTACGACGGCGGCAAAATCGATGCGTTCAACCGCATCAAGTTATCGCGGCAAGCCGGAGGCAATGGAGGCCGTACCACTACACCAATCCGGCCGATATCAAGCCGTATTGGACGCTGGCCTCGCAATGGGGCCTCGCCAACGCGATGTTTCAAACACAGGGCAGCGAAAGCTTCACCGCACATCAGGATCTCATTCGCGGCGGAACGGAGATTAGCACGAACGCAAGTCTTATCGATAATCCGCCCTACGCAGAAAACTTTGGGGATGCGATTCGGGTTCCGGCACGGTAACGTCGCTCATTACGAGCTACTTGACGATGGAACAACATCAAGGGCCCTTTCCCGTGCACGTCGTCGTTTCCGTACTCCGGCGATAACTATCGGACGCTGCGCGACCTTCTGGACGCGAAATACGTTTCGTGGAAGTATTATACGCCGGAGATTGGAACGTCGGCGGCGGCATCTGGAGCGCTTTCGACGTCATTGCGCCGGTGCGCTACGGTTCCGAGTGGGGAACCAACGTCACCTGGCCGTCCACCAATATCTTTAATGACATCCAGAACGGCACGCTGCCCGCGATGTCGTGGATCATTCCCGACGGCGCAGATTCCGACCATCCCGGTAACGGCTCGGACACGGGTCCGTCGTGGGTTGCCAGCATCGTCAATGCGATCGGCCAAAGCCAGTATTGGAACAGTGCGCGATCGTCGATCGTATGGGACGATTGGGGCGGATTCTACGATCCGGTGCCGCCGCCGACGCCGCGCGATACGCAAGGCGGCCCTGGATTTCCGCGTACCGATGATTGTCGTCTCACCGTACGCGCGCGAAACGTCGTCGTACCAGCCGGGTTACATCTCAAATACGGTCTACGAGTTCGGCAGCATCATCCAGTTCATCGAGGACACGTTCAGTCTGGGCAGACTCGGCACGACCGACGGCACGACGAACAGCATGTCGGACATGTTCGACTTCACCCAAGTTCCGCGCAGCTATCCAAGTCGTCGGTTCGAAGTACTCCAAGGCGTACTTCTTGCACCGCGGACCGACACATACACCAGTCGACTCACACTGATCCACGCGGTGAGCAAATTTCCGTCCTGCCGGCGCTCGTCGCGCTCGCGCTGGCGGCGTGCAGTGCCGGCGTAATGACGTCCTGCCACTCTCGCGCCCGGCAGCCAGCGCGGGCGCACTCCAGCGCGGGCATTCTCCGATCCGGCACATCGTTCTGATCGTGCAGGAGAACCGCTCGTTCAATAACTTGTTCGCAACGTTTCCGGGCGCCACCGGGTCGACGACCGGACTGCAAACGATTGGCAATGGTTCGACCCAACGGACGAAACGCATCAATCTCAAAGAAACGTCCGCTGATCAATCGCGACGATCCAAACCATTCCTACGCCGCGTTCCTTACCGCCTACGACTCCGGGAAGATGGATGGCTTTAATCTGATTCATTGTTACCTGCAGAACACGTGATGAAGGGATCCTTCCGTACCAGTACGTCAATCCGTCGGACATCGCGCCCTACTGGTCGATGGCGTCAGAGTACGGGCTGGCAAACGCGATGTTCCAAACGCAGGGCAGTGAAAGTTTTACCGCCCATCAGGATCTCATTCGCGGCGGAACGGCCATCGATTCGACCGCAAGCATCATCAACGACCCGGTTGCTGCCAACGGCATGTGGGGTTGCGACTCGAGTGCCGAAAACCGTTACGACGCTGATCACGACGGATCTGCAGCTCGAGAGGTCGGCGCCGGACCGTTTCCGTGCACGCCGCACTTTCCATATTCCGGCGACGGACTATATCAACGCTGCGCGATTTGCTCGACCAAAAGTCCATTTCGTGGAAGTACTACACGCCGCAAGTCGGCATGCGAGGCGGCATTTGGAACGCCTTCGACGTCATCGCGCCGGTGCGGTACGGTCCCGAGTGGGGAACGAACGTCACATGGCCGCCAACGAACATCTTCAACGACATCAGCAACGGCGTACGCTGCCGGCCATGTCGTGGGTGATTCCCGACGGTGCGGATTCCGACCATCCGGGCAATAACGATCCGACACCGGCCCATCGTGGGTTGCTAGCATCGTCAACGCCATCGGCGCCAAGCAGTATTGGAGGACCAGCGCGATCGTCATCGTGTGGGACGACTGGGGCGGCTTCTACGATCCCGTGCCGCCGCCCATGCCGCGCGACAATCAAGGCGGTCCGGGTTTCCGCGTACCGATGATCTCGTCTCGCCGTACGCGCGGGAAACATCGGCAAACCACCCAGGGCTACTCTCGCAAACACGGTCTACGAGTTCGGCAGCATCATCCAGTTGGTCGAAGACACCTTCGGATTCGGCCGTCTCGGCACGACCGACGGTACGATCGAGCAGCATGTTGGATATGTTCAATTTCGCTCAGACCGCCGCGCCAGTTTCCACGACATCGCCTCGAAGTACTCGAAGAGCATACTTCTTGCATCGAGGGCCGACGCAAACGCCGGTCGACTTACTAGAGAACTAAGTTCATCGCGAACTCGAGCGCTTCGAGATACTTCTCGGCATCCATGGCGGCGCGGCAACCGGCGCCAGCCGCCGTGACGGCCTGGCGGTAGCGGTGATCGCTGACGTCGCCCGCGACAAACACGCCGTCGACATTGGTCGCGCGTGCCGTCGGGCGTCACGATGTAACCGCGCTCGTCGAGATCGAGTTGGCCCGCGAAAACGGCGGTGTTCGGCGTGTGCCCGATCGCCACAAAGAGCGCGTCGGTCGGCAAACGTCGTCGTCGTTCCGTCACTCAGGTTGCGCAACGCGTAAGCCCTCAACGCGTTGAGTCGCCGAGCACTTCTTCGACCACGGAGTTCCAAAGAAACGCAATCTTTTCGTGCGAGTGCGCGCGGTCGGCCATGATTTTGCTGCCGCGCAAGACGATCGCGGCGATGCACGATCGTCACGTTGCGTCCGAATCGCGTCAGAAACAGCGCCTCTTCGAGCGCCGAATCGCCGCCGCCCACGACGACGATCTGCTTATCGCGAAAGAACGCGCCATCGCAGGTCGCGCAACTCGAAACGCCGCGGCCGCGCAGACGTTCTTCTCCTTCGATGTCGAGCCAGCGCGCGTTGGCGCCGGTCGCGACGATCACCGTCTCCGTTTCATAACTGCGATCGATGCGTGCTTACCGTCAGCGGCCGTTTTGTGAAGTCCACGGCGGTTACGTCAACGTTCTCGATGCGCGCGCCGAAACGTTCGGCCTGCTCGCGAAACCGCATCATCAGATCGGGCCCCACGATGCCTTCGGGAAAGCCCGGATAGTTTTCGACGTCGCTGGTCAACATGAGTTGGCCGCCGTACAGGCCTCCCGCCAGGACGAGCGGCCGTAAATTCGCGCGCGCCGCATAGACGGCGGCGGTGAGCCCGGCCGGTCCGGACCCGATGATGATCACGCGTTCCATATCTGCGCTCTTCGACTCCATCGTCGCCTTCCCGGTTGCAGCGCGCCCGCCGCATCGCGTCGAAGCAGCGGCGATGACGATCCCGACGGCACTCGAGGACACTTTCGGAGACATCCTCCGCAAAGCGATGCGAGGGAATGGCGTGCGAGAAGCGCAGTTCGCGGCGAGCGACGGGCATCTCCGCGCAAGAGCATCGCCCGCTGGTTGAAAGACGACGGTACCGCGCGATCGACGAACAGGCTCGAGCCATAGCCGCGCGCGCTGCATCTGGATCCTGGCAAACTTGCCGATTCCGCTGCCGCGCGTTGGCTGCCGCCGCCTATCGAACGCCACGACGTTCGCCGCCACTCGCAAGAACCGCAGCCCAGCAACGGTTACGTGTTCTTCTTGGAAGAGGGCCGGCGCGCGGCGCTGGTGGATCCCGCCGGCATCCCGCAGAACCTGCTCCGCATCTTACGCGACGGCGATTATCATCTGCAGTACATTCTCATCACGCACAAGCACGAGGATCATTGCGACGCTACTGCCGACGTATCGCGCGCCTTCCCCAACGCGCAGATCGTGATGCACGCGCTCGACGTGCACGCCATCGGCGATCTGGCGAGCAAAGCGACGACGATTCACGATAACGAAGAGCTGCCGTTCGGCGACAACGCCTCCATTCGCATGCTGCACACGCCCGGCCACACCGACGGGTCATCCTCGTTTCTCTTCCGCGGCGCGTTGTTTTCCGGCGATACGCTCTTTGCGGCGAGCGTCGGCGGCGCGTACGGCGATCGCAGCACCTATGGGGACATACTCAACAGCGTGCGAAGCAAGCTCTTCACGTTGCCAGACGATACCGTCGTCATGCCCGGACATGGGCCGCCGAGCCGCATCGAGTTAGAGAAGCGGCACAACCCGTTCTTTACGTCAGCCTGAGAGTTTGCCGATGCCGGCGGCGACGTCTTGCGGCGTCATCACGGGCGTCAGCTCGATCTTCGCCTCAAGCTCGGTGAAAAATGGCTCGCAGATCGACGGAATGTCGCTGGGCATCTTTCAGATCGAAGACGATATAGCCGCCGCGGCATCCGTCGACCGCAGGTGAAATAGGCGCATTCGGCGTTGACTTTTTCGACCGTGGAGTCGCATAATCTCGCCCAACCGGCCGCTCTTCACTGCGGCGTTCCCGGCGGTCGACGTCGCATCGTGACTTTCATCATCGTACGCATCATTCGTCCCTTCCTAATCGCTCGAACAGGTACCGAGCGAGCGACAATTGACGACGTCGAAGCTGTGGTCCTCGGCGAGTGCGATTTAGGCGGTCACGGCACGACGACGGACGCGCCGTCGGCGCTGCGGATAACCGCTCCGCATTTGCTTCGCGGCGCCCTGTCTTTCGCGAAAAAGCTCAAACGCATAAATGGTGCGGCCCGAAGGACGGCAAAACCGCATCCACATGCTCCGGCGAACAGAACTGCGGCGTGCAGAAGGCGGCGATCCACCCGTGCGCCACGCCTTCAGCGCGCAGATGAACCCGCGTGCCCGGGCACCGGTTACGACCAAGCGATAACGCACGCGGCGATATCCGCCGTCGCATAGTTCGTCGCCGCTCCACGGCGAATCGTCAGCCCGATGACGGCGAGCAGCGAGCTCACGTTCGCAGCTTATAACCCACGGCGGTCATGCGCAAGACAATGCCCACCGTCACGACGCAGAGCAGCGCCACCATGCCGATCGAGTACGCCGGCGAGAGGTAACTGGCCCCGGTATAACTTCGGCGGAACGCGTCGATCGTATAAAAAATCGGATTGAACAGTTCGACGTTGCGCAGCGCCGGCGGCAGCATCGTCGCCGAGGTGAAGACGCCGCCGACGAACGTCAGCGGCGTAATGACGAACGTCGTGAGAATGGCGATGTGGTCGAACTTTTCGGCAAGCAATCCGAAAATCAAGCCCAATGCCGAAAAGAGAATCGAAACCAGCGCGATGACGCCGAAATAGAGCGCCCAATCGCGCGGACCGATGTGCACCAAGAACAAGCCGAGCGCGGTGATCAAACCGGCGATGAGCAGCGAGCGCGCCAGGCTGCCGATAACGTAACCGCCGACCAACTCCAACGCCGAGAGCGGCGCGATCAACAACTCCTGGATCGAGTTCATGAAGCGTCCCTGAAAGAGCGAACTCGAACACTCGCCGTACGACGAATCGATGACCTGCAGCATGATGAGACCGGGAATCAAGAACTGCGCGTAACTGACGCCCTTGCACCGTCGGTATACGGCTACCCAAGCGCGAGGCCGAAGACGAAGACGTACAGCAGCGTCGTGATGATCGGCGGCCAGATCACCTGATTGATGATCTTGAGGCTGCGCACGATCTCGCGGCGTACCAGCGTCATGAGGCCGACGAGGTTCATTCGCGCACCAGTTCCAGAAAGACGTCCTGCAGCGACGCGCCTTCGGCGACGAGTTCTTCGGTCGGTCGGTCGGTGATGATATGTCCCCGTCGGATGATCGCGATGCGGCGGCAGAGTTGCTCGGCCTCTTCGAGGTAATGCGTCGTGAGAAAAATCGTTAGGCCGTCGGCATTGAGCTGTCGCAGCCAGTCCCACAGCTCTAATCGCAACTCGACGTCCACGCCGGCCGTCGGCTCGTCGAGAATGAGCAGCTTCGGTTCGTGAATCAGCGCCCGCGCCAGCGAGAGCCGTCGCTTCTGTCCTCCGGAGACCTTCGTGTATTCGACGATGGGCGTGGGAGCTCAGATCGAACCGCTCCAGTAGCGCGTCGGCGCGATCGGCGACCGCCTTGCCGCGAAGACCGTAATAGCCTGCCGAATAGATGAGCACGTCGCGCAGCGACAGGTACCGATCGAAGTTATACTCTTGCGGCGACAGTCCGATGAGCCGGCGGGCTTCCCGCCATTCTCGTTCGTTATCGTAACCAAAGATGTGGATGCTCCCGCTCGTGCGCCGTGCCAAACCGACAATCGCGTTGATCGTCGTCGTTTTACCGGCGCCGTTGGGGCCGAGAAATCCGAAAAACTCGCCCGCTTGCACCCGCAGCGAAACGCCGTCGACGGCGGTGAAATCGCCGTAGCGTTTGACGAGGCGGTCGACTTCGACGGCTATGGGATGAGGCGCTTTAATCGTTTGTACCGATGGCGGCGTAAGGTCGCGACGAGATCGTCACTTCCCGGAATCCCGCACGAACTGAGTTGGGTTGCGACTTTCTTCACGTCGAACGCGACGCGCCGGTGTTTGACCTCCCAACCGCCGTCGCGCGCGGTAAGAATCGCATAGCACGCGCGAGAGTCGCCGTCTTTGGGCAGCCCTGCAGAGGCCACGTTCACGAGCAGTTTTCCGCGCCACGCGCGGACGTAGGGCAGATGCAGATGTCCGAACGCGATGATGCTGGCGCGTTCGTCGCCGATCAGCCGCTCGAGGGTGGCGTCGTCGGCATCGGGCCAGATGTGCTCTTCCTCGTTATGCGGATTGGCGTGCACGACCAGCAGTTGATTCTCCTCATCACCGATGCGCAGCGCGAACGGCAGTTCGCGAAGCCACGAGATCCAACGCTCGCCCAGTTCGCGGCGCGCCCATGCAACCTGCGCCGACTCAGTCGACGACAGTTTCGTGGCCGCAGTCTCCTCGAAGAGTATGCGATCCTTGTTTCCCGTAATGCAGGCGGCACCGATCTCTTCCAAACGTTGCAGCACCTTCTTCGGCTTGGGGCCGTCGAGACAGAGATCGCCGGCAACGACAACGGAATCGGCGCCGCCTTGCGCTTGCAAATCCACCAGACATGCGTCGAGCGCGAGCAGATTACCGTGAACGTCGGAAAGAACGGCGATGCGCATCGGCTCGCGCTAACCGCGCTTGAGCACCAGCGCCAGCATGGACGGCGTGACGCCGATTTTGGCAAACTCGTAGAGATCGATCGCTTCGACGGTAATGCGCGCGCGTTGCATTTGGGCCAGCGCCGTACGGTAACGCATGTCCGCGATAACGTGCCGCTCGCTCAAACACAGCGCGCCGGCGGCCCCTTCTTCGCCGCGCTCCAGCACGATCGTCTTGAATCCCGCAAATGCCGAAGCATCCGCTTTATCGGCACCCAGCACGATCGTATCCGGAGCGACCGCGGTGGCAACATAGCGCAACGCCGGAACGCCGGGCGCCAACGCCACCTCGATCGTCCGATAGCCGTAACCGCGCGCGACCTCCGCGAAACCGGCGCGGCCCAGTTCGTTGCCGCGGGTGCCCTTGCCCACGAACGCCGTCGTTCCCGCGAGCAACACGTCGTTACCGTCGAGCAATCCCGGAGCGGCGATATATCCGGCGATCGGAATCGCCAGTCGCGCCAGTTCGTTCCGCATGCGGTCGGCTTCGCCGCGTCGCGACATCGCGCTCGGACGCATCACGAAGGCGCCGTCGCACAACGCCACCGCGGCGTTGCCGGCGCAGCATTCGTATGCGTCTGCGGCGCTCGATTCGACGACCGTGGTGTCGACGCCAAAGTACTCCAGCGTGGATCGCAAGACGTCGAGTTGCTCGCGTGCACGTGCGGTAATGGCGCCCGGTTCGCCGGGCAGCGAGCGCGCGTCCTCGATCTCGCGATTGGGCCGCACGAGCAAGACCGATTCCAGCCGCCCCGTCGGAGCATTTACCAGCCGCCGCTGCGGATCCATCGCATGTGCCTGCGTCACTGCGCTTCGTAGGGTTGTGGAGAGGGTGCTTGGGTAAAGAAGGCCGCCATATCGGAGGTCAGCAGATCGTTGAGAGCCAGAGGCTCCAGGCCGAAGATCTCTTCTTCCGTTTTGACGATTCCGGCCGCATCGAGATGCTGCGCGCCGACGTATCCCGGTTTGGCCAACGGAGAGATCACCAACGCGTAACTGCGCAATGCATTCACGTGATCCTGCGAGGACGTTACATACTGGGGCGCGACAAAAACGGCGGTCGAACTCCAATGCGGCGTTTTTGAGAGAAACTCCACGATGACGCCCAGCGCGCGGTCGGCATCGGTGACCGCGCCGCTCCCGGTCTCCGGCGGGAGCCAGACGTATGTGAAGTTGGGCATGCGGTCGGCGCTCACGAGCTGACCCATATCTCGGATGAACTCATCGGCGCGCGCCTCATCGCTCACCTTCACGTTTTCTCCGGCGTAATCGAGATCGACGTTACCCGAAAGCGCCGCAAGCGCCGGAACGTCGAGGCGATAGAGCGATCCCGAGGAGCCCGAAAGTCGCAGTAATCCACCGTAATCGCGATAGGTCAAGCCCGCACGTTGCAGCGCGTTGAAAATAAAGCCATCGCGCGGATAGTCTTCAGGATCGTCGCCGGCGTCTTGCCGAGCGCCGCTACCGCCGCCGAGATCGACGAGTTGCTGATAGAGCGTCGCTTCGGATGCGAACGCATATTCCTTGGCGACGTTGGGCTGCGCATCGTCGGCATAGAAATTGTCCGCGAGCGCATACGTACGCGCCAATGCGTGCAGGTTGGGCGTTTGACTCTCCGAGTAGACGTCGAACGCCGGGTCTCCGTTGCCGTGCGGTGCGCCGGCGGCATCTTTGAGATCGCCGAGCATCGCATCGTAACCGCTCGTGCCGACTGCGATGTAGACCACGTGATCGATGGCGACGCTGCGCTTCTTCGAACGCAACGGCGGAATGACCGGATTGAACTTCGCCGCTGCGGGTGTGCGGTTGAAGCGCAGGGTCGCAAGCGTCGCGCGCATGAGCGAGGTATGCTTGAGGTCGACCCGTTGCACGATGCTCGAACCATCCGCGCCTTTCGCGCACGCGACATAGAGATATCGTCCGTCCGGCGAAAGCACCAACGCGCTTGGATACCACCCCGTCGGAATCAATCCGTAGCGATAACGCGTGCTTCGTCGGGCATCGAGCACCGCGACGGCGTTGAGTCCGGCCAGTGCGACGTACAGGCGTTTTCCGTCGCGGCCGAGCGCTTCGGCACTCGGCTGTGCGCCGTATGGAGCGCCGGGATAGAGACGCAGGTCCAGGCCGCGCACGACGCGCGGCGTTCCGGTCAGAGAAACGACGGCGACACGATCCACATTCGTCAGTGCGACGTAGGCGACTCGGCCGTCGGCCCTGGTGATCACCGCACCCGGCGCTGCCCCGCCGACGTTGATGCTGCCGTCGGGCGCGTGATCCATCGCCACCGTTTCGGGATCGGCGACGCCCGCTGCGGAAAAGCCGATCACGTCCAGCGAAGACGACTTCGCCGGATCGAAGCTCGGAACGCTAAACGACGGCTCCGTTGCCGGCGCCGCCAGCGCGGCATACGAAGCAAGGCCGCTGGCGCTCGCGATCGCCGCGTCAGCGTCGGCCGTTACGTAGAGCGGGGAATCGCCGCTTGGCATCGAGCGCGCAACGGTACGCGTTGCCAGATCGATCTGCACGACGGCATCGTCGAGCGTATCGGCGACGTATGCGCTGCGATCGTCCGGTGCGATGGCGATTTGCGCCGGAATCGCGGCGGGCGAGGCCGCCGAGCTCAGTGAAATCGAGCGCTCGAGCGTCAGGCCGCCGCTATCGTCCAAATGCAAGACGCGAACGGCGCCGCTCCCGGTGTCCGAGGCCAGTATCAATACCTGTCCGGGATCGTTCGGATCGCGCACCGCTGCAATGCCCAAAAAGAAGTGTGCGCCGGGCTCTTGATAATCGGAAACGCTTTGGAGGGTGCGGGCGTTCACCACGGCAACCGATGATGCCGCATTGGGACCGCCGGCATTGCTCAGAACGAGATACCGCCCGTCGGGCGTGAGCGCCATGCCGAGCGTCCCCGCGCCGGCGATTGCACTGGCGCCTGCCGGGGCCACGATGCGCCCGTCAGGAAGTACGCCATCGGTTGGATGCACGCGGTCGGGTCCGGCAGGCCGTTGCCCTGCAGGAGCGGTGTAGACGATAAGCGGAGCCGGGCGGTTCGTCGCACCGAACAGGGCGACCGCTAAAAGGGCCGCCGGAACTTTCCACAACGACACGGGAGGTAAGCCATTACCATCGCAGGCTACGGGGACCCTGCCGTTCTCGCGGTAGCGACGGCGGTGCCGCCGTTTATGCTCGGTCAAGCCGAAGTCACGCGGCGGATCGAACTGGCGCTTGGGCCTCGCTCACCGCAGATTCTGCGCCTTCTCCCCATGTTCGGCAATACCGGCATTGAGCGCCGGTACTCGAGCGTTCCAATCGAATGGTACGAAACGCCGCACGATTGGCCAGACCGCAATAGCATCTATCTGCAGTCGGCGGTCGACCTCATCGAAACCGCGACACGCGAAGCGCTGCAGCGTACGGGTCGAAGCGCTCGCGAGGTGGATGCCATTGTGGCGGTTTCGACGACCGGCATTGCAACGCCAAGTCTTGATGCATTGCTCGCCGAGCGCATGTCCTTGCGCGCCAACGTTACGCGGTTGCCCATCGTCGGCATGGGCTGCGCGGGCGGCACCCTGGGTCTGGCGCGCGCGGCGACGCTCGCTCGAGAAGAGCCGGGCGCACTGGTGTTGCTCGTCGTCGTCGAGCTCTGCGCGCTTTCGTTTCGCCGCGACGATTTTTCCAAGAGCAACATCGTCGCGACCGCCCTTTTCGGCGACGGCGCCGCAGCCGCGCTGCTTTCGTGCTCCGGCGAAGGCGCACGCGTGGTTGCCCATGGCGAGCATCGCTGGCCGGACTCACTGGACGTCATGGGTTGGGACGTCTGCGCCGATGGCCTCAAGGCGATCTTCTCCCGCGATATTCCGCAACTCGTCACCGACGATTTGCGCGACGTTGCCATCGCGTTTCTCGCACGGCACGGTTTGGAATTGCGCGACGTGGACCGCTTCGTCTGTCATCCGGGCGGGGCAAAAGTGCTCGATGCATTGGAAGGCGCTTTCGAGTTGGAAGCCGGAACGCTGTGCGACGCGCGCGAGGTGCTGCGCGATTACGGTAACATGTCGGCAGCAACCGTGCTGTTCGTCTTGCAGCGGGCGCTCGCATCGCCGGATTGGCGTCGCGCGATGCTGAGTTCCCTCGGTCCCGGATTCACCGCGGCCTTCGCATTGCTCGAGCGTCCGCAGCGGTGAGCGTTCTTTACGTCGTTCTCGTCCTGGTGGCGCTCCAGCGCGGCTTTGAGTTATGGTACGCCGCCCGCAATACGCGCCGTTTGCTGGCGCGCGGCGGCGTGGAGCACGGGGCGATACAATATCCGTTCTTCGTCGTCTTACACGCCGCATGGTTGATCGCCATGGGCGTGCTCGTGCCGCGCGACCGGCAGCCCGATTGGACCCTGCTCTGGATCTACGTGGCACTGCAGCCGTTACGCGTCTGGACCGTCGCAAGCCTCGGCCCGTACTGGACGACGCGTATCGTTTCGGTACCCGGCGAGCCGTTGGTGCGTCGCGGTGCCTACCGCTTCTTCCGCCATCCCAACTACGTTGTGGTCTGCGCGGAGATTGCCGTGCTGCCGCTCGCCTTTCACGCGACGGAAATAGCGATCGTCTTCTCATTTCTCAACGCCGCGCTGCTCTCGTGGCGCATTCGCGTCGAAGAACGAGCACTGCTCGGCCGGCGTTAGTTTCGGGCGCGTCTAGCGGTTAAACGCCTCTTCGCCTTCGATCTTCGGCGGCGTGCGCCGGGCGATGCCTTCATCGACCGCCGCCGCCGCGACCGCTTTGGCGACCGCATCGACCACGCGAATGTCGAAGACGCTGGGAACGACGTACTCGGCGTTGCGTTCGTCGTCGCCGACGATTTCAGCGATCGCATAGGCTGCCGCGAGCTTCATGCGTTCGGTGATGCGGCTCGCGCGCACGTCGAGCGCGCCGCGAAAGATCCCTGGAAATGAGAGCAGGTTGTTGACCTGATTCGGAAAGTCGGAACGGCCCGTCGCAATCACCGCGGCAACCGGCGCGGCCACGTCGGGCATAATTTCCGGCGTGGGATTGGCCATCGCAAAAACGATGGGATCGCGCGCCATGCGCGCGATGTGCTCGGGCTGTAAGATGCCCGGAGCCGAAACGCCGATGAACGCGTCCACGCCCTCGAGCACTTCGGAAAGCGTGCCGCGGCGGTTCTCTTTGTTGCAGTGCTCGGCCAGCCAGCGCCAGTGCGGATTGTCGTAGCGGTCGTTGCGATTGAGCGCGCCCGCGCGATCGACCGGAATCACGTCGCGCACGCCCGAGCCCAAGAGCATTTTGATCGTCGCCGTGCCGGCTGCGCCGCTGCCGGCGACCACGACTTGCAAGTCTTCCAAACGCTTGCCGACGACCAGCGCGGCGTTGATGAGCGCGGCCATGATCACGACGGCGGTTCCGTGCTGATCGTCGTGCATCACCGGAATGTCGAGCGCCTCGATCAAGCGATCTTCGACTTCGAAACAGCGCGGCGCGCTGATATCTTCGAGATTGATCCCGCCGAACACGGGCGCGATGCGCACGACGGTTTCGACGATCTCGTCCACGTCTTTGGTATCCAAGCAAATCGGAAAGGCGTCGATGCCGGCAAACTGCTTGAAGAGCATCGCCTTGCCTTCCATCACCGGCAACGCACCGAGCGGACCGATGTCGCCCAATCCTAATACCGCCGTGCCGTCGGTCACTACCGCGACCGTATTGCGCTTGACCGTGAGCTGGAACGCTTTACTGGGATCGGCGGCGATCGCCATGGAGACGCGCGCGACCCCCGGCGTATAGACCGTCGAAAGATCCTGGCGCGTCTTGATGGCGATCTTCGGATCGATGCGGATCTTACCGCCGATGTGCGCGAGAAACGTCGAATCCGCGGCGAAAACGATGCGTGCGCCGTCGATCGCCTCGACTGCTTTGCGGACCTCCGCTGCCCCCGCATCCGAAGCGACGGAAATGGTGACGTCGCGAACCACTTTGGTTCGGCCGATGGTGTGCATGTCGACCGCGCCGATCGCACCGCCCGCATCGCCGATGGCGTTCGCCAGCGTGCCGAACGCACCGGGTTCGTTCGGCATCTCGATGCGCAACACGAGGGTGACGCCGATGCTGGGCTGGCTCATCGCTTAATTTCCACTAACCGTCATCTGGGCGACACGAAATGACGGCGAGGCAACCGGTGAATCGAAACGTAAATCGTTGGCAATTGCATCGACGTCCGCGAGCATCTCGGGATACATTCCAGCAATCGTGAACTCGTCGATCGGATACGCAAGCTCGCCGTTCTCGATATAGAAACCGCGCGCGCCGCGGCTGTACGTGCCCGAGGCATGTTCGGTCGCAAAGCCGATCGTATCGAGCACCAGAACGCCTTGCGCCGTCGCGGCAATGAGCTCCTCGAGCGATATCGTTCCCGGGTCCAAGTAGAAGTTGTTCGGCCCGATCCCCCCGCCGTTGGAGTTTCCGGTCGTCTGCGCGCCGAGTTTACGCGCATAGTAGCTGTCGAACAAAAACGAGCGCAACACGCCCTTTTCGAAAACGGGCGTACGCCGCGTGGCGACCCCTTCACCGTCGAACGGCGCGCTCCCGAGTTTGCCTTTCAGACGGCCGTCGTCGGCGATATTCACCAACCCGCTGCCGACCGCAGTTCCCATGCGTTCGGTGAGCCACGAGTTATTCGTCGCCACATTGGCTCCGGAGGCGGCCGCGAAGATATCTTCCAGAAAAGAGCACGCCACGTCTCGTTCGAAAATCACCGGAACGCGCATCGTCGTGGGCTTGCGCGCGCCGAAGAGATCGACGGCTCGGCGAACCGCGGTCCGCGCGACGTTATCGGGCGCTTCCAGTTCGCTGAAGTACCGCGACGCCGTCCCGTAATGCGCGATGCGTTTGACGCCGTTGTCCAGTGCGACCGGACCGGTCGAACGGCCGGCTCGGGTCCAGGAATAGGCGCCCGCAAAACCATTGGTATTTGCGATGCCGGAAACGGCGACCGCATCGGTATAGTTCGAACCGCTGGAGTTTACCACGCGTTCGTCCACCTCGCGGATCAAACGCTCCAGACGCATGGCGTCATCGGCCTTCTGTGCCCCGTCGCGTTGTGCGATCGCTTCGTCGAAGAGTTCGAGGTTGTTGCCGTCGCTGCGGAGATTCTCCGGAAGCCCGGCCAACTCGTCGACGGCAACGTGCTCGGCCTGCATCACCGCCCGCCGAACCGCAGCTTCGATGCCCTCGCGGCTGAGGTCCGATGTGGAAAGCGTCGCCTTGCGCCCGTCGCGGAAGACGCGCATGAAGAGACTGCGGCCGATGGAGCCTTCGAGTTTGGAGAGGACGTTTTCATGCGCTTCGGCATGAAAGCGGCGCGCGATTGAGACCGAGGCTTCGGCGCTCTGCGCGCCGGCTTCGCGCGCGAGATCGAGTGCGGTCTTGGCGAAATCGAGTGCGGTGGCTTCGTTCATGCCTGCGTCCCGCCCACGGTGATCGAGGAAATTTTGACCGTCGGCATGCCTACGCCGACGGGAACGTATTGCCCGCCCTTTCCGCACGTGTAATGCCGTCGAGCGAAGCTGCAATCGTTCCCCACCGCGACGACCTTCATCATGGCATCGGGTCCGTTGCCGACGATCGATGCGTTGCGTACCGGCGCCGTGACCTTGCCGTTTTCGACCAGATACCCTTCGCCGACCATGAAGACGAAGTCGCCCTTGGCGATCTCGACTTGGCCGCCCGCGAACGATTTCGCGTAGATGCCGCGCTTGGTCGAAGCGACGATCTCTTCGACGGTGGACGTGCCGTTCGGCATGTACGTGTTGCACATGCGCGGCTGGGGCGGAAAGCGGAACGATTGACGACGCCCGCTCCCCGTCGAGCTGACGCCCATCAAACGCGCGTTGAGCGTATCCTGCATGTAACCGCGCAACACGCCGTTCTCGACGAGCACTTTATGCTGTCCGGGAACGCCCTCGTCGTCGACCGCGATGCTGCCGCGCTCTTCATGTAAGTTCCCGTCGTCGAAGATGGTTACCAATTCGTTGGCCACGCGTTCGCCGACGCGACCGCTATACAACGAGGTTCCACGCCGGTTGAAGTCGCTCTCCAAACCGTGACCGACCGCCTCGTGCAACAACACGCCGCCTCCGCCGGAACCGACGATCATCTCCATCTCGCCCGCGGGCGCCGGCATTGCCGAGAGATTGACTATCGCGATGCGCGCCGCGTCCTCGGCAAGCATCTCGGGCGTTTGCCGAACGAAAAAGTCGATGGAGGTGCGGCCGCCGTCGCCCGCATAGCCGGAACTGCGTTCTTTCTTGTCGGTGGCCACGGCTTGAACGCCTAAGGTGATCAGCGGACGGCAGTCGTACACAAACCGGCCCTCGTTGGTGGCGATCCACACTTCCTGCGTCTCGTCGAGCACCTGCGCGTTGACCGCGACCACCCGCGAATCGTAGCGGCGGGCGGTGATCTCCGCGCGTTCCAGCAATGCGACGTAGCGCGCCGCTTCCACCGGTTCGTCACGGTCGCACGCGTAGAGTCCCGCAACGGTATCCCGTTTCAGCGGAGCGATTCCGATGCTGCCGGCCTGTCCATTGCGCGCAATGAGCGAGGCTGAGGCGGCCGCCTCCATCAGCGCGCGTTCGCTCAAATCGTCGGAACAGGCAAAACCTGCCGCTTCGCCGTTCTGCACGCGAATGCCCGCGCCCAGCGTTACGCCGTAGGACGCATCGTGAATGCGTCCGTCCTGCAGCCTGTAGGTGACTGCTCTGCGCCGCTCGCAAAAGACGTCGGCGTAATCGCCGCCGCGTTGTAGCGCGCGATCGAGCAGTTTACTCAAAAGAGCTTCGTCGATCAATTACAACTCCACGAGACGATCGACGGCGCTGACGATGGATGCGTCGGGATCGCCCGGCGATCCGTCGATCAGAAAGGCAAAAGCAACGCGCCCGTGATGCATGGTCGTTGCGTAACCCGCGAGGGATGCGACCGTCGCGAGATGCCCGCTTTTTGCGCGCACCCGCCCGAGCGCGGTCGTGAACCGATAATCCGAGAGCGTCCCGTCGCGGCCGCCGCGCGGCAGCAACGGATAGAGTTCGTGCTCTTCGGCCGCCAATAAATGGACAAGCGTCATCGCCGCGACGCGATTGCCGCGCGATAAGCCGCTACCGTCGAGTAGATTGAGTCCCGGCGTCGGAATATTTTCGACCTGGAGAAACCGCCGTTCGGCCGCGATACCGCCGGCGTCGTCCGGATGGTCCATCGCGCGCGAGCCGGCCGCGCGCAATAACTGTTCGGCATAATGGTTATCGGAATAGACGAGCATGTGCGTTTCGAGGGCTTGTAGCGGCGCCGAGCGATGAGCCCACAGCACGACGGAATCCAGCGGCGCTGCGGCGACGAGCGGCGAGGACGCCACGACGATGCCGCGCTGGGAAAACAGCTCTCGCGTTTGCGCGGCAACGTACTGCGCGACGTCGTTCATCGGCGTCCACACCGGCAGTTCGCTGCCGTTTTCCAGAACGTGCGACTCGATCGTGTCGCCATCGAGCGAGAGAGCGCTGGTCGGCGCCGCGTAATCTTGTCCCAGGTCGAACGCGCTCCAGTGCGGATTGAGTCCTGGTCCACGCAACGCCGTGGCGTCGACGGCAACCCGTCCGGTAACGTCGCGCAATCCCGCGCGCGCAAGCATCGCAATGCCGTTACGCAGGTCGGCGGTCTGTAGCGACGGATCGCCCGACCCGACCAGCCAAACATTGCCGTCGATCGACGCCGTCGTCGATCGGATTATTCGCCGCAAGAACGGTTTGGAAGCGATAGTTTGGACCGAATGCCGCAAGCGCGGTGGCGGCGACGATCAACTTCTGCGTTGAAGCGGGAGCGACGGCGCTCGCGGCGCGATCGGCGAACAGGGTTTTGCCGCGCGCGTCGACAACCGCCAAACTCCAACCGGCCGCATTGTCGAGGGCGGTTGCAAAAGCGTCGCTCAGACGTTTGTCGAGAATGGCGATTTGTGACGCCGTCCAGGGAGCGGCCATCCCAACCGGCTTCGTCGCGTGTGCCGGAGAGACGGCGGCGGTTGCCGCGGCGACGCGCGGTCCCGCATCACCGCCTTTTTCGTCGTTCCAGAGCCAGGCGACGAGCGTTGCCAGCGTGACGATGCCGGCAAAAGCAAGGACGCGCCGCTTACGAACGTTCGAGCGCTTCGATCTTCTCCTGTAGACGCCGCTGGTCTTCACGTAGCTCATCGATATCCTCGCGTAACCCACGCACTTGCGGGGGAACCTTTTCGCCCTTTCGAATTCGGATTGCCGCTTCCATCGCATCCCGGCGCATTCGGCCGTCATCGGCCGCCAGTGCCAGACGGTCTAAGGCCGTCAGCAGACGGGCATCCCCAAGCGATTCGGCGGAATTGACGGCATCGATTGCCACTAAGAAGCTGGAATCGTCGAGACGCCGTTCGAGTTCGTCAACCACGCGCGTCCGCTCCTCTTGCACCAAGGCGCCCAGCCGCGCCATCGCCGTAACGGCGGCGCGCCGCAGGTTATCACCGTGCTGTGGTTCGGCTGCTCGCTGCGAGCAACGGCAAGGCGCGCGCATCGGCAAGCTCTGCCAAGCCCAAGGCGGCGCCGGCCTCGACAGTTTGATTCCAGGACGTACCCTCAATCGCGTTGCGAAGGACCTCGAAGGCGCGCTCGTCGCGCGTTTTGCCTAATGCGTATAGCGCGGCGGAGCGCACGAAATACGAGCGGTGCGTTTCCGCCGTTTCGATGAGCGCTGCCGGCGGCGTGCGCATCGCGGAAGTTGCCGAGCGCCGGGCAACGGCGCGAACGACGCGCGGATGGGGATGCTGTGCAATGCGGAGATCAGCAGATCGCGCGCCCACGGCGCTTTCGTTGCACCGCAGGCGGCAGCGGTTTCAGCGAGCACGCCCCAAAACGGTTCGTCCCGGAAAGCGGTGGTCAATGCCGCGCGCGCTTGCGCGCTTCCGTCTGCGGCAAGTTCGCGTGCGGCGCGAATGCGCGCAACGACGTCGGTATCGGCGCGCAACGCCGCCGCCGCGTATTGCACGCCAAAACGATACCGCACGTCAGCCAAGATGAAGGCGCCGGGATCGAAGCGGACCAGTTGCGGTTCGAAATCCAGCGGTACCACAATCGTTTCGTGCGCTCGTTCGATTTTGGCGCGCACCCGCCGCTCGCGAGGAACGTGATCCACTGCCGATCCCGATGCGAGCGTCTTCGCCTCCGGCGCGAAGCCAAGCTCCACGTCAAACGCGTACGCCGGGTGTTCCCGGTCGACCGTTTGCTGTTGATCGATCGTTACGGTTGCCGTGTGCCGCTCGCTGTCCCACGCAACGGCGATCTGCAGTTTGGGATGTCCCTCGCGAAAGATCCACTGATTGAAGAACTGACGCATGTTGCGTCCCGTGGCCGCTTCGATGGCACGAACGAGGTCGATCGTTTCCACCGAGCGCTGCGCGTTGTCCGAAACATAGCGCGCAATCGAACGCCAGAAGCGCTCCTCGCCGAGTTCGCCGCGGAGCATGTGCAGCACCGCGCCGCCTTTTTGATAGAGGTGACGGTCGAAGATCTCGATCGGATCCCGGAAAAGGTTGCAGACGATCGGGCGGCTATACCGTTGCGACTCCTCGTTCAGATACGCCTTCACGCATTCGAAGATGTCGTAGAGATACTCGTCGCTGCCGAGATCTGATTCGCGCCAGACCGCCTCCATGTACGTGGCGAAGCCTTCGTTGAGCCACGCGTGCGCCCAATCGCGGCAGGTCAACAGGTCGCCGAACCATTGGTGCGCGAGTTCGTGCGATACGAGCGGATCGCTCGAGAAGTCCAACTCCGCGGTCTCATCGTGCAGCGTTCGATCGGTTTGCGTCGTCGCCGATGTGTTTTCCATGCCGCCGAAGATGAAGTCGGAGACGGCGATCTGCGAGTATCGAGCGTAGGGATACGGAACGCCGATCTTGCGTTCGAACAGATCGATCATTTGCGGCGTTTTGCCGAACGAACGCTCGCCCTCGGCTTCGCGCCCCGGCAAAACGTAATGGAAGACGGGGATGCGGTTCCGGCCGGCTTCGCCTTGTGCGACCTCCGCGAACGGACCCGCGACCATCGTAATGAGATACGTGCTGTGCGGGACGTCTTGCCGATACCGGAATATCGTGTGATCGCCTTCGTCGCGCCGTTCGACAAGTTCGCCGTTGCCTAAGGCAAACGTACCCTTCGGCACGACGATCGTCGTACTGGTCGTCTGTTTTTCTGACGGAAAGTCAAAACACGGAAACCAGAAGCGCGCGTATTGATCTTGGCTCTGCGTCCACGCGTGCGTCACTTTTTCCGGGTGCTCGGCGGTCGGTTTGACGAAGAACAATCCGTGCCGCGGCTTATTCGCGCGATAGGTGATGGCGATCGAAGCGCTTTGCTGCGGCAGGGATCGGCCGTCGCGAGTTCGATTTCCAACTTGCCGCCGGCGGCGCGGAACGTTGACGGACGGCTCGACCTTGAGGATCTCGAGGTCGACTGCATCGAGCACCAGGCGCGAGACCGGCCGGTCGATCGCGCGAACCGTCAACGTGCAAACGCCGTCGAGCGACTCCGTATCGAAATGCGGCGTGAGCGTGAAGATCGATATGTTCGACGTCGACGATCTTATCGGGACCATATTGCGGCCGCGCTCCCGGCAAGGCAAACTCTTGATGATCGTCACGTCCGTCGTGCAGCATGCTGCTGCTTACGCTGTGTACTGCAGTTGTCCTGGAAGTTTTAATCTTCTAAAGATGCAACGACGGCGCGTGCGTTGCGTCAAGCAAAGTTGCGGCCAAATGCGCACTAAGGCGAGTGGGTATGCCGGCGGAGCGATTAAATATGAAAAAAGCGACGCCGGCATACCCCGAGCCTTTAAAGCGACGCCGGCGGTAATTACTCGGACGCCGACTGCAAGCCGCCGTTGACGTCCAACACCGCTCCGGTGATGAAGTCGCGTTCCTGCGCGACGAAGAAGCGCACCGCGTCCGCGACGTCTTCATAACTACCGGGGCGCCCGCGCGGATTGTTCGCCGTGCGTTGCCGCGCTTCGTCGCGCGTCAGCGTTTTCTCACGAATGTCGCCGACCGCGACGACGTTCACCGTGACGTTGCGCGACGCTTCTTCGATAGCGAGGGCGCGCGCGAACTCGACCAGCGCGCTCTTGGCCGCCGCGTAGAGCGCCAGCGCATGAAAAGGCCGCGTCTCGGCGGATCCGAGCATCGCGAAAAAGACGATGCGTCCAAAGTGCGCCGCGCGCATCGCAGGCAGCACCGCGCGGGCCGCAAGCACCGCGCTGCGCACGTTGCCGTCGAACGCTTCGCGATAGTCGTCGAGCGTCGCGCGTTCGAAACGCCCGGCGACCAGCGGGCCGACGGCGTGCACCAGCGTGTCGAACGGTCCGTCGCGCGTCACGATCTCGGCAAGCCTGCATGCTATTGCATCTTCTTCTGCGAGAAAATCCACCGATGCTGCGGACCCGTGCGCGCCGGCCGTTTCGATGGCCGAAAGCGTGGCGTCGGGCGGCGTAGTGCGATAGGTAATCGCGACGTGTGCGAACCCACCGCGCGCCAAGTCTGCGGCAATGCCCGCCGCAAGACCGGCCGCGGCTCCGGTTACGAGCGCGCGGCGGTTACGAAGCCCCAAGAAACGTCGAACTGCACGCCGTTGCCGGTCATGCCCGTTACGCGCACGCGATGCGGTCCGCGCGGCAACGGCCCGTCGAGATCCACAGCGAAGGCTGCCGGTCCGCTCTGCCGCAGATCGTTGCGCACGCGATTACCATCGATCCAGATACGCAGGCTGTCGACCACCACCGGACGATTGAAGGTAAAGCGGATGACGTCGCCGGCATCGTACACCGTGCCGGTCGGCCAGCGCGATACGAGATAGGCGGTGCGCGGTGGAGGCGGCGGCGCTTGCCGCGGCGGCGGAGGTTGCGGTCGCTCTTCCATCGGAGCTCTGCCGCCTCCATTGATCGTGACCGTGCTGGTCGAGTCGTTCCAATTGACCGATGCGCCCAGCGCTTGCGAAATAAATCGCAGCGGAACGAAGGTCGTCGAACCGACGATGAACGGTGCGACATCGAGCGTCGCCGGCTGTCCGGCAACGGTTGCCCCGGTCGAGCCGATGTTCAACGAAACGGTGCGGCCGTGAGCGGTCGCGTTGATCTGACCGTTCGAATAGACGACGCTCGCGCCGAGTTGTTCGAAAATGCCGCGCAGCGGAACGAAGACCCGTCCCCCGCGTTCGATCGGCGGCTGCGTGAAGGTCATCGGTTGACCGTTCACCACCACCGTGACCGGTTGTGCCGCCGCCGGAAGCGTCAACGCAACGATACTTGCTGCAAAGAAAAGCCACGAACGTTTCTTCATGGCTTTTTCGTACCCGCGCCTCTGCGGCGTCAATCGGTTAAGCAGGCGCCCTCTCCATCGGTTGGCGCAT
Organism: Vulcanimicrobiota bacterium; assembly: GCA_963738335.1. Classification (GTDB taxonomy): domain Bacteria; phylum Vulcanimicrobiota; class Vulcanimicrobiia; order Vulcanimicrobiales; family Vulcanimicrobiaceae; genus Cybelea. The sequence continues at coordinate 248,672 of CAVTWE010000007.1, forward strand.
CTCCGCCTCGCGGGCGTGCCGGTCGGCTCGGCGTTCGAGGAAGCCGATCCATGTTTCGTAGATCATCGGCACCAAGAATAATGTGAGCACCAGCGAGCTGAGCAAGCCGCCGATAATAACCGTGCCCATGGCTTGGCGCCACTCGCCGCCTTCCGCATAGCCCAGTGCGAGCGGCAGCATGCCGAAGATCATCGCCGCGGTCGTCATAACGATGGGGCGGAAGCGCGTGGCTGCCGCTTGCATCACCGCTTCGTGAACGCGCAGCCCGCGTTTCACCAGCGTATTCGAGAAATCGACCAGCAAGATGCCGTTCTTGGCAACCAGGCCGAAGAGCATGATGATGCCGAGCATGGAGATGATGTTGAGCGATTGGCCCTGATCCGGCTCGATGCGGCCCATCAAGGCGAGAAAGATCATCGCACCGATCACCGCGAGCGGCACGGAGAACATGACGATCAGCGGTTCGAGGAACGAACCGTAGAGAATCACCATCAAGATGTACACCAGCATGAACGAGGTGATGAGCGCGATCCCCATGTTCGCAAACGTCTCTTCCATGAACTGCGAGTTGCCTTGCGATTTGAGCGCCACGCCTTGCGGTAGGAAACCCGGCGTTTGCAACTTTTTCTGCAGCGGTCCGACGACTTGTCCCAGTGAATAGCCCGGCAGCACGTCGCCATAGACGTTCACCACGCGCTCGCGATTGAGACGCTCGATCTTCGTCGGCGCCGTCGTCCAGGTAAAGCTCGCGACGTCCCCGATTGGAACGAGCGATCCGTCGTTGGCGCGAACTTTGACGTTCTTGAGCGCGTCTTCGGTGCTCCGGTCGGCAAGCGGGAACTGCACGCGCACGTCAACGAGCCCCGTCGGCGTCCGCACTTTGGTCGCGACCGCGCCGTCGATCGCGATGCGCGCGACCGTCGCGACGTCCGACGGATTGATGCCGAGCGTCTCGCACTTCGCGCGGTCCACGTCCACGTTCATGCGCGGCGCGCCGTTCTCGGCACTGGTCTGCACGTTGACGGCGCCCGGAACCGTGCGCAGAAACTGCGCGACTTTTTCGGCCGCCGGGCCGATCGCAAGGTCGGGTCCGGTGAGCGAATAGTAGATTGCCGGCCCATTGTTGTTATCGCCGCCGACGTTGAACTCGGCGCCCGGCACGAGATAACCCAACGCGCGAATCTTTTTGATCGTCGCATTGGTCTGCTTGATGCGGCCATCTTGCATGGTCGCGTTGAGCGTCGCGTAGTTGCCGCCGCTCACGCTGCTCCAGCCCGCCGGCTTGCGGCCGGAGGTTGCGCTCACGGATTTTACGCCGGCGATGCCCATGATCGCCGTTTCGAGACGCATGACGTAACGATTGGTGGTGGCGATCGGCGTGCCGGACGGATAGGTCACCGTCATGTCGATCTCGCCGTTTTGCTGCGCCGGCATGAAATCGAAGCTCACCGAACCCAGCGGCACCATGATCAGCGCCAGTGCGACCGGCGTCACGAACGTCGCGATCGTGGTGCCGCGCGCCGTGCCGATGGAGCGGACATAGTTCAGGATGGGGTTACGGCGACCTATGCGCGAGCCGCGCCGGCTGCGCAGCACCTTGCCGCCGACATGACCGATCGCGCAGATCACCAGCAGCAGCACGTCCATAATCACGATCGCCATGCCGCCGCCGGCAGCCAACGACAGTGAGTTGATCAGCAGCGCGAGGCAGATGAAAACGACGAACGCGCCGTGCCGCAATGCGAACGGCAAGAACGTCGAGCGATACAGCTCGAGAATGCGGTCGTAGCGATGCACGAACGCGTTGAGCAGCAGCAATGCGACGACGAAGACCGCGAGGGCGTTGAGCAAGAACCAGCCGGTGAACGTTCCGATAGCGAACATGGCGGCGGCCAGCAACAGCAGCGCAAAATCGACGCGGCGGTCGTCAAGCGCCATGAGCCAACGCGGCGGCGCTTCGGAACGATTGACGACGCTCCACTTCGCCGCGAGCAGCGGCGTCAGCGTGAAGGAAACGAAGAGCGAGAAGAGCGTCGCCGTAACGACCACCGCGCCGTACTCGCGAAGATACGCGCCAACGATGCCCGACATGAAGGCGATCGGCAGGAAGACGACCACGTCGACCATCGTGATCGCTACCGCGGCGCCGCCGATCTCCGTGCGTCCGGTGATCGCCGCAGACATCGGGTCGAGCCCCATGTCGCGATGGCGCGTGATATTCTCCAAGACGACGATCGAATCGTCGACGAGAATGCCGATGATCAACGAAAGTCCCATCATCGACATCGAGTCGATGTGAAAGCCGAAGACCCGCATCAGAATGAACGTCGAGAGAATCGACGTCGGAATTGCGAGGAACACGACGACCGCATTGCGCCAGGCGTGCAGAAAGAGCAGCATGACGATGGCCGTCAGCACGATGCCTTCGATCAGCGATTGTCCCACGCCGGTCAGCATCTTCTGGGTATAATCCGCGGGCGCGTCGATTTCGTGGAATGCAAGTTGCGGATACTGCGCTTCGATCTTCTTCAATTCGTCACGCAGCGTGCGCGTCGTCTTGATCTGGTCGGCGTCGATTGTCGGGTTGACTTCCATGTAGACGCGCGGCTGCGCGTTGAACGACGAGATGCTGCGCATTTCGATGTGGCTGTCGTAGGCGTTGGCGACGTCCCCGATCTTCAGCGACTTCACCGGATACTGTAGCACGCTCACGGGCGAGAGCGGAATCCCTAAGAGATCGTCGGCCTTTTCGACGTAGTCGTGAATCGCGACGGTGCCCTCGCGTGTGGGTTGGGTCATGATGCCGCCCGGTACGTTGAGATTGTTGATCTGGACGGCGTTGAAAATGTCTTCCAGCGTGGCGTTGGTACCGTCGAGTTTCACCGGGTCGGGCTCGACGTGAAACTCGCGGTCGGCCGAACCGCGCACGTCGACGGATTGCACGTTGGGGATCTGCTCGATCGCCGGCACGATGGACGTATTGATGAGATCGGCGATCTGCGGCTGGCTCAGCGACTTGGAACTGACCGCCAAATCGAGCAGCGGCGGTTCGGCCTGCCCCGCTTTGGTGACGTCCGGCGGATCAAGATCGCTCGGCATATAGACGCGCGCGACGTCAACACGCCGCTGAACGTCCACGGCGGCGAGGTTGAGATCGGTGCCCATTTTGAACTGCACGACGACGACGGCGGTGCCTTCTTGCGCGGTCGCGGTCATCTCGTCGAGATGGTCGATGCCGGCCATCTGGTCCTCGACCGGCTTGATGACCATTCGCTCCATGTCTTGCGGCGACGCGCCCGGATAGCTCGCCGACACGACGACAATAGGAAAGTCGGTGTTCGGCGGGCTCGAGCTACGGCCTAATTGGAAGAATGAGATGACCCCGAACAATACCAACGCACCGAAGATCGCGACGGTAATAGTGGGGCGAGTAAGCGCAAAACGCGTCAACCACATGGTACTGAATCCATTGCTGTTTAGCTTTACGCCGAAGACCCGGCGACTGTTTCAGGTGAGCCCGGCGTCTGGCGATTTCCGTCCGAGGGGTCCACGGACCCTTTGACGCATGGCAGGCACGGATGAGTTTCCTGCAGACGCTGCGCGGCCACCGCGGGGAACGCGTTCCGATCTGGCTCATGCGCCAAGCGGGACGCTACCTGCCGGAGTACCGCGACCTGCGCTCGCAGCACTCGTTCCTCGAGATGGTGCGGACGCCCAAGCTCGCTGCCGAGGCGACGCTGCAGCCGATCCGCCGCTTCGATCTCGATGCCGCCATCATCTTTAGCGACATCATGACGCCGTTGGAGGCGCTCGGCGTGGAGATCGAGTTCGCTCCCGGCCCCGTGCTTGCGAAGCCTCTGCGTTCGCGTGATGCGATCGCGTCATTGGCGATGAGCGGCCAGCCGGCGCCGTACGTCGGAGAGGCGCTGCATTTGGCGCGGGCAGCGTTGCCCGAGCACGTTGCGCTGATTGGCTTCTGCGGCGCCCCGCTGACGCTGGCTGCATATCTTGTCGAGGGCGGCGGCTCCAAGGAGTTCGAGCAGTTCCGCCGCTTCCTGCGCTCCGATCCCCAGGCCGTCCACGACTTGCTGAACCGCCTTACCGAGCTCTCGATCGCTTATGTCTGCATGCAAGTCACTCACGGCGCTCAGGCGATTATGCTGTTCGATAGTTGGGCCGGATTGCACGACGCCTCGACATATGCAGAGTTCGGGGTGCCGTATAACGCGCGCATCATGGAGGCCGCCGGCACTGCCGGTGCTGCGCGCATTGTGTTTGCGCTCGGCGCCGCGCATCTGCTCGACCAACTCGCGCGGATTCCGAGCGAAGCGACCGGGGTCGACTGGCGGACCGATCTCATAACGGCGCGCGAACGTCTGCCGGGCCGGGCGCTCCAGGGCAATCTCGACCCCGCGGTGCTCTTCGCCGATCGCGCAACCATCGAACGCGAAACGCGGCGCGTGCTCGACGACGGCTCGCGTGGCCCGCACATCTTCAACCTCGGCCACGGTATCTGGCCGCAAACGCCGATTGAAGCAGTATCTGGGCTCGTGCAGTTCGTGCATTCATATAGACGATGACGCGGGCGACGGTGATGGTCGATCAACTGCAAGAGCATATGTGCGATGCAGCGTTGGCGCTCGACCGCGCGGCCTCGTTTGCCATCGACGATTGGACGTCCGAAACGGGAGCGTTACGCGGCCACGGCTCGACGCGCATACTTGCCGGCGGCGACGTCTTCGAAAGGGGCGGCGTCAACACGTCCGTCGTCACCGGCGACCGGCTTCCGGCCAGCGTCGTCGCGCAGCGTCCGCAACTCGAAGGGCACGCGTTTTTCGCGGCGGGTCTGAGCGTGGTCATGCATCCGCGCAATCCTTACGCGCCGTCCGCGCACTGCAACGTTCGGTATTTCGAGACGCAAAGCGACGCCGGTTCGGGCGCGTGGTGGTTCGGCGGAGGCGCCGATCTCACGCCGTACTATCCGGTGCTCGACGACGTGCGCGCGTTCCATCGCTGTCTCAAAGATGCCTGCGATCGTTTCAACGCCGGCTTTTACGCCGAGTTCAAGAACTGGTGCGACCGGTATTTTTATCTCCCGCATCGCAACGAAACCCGAGGGGCCGGCGGCATCTTTTACGATGATCTCGATGTCGAACGCGGTACGCGGGACGCGTTGTTCGCGTTCTCGCAAGCGGTCGGTGAAGCGTTCGTGCGCGGATACTTTCCCATCGTCGAGCGACGCGCGGCGCAACCGTTCGGCGATCGCGAACGCTCGTTTCAACTCATCCGGCGCGGCCGGTACGTCGAGTTCAATCTGCTCTACGATCGCGGCACGCTTTTCGGATTGCAAAGCGGGGGACGCGTCGAATCCATTCTCATGTCGCTGCCGCCGCTGGTTCGCTGGGCCTACGACGAACGTCCGCAACCCGGTTCGCCCGAAAGCGCCCTGGAGGCCTACTTGCAGCCACGCAACTGGTTTGCGCAGGATCCGTTTGCATGAAATCCGCGGTGCTGCTCGTCAACCTGGGTTCTCCCGCGTCGACCAGCATACCCGACGTTCGGCGCTATCTCGATCAGTTTCTCATGGACCGCTATGTGATCGACGTGCCATGGCCGCTCCGTGCGCTGATCGTCAAAGGCGTTATTCTGCCGACGCGGCCTCCGAAGACCGCCCACGCCTATCGCAGCATCTGGACCGGAGAAGGTTCGCCGTTGATCGTCATCTCGCAGCAACAGCGGCTCGCATTGGAAGAACGGCTCCAACGTCCCGTTGGGCTGGCGATGCGCTATGGCGAGCCGTCGATTCCCACTGCCGTTGCCGAGCTGGCCGCACGCGCCCGCGACTGCGATAGGATCGTCGTTGTTCCGCTCTATCCGCAGTATGCAATGGCGACGACGAAAACGGTGGAGGTGGAGGCCGAGCCGGCACTGCGCGCGACCGGCATCCCGTTTTACTTCGTGCCGCCGTTCTACGCGGACGAGCGATATCTCGAATGCGATGGAAGCGCGCATACGTCGCGATTATCCTGACGACATACAGTATCTGCTCTTCAGTTACCACGGCATTCCGGCGCGACATCTCCGTAAGACCGATCCGACCCATGCGCACTGTTTGACGCCAAACTGCTGCACGACACCGTCGCCCGCGCATGCAACCTGTTACCGCCACCAATCCATTGAGACGACGGAGCATCTGGCGCGACGCCTCAATCTTGATGCCGATCGCTACGGTTTCTCGTTTCAATCGCGCTTGGGCAGCGGCTGGCTCGAACCGTTTACCGATGTTCTGCTCGAGCAGTTTCCGTCACGCGGCATCACGCGATTGGCGGTCGTCTGTCCGTCGTTCGTTGCGGATTGTTTGGAGACGCTCGAAGAGATCGCGATTCGCGGCCGTGCGTCGTTCTTGGAAGCCGGCGGTGAATCGCTGCACTACGTTCCCTGCCTCAACGACGATCCGTTGTGGATCGAGGCGCTCGCCGCGCTCTGCACGTGAAGGTCGCCGTGGTCGGCGGCGGCATCGCGGGCCTCGTCGCGGCACTGCGGCTCTATCGAGAGCACGACGTGACGGTCTTCGAGCGGGAAGCGCGGGCAGGCGGCAAGATCCGATCCCAATCGCTCGACGGCTTTCTTTTCGAATGGGGGCCGAACGGCTTTCCGTCGTCGTCGCCCGAGCTGCGCGACGTCATCCACGAGTGCGGACTGGACGATGAGATCGTCCCTGCCGGCGCCGCTGCGGTCAAGCGATTCGTGTACTTCGACGGCCGGCTGCACGCGCTGCCGTCGAAACCACCGGAGGCGCTGCTTCTTTCGCTCTTGACCGGGCGGGGAAAACTGCGCGCGCTGCGTGGCCTCATCACGCGGCCCCCGCAGTCCGGCGGCGACGAAAGCGTCGAGGATTTCTTCGCGCGGCGTTTCGGTCATGAAGTTGCCGAACGCATCGTGCGGCCGGCGTTGCTCGGCATTACGGCAGGGGATGCGCGCGCGACGAGCATGGACGCGCTCTTCCCGCAAATGCGCGACCTCGAGCGCCGGCACGGATCGCTGCTCAAGGGCCTCGTGCGGGGCCGGCGCGCTCGGGGACGGCTTTCGACGCTGCGCGGCGGCATGACGCGTTTGGTCGGCGGCCTCACCGATGCGCTCGGGGCGCGCGTCGAGCGATCCCGCGAAGTGCGGCGCGTCGAGCGCAGCGGCGCGCGGTGGCGCATCGAACACGCCGGCGGCGTGAACAATTTCGATGCCGTGATCCTTGCGGTGCCGGCCTACGCCGCCGCGCAGATTCTCCGAGAAGTGGATCCGGCGTTGGGCGAACTGCTGGCACGGATTTCCTACGCGCCGATGCGCGTCGCCGGTGTTGCATTTCACGCGCGCGACGTGCCCGTGCCGTTAGACGGCTTCGGTTTTCTGGCCGCGCGCGATCAAGGAGTACGCATTCTCGGCGCACTCTACACGTCGACGATCTTTCCGCAGCAAGCACCGCCGGATGCCGCGTATTTGCGGGTCTTTCTCGGCGGCGCCGCCGATTCGCGCGCGCTGGATCTTTCCCCGGACGATGCCTTAGCGACGATTCGTCGCGACCTTGCAGCCGCGCTCGGCATTGCGGCTGAGCCGATGGCCTACCACGAGCATCTGTGGCAGCACGCCATCCCGCAGTACGCACTCGGCCACAAACAATTACTGCAGCAGATCGATGTTAGGCTTGCCTCACTGCCACGCGTGGTTCTGGTGGGTAATGCGTACCGTGGAGTCGGCGTCGGCGACGTGGTTCGCGATGCGGTCGTGCAGGTTGACAGGCTGCTTCAACGGGGTAACGAATGAAGACGCATTGCTTTCGTCTTAAGGAGATATGCGTCGTGAACGGTTCCGGAAAATATACGCGCAAAGAAGTCATCGGCCATCTGATCGCGCTGCCCGCGTTTGCCGCCGCGCTTGCAATGGTAGCCGCGCCGGCGCAGGCCAAATCCAGTCAGGCTGCGATGAAATATCAGAAGTCGCCGAAGAACGGCCAAAAGTGTTCCGGCTGCAAATTCTTCGTCGCCGGCGCGAACAAGACGGCCAACGGTACGTGCAAAGTCGTCGACGGTTCCATCAGTCCGAACGGCTGGTGCATGGCCTACTCGCCCAAGTAAGTACCGTCGTCCCGAGCGAGCGCCGTACACTTCGTCATCCCGAGCGAGCGCCGTACACTTCGTCATCCCGAGCGAGCGCCGGAGGCGCTAGTCGAGGGACGAAAAATGTGCGAAGCACTGAGCGAGTAGCGTAGCGACGAGTCGAAGTGCGAGCGAACACGTCGCCGCCAGCTTTAGACTTTTTTCACCTCTTGCTCTTAGACTCGCTGTATCTCACCTACTCGCTCGTACAGGAGAAACCGCCGATGCAATCCTCGCAACGGATTCTCATGCTCGCCGCTGTAATCTCGGCGACCTTGCTTTCAACTACCGTGGCCGAAGCGCGCGGCGTTGCAGGCGGAATGGTGCCAATCGAACCATCGGCAGCCAGCTATAGCGGCAGTTACCTGGTCACGATTTCCCACGCCAAGGTCGGCAACGGCACGGGCTGCCTGACGTTGGACCAAACCGGTAAGAACAGCGGCTCCGCTTCGGTCGTCGAGGGAACCCAAAAGTTCACCTACGGTACGTTTCAGATCTTTAATCACACGCTTGTGGCGACGATTCAAGCTCCGGGTTACGGTCAAAACGCCGGAATGGTCTTCATCGGCTCGGCTCACCGCGGCAATATCGGGCCCGGCGTCTTCGACGAGGTGTACGGCGGCGAAGCATTCGTCGAAGGGGCGCTGGCTTTCGGCATGAAGGGCGGCTGCTAAGACGCCGCTCCGACTCCCTTTTTTCTAGAGCTGACGCAAGAAGACAACGGACAACACGCTCAAGAACGCGACGGCTTGCACGGACAGCACCTTTATTGCGTCGGGCGCTCGTTTCGGCAGCCACGTTGCGGCGAACCACGCGATTATGACGAGTTGCAGCGGCATGAGCAGCTGAAATAGATGAGCGAGCGTTCCTTCGTCCGGCTGCGGAGCCAGCGCTCCTCGAGCGATACCCAAAAGCATTGGAACCAGTAGCGCGCCCGAAATAGCCAAGGGCAAAAATCCAGCCGGACGTCGTAGCAGGTCGAGCATTACGCCGCTGTTACGAAACCTTCTTGTCGATCGTTCCCGGACCCGCATGCGTCTGGGCGTTCCAGACGTTGATCTTCAACTGGTCGCCTTTGTTGAGAATCCAGTAGCTCTGGCCATAGTCGCCCGTAAAGCCCTTGATGACGATCTTTTTGTCATTCCAGCTCGTTACGTCCAACCACACGCTATCGTATTGCGTGCTACTTTCATACCCCGCGCTCCACCCTCCGGTCGTATCCAATATTTGGAGATATCCGGAGTCGCCGTTGTAGGCCGCTGCGGTGCCGAAGCCGTGTCCCGAAATGACGATCTTCTGGTACTGCTTGGCCTTGATCTTGCTGACTTTGGTGATCGTCGGTGCGGAGCCGCTGAGACGGATGCTCGGGCTCTGATTACCGCCGGCAAACGGCGTCGACGCCGGGCTTTGAGAGCAACTCGAAATGATAGCTGCTCCGATGAGTAGATAGAAGTAGCGCATCTTCAAACTCCCTTCACTCCTGTGACTTCGCCCGAACCTCGCGCGCTTCATGGCGCTTACCCAGAGTGCCAAGCGCCACCTTCGCGGTTCGAGCTCCCGGGCCGCCTACGACACGCCTAGATTGTTCGATCTCACGGTGGGCCGAATCCCAAGGATAACGCGAAGGCCGCGATCGTGCGCGCCGGGACGGCGTGACCGGGCGGGTAGACACCCACTTTGTCCTTTGAGCCAAAGCTCCCCAAGTAAAGGCTATCGTTGGAATCCAGTGCCAGGGCCCATGGGGCACCGACCTTCTTCGAGATGGTGCGCACGAGCTTGCGGGTCTTCGGAGCATAGACCGTCGCCGTGTCGTTGCCATTGTTCGCTACGTACAGATTTCCGGTCGAGTCGATGCCCAGCGATTGCGGGGACTTGATGCCGTCGGTGATCGTTTGAACTAACGTCGCCTTGCCCGGCGCGTATACCGTAACGGTTCGACCGGCGCCGAGTGCAGTATTCGCGACGAAAACGTCGTCACGCCTGTCGAGGACAATCGATTGCGGATCCTGGACACCGTCAACGATGGTTCTCAATAGAGTTCCGCTGGGCGAATAGACGGTGACCCTGTCAGCGTATAGGCCGTTGCCGACGTACAAATTTCCTGAAGAATCGAGGGCCAGGCTCTCCGGATCGTAAATGCCGTCGGTGATCGTGCGCGACGCGGTCGCGCTACCAGGCGGGTAAACGGCGATGTTCCCGTTATATCCGTTGCTGCCATTAGCAACGTACAGATTATCGGAACTATCGACGGCCAGCGCAAAGGGCTCAAAGATTCCGTTGGTGATCGTACGTACCAATGCCCTCGATTTCGGCGCAAAGACGGAGACTGCGAAATAGTCGCTTACCGCATAGAGGTTGCCGGGTTTGTCGAACGCGATGGCGCCCGCCGGTGCGTATTTGCCCAGGGGAATGGTGCGCACCAGTCGCCCAGCTCGCGTGTACTCGAGAATGTCTTCCCTATTTGCGACGAACAGGTTTACCTTGGAGGCGGCCTGCCCGCGAGTGCTTTCACCACCCCCGACGTCGCCTGTTGCCGGTACGGTCGATGGCGTGGAACACGCCGTCACTGCCACCGCTAGTACCAAGGCCGTCAAGAATCCGTTCATGTTCCACGCTCGCTAACTGCTTGATCGAAAATGCGCAAGACTGGCTCGAGGTCCTTTCTTCGGGAAAGCAGCCGGATAGTTCTCCTAATCAACGGGCCTGGGCACGTGAAACCACGGGCCGATCAAGAATGTCGCGGGCCAGTTGGTCAGTCAGTTTCCAGACGGCGCGATCGGGGAAGCCGAAATTCGGACCGTGCGCCTACGACAATGCAGTGGCCGAGCAAATTTCGGATGAGCGGTGTTCAACATGCGTTGCCGAAAGGTTAACGACCGGGCCGTGGCATCGGCAGCGTTGACTGAGGCTCGGATAGGAGCGTGCATATGAAGACAATCTCAACTTTGATGCGTTGCGCCGTAGGCTCCTGGGTCGCCGCGGCTCAGCTTGCCGGCTGTGGCAGATCGCAGGCCCAAGTCGCGCCCGTCGGTCCGTTGAAGCAAGGCTCTGTCGCTCCCGTCCTGGGTAATTTATTGCCTGCGCTGCGCCCAGACCAGGGGCCCTCGTGGATGGATCCTGACGCTGCGAGTAAGGCTCGGCTTCTTTACGTAACGGATCCCGCTGACGGCGACGCCTACGCAATTTCTCTTCCTAGGGGCAAGTTAGTGGGAAAACTAACGGGCTTTAATCAGCCGCTCGGTGATTGCGTCGACGCCGATGGTGATGTTTTTATCGCGGTGTCGCAAAGTGCACAGGTCCGCGAGTACAAGCACGGCGCCAAACAGGCCTTCAACGTGCTCAGCGATAGCGGCTATTACCCACTCGGCTGCGCGGTTGATCCATCAACCGGCAACCTTGCCGTCACGAATATAATCGGCAACGGTAATGGCTCCGACCCGGGCAATGTCGCGATTTACAAAAACGCGCGGGGCGCACCAAGCTACTATCAAGATGCAAGTATTTATCAATACGGTTACTGCTCGTACGATAGTCAGGGAAATCTCTACATCGACGGAATTACCCCGCCCAGCGACAATCCCCAAGTGGCCGAATTACCAAAGGGGAGCAAAAAGTTTACAAACATCACGCTGGATCAGACCCTCGGCGGCAACAATATTTCTTCCCTCCTCTGGGACGGCACTGCTCTCGCCGTTGCAAGTCAGGACTCGGCCGTGATCTATCGGTTCCAAATAAGTGGAAGCAGCGGAAACGAAGTCGGCACCACGCAACTTCGGGGCTCGAGTGGAGTAGGCGCGTTCTGGATTGAAAATGCAACGCTCTACGCGCCAGCATATCAAAGCAGCGTAGCAAGCGTAAACGTGTATCCCTATCCCGCCGGGGGGAAGCCCTTGAAGAAATACTACGCTGTAGTGGCGCCGTGGGCCGCAACCGTCAGTATGAAGACGAAGTGATGTTGATGAGAACTCTCAGGTAGAGACTCTGCTCTTCGCGCAGCTATCAACCCATGACCCCTTTCGGCGGCATGCTACGGAGCGTCTGAACGTCAGAAGCAATTTTTCTCCTCATCGGAGCGCGATCGGAGGAGGGGCGTCAAAGCCCGCAGCCTCCAAAAAAAGGGCCAGCTCACCGAAGCCACCCGCGAATCTGCGCAAGACTGGACTCGAACCAGCACGAGATTGCTCCCGCTAGCCCCTCAAGCTAGTGCGTCTACCAATTCCGCCACTTGCGCGCGAGGGTTTTGAGCGTTTGCTCCCGCGAGCCGTTCGGCCCTGCTACCGCATGTTTGGGTCGAGTGCGTCGCGCAGACCGTCGCCCATGTAGTTGATGGCGAGCACCGTGACGAGAATGCACAGACCCGGGAAAACCGCCGCCCACCAAGCCGTCTGAAGATTCGCTTGCGCGTTGGCCAACATGTTGCCCCACGAAGCCGTCGGCGGCTGAATGCCGAGTCCTAAGAACGAGAGCGTCGATTCCAACACGATGACGTTGGCGACGTCGAGCGTCGCCTGCACGACGATCGGCGCGACTGCATTCGGCAGTAGATGCCGGAAAATAATTCGCCCGTCGTTGTTGCCGACCGCGCGCGCCGCCTCGGCAAACTCGCGTTCGCGCAGACTCAAGAATGAGGCGCGCACGAGCCGCGCGACCGACATCCAGGAGAGCGCGCCGATGATGATGACGATGACGCCGAAACTCAATGCCGCCTTCGACGAACTTGCCGCGACGATCGCGGTGAGCACCAGCAGCAACGGCAGCAATGGAATGGATAAGAAAACGTCGGTGAGCCGCATCAGCGCCCAATCCACCCAACCGCCATAATAGCCGGCGAGTGCGCCGAGGATGGTGCCGATCAGCACCTCCATGAAGACGGCGAATAGGCCGACCGTCAGCGAGATGCGTGCGCCGAAAAGTATTCGTGAGAGCAGGTCGCGCCCGACCTCATCGCTCCCGAGCGGATGCCCCCAGCACTGCGCGTGATCTTGAAAACACGGCGGCAGCGGCGTGCCGTTCCAATGGGGAACGGCGGCCGTCCCGTTATCGATGAAGTTAGGATCGAACGGCGCGAGTTGCTTGGCGAAAACTGCGGCCAGCACCATGAGCAGCAGTACGACGGCACCCGCGAGCGCCAGACGATGGCGGCGGAAACGCGTCCAGAACGTGACTTTCGAAAAAACGATGTCGTCGCTGGCAACCGGCGTTCCACCGAGGGGAAGGCTAGGCGCGGTCATCGCTAATCGTACTTCACGCGCGGATCGAGCCACGCATACACGACGTCGGCGAGCAGATTGCAGAACACGACCAGAAATGCCGCCAGCAACAAATACCCCATGAGCAACGCGAGATCGCTCTGCGTCATCGCGTTAATGAAAAGCCGCCCCATGCCGGGCCACGCGAAGATGGTCTCGGTCACGATTGCGCCGCTCAGCAGCGACGGCAACGTCAACGCGATCACGGTCACGACCGGAATCATCGCGTTCTTTAGCCCGTGCTTCAGGAGGATCGTGCGAAACGCCAATCCTTTTGCGGCCGCCGTTCGAATGTAATCGGTTCCCAGCACTTCCAACAGCGACGAACGCATGAACCGGCTAAACAGGGCAATCGACAAGAACGAAAGGACTGCGGCCGGCAACACGAGGTGCGAGAGACGATCGCCGAGATCGAACGTGTCGCTACTCGAGATACCGGCCGAAGGCAGTTGAATCAGATACCCAAACGGCAGCGGAATGCCGTGCACCGCAAATGCAAGCTGCATCATGAGTGCAAACCAAAAGACCGGCATGGATTGCCCGAAGAAGGCCACCGTCGTAATGACGTAATCGAGCACCGAATACCGATAGACCGCCGACACGATGCCGGCCGTCACGCCGATAACGATCGCGATTATCAACGATGCGCCCATGAGTTCGAGCGTTGCCGGGAAGCGCTCGAGGAGCGCTTGAAAGACGGGCTCCGAGTTGCTCGTCGACCAGCCCATGTCGCCGGTGAGAATATGCCCCAACCACTTGAGATATTGGATCGGCACCGGTTGGTCGAGCCCAAGATTGTGTTTGAGTCGCGCGATATCGGCGGCGGTGATGTGCGGGTTCTGTAAATACGGCGCCAGCGGCCCGCCCGGCATATTGTAGAGAATGCCGTAGAGGATGATCGAAATGGCCAGCAGCAGCGGTATACTCTGCAGCGTCCGGCGTACGACGTACGTGAACAAGTGCGCGCCTTATTCTGGCGTTAATCCAAGCATCCTTCGCGCACGTTCCGGGGTCGCCACCGGGCGCCCCGCCTCGGCCGCGAGCCGGGCGACGCGGGCCACGAGTTCTTCGTTCCGCGCGAGCTTGCCGCGACTGTAGTGAAGGTTGTCTTCCAATCCCACGCGCACGTGTCCGCCCATCGCGATCGCCGCCATCGCCATGGGGGTCTGCTGCTTCCCGATGCCGGCAACCGACCACGTGCATCCGTCCGGTAAATCGTCGACGAGATCGCAGAGATTCTGCACCGTCGCTTCCAGGCCGCCGGGAACGCCGAGAACGAAGTCGACGTGCTGCGGGAACGTCAACAAGCGCTCGCGGGCGAGCCGCCGCGCATTGGCGAGATGCCCCTTATCGAAGATTTCCAGTTCCGGACGCACGCCGAACTCTTTCATCTTCCTTAAAAGCGCGCGCATGATCGGAAAACTGTTTTCGAAGACTTCGTCGCCGAAGTTGACGGTGCCGCACGTCAGCGTTGCCATTTCCGGCCGCAGTTCGAGCACGCCCGCACGCTCCTGCGGCGTCATGCCGATCGCACCGCCGGTGGAGAACTGGACGATGAGATCGCCGTTGGCCCGAATCGCTTCATACGCTTCCGCAAAACGTGGGACCGCATGCGTGTTGCTGCCGTCGTCGTTACGGCAGTGCACGTGGATCATGGAAGCGCCCGCGTCACGAATGGCGCGCGCCGTTTCGCCGAGCAGCGCCGGCGTGTACGGCAGATGCGGCGTTTGGTCCGGGCGAACTTCCGCACCGACGGGCGCGCAGGTGATGATTAACGGGTCCATGCCGTGCCTTTCATTGCGCGTTGCGCGGCGGCGATGAAGCGTTCGTCCATGCCCAGCGACTGTGCAAGCGCAATCGCCTCGCCGGCGGATGCTTCATCGCCTTCGCCCTTGGAGATACGGTAGTCGCGCACGACAAAGTGCGGGACCTGCGCCGCCTCTGCAACGCCCGGCAGATGCGTCGCCGCCAACCCGTACGCTTTTGTGTCGCGTAGCCGTTCGATCAATGCAACGGTGAGCGCGATGCCTTCGGCCGGCGAGGTCGTTCTGGCAAACTCGTCGATGAAGACCGCGAGCCGTTGCCCGCGGCGATCGAAGACGTTTTTGAGGGCGACGATTTCGACAGCAAACGACGAGAGCAACTCTGCGCGCTGCTCGTCTCGTCCGACGCCGAGCCACACGATATGGTCGAAGAGCGGCACCCGCGCGCGCACTGCGGGCACCGGTAATCCGAACGCTGCAACCAACGCGATGAAACCGCAGGTCTGCATTGCGACCGTCTTTCCACCCATATTCGGTCCGGTCAGCACGGCCGGTCCCTCCAACGCGAGGTCGATCGGAACGAACTGCCGGGAAGCGGAATCGAGTTGCTGCGCCAGCGGTAAAAAGCGACCCGCTTCGAAAGCGAGCGCCGATGTTTGGAATATCTGCGCTGCGGTGCAATGAAAGCGTTGCGTATACCGAACCGCGGCAAGGGTGAGGTCGAGCGCGGCCAGCGCGTCCAGGGCGGCGCGTAATCCGGCGGCATCGTCGCGCACGCCGGCGGAGAGACGTGCGCGCGCGCGCGCTTCCGCCTCTGCGACGGCTGCGGTCGCTGTTTCACGCCGTTCCAACGCCTGCAATGAGTGCGCGCCGTATTCCAGCGTACAGCAAAGGTACGTCGCCGCTTCGCGCAGCACGCGGACCCCGGGGGGTAGCGCGCCGTTCAAATCGGCGCGCATGACGATGAACTCATCGCCCACGATTTCGTCGCGGCCCAATGCGTGCGCCGCCGTCGCGCGTTCGCGTCCACGAACCGCTTCGAACTCGGCCTGCGCGTCGCTCATTGCGCCGCGCGTAGCACGCAGTGCATCGTCGAAGGTGTCGGCGAGATAGAAGGCGCCCGTATCGAATCGGCCCGGCGAAAGCGCGCACGTTACCGCACGCGTCGCCGCGTTCGCGATACCTTCAAGCGCCTCGACGCCTTCGCTAAAGCGCAGCAGCTCGTAAAAGTCGGCGTCGTCGAGCACGTCGCCGATCGATGCGCGCGCGACTATGCTCGCAACGTCGGGCAACGCGGCGATCGCGCCGATCGTCGCGCTGATGCGATCGGTCGATATAGTCTGCGCGCGCCGTTCGATCTCACGCCCGCGCTCCGATGCAAGGCCTTCTTCGCCGGGGCGATAGGGACGAAGCTGCGCGAAGGCGCGCGCTCCATACGCCGACGCCGGAGAAACGGCCGAGCGCAGCCACGCGAAACCCAGACGTTCGGCGGACTGTTCGTCGACCAGATCGTTCAGTTTCACGCAGCCTCTCGCGCCGCAAAGACGTCGACCGCGACCAGCCCGGTGCTTCGCGCGACCGCATCGGAGAATCGCGCGGGATCGAACGAACGCTGCGGCGCCAGCGCGCAGGTCGTTGCCGCAACGACGTTCAGCGGAGAGCGGCAACGCAAACGTAGCACGCGCATCGCTCGTGCCAAGCCCCGCCGCGCAGCGCGATGCGCGTCGCATCGTCCACGACGATCTGACGCGTTTCTCCGCTGCGCACCAACTCGCCGGCAATGGAAGGCGTGAGCGCCGCGCCAACGGCAACATGATCTTCGTCGAGATCGGCCACCGGCACGCGCAATCGCTGAACGAGTGCTGCGACCTCGTCGATCGCCTCGGCTTCGCTGTTGGCGCCTGCGGCACCGCACGCAACGACGACGACGCCGGCGGTTCTGGCTAACATTGCCAAGCGATCCACCGCGCCGTCGACGAGCACGAGATCGCTGTGCGCGTTCAGGAACTCAACCACTTCACGCAAGCCGGCTGCCGTCGACGGTCCAATCGCGTCGTATTCGCCGTCGTGCATCGTGCGCGCGTAGACGAGCGCACCTGCCGGTGTCAGTAAGCGAGGACGTGCGCAGTAATTACGGTTGCGGGTGCCTTCGGCAACAAGGTACGCGCCGTCGCCAAGGTCGTTCCCGCGCGTAACGGGAGTCGTGCCCGATAACCCGCCGACGCAAAGCCCACGCGTAATCCCGCCTCGATCGCCGCTCGATAGATCGCCAGCAGCGCCGTCGTCTTGCCCACGCCCTTTGCCGTCCCAACGACAAAAATCGTGCGCGCGCCGCGTTCGCGCGCGAGCTGCAAGAGTCGCGAGCCCACCTTCACGCGTTCGACTTCATCTAGCCGAGGTGCAGCGCCTTGAGCACGGCGAAAGCGATGCCCGTCACGGCCAGTATGACGCCACCGATGAAGGCGGCGTTGCGCTCCGCAAAACGTCCCAACCATCGTCCCAGCGTCAGGCCCAGCGTGGTGGACGCCACCGATGCGGCACCGATAGCGATGAGCGTTATCTCGATCGGCACGCCGATGTAGAGAATCGTAAAGCCGATGCCGAGCGAATCCAGACTGATGGCGATCGACGCAACGAATAAGACCGCGGCCGCGCGAAAGATCGAGCGCCGATGGTCCCGCACATCTCGCCAAGACTTTCACGAATCATGTAGACGCCCAAGCCGAATAGCGCCGCAAAACCAACATACGCCGCGATTTCGCCGACGATCCGCCCTGCCAGCACCCCAATGGCGGCGCCAATCAGGTTCATGCCGATCTCAGCGCATGCAAAGGCCGTACCGATACGCATCTTCGCGCCGCGCGAGGCGCCGCGTACGCCGACGCCAACACTGACGGCGAAGACGTCGAGCGCCAATGCTAGCGCGAGAACGGCAATTTTGACCGATGCGGCGCCCATGAAACGCTTTGCGCGCTCGCCGCGGTGAAGCTTCCTGCATGAGACGCTCGCCCGGACCGTTCTTTGCCGTTGCGGCCGTGCTGCTCGTCGTTGCGTTGACCGCGCCGATGATCGCGGTGTTGACCGCGATGCCGCCCGGGGAAGCGATCGCGCGCATCAACGCTGCGGCCGGGGATGCACTCCGCGTCTCGCTCATCGCATCGGCCGGCGCGACGTTCGTCGCAACGCTGTTAGGCGTTCCCGCGGGCTACTATCTGGCGCGGATGCTCGTCGCGCGTGCGCGCCGCAGCGCTATTTTTGCTCGCTCTTCCGCTCGCATTTCCACCGGTCGCCTCCGGATTGATGCTCCTCTATGCGTTGGGAACGAACGCGCCTGCGGGCGGCTGGCTGGCGCTCCACGGTTTGACCGTTCCCGATTCATTGCTCGGCGTCGCCGTTTCGGAGTTTTTCGTTTCCGGCTCGTTCGTAGCCATTGCCGCAACCGCCGCGTTTGCGGCGATCGATCCGATCTTCGCCGATGCTGCGCGAACGCTCGGTGCGAGCGAATGGAAAATCTTCGCACGCGTCGCATTGCCGGCTGCATCGTCGAGCATCGGTGCGGGCGTCGCCTTCGCGTGGTTGCGCGCGATCGGTGAATACGGCGCGACGAGCATCGTCGCATATCATCCAACGTCGTTGCCGGTCGCGCTCTATGTGGCGCTCTCAGCAGCGGGCGTTAGAGAGGCGCTCGCGCTCTGTTATGCGTTCGTGGTGCTGGCGGCGTTGTCTTGCTGCCGCATGGACGTTACGCCGCGGCGTCGCAGCTCTACGGGTCTGACAGACGTCGCTGCGTATAGGACTCTCGCCGCTTCAACGCGCAAAACGTGTCGCGATGAACTTCTCCTTCCTGGCCCGCCGTTTTGTTGCCGGCACGCATATCGGCGACGCGATCGCCGCCGTGCGCTCGCTCAACGAGCTAGGGATGTCCGCTACGCTCGACTTTCTCGGCGAAGACGTACTGGAACGCGGAGCCGCAATACGCACGCGCGACGCGTACCTCGAAATGCTCGACCACATCGCGCAAAGCGGCGTCGATTCCAACGTTTCGGTGAAGCTGACCGCAATGGGACTGCTCGTCGATGAAGGTCTCGCCCGCGACGCTTTGCTCTCGATCGCCGAACGCGCCAAAGCCAACGCCGATCCGTTCGTGCGCATCGACATGGAAGGATCCGCCGTGACCGATGCGACGCTGCGCGTCTTTCGCGAAACGTACGCGCAAACGCACAACGTGGGCCCCGTGCTGCAAGCCTATCTCAAGCGAACGCCGCAATGATGTCGAAGAAGCCATCGCGCTCAGGCGCGCGCGTGCGTCTGTGCAAAGGCGCATACAACGAGCCGCCGGAAATCGCATACAAAAACATGCCCGAGATTCGCCTGCAGTATCTCGATCTGGCGAAGCGATTGTTAACGCGCGGGAACTATCCGGGCATCGCAACCCACGACCGCCGCCTCATCGCCGCCGTCAAAGAGTTCACCAAAGCGCAGGGCATCGCCACCGAACGCTTCGAGTTCCAAATGCTCTACGGTTGCCGCCCGAGCTCTGCAGCGGCAGATCGTTGCCGAAGGCTACCGGCTGCGCATCTACGTGCCGTTCGGTACCCATTGGGCTGGCTATTTTTACCGGCGGGTTTTGGAACGGCGGGAGAACGCTGCTGTTCGCGCTCTCTTCGATCTTCTCGCGCTAGTGCGCGCGGTGGTGCAGCGCGTGCCAGCGCGCGCGTGCGCGTCGAGCGAGCGCATCGCCGGTGAGATCGGCAGTGGAATACTCGCGCTCGTGGGCGTCGGAACCGACGACGATGAATCCGACGCGACGATGCTCGCGCACAAAATGGTCGAGCTGCGTATTTTTCCCGATGACGCCGGGTTGATGAATCGGTCGCTATTGGATTGCGGCGGCTCGCTCTTGCTCGTTTCCCAGTTCACGTTGCACGGCGACGTGCGCCGCGGCCGGCGCCCGTCGTTCATAACGGCGGCAAAGGATCCGCCGGCGCGAAGACTTTTCGAAAAAGTCGGGGCGCGTCGCCGCGTCGCTCGGCATCGCCGTCGCATACGGCGAGTTCGGCGCACATATGGCCGTCGAACTGATCAATGACGGTCCCGTAACGCATTCTAATAGATACTGAACGCAACTTTTGATGCGGAAAAAACGGCGACAAAAGTCGCATATCTGTGCACGCTCTCATCGTTTACCAACCTTTGCCGCAAACTTTTCTCAGGAAACGCGCGTTTAATGTAATTGGAAAGGTGAACCACATCCATGTCAGGTTTTTCTGAGGAAGCACGGCGCAACGGCGGCATGTCCGTTCGTGAAGCCGGTCAAAAAGGCGGCGAAACCGTCAAGAACAAGTACGGTGCGTCCTTCTACGAAGAGATTGGACGCAAAGGCGGTCTCGCCACGAAGCAGGCGCACGGCCACGAATTCTACGAGCAGATCGGTAAGAAGGGTGGCAAAAAGGGCGGCGAAGCCACGCGAGACCGCTATGGCCCGAATTTTTACGAACGCATCGGACAAAAAGGTGGGCAAAAAGTCAAACAGCTCATCGAAGAAGGCAAGCGCGCCGCCAAAGCGCAGAAGCGGGCGAGTTAATTTCAACCGGCTCGCACGTGCGAGCCTCGTTCTGTCGGCATGCACGGCGATCGGCGTGGGACAAGCTCAAGGATATCCAATGGCCCCCACGCCTCCGCCAAAAGCAACGCCGAGCCCGACCGCTCTCCCTCCAGGCAACGTTGTGCCGTTTGGCTCGACGTTGATTTTCGTATTGGACGATCCGATCTCATCGAAATCATCCAAAGCCGGTGACATCGTTCGACTGCATCTCAAAAACGCGCTCGTCGTCGGCGGCAAGACGTCGCGCCGGCGGGCACGCCGGCGGAGACTGCGCATCGTCGACGTCTCGGCCTCCGACATCGCCGACACGTATGGTTATGTCGACATTTTTTTCGAACCAATGCGCTTGCCGGACGGCCGCATGTTGCCTTTACGCGCCCCGGTCGCGCGACTTTCGCCGCATCGGTCGCCGGCCACGAATCCACGGTCGCGACGGAAGATACCGTCGGCGACATTTTCGTGCCCTACTATTCCCTCTATCAAATTTTCCGTCACGGTAAGAACTTCGTGCTTCGCCCCGGGTGCCGAGTTGCCGGCGCGCGCGCAAGCGATCATCACCGCGCCGCCCGACGGCACGATCGCCATAGCGACGCCGCGGCCCGCCGGCCGTCGGCACGCAAACCGCCGACCGCGACATTCCCGGTCGTTCCCATCGCCACGCCCATGGGCGGCGAACCGACCCACGGCCGAAGAAGACGCCGCCCGACGCCGGCCTCCCCTTCGGCAACCCCGCCTAAGCGGCGCGATGCTTTTTCGCTTCCGTCGGCAAATGAAGGAGCGAGAAAGAGAGGTACTGCTTTGTTGATCCGCTTGACTATGTGCGGTGGTGCTGTTGGCCGCAACCCCCGCACCGACCGGCGACCATCTCGCCCGTGCCCCAAGGCACCGAAGTGCAGTTCGTGCAGAACATTCAGAAAGATCTCAACGCGCGCTTCCCGACGCCGGCCGCTGCCGTTCGCGGAGGGTACTTCCGCTACACGAACGAGGATGAAGACGGCGCCATCAGCTATGCGAATCTGCATTGGCAGAGCGGCAGTCCGAACGCTCCGAGCCAACTCTGGTACGACGTTCACGGCCATCTCATCGGCGCCGATTTTTCCGTCCTGCAAAGCGCGTCGCCGGCGCCCCCTGCGATTTGGGGTGTCAGCTATAAACGCTGGGTCTCGTTCCGGGAGCACGTTCACTACATACTCGTTGGTTCCAACGGTACCGAGAAATACGGCGCCACGAGCGTCAAGAAGTTTCTCGCGGCCGGTGGTAACGTCGACGATCCCAAGGCCGAAACCATCGTGAAGATGGGCAAAGCCTCCAGCGTCGCCCAAGTGAAGCGCGTCTTTCTCTTCCCCTCGATCTGGGATCTCATCGTGTGGGTGAAGCCGAATCCGCTCGGCGCGTTCGCCGATAAGAATCCGCTCGTTGTCCCAAGCGCCAACGCCGAAAAGATGGACTGACTTTTCAGACCGCCTAACAGCGCCCCGCCACGAGGACGTTCGTCGCGCCACATCGTGTGGCGCTCCTACTCCCGCGCTGTTCCGCTTTCCGCCATCCAGGCTTCGCGGAACAGTCGCGAGGCCTCGCTTCGGGGCGCTAATAGGCGCTCTGTAAGCGCGCTGGGACGAGGCTCCGGCTACTTTTTAGGCGTGCAGTAGGTTTGTGCGGCGCCGTACGCCACGTCGACCGCCTGATCTTCGGAAACGGCGATGACGCGTCGTTGCTCGTCGAAGTGGAGATAGCTTTTGACGTCGCGGGTGGCTTGCGCCGAGGTCATGTCGGACCAGCTAAACCCGCCCATCGCCGGCCCATGGCGCTGAATGTTGAAGCGCAGCATTCTGATGTACAGGTTTTGCAAGTCGATGGCTAACTGCCGCTGGCGATCGTACGCCGTCTGGAGATCGTCAGCCGATTTGGTCACGGCCGCGGCCGCATGCGGATCGGCGGTAAGGCGCGCGCCGGCACGCAACTGCGCGATATGGTGAGCCATGATCGGGAGCGAGTTGTTGAGCGCGGTCTCCTGGCGTCCCAGCGCGTCGCGATCGTGCTAGAACTGCTGCTCGTAGTTCGTTTGACTTCCACTGAACACGTCGTTGAGGTTCTGGAGTTGGACGTCGGTCTGGTCGAGCACGCGTTCGTTCGCGAGCATCTGCAGCATCGCGCCGTTGAAATTGTCGGCCAGGGCGTCGCAGTACGGCGAGGAAGTCACCGTAATGATCGTCGGGAGCGTGCGGCCTTGGGGCGCGGGCGCCGGCGCCTGAACGCCTATCGCGGTGAGAACGCTGAGGAATACTGCCGGTATAGCGGTCATTCGTTCGTCCAGTAATCTTTGAGAGCTTTTCCGCGCGAGGGATGACGCAGTTTGCGCAACGCCTTCGCTTCAATCTGTCGTATCCGTTCGCGGGTCACGCCAAACTCTTGTCCGACCTCTTCCAGGGTGCGCTGATGGCCGTCTTCGAGTCCAAACCGTAGCACCAGCACCTTGCGCTCGCGCTCGGTGAGGTTTTGCAGCACGTCCTGCATCTTCTCTTTGAGCAGCATGACCGAGGCCGCCTCGGCCGGGGCGATCGCCTCCTGATCCTCGATAAAGTCGCCCAGATGCGAATCTTCTTCTTCACCGATCGGCGTTTCCAGCGAGATCGGTTCTTGAGAAATCTTCATGACCTCGCGCACCTTTTCGGGCGTGAGCGCCATGGATTCGGCGATCTCTTCGACCGTCGGTTCGCGTCCGAGTTCCTGCAGCAGCTGACGCGATACCTTGATGAGACGGTTGATCGTTTCGACCATGTGCACGGGAATGCGAATGGTGCGGGCCTGGTCGGCGAGCGCGCGGGTGATCGCTTGGCGAATCCACCAGGTCGCATACGTTGAGAACTTATACCCTTTGCGATAGTCGAACTTTTCGACCGCGCGGATCAAGCCGAGATTGCCCTCCTGAATGAGATCCAAGAAGAGCATGCCACGACCAACGTATTTCTTCGCGATGGAAACGACGAGGCGAAGGTTTGCCTCGGTGAGTTGCCGCTTTGCTTCCTCACCGTCGTCCACGAGGCCGGAATCCGCCGCACCGTTACGGCTGAGCTCGAGCTCGCCGGCCTCGATGCGCATGGCCAGCGACTTCTCTTGTTCCATGGAAAGGAGCGGCACGCGCCCGATTTCCTTGAGGTACATGCGGACCGGATCGTCGAGCGAGAGCCCGTCGGCAACGGCCGCTTCCGGCTCTCCCTCGCGCTCGCCCTCGCTCTTCTCGTCCTTCTGTTCGTCGACGATCTCAATGCCCGCCGCGGTCACCTCTTCGAAAAACTCGTCGAGTTGCTCGGGCGAAATCTCTTCAAGCACGTCGAACGTGCTGTTGATCTCTTCATAGGAAAGCGAACCTTGCGCCTTGCCCTTCGCGAGCAGTTTCTTCTTCAGCTCGTCGAGGGTTGGTACGGGTGCGTTGTCTGCGACTTGCGTCGCGCCTTTTTTGCGTGCCATCGTTAGCGTGTCACCTCCTTTCCTATCGTTTCAATTTTGCGACGAGCGCTTCGAACTCGTCGCGCAGCTCTCCGGGAATCGGCTCGCCGCTGGCCAGCCGGTCGTCGATGAGATGCGATAACTCGTGGTACCGTTCCCGTTCGTCGTCGAGCCGAAGTCGCTCGACGATTCGCTCGAGATGCGTCCGGCGCTCCTCCGAGTCGCCGTAGCGTACCGCCGAACTGCGGTCGCGCCGCCCGAGTTCCGCCAACACCTCGAGCATCTCCTGATCCTCGCCGAAGATTCCGAAGACGTCCGCCGTAGTTTGGAGCGACGACCCGGCCGCCACCACGCGTTCGTAGACGCGACGATACATCCCATTGCGAAAACGCTCCGCCGGGATGCGTTCTCCGTAATCGGCAGCCAACGACGGTTCCTCGAGCAGGATGCCGATGACTTCTCGTTCGATCGACAGCGGCTCCACCGACGCGCCGGTGTGCCGCGTTTCGGGTGCGCCGCTTCGCGCGCGCGGCGCAAAGTTCCCCGCATCGGCGAGAAATCGGCTGTTCCGAAGGTCGTCAACGCTCACTTTCAGGCGTCCCGCGACGTAAACCCGCCAGCGATCCCATTCCTCACGCGGCGCTAATCGACGGATCAGCGTTTCGGCTCGCGGCGCGACGCGCGCCGGCGAATCGAACCCCGAACGCAGTTGGTCGATTTCGGCGTCGATCTTGAAAGCGATGGAGGGTTTGGCTGCGTCGAGCAGCCGGCGAAACTCCGCCGGCCCGCGATGACGCACGAAACTGTCGGGATCTTCACCGGAGGGAAGTAAGACGATGCGAACCGAGGAGCCGGTGTTCTCGATACTCTTAGACGCAATATCCACGGCTTTGGTTGCAGCGCCGCTGCCGGCCGCATCGCCGTCGAAGCAGAGATAAATGTAGTCGGCGTATTTGCGCAGCTCCGCCGCCTGCTCGGCGGTGAACGACGTCCCAAGCGAGGCCACGGCGTTTTCGAAGCCGGCTTGGTGGAGCGCGATGCAATCCAGATAGCCTTCGACGACGATGAGCGTTCGATCCGTCTGTGCGGCGCGGCGCGCCACGTTGAGCGCGAAGAGATGCCGGCCTTTCGTATAGACCGGCGTCGTCGAGGTATTGAGGTACTTCGGCTCGCCGTCGCCGATCGCTCGGCCGCCAAAGGCTATCACTTCACCGGTCGTCGCATACGTCGGCACCATCAACCGATCGCGATAGAAGTCGTAATAGCCGCGTTGCCCTTCCTTGACGAGCCCCGCCTTCGCGGCCAAGCGCAGATCGATGCCGTTGCGCTCCAGTTCGCTGGTCAGTCCGTTCCAAGAATCCGGCGCATAGCCAAGATGGAACCACTCCATCGTCTGCGCACTCAGGCCGCGCGCTTCGCAGTACGCTCGCGCCGGCGCGGCGCCGGCATCGGCGAGCATGCGCGTGAAATAGTTTGCGGCAAGGTGGTTGGCCTCGTAGATCGCTTCTCGCTCGTTGCGTGCCCGGCCGGCGCGTGGATCCTCCGGAGCGAGTTCGACTCCCGCTTTACCCGCGAGCATTCGAACCGCGTCGCCGAACGGCAAATTCTCGACCTTCTGCACGAACGTCATTACGTCGCCGCCGGCGCCGCAGCCGAAGCATTTGAAGAATCCACGATCGGGATGCACGTGAAACGAGGGCGTCTTCTCGGCGTGAAACGGGCAAAGGCCGACGAGATCGTTGCCGCGCTTGCGCAAAGGAACGTACTGTCCGATGAAGCTCGCGATGTCAACGCGGGCTCGGATTTCGCGAAGTGCTCCCTGGTCGTATTTCACCGCAACGGTACTCCGAAAAGGGGTTTTCTTCGGCGCGTCAGCGTATTCCGTCGCGCCAGCGATGAAGCGTATCTTCGATCCCGTCCATCACTTCATCGAGTTATCCACAGCGGAGGCGCGTTTGCTCGATCTTCCGATCGTGCAACGGTTGCGCCGTTTGCGGCAACTCGGCCTCGCATATCTTGCATTTCCTTCTGCCGAGCATTCGCGTTTTAGCCACGCGCTCGGCGCGCTCGCCATCGGCACGCGCGTTTTCGACTCGCTCGTGCGGCGAGGCCGCGAGTTCTTCGGCGACGATGACGACGTCGCATATCAACGCCGTTTGGTGCGCGCCGCGCTCTTGCTGCACGACGTGGGTCACGGTCCGTTTAGCCACGCATGCGAAGCGGTGCTGGGCATCGCGCATGAAGCGCGCACAAAACAGATGCTCGCAGTGTCGGGCGCCGTGGAGGCCATTGCCGCGCTCGACGTGAACCCGGCCGACGTTCTTGGCCTCATCGTCGGCGATGCGGCGACACCGTATCCCGTGCTGCGCGAACTCGTCAGCGGCCCGAACCTCGATGCCGATCGCATGGATTACTTGCAACGCGACGCGTACTTCACCGGCGTCGCAACGGGCCGTTACGATGCCGAACAGTTGTTGGCGTCGCTGCGCGTGCTGCGCCAGGGGGGGCGGATTGCCGTCGGCGTGGACCGTCGTGGCGTCGTCGCGCTCGAATCGTTCGTGATGGCGCGCTACATGATGTTTGCCTCGGTGTACTTTCATCACACGACGCGCATGTTCGAGCACACCCTGCACCAGGTGCTGCACGAACTGTGGCCCGATCCGCGAGTCCTCGACGCAATCGACGAGTTTCTGCGATGGGACGACTTCCGGGTGCTCGACTCGCTCGACGATACTCAGAGCGACGCAGCCTACGCATTACGCAACCGCGTGCGGATCTACGCCTTGGCCGCGGAGTTCAACGGCGAACGGGACCTCAGTGCCTTCGAACGCCGAGAAGGCGAGCTGCGGGAGCGCTATGGTGACGCCAACGTCTGGGCGGA
This sequence comes from Vulcanimicrobiota bacterium, assembly GCA_963738335.1. GTDB lineage: Bacteria > Vulcanimicrobiota > Vulcanimicrobiia > Vulcanimicrobiales > Vulcanimicrobiaceae > Cybelea. Next base: position 275,764 of record CAVTWE010000007.1, read on the forward strand.
TTCGCAATCGCAACTGCTGCACCGGCTGCCGCTGGGGATTGGTGAGGCGCAAACGATTCTCGTACAGACGCGCGACGGTATCGTGGATGCGCGCGAAGTCTCGGACGTCATTGCGAAGCTCAGCGGCAAAGCGTACTGGCGCAAACTTTTCGTACGCCGCGACGCTCTTCCTTAACTCAGCGTGCCGATCGCGGATTGAGCGGCCGCTAAACGCGCGATCGGCACACGATACGGCGAACACGAAACGTAGTCCAATCCCAATTGATCGCAGAACGCGACGCTGCTCGGTTCGCCGCCATGTTCGCCGCAGATGCCGATCTTGATATCCGGGCGTGCTTCTCGACCGGCCTGCACCGCCTGCATCATGAGACTGCCGACGCCGCGGCGGTCGAGCACCTGGAACGGATCGTCTTTGAGAATCTTCTTTTCGAGATAGACCGGAATGAACGACGCCTCGGCGTCGTCGCGGCTATAGCCGTACGTCGTTTGCGTGAGATCGTTGGTTCCGAAAGAGAAGAACTGCGCCTCGCGCGCGAGGTCGCCCGCGACCAGACACGCGCGCGGCAACTCGATCATCGTGCCGATGCGATAGCCCAACTCCAAGCCGGCCTCGTGAAGCGTCTCGCGGGCAATCCGCTCGGCCGCGTCTCGAGTCGTCTGCATCTCTTCGGGCGTACCGACCCCCGGAATCATCACATCCGGACGTGCGTCGACACCGCGCCGTTTGAGTTCTGCGGCCGCTAGGAAAATCGCGCGCACCTGCATCGCGTAGATTTCCGGAAAGACGATACCGAGGCGGCAGACGCGCAAACCAAGCATCGGATTCTGTTCGTGGAGCTGGCGCACCCGCGCGAGCAACGCATCCTTTTCGCGGTACTCCGTCGATTCGTGGCCTTGCGTCAATCGTAGCTCGGTCGTCTGTTCGATCAGGTCTTCCAACGACGGCAAAAACTCGTGCAGCGGCGGGTCGAGCAATCGTATCGTCACCGGCAAACCCTGCATTGCTTCGAGAATGCCGATGAAATCGTCGCGCTGGAACGGCAAGAGCTTGTCGAGCGCCGCCGCTCGTGCCACCGCGTCGACGGCTAAGATCATCTCGTGCACGACCGGCAACCGCTCCGGCTGCATGAACATATGCTCGGTCCGACACAATCCAATCCCCTGTGCACCGAGTTCACGCGCCTTCGCCGCATCCTCCGGCGTGTCGGCGTTGGCCCAGACTTCCATGCGTCGGAACTCGTCGGCCCAACTCAAAAACGTCGACAGCCACGTTGGCAGCGTGGACGGCGGCGGTATGAGTTTGAGTTTGCCGATCGCGACGTTGCCGGTCGTCCCATCGATCGTAATCCAATCGCCTTCGCGCAAAGGGCGACCGTCGAGCGATCCGGCGTTGTTGCGCCCGTCGATCTGCAGCTTGTCGCAGCCGGCAACGCACGGTTTGCCCATGCCGCGCGCGACGACCGCGGCATGCGAGGTCGCGCCGCCTTTTTGCGTGAGCACCCCCTCTGCGGCGATCATGCCGTGTACGTCGTCAGGATTGGTCTCCGTGCGCACGAGAATCGTTTGCAGGCCGCGCGCTTTCCACTCCACCGCGTCGTCGGCGGTGAAGACCGCTTGACCCGTGGCAGCGCCCGGCGAGGCGTTGAGGCCTTTGCAGACGATAGCGGCGTCCTGCGACGGATCGATGCGCGCGTGAAACAGGTGATCGAGCGACGATGCGTTGACCATGCCGACCGCGCGCTTTTTATCGATCAAGCCCTCAGCCACGAGATCGCCCGCGATTTTCACCGCGGCTTCGGCGGTGCGTTTGGCGTTGCGCGTCTGCAGCATGAAGAGCTTGCCGCGTTCGACCGTGAACTCGAGATCCTGCACGTCGCGATAATGGCGCTCCAGCCGCGTAGCGATCTCCTGAAATTGTTCGTAGACCTTCGGCTGATGGAGCGCGAGATCGGAGATCTTCTCGGGCGTGCGAATCCCGGCGACGACGTCTTCACCCTGCGCGTTGGTGAGGTATTCGCCGAAGAGCGCGCGCTCGCCGGTATTGGGATTGCGCGTGAACGCGACGCCGGTGCCCGAATCCTCCCCCATATTTCCGAAGACCATCTCCATGACGTTGACGGCAGTCCCCCAATCGTCGGAGATCTTGTTGAAGCGCCGATAGTCGATCGCGCGTTTAGAGTGCCACGAATCGAAGACCGCGCGTATCGAGGCGGTGAGTTGCCGGTGCACCTCTTCGGGAAACTCTTGACCGCATTCGCGCACGATCGCTTTGAAGCGATCGACCAGGACGCGCCAATTCGCGGCATCGATCTCGGCGTCGGTTCGCACGCCGAGTTTCGTGCGCGCGGCGTCGATGAGTTCCTCGAAGCGGTGCTTGCTGATGCCGAGCACGACGCTGGAGAACATCATGATAAAACGCCGGTACGCATCCCATGCGAAGCGTTCGTTATTCGTCAGTCGAGCGAGTCCGGCGACGGTTTCGTCGTTCAGGCCAAGGTTCAGGATCGTATCCATCATACCGGGCATCGAGACGCGCGCACCGCTGCGTACGGAAACCAGTAGTGGGTTCTGCGCGGAGCCAAACGTCTTGCCGGTTCGCCGCTCCAGCTCGCGCATACCGTCAGCAATCTGCGTATCGAGGCCATCGGGAAACGTTCGTCCATCCTTATAAAAGGCCAGACAGGCTTGCGTCGTGATCGTAAAACCCGAGGGTACGGGCAGACCGGCCGCGGTCATCTCCGCCAAACCCGCTCCTTTGCCGCCCAGCAAATTGCGCATCGCGTTGGGATCGCCGTCGGACTCCGGCACGCGTCCTTCATCGAAGAAGTAGACGTACTTTTTCAACGCAGGCGCTCCATCAAGTATGCCTCCAGGTTGGTGGCAGCAATGCGCTGCTGCTGCATCGAATCGCGCGAGCGTACGGTCACGCTGCCGTCCTCGAGCGTTTCGTAATCCACGGTGACGCAAAACGGCGTGCCGATCTCATCTTGCCGGCGATAGAGTTGGCCGATGTTCCCTTCGTCGTATTGCGTACGCAGGTGCGGACGCAACGCGGCTTCGATGGCGCGCGCACGCTCGACCAGCTCCGGTTTATTGCGCGCAAGCGAAAAGATTGCCGCGTGGACCGGGGCGATCGAGGGATGGAACCGCAAGACGGTGCGTTCGGTCTCCTTGCCGTTGGGGTCGACGCTGCGTTCGCGTTCGAAGGCGTCGATGAGAAAGGTCAGCGTCGTGCGGTCCATGCCCGCCGAGCTTTCGATGAGCAGCGGCGTGTAATGCGTTTTGCTGGCTTCGTCGAAAAAGCGCAGGTCTTTGCCGGACAGCTTCATATGCGCGTCGAGGTCGTACGTGCCGCGATGCGCGATGGATTCCAGCTCGCCCCATCCCCACGGAAACAGATACTCGACATCGATGCCGGCTTTGGCGTAGTGTGGACGCTCCGCGTCCGTCAGTTCGTAGAAGCGGAGGCGATCGGAGGCGATGCCGTAGTTGGCATACCACTCCTTTCGCCGTTGCACCCACGAGCGAAAGACGTCCATATCTGCGCCGTCGTCCGGCACGAAATACTCGAGTTCGGCCTGTTCGAACTCGCGCAGGCGAAACGTGAAGTTGCCCGGCGTGATCTCGTTGCGAAACGCCTTGCCGATCTGTGCGACTCCGAACGGTGGCCGCTTCCGCGCGCTTTGGTGGATGTTTTTAAAGTTGACGAAGATGCCTTGAGCCGTTTCAGGGCGGAGGTACGCCTGCGACGACGTATCTTCCATCGGACCGACCGCCGTGCGCATCATGAGATTGAAGTTGCGCGGCTCGGTAAACGAATCTTTACTGCCGCAATCCGGACACTGCGATCGGTCTTTGAGATGATCGGCGCGGAAGCGGTGCTTGCAAACGCGGCAGTCGATCATCACGTCGTGGAACGCATCGACGTGCCCCGACGCCGTCCACACGGACGGATGCATGATGATGGACGAGTCAAACGACACGACGTCATCGCGCAGTTCGACGGTATCGCGCCACCAGGCGCGTTTAACGTTCTGCTTGAGGACGGCGCCGAGCGGCCCATAATCCCAAAAGCCGTTGATACCGCCGTAGATCTCGCTCGACTGAAAGATGAAACCGCGGCGCTTTGCGAGCGCGGTGACTTCTTCCATCGTGACCCGGCGCGACCCGGAGCCTGTTTCCATGCTATCGCTAGGTTGTGCGCGCGCTTCGCAAACCCCCGCAATTGTCACGGTCGCTCCGCCACGCGGCTCCGGGTTCGATTCCCGGGCGCTCCAGCGCAACGGCGTGCCGTTGCGAAGCCGTATTCGGTGTGATAGAGTGGGTCACGTATCAATCCCGCAGTCTACATCGAAACGCGCGAGGCGCCGCAGTAATGCGGCGCCTCGTTATTTCACTAGATCCGAGATCCGACTTAGGCGCGTTTATTCTCGTCAGCTAGTGTTTTCGCCGCTGCACCGGAAAGCACGGGAGGACGCGGCTTTTTAGGAACGGGTGCACCTGCTAGCCCATCGTCGTCATCGGTCACTCGTGGCGGCCGCTCCGGTCCAGCACGCCGAGAAATCAACCGAGCCAGGTTCGAGAGCAGTCTTTCCCGTACGGATTTTGGACGCTCGGACATAGCCGGATTTTACCACGTCTGTCTTAACGCGGTGCGCTTGCGGTCGACCGTCCGCCCCCGAGTTAGCCACAATCGCACGGATTTAATCGAACGCGCATCTTCCTTGTGGATTCAAAACATGTGGCGGCTGGAGGCCGGCGCGCTTCGATGGTGTGATCCGCGGCTCGATACACCGCTCGGCTTCGGTTCGACTCCCGGCGCTCCAGCCCAACGGCGTACCGGTGCGAGGCCGTACTCGGTGCGGTAGAGTGGGTCCGGTATCAATCCCGCAGTCTTCGTCGAAACGCACGGCACATTGCGTCAAAGATACCAAACTTGCACCAATCCGGTTGCGGCACGCCGTACTTCCGCATGTCATCGACTCCCATCGCGCCGCCGCCGTTTTCCACGAGATGCCAATGGCCATCGCGTTTCTCAAAGAGTGACTCCCCGCCGCCGCCCCCATACCATAGGTCGGTCGTCTTTGGGCTTTGGCATTCCCCGCATCAGCGCGTCCTCAGTACTTCGACTGAGACGATACGCCTTGAAACTGCAGTAGGAATCGAGCACATCAACCGCTTGCCATCCGAACGAAAACCGCTCCACCAGGATCGGGAAGGTTAAGGGGTCTCCTTCCATCCTTGCACCTTTCGTGAGCACCGCTCCGTACACGCCGGCGACGTTCACGCGCTCGACTATTGCTGGATGTTTCGGATCTACGTGCACCGCTCCAAGGGCTGCGCCTTGTGCGGTCGTCTTGTCGGCGGCCATGTAGCAGATGCATTGCAGCACTATGGCAGCTATTAACATCATTTCAAGACGACACCGTTGCCTGGTGCGCTTTCGGCTGCGTCTCCACTTGCAACTGACCGCAGGCGGCGGCGATATCGCGACCCATGTTCTGCCGCACCGTAACCGCGACGCCGGCATCCTCAAGGATCTTTGCGAACTCCCAGATCCGTACGTCGGGCGTTGCGGCAAACGCAGCGTCCGGCGTCGAGTTGTACGGAATCAGGTTGACGTGATAAATATGCCCGCGCATAAGCGCGGCCAGCTCCTTCGCGCAGTCGACGCTATCGTTCACGTTCTCCAGCATGACGTATTCGAAGAACACCTTGCGGCGCGTCGCCGCGACATACCGCTCGCAGGCCGCCATGAGTTGCGCAATGGGATACCGGCGGTTGACCGGCATAAACGACGACCGCAGGGCATCATTGGGTGCGTGCAACGAGATCGCGAGATTGACCTGGCAACGTTCGGCCGCGAACGCATCGATCTTGTCCACTAAACCGACCGTGGAAATGGTAATGTGACGATGTCCCAATCCGAAGCCTTGCGGATCGTTGAGCAAAGCAACCGCCTCCATCACCGCCTCATAGTTGTGAAATGGCTCGCCCATGCCCATGAACACCACGTTGGTAATGCGCTTGCCGCGCGGCGCCAGCTCGCGTGCAAAGAACCACGCCTGATCGAAGATCTCTCCCGGCGTAAGATTGCGGTTAAATCCAGCCTGTCCGGTGGAGCAGAACGCGCACGCAAAGGCACATCCGGCTTGCGAGGAGACGCAGAGCGTCGTGCGGTTGCCGTAGTGCTCCATGAGCACCGCTTCGACTTCTTTACCGTCGCGGAGCCGAAAGAGTCCCTTCGTCGTCTGCTTGTCCTTCGAGCGTTGCAGCGCAATGGGCTCAATCGCCGAGAAGCGAACGCCGCGTTCTTCCAATCCGCGACGCAGCTCGAGCGGCAGCGTGGTCATCTCCGCGACGCTGCCGAGCAACTCTTTGTTCGCCGCGCGATAGAGTTGGCGCAAACGGTACGGCCGCAGATCGAAATGCTCCGCAAACGCTTCCACGCCGGCGAATCCGGGGCGCATGACCACGTCGCGTAACCAAATCTGCAGCGGGTCGCGCGTCACTGGAACAAGCCCTCTTGGACGATCGCCGCAAGAGGCGTCGCCGCAACGGCCAGCTCGTCGAGCTTACCACGCAGCGCCTTGAGATCGTTCCAAACTAGACGCTTCACCGCTTCGATTTCGCCGCCGGTCTGTCGCAGAATGTACGCAGGATGGAAGGTTACCATGAGCGGGGTGTCGCGCGGTCCACCGTACCAGCGGCCGCGCATCTTCGTGATCTGAAAATCCCGTCCGAGAAACGATTTAGCGGCCGGCGCTCCAAGCGCCAGGATAACCGACGGCGCGATGGTCTCGATCTGTTCGTCGAGATACGGCCTGCAGTTTTCCATTTCCAGCGCTTCGGGCGCGCGATTACGCGGGCCGTTCGGGCCGGGCACCGTAGGACGGCACTTCACCGTATTACAGATGTAGACGGATTCACGGCGTAAGTCGATCGCCGCAAGCATTCGATCGAGCAACTGGCCCGCACGCCCGACGAACGGGCGTCCCAACTCGTCTTCCGTTTCGCCCGGCCCTTCGCCGACGACCATCAAGCGCGCGCACGGATCACCTTCACCGTAGACGTTCTTGCGTCGCTCGTAACCAATCGTGCACTTTCGGCATGCGTCGGCAACAACCGCCGCCCGATGCAATCGTTTGCGGCGAGCTTCACATTCCGGATCGAGGCTGCCGGAGGCGCTCAATGTCGCTGTGACTTCCCAAGCGCGACCGCTTTGCCGTAGGCGACGACCTTGCACGACCCTTCGCCGTCTTCGCTGATCTGAAACTGCAGACCAATCACGGCATCGGCTCCCAGCGAATGCGCGCGCCGTCGAAGCGCATCGAGTGCCTCCGCGCGCAACTGCTCGGCATCGCTAAGAAACTCCGATCCGGCCAATCCCACCAGCATTCCAAGGCTACGAAAGGTTGCGCGCAACCGATTGCGAGGTCGGGAAGCGGCACCCGAAATATAACCGAAGGAATGAACGGTCCGGTAACCGTCGAGTTCCTCGAAGGTCACGACGTTCAACGCATCCGAAGAACCGGCCATGCCCGAGGTTTCACCGTCCGTGCTCGTCATCCGCCTGGACGCAATAGGCGACGCATTGGCGCTCACCCCCGCGCTTGCATCGTTGCGCCGCCATGCAACACCGTTCGATCTCGTGCTGACGACCCGTAATGCCGCCGTTTTCGCGCCGGCGGCAGCGCGCCGCACGATCGTTGCCGATTTTGCTTTACGCTCCAAGAAGCCGGAAGATCTTGCCGCAATCGACCGGCTAGGTGCACGGCTGCGCGATAACGCGTACACGCACGCGATCGTCGCCACCGAAGACCCCGCGGGCTATCGGCTAGCGGCGAGCGTAGGGCCACGGGCGCGCATCGGTTTTGCTGACCCGTGGACGAAACCGTTCAAAGCGATCTGGACCCGAAGGATGCTGACACAGCGCGTCTATTGCAGCGCGCGTTTACAAGGCAACGAACACGAATGTGAGACGCTCTTCCGTCTAGTTACGCCGTTGACCGGGGATTCAGCACCATCACGCGATGCAGAAGCGCTTCGTCCGCTCGTTCTCGCTATGCAACCGCCGCCCGACGATCGCGTTGCGCTGCAACTTACCGATAAATGGGCGCGTCTGAACGTTGCCGACGAGCAGGTCGAAGCGCTCGTCGCCGCGCTCAGAAGGGGCGGCCCGTTGCGCGTCATTGCCGCACGGCAAGAAGCCGCTTATGCGCAACGGATCGCGCAAAGCGCCGGCATCCAGATCGACTACTTCGAGCATATGCACGAATGGAAATCGGCAGTTGCGGCGGCGCGCGTGCTGGTTGCTCCCGATTCGGGCGCCATTCACCTCGCCGGCATGATCGGCACGCCGGTGGTCGCCGTCTTTGCGCCGCAGCGCGCTTTCGACGCGCAAGTTGCGCGGTGGTCGCCGTGGGCCTCACCGTCTCGCATCGTTCGCGCAGGAAACGAGTGGCCGCCGATCGCGGCTCGGGCGGTCCTGGACTTACGCGACTAACGGCACCTCGCAGCGCGACGATACAGCACGGCGTTGCCACTACGGACTACGGTAATGTACTGGTGTTGCGCGACGAGCGATCGCACACGCGGACCATACTCCTGCAAGCGCGCCGACTCCGGAAAATCTCCGTCGATCAAGATAAAGCACGCCAGTGTCGTGCGCGAACGATCCTCCGGCAGCAAACGAGCGTATGGGTCGTCCAACGCAAGATGCGTGTACGCTTCTTCTTGCGTCGCGACGCTGATATTGCGCGGCAACGAGTGCAGGAACGCTTCCAATCGCGCGTCGCGCGCTTCAATGCCGTGCAGGTTCATACCGGGGTGCAAGGGATCGGCAACGGCGAACTCTACGGCGCAGAGCGCGACGCAGATCGACAAGACCTTCTGCACCTTCGACGGCTCCAACCGCGTCACCGCAAAAGCGAACGCGACCAGAACGTAACCGATCCAGGCGCCCGCATAGTGAGTGCCGACGGTGTACGTCGTCGGCTGGCGGGAGGCCATGACTTCAATAAGCGGCGGCGCGGCGACCAGCATCCACCAGGAAGCGAACGGCAAGAATAGCAACGGCGCAAATGCCAAGAGAACGAAACCCAACCGAGAAGTCAGCGTGGAAGGCAAGGCCGCAAGATCCGCGGATGTCCAAGCGTAAAAACGTTGCGGCTGCCATGCAACGGTAGCCGAAGCGGCGGCGTGCGGCTGAATCACGCCGAAAAAGAGCACGAGCACGCCGGCACTTGCAACGGCAATCGTCGCGGCGACGCGTCCTCGCGACGTTCCCCGGAAATACCACGCACCCAAGAAGCCGCCGATCGCCAGGAAGACGGCTTGATCTTCTTTGATCGCCAGAACCACGGCAGCACCGATCAGCGTGCCTGTAATCGTTCCACAGTCAAACGCAAAGAGCGTCCACGCGACGGCCGCCGGAGCGAAACCGTTTTCGTGAAAATCACCGAAGATCAAACCGGCGAGCGGCGGATAGAGCCATACCAGCAACGCCGTGCGGCGCGCCACGCACCCCGTTCCACCATGCCTGCGAACCAGTCCGTAGATCGGCGGCGCTAGCAATGCTCCGGCGATCGCCTGCAGCACGATCAACGTTATTGGCGAGTGCGCGAACGGCAGCACCGCACCGGGGACGTACAGGATCGGCGAAAAATGAAACGCCCAATGGCTGCCTTCAATTGAGTTGCAGAAGCAACCGAACGCACTCGCTGCGGTTTGGACGAAGATGCCAAAGTCGATGAGGTTGCGGTGCACGAAGTACTTGAGCGTGCCGAGCCCCGTGAAAACAATCGCGTAAACGGCGCAACCGATCCAGAGGAAACGATCGCGCATCGCGGACTCTACGTCACGTGGTGCGCGTTGCGCTGCTGGAGATACGCCCAGAGAAACGCATCGATCTCACCGTCGAGGACGGCGCCGACGTTGCCGGTCTCCTCGCCGGTTCGATGATCTTTCACTAGTTGATACGGCTGCAAAACGTACGAACGAATCTGCGAGCCCCATTCGTTGGCTTGGCGTTCGCCGCGCAGATCCTCCAGTTTCTTGTTGCGTCGTTCGACCTCGCGCGCGGCGAGCTTCGCGCGCAAGACGCTCATCGCGACCTCGCGGTTTTGCGCCTGTGACCGTTCCTGTTGGGAGGCGGCGATCAAGCCGGTCGGAACGTGAACGATGCGCACGGCAGACTCCGTCTTATTGACGTATTGGCCCCCGGCGCCCCCGGATTTGAAGGTTTCGATCCGCAGGTCTTCCGGTGCGATCTGCACGTCGCTCTCACCGGCCTCCACTTCGGGGATGATATCAACGGCAGCGAACGAGGTGTGGCGCCGGTGCGCGGCATCGAAGGGCGACAACCGCACCAAGCGATGCACGCCGCGTTCGCTTTCGAGCAAACCGTATGCATTGCGGCCCCGTACGAAAAAGGTAATGGATTTGAGTCCCGCCTCTTCGGCAGGCGACTCATCCACGATCTGCGTCGCAAACCCTTTGCCTTCGGCCCAACGCAAATACATGCGCGCGAGCATCTGCGTCCAGTCGGCAGCATCCACGCCGCCCGCTCCCGCAAAGAGACTGACAATGGCATTGTGCGTATCGAACTCGCCGCTGAAACTGGCGCCCATCTCCAACGCCTCGATAGCCTGCCGCGCGGCTCGATCGAGCTGCTCGGCCTCCGTCTTCGGCGGCGGCATCTCCGTCGAAGAGCGCGAGCATTTCACGCGCCTCCGATAACGTGTGCGCGGCGCCGTCCAGTGCGTCGGCGCCTTCCCGCAGCTCGGCGAGATCGCGCATCACTCGCTGCGCCGTTTGCAGCGTCGTTCCAGAACGTTGCGCTGCGCGTGCGTTCCTCTAACTCGGCGATTCGCCGGCGCGTTGCAGCGTCGTCAAAGACGCTCCTTGAGCGATTGAAGACGTTCTTCGAGTCGATTGATGGACGTGCGTTGCGTTTCGCTCATGACGCTGTTTCCGTTTCCTGTCCGGCCTGCGCGGCGCCTCTTGCCGCCTCGGCCGGTCCGTCGTGAACGAGCGGCGCGTTCTGCCATGGAGGTATTTTGATGTACGTTCAACCTTTTGAAGGTCCGTTTTCCGAGCGGCACGATTGTCGCCATTGAACGGAGCGCTGACCGAAGACGCATCGCCGTTGAGCGGCACGGCGCCGATGCCCTCGGATACCATCGCGCGGTTCGCCGCACGCCTGGGCGTCCGACGGCGCCGCGCCGTCACCCTACGGCATGTTGGGACCGCTCATCGGCATGCTCTCGCAGCTCATGCAGATGTTGCAATCGCTCATGGGCTATCAGAGCTGCGGTAACGAGCGGTTCTTTCAAAATGCGAATGGGGCGAGTACGCGGCGATCCGCATCTCTCGTTCAACGGCAACCGGTGGAGCAACATGGCGTCGCAACCGGATCTCCTCAACTCATCTCGTTTCCGGGCGGCTTTCAGATCTCGACGCAAACGACACCCCCCAACGGCAAAGGCGTCACCTGGAACCGCTCGGCGACGGTCGCGCTCAATGGCGGCGCCACAACGGTTACGCTCGGTGCGAACGGTGAACCGTCGATCACTTCAAATGGGCAAAGCCTTGCGATCGTTCCCGGACAAACGCTGCAGCTCGGTAACGGCGAAACGGTCGCCGCCAACGCAAACGGTTCGTTGTGCGTCACGGCTCGCAACGGCGATGGGGGAACGATCGTGACCACCCTGACCGCGCGCAATAACGGCGTCGACGTCGACGTCACCGCGCACGACGTCGAACTGGGAGGCGCGCTGGTCAACGGCGCAAATAACGCTCAGCGCAGCCCGCTTTGGCCACCGCAGGCATTTCCCAACTAAGCGAGGACGTGCCGGGTTGGAAGGCGTCCTTAAAAGGTGATGAACGGGACGCAGGGGAGGTCCCATAGCAGGAGGAAGCCCTCTCCCATTACCCCCTGCTAGCTACTTTAGCTACTGCCTTCTCAAGAGGTTTGATTTGCGTATGTATAGGCACTCGCGCCTCGCGGTCATTGTTGGCTGCGCGATGGCGTTCGCCATGGCGGGTTGCGCTTCAAATGGAGCGATGACCCCCACTGGCGGCCCGGCCGCATCTGCTCTCGTCCAAACGGGCGGCCAGGGCCCCGGCTGGATCCACACCGGCAACATCTTCCTACCACCACCCCATTACATGGCGAACGCGCTCGAGCGCGCATGCCGCGACGTTCGGGCATTCTGTTCAACTATAACGGCGGCACGGTGCTGACCGCGCCCCACGACGTACCTCATTCTGTGGGGTTACAAGAAGTACGGCGATGCCGATAAGGTAGGCGCACTGCTCAAGAAATATCTGAAAGTCATGGGCGGCAGCGGCCACAACAACATCTACACGCAGTACTACCAAGATATCAGCGGCAAGACGACGTACATCACGAACCCCAAGAAGCAACTGGGCGGCGTTTGGGATGACGAAACGGATGCCGTTCCCACGAGTCCGACCGACGGTCAAGTGGCACAAGAGTCGCTCGCCGGTGTGAAGCACTTCGGCTACAACGCCAATGCGTCGTACATCGTCGCAACCCCGCACGATCACAGCAGCCAGGGTTTCGGAACCTCTTTCTGTGCGTACCACAGCGCGACGTACCAAGGCAGCGATCTCGGTCTCGTACACCAACCTACCGTACATGCCCGATGCCGGAGGCAACTGCGGCGCGAACATCACGACCGCGCCGAAAGATGAAACCGGCACCGATGAAGGCGTGACCATCGTCGAAGGTCACGAGTACGGCGAATCGGTCACCGATCCGAACCCGCCCTCGGGTTGGTATAGCAATCAGGCCGGTGAAATCGGCGACGCTTGCGCCTGGATCAATATTCAGAACGATCCGTTCGGCAAAAAGTCCTATACGAGCCAACCGATGTACAGCAACGCGACGGAGTCCTGCGTACACAGCTACGGCACTTAATAGACACCTCGCATATCGCGATTGAGAGGGCTGCGCGCGGGCGCGGCCCTCTTCTTTTTCCCGACGGAACCGATGCTTGATATCCCTCTATCCTGGGAAAGAAGGCGCTCGGAGGTAACTATCATGCCGGAAGACCGAAACGTCATCGTGACCGACAGCGGCAGCAACTCAATGGCCTGGCTGATCGGCGTGATCGTCATCGTCGCGGCCATTCTGCTGGTGGTGTTCTACTGGCATCCGTGGTCCGCAACCAGTACCAACAGCACGACGAATAGTACGACTGTCACCCAGCCCGGCGGCGGAGGCCAAGGCGGAAGCTCGAGTTCCAGCAGCACGACAACGCATTAGCGTTTCGTATGCCTGACCGCAGCGAGTTGCCCTTGAGTGAAATTGCTGCCGTACTCTTTGTCGATCATCAGCACGGGATCGCTGATGGTGCCCAAACCGCGGATAAGAGAACCGTCGATCAAAACGCTGCGCGGCTTGCCAAAGCCGCGCAGATCTTTCGTATGCCGATCGTGGTGAGCGTCGTAGGCATGCGCGGTAAACCGGAGCTTACCCATGACTTACGCGAAGCGCTCGGTGAAGGGACAACGCTGCACGATCGCCAAGGCACGGACTCCCTGGACGACCCGACGATTGCAAGCATTCTCACGAGTACCGGCCGTACGACGCTCCTGATCGCCGGCATCGTGACCGAAATCGCCGTGCAACGTCCGGCTCTGAGCGGTTTGCGGCGCGGTTACCGCACCCAGGTCGTGCTCGACGCCTGCAACGGCAAGTCGGAACGCAGCGAACGGGCGGCTCTCATGCGTATGAGTGCGGCCGGCGTGGAGTTGACCTCGGTTACGACGGTTTTGGGAGAGCTCGCCTGCGACCTTCGGGATCCGCGGACCAAGGAGCTATTCGCCCTGCTGTCTTGAGCGCAGGAGAAGCAGACTAAACGCTCCTATAGTCAGTACCTTACCCAAGCATACCCTCCGCTGTTACGAAGGAGCCCTCTTTATGCGACTTCTCGGCCTTTCGCTGGCTGTACTATTAGCCGCGTTCGCCATCACCGCTTGCGCGAGCAAATCGTCCTCGAGTTCGTCCGATCAGTCGAGCGCCACGGCCACCGCCGCAGCGACCGATAGCGGGGGAGCCTCTTCGTCGAGCGACGCCGCCGTGACCGAGATTCCAAAATATCCCGCCGCCGACACGCAGGCCTCGGGCAGCAGCTCGAACGGCATGAACGGCGGAAGCGCCGCCGGCACCGTGATGTCGACCGCCGATTCGTTCGATAAAGTGTACGCCTGGTATCAGCAGCACATGCCTGCTGGTTCCGAAAAGTCGCACACGACCTCACCGATCGACAGCGCAGTCTTCACGCTGGGCGACGCGGGGCAAGATCAGACCTCGGTGACGCTGACCACTTCGAGCGGCAAGACGATAATCACGATCGCCCACGTCAAGATGTAAGATAGGCACCGTTCGAGCGTTCGTCTAAATCTGCCGCGGTGATACGCTCGAACGGCGCTCTTTTTTCATTGCTCGGGCTGGTCCTTGCCGGCACGAGCGCGTGCGGCGGTTTTGCTGCGCCGTTGCAACCGAGCATCGCGCAATCGCAACCGCAGGGCAATCTCACTGCACGCACGTTCAAGTACAGAACGCTCGTGACGCTAACCGGCAGCAACGGCAGCGATCCGGTGGCAGCGCCGGTCGTCCTCAACGGCACGCTGTACGGTGTCACGTACTCAGGCGGCACGTTCAACGACGGCGTCCTGTATAGTCTCACCCCTGCGGGAAAGCAAACGGTTCTCTACAGCTTCGGTAATCGCACCAACGGCGCTCAACCGTTTGGCGGAATCATTGCGCAGAACGGCACGTTCTACGGTACGACCACTCGCGGCGGCAAACCGAATCACGGCATCATCTATTCCCTAACCACCTCCGGTGAAGAGCGCGTATTGTATGAATTCGCGCGTCATCAGGGCGACGGCGAATATCCGATGGACAGCCTGGTCGCACTCGACGGCACGTTTTACGGCACGACGTTTAAAGGCGGAAAGAACGATCGCGGGGCCGTTTTCGCGATTGACTCCTCCGGCAAAGAATCGTGGCTCTACAGTTTCAGCACCAGCGGCGATGGGATGCATCCGTACGCGGCGTTGACCGTGCTGAACGGCACGTTATACGGCACGACCTCGTCGGGTGGCGCGCACGCTAAAGGTACGGTGTTCAGCATCACCACCTCCGGCACCGAGAAGGTTCTCTACAGTTTCGCCGGTGGAAATGACGGCGCGTATCCGCGGTCGGCGCTATACGCGTTTCATGGTACGCTCTTCGGCACAACGGTGGCAGGAGGCGCGAACGGAAAAGGAACGGTCTACACAATCACTGCGGCCGGAAAAGAACGGGTGCTCTACAGCTTCGCAGGCAACAGAAAGGACGGCGCCGCCCCTTACGCCGGCATCACCGTCTCCGGGAATCTTCTTTACGGCACGACGACCGCAGGCGGCACGTATGGACGGGGAACCGCGTATACGGTCACGGCCTCTGGAACCGAGACGCCCATCTTTTCGTTTGGATTCCGACGTCAGGGACGTTTTCCGTTCGCCGGGTTAACGGTTTTAGACCAGACGCTGTACGGTGCCACGGCGGCCGGTGGAGCGCAAAACGTCGGCACGCTCTTCAGCTTCACGGCCAACGCCTCGCCGGTTCGATGAAGCTCCGTTAACGAGCGCAGTTCGCACAGACGCCATAGAGCGTCAGCGCATGTTCCTTAACGCGAAACTTCGGCGGCGCGAGCTTACGCAAATTATCGAAACACCCGCTTAAATCGAAAACGCGGTCGCATCGCTCGCACTGAAAGTGATGGTGGTGCCCTTTGCCGGCGCGTTCGTAACGCGTCGATTCTCCTGGCATCTCGACGGGTACAATCCAACCTTCGTCGAGCAATGACCGCACGTTGCGATAGACCGTCGCAATGCCTAGACCATCGATACGTTTAGCCGCCGCATCGAGTAGCTCGGCGACGCTCAGCGGGCGATCCGCGCGCTCGAGTACCGCTTGCAGCGCCTCGCGCTGTCGCGTCTTTCGACTAACCGGCATAACCTTCGACTTCATTGGCGTTCCTCTTCAGGGCGCCCCGCGGCCTGCCTGCAGCTGCGCGGTTCGCCACTTGACTATTTGATAATGATAACCTATTATCATTTCTTGTTATGTTTCCGTTCACCGGCTTGTGCTTTGCCGTGATTGCGACCGCGCTTTTGAGCGGCGGCGTGCGGCACGGGGATGCAGCGGTCGCCGGCGCGACCGTGACCGCTGCGGGCAACGACCGAACCGCACGCACGACGAGCGATGCGCGAGGCCGCTTCACCTTTCCAGGTTTCCCGGTTGGGACGTATGAGGTTCGCGCCCAATCGGGCGGCCTGCGCGCGACCGTTCGCGTCGACGTGGGCAGCGACGGCGCCGACGTGACGTTACGTCTGGCGCCGCTGGGCGAGATCGCCCATACGGTCGTCACGCGCAGTTCGTCCGCGAGCGGAAGCGGAAGCGACGTCATCTTCGACGACGCCGACCTCACCCGACTGCCGTACGCTAACAATTTTCCGAGATGGAGATTCAGGTACCGGGCGCGGCCCGCGGCGCAAATGGGGTCGTGCATCTCAATGGCGATCACGGCGTGATCGACTACGTGTTGGACGGCGTGCCGCTGCCGGAGGAGCTCAATCGCGATATCGGCGCTGAAATCGACATGAACGACCTGTCGTTCGTCGACGTGATCGAAGGCGCATATCCGGCGCAGTACGGCCTGAAGTTCGGGTCGGTCTTCAACATGGCCACGCGCGCGGGTATTGGCCCCGCCGGATTCGATGGCTATCTCTCCGCCGGTTCGTATACGAACGCGCAGACAACGCTTGGTTATCACGCTCCGTTAGCCGGCGACGGCGGTTTCAACGTCGCCGTGAGCGGCTTGAGCACCAGCCGCGGCCTGGATCCGCCCAACTTCAACTCGCCGCACAACGCCATGAGTTCGCTCGACGAGCTTGCGCGCGTCACGATTCCCGCCGGCGGCAACGACTTCACGAACGTCACGCTGCTCAACAGCCACAGCACCTTTCAAATCCCCAACGACGTTGCCGACGGTGAGCCGGCCGATACCGACGATAATGAAACGCAAGCCGATACGTTGCTTTCGGTGCAGTTTCACCATACGCTGAACAACGGCGCAACGCTCAGTTACGGTCCGGCATACAAAACGTCGTCAATCGCAGACTTCGGCGACCCGTCCAACGACTGGCTCTACGGCGAACGTCTTAACGTGGAAGCGCCGCCCTATGGAAACGGCGGCCGGCCGACGGATTGCGCGAACGCTTTGACCGTAGCGCCGCAGAATCCACTGGGCTTCCCTTTGATGTGCGGCTACTCGCTAGCCGATCGTCGCACCGCTAATGACTACCTGATGCAAGGCGACTACACGCAGACCGTCGGCGCGCACACCGTTGCCGCCGGCGTCTCTTACGATGTGACGCGCGTGCTAAAGTATTACGCGATCACCCTGCAACCGTCTAACTTTCTGTCGCCGATTGAGACGCCCATGACGCCGAACGCTCCGTTCACCGTTACCGACGACACGCCGAATCTCGGCAACACCTACACGTCCTACGTGCAAGATAGCTGGCGGGTCAATCCGCTCTGGCAAGCGGATTACGGAATGCGTTACGATTTGTTCACGCTCAAATCGGCGCAGTTCGGCCAAGGTTTCGGCGCGTTCGGTCCTCGCCTCAAAGTGACGCGCTACATCGGGCGACGCGCGAACGTTTATGCCTACGCCGGCCGGTTTTTCGAACCATTTTCGTTTGAAAACGTTAGTCCATCGGCGGCATATCTTTTGAACTTGCCGTTACAGCGTTCGCAGGCGCAGTTCGATCTCAAGCCCGAGCGGGATACGATGCTGGAACTGGGCGGCCATATGCCGGTCGGAAACGGCGATCTCGGCTGGCGCGTTTGGCAGAAAAATGCCAACGACCTCATCGACGACACGCAGGTAGGTCTGACGTTGCTGCACCAGGACATCAACTACGTGCTCGGCCGCATTTCGGAGGAAGCACTGAACTACGTGCGTCCCCTGCCGTTCGCAGGACGCGCGTATCTCTCGGTCGCGCACATCGTTTCACTCAATAGCGGCTGCGAAACGCAACTCCTCGCCCCGTGCTTCGGTCAGCCAACCGGCTTTACGCCCGCGGACCACGAGCAACGCTACAACGTCGCAAGCGGTCTGCTTCTCGACGACCGCAGCGGTGGCTGGTTCTCCGCGGACGCCGAGTATGGCAGCGGTCTGTCGTCGGCAGTGTGCCCAGCCGGCACTCCCGGCTATTGTAAGGAAACGCCGCACACGATCTTCAACGCGGAACGCGGCATCGCCATCTCGCCAAAGACGGCGATCGTGTTCGACGTCCAAAACCTCCTGAACGATCGCTACTTCGTCACGCTGCTCAACGCTCAGGGTAATCACTACGCCGCGCCACGCACCTTTGACCTCGGTATTCGCTTCCAGCCGTAACACCAACGCAGGGTCGCGAGCGGCGACGCCTAAGGCCCGAGCGTGATGAAACGCTTTGCGGCCTTCTTTTCCGTGCTTGTAATGGCGGCGTGCGCGTCGAACGCGTCGCCCGGCATACCCTACATGCGCGCAACCTCGAGTCTGCGCGCGCTCAGCACGTCGGGCGCCGGGAAGATCACCCACGTCATCTACATCGTGCAAGAGAATCGCAGCTTCGACAACCTGTTCCAAGGGTATCCTGGCGCCGACACCGTCTCCAAAGGGCCGACGTCGAACGGGCAAACCGTCACGTTGCAACCGGTTAGCCTTGAAACCGTGTACGAGATCGATCACTCCGCGTATGCGATGTTCGCCGCCTGTAACGGGACCGGAAGCGTGCCCGGCACGAACTGCAAAATGAACGGTTTCAACAACGAAGAGTCGTACGGCGGCCCAAGCAATCCGCAATATGCGTACGTTCCGCATGCGGAATCCAAACCGTACTTTGACATGGCGCGCGAGTGGGTCGTCGCCGACCGCATGTTTCAATCGCAGCTCGACGAGAGTTTCGTCGCGCATCAATACGTCATTGCGGCACAAGCGCAGTCGAGCGTCGATCTTCCGGACTCCCTCATCTGGGGTTGCGGCGGAGGCTCGTACGACGTGGTCGGAACGATAACGCAGACGCGCAGTCTCTACGGACCAACGCAGCGCGCCTGTTTCGACTACACGACGCTCGGCGACGAGTTGGATAAGGCCGGCCTTTCGTGGCGGTTTTACGCCGCTCGCTATGGCAACGATCGCGGCGGCAACGGCGGGACCTGGTCGGCGTATCAGGCGATCCAGCACATCTTCAAAGGACCCGATTGGAAAAACGACGTCATATCGCCGAACTGGCAGTTCATCACCGACGTGCGTCAAGGCAAGCTTGCTAACTTCACGTGGATTACGCCGGAGTGCGCGGAGTCAGACCACCTGGAATGCGGTGGCGGATACGGACCATCGTGGGTCTCCGCTCTGGTGAACACCGTCGGTGCGAGCAAGTTTTGGGATTCCACCGCAATCTTCGTGCAGTGGGACGATTGGGGCGGTTGGTACGACCACGTCGCGCCCAAATACCAAGATTATGACGGTCTCGGGTTCCGCGTGCCGCTGTTAGTGATCTCACCGTACGCCAAGAAGCGCTACGTCGCGCACGCCCACTACGAGACCGCGAGCGTTCTGCGGTTTGCCGAAGATCTCTACGGTTTGCCGCAGATGGCAGCGGCCGATACGCGAGCGAAGTCACCGGCGGCGGACTGCTTCGATTTCGCGCAAAACCCTCGGCCCTTCATAAAGATCTCCGCCCCGCATCCGGCGCAGTTCTTCATCGGGCATAGGTTCGACAGCGATTACTTCGCGCCCGACTACGAATGATTGGCTCGAGCAATGCCACTCACGTAACTCTCATCGACCGCACGAAACGAGATCGGTTTATCTGAAAAGAGAAAGGGCCTCGCATCTGCGAAGCCCTTTTTATCATTCAGGAAGACGAGTTAAGACTAGTGGGTATGCCGGGCGAGCGATTAACTCAAGAAAAAGCGAGCCCGGCATACCCCTAGGCTATAATTAGAACTCCTCTTCCTGATTACCCGCGTTCTCGTTGAACGGCGTCTCTTCGTCCTCGTGCTCGTACGACGGTTTATCTTCCTCGTATGAAGATTCGTCGTCTTCTTCCTCGAGTTCGTAGCCCTGCGCGCCCTCGATCTCTTCCTCGGGCTCCTCTTTTTCTTCGTCCTCGAAGACCTCTTCGGCTTCGATCGCGTTTCCGCGCGGAGGAGCCGGCGGTGTGGGAAGCGGCGCAGTCGCGTCGAGCGGCTTGCTGTCGTCGATCTCTTCCTCTTCCTCTTCCTCGGGCGCAGCCTCGACCTGTTCGGGCGCCTCGGCAACGGCTTCACGCGTCGCCACCACCGTCTGCGAAACCACGGGCTGTTCGTCGCCCATCAACAGGCCGTACTCGCGTCGCTCGCTCTCGCCCATCTCGTCTTCGGGCGTCTTGATCTCGACCTCTTCGCGGTTCTCCGTGAGAACTTTGACGTCGAGCGCCAACGACTGAAGCTCCTTGATAAGCACCTTGAACGATTCGGGTACGCCCGGTTCCATGACGTTTTCGCCTTTGACGATCGCTTCGTACGTCTTCACGCGTCCAACGACGTCGTCGGATTTCACCGTCAGCAGCTCTTGCAGCGTGTACGCCGCACCATAGGCTTCCAGCGCCCAGACTTCCATCTCGCCGAAGCGCTGGCCGCCGAACT
Organism: Vulcanimicrobiota bacterium; assembly: GCA_963738335.1. GTDB lineage: Bacteria > Vulcanimicrobiota > Vulcanimicrobiia > Vulcanimicrobiales > Vulcanimicrobiaceae > Cybelea. Next base: position 296,528 of record CAVTWE010000007.1, read on the forward strand.
GGGCTTTCCCGCCCAACGGTTGCTGCGTGATCATCGAGTATGGTCCCGTCGAACGAGCGTGGATCTTGTCGTCGACCAAGTGCGCGAGTTTGAGCATGTAGATCAAACCAACGGCAATCGGTCGTGAGAAGCGCTCGCCGTTACGGCCGTCGCGCAACCACGTCTTGCCGTCGGCGGGCAGACCCGCATCTTGCAGCCATTCGGCGATGTCCTCGGCGTGCGCGCCGTCGAAGACGGGGGTCGCTACGCTCATGCCGAGCATGCGCGCCGCCCAACCGAGATGCGTCTCCATGATCTGTCCGAGGTTCATACGCGACGGTACGCCCAGCGGATTGAGCACGATGTCGACCGGCGTGCCGTCTTCCATATACGGCATGTCCATTTCCGGCAGCACCTTCGCGATGACGCCTTTGTTCCCGTGACGTCCCGCCATCTTGTCGCCTTGCAGAATCTTACGCTTCTGCGCGACGTAGACGCGCACGAGATGATTGACGCCCGGCGACAGCTCGTCGCCGTTCTCGCGCGAGAAGACCTTGACGTCGATGATCTTGCCCTTCTCGCCGTGCGGAACTTTCAGGCTCGTGTCGCGCACCTCGCGCGATTTCTCACCGAAGATCGCGCGGAGCAGCCGTTCCTCGGCGGTGAGTTCGGTCTCGCCCTTGGGGGTCACCTTACCGACGAGGATATCTTCGGGACGCACTTCCGCGCCGACGCGGATAATGCCGCGCTCGTCGAGGTCTTTGAGCGCGTCTTCACCGACGTTGGGAATATCGCGCGTGATCTCTTCGGGCCCGAGTTTCGTGTCGCGCGCTTCGCACTCGTACTCTTCGATATGAATCGAGGTAAAGCGGTCTTCCTTGACCATGCGCTCGCTGATGAGAATGGCGTCTTCGTAGTTGTAGCCTTCCCACGGCATGAACGCGACGAGGACGTTTTGTCCGAGCGCCAGTTCCCCTTGATCCGAGGAAGGGCCGTCCACGATGACTTGTCCGGTTTCAACGCGATCGCCGACCGCAACGATCGGCCGCTGGTTGATGCACGTGCCGGCATTGCTACGCACGAACTTGAGCAGGTCGTACGTCTTTTCGACGCCGTCGGCATTCTTGACCGTGACGCCTTTGGCGTCCACCGCGGTAACGTCGCCTGCCTCGTCGGCAACCAGCAGGCTTCCAGAGTCCTTGGCCGCACGATATTCCATACCGGTGCCGACGATGGGTGCGTCGGGGCGCAACAACGGCACGGCCTGTCGCTGCATGTTAGCCCCCATGAGCGCGCGGTTTGCGTCGTCGTGCTCGAGGAACGGAATCAATGCCGTGGCAACGGAGACGATTTGCTTGGGCGAAACGTCCATGAGCTGCACGCGCGCGGCCGGTTCTTCGATGTACTCTTCGGCGTAGCGGCAGACGACCGATTCGGAGGTGATTCTGCCGCTCGTATCGTCAAAGGGCGTATTGGCCTGGGCGATGATGTATTCGTCTTCACGATCGGCGGTCAGGTACACGATCTCGTCGGTTACGATGCCGTCGCGTACGACGCGATACGGCGTTTCGATGAAGCCGAACCGATTGACGCGGGCGTACGTCGCAAGCGAACCGATCAAACCGATGTTCGGACCTTCCGGCGTTTCGATCGGACAGATGCGGCCGTAATGCGAATGGTGAACGTCGCGGACTTCAAAGCCGGCCCGTTCGCGGGAAAGACCGCCCGGGCCAAGCGCGGACAAGCGGCGTTTGTGCGTGAGTTCGGCCAACGAGTTGGTCTGATCCATGAACTGCGAAAGCTGCGAGGATCCGAAGAACTCTTTGATCGCCGCAACGACCGGACGAATATTGATGAGCGCCTGCGGCGTCACCGTTTCGATATCTTGGACGGTCATGCGCTCGCGCACGACGCGCTCCAAGCGCAGCAGGCCGACGCGGAACTGATTCTGCAACAGCTCGCCGACCGAGCGGACGCGCCGGTTGCCAAGATGGTCGATGTCGTCTTTCGGAATGACGCCGGTGGCCACTTTGATGAGACGGCGAATCACCGCGACCATATCGGCACGGCTCAGGCACTTGGCGCCGATCTCCGGCATCCGCAACCCCACATCGGCGTACTCGTCGATGACGACGTACGGATCGGCCAGGCGCGCGTCGACGTCCGGATTTTCGATGCGGTAGTGGAACTTGCCGTTGAGCTTGTACCGTCCGACGCCGGCCAAATCGTAGCGCTTCTCGTCGAAGAACAGCGATTCGAGCAGCTTTTCGGCGTTTTCGGCATTTTCGGGTTCGCCCGGGCGCAGCTTCTTGTAGATTTCCTTGAGCGCGTCCTCGCGCGTCTTGATATCGCGATCCTTTTCGATCGAGTTACGGACCAACGGGCTGCCGTCGAACAACGCGAGGATCGCGTCGTCGGTTTCCCAGTTCAAACCGAGATCCGGACGCGAGAGCGCGCGGATAAACGTCGAAACGTAGATCTTGCGGTTCTTGTCGATGCGAACGCCGATCGTTCCCTCGGTCTCGTCGTTCTTCGTGCCGTTGTCGGTTTCGAACTCGATCCACGCGCCGCGATTCGGAATGATCGTCGCGTTGTACGTCGGACGCGAGTTGGTGTCCACGTCTTGGCTGTAGTACACACCAGGCGAGCGCACGAGTTGGCTCACGATCACGCGCTCGGCGCCGTTGATCATGAAGGTACCCTTGTCCGTCATGAGCGGGAAATCGCCCATGAAAATCTCTTGGTCCGGAATACCTTTGATTTCGCCGGACTCCGCGGTGATCAAGCGCACGCGCACGCGCAGCGGCGCGCTGTACGTCATGTCGCGCTCGCGGCACTCTTCAATTGAATACTTGGGCTCGCCGAGCGAGTGTTCGCCGAACTCGAGGATCAGGTTGCCGGTGAAGTCTTTGATCGGAGAGATCGAAGCGAAGGCTTCGGCCAGACCTTCGGTCTTGAACCAATTGAAGCCGGCTTTCTGTAGCTCGATGAGATTGGGAACTTCCAGGACGTGCGGAATCTTCGCAAAGGTAAAACGCTCACGCTTTGGGCCGGGTTCGGGCCGCTGCTCGACCGTAAATGCGCCGGTCGGCATGGGGAACGTTGAAGGCATGACCTTTGCATTGCCGTCGCCATTGGCGGCGGATTTGGTCGACGCAGACGTGCGTCGCGACCTGCCCTTGGTGTCGCCGCTTTTCGCTGGTGACTTCGGAGCCGTCGTCTTCGCCATTACTCTCTTTCTTATTGGTTAACGTTACTGCCGCAGGCCGCCGAGGGAACACGTCGCAGGGCAACGCAAAAAGACGAAACACGGGCTCCATCTATTGGAGGTGTCTCGCCCTTTCTGTTGTGGCGACTCATGCGCCCCGGGGCATAGGCCACGAGTTTAACACCCGTCGCTGGGAGCGTCAAGGAACCCTGCCCCCTGGGGATTATATACTTGACAAACACTACGTTTCCGGCTACGATATTAGTATGCAAACCAAGGTGCCGGAAACGATGCTCGAAGCGGCTCGCAAGTTCGCGGACCCGCAGGTAGCGCACGACTTCTGGGTCGCCATGCGCTGGCCGAACGGCGTGGCGTGCCCGCGTTGCGGCAATGCCGTCGTTCACGGGCTTCCCAAGTATCGCCGCTGGCATTGCTCGGACTGCAAACGGCAGTTTACGGCAAAAGTCGGAACCGTATTTGAGGATTCCCCCATTGGCTTCGATAAATGGCTTCCCGCGATCTGGCTCATCTCCAGCAACCGTAACGGCATCTCGTCGTGCGAGATCGCACGGGCCCTCGGAGTAACCCAAAAGACGGCCTGGTTTATGCTCCATCGTATTCGCACGATGCTCGCCAACGATTCGTTCGAGCAGCTTCGCGGCATCATCGAGGCCGATGAGACTTATATCGGGGGCTCGTATGAGAGCAAGCCCAAGCGGATTCGCAAAGACCGTTCCCTGGCGTCGCAGCGGTACACGAACAAGACGGCTGTTCTCGGCATGGTGGAACGCGGCGGCCGCGTTCGCGCCTACGTTCTCCCGGCCCCTACGTCGCGCGAGATCATGCCGCGCATACGGGCTCAGGTTCACCATGACGCGACTCTCTTTACCGATGCCGCGCCAACCTACAAGGACGCTAACGAGTTTTTCCTTCGGCATGAGGCCGTGAACCATTCGCTAGACGAGTATGTTCGTGGCGAGGTTCATACGAACACCATCGAAAACTTTTGGTCGGTCCTGAAGCGTATGATCGCCGGCACCTATATCTCGGTGGACGCCAAGCACCTTGCCAAGTATATCGAAGAGGAAATCTTCCGGTATAACGAGCGCGAGAACGAGGATGGTCCGCGATTCATCAAGGCGGTTAAGGGCGCAGATGGAAAGCGACTGACATACAAAGAGTTAATCGCTAAGAGCTAGGCTTGGCACCGTATACACTAGACCTCACTAGCGCATGGCTCAAGTTCAAACGCGCTAAATGCCACGTCGATACGCTTTGGCAAAAGATGAGAGACAGACTGGGTAATAACAAAAACATCACGCTTGGGTTTCACTTCGACCCTGAAGACAATTCCATCGTCATTCGCATCACAAAGATGGAGGAGGTCCCAAATGACTGGAGCCTGATCTTTGGAGATGCTGCGTACAACTTGAGGTGCGCCCTCGATCACTTGGCTTGGCAGTTGGCGATACGGAAATTCGATGGCGTTGAACCCACTGACTTTGACATTATTAAGTTGATTCAGTTCCCAATCGCTTTGACACCGGAAGCATGGCGTACGCATATCAACCGGAAACACATGCTCGCAGCGGATGCCGATAAGCTCGCAAAGTTCCAGCCGTTCACAAATACTAATCCGCTTTGGAGTATTGCTCCCCTCGGAGTCCTGTGCGGGAAATCCGGATTGCAAAACATCGACAAACACAGGTCCATCCACATGACGTACATGGCCCCTCATGCGCTCCAACTTACCGGAATAGGCGAGCCAGGAGAAAAAGCTCCGATTGAACTTATACATTGCAAGTGGCGCGTCATCGACGGTCACGTTGAAATCCCGTATATCTTGGGGGCTAGAGCGTTGAAGCTGGGCGACGAAGTAACGCGATTGCCGGTCATTCCCACTGGGCCAAACCCTGACGTGAAACTCAATGCCGACTTTAGCTTCTACGTAGCTATCGGAGAGGAAACCATCCCCGTACTTGACGTTTTGGTCCAATCGGTTAACGTGACCGAGGACATTCTCGGGGAGTTTACCTAGGCGTTCTTCGCTTTGTGCTTCGCCTTTTTGGGTTTCGCCTTGGGCATCACGCCCTCGACCGCTTCTTTCGGGAGTTTGGCGATCTGCGCGACCACCTTCTTCAGGTCGTCCAGCGGCATCAGCTTGAGGGGTTCCTTCGGCATTATCACTTATAGAATAGCACGCGGAGGAATAGCATGGCTGAGATACCTGGCGAAGGCCACCCCGAGCGGTGGAAGTACGATGCGGCGGCTGACATTGGCAAGTCCCTTCGGAGCATAGCGAGGGCACTCTGGGTAATAGCCCTGGCCCAATCTGGCCGCACAGAAGAGACAGAGCCTCTTCTCGACATAATCCTTGGGCAAGAGCGCGACCAGCCTTTGGCCCCGGGTCCTTGAGATAATCCGCCGCTAGAGCGCGGAGATCTGGCGGCTGCTTCCACGGTGGCTCGGTCGCCCTGTCACCAGGGAACCGTTCTTCAGCAGGGTTGTTTGTCATCTATATAATCCCCTGCCCCCTTACCAAAGTAGCAATAGCTGCCGGGCGGTTGTAGGGTTGGCGGCGGCCGGTGGCGCACCTGGCATCGGAGGTGTCTCAATGATGCGATGCGGTTTGCTGCGTCCTTTCCTTCCTTGCGTTGCGGCGTCGTTGATAGCCGCTTGCTCCCTAGCTGCTTGCAGCGGGACCAGCCAATCCGGCTTGCCCGCTTCGGCCGGCGTTGCGAGCGCCGGCGGTTTCGAACAGGCGCGGATGGACGCGTCGGGTTGCAGCAAGACGGTCGTCTACGTCACCTCGTACAACAACTCGGTATATATTTACAATCAAAAGGGCAACGGCGGAACGCCGTGCGGTCAGATCACCGGACTGCTCAATCCGCAAGGAATCTTCGTCGATAGTAAACGGAATCTGTGGGTGGCGATGCAGGGCAACTGCCGCACCGTGTTTCAGAGCGTTTTGGAGTTCGCGCCGGGCACCTCGACGCCGGTAAAAACCTTGAGCGATCCCAACGCGTTCCCCAGCGGCGTTGCCGTCGACAACAAGACCGGAACGGTCTACGTGGCGAACTTCTTTACGGGCAGCAACTGCGAAAGCGGCAGTCCCGCAGATGTGGCGGTTTATGCCGACGGCAGCACGACGCCGACGAGCACGCTGACGGACCCCAACATGGCGTATGCATTCAGCGACGCGCTCGACCACGCGGGCAATCTCTACGTCACGTACTCGAAAGGTTATGCAGGCGGCGGAATCCTCGAGTGGACGCACGGCTCGGGTTCGGCCCAAGACCTCAGCATCGCGCTGCAATATCCGGCCGGCATTCAGACCACCAAGAATGGCGCGCTCCTCGTGTGCGATCAAGCGGCCGGGTGCGGCGATTTCGAGCCTGGCTCGACGACGATGACGAAGACGTTTGCCACCGGAACGCCTGGCGCGTATGGGATCGCGCTCGACAAGCATGAGAAAAACGCCTGGGTTGAAAACCCGAGCTTGAGCAGCGGCCAGCTTCAACAGTACAAGTATCCAGGCCCGGACAAGCAGGCGAAGCACGCGATGACCGTCAGCGGCGGCGGCTACGCGGGCGTTGCGCTCAGCCCTGCCTCACCGCAAGGGCGGCCGTACTAGCGCCGTTACGCACTTGAGTGCTGAGGCTCGGCGACCTTCGCAGCACCATTGCCGCCCGATTGCCGGATATGGGCTACGCGGGCCGACAAGGCGTCGGCGGTCAGGCCGAAAAGTGCGCGCTGCTTGTCTTGTGAGTCGTGCTGCACGAGAACGTTGGCGACGCCCATGCGTTCGACGCGCAGACCAAGCCCGCGGTCCGAGACAAACTCGGCAACCGCCGATCCGAAGCCGCCCGCGAGCGAATGCTCTTCGAGCGTGATGACGTGGGTGTGATCGAGCGCCAACTCTAAGATCAGCGCCTCGTCGAGCGGTTTCGCGAAACGCGCATTAACGACGGTGACGCCTTCCATGACCGCGTCGAGCGCAATATCCACGGTCGTACCGTAGGCGAGGATCGCGACGCCGCTGCCGCGGCGCAACACTTCGGCCTTGCCGTGCTTGAGCGGTGCGAGCGGTTCGTCGTGCCGCCCGGTCGTCGAGCCACGCGGATAGCGAATGCCGACCGGCGCGTCTAACGAGAGCGCGTGCTCGAGCATGGGGAGAAGTTCCGCTTCGTTGCGCGGTGCCATCAACGTCATGTTGGGTAGCGTGCGCAGATAAGCGATGTCGTAGAGTCCCATGTGCGTCGGTCCGTCGTCGCCCACGAATCCCGCGCGATCCATGCAAAAGACCACCGGCAGATGCTGCACGACGACGTCGTGAACGATCTGATCGTACGCGCGCTGCAAGAAGGTGGAATAGATCGCGCAGACGGGCCGGTATCCCGTCGTCGCCAAACCGGCCGCAAAGCAGACCGCGTGCGCTTCGGCGATGCCGACGTCGAAATACCGCTCGGGAAAGCGCTTGCCGAACTTTGCCAGTCCCGTGCCGTCGGGCATCGCTGCGGTGATGCCGACGACGCGGGGATCCTTTTCCGCCACAGCGATCATCGCATCGCCGAACGCATCTTGAAACTTCGGCCGTCCGCCCGCGGCCTTCTTGCTGCCGTCGCTGGGCTCGAACGCATTGGCGCCCACGCCGTGAAACGTGCGCGCATCGCGCTCCGCCGGCGGATAACCTTTGCCTTTGATCGTGCGCACGTGCAAGAGCACCGGACCTTCGAAATCTTTCGCCGTCTGCAAGGCATCTACGAGAACGTCGTAGTTGTGGCCGTCCACCGGACCGATGTAACGGAAGCCGAGTTCCTCAAAGATAACCGCCGTCTTCTCCGCCGGATGGATGAAGTGCATTGCGCCGATCTCCGCGCCTTCAATGGCGCGCTTCGCCGCCGATCCGTACGGAATGCGTTTGAGCACCTTTTTTCCGGCGCGCCGCATAAAGTTCGCGAACGGCTTCGTCCGCAGCATCGAGAGATACGCCGCGATGGAACCGACGTTGGGCGCGATCGACATTTCGTTATCGTTGAGAATGACGATGAACGGCGTTTTCAGCGCGCCGGCGTTGTTGAGCGCCTCGTATGCCAAGCCCCCGGTGAGCGCGCCGTCACCCAGCACCGCAACCACCGTTTCTTTGCCGCCCGCAAGATCGCGGGCGAGCGCCATCCCGAGCGCCGCCGCCACCGCAGTGCTCGCGTGCCCGGCGCCGAACGGGTCATACGGCGACTCACTGCGCATGGCAAAGCCCGAGATGCCGCCGCCTTTGCGAATGGTGCCGAAACGCTCGCGGCGGCCTGTCAAAATTTTGTGCACGTAGGTTTGATGGCTGACGTCCCAGACGAGCTTATCGCCGGGCAGATCCAGAATGCGATGCAGCGCGAGCGTCAACTCGACCACGCCGAGGTTGGGAGCGAGGTGGCCGCCGTTGACGGCGCACGTACTCACGAGCAGTTCGCGGATCTCGCTCGCGAGTACGTCGATCTCTTCACGCGGCAAACGCTTAACGTCTGCTGGGGAGTCGATGCGCTCGATAATCATTGGCCCGTAATACGAAAATTCGCCTGGATGCCCTGCGCGGCAGCGACGATGCGCGCGCAGCGCTCGGCGGCTTTGGGCGCCTCACGCGAGAGCCACGCCGCCTGCGGCCAGTTCCGCGGATTCATCAGGGCGCGCATGGGATTGCTCCATGCCGGCGACAATTCGTGCAGGGGGGTATCGAGAATCACGCGTACCGCCGCCACGCGAGAAGCTCGCACCCTGCCGGTTTCCATGTCCACGCCAGCATATCCACACTCTACCCATTGGGCACGTTCCATGCCGCTCACGATTGACGGCGCCGTCACGAGCGCATCGTGAACGGGTTCAATGCGCAGCGAGCGCGCAGCTTGCGCGAACCGTTCGACCAGCTCTTCATCACAGAAGAGCGTCGCGCCGTCAGGCCGACGCACCTGTCGAGGAATCAGCACGGTGCCCGTCGGCAGATCGCCGCGCAGGCCTCCGGCCAGTCCGCAACTCACGACGCATTCGCCGAGCATTTCCCGCAGACGCGAGAGCCCGACGCCCGTCTTCACGATGCGCGCCGCCGGCATCGCACGACGCAGCGCGCGATACTCGAGCGCGGTGGCCGCAATGAACACCATGCGGAACCCATTCCCGGCAGGCGGAGGGTTTCTTTCGCCCTGCGTCGTTTGACGAACCACCGAACGCGAAATAACTGCGAATGAAAGGGGTTCCCATGACTGCCAACAGCCAGCCGTTTCTTTCCGATATTACCGAACTGCGCCGCCGCGCGCGCGAACAGATCCAACGCGGTGCGGTCACCCAGAACTACGGCGGCGACGCATCGCAAGCCATCGAGTTGCTGCAGACCGCTCTGGCCACCGAGATCGTCTGCGTGTTGCGCTACACGATGCACAACATCGCTGCCGTCGGCATCGATAGCGAGAGCGTGAAAGCCGAGTTTGCCGAGCACGCGCGCGAGGAGCAAGAGCACATGGAAAAGATCGCCGAGCGCATCAATCAGCTCGGCGGCACGCCGAATCTGAGTCCCGACGGTTTGCAGACCCGCTCCGCGACTGAGTACGGTCATGCCGAACTGCTCGTGGACATGATCAAGGAGAATCTCGTTGCCGAACGGATCGCGGTCGAACATTACCGCGAACTCGTGCGTTTTTTTGGCGAAAAAGATCCCACGACGCGCGTCATGCTCGAAGGCATCCTCGCGCAAGAGGAGGAGCACGCCAACGACATGCACGATCTCCTCGTGGCGCACGAGGGCAAGCCGTTTCTCGCGAAGTAGCGCTACGCCATCCCGTTATCTCGAAACCATCGGACGGCGCTTGCGAGCGCCGTCTTCACATCTGACGGCGCAAATCCCAACTCCGCGCGGGCTTTAGACGAATCGGCATACATGCGTACGCGCGAGAGCCGAACGCCTTCGAGCGGTACCGTCGGCTCCGCGCCGCTCAGGCGGCTGCGCAGTTCGTCGAACGCGCCCGCGGCAAAGGCAAGCGCGTACGGAGCGCGCCACGACGGCATCTTCCGTCCGGTTATCTCGGCAAGGAGTTGCCAAATCTCGTCCATCGTCAAGTTCTCGCCCCCCAACACGTAGCGCTCGCCGGCGCGGCCACGTGTCAGGGCGGAGACGTGCGCCCGGGCGACGTCTTTCACCGCAACCACGTTCATGCCGCCGTTGCCGGGCGCGCGCGCGACGATTTTTCCTCGCGCGAAATCGCGCACGAGTCTGCCGGTCGGCGTCGGTTTGCGATCGCCCGCGCCCACTGGTGCCGTCGGCAACAGGGCGATGACGCCGGGACGCGCGGCAAACGCGACGCGTTCCTGATCGAGTTTCGAGCGATGGTACGCACCTTCTGCGTGGCCGAGCGTCGCCGAACTCGACGTCAACACGACGCGTTCGATCCCCGCGAGGTGCGCGGCCGCTAACAGGCTTTCCGTGCCGGCGACGTTGACGGCGACTATCTCAGCGCGACGGCTCGGTGCGAACGTGTAGAGTGCGGCGCAATGGATGAGGTAATGGCATCCTCGTAACGCGTGCGCGAAGCCGCCGACGTCGCGCAGGTCTCCATGGACCCATTGCACGCCGTTTACCAAGGCCGGCGAACGCGTTACGGCGCGCACGTCATAACCGTCCTTCAAAAGTTCGGTGAGGACGTGTGAGCCGACGAAGCCCGTCGCGCCGGTCAGAAAAACGCGCATCGCGCTGGGCTTCGACGCAGGGCGCGACCGAACTCCAGAACAGGAGCTGCGCCGCCGCATGAAGGAAGCGCTGGCCTTGCCCGAAACGCCGCGCCTCTCGCGCACGCTCCGGCTCTCGATCGCTTTGCTGATCGCCGTCATCGCGGTCGGGACGCTGGGTTACGTCGCGATCGAAGGCTGGTCGTGGTTCGATGCCTTCTACATGACGATCACCACCATCACGACGATCGGCGGCGGAGAACCGCAACCCATGAACGCCGGCGGGAAATGCTGGACCATTGCCGTCGTTGCCGTCGGCTTCGGCGTCTTGACCTACACGCTCTTACAACTCTTGAGCTTTACTTTGGAAGGCCGCCTGGGCAGTGCCGTCGCTCAACGACAGCATCGCCGGCGCGTAATGAAGATGGACCAACACTTCATTCTCTGCGGTTTCGGGCGCGTCGGCAGCGAAATCGCGCGGATTTTCACGCGTAAGCGCCACGACTTCGTGATCATCGACATCAACCCGGACTCACTGCAACGGGCCGCCGCCGAAGGCTACACGACGATCGAAGGAGACGCTGCAGAAGCATCGACGCTCGAAGCTGCGGGCGTTCAGCGCGCAGCGGGCCTCATTGCTGCGGTGGACACCGACGAGACGAACATCTACGTCACGCTTTCGGCGCGCGTGCTGAATCCAAACCTCTTCATCGTTGCGCGCGCAAATCGCCGCGACGCGGAATCGAAGCTACGTTTGGCCGGCGCCAGCCGCATTATCTCGCCCTACGCAATCGGCGGAAGCCGCATGGCCAGCTTGGCGATGCGTCCCACGGCCGTGGAGTTCGTCGATACGGTGCTCTTCGGCGACAACAGCGAACTCGTTTTGGAAGATTTTCAGATTGCTGCCGAATCGCCGTGGCCGGGGCGCAATGTCAGCGATCTCGTCGACGAAAAGAGCAGAGTCATCGTATTAGCCGTCAAGCGCGATGGCTCCATGCAGTTTCGTCCGTCGCCGCAAACGCCGTTTCTCGCCGGTGACGAGATCGTCGTCGCCGGTCCGCCCGACGGCATCCGCGCGATCGACGAAAAGCTTCGAGCGACTTAACCTACCTCGTCAAACTAATATAAGCCTCGGTTCGGTTCACACGAGCGAGGCGTCGCGATTTTTCGCGCCAGCCACGGATGGCGCCCGGCGCGAAAAACGCGCGAGTAGGAGCAGCGCCGGATGCGCTGCGACGAACGTCCGAGCGGTGTCAACCGAACCGAGCCGCGCTAAATCGCTTCGATCTTCGCCATCATCCCTTTATCTTCGTGATCGAGGATGTGGCAGTGAAAGACGAACTCGCCTCGGATGACCGGATCGCGGAAATCCATCAGCAACGTCAGCGAACCGGGAACGGCTTTGCCGCTGACGAGACGGCTATGCGGCACCACGACGCTGTCGGCCCAGTACGGATGCCGAACCGGGACACCGTCGATACGTTCGACCACGAAGTGAATCTGATGGATGTGGAAATCGTGAATCTCTTGCGTGACGTTCTCGATGTGCCATTCTTCGGTCGTACCAACGTGGACGACGAACATCGGCTTCGCATTCGCCTTGAACGTTTTGCCGTTGATGTAAAAGCGCGGCTTTGAGTCCTCGCTGAATACGACGAGGCGCTTTACCGAGGGCGGCGGCAAGTGCGTCGTGTACACGTTGCGCGGCAGCGGCGCACCCGCTGCAATGGGCGCCGGGTTACCGGCGAGGCGGCGCGCGTTCGGCGGCGATTTCAACCATGCCAGCAACATTTCGGGATCTGGATCGCCGTTGGGACCAGTATGGTAACAAAGCGTGCGCAGCGAGCCGTGCCCGGCGCGCGGACCCGTCACCACGAACTCCGCGCGAGCCGCCGGAGGCACCACGATGACGCGTTGTGTTTCGCTGACCGGCGTGCCGGGATAGCTATCGAGCGCGAAACCATCCGTTGCAACCAGTTGCAACGTTTCACCGGGAACGTTGAGCGCGAGCGTCTTATGGCCCGTTGCATTGACCACGCGGAAGAACTGCCGTTCGCCGGGCGCAATGGCGATATACGGATGCAGCGCGCCGTTGATCGTCGTGGTTAAGTGATCTTTGGTCGCGCACGGCGCGGTGTTCGTGTTGTTCGGCTGCGCGTCGTCGTCGTTGCCCATCGAGCGCACGATCAAGACATGCTGCGTCATCTTCGCCAGCGCGGGGATATGACGTTCGATGCCTTCCACAACGAGCGCGCCGGAGAGTCCGCTGTCGCCCGCCTGATAGTTGGTTTGTCCGTGAACGTGCGCGTGATACCAATACAGGCCCGGTTCTTGATTGGCCGGCACCTCAATGACGTAGTGCAGACTTTCTCCGGGACCGGCGATCATGGTCAGCACGTCATCGCCCGGAGGCTGCGGCGACGAACCCAGACCGTGAAAGTGCAGGTTCACGTCGTTCTGATACGTTTTCGCCATTCCCATGGCATCCATACTCACGTCGGGCGGTATGTGCGGCGAGAGATGATTGTGCAGTGCGACGTCGACGGTTTCGCCCGGCTTCACGTCGATGGTCGGCGCGTCGCCGATAACGCCGTGATACCGGAATCCCGGCTGACCGGTTGCCGGATTATCGACGACCGAGAGCGCGAGGCGTACTGCGCCGTTGACCGAACGCGCGACGGGCGGCTCGGGAAGCGCCTGTGCGTGGCCGGCAAGAACCCTTTGCGAGATTCCGGTTTGCGCAAACGGAATGTTCGGGCCGGCGTTGGGACCGGCGCAGGCGACGAGGGCGCCTACCGCGGCCGCGAACGCCAGACGCCGGAGAAACATTAGCTGCCGATAGCGGCGCGGATAGACTCTTTGATGGAGGCCGTCGTCCGGATGACCGCAGTCGGCTCGTAGCCGCAGTGCGCCATGCAGTTCTCACACGACTCGTGCTTGCCGCGCCCGTACTTCGACCAATCGGTGTCGTGCAGCAACTCTTTGTAGGTGCGCGCGTACCCCTCTTTGCTCATGAGATAGCATGGCCGCTGCCACCCGAAGACGGTGTAGCACGGAATGCCCCACGGCGTGCATTCGAAGTCGACCTTCCCCTCGAGAAAATCGAGGTAGAGCGGACTGTGATTCAAACGCCACTTCTTGCGCTTGCCGTCGGCAAAGACCTGACTGAAGATTTCGCGCGTGCGTTTGACGCCGAGGAAGTGCTCCTGGTCGGGCGCTTTCTCGTATGCGTACGCCGGCGATATTTGCATCATATCGACCTTGAGATCGTCGTTGAGGTAATCGAGGACCTCGCGGATCGAATCGGGGCCGTCCTGATCGAAGAACGTCGTATTGGTGAAGACCCGAAAGCCGCGCGCTTTCGCATCCTTGATCGCATCGATCGCCTTATCGAAGACTCCGTCGCGGCAGACCGATTGATCGTGGCGCTGCTGCATGCCGTCCAGGTGGATCATCCACACGAAGTAGACGGACGGTTTGAAAAGATGAATCTTCTTCTTGAGCAGCAGCGCATTGGTGCACAGGAAGACGAACTTCTTACGCTTGACGAGTTCCTCGACGATCTGCGGCATATGCTCGTGCACCAGCGGCTCGCCGCCGGCAATGGAGACCATCGGCGCACCGCACTCTTCCACGGCCGCAATGCATTCCTCAACGCTCAAGCGCTGGCGCAGAATCTCGTCGGGGTGCTGGATCTTACCGCAGCCCGCGCAGGCCAAGTTGCATTGCAGCAACGGCTCCAGCTCGAGAACGAGCGGATATTTCGTTTCGCCTTTCAAGCGCTTGCCGGCGATGTATTTCGCGACGGCGACTTTTTGTTGCAGGGGCATGCTCATGAGTGGGGTGCTGGTTCCTTCACGGCGTGGTTTTCATCCTTTGATCCCTCCGGCGCCTCGGTGAGGATGAACGGGCGCTGAGCGCCAGGCTCAGGATGACAGAGCTTGGCGTCCATGGCAAGGGCCATGGTCGGAAATAGATGGCGATAGAGATGGTAGTTGATGTAGAAGTCCCGCGGAAAACCCGTGCCGGTGCACTCCGGCTCGTCCCAGGTGCCGTCCGCCAGCTGGCGAGCGCAGAGGTACGCCAAGCCGTCACGGACGCTGCGATGAGCGCCGTAACCGGCAAGCTGCAGCGCAATGACCGCCCATGCCGTCTGCGATGCGGTGCTGCGGCCAATGCCCGCAAACGACTCGTCGACGTAGGAATGGCAGCTTTCTCCCCACCCGCCGTCCTCGTTCTGCACGACGATGAGCCATGCGGCCGCGCGTTCCACCATATCCCCGCCGGTATGCAGTGCCGTCAGCGCTGAAACGACGCACCACGTTCCGTAGATATGGTTAACGCCCCAACGGCCGTACCACGAACCCCACGGACGTTGCGTCGCGCGGAGATACGCAAGTCCGCGCGCGACGGCGGGATGGGAGTCGTTCTCGCCCAGCGCCGCAAGCATTTCCAACACGTGTGCCGTCACGTCCTCGGTCGGCGGATCGATCATCGCGCCAAAATCCGAGAACGGCATGCGATAGAGCAGTTCGCGATCGTTGTCGCGATCGAACGCAGCCCACGCGCCATTGCGGCAATCCATCGCCAGCGTCCAGCGCGTGCCGCGCATCACGGCGTCGTCGACCATCTCGCGACGTCCGCCTTCGAGGAGCGACAGCACCACGATCGTCGTATCGTCGATATCGGGGTACGCATCGTTATCGAACTCGAACGCCCAGCCGTTACCGCGCGTCTCCGTGCACTTCATGCGCCAGTCGCCCGGCGCATCGTCGGGAATCTGCTCCCGCAACATCCAGTTCACCGCGCGTTCCATCGCCGGATGCGACGCCGGCAAACCGGCTAACCGCAGCGCGCGCACCGCCCACGCGGTATCCCATACCGGCGACATGCACGCTTGAAAACGCCAATCACCTGGCTCGTCGATGATGAAGCGCCGCATGCCCTCGATGCCTTTGCGCATTACCGGATGATCCAGACCGTAGCCCATCAAGTCGAGTGCGATGAGCGAATAGACCCACGGCGGTTGAATGCCGCCCCAACTGCCGTCGGCCTCTTGCCGCTGTACGATCCACTGCGCGACGCGTCGCCGCGCGTCGTTGCGAAACGGTTGAAACGGCAGCCGCTCGTACCACTTCTGCAATCGCTCGACGGCCATCAACCAGTGACGCCGCCCCCGAACGCGCGGCAGGAGTTCGCGCGTTCCCGGCGCGACGATCTCATCGACGTCCACGCCTAACGGACGAATGGGCCGCTTTGATACGACGATGGTCAACGGTGCGACCGTCCCGCGCGCCCAGCACGCGAAGTCGTAAAGATTGAACGGCATCCAGAGCGGAAAGTACACGATCTCCGGCGGCAACGACGGCACGCCGGACCACGGATAGATGCCGAAGAGCGCGAGCCAAATCTTCGTGAAGACGCGCGCGTTGACCACGCCGCCCGCGCGGAGAATAACGTCGAGCGCTTTGCGCATCTCGTCACGCTGCGGATCGACGCCGAGCACTTTGAGAGCGACGTACGCTTCGATCGTCGTGCTGAGATCCGCGGGGCCGTCATAATAGAGCGCCCACGAACCGTCGCTCCGCTGATGGCGCAGCATGTGCGCGATCGCTCCGTCCCGAAACGCGTCGTGCGGCAATCCCAGAAAGCGAAAGAGCAGCACGTGTTCGGCGGTCATGGTGACGTTCGTCTCCAGTTCGCCGCTCCACCAGCCTTCCGAATTTTGCTCGCGCAGCAGCCAATCCACGGCGTTGCGCAAGAAGGCCCGCGAGTCGATCGCCGTCATGCCGCCAACGCTTCGGCAGCGAGCCGGCCGCTGCGGACCGCCGATTCCATGGTATCGGGCCAATTCGTGTCGGTCCACGAGCCGGCAATGGCGACGCGTGGATTGTTGGTGCGCTGCGCCGTACGTGGCGAACCGACCTTCGGCAGCCACGTCGCTTCGGGATTGCGCGTCACCGCAGCGCGAATCAGCTTGGCATCGCGTAACTGCGGCAGAAAGCTCTGAATTTCATGCCACGCCAACGCTTGGAGATCGGCCGTGCGTTTGAGCAAATACTCTTCGGCCGCGCTGAAACTGCAGCACAGATAGCCCGGCGATTTCTCGAAGATCCATTGCAATGGGGATTCGAGCGCCGCGGCAAAGTCGATGCCGATCGTTCCGCCGTCGTGCCAACAGTGCACGTCGACGATCGGAAAGGGATCGTAGGAGGCGAGATGTTGAACGCCCCACTGCGCCGCATCGCCGAGCACGCGTTCGGCCTGTCGCGGCGTCAACGCTACAACGACGCCGTCGTACTCCAGCGTGCGATCCCCGGCGCGCACGCGGACGGTATCGTCGCCGGCGGTCACCGACACCACGCCGGTCGACGTGTGCGTCGCGTCGAGCTTAGCCGCGGCGGCGTTCGCAAAGTGCGCCAGCGGCACGCGCGAGAAGCCGAAGCGTGCCGCCTTGGGATCGCGCAAAAAGGCCGTCTGTAACACGAACATCGCGTCGGCGGCTCCGACGCGATCGAACGGCGCATTGATCGCCGGAACGAAGAACGGATCCCAAAAGGCGCGGCGCGCTCCAGGGCCTTGGCCGTGGCGGCGCAGCCACATTTCGAACGTTTCACCGTCGCGTACCGAACCGCTCATGGCGCCGGCGAGCGCGCGCGCGATGTCGAGTTTATCGCGCGTGTTCAGTAAACCGTATTGCAAGAACGAGGGGCCCAGATGCAGCGGCGCCGGCAACGCACCGGTGCGCAAGACGCCCGTGCGTCCTGAACGTTCGAGCACCGTTGCCTCAAAACGCGGCTGCACGTAGAGCGCATGTTCCATCCCAACCGCGCGCGCGAAGGCGATGAACTCCGTGCAGCAGGCCAAAAAGACGTGCTGGCCGTTATCGACTTCAATGCCGTCGATCTCGAACGAGGTCGCCCTGCCGCCGAGCAGACGTCCGCGCTCGAACAACTCAACGTGGGCGCCCGCCTCTTTGAGCCTCAGCGCGGCCGAGAGTCCTGCGAGGCCGCCGCCGGCGACGGCTATGCGCTGGAGAGCCACGATCGGACGACGACCATGAGCTTCTCGGTCTTCGAGAGCGCGGCCCGAGCCCGCAGCGGTAATCCCGGTTCGCGCTCGATCTTCTTGAGCAGCTCTTCGTAGATGCCGGCCATCGTTTGCACGCACGCGCCGGGACGGCGCGGAATGTAGCGCAGCACTTGATAGCCGCTGGAAAAATACTCCCGCGCGCGGGCGACGTTATGCGCGATCAGATCGTTCCACTGAGGCGAGATTTCGCCGCTCGCCAGCGTCGCTTCCGGAATGCCGAAACGCGTCAACTCGTCCTGCGGAAGGTAGACTCTCCCCATATCGACCGCATCTTCGCGAACGTCGCGGAGAATATTGGTCAACTGCAACGCCATCCCGAGATCGTCGGCGCGCTGCAATGCCGCGGGATCGCTAAATCCGAAGATGCGCACGCACATGCGTCCGACAACCGAAGCCACCAACGTGCAGTACACGCGAAGTTCCTCAAAATCGGCGTAGCGCGATTTCGTAAAGTCCATCTCGACGCCGTCCACGAGCATCTGCAGCTCTTGCTCCGGAATCTCGTAGCGGTGGATCGCCTCCGACAGCACCCGCAAGATCGGATCCTCTCCGTACTCGTTGCGTACCGCTTTGGAGATGCGGTCGCGGTGCACGGCAAGGCGCGCGGGCAAGTTGTCCAATCCGACGGCGTCGGCTTCATCGTCCACTTGGCGCGCGAAGTTGTACAACGCGTAGATCGCCATGCGTTCGTGGTAGCCGAGCGAGATGAATCCCCAGTAGAAGTTACCCGCCTCACGCTTGGCCATGTCGCGGTTGAAGCGCTCGGCACGCACTTGATCTTCTTCCATGACGGCACTGCCGCGCAGCGCGCGTTGGAAGTTCAACACTATGCCGGCCGCCGTTTCGAAACGCTGTGCACGACGGCGCGCAACATCAGTGCCAGCTTCGTGCGGTTGGAAACGCTCGGGCGTAGCTCGACCGTCTTATATCCAAGCGCTTCAATGGCATCGCAGATCGCAAGGCCCCCCATGCGGTAGAGCGAGAGTTGCAGCGCCAACGCGCGCGGGACACGCCGTTCGAGCGCTTCGCCCGATGCCAGCAACGCGCGCGCTCGCCGCACCATGGCTGCCGTCGCGCCGGCATCCCCCAATGCGGTAACGTCGCTCTCGACGAGATACTTGCGGCCGATGGCGGCATCGCGGCGAACGTCTTGCGCGTGATTGGCCAGTTGTAAGCCGATGCAGACGTCGTCGGACAGATGCTCGGCCACCTCGTCCCGAACGTCGAACACGCCGAGCACCATGCGCCCGACGGGGGCCGCCGAGAGCCGGCAGTAGGCGTCCAGCTCATCCCACGTTGCGTAGCGGCCGGCGTGCTGGTCGAGAACGTTTGCCTCGATCAAATCCAAAAACGGCTGCGCCGGCAAGTTATGGCGTTCGATCGTGGGCGCCAGCGCAAAGAGTACCGGATGAACGGGCTCGCGCGCGGCAAAGAGCGCCTGCACCTCATCGCGCCAGCGAAAGAGGCGATCGAGCGCGGCGCCGGGCGCGCTCTCGTCGCCGAGATCGTCGGTCGTACGGCAAAATGCATAGATGCGCGCCAGTTCCCGCCGCAGTTCGGCGTTTACGAAGCGGGATGCCACCGAGAAATTTTCGTAATGACGGCGCGTCAGCATGCGGCAGTATGCATCGGCCACGTGCAGGTTGAGCTGGCTTGCGGAATCGCTCACGACTGCATCATTCCAGCACCGTTGGGAAGAAGCCGCCCCGCACGCAGTCCGGTCAAATTGCTCGCGCCCGTACAGAACATCGCGATGCGCAAGCCCTCGACATACTCTTGGGCCAGTTCGCACGCCGCCTCAACGCCGCGATCGGCGGCACGCAGAAACGGCCCCGCAATACCGACGAGGTCCGCCCCGAGCGCCAGCGCCTTGGCGATCTCAACGCCGTTGCGAATCCCGCCGCTGGCAATGAGCGGGCGTTGCGGCGCGGCCTCCCGCGCTTGCACCAACGCCTGTGCCGTCGGGATGCCCCAACGATCGAAGGTCGCCGCGACCCTCGCGCGCCACGGCTGCGCGATGCGGTGACGCTCGACCTCGCTCCATGAGGTGCCGCCCGTCCCGGCCACGTCCACGGCGGAGACTCCGGCGTCGAAGAGCGCGCGCACCTCGGCAGCACCGATGCCCCAGCCCACTTCCTTCACCACCACCGGAAACGGTACGTTACGACAGAGGTCGGCGATGCGTTCGAGCAGCCCGCGAAAGCACGTATCGCCTTCGGGTTGCAGCGCTTCTTGCAATGGATTGAGATGCAGCGCGAGCGCATCGGCCTGCAGCAACTCCACCAGCCGCGCGCAATCGCGCGCCTGGTATCCTTTATTGAGTTGCACCGCTCCGAGGTTTGCAAAGAGCAACACCTCCGGCGCCTCGGCGCGGACGCAAAAACTTTCCAGTGTCTCGGGCGCTTCGAGCGCGACGCGTCCCGAGCCCAGACCCATCGCAAACCCAAAACGTGCCGCGACCTGCGCGAGCCGGCGATTGATCGTCATTGCCTCGGGCGTTCCGCCGGTCATGCACGCAATGAGCAGCGGCGCTCGCAGCCGGCGTCCGAAAAATTCGCTGCCGGTATCGACTTCGCCAAGATCGATCTCGGGCAACGCGCGATGGACGAACGTATAGGCGTCAAAGCCCGCGCCCACGCGTGCGTCAACGTCGCGTTCGATGTTGATGCGAAGATGCTCGGACTTCCGGGCGGGCGTTACCGACTCAGTGGTCGCGTCGCGCAATGTACCGTGCGGCTTCCAAATACTCGTTGAAGTTCTCGCCGTCGAGGCAGCCGCGAACGAGTTCGGCCGATTGCATTGCCGAACGTTCGGCATCCTTCGATCCGGCGTACTCGAACGCCGCACCCAAGGCGTGTCCCGCGCGCGCAAAGGCATCGCAGCGCTCCTGCGATGCGCCGGCAATCACCGCCCCGGCAGAGAGTGCCGCGGCCGTCAACTCCGCTTCACCTTTGCGGTCGTTCGACCGCGCGCCGACTGCAGCGAGCACCGCCTCTGCAACGATCTGCGCGGCGTGAAGACGCCGCTGCGGATCGATCACATCGTTTGCCAGACAACGAAATCCGACGGCATAGAGCGCGTCGCCCGCGTTCAGGCTCTGTCCAAGGCCCCAACGGGCGATGCTTTCCGCTTGTTCGTCGGCCAGTTCGTCGTGCAAAAGCATGAAGCGATCGAAGAGATCGAAGGCCGCCGCAACCGGTAACGCGTCGGTTAGATCGCCCCCGTTGGCAGCGCACGCCCACAACACCAGCAACGCCCGGAGTGAGTCCCCCGCATAACGTGGCGCCCTGCGATGCGCGATAATTTGACCGGCGACCGAATCGAATGCAAGATCCACGCCATTACAGTATGCCTGCAGGGCGGAACGATAATCGGCCAGCACAGCGGCTTGCGACAGCGACCCCATCGATCACCTCGTTTGACCGCGCGCCGGATGGTCGCCTCCCTAGGTTACGTCGCCCTCGCGCTGCCACGTGGCGACAGGCAACCGCTCCTCAAGATACTTTGCTCGTGTCGGCGCGACACCGATCAGCCCGTCAAGGCTCGTCAGTTCGAGCAGGCGACGCATATTGCTATCGCCGACGAGCGCCTCCAAGCGGCGGTTCCGCGCGCCAAGCCGTTTATAGAGCCCGATCAGTTCGGCCAGCGCCGTGGAATCGAAGAAACTCGCTTGACGCAGATCGACGATAACGTCGCGCTCCATGCCCAACCCAATGAGCGCATCGCGCAGTCGCTCGCGATTGGAAACGTCCCATTCACCGGCCAGCGTCACGACGCGCATGTCTTCGAAGTCGGCGCTCGCGATCGCGTGATTCTCGTCGGAGTGCATGCTCAACGGCATCTATTGCGCATCGCCCGGGAAAAAACCGCCTAGAACTTAAAATAGATAAACGTCGGCGATATGCCTGCCCAGGAAAACAGCTGCAAGGCAAGCAGCAAGCCGGCGAACGCCGCAGCTTGGAGTCTCCACGTTATGCGTGGCCAGTGCAGCGAAGCGGCGTCCTGCCCCCAGACGACGCGCAGCATAGCGAACGCCACGATGGCGGCAGCCAACACCGCTTGCCAGGCGGTAAAGAGTGACGGGCCCCCACCGCCGGCAAAAAGCGCGCGATAGACGGCGAGCGCGACGCCAAAACTCTGCGCGCGAAACAGCACCCAGGCCAGGGTGACGATCGTAAACGTGACGACGATGCGCGCCACTGCGACGATTCCGCGCGGCGTTTGGCCGGAGCGGCCGATACCCATGAGACGTTCGATGCAGAGCGCCACACCATGCACGCCGCCCCAAACGACGAACGTCCACTGCGCGCCGTGCCACAAGCCGCCCAACAACATCGTGAGCATCAAGTTGATGAACGTTCGCAACGCGCCGTGACGGTTGCCGCCAAGCGGAATGTAGACGTAATCGCGCAGCCACGTGGAGAGCGTGATGTGCCAGCGATGCCAGAAATCCGTGATGCTCGTCGCGAGATACGGCATCCGAAAGTTCTCCGGAAAGACGAAACCAAACATGCGCGCACAGCCGATCGCGATATCGCTGTAGCCCGAGAAATCAAAATAGATCTGCATGCCGAATGCAAACGTCGCCGACCACGCAGCCGGCGAACCTGGATGGCTCGAGACGCTGTCGAAATAGGCATTCGCCACCGACGCGAACTGGTCGGCAACGGCCATCTTCTTCACCAAGCCGAACAGCGCGCGCGCCATACCGTAGGTGAAATCTTCGGCGTTCGGCGGCCGCCATGAAAAGAGTTCGCCGAAGAACAAGCCGGCTCGGACGATCGGACCGGCCAGCAGCTGTGGAAAGAACGCCAAAAACAACGCGTAGTCCGCGAGTTTGCGCGCCGCCGGAATGCGGCCGCGATAGACGTCCACCAGATATGCGATGCTTTGGAACGTATGAAAACTGATGCCGATTGGAACGAAGAGCTTGAAGAGCCAGGGACTTTGGTGCATGCCGGCAAGCGCCGCGACCGTGCTGCCGGCAAAGTTCGCGTACTTGAACGTCCCAAGGAAGGCGAGGTTCGCCGCGACCCCCGCGGTCAACAGCGCGCGCGCGTTGTGCGGCTTGCCTTCCCGTTGTGCTTGCAGTCCCAATCCAATGAGGTAATCGCTCAACGTGAGTATCCAAAGGAAGACGACGTACCAGGCGTTCCAGCGGGCGTAAAAATAGTAGCTCGCGATCAAGAGCAACGCGCGCCTCCCCCGCTTGGGAATCGCGTAGAACAGTCCGGCGACGATGGCGAAGAACAGCCAGAACTCGTACGATGTAAACGGCAGCGGAATCCCGATGCCCACGGCAGCGGCAAACCATGAAAGCGAATGGTGTCGCGGTGTGCCGGGCGGAACGCCGGCGGCACGCGCCGGCGCAGGCGCTGCGGAGATGCTCGGTACCGGGGGCGGCCGGCGAGTCGTCATGCGAGCACGTGCTAACGAGGCCGCAATGTCGCGACCGAGCATCCTGCTAAAGCGCGCGCCGCCCGCAGCGTTGAGATGATCTTCGTCGGCGAAAAGGGCGGGAGTTTCCAGCGCCATATAGGGCGCGGCCGGTAAGAAACGGGCTTCCGTTTCACGGGCGATCGTCAGCAGCGATCCGCTGGGCGCCTGCGTCGCGTTCCGGTGCGCCGGACGCGTCGGTATGCGCACGAAAAAGACCGGCGTTCCGGTCGCGGCATAGCGCTGCGCGATCGGCAGCAACCACTGCAGCCGGTACGTCGCATACGAGGCGCTCGGACGTCCTACGGCCAGCGTTTGCGTTTCGATCGCACGGCGTTGCGCGTCGTTCAATCCCGGCGGAAAGACGATTTTGCCGCTTGCAAAGTCGACGCTCAGTCCGGCAAGCTGCTCCGATCGCGGATGCGCGGCAAGCGGTTCGTACTGCGGCGCGGCGCGCGCCTGCGCGAGCGCCATGGCACGGGCGTGCGGATCCGCGGCGAGAGACTGCACGTCGTCGCGCAGTTCTTGTCCGCGTAAGAAAAGGTCGATGCCATACTCGACGCGCTCGCGCGGATCGGAGAACGATCCGGCAAGTTTGGGGAGGTCGCGCATCCTGGTTTGGAAGACGACGTACCGTAAATCCATGGGTCGATCGTCGCCGTCGAGGCTGCCGATCGCCGAGTCGTCGTCCGCATAGGTGTCCACCGCAATGACCACCGCGCGAAACCGGCGCGACTGCGGATCGATCGCACGCACGAAGAACGGCCAGCAGCGCGGCGTCGTTCCCGGCACGCCG
Organism: Vulcanimicrobiota bacterium; assembly: GCA_963738335.1. Taxonomy (GTDB): domain Bacteria; phylum Vulcanimicrobiota; class Vulcanimicrobiia; order Vulcanimicrobiales; family Vulcanimicrobiaceae; genus Cybelea. Next base: position 320,746 of record CAVTWE010000007.1, read on the forward strand.
CCGTTGAGAAGGCGCAACGATCCGGCGGCTGCCGACGCAATCGCCGGCTGCAATCCAGAGTAGATGCGTGAGTCGCCGAGCACGAGCACGTCGCGGCGCGGGTCGCTTGCAAAGGCGCGCGACTGCGCGATGGCGCTTTCAAAACTTCCGGTACTCGAGGATGGATCGAGTATCTGCCGGTACAGTCCGGTGTGAAACGCGAGCGCGTCCACGATCGCGAAGAGCGCGAGCGCAACCGCCGCGGCGATAACGGCCTTTCCCCTATATGGCGGATCGCGCACGGGCTGCACCGCCCGCTCCCTTGTTCGAAAACGGGTAGGAGGCCTTTAACAAATTTGACGGCGGCTTCACCATGACCAATGCATTCCGGCATCGCGATAGCGCGCCCGTCGCGCTGATCAGCTTGACCGTGATGCTGGGCATGATCATGGCGATCATCGACACGACGATCGTCAACGTCGCACTGCAAACGATCGGCGGCAATCTCGGCGCCACGGTGGACGAAGTCGCCTGGGTTTCGACCGGTTACATTCTCGCCACGGTCGTCGTGATGCCGCTGAATGGCTGGCTGACGGCGCTGCTCGGACGCAAACGATTCTACGCCATCTCGCTCGCGCTCTTCACGATCGCGTCGTTGCTCTGCGGCACCGCGCGCTCGATCTGGGTGCTCGTCTTCTATCGCGTCATCCAGGGCCTCGGCGGCGGTGCGCTCCAGCCGACGGCACAAGCCATCATGTTCGAGACGTTCCCGCCGGCGCGCCGCGGCGCCGCCATGGCGATCTTCGGCATGGGAGCGATGGTCGGGCCGGCGATCGGCCCAACGCTCGGCGGTTGGATCGTCGACAATGCGAGTTGGCCGTTAATCTTCTACATCAACATACCGATCGGCATCGTCGCGTTCTTGATGACACTCGCCTTTATTCCGAGCCCGAAGTACATCGAAAAGCCGAAGGGCGGCATCGACTTCCTCGGCCTGGGCTTGCTCACGGCCGGCCTTGCAACCCTGCAGTTCGTCTTGGAACAGGGCGAACGCGATGACTGGTTCTCTTCCCAAGCGATCGTCATGTGCACGGTGATCTCGGTAGCGTCGCTCATCGCGTTCGTCATGAAGTCGTTACGCGACCGTCATCCGATCGTGGATTTATACGTCTTCAAGTTCCGCTCGTTCTCAGTCGGATCGTTTCTAGGCATCATCATGGGCTTCGGCCTCTACGGCACCGCGCTGATCTTACCGCTCTTCTTCCAATCGCTGCTCGGCTTCACGGCCTTCGATACCGGCTTGGCGCTGATGCCGGGGGCGTTTGCCACCGCCGCTTCGATGCTCATCATCGGACGAATTCTCAACCGCATCGACGGACGCTGGTCCATCGTCTTCGGCACGCTGCTCTTCGCGTGGAGCACGTGGCTTCTGGGCGGCTTAACGGTGCAGGCCGGCTATTGGGATGTCTTCTGGCCGCGTCTCATTCAGGGTTTCGCGTTAGGCTTTTTGTTCGTGCCGCTCACGACGATCTCGCTGAACGACGTGCCGGTTCCTGAAATGGCCGGAGCAACGGGCGTCTACACGCTATTGCGTCAGCTCGGCGGGAGCTTCGGCATCGCGATTCTCACCACGCTCCTCACGCACGAGACGGCGGTCGCGTGGAACAACCTAGCCGCAGGCGTAACCCAAACGCACGGCTATTCGATCGGGCAACTCACTGCAATCGTGAGCCAGCAATCGACGATGATCGCGTACGATTATCTGTTCCGTGTGACGGCGATCGTGTTCGTCCTGTCGACACCGCTCGTCTTTCTTATCAGACCTCAGGCTCGCGCTCGCAGCGGTGCTCCCGCTCTGCTTGCAGCAGCCGAATGACCGTCGCGGCTATTCTGAGATGACCATTTGTGACGTGCTAGCCATCGTAATTCCAGTTTGAGGTAGGAACGGCAGCATGAACGTGAAGGGATAACTTACTGTAACGGCTATCGTGCAGCCTGTAGCGGGCGTGCTGCAACCCGGTCCGAGCGCAGTAGTCGCCGTGATTTGTCCAGCGTTGGTTGCGCCTTCCGAGAGACTCTGCACATATGCCTGGACGTCTGCTTGCGTCGCATCGCAGTCTTTCAATAGCGTGCAACCCGTTCCGCGGACGATCGCCCAGCGGGTCCCCTCACGCGCCAACTGCGCGACGAAGCAGTACGTATAGATTGCGCGACCGAAATCAATGATGCCGAACATCAAGGCCAGCAAGAGCGCCATGACGATTGCCGCCTCGGGCAGCGCGGTCCCTCGTTGCGAATGCGTCATTGACTCGCGACGCGCATGTAAGCGCTTCCCGAGACCGGTATCGAAGCTGGAATACCTGCATATTTTATCAACGCCGGGAACTGGCCATTTACTTCAACCTTTACGTAGTAAATGCTGTTGGGTGCGGGCGTACCTGCAGCGCACGTCGTCGGCGTGGCACCGTTGATCGAACATAAGTGCTGAGCGCTTATGCTGCCGCTAGCGCTCTGCCAGTTCGGCAAGTTCTGCCCATCGGCCGCCGCCGCACTTTCCATTCCGGCGCTGTCGATCGCCGTATAAACGCTTTGCGCACCATACTGGGCGCCCGCGCGCGCCGCATTCGCCGCAAGGATTCCGTAGTACGTATAACGCCCCACGTCAATCAGTCCGATCAGTAAAAAGATCAGTACTGGCGAAATGATGGCAAACTCGACCATACTTGTCCCACACTCTGAACGAATGATTTTCATTGCGCTAGCACCGCTTGGTGGATCAACGATCCGTTCGGGGGAGGGGAGGCTACGTCGTACGCACTGCTGCCATTGAAGGTCGCCGCCCCGACGACGATAACCAAATAGCTGCCAGAGGTACCGTTGAAGATGGCGTTGTTAGCGCCCGGAGCGTAGATGAGCCCACTTAGGTTCTGCGTAGTACCGTTAAAGACAGGGTTTTGAGTGCCCGTGGATGCTTCGTAGAAGAGGACACCTACGTCGCTCCCGCTGGACGGAGCTGAGAGCGAAAGGCTGTTGATGCCGTTGAACGTTGGCGCGGTGCCATTTGCGGTGACGTACAACGTCACGGCGCTCCCAGTGACGCTCTGCTCGCCGTTGATGATCGTCGTGCCGTTGAAGACGTACGTACCGGGGCTGAACACTACGTTAGCGCAGCCGTTCACGATAAGCGAGTTGTAGCAGCCCGGACTAAGAAATGCTGTGACCAAGCCGTTATAGGTTTTCGAAACGCAACTGCCGTTGGACGCCGCAGCCGGCGGATTCTGGGTCAAATAGTTGCAACCGGCAATTTCGGGACAGGGATCCTGCACTGGTAGCATTGGTGCCGGTGTCGCGCCGACAAACGTCGTTCCGTTTTCGATTGGCGGGCCGCCGGCATAGCCGATCTTGGAGGCTTCGAACTTCGGATCGCCGTTAAATGTGGCGGTATCGTTGATGAGCATCGAACACCACGGTGCGTTAACATTGTCGCCGTTAAAGATGGAAGCGGTGGAGGGATTAAGCAAATAGATGCAGCCATTACCGTTAGCGCTGACGGTCGCTACGGCTTCGGTGGTCTCCGTTACGCTCTGCCGCCCGAAGACTCTGCTGAAAAATGATGGTACGCCGCTGCGCGTTATCTGAACGTCGACCGCGCAGTTGTTATTGGCAAAAACCCCCGAACTGGGAGGGTTCTGGACCGCCACGGTGACCGAACCTCCGTTTGGAAATCCGTTATTAGCCGCGTCGTTCCAGGCGGCCGCCTGCGCCGTCGAACCGGAGCAGTTCGAATAGACTAGCTGCTGGGCGCCTCCGAGGGCGGCGGCATCCGCGGCGTTTTGCTGCTCGCGCTCCTGATATTCCCAATATCCAATATCGACTGCCGTTCCGGCAAAGCCCATCAGGACCGCCAGACAAATTGCCACTAGGGGCAGCACTGCCCCCCGCTGACCGAAACCTCGTTGCATAATGATTCTCCTTCGAATCGAGGCTTGGAAGCACACCAAAAGGCCGAGGGCCTTCTTAGCCCCAGACCTGGCGATTATGCCATAGGCTTGTTAAGGCGTCAACACAATTTACCGAAAACGAGAGGAGTACAGCCAAACGAGTCCCGAATAGCCCGGTCACCTAGCAGCCGCTTATCGCGGCCGCTACTTTCTCCGTCCTAGGCGGGGAGGCACAGCCAAAAGGGCGGTAGCTCGCTACTCCGCCTTTACTGCTCTCATTTTAAGGAGAATCGACTCATGCTTAGCACTCTCCAGACCATGCTCGCGGACGAATCAGGCGCCTCCATGGTCGAATACGGCCTGCTGATCGCTCTAATCGCGCTTGTTGCCATCACCGCGGTCAAGGCTTTAGGAACCAGCGTCAGCACCCTGTTCAACAACGTCGCCGGCTCCATATAACCGTGGCTTAAAGAGGATCGCAGTGGTAGCTGCGATCCTCTTTAAGTTCGGCAGCACGTCGGGGTCCGGCGTTCTCGACGAATTCTCGCTTCCTTCACTGACCTAACATCAGGAGAAACAATGCCTACGCCTCTCAAGTGCCTGCTTCAAGATGAAACCGGTGCGGCGCTCCTTGAATACGCGCTTCTCGCAGCCCTAGTCGCTCTTGTTATACTGACCGCCGCACAGACGCTTGGACGAAACATAGCGTCGCTTTACAACTGGGCGCCGACAGCGCACAGGATCTTTTAGCGATTAAGAAATGGGCTGAACTTTTTGTCGTCTTTAGGGAATGATCGTTACCGGTCGGACCACGTTCTCCTCACCAAAGCCGTCCATAAACGTTGCAACTACGGTGTCCCGCGTGATCTTGTGTTCGTGCGGAGCGCGTAGCGTAACGATATGGTCGCCGGCGCGTACGACCGTTGCGTTGATCCTATGTGAATGTGCATCCGTAAGTGAGACGCGCATGCCGTTTTCGGGAGAAAGTATCCAGAGCACGATCGAGCCTGCACTCCGGACGACTGGCGTGCGAACGTCGAAGGTTCCGTTAAAATCGCTTGCTCCGGTGGTCGTTTGGCGGACGTATCCCCTCGCGGGCTCCGGGTTTGCGATGAAGAATTCCAGCCATCGATTGCGCAACCGAACTCCCTTTGGTAACGTGCACCAGCACGCGCATTTCCCGGCGGTCGTGCACTGCGGGAACGATGAGGTTGGTCTCTCCCGCCTTTGAAAAGGGCCGTTGGGCCCAAATCGTTCCATCGGTTCCGATGAGCCGAACGTAGCCTTCGTCGCCGACGGCGGAATACGAAACAACAATCCTCTGTCCCGGCCTGGCGACCATCGGATGTACCGAGATCGCGCCCACGTTTGCGTTTCTCATGCGTGCGACCGCATTAATAATCAGCGTTTCGCTGGAACCTCCAAGCGGCCCGTCGATCGTTAAGCGAGCGGCGTAGGAACCGGACTTCGCCGAAGCGGGTATCGCGAAGAAGAATGATCCTATCCCATCGCTTAGGCGACCACCCGCTACCCGACGGCCGTTGGGGGCAGTTACAATGTATGCCAGTCGCCCGGCGCCTGCGGCATCGTACTGGGCTTCCACCGTGGTTCCCGACAACGCCTGCGGTGCTACGGCGAATGCTTCAATCCTGGGAATCATGCTGTATAGCAGTGTTGTTGTTGCTAGTATGGCAATTCCGCAAACCAAAGAAAGCGTTGCCAAGATTCCTAGACGGCCGTATGCCTTCCGGCGCGGCGGCGCCGCCGCTTCAACGACACACTGCACACCGCTGCCCACGACCTCAGCGACGACCCGATCCAACGATGCAAAGTCGCGTGTTCGTAGAGTAATCTGCGTTGCGGTGGTTGATAACGGCGCGACTTCGACGAGTTGCGGATATGCCGCAACCGGCTGCCCGTTCCTCGATAGCACCAAACTTCGACAAAACAATGCAGACGTCGTTCGATTAACGACGCGCAGCGAATAGATCGCGACGCCGCTACGCCGATCAAAGCTTCGCAAAGCAAAAAACGCGGCAACGCTGTCGGCGGCGACCTCGACAACAGCGTCCGCCAGAAGGCGATTCAAGGCCCGTGGGCGCACCGAAAACGGATCGCGAAGCGCCGGGACCCACGACTGCGGTCTCGCCGTCATTGCGAAATTACCATCTCGGACGTACTGGACATCGGAATAGTGGCGAGCGACGCGGAGGGTAGCCACGGCAACATGAACGTAAAGTTATATGTCACCGTCACCGTTACGACGCAACCTGGGGCATTACCGGTGCTACCTGCCGGACAGCTCCCCCAGCCGGCAAGGACGCCGATATTACTTGCGTTTGTAGCGCCCTCAGAAAGACTTTGAACGTACGTCTTAACCTCGCTCGACTGAGCGTTGCAGTGGTCAAGCACGGTGCATTGCGAGCCGCGGACGATCGCCCAGCGCGCACCTTGCCGCGCCAGCTGAGCGACGAATGCATAGGTGTATATTGCTCGTCCAAAATCGATGATGCCAAACATGAGCGCGAGCAAGACTGCCATGATGATGGCGGTTTCCGGCAGGCTGCTGCCGCGCTGAAACGTACGGTCGCCGGTCATTGACTTACGACGCGCATTGATGCCGTGCTCTTAAGACTGATGGTGTTGGGAATTCCCGGATAATTTAAGAGCGACCTGAACGTCCCAGTAACCTGAACGGAGTCGTAGTAAGTGCTCCCCGAGTTACTGCAACTCACTAAAGCAGTGTTCTTCATGCAAAAGTACTGGGGAGTGACGCTAATCGTAAGGTTCGGCGCATCTTGCTTGGCGGCGCTCTCAGTGCCTGCAATATCGGCTACCGTTATTAAATTTCTTGCTCCGTATTGAACGCCTGCTCTGGCCGCATGCGCGCATAGGATCCCAAGGTAGGTATATCGGCCAATCTCGATCAAGCCTATCACTAAGAATATCAAGACGGGCGCTACCAACGCGAACTCGACGATGCTCGTTGCCCTATCCGAGCGAACAAATGATCTAATCACTGCGCTATCGTCGCCTCACTGACGAGGGATTGGCCAGGGGGAGGGGTGGCAAGGTCGTAGGCGGCGCTGCCGTTGAACGTCGCGGCCCCAACGACGATAACGGTATAGCCGCCTTGCGTCCCATTGAAGACGGCGCCGGTAGCTTTGGGTGCGTAGATGAGTCCGCTGAGATCTTGCGCGGTCCCGTTGAAGATTGGGTTTTGGGTACTCGATGGGCTTTCATAATACAATACGCCTTCGTAGTTGCCTGTCGAGGGAGGAGAGAGTGAAAGGCTACTGATGCCATTAAATGTGGGCGCCGTGCCGCTCGCAGTAACGTAGAGGGTGACGTTGCTGCCGCTGATGCTTTGCTCGCCGTTGATAGTCGTCGATCCGTTGAAGACATAGGTTCCCTGACCAAACACGACGTTAGTGCAACCGTTGACCGTTAAGGAGTTATAGCAGCCCGCAGTCAGAGTTAACGTACTCACGCCGGTGTACGTCCTTGACACGCAACCGGTTGTCGAAGGCGGATTTGCCGTAAGGTACGCGCAGCCGGCGATTTCCCGGACATGGATCGCTGACGGTCTCCATCGGCGCGGGAGTTGCCAGGGTAAAGGTCGTTCCATTCTCCGTTGGGGCACCTCCGGCATAACCGATGTATGGCGCCTCAAAACTTGGATCGCCGTTGAAGGTCGCCGTGTCGTTGATAAGGATGCCACAGCCAGGGGCTTTTACCGTATCGCCATTAAAGATCGATGTAACCGTCGAACTCAGCAAGTAGACGCATCCTATTCCGTTGTTGGTTGCCACACCAAGCGCTTGCGTAGTCTCGGCCATCCCTTGCGAGTAACCGAAAAGCCGCGCGAAAAATGTCGCCACATGGGTGGAAGTGATTTGAACGGAAATAGCGCAGGAGTTATTTGCATATGGGCCGCTCGACGGAGGGTTTGCCGCGCTAAGTGTTACGTTTCCACCGTTCGAGAAGCCGTTCGTAGAAGCGTCGTTTTGGGCCGCGACTTCGGCAGCAGGCGCTCCACTACAGCTGGTTCTCGCAAGTTGGAGGGCACCCGCCACGGCAGCGGCATCGGTCGCAGTCTGCTGTTCTTGCTGATAGTATTCGAGGTAGCCGACATCGACCGCGAGTCCAGCGAAGCCCATGAGCGTCGCCAGACAGATTGCTAGCAGCGGCAATACCTGACCAGATTGGCTGCTTTGGCTCTTCATCACTTAATCGTCCTCCACGAGCGGGATTGTTTGGCCGCTCAACGCGTAATGATCTCGGGCGTCATAACAAATACGACGTCACTCTGTTGGCTTTGGTATTGAGTATCAGTAAAGAGCTTGCCGAGGATGGGGATATCGGAAAGCAAAGGGATTTTCGAAATGGTTTTCTGCTGGAGGCGTTTGACGAGGCCGCCTAAAAGAATGCTTTCACCTGGCCGCGTGACGACGTCGGTCGAAAGTTGGCTGACGGTCAATGCCGGGATCTCAAAGCCCGAGACGATGACCGCATCCGCATAATCGAGTGCCGACACCGTCGGCGCAACGATTGCTTCGATTGAACCGTTGCCCAGGATCGTTGGGGTCACGTTAAGCTGGACGCCGTAGTTTTGATACGTGACGTTAACTTGACCTAAACCGGTCGAGGTGACCACCGGAATTTGTCCGCCCACCAGAAACGTTGCCTTGTTGCCGGGTGTCGTGACCAAGTCGGGACTCGACAGAATGCGCGCGTGCCCCTCGGTCATCAGGAGATTGAGCGTCGGCGCGAGCGTGGTCGTGCGGTAGAAGGGTTGTACCGTGAAGGCACCCCCAATCGGCGTCGCGGCTTCGACGAACGGAAACGCAGGGCGGCACGAGCGAGTAGGTTCCCGGCTGCGTCGGATTGATTTGAGCGCCTTGCAGTTGAATGCCCAGATTGGATTGCGCGGTCTTGTCGACTTCCAAAACGTAGACCTTGACGTCGATCTGGCTGTTATTCAAGGAACTCAGCCGGTCGATCAACTGACCGTTGCTCGCGAGGTAGGGGCCGGCCAAGCCTCGTGCGCGATCCAGAATCGCTTGAGCCGTCACGGCATCGTTGACGTTGCCGCTGACGATGACGTTGCCCTTACCGTCCGGATCCACGCGAATGTCGCGTGCGCCGGGCAGCCGGGCGAGTTCGTGCTGAATATTGCCCATGTTCTGGCTGACGGTGACGGCGTTAATGATGACCGATTTATTTTGGACCACGACCGGTACGAAGCGCGCGACGATGTCGGCCACCTGTTGGAACTGCGCGCCGTCACCGACCGAGCCTCGCACGACGATGGAGTGGTCGAAGGTGACAACTTCGACGCCCTTGACGTCGATAGCAGTACGCAGCATTTGGGAGATGTCGTCAAGATATTGAAAGGTTACGGTCACTTCGTAGGTCGTGCGGCGCCCGCCGGCCCAAACGACGATGGTGGTGTGTCCGGGCTCCTTGCCGTTAATGATCACCTCCGACGTCCCGACGGGCCTGACACCGGCAATCTTGCCGTCGCCGGTCGCTACCCGGGTGAGGCCGGGTGCGTTGATAATGGCCGAGTGTCCCGACGGAACGGATAAGAGAGTTATTTGATCGGCGACGGCCGGGCTGCCGAAACACGCGAGCGCTGCGAATGCAGCAAGCGCGGCGATTCGGCGGGTGATCGTGGTCATTAGCTCCTCCATATAACAATGCACGGGCGTCTTTAGGGCCCGCAGAAAAGCATTATGGCACGATTTCGAGCGTTAAGACGTTAACACAGCGCCTACGTTGAGTTAGAAAAAACGTGGACGCTGAAGTCGAGTGTTGCAACCGGCCGACATGTAATGTCATGATACAGCCGCACCAGGAGCTAGGAGGTTCGCATGCGGCCTTTACAATCGGTGGTTATTTTTGCACTTCTCGCGTCCACCCCGGCCCTTAATGCCGAGGCGGCGGGAGCTGCAGGAGTACCGCTCACGCAAGTCGCCCACGACGCCAATCTCACGTATAAGTGGTTAGTGGCGACTCGCGCAGTTCAACTCGATGGTCTCGGAATCGTACTGGTCGTTCGCCCCGGCGACAACCTGTACGAAGTCAACGATCGGGTCGAAATTTCCGCGGACGCGCCGCGTTACGTTGCCAACGACATCTACGTCTCACGCGCTCTTGCCAACCACATCACCCATCTCGCCCGGCAAGCGCAGTTACTTATCGAAGCGCCGCAAGCGCAAGTAGTAAGTGAGGCGTTGGGCGGCGGCAACGGCACGGCTGGACCGCGCGGCACGATCGTCCTCAACGTTGAGCCGCTCAAAGGAGCCGAAGCGTTGATCGTCTCGGGCCAGGCCCCGCCGTCTGCACCCGTTATGATCACGCTTCTCGCAACGCTCTCGTCGGAGCTGCCCAACATCGTTCTCAGCCGCCACAATTTGGAGACTGGGCCCGACGGGAGGTTCCAAGCCATAGTGCCGATTGCGCCCGACTACGTGCGCGACTCATTCATCCACGTCTTGGCGACGTCATCGCCCGGCGTCATCTCAGCAAGCGCACAACTCCTGGTGCATCCGCCGAACGAAGGGGTCAAAGTTCCAGTCGACTCCTTCCCAGGCGGCATCTGGTAACTCGTAAGGAAACACAATGCTCTATCTTATTAAGTCACTTATTCACGACGAAGACGGCGCAACCATGGTCGAATACGGTCTACTGGTAGCGCTGATCGCCATGGTGGCGCTGGCTGGCGTTTCAGCCCTCGGCATCAATATCAATACGTTGTACGGAGCCGTTGCCGGTTCGATCTAACGACCTGCGCTTGTAACGTACATTCACTCACTTATCACAGCACACGTACAAGGAGACAATCCGTAATGTTTAACTCAATCAAATCGATGATTCGCGACGAAGACGGCGCGACGATGGTCGAATACGGCCTGCTCGTAGCCCTCATCGCCATGGTCGCCCTCGCCGGCGTAACGACGCTCGGCGCCAACCTCAAGACGCTGTACAGCAACGTCGCGGGGTCGATCTAAGCTCAGACCCTGTGGTTGCGGGGCTCGAAAACTTGGAGGCGCTCGCGTCCCGCAACCCATCCTAACTAAGGCTTCCAATAAAGACACTGCATGTCACTCTTCATTTGGTTAACCCTCGCCGGCTGTTTGGTCGCAAGCTACTGCGACGTACGAACGCGCCGCATACCGAACGTGTTGACCGGACCCATGGTACTCGTCGCGCTGATCTCCCACGCGTTCTACGGACTGTGGCCGCTGGCGATATGCTTTGCGACGATCGCAGTGCTCACGATTGGCGGCACCCTCCTCTACTCTCGCGGCGGCATCGGTGCCGGCGACATCAAACTCGCAATCGCCGGATCCGGCATGCTGAGCTATCCGCTCTGCGTCCCCTTCTTGCTCTACACCGCCATCGCCGGCGGCCTGTTGGCTTTAGTTTTTCTCGCCGTGCGCGCCAACGGCCGGGCAACGCTTTCGCGAGCCGTCTACATGACGCTCGCCGGCGCGCCAGGCATAGCAACCGACAAGCGAGAAAAGTTGCCCTACGCCCTGGCGTTTGCTCTGGGCGCAATTTTGATTGCGCTTTCGCAGAGCATCGCTCCATTCTTGAAGGTGAATATCTAGATGAACACTCGACGCGTTACCCTTTTGATCGCCATCATTCTCGCCGTCGGCACCGGCTGGCTCACGCTCACGTATCTGTCGTCGTTGCGACCCGCTGCAAATCAGCAGCGTCCGGTGCTGATCACCGCTCAGGAGATCCCGGCGCGCGAACGCATCACGGAGACGATGTTCCATGCGGAGATGCGCCCCGCCGAACTCACTGCAACCGGATGCATTGAACGGCGCCAACCAAGCTATCGGTTCCTTGGCAATGGTCACCATTCCGGCCGGCTCTCAACTGACTTCGTCGGATATCGGAACGGCGGTCGCGTTTGCTCTGCCGGTGCGTTTGCAGCCCGGTATGCGTGCGGTCAGCATACCGGTGGACAAAGTGAAAGGCGTCTCAGGCATGATTCTCCCGGGCGACCGCGTTGACGTCATTGCGATCCCGCCGGCGCAATCGAACCAACCGCCTCCCAAGGCGGTCACCATCTTCCGCGGTATCCGGGTCCTGGCCGTCGGCTCCGCCCTGGAGAACGCCTCGGCCACTCCGGGTCCTGACGAACAGTCGGCGACCACGATAACGCTCGAAGTCAATCCCAAGCAGGCCGACGAAATCGCGTGGGCGGATCAGAATGCCAACCTGCGGCTTGCGCTGCGCTCGCCGCGCGAACCGGTCCGCTCTGAGCCGACTGAACAACTCGTCCTTGCCGGCAACTCCGGCAACGCGCCGGCGTCCGAGCCGGCTCCGGTACCGCCGGTAGGTCAACCGATGGCCGGACCACCCGTTCCATTGGTCGCGGCACCGCCGGCGCTGCCGGCGCATAATGACGAGTCCGGCGTCCAACTCATCGATGGCGACGAAATCGTGAAGAGTTCGGGCGGCCAATAACGTGACGACCTTAGCGGGCCTGCCGCTCTCCCTCTTCGTCGGCGCTAAGGGCGGCGCCGGCACGACGACGATCTGCCGCGAGCTGGCGCGCGCTATGCGTGAAAAACATGGCGTCGCGCTGGTCGATGCCGACCTGACGGGGAGCCGCAGCATTGCCGTGCTGTGCGAGGCGGTCCGGCTTTTGGACGGCGCCCGCGTGGGCGACGCTATCGCGACGGTGCGTACCGACGGCGTGACGCTGTTCGAACTGGCCGATCGCCACGACGCGGCTTATACGCTCGACGAGGAAAAAGTCGAAGGGCTGATCGCCGATCTCGGCGCCTTCGACGAGATCGTCGTGGATGCAGCGCAGCCGTATGCCGCCGCAACCAGACCGTTTATGGCCCGCGCACGCCGCTTCTTTATCGTGCTCGAGCCGACGCTGCTCGGCGTAACCGGCGCGCAATCGATGCTCGCCGACCTCAAACGCTTCGGCGTCCCGTCGGACCGCATCGATCTCGTCACCAACTCCCGCGTCGAACAACCGGCCGTCGCGCGAACCGAGATCGAACGCGCGCTTGAGGCAAAACTCGTCGCCGAAATTCCACCGGCTGGGAGCCGCAACTACGCGAAGAGCATTACGGCTCTGCAGAAGTACATCGAAGGTTTGCCGGTGCTGGGCGGGAATTCTCACGTTGCAACCGTCGGCCGGCGGGCGCGCGACGGCTCCAAGTACCAACGGTCACGCAACGGCCGGCGTGCACGTCATGGATCCCAAGCGCGACGCCTTCAAACAAGAAGTGCATGCCGCGCTCGTGCGCCAATTGGATCTGGTGACTGCGAGTCAAGCGATGGGCGATTCCGCAAAGCTCGCCGATTTGCGTTCAAAGGTCGAGAACATTGCGGCCGCGCTCGTCTCTGAACGGAAGTTTCAAGGAACGGCGGAGGAACTGGCCGAGCTTCGTCGCGAGATCGTCGACGAAGCGCTCGGTTTGGGCCCGCTCGAAGACCTCATGCGGGATCCCGGCGTTTCGGAAATCATGGTCAACGGGCCGGATAAAATCTACGTCGAGCGCAAAGGCAAGATCGAGCTGACCGCCAAGCGGTTCAGCAGCTCGCGGCAGTTGCGTTTGATCATCGAACGCATCATTACGCCGCTCGGCCGGCGCATCGACGAATCCTCGCCGATGGTCGACGCGCGTCTTCCCGACGGCTCACGCGTGAACGCGATCATCGAACCGATCGCCATCGATGGCACCTCATTGACGATTCGCCGCTTCGGCGTTCATCGTCTGGAAGCGCAGGATCTCGTCAACATCGGCGCCGCGCCGCCCGCAATGATTGACTTCTTGCGCGCCTGCGTTCAGGCGCGCCTGAACTGTTTGGTAAGCGGCGGTACCGGTTCGGGCAAGACGACATTCCTCAACGTCCTCTCTTCCTTCTTACCGGAAAGCGAACGCATCGTCACGATTGAAGACGCGGCGGAACTCCGGCTCAACCAACCGCACATCGTGCGTTTGGAGTCGCGCCCGCCCAACATTGAAGGTACCGGCGAGATTCGCATCCGCGATCTGTTCCGCAACTCGCTGCGTATGCGGCCCGATCGCATCATCATCGGTGAGTGCCGCGGCGGCGAGGCGCTCGACATGCTTCAAGCGATGAACACCGGTCACGACGGATCCCTCACGACGATCCATGCCAACAGTCAGCGTGACGCCATCTCCCGCGTTGAAACGATGGTACTCATGGCCGGCTTCGATCTGCCCGTGCGCGCCATTCGCGAGCAGATTGCAAGCGCACTGAACATCGTCGTGCACACCGCGCGTTTACGCGACGGCAGCCGTAAACTGCTGGGCGTCAGTGAGGTCGTCGGCATGGAATCCGAGGTCGTCACCATGCAAGAGATCATGCGCTTCAATCAGCGCGGCGTCGACGAAAACCAGAAAGTGGTCGGCGACTTCTGCTACACGGGCGTTCAGCCGACGTGCTTGCGCAAGTTCGAAGAGTACGGGATCCCGTACGATCCGCGCGGCTTGAGCGAAATGAAGGCGATGGCATCGTGGTAGCCGCACTCGTCCCCGGCGCAATTTTTATCGGAGTGATTGCGACGGTTCTCGCGGCGTTCTATGCCGTTTGGAGTTCGCTCAACAAGCGTGCCACCGCGCGGGTTACGAGCCTTGGCGACCGCCTCGAACGCGCCGGTATCTCGATGAAACCGCAGGAGATTGTCTTGACGGTCTCCGGCGCCGTTGCCATCGTCTGGATTTCGCTGGTGCTGACACTGCGTCCCGGACTAGTGACGTCGCTCATTCTACTGCCGGTCATCGGAGCCATGGGCGTCGGCGGCTTTCAGTTCTTCGTTAACTTTAAGATGAAGCACCGGCTCGACGCGTTCATCGCGCAACTGGAGGCGGCCATGCATCTCATGGCCGGCGGTCTGCGCGTCGGTTTGGCGCTGCGGCAAGCCATCGCCATTGTCATCGACGAACTGCCCGACCCGGCGCGGCACGAGTTTCGCCGCGTCGTCGGCCAAGCCAACCTGGGCGCGAGCGTCTTTGATGCCATGGACGAAATGGCCATTCGCATGCCCAGCCACGAATCGTTGATGATCGCGCGTGTCTTCCGCGTGCAATCGGAAACGGGCGGCGATCTCGCGCGGATTCTCGATCAGTTGGCAGAGACTATCAAAGACCGTCGCCACGTCGGCCGTAAAGTTTCGGCGCTTACCGCTGAAGGCCGCATGAGCGCATGGGTGCTCATGCTCATTCCGATTGGTCTCGGCGCTTTCATCGGCATAACGCAACAGCAGATGGCGAACGCGCTCTTCTTCACCTTTATAGGACATATCGTGCTCGCGGTCATTGCGGTGCTCGAGTTCTTCGCCTACATTTGGCTGCGTAATCTCTTGAAGGTCAACGTCTGATGGCGGCGCTGGGGTATCTCATTCCGTTGCTGCTCGGCGCCGCGGTCTTTCTCTTTGCCTTCTCGGTCCTGCCGTCGAAAAGCATTCTCAGCGAGCAGCTCGAGGAGCTCAAGGCGCGCGATCCGCTGCGCAAGGATCCGGCGGAGTCGACGCTGGTTGAAAGACTGCTCCCCGAAGAGCGCCGCGCCATGCTGTCGCGCCAACTGATCGAGGCCGGCTGGTATACGACAACGCCGGCGAAGTTCGGTTTGCGTATGCTGTCGGGCGCAGCCTTCGGCTCGGTGCTGACGCTCGTCATTTGGAACGTGTTCCATTTGCCGATCGGCCTGTTACCGGTACTGCTCGCGCTCTTCACGTTCGTCGGCGGGTACTCGCCATTCTTTTCGCTCAACCGCGCCATGGAAGCGCGCAAGGGCGCGATTCAGAAAGCGCTGCCCGAATTTCTCGACATGGTTTCGTCGACCGTGCAGGCCGGACTCGCCTTAAACTCGGCAATGGGCTATGCGGTCGAAGCGGTCCCCGGACCGCTCGGCGAAGAGATCAAAGAGGCGCTCTCTGAAATTCGGCTTGGCCGTGCGCGCGGCGACGCATTGAAAGCGGTGGGGGAACGCACGAATCAACCTGCATTGCGTAACGCACTACGCGTCATGACGCAGGCCGAACGATTGGGCGCCAACATCTCCAAGCTGCTCAACGAATTAGCGGCCGACGCGCGCCACCAACGGCTGATGCTGGTCGAAGAGATGGCGGCGAAGCTGCCCGTCAAGATGGTCTTTCCGATGGTCTTCTTCATGATTCCAGCCATCGTCACGGTCATCTTCGGCTCGGTAGCGGCGAACTATTTCGCGAACAAATGAGCGCGCTATTTTGCGCGCTCTTCTTCGGCTGCATCGTATTCGTTGCGATGCAAGTGAGCAACATCGTTTGCAGCACCGTCGAGCCCGCGGAGGACGGTCCCCGCAGCAGTAAGCCGCCTTACGCGATCGTCACGGTGGCCGGCGCGCTGCTCGGAGCGGCACTGATGCTCGCCGGCGCCACGCCGTTGCAACTGGGCATCGCAGCTATCGTCGTCTTTGCCCTGGCAGCCTGCTGGTGCAGCGATGCGCTGTGTGGTTTCTTGCCGGACGCCTTCACGTTGGGACCGCTTGGCGCACTGCTGCTCTTTGCGGTTGCCCAACGCAATTGGGGGCTCATCGTATCGGCGGCGCTCGTCTTTATACCGTTTGCGGTTGCGGCGTACTTTTCGCGCGGCTACGGCATGGGTTGGGGCGATGCCAAACTCGTCGCTCTGACCGGCGCCGTACTCGGCGCGCCGTTGGGCTACTTTACGCTCGCCATTGCGTGCGCGGCCGCGGTTATCATCCATCGCTTCGGCGGCCGGCGCAACGAACCCATTGCGTTCGCGCCGTACATCGCGGCGTTGACGGGCGTGGCGTTGCCACTGGGATTGACCCACTGAGCGTCACTCGGGTCGTCCTGTTATTCTGGGGCGGTCTCTATCTGATTTTAGGTTCCCTGCGTCTCCCCGGCGACGGCGATCTCTATTGGCAACGCTGGCTGGGTGAAACGATTCTTCGAACGCATCACGTCCCAACCGCACTGGGTCCCGAGACGTTTACCGCCGCGGGGTCGTCTTGGGTGCCGCAAGAGTGGCTGTTCAGCGTCGCCACCGCACTCTCGCACGACCACAACCTGTTTGGGCCATTTGCGGCGATCATGAGCTTGTTACCGTTAGGGATTCTGCTCGCCATGGTCGCTCGCGCGCGCCATGAGGCCTTCCCCCAGGCCATCGGCATCGCGCTGATCTTCGCCGGCATGGCCCTCGCCGAGTCGTTCGGCATTCGCGCGCAGGTCGTGGGCTGGTTCTGTTTTGCGTGGTTTCTCTTTTTCGTCGAGCGCCGCGACGCATGGCGGTATGCTGCCATACCGGTCACCGTTGCGTGGGCGAATCTTCATGCGAGCGTCATGCTCGCACCCGTCGTCATCGCCGCTCGCATTGTGGGGCTCGCACTCGACGGGCAGTGGCGCGAGGCCGCGCGCGAGATGACGGTTCTGGCCGGGGTTGCGTTGGCAATCTGCTGCACCCCACTGGGGCTTCGTCTGCCGCAGTACGCACTCTCATTGGCACACAGTCCTATTCGGCACTTCATCACGGAGTGGCAGCCGGGCAACTTCAGCGATCCGGCGTTGCTCTACGGCGCGGTGCCGCTTGCCGTCGCAATCGTCGCCGGCGCGCCGTACACGGTGCTGCGCCGGAAACCGCAGTTCGTCGTCGCGGCACTGCTCTTTTGCTCGATGTTCTTTGCCGCACGCAACATTCCGATCTTCGCCATCGCCGCCGCGCCGCTTGCCGCCGCGGGAATCGCCGCGCGCTTTCGCGTCACGGCGACGATGCTGGCCGGCCGGCGCGACCTCGAGTACGTTGCCGTACCGTCCATCGTCGTGGCGCTGATCCTGTGCGCCGTGAGCGTACTGCGCCATCAAGCCCTGTCGCCGCCGGCATTGCCGGTCGCGGATATCGCGCAGCTCGCGCGCGACGGTTCGACGCATCGCGTCTTCTGCGAAGATTTCACTTGGTGCAGCGCCGCATTGCAGTACTCGGATCTGCGCGTGTTTATCGATGGACGATGCGATCCATATCCGTTGCCGGTCTGGCAGCAATACGTCGACGTCGTACAAGCCAAACCGAAGAGCCATACGATACTCGCGACCTACGGCGTGGACGCGGTCGTCGCGAGAAGCAATGGCGCCCTGGCGCGCGGCCTTGCGGTGCCGCCGTGGCACGTTGCGGCCCGCGACCGCGCATACGTTCTGCTTCGGCGTGACTAGCCGCCGCGCCGCGCATCTCTGCGCCGTGGCCGCCATTCTGTGCGCGGGCGCATTGAGCGCGCTTTGGGTGTTTCTGGTACCGATTTTTCAAGCACCCGACGAACCAGCGCATTTCGATTATGCGATGTCGATCCTCGACGCGCATCGTTTAGTGCGCCGCGCCGACGGTGCATCAGCGACCATTGTGAGTCCCCAAACGAAGTATCTGCTCGGCGCGACCGACTTCGATCGTATAGCGGGACATTCCCCAATGCACGTCAGACCCGCGTACGGCACCTTCGCGTATTTTCACGCGCTCGACGCGAGCGCCCCGCCCGCCGGCGTCGCAGCGCCGCATACGCGTCACGTTAATTACATCGTGCGCCTCTATCCATTCGGCTTCTACGGACTAGAAGCGCTGGTCATGGGTGCCGTCACGGCCCTTACGGGGTCACTAACGGCAGTCTTCTTTGCAGCGCGCTTGGTCTGCGTGGCTTTGACCATGCTGGCGCTTTTTTTCAGCTATCGCACCGCGCTCAATCTTGGCGTGCCGCCGTGGACGAGCGTCGCGCTCGCCGGCGCGGTTGGCCTCTTTCCCATGACGTCCATGGTATCAGCCTACGTGCAACCCGATAATCTCGCCTTTGCCGCACTATCGGCGGCACTCTTCTTTGCAACGCAGTTCCGCCACGCTAAGGCAACTCCGTTAGGGGTCGTACCGCTAGGACTAGCGCTCGGCGTTCTGGCCGTTACCAAATATCAGTTCTTGTTGAGCGCCGCCTTACCAATTGCATTGATGCTTAGTGTTACATTGCGTCGACAACGTAGCGACATGGCGACGGTGGGCGGATGCATAGCGGCGTTCCTCCTTCCGGCCGCCCTGCTCCTTGCCGTGCAACATTGGTACGTCGACGGCGGGACCGCCATCGTTCGCGCGGCGCCGAGCGATATTGGCCTAACCTACGTGCGCGATGTTGCGGCGCTCGGTGCCGGCCCACTGATACACTACGTCATCTCATCGCTTGCCGGCGCTTTCTCCGGCTGCTGGATCTCCGGCATTTGCGCGGCAGGCTATTGGGGAGGCACCGGTTGGGGCGATACGCCGATCGTCATCGGTACACTGACAACGCAAGGGTTGCTTCGTGCAGCAATTTCGCTGCTGAGTTTGGCCACGGCCCTTATCGTCGCGTTCGCCTGCGTCCGCAACGCCGGACGGTTGCTGCGCGCCGCCCTGCGCGGTCACGCGTTGCGCGCGCTCTGGGTCGCGGTGAGCGATCCGGCGATCGGCGGTTATCTCATGTTTGCGGCCGTGATCTTCGCGCTCTACATTGCGACCAACAACGTCTTCGGACTCTCCGGACGCCATTGGTATCCGTACGTCTTCGTCGCGTTTCTCTGCTTCGTCTGGTACGCGCCCCGTGCGTTAGGCGGACGGCGGGCCGCGACGACGGGCGCGGCATTATCGTCCGCGCTGTTACTCTATTCGCTTGTCGCGGCGGGCTGCACGCTGCACGACGTAAGGCAGCGTTATTATGGGCCCGACACCGGTAGTTACATCACGACGATGGCCGCCACGACGACGGCAGCCGGCATCGGCGCCAACTGGCCACTGAATGACGCCACATATATGTTTGCACCGTCACGCCTGACTTTCGATTTTCCGCGCGGATTATCTGTAGAGGCAACCGGCTGGGCCCTGGAAGCGAACGGTGCCGGCGCGGCTCCCGTCGCCGTGCTGCTTGACGGAGAGCGGCCACTCGCGGTGCTGGCGCGTCAGTATCTCTTCGGCGTCGCCGAACTGGCGCACAGTATCGCTGCGGGCTACAGCGGTTTCAGCGCCGTTATCAATACCTCTCAGCTCGCCTATGGCCCGCATACCGTTGCAGCCTATGCGCGTGCCGGCGCCGGCCAACCTTACCGTGTAATTCGCCCCATGCGCACGTTTTTCGTGACTGCGCCAGATAGGCGCATGCCGCGCACGTTCCTCGGCACGCTGCGTCGCGCGCGCGGCGCGACGCTATCCCTTGAACCGCTGCAAACGTGTCGAGGTGACCTTAGTTACGATGCGAAGGTCGCAACGGTCGCGCAAGGTACCGTTTTGCTCGTGCGCGGCATCATGCGCACACATGATGCATCGCATTACGGCGTCGCGTGGTTGCTCGCCGGTAATCGCCCCTACGCCGCAACGTTGCACGGGAACGCCTTCGTCGGGATCCTGCCGACGCAGCACGTGTCGCCCGGAAAGACCCGCGTATCGTTTCTCGCGCAGCTTGTTCCGCCACAGGCGCCCCATCATGCCGGCGATACCTTTCAAACGAATAAAATGCCCGTAAACGTATCGCTCGGCACTTTGCAATTGCAAGTTACGCCGTCCGATAGGTTACCGCCGATGCATGCTGGGACGGCGGCAGCCTGTGTCGATCCACTCAGAGAACTGGCGGACGAATAGCGGTTCGCAAGCGCTTGGCACGCATGGTCATGAAGAGCGCCGTTGCCAGTGCGCCACGGCGGAGCGCGGCGCGGCGGAAACATCGCGCTGCCGATTGGAATGCGCGCCCGAACGTACTCTCCCCACGGCGCATCCGCCAAATCGTTCGCGGCCGTCGCAACGAACGGTGACTGAGCCGCACCGTCCGCCAACGCGCGTGATTGCAGAGCAACGGTGGCTAGAAGATCCCGGCGACGACGACACGTTCGATGAGGAGTCGTGGCCTCACGATCTCATAGAGACCATCACCGCGTAACGGCGTCCGCGATCAGAATCTGCAACCGGCGACGTAAAGCCGCGAATCGCCAAACCAACGAGCGCTTCGGCAAACAGTAGTGAGCGTTAGCGAATCGAATTTGCGGCCACGATCGGTGCGGGACGCGCAGCTACTAACTGCTGCTAGTACACATAGGCGCACCGAATGCTGCAAATGTCATAAGAATCAACGCGATCGCCGCATCGCGGCCGCTGCTTCTGCATAACGCGAAGGAAATGGCTACGCCCGCAATATCGGATGTACAGATACCACATCGTACCGATGTGAACGGCAACGCCGGCCCAGGAACGCTAGGACGGGAAGCCTGCTCTCCGATTTCCGCGCGTTCTGTTGCGCCGCAGTCCTTTGAACGGCAAGGCGCTGACCCCTGTAATCAAGATCGGACAGTTCAGCGCGACAGTGCTTGAGAACATGCGCCATTCTCTTCAGCTCTTTTTGGAATTCACGAGCTTTTTGTGGGCCAGGAGCGTGGCGGCAAATGCTGCGGCGCGCATGAATTACATGTTTCGAGGCTCGTGCCCGCAGGCTTGCGAAATTGCGGCAATCGCCCTCGTCGTGGTATAATGGAGGCATGAATACGCCGGCGCTGATACAGCGACGTGATTTTCTGTATGCTTTGACCGCTGCAACGCTTGCCGGCATGTCGCCGGCAGCGGTACGCGCCGCGGTGCCCGATTCGAAACGCCGCGTGCTGTGGCTGCGTCGCGCCGGCACCGGCGAAGAGATCGTCACGCCGTTTTGCATCGACGGCCGTACCGTCTACGATCCGGGATACCGGGCTATCTGCTGGCTCATGCGCGATCTGCAAATCGCGCCCGCGGCCGGCTACGTGCGTTTCGACATCGGGGAGATCGAGGCGCTCTGGGAGCTGCAGCAGACCCTCGCGCTCCAGGGCATCCGGAGGCCCTTAATCGTGACGAGCGGCTACCGTTCGGTGCAGACCAACGCCGCTACGGAGAACGCTGCGAGAAACAGCATGCATTGTTATGCGAAAGCCGCCGACCTATACGTCGAGGGCGTCTCAACGCGCGACCTTTTCGATGCGTGTTGGTCCCGAGCCGTCTCCGGGGGCATCGGCTACTACTCCAGCCACGTCCATCTCGACTCCGGGGGCCGCCGCTGGTGGGTGGGTGACCTGTCCCTCCCAACTTTCGAGCCCTCGCTCGGCCGGGCCACAGGAGTAGCCGCTGTTAACGCGTAAACACGCCCCAGCAAGAGAGCGCTATGCTCTAAAAAGCGCCAGCGGGGGTAAAAACGCGAGAGATGCAGCGGCTTACTCGGTTCGCAAAACGAGTGCTCTCGGGACTGGCGCACGGGGGCCTAGCGTACCTCGGGCTGAACGCGATACTCCTGGTAGAGGAGGCACGCTTCCACCTCCTCTTCCGCCTCACGGTGTGGGACATTTCGGAGTTGCGTCTCTTCGGTCTCCTGTTAGGACAGAGACTCCACCCCTAAGGCCAAGCTTCCCGCTTCACGGCGCGCCCCGAATGTTATGAGCGGCGTCGCTGTGACCGTGCTTCTCCCGGTTTACAACGGCGAGGCATATGTGGGCAAAGCCATCGAAAGCGTGCTTAATCAGTCGTACGGCAGCTTTGAGTTGCTTGCGCTCGACGACGGCTCGCACGATCACACCCCTGGGATTCTCGCTCGATACGCCGCCCTAGACCCGCGCATTCGCGTGCTGCGGCACGACAACCACGGCGTCGGCTACACCCTTAATCGCGGTCTACGTGAAGCGCGGGGGCGCTATATTGCCGAGTTGGGTGGCGACGATCTCGCACTGCCTGGGCGGCTCGAAAAGCAAGTCGCCTTCATGGAAGAGCGGCCAGACTACGTGGTAGTCGGCAGTTATTTGCGCATCATTGATTCACGCGATGATCCGATCGGTTTGCGCATCTATCCCACGACCAACGAACGATTGCGCGCCTGCATGCTGCTCTTTAATCCATTCGGCAGTCCAGCCGTTATGTATCGGCGCGACGATGCCCTCGCCGCCGGCGGCTATACGGCGCGCTTTTCGACTTGCGAAGATTACGATTTTCTCCTACGGCTGGCTCGACGTGGCAAAGTCGCCAACATACCCGAGCCGTTGACGGCATACCGGTTCCATGGCGCATCGACGAAATCCACGAAAACGTTACGCGCTCTGCGCGATACGGTAGCCATCAAACGCGTTGCGTTTGCCGAATACGGCTACCGTGCGACGATAATGGCACGTGCGGTCAACGCCGCACAAGACATTCTCGCGCGGTTGCCCGCAGGCATAGCCTATTGGCTTTTCAGAAAGATATTCATCCGCGCGGAGTGCGTCGGCTAACATGATGACCTCCCTCATTATCGCAACGCTGATCATCATCGCCGTCTATGTCGGGACAATGCGCCTATCCGGCTTGCAAACCCTCGGCGTCATCTCGATTACGATTGTTGGTGTCCTTCTTGCGATCTTCCCCAATCTTTCGACGAAAGTCGCCGCCCTTCTCCACGTCGGACGCGGCACGGACCTCATCTTCTACGTCGCGATATTGGCCGGACTTTTCATCGCCTCGAACTTCTACTTCCGCTTCAAGCGGCAGGAAGAGATGCTCATTGCGCTCGCGCGACGCAGCGCGATCGACCACGCACGGCAACCCTCAATGACGAACGGCGATCGACCGATAGAGCAAGTCGAGCAAAATCTTCACTGAATCGAATCCCGATTGCCCTTTTTCGCGGGAGTAATCGGTATAGGCGATCGTGACCGGCACCTCGACGTAGCGCAGCTTTGCGGCGCCGATCTTCTGCAAAATCTCCGAAGCGTGCGCCATCTGCGGCTGTTCGATCTGCACCAGTTGCGCGGCGCGTCGCGAAAAGATGCGCAAGCCGTTGTGGGTGTCGCTCACGTCAACGCGTGCGTGCATGCGGGTGAAGGCTAAGGCAGCGCGCAGCAGCAGCCGTCGCAACGGCGGCACGTTCGATCCGCCGCTTAAGAATCGAGAACCCAACGCCACGTCGGCATCGTGGTCGTCGATCGCCTCGAGCAGGGCGGAGAGAGATTGGGCCGAGTGCTGTCCGTCGGCATCGAAAGTGCAGACGTACTGCGCGTCGTTCGCTAACGCATAGTCGATGCCGGTCTGCAATGCGGCGCCTTGGCCGAAGTTGGTGACGTGTTCCAGCACGTGCGCGCCTGCGCGCAGTGCGAGCGCGCCCGTGCCGTCGGCGGAGCCGTCGTTTACGACGCAGACGTTAGCATAGCCGGCGCATCGCAAACCCGCGACGACGCTCGCGATGGAACCGGCTTCGTTGTACGCTGGAATGACGACCCAGGCGTTATCGAGCGTCGGCCGGACGGTACGCATATCGCGCTCCTTTCCAATAGCCCGCAACGATCCACCAGATCGCCGAACCGATAACGAGCACGGCCATCGCGTGCCCTGCGTACGGAACCACGAGCGCGAGCGAGGCTACGACGTAGGAGAAGACCAGCGCATGTTCGCGCAGCGGCTGCTCGAGACGACGGATTGCATAAAAGACTGCCGGCAGCAGCAACGCCGCTTCGTACGGCCACGAATGGATGCTGGTAGCCACGCCGATCGCCGGCACGACGCTCCACGCCGCAAGCGACCGCGCCCGCGACAGGAGCGGAACCGCAGCGGCAAACAGCCCAACGGCAGCGGCATACGCAACGGCGATCGGTGCGCCGGTAACGAGCAACAGCGTCGGTAAGGTGTACGCCTTGTACGCATTTCCAGTGAACTCGCCTCGATTGACGAGAGCGATCAATCGCGCCGTGGTTTCCGGCCACAGCCAGTTGCCGCCGGCCGTCAAGGCGCCGGCGACGTACCAGAGCAACGCACAGGCACCGACGATCCAGAGCATGCGCCATTCGCGGCGAATCAATAACAGCACGACGAACGGTAGTGCGATGCTCGGTTTATAGAGCAACAAGCCGATGGCGAGCGCCGCCGCCGTTGTACGCCCACGCTGAACGAAGAAAATCGCCGTAAAGATCAGCAGCAGCGCGAGCGACGTGTTCTGTCCCACCTCCCAGGCGTTCATGACGGGTCCCCACGCAAACACCGCAACGACGGCCAGCCACCGTGGCACGCCATATATCCGTGCTGCGAGCAGCGCTGCAACCGCGAAGAGTGCGATGGCACAAACATCGGCGATCGCCATCGCCGGGATCGGCGCGAGATGGCCCAGCGGAGCGTATAGCCATGCAAACGCAGGCGGATAGACAAAAATCTGCGGCGTGATGCCGTGCGCTTTCTGCCAGATTTCCAGTCGCGACGGATCGAGGAGCACCGCGCTGCCCGCGTTGGCGCCGGCCGACCAAAAGTTTGCAAAGTCGCCGCGATACGCGACCTCGTGGAACCAGCTCGGAAAGAGCATGAACGGCAGCGACGCCAGGATAGCAAGTACGCCGCCGTACACGATGATGCGATCTTTGGAAATGCTGAGCGCCCAGCCGTCCCTCACGATATCGGTGCCGCCGCCAAGACGAATCGTGGTGCCGCCGAGCAGCGCGTCATGAGCACTGCGAGCACCGCTAAACCGCACCACGTCGGCGCGCGCAACAACCACATCACCGGATTATTGGTCGAGTTGCTCAGCACGAATTGGCGCCAACTCGCTTCGGCCAATCTCGGATCGATATACGGATAGGCATGCGCGTCGGGAGCGACGTGGCCGTGATACGACGCGGCCAACAAGAAGAGCGACGCAATCATCGCGAAGGCGCCGCATGCCGCAGTCAACGCGGCAACGCGATTGCGTTCCCACAGCACGTACGCCAAGTACCCGACGGGAAAGAACGGCGCGATAAAGCTCACGACGGACGTTGCGTACATCCACGGCACCGCGAGCAGCGCCAGCGCGGTGAAGCACCACGGCCGCAGCGCGCTCGAACGCGTCGCGAGCAACAACGCGGCCGGAACGGCGGCGGCGATCTCCGCTGTATGCACGAAAGAACCACCGAGCAACGAGAATGCCGGCGGAACGAGTAGACCGAGTGCCGGTTCGTCGAAGCGCCGCCACAATCGCACGGCCACGATGACCCCGAACGCGGTCATTGCAACGTATGAAAGGGTGCCGAGCAGTGCTGCAGAGGCATCCCCCACGCCGAGCGCGCCGGCAATCGTCGCCAAACTATACTGGTTGTCGCGCGACACTTCGGAGAGGGCGTGCGCCGGCAACACCGTCGTGGCATACGCTACTGCGACGTTCCAGCCGCTGGCGAAGACCGCTAGCGCGGCAAGGAGCGTCAGCATTGCGCTCAACGGCACGCGTGTCCGCGGATAGATCACGCAACATCCGATTGCGGCCGGCAGTGCGATCTGCGGCTCGAACATCGCCAACGCCAACGCGCCCACACCCAATGCGACACGTCCACGTTGCAGCGCCCATGCCGCCGCAAGGATGGCAGCACAACCCAACGGCATCATGTTGCCGCTGGAAAACGACGTCAATCCGAGCGATAACCCCAGGGCGGCAAGGCCGATCGCAAACGGCTGACCGTCGATGCGCGCCAGCATGTACGAAGCCGCCGCGATGCAGGCAGCAAGCAATAGCCACCACAGCCATAACGCGGCGCCGAACGGGAGCAGCGTTATCGGCGCAAGCAACGCGAAAACGTACGGGGGATACGGCGCGGGCACCGTTACGCCGGCGGGCGCGCGATAGTAGGGCGCAGGCGCGTTCGCCTCACAGGCGTGCAACGACTGCGCGAGATACGGATTTTCTCCGTCGCGTTGCGCGAGTGCCGCACAGTAGTATGCGTGAAAATCGACTCCCAGCCATCCGCTACCGCGGTCGCCCATATACTGTAAAGCAATGGGCAGCGCGACACACAGAATCGCCAGCGCAACCGGCGCGATGCGACGCATCACTGCGCCACCACCCGTGAAGCGGCAGGCGACATATCGCCCGAGCGATGAACGCGAAAATCAAGCGAGGACGATAGAGCGCCGCGCGCTTCCCCGAGAGTGCGAACGATGAGCGCGAGCAGCAGCGCCAGGCCGGCCCAGGTCGGCAGCCGGACCGCCCACGCTGCGAGGCTTCCTCCCGAGCTGCGCTGCGAATATGCGCTCCACGACGCTTCCGGGAGATTGGCAGCGATCGAAAACGACTTCGCGATCGCGCCGAAGTGCGGCGTTGCGATCAAATACAGGTGCTGCAATCCAAAGACGAGGAGGGCACCGATACAGCCGGCCGCTAACGCTGCCTTGACGTTCCCTTTCCACAGGTGCAACGCAACGAACGCGATGGGAACCAGCGGCGCGACGAGTAAGGCCGGCGAGACGACCCATCCCCACGGAACGATCAATGCGAGCAACGCAATGCCCGCCGGTACGCGGTAACGCGATGGTGCCGTCGTCGCGACCAGCAATGCCGCCGGTGCCGCCGCCGCAACTTGCGTAATGTGGATGAAGCTACCGCCGAAGACGGCGAATGCCGGCGGCGTGCAGGCAATCCATGCAGCGTTACCCGTTAGCCGCGCCATTCTGCCGCCGGCGATAACGCCGGTAGCGACCATCGCGAGATACCACAGCATGCCGGCGCGTAGCGCCAACGATGGCCCCAAGCCGCATGCGGCCAGTATGGCGCTCAAACTGTACTGCGTGTCGCGCGTGAGCTCGGAGAGCGCGTGCGCCGGCAGCACGCTCGTGAAATATTCAACGTTGACCGCAGGACCGAGCACGAACAATCCCACCGCAGCGAGCACGGCGGCGCAGAACGCCAACGGCACGCGGCAAGCCGGCGCGAAGATTGCGAGTGCGAGGCAGACGGGCATGCCGAGATGCGGCTCGATCATCGTCGCCGCCGAGGCGATTGCCGCAGCGCTCCAACGTCCTTGCCAAGCGAAATACCCGGCAAGGCACGTGCATCCCACGGCAATCGGCACGACTTCACCAAAGGGCAGCGAGAGCGTACCTAAACAGAGGCCGAGCACGGCGAGCCCGAACTCCCACGACACGCCGGCGAATCGCGATAATGCGTAGATCCCTGCGATCCACGCAAGCAGTAAAAAGAGAACCCACATGCCGGCGGCGGCAACGAACGGTAACCGCGCGAGCGGTGCCAACGCTGCAATCGCGTACGCCGGAAGCGGCGCCGGAATCGTTACGCCAGGATTTTTGTGAAAGAAGATCTTTGGGCCGATGCCGCTTTCACACGCACCCAACGGCTGCGTACGATACGGGTCGTGACCGTACGATGCAACGCGCGCCGCGCAATAGAAGGCGCGAAAATCGCCGACCAGGAATCCCGTGCGCGCCACGATGGCGGTCTGGGCCGCCAACGCCAGCAGCGTCGCAATAACGACGCCAGCGGCGATCCACGTGCGGCGCACGGGCCGTTAGTGCCCTGAGGCGAGCGGTAGTTCTGCTTCTGCTGCGGCCGGTTGGTAATCGATGTCGGCGGCCATCTCCGAGAGCCGCTCGAGCACGATGAGATGGCGGCTTTCGAGTATTGGAGCCAGGGACGCGACCCAGGGCTCGTGCGAATCGCCGATGAGCAGGTTGCCGCGGTAGAGGCGGCCGGCGCTGCGATAATGCGCGTTCGCCGCTCGCGCCTCACCACGTTCGTACTGCTCGTCGCCGTCGTTGGCGTGGGCCATAAATCCGTTGACGTCGACGATGACGTTTTCGAGGTCCAGCGCGAGATCGTCGCCGGCGCGGAAATAGCTCTCGACTTGATCGAAGCCGACGATCTGTGCGATCGCTTTGCGGATGTTGGAGCACGCCGTCCGCAGGCTTTGAGCGACGAGATGCTTTTCCGCTCCCGGCCAAAAGACTTGGCCAAGTTCGGAGCGAGAGACGGTGCCGTTGGGCTGCAACGCGAGATATTTGAACAGCTGACGGTCGCGGCGACGCACCCATTCGATCGGCCGGCGGTCGATCTCTGCGCGGAACCATCCGAAAAGGCGCACTTGCATCGGCGTCGCCGTGGCGACGCGCCGTCCGTACCGATCGTAGAGACGGCTGCGCGAGAGCGCCCGCAACGGACGGTAACCGTCTGCTGTATGTATGACGAAAAGCCCTTGCTCTTCGAGCGCTTGCACTTGTTGACGGTCTTCTAAGAACGATCCGCTCATGAGTTTCAGCACCAGATCGGCTTCTTTTTCCTGAACGTGTTTGAGCGAATCGGCGATGAATTCGTTGAACAAATGGCCGTGGCGCAAACGCCAGTTTTCGAAGGCTTGCGCGAGGCCGATGTTATCTTCTGCGGCTTTGCGTATCGCGCTGGCGACGACGTGCGGCCAGCCGTCGGTCACTTCGAGCATACGCAATACGTCTGCGTGACCGTACGAGACGCCGCAGGTTTCGGCAAGGTGGCGGATTCCCGACGCGTCAAACGCGAGGCGTTCGGCATCGCATAGCGAGGCCGTTCCTTGCGCTACGAGACGTCCGACTTGAAATGCCGAGCGGGAACGGCACGCAATCAAGAGCGATACGTCATCGGGAAGGTCGTCGATGAGCTGTGCCATCGCGGCGGATCCGTTAGCTTCCGGAACGGAGACGCAATCGAGAGCCAACTCGAGCGGAGCGCGAGATGCAAGCGCCCGCACAACGTCGTCGTGAGAGTGAAAATCAAGGTCTGAATCGAGGGCACGCGCGATGCCTTGCCAAACGGCTTGTTCGTCTGCAGCAGCACCGACGACGCCGTAGCGGCCGTTCTCCGTGCAATGGCGCATATAGCCGACCAGCGCCATCGTTTTGCCGTAACCCGGCGGTGCAATTAAGAACCGGACGGGAACGTCCTTGAAGCGGCCCAACCACTCTTCGATTCCGGCACGCCGGACGATCGAAGGTCCCATGCGAGGCATACGCGAGCTCAACAACTACCTAGAGGGGTCAAAGTGAAATCCTCCTCTGGAAGCTCATTGTATAATTTTGTTAACGTCTTCGCAACCATGCAATTCAAAACCTTACGCCGACATAAGCCGGCGGCTCAGCGGTTCCATAAATCGGCTCCGCCACCTTACCTCATAATTGCATCGGCGAAGTACGTTCCGAACTTTAACGGGAACACGCTGTAAATTAACGATTTTCCGCGTTAATTCATGTTCTTTTCGTAAATCTGAGGTCAGAAATTCGAGTGTTTTTCGTACGGCAGGCGGGTGTTTTCCGCCGAATTTCAACAGGCGCGGGTAGACGGGCCGGAAATACGTTGCAACGTCGAAATCGCCCAGCCGCTCCTCCGGCAGCACCTCTCCCGGCGCCCCCAGAGACGAGTAATGCCGACCTTTCTCGGCATGCCGGCGCGGCTCGAGCGTATGACCGTAATGACCGTAGACGTAGGGTAGCGCGACCCGTTTTCCGCTCAGCCCGATAAGCCGTTCGTGTACTGCGCCCTCCCACCGCACGTCGGGATTGAAGCGAAAGAACATCATTCGGCGCTCGATGGACGTGTAATGATCGAACGATCCGAAAAAGTGCCACGTGTACGCATCCACGAAATCGTAGGCGCCCGGGACGAGCGTTAGACGTTCCGCAATACCCGCGATGGGTGTTCCGTGTACCTCGTCGGCGTCCACGAACATGACCCAATCTCCGGCGTCGCATCGTTCGTGCAAGCCCAGACACACGTTGCGGGCAGCGGCGAATCCGCTAAAGGGCGTACGATCGACGATGAGACGGTTCTCGGTGCCAAATCGGCTGGCCTCGAGCGTTGCGGCGTGCGGCGATGCACCGTGCGCATTATCGTTGACCAAGAGCAGCATCACCGCATGTGAAATCGAGTCGAGCATCGCGGCAAGAAACGGCTCTTCGCGCGTTCCCAGGATGAGATGTGCCGCGACGCGCGATGGAGTGCGCATTGCGGACGCCGTTCGCCTACAGCGGCGGAGTTTCCGCCGCCGGAACGAACTCGATGGCGTGCCGCCGTTGCGATTGACCGTCGACGCTCGCGTCATCGCGGAGGATCGACGCGGTATCGGGCGCTACGCGCGTGCCGTGCTGCGCAGGCTGGCCGATCGCGACGACGTCGAACTCACACTCCTTGCCGGCGGATTCTTTGCGCAACGCTCGCGCGCTGCCTATGCGTGCGCGATCGGCAGTACGAACTTCACGGTGCGTTCGCGTGTCGCGCACGATGCCGGCGTCGTGTGGCATCCCGCAAATGGTACGTTCTTTCCGTCGAGCAGGCCCAGCGTCGCGACGATTCACGACGCCGTTCCATTTCGTTATCCCGATGACGACGCGCGCAAGGGCGAGCGCGACCGCACTCCGTTTCGACGGTCGGCGCAAACCGCTCAACGCATCGTTGCCGTCTCGCAGTTCGGTGCGCAGGAGGTACAGCGCTATCTCGGGGTTGACGCCGCGCGCATCGTAACGATCCCACACGGCGTGGATCCATCGTTCTCGCCTGGTGACGTTGAGCCGCCGGCGATGCTGCAGGGCAAGCGGTATTTCTTGTTCGTCGGGGACCCGATCGGCGAGCCGAGAAAAAACTTCGCGCTACTCTACGACGCATATCGCCGCGCGTGGCCGCACGGCGACGGACCGCTGTTAGTCGTTGCCGGTCCAGGCGCTCCGCAACGTCCGGGCGTCCTGTACGCCGGCAATCTCGGCGACGATCTCGATCCGGCCGCCGGCAGCCGCTTACGCGATTGGTATCGCGGCGCGATTGCGCTGACGTTAGCGTCGTACCACGAGACGTTCGGCATGCCGATGCTCGAAGCGATGGCATGCGGCACTCCCGTACTCGCTTCGCGCGCCGGCTCGTTGGAAGAAGTCGGCGGCGATGCCGCGCTCTATCTTCCGTGCGACGATGCCGGCGCGTGGTCGAACGCGCTGCGCACTGTCGGTGCCGGCGAGGCCCTCCGCTTCCAACTACGCGAAGCAGGGATCGCGCGCGCGCGCCGGTTCACGTGGGAAGAGAGCGCCGAGCGGCATCTCGACTCTCTTTCGCAGCGTCGCCGCATGATACGGCTGGGCGTGGACGCGTGGAACCTACCCGGAGACCGGCGGGGCATCGGGCGGTATGTGCGCGAGATTCTGCGCGTGTGGCGCGAGCGGCACGGCGAACGCGTCGAGGTGACGCTGATCGTTCCCGAGTGGCACACGTGGACCGTGCGCGCAACGTATCGCCGGGAAGTCGGCGGCTACCCGTATCGCATCGTTTCCCGCGCTCTGCATGCGCGCGCCGGACTCGACGTATTATGGTTTCCGTTTAACGGCTGCAGTTGGACGAGTTTCGATCTGCCGGCCGTTGCGACTTTGCACGATGCGTCGAACTTCGTCGTGCCGGATTACGCACCGCAGACCGCTGCCATTTTCCGAGCGGCTGCCGAAAAATGCCGAACACTGCTTACCGTCTCGCACTTTGCCCGATCCGAACTCGCGCGCGAGTTGCATATAGCGCCCGAGCGGCTCACAGTTATCCCGCCGGGCGTCAATCCGCCGCGTCCGCCGCAACGGGTCGAACGTGACGTCGCAAAGTTAGCGCCGTTCGCACTCTACGTCGGCGCACCGGAATGGCGCAAAGGCGCCGACACGCTGCTCGACGCGATGCCGTTACTCGCACAAACGCATCCCTCGCTCACGCTTGCGCTAACCACGACACTCTCGAGCACGACGACGCTGTCGCCGAACGTTCGCCTCGCGCAACTTGGTTACGTCGACGATCCGACGCTCGCCGCGCTCTATCGCGGCTGTGCGCTGCTCGCCTTTCCGTCGCGGTACGAAGGCTTTGGACTGCCGGTACTCGAGGCGATGAGCTACGGCGCGCCGGTCGTCTGCACGAGCGCGGCGTCCCTTCCCGAAGTTGCCGGCGATGCTGCGGCCTACGTGCCGCCTAACGATGCTCCCGCGCTCGCTGCCGCCATGCGCAGGGTGCTGGACGATCTCGCATACGCCAACGATCTGCGCCGTCGCGGGCCGCCGCGCGCCGCCAACTTCACCTGGGAAGCCACTGCGGAACGCACGCTGGCTGCAATCGAATCGACCGCATGACCATCCATCTGGCCGGCGGCATCGCGCTCCACGATGGTAAGTTGTTGATGGTAGCGTCGCACTATCGCAATCACGCCCAGCCGTTGTGGAATCTCCCCGGCGGACGGCAATGCGATGGGGAGCTACTCTTCGAAACCGTGCAACGCGAGTTGCTCGAAGAGACCGGATTACGCGGCGATGCCGGCGAGCTTGCCTACGTAAGCGAAAGTTATGACAACGACGTACACTATCTCAACGCGACGTTTCTTCTGACGCTGCAGCAGCCGTCCGCGCCGTTGCGCGCCGCCGCCGCCGGCGATCACGTCGTCGCCGCGGAATGGGTGTGCTTGCACGACGTTCGCTTCGCGCATCGTCGTCGCCGTCGTCCGCGATCCGCTCGTGGCCTATCTCGAAAACCGGTTAGGACGACGCTATGCCGGCTATCACGACGCGGGCGTTACGATCGAGTGGCCCGACGGTTCCGTTTGATCGCGGCGTGCCAATCCTGGCGGTGCAAGACGTACGCCATGACGTCCACCGGTTGCCCTTGCACCGTCGCGCCGCGCGGCAGCGTTCCGTCTTCTTCAAAGCCGTTGCGCGCGAGCACCGCCCGCGACGCGCGGTTCTCCGGAACGCAATAGGCGCGTATCTTTGAAAGATTGCCGTGCTCGAAACCTTCACTCACGAGCGCCCCAACCGCTTCGCTGGCCAATCCTTGGCGGCGGACGCGGCTCACGACGCTGTAGCCGATTTCGGCAACCGTGCGATCCGCGTCGCCGAGGCGCAACGACACCCAGCCCAGCGTCTCATCCGTGCCGGCAAACTGCATGAGCCATTCGTAACGGCCGATGGCGCCCGGACGAAAACGTTTGGGACGCGCTCCGACGGCACGTTCAAACTGCGCGCGGTTGAGATTCGGCAAATCCTGAAAATCGCGCAGGTCGGGTTCTTGCAACACCTCCCATAGACGCCCTGCGTTGGCCTCCGTCACCGGAACGAGATGCATCCGCGGCGTCACGATCGTCCTCATCGCTGCGCCACGTTGCGGCTCAACATAATGCGAACGTTGCAATTGACGAACGGAGGCCAGGGCGTGATGGGAGCGCGCGATGGATTTTTTTGGAGCGTATGCCGGCTCCAAACCGGCGTGGGTGGATTTCAATGCAACCGTCAGTTCGTCGCCGCGGTACTTCTATGGGTCCCGGACGCACTGCATGCACGAGGCGTTTAATGTCGCGACGACGGCCGGTCCGGTCGAAGTCGTCGATAACGTCAGCATTGCGCCGCGCTGTCCGGTGCAACGGGGCGATCGCATCGATATTTGCGGCCAGATGGTGCACGATCGCGGCAAACCGCCGATCGTTCATTGGACACATCACGATCCCGATGGGCGCCGTCCGGGCGGCTTCATTCGTTTACACGGCCGCGTGTACGCGTAGCATCCTGTGCTTTGATCCGGAGCAGCTCGGGAATCGTCACGAAGCGATACCCGCGCCGCTTGAGCGTTTCGACGATGAGCTTCGTGGCGGCGACGTCGGCGCTGCGGTCGCAAATCCGGGCGATGAGATGCCGGCGTTTGCACAAGATCCCTTCGTTGCCGTCGTGCAGATCGATGATGGCGCCGTCGTTCACGTAACGTAACACGCGCGCCGCAATCAGGTGAGGCGGCGGATACTCCCAATCTTTGGCGAGCGGAACGGACCACATGACCGGCGTGTACCCCAGTTTTCGGACTTCGCCGATAACGAGCCAATCTCGTCCGCCGAACGGCGGCCGCATGATCCGCGGATGTACGCCGGCTGCAGCGTAGATGGCACGATCGGTTCGCTCCAACGTCAGGCGTAAGGCCTTGGCGTCGTCGAGAACCAAATGCTCGTGGCTCCAGGTGTGGTTACCGAGCGCGTCGCCGTCGCGACGTTCTTCCCGGACGACCTGCGGATAGGCCGCAACCGCGCGTCCTACGACGAAGAATGTGGCATGCACGTGCTCGGTGCGAAGAACGTCCAAGAGTTGATCGGTATACGGCGGATTGGGGCCGTCGTCGTACGTGAGCGCAACGACGTGCCGGTCATTGGGCCCGCTGACCAGCGTCTGTCCGAAGAGTTGATTCGACGGGCTCTCGACGAGTTCATAGACGGCGTAGATTCCCATGCATGCCAGCACGAGCATAAGAGCGGCCCGCACCAGCCAACGCCGTCGCACGGTCAACCCTCGCTGCGGCGAATCTGCCGTTGCGCTGCCGCGACGTTGTGTCGAAACACGTCCGGTCCAAAATCGCGAAAATCTTTCACGATCTGTTCGTAGCGCGGATCGGCCGACTTGCGTGCTGGCGATGTGCAACAGATCGCTCGGAACGCCTTTCGAAAGTCGATTTGATATTGGCGGCCGGTTTTCGTCGCCCAGTATTGCGGGCTCGTAAACGTCACGAGCCGATCGCCCTGTTTGTAGTCCACCGCTTGTTTGACGTAGACCGCATAGCGTTCCGGCGCGTTCGGCAGCGGCGCTTTATTATCCAATTGCCAGACGCCGTCTTGAACGAGGCGTCCGAAAAAGAAACTCACGTCGTAGACGCGCGCCGCCGGCGCTTTGACCGTAATGAGATGTCCCTGCGCGCCGCGAATGGCGTATTGAAACGTGGAGACGCCGTCGTCGTCGGACATTTGGTACTCTTCTTGTTCGATGGGCGGTTTGGCGTACGCGATGATGAGCTTCGCATACAGCTTGCTCGGCGCGCGCTGTGCGTGAATAACGGGCGCGAACCGGCCCATTTCGCCCGGGCCGTAGATGCGCCAGCCGACGATTAAACCGCCACGCAAATCGCGACGATGAGCCACTCGATCGGAAAACGCCGCATCCCGGGTTCTCTAGCGCTCCGCCGGCATGCGCTTCTTCGTCGAGCACGCGATTCACGAAGCGATCGGCGTGCGCGTTCTCTTTGCGCGGCACGTGCCGCACGTCGACGTGGTCGAACGCGCGGAGCAGCGCACGCGCCTGCCGGTGCAAGCCTTGCAAGTTCGCGTGTTTGACGCGGTACTCGCCGCTCAACTGTTTGACGACGAGTTCCGAATCGAGTCGCACTGCGAGACGGCGAATGCCGCGATCGACGGCGGCTTGCAGCCCGAGCACGAGGGCCGTCCATTCGGCAACGTTGTTGGTCGCCACGCCAAGATACGCATCGATCTCTTGAATCGTACCGCCCTGCGGGTCCAACAGCACTGCGGCGCTGGCCGCGGGACCGGGATTCCCGCGCGATCCGCCATCGGCAAAAAGGGTCGCTTCCACCGCGCAGCGCTTCGGCAGCGCCAAGGCATAGACCGCCCGCTGCCTGGGTACACCGGTTTCATGAAGCCTTTCTCCGTAATTCAAGTGGCCGCTCTGCTGGTTGGAATCGCGTCGGCGTGGGCTATACCGCGAGTCGCGCAGGCTATTCCGACGTGGATGTTCTACGGCGAAACGATCCACGTTTCGGCAACCAATTTGAAGGTCATCAACCCGAAAACCCGACAGACCATGACCTTTCTCATGGATCCCAACTTCGGAAACATCTTCACATCCGACGGTAAGACGAAGGCGATGCGCAAGGTCGCCGCGGGACAATACGTCGGCGTCCTTTACGATCGGCGCGCTCTGGGTGCGACGCACGTCGACAAAATCTACATCATGAACAACGCGAATCAGCGGATCGCTCAACCCTAAAAACAGCGGGAGAAAACGACAAGAGAGGCGGTTCCCCATGCGGAGCCGCCTTTCTCTTGCTAAAAGGGGACTGAAGTCGTAGACTCAAGTCACCAAAAACTTGTGATAAGGTGCCGCTTTATGCGCATTTCGAGCTCAAAACTCTCCCTCGCGGCGTTCCTCTGCGCCTTCGCCGCGGGCTGCACTGGTCTGCAAGGGCAGCCTTCCGTGGCGGTTTCGCAGCTGGGCGCCGGCGCACCAGCACCCGATTTCTCGGGAGCGGCGACGCCTCACGGCGCCGTGAAGCCGGATCCCGGGAGATCGTGGATGCTGCAGGAGGCGCAAAACTGTGCGTATGACGGCGTGCTGCCGCCCTGCGGCCTCCTCTACGTTTCGGACTATGCGACCGACGACGTCGTGGTCTATCAGCGCGATAAGGTCGTCGGCACGCTGACCGGCTTCAACGGCCCGGACGGTCTCTGCAGCGATCGTGATGGCAACGTCTGGATCGCCAACAACGCGGGCGCCTCCATCGTCGAATACGGACACGGCAAGACCGCTCCCACGACGACCCTGAGCGATCCCGGCGTCTACCCCGTCGGGTGTGCGGTGAACCCTATCACCGGCGGCCTAGCGGTGACGAACGCCGCGAGCTACGGCAGCGGGCAAGGCAGCGTCGCGATCTTCCATAAGGCGCAAGGGCCGCCGCTGATCTTGACCGATCCCGACATCTACTTCGTGTACTTCTGCGCCTACGACCCGGCGGGCAATCTGTATATCGACGGCCTCAATACGAACCAGCAGTTTCAGTTCGCGGTGCTGCCGCACGACAAGTTTAAGTTTAAAGCCATCGCGCTCAATGCCGACGTCTACTTTCCCGGCGACGTCGCGTGGGACGGACGCCATATCGTCGTTGGCGATCAGCGCTATCAAAATCATATCGGTTCGGCGCTCTATCGTACTAACGGCGAAGGCGGCGCGGTGCTCGGGACCACCGTGCTCGACGATACCAGGGACGTCCTAGGCTATTGGGTTCACAGCAACGGCGTCATCGCAGCCGATCTCGCGCGTGACGCACTGGACGTCTATCGTTATCCGCAAGGCGGAACACCCGGATTGCACGTGCGCGGCTTGCACAATCCCTACGGCGCCACCGTCAGCTTCGTTCGCTGATACGGCGCGGAGAAACGCCATGAAACAACTCCTTGCGGTCCTACTGGTCTGCGCGGGATGCTCCACGACGTCGAACACGCAGCCTGCCGGCGTTGCGGCCGGCGTGCCCAACGCATACGCA
The DNA here is from genome assembly GCA_963738335.1 of Vulcanimicrobiota bacterium. Taxonomy (GTDB): domain Bacteria; phylum Vulcanimicrobiota; class Vulcanimicrobiia; order Vulcanimicrobiales; family Vulcanimicrobiaceae; genus Cybelea. The sequence continues at coordinate 358,515 of CAVTWE010000007.1, forward strand.
ACGCCTGGAGCGGTGCTCTATCCGCCCGCGGGACCCGGATGGTTCGTGAAGCCGAACTTTCCCGAGCGTTTGGTCTACGTCGCTGCCGGCAATGCCATTGCGATCTTTCCGGAAAAAGGCCAGCATAAGACGCCTCTGGGTGAGATCACCACCGGCGTGAGCAGCGCCTACGGCGTCTGCTTCGATCGCGAGGGCGATCTCTACGTCGCCAATCAATACGGCAACACGGTCACGATGTATCCGCCCGGCACGACGTCACCATCGCGAACCTATTCCGGTAGTCTTTCGCGCCCGCTCTATCCGCTGGTGGATAGCTACGGCCGTTTATGGGTCAGCAATGCGAACAACGGCACGGTGGTGGAGTTTAGCCGGGACGGTTCGCACGTTAAACAAGTATTGCAGACGCCCGGTTATGAGGCGGACGGCATGGATTTCGATAGCAAAGGCGATCTCTTCGTCGCCTATCGGACATCGCCCAAAGCGCAGGGGAGCATCGAAGAGTTTCCCGCCGGTTCGAAGACCGGAACGATCTTAGGCATGACGCTCAATCAGCCGCAGAGCGTCATCGTCATGCCGACCGGTACCATCCTTGCCGTGGAAACCGGAGGAACCAATCGCATCGACGTCTTTCCGCCGGGGTACACGAGCCCGGTGTTGGAGGTCGGCACACACCAAGTGCCGACGCAGCTCGCGGTGACCGCCGCGTACAATTCCGTCTACGTTTCGAGCTTCAGCAATGACTCGGTGTACATCACGCCCTATCCGTTAGAGACGCACGGCGATCCCAACCAGCTGCATGTGAAGATCGACGAAAAATACGGCATCGTTCAAGGCATCGCGCTGAGCAACGGTCAGGTGTTCTAGGGAAAGCTAGGGCGCCGGCGTAGCGGTCGGATCTTCCATAAAGCCGACGACGGTGCCGTTCGAGTCGGTGACCCAAACCAGTCCGCGCGTACCCTTTTCAAAGACGGCGCGGTAGTGATAGCGGTGATACCCTTGCATGGATTCCTCGCGAACGTACTCCAAGCGGCGGAACGTTCCAAGCGTTCCCAGCGTCTGCTTGACGCCGCTGATGAGTTGCGACGATTGCGATCGCAGCGTTGACGAGATGCGCGACGGCGTGCGCCCGGCTAAAACGTCGGCAAGAAACGTGGTAAAGCTTTGGGTCGTCGCGCTGCTCTGCGCGCTCGCCCCAAGGGGCGTCGCAAACGTCCCAGCGCCGAGAAGGGCGCATGCGGCGATCATGGTGACTTTCTGAATCATACGGCTTTTTTCGGGGCAGAACCCGGCCGGCCCCACGCGAATCCATGAAGCTACCATGAAAGCGAATAGGATGTTCGCGACCCGGCTGCGCGCTCGGGCGATCCAAGGCTTTGCCGAGCGTCATGGATGCAGCGCGGAGCCGCTTGGGTTGAGCACGGCGCAGCGCTTCGCATCGAACAGCCGTATCTCCCAGGCGGTGTGTGCCAGCCGTATGGCATCCGGATCAGTTGTAATGATCACCATGAAGCGCGTCGCACGCGTTCGCCTCTATCCAACCCGCCGTCAGATCCAGGCCTTGGAGCGCATGCTCGACGTGACGCGTCAGCTGTATAACGCCGCGCTGCAAGAGCGCCGCGACGCGTATCGCTTCAACGGAGTCACGATCACCGCTGGTATGCAGTACGGCGAGTTGACCGCGTTGCGCGCTGAGGACGCGCGACTGCGGGCGGTGTATCGCGAATGTGAAGATGCCGCCTTACGGCGGCTGGATCTGGCGATGCACGCGTTCTTCCGTCGCATCAAACGTGCAGAGGTCCCCGGGTTTCCTCGCTTTAAGCCGGCAGCGCGCTGGAAACAGATCGCATTCCCGCACGGCGATCGCGCATTGGCGTTCGACGATGGCCAGCGCCGCGTGCGTATTCCCGGTGTGGGAGCAGTGGCGTTGCGCAAAGGCCGTCGTGTCCCCGAAGCATTCGGGCGGGCATGGGTTGTGGAACGCACGGGCCGGTGGTATCTCTGTGTCGAGTACGAGGTCGCCGAGGCGGAACGACGGCCAGTCGAGACGCTCGTCGGGATCGACCGGGGCGTGCACGTGCTCGCAGCCACCAGCGACGGCCAATTAATCCGCAATAGCGCCATCGGCGAGCGGCACCAGTCGAGGACGGCGCGCTTGCAACGCCGGCTTGAAGCCGTCACCGTCCGTTCGGCGGATAGGAAGGTGCTCAACCGGCACGACCCCGTTCGAGCGGCTGCGGTACACGCCTTGGCACGATCGCGGGAGCGCGAAGGCAACGCGAGGCGAGACGTACTGCATAAGATCTCGCGCGCATTGGTCGATGCGTACGATGCGATTGCGATGGAGGCGCTCAATCTCCGCGCGATGACGCGTTCGGCAAAGGGTACGATGGCAAAGCCGGGCCGTAACGTGGCCGCAAAGGCCGGATTAAATCGCAGGATGCTCGATGCAAGTTTTGGTCTGTTGCACCAGATGATCGCCTACAAGGCTGCAAGTGCCGGTACGACGATGGTTGCAGTAGACCCACGTTTCTCATCGCAGAGCTGCTGGAAATGCGGGCATTGCGAGCGAGAGAACCGGCGAAGAAGGCGCTTTGCCTGCCGGCGGTGTGGTTTTGCCACACATGCCGACATTGCAGCAGCGCTGGAGATTCGCCGGCGAGCGCAGTCGGCGCTGGTAAGTGAGCCGCATGCCGGTGAGGAGCCGGTTACGCTACACGATGTGGCGTAAGGCACACACGACGAAGAGATGCATAGCGGCAATTGCGGCGATCGTTTTGCTATCGGCCGTGCCGCCGAACGCGCAGACGCTCTTTCAAGAGAGCTTCCGGCGGCTGCAATCCTATCCCGTGCCGCCGTACGCAGTCTGGACGAGCACGTGGCACGTTACCGCGCGTCCAATGGGCTACTACACCGGCGAAACACGCGAGGTCGACACGCACCGGTACGCCGTCCGGCTCTCCGACGGCATGGAAAACGTTAGCGACCAGCCGGCCAACGGTAAGCTGCCGCCGGCACTGATTCTACCGGAGTTCCTTGGGCCGTTCGCTTGGCGGCTGCGCACCGCGGTGCGGCCGGCGCAGCCTCCCGGAGAAACGGTTCAAATGCTGCCCGACGTTGCCGGTTTGGAAACGATCGCATACGTCGTCGCCGTCGCCAAACCGGCGTACGCCATCGGCGATGGCGCAAACGGATTGCCGGCGCTGGAAACCATCGGCGGACGCAGCGTTTATCACGTGCGGCTCACGCCGCTCGATCGTCCGAGACAACATAACCTGCGCGATCTATGGGTCGACGCCCAGACGCACGACATCGTGCGCGCGCACTTCGTCGGGACGTATGCGCCCGTGCCGAAGGCACCCATCAGCGATACCGACGTCACCGTCTCGTTTCGCGAAGTGCTCGGATCGTGGGTCGTCACCGAAGCGGTCTGGACGTACGACGATCCGCCGCTCTCATATCGCTTCGACGTCGTCAACGACGAGTTGGCACTTCCGGCGCAGTTGCCGGATTGGCTCTTCGATGACGCGGAGTACCGCGCGCGCGAAGCCGCCGGCGATCCGGATTACCTCGGATTGCTGCTCGCGCAGATGCGGCGAAGGCGTTAGCTTCGCGAGGCGCTATTCGGTATCGGCAGGCGCGCTGGAGGGCGGTTCGTGCTTGAAGTGATCGATCGAGAGCGAGGACGGTATCGAAGTGAACTGGCGCGGTGTTTGGCCGTAATCGAACATATTGAGAATGCTCTGCGAGGTGGCGTCGGTCGTACCGAGCGAGCCGAGTTTCCAGTTCTGCTCGACGTACTTGATGATGCTGCCGAAGCCGTACTTCGTGTGATAGACCTTCCCTTGCGCGACGTACGGCGAGATCACGATCATCGGCACGCGGAACCCGGCGCCGCCCTGCTTGTCGCGTTGCCCGGGCGGCGCAACGTGATCGTACATTCCGCCCCAATCGTCCCAGAGAACGATGATGGCGCTGCTGCTCCAGTACGAGCTTTCTCCGATGGCATTGACGATGCTCGCCACCCATTGCGGTCCGTGGTCGACCGTGTCGCCGGGATGATCCGAATCGGCCTGCGACGGTATGACCCATGAAACGGCTTGCAGTTGGTTGTTCTGGATATCGGTCAGAATGTTCGTCTGCGGCATGGAAACGTTCGTGCCCCATTCCGGACCGTTGCGGACGCGATAGATGACGTCGAACGCATTGAGCAACGCGCCGGGACCGTCGGTGCAGTTCACGTCGCATTTTCCCTTGCAGGCGGCCTCGGGCGAGCCTGAGTAGCACGGCGAATAGTAGCGCCAGCCGATTTGTTGTGCATCGAGGAGATCGCCCAGTGTTTTATATGCGGCACTGCCGATCTGAAAATCTTTCGAGCACGGCGGCGGTCCGGTATCGAGCTCCCATTTGAGACCGGGTGTAATGAGATCGGTTTTGATATAGGGGTTCTTTGAATCGCATCCCCATGGATCGCCGTCGGGCGTATCGATCATGCTGTCGCCGGAAGAATCCACGACGGTGCCGCCGCGGATGAGATCCTGATGCGCGGTGAAACTGCCGCTGCCTTGCGTCTGAAACATGCGATCGGCTAAGACGTATTGCTGCGCCATGTCCCAGTAGGGTGAAATTTCCGCCGGATTGATGTACTGATATGGGAACGTTCCGGTCGGCGTGTATGCGGACGTTGGTTTTCGCGGACATGCGCCGTTGGGTTCGAGATTGAAGCCGTCCATTTTACCGCTGTCGTACGCCGTGGTGAACGAAAAGTAGCAATGGCCGATATCGTTGTTTTTCGACGTCGGCACGAGGTCTTGTTCGGCGAGCTTCACCCACTGGTCGACGTAGGTGCTGCCTTGTTTCACTTTCTCTTTCCCGCGTTTGACGCAATCGGTGCCCTTGAAGCAGTCGAACAGATTGTCGAAGCTGCGATTCTCTTGGATCACGATGATCACGTGAGATATCGGCGATGTGACGTTGGCGTTCTGCGCCATCGGGTCCCCGAGAAACGATTGCGCGGGCAGCCCGCTGGATCCGCCGCAGGCAGCCAGCGTCACGGCAACGACAAGGGTGGCGATTTTCCAAATCATCTTGCGGTCAGGGTTCTCGTCGCGGCGCGTGATTCATGGCGAAGCGGGGCTCGCTTTCCGTGACTTTTGTTATTTTATGTGCTGCCCGAACTCCCGGCGCGCCGTCACCATCGAGTACATCCACGTCGAAGCCGGGATACAGGCTCACGAAGCGATCCTGCTTCCAGCGCGCCACCGACCAGCGGTCGCGCGCCGCACCTGAAAACCTTCAACGCGCGCAATCGTCATTTCGAGTGTGCCGATCTTCATGTCGTTTCGATTTTGGTCGGGCTGACTGGATTCGAACCAGCGATCTCTAGTCCCCCAGACTAGCGCGATAACCAAGCTTCGCTACAGCCCGACGTGCGTTGCTGCGTGTTCGTCGGCGGCCTCAAACGCCCTATTCCGAATGCTTACTTCCCGGCGATGTCGAGGAGATAACGCAGTGCAAGCCGGTAGCCGGCAGCGCCCAGTCCGCTGACGACGCCGCGGCAGGCGGTTGCCGTCACGCTGGTGCGGCGAAACGTCTCGCGACTTGCAACGTTGGAAAGATGCACCTCGATCACCGGGATTGCGATAGATGCAATCGCGTCGGCGATAGCGTACGAGTAATGCGCGTACGCACCGGGATTGAGAATGACGCCGTCACAGTCTTTGCGAGCATCGTGCAGCGCGTCGATGATCGCGCCTTCACTGTTGTGCTGCTCACAATGCACGTCGATACCGGCGGTTTGACCGGCCGATACGATTTCGGCATCGATCTCCGCTAAGGTTTGCGTTCCATATGTCGCAGGGTCGCGCTCCCCCAATAAATTGAGGTTCGGCCCATGCAGCACCAGAACGCGCATTGCAAAGCCTTCTTGGAAGGAAAAGCGCGCGCCTCTGCGTCAGAGCCCGAGATGCCCGACTCCATCGTCACGGCGACTGCAGCGGACGCGCCGATCGCGTTTGCCGCCGCAACCACGACGGAACTGGTTGGGGAAATACGCGACCGTCACGATCTGTGGCCGACTGCCAGCGCCGCGGTGGGGCGTTTGACGACCGGCGCCGCACTCTTCGCCGCGCAGTTGAAGAGCAACGAACGGATATCGTTGCGTATGGGCGGGAACGGTCCGTTGAAAACGATCGCCGCAGATGCATGGTTTCTCGACGAACGCACCATTGGCGCGCGCGGTTATGCGCACAATCCGCAAGTCGAACTCCCCGTGGACGAACGCGGTAAGTTCGCCGTTGCGGCGGCGGTCGGCCAAGGAGCGCTACAAGTGACGCGTTCGAGCGACATCGGGCAACCCTATGTCGGCGTCGTGCCGTTGGTATCGGGCGAGATTGCCGAAGACCTCGCGGCCTATCTCGCGCAATCGGAACAGATCCCCAGCATCGTCGCGCTCGGCGTGCTCGCCGATCCGGACGGCATTGCGGCAGCCGGCGGCGTGATGGCGCAAGTGCTGCCTGGCGCGGACGAGGCCGTGCTGGCGTCACTTGAACGGCGCGCGAGCACGATGCCGCCGGTCACGAAGTTGATCGCCGAAGGCGCCGATGCGAACGGGTTGTTGCAAGCGCTCTCGGCGTCCATGCCGCTGCGGGCGCAACGCGAAATCGACATCCGCTTTGCCTGCATGTGCACCCGCGCCAAAGTGGAACGCGTGCTGTTGGGCATGGGGGCCGACGAGTTGCTCGCGCTCTCGCGCGAACGCGACCGCACGGAAGCAACGTGCGAGTTCTGCAAAACGCGCTATGTCTTCGGCTCGGCAGAGATTGCGGCGCTGCTCGAGCGGCGATAATTTTCAGGGAAGGACGCGGACAAAACGCCGCGAGCCAACCGAGATCACCGCCGGCGCTGTGGCAACCCAGGCCTGCTTTTGATCGCCCACGACCGCGCCGTCGATCTTCACCGCACCGCCGTCGATCAAGCGTTCTGCTTCCCGTTTGCTCGACGCAAAACCGGCACGTACCAATACGTCGGTCACGCGTTTGCAATCGCCGGCCGTCATCTCCGGCAGGTCGTCGGTGGGAACTTCTTTGCGCTGCACCGTGCGTTCGAAGAAATCGCGCGCCGCGGCGCGCCGCTTGTGCGCCGTGATAACGCGTCACGATATCCTGCGCCAATTGCTTCTTCTCGTGCATCGGGCTGACGCGACGCGCAGCGAGTTCGCTGTGAAGCCGTTCCACCTCCGCAGAGGAACGAAATGCGGCGTATCGCGCGTATGCAGGTAAGAGCGCGTCGGGAATCTTCATGAGCTTCCCGAACTGATCGCGCGGCGCTTCCGCCGACGCCGACGTAGTTGCCGAGCGACTTGCTCATCTTCTTTTCGCCGTCGAGCCCGACGAGCAGCGGCACCGTCGCGCAGATTTGCGGCGGCTGCCCGAACTCGCGTTGAAACTGCCGCCCAAGCAGCAAGTTGAAGAGTTGATCCGTTCCACCCAACTCGACGTCGGCTTCAATCGCGACCGAATCGTACGCTTGCGCGACCGGATACAGAAACTCGTGGAGCGAGATGGGGGCGCCTGCGGCATAGCGATCGTGAAAATCGTTGCGCTCGAGCATTTGCGCGACGGTTGTTTTTGATAGCAGCTTCACCAGATCGCCGAGGTCGAGTTTATCGAGCCACTCCGAGTTGTAGCGCAACTCGATGCGATCGAGATCGAGCACTTTGCCGGCCTGCTCGCGATAGGTCTGCATGTTCGCTTCGATCTCTTCTTGCGAAAGTTGCGGACGCGTGACGTTGCGTCCGCTGGGATCGCCGATGCGCGCGGTAAAGTCGCCGATGATCAGCGTCACGCGATGTCCGGCGCGCGCGAAACGGTCGAGTTGGTGAGCACCACCATGAAACCAAGATGCAGATCGGGGCTCGTCGGATCGATGCCGAGTTTGACGCGCAGCGGCCGTCCGAGTTTGCAGACGTTCGCGAAAATCGGCAACGGTTTCGACGTGATCGAAACCGTCGAGCAACTCGGCGGCGTTCAGGTAGCGCAACTCGACGACGGTCACGCCGGTCGACCCTTCTTCTTCGTTGCCGTAGCGAAAGCCCGACACTGCCGGATGCGTTGCGCAAATACTCTTGCAGGCCGCGACCCAGCATGCCGGTGCCTTTTCCGTGAATCAGGCGCAAAGGCGCGTTCCGGCGAGCAGCGCATCGTCGATCCACCGCTCCACGAGCGGTTCGGCCTCGCTGTAGCGTTTGCCGCGAACGTCGAGCGACTCAGAGGTGCGAACCGCAGCGCTCAGGCGCGCGTCGGCTTGCGTGCCCCCGGCGCGCGACGCTTTGGGGCCGCAGCGCCTTCGCGTCGTACGTCGCTGCGCTCGACCATCATCTTCATCGAACCTACGTTCACCAACAGTCTGTCGTCCCAATCCTCTGCAACGGTCGCCGGCTGATCGAGCGACAGAATGCGCACGCGATCGCCCGGCGCAAAGCTCTCGGCGCGCAGCTTGACGCTCTTCCTGCCGCGTGATGCCGAGATCTTTATGAATCGCCGCAATCGTTTCGCGAAGCAATGCGCTCTGACCGGGGGTAACGCGCGGCCTTCGAGAACGCGACGCTTCGTTTGCTTCGCTGCGGCGCTGCAGCTCGCGAACGAAATCGCGCAATCCTTGCTGCAAGCGTTCTTCGGCGCCCGGCGCCAGGCGTCGGCGCTGCTCGTCCAGTTCGCGCTCGCGTTCGCGCAACGCGCTGCGTCTCGCTTCGGCGCTGCGGCGCTCGCGCTCCAACGCGACGCGCTCGTCGCGCAGTTCGGCATTGCGCGTGCGCCAGTTCGGCCAGCGCGGCTTCGTAATCGCGTTCGCGATCCTCCAAGAGCGCCGTCGCGCGCGCTCGACGATGTCGTCGTCGATGCCGATGCGCGTGGCCAGCGGAAAAGCCAGCGACTGTCCGGGCGCGCCGAGATCGAGTTCGAACGACGGCGTAAACGTGTGCGGATCGAAACGCACGCTGGCGTTGGCGATGCCGCGGCGTTGCGTGCGCGAAGAGTTTGAGCTCCGTCGAGTGCGTGGAAACCACGCGCTTTGCGCGCCGCGCTGCAGCAATCGCTCGAGCATTGCGACGGCCAGCGCCGCGCCGGCATTGGGCTCCGTGCCGCCGCCGATTTCGTCCACGATGGCCAGCGTCTGCGGCCCGGCGACCTCGAGAATCTCGCGCATCCGTTGCAGGTGTGCGGAAAACGTTGACGCGTTGGCCGCCAACGATTGCTCGTCGCCGATATCGGCAACGACGCGCCGGAATCGGCCGACGCGCGTCTGTGCGCCCGCCGGCAGTTGCATGCCGCAGTAGGTCAGCACACAAAGAGTCCGGTCATCTTCAAGCGCGACGGTTTTGCCGCCCATATTCGGACCGCTGATCACCAACAGCCGCGTTGCATCGTCGAGCGTGAGCGATTGCGGCACCGCGCGTGCGTCGAGCAGTGGATGGCGCCCGCGATCGATCGCGATGCACGGCTCGTCGCTCAGCTCGGGCGTCATCGCATCCCAAGCGCGCGCGAGATCGGCCTTCGCCGCGAGTACGTCGAGTTGCGCGAGAATCTCGACGTTGGCTTCGATCGCGCCCGCGTGCGTGCCGCACGTTCGCGGAGAGCGCCTGCAGTATCCGCTGCACTTCACGCTCTTCTTCGATGTGCAGCGTACGCACGCGGTTGTTGCTCTCGAGCGCGGCCAGCGGCTCGATGAAGAGCGTCTGTCCGCTCGAGCTCGTGTCGTGCACGATGCCAGGCAGCGTTCCGGCGAACTCCGCTTTGATCGGAATGACGAAGCGGCCTTCGCGCAGCGTCACGACGCGGTCCTGAATCGCTTTGGCGTATTTGGCGCCGTTGAGAATGCTGCTGATGCGGTCGCGCGCTTCGGCTTGTGCTTGCACGAGGTTGCGCCGTATCTTGCCAGTGCGTGCGAGGCGCGATCGAGCACCGTTCCCCGTTCGTCGATCGCATCGAAGATCGCGCGCTGCAAATCGCGCAGCGGCGTGTACGATGACGTCATCTGCGCCAATTCCGGATTCTCGCGCACCGCGTTGACGGCCGACGCTGCGGCTGCAAGCGCGTCGCCGATCTGCCGTAAATCCTCCGGCGACAGCGTGCGCCCAGCTGCGCCGCTTGCGTCACTGGCGACGTGTCGATGGCGGGCATGATCGCGAAATCGGTCGTGACGCGCAACGAACGCATCGCCTCGGTCCGCGTCTGTTCGATGCGCACGTTGCAAAATCGTCGAAGGGCAGCATTTCCTCGGCCAAAACACGCCCGCGCTGCGTGCGCGTGGCCGCCACCAAGCGCTCGCGAACCTGAGCGAAATCGAGCACGTCGAGAGTTCGTTGATCCGCGAGCATCAGCGCACCGGCGTTACAGTCGAGAGTTTGTTCTTCACCAATTCGTTGGCGAGCGCCGGATCGGCTTTACCGCGCGAAGCCTTCATCACTTGGCCGACGAGAAACCCGAGCACGTTTGCTTTGCCGGCACGATAATTCGCGACGACCTCGGGATGGTCGGCCAACACTTCGTCGACGAATCGTTCGACGGCCGCCGGATCGCTGGTCTGTGCGAGGCCTTCCCGTTCGACGATCGCCGCTGGCGGAACCGGCGCCGTCCCACATCCGCACGAGCAGCTCTTTGGCGATCTTGGAGTTGATCCGTTTGGCGTCGACCAATCCAATCAGCTCCGCCAGGCTTTCCGTCGTGACGTGTGACTCCGCGACGGCGACACCGCGTTCGTTGGCCAGCCGCGACAGTTCGCCCAGCACGAAGTTGCTCGATTGCGCCGGGTTCTTGCTGCGCTTCACGACGTCGTCGAAGTACTCGGCCAGCGCCGGATTATCGACGATCTGCGTTGCGATTTTTGTACTGAGCGCGTATTCGTGCGTGTAGCGTTCGAAGCGCTGCCATGGCAGACCCGGCATCTCCGAAGCCATGCGCTCGACGCGGGCGCGCAGAATCTCCAACGGAACCAAGTCGGGATCGGGGAAATACCGGTAATCGTGGGCTTCTTCTTTACCGCGCATGGAATGCGTCACGCCGTTGTATTCATCCCAGCCTCGCGTCTCGCCGGCAACGCGCTCTCCCGCTTCGACCAGTTCGATCTGACGCGCAATCTCACTCTCGATCGCGCGCTGCACGGAGCGGAACGAGTTCATGTTCTTGATCTCCACTTTCGTTCCGAGCGCCGTCGAACCGGCGAGCCGGACGGACACGTTGGCATCGCAGCGCAGCGAGCCTTCCTCCATCTTCACGTCGCTCACATCGAGTGCGAGCAGCGTCCGCCGCAGCGATTCCAAGAATCCGACCGCTTCGTCCGCACTGCGCAGATCCGGCTCGGAGACGCACTCCATGAGCGGTACGCCGGCACGGTTGAAATCCACTAACGAGTAGGAGCTTCCGGCAATGCGGCCGTCGCCTGAGCCCGCGTGGGTCGATTTCCCGGTATCTTCTTCTAAATGGATGCGCGTGAGACGGCATGCTTTTACCGTACCGTCGTCGAGCCAATAGGAAACCGTTCCCCCGGCGACCAGCGGCATGTCGTACTGCGAGATCTGATAATCCTTCGGCATGTCCGGATAGAAGTAGTTCTTGCGATCGAACTTCGAGTACTCCGGAATGGTCGCGCCCAAAGCGACGCCGGTTCTCACGATGTGCTCGATCGCCCGCGCATTCGGAACCGGCAGTGCACCGGGAAACCCTAAGCAGACGGGACAAATGCGGGTGTTCGGCTCGCCGCCGAACTCGTTGCGGCATCCGCAGAACATCTTGGTGGCCGTCTTGAGTTCGACGTGACACTCCATCCCGATGACCGGTTCGTAACGCTCGTTCATACGCGCTGCGGCAATGCGGGGCGATGCGTGCGCGCGTGGCCGGTGGCGCTTTCGTAGGCGTGCGCCGCGCCGAGCAGCAGGCGTTCGGAAAACAGCGGGCCGCAAAGCTGCAAACCAATCGGCAGCGGCGAGCCGCTCTCAGCGGTCGTCCATCCGCAAGGAACCGAAAGCGCCGGCAATCCGGCCAGCGACATCGGAATCGTGTAGTAATCCATCAAGTACATGCTGTACGGGTCGCTCTTGGCGTTGAACGGAAACGCGGCGCAGCTCGCGGCCGGACATGCGATGAGATCGCAGTCCCGGAACGCTCGTTCGAAATCGCGGGCGATGAGCGTGCGCGCCTTCTGCGCGCGCACGTAGTACGCATCGTAGTAACCGCTCGAGAGCGCGTAGGTGCCGATCAGAATGCGGCGCTTCACTTCGGGACCAAAACCCGCAGCGCGCGTGTTGTCGTACATCGTGCGCACGTCCTCGCCGGGCACGCGCAGACCGTATCGCACGCCGTCGAAGCGCGCGAGGTTTGACGAACACTCGGCCGGTGCGATGAGATAGTACGTCGCCAAGCCGTAATCGGCGGTGGGTAACGAGACGTCGACGATCTCTGCCCCCAACGTGGCGAGATCGTCGTAGGCTTTTTGATACAACCCCTGGCTCAGTGTGCCCAGCGCCGCGGTATCGAACTCGCGCACGAGCCCGATCCTCAGACCCTTGAGATCCTCGCGTAACCCGGGCGCTGCCGGTTCGACCGCGCGATCGAGCGACGTAGCGTCCATCGGATCGTAGCCCGCCATGACGTCGTACGCCAGCGCCGCATCGCGCACCGTGCGCGTAAGCGGACCGATCTGATCGAGGCTTGAGGCAAATGCGATCAAACCGTAGCGCGAGACGCGGCCGTAGGTCGGCTTGAATCCGACGAGATTACAGAATGCCGCGGGCTCGCGAATGGAGCCCCCCGTATCGCTGCCTAAACCAATCGCGGCTTCGCGCGCAGCGACTGCGGCCGCCGAACCGCCGCTCGAACCGCCCGCCACCCGCTGGAGATCGTACGGATTGCGCGTGACGCCGAGCGCTGAGTTTTCGCACGAACTTCCCATCGCAAACTCGTCGCAGTTCGCTTTGCCGATCGGTATCGCGCCTGCGTCGATCGCGCGCGCAACCGCGGTCGCGGTATACGGTGCAACCCAATGTTCGAGGATGCGGCTGCCGCAGGTCGTGCGCGTGCCCCGCAGGCACATGTTGTCCTTGACGGCAAGCGGTACGCCGGCGAGCGGCAACTGCGCGCCCGCGGCGATCCGGCGATCGACGTCCGTGGCGCGTTCCATTGCGAAATCATCGAGCACGCTCAGATAGGCGCCGACTTCCCGATCGACTGCGCGCACGCGCTCCAACGTCGCGCGCGTGACATCTACCGCGGAGACTTCGCAGCCGTTGATCGCAGCCGCCGTTTCGGCGGCGCTGCGTTCGAAAAGTTCGTCGTTCATGCCTTACTCGGCGATGATGCGCGGAACGCGGAAAAACGCGCCTTGACGCTGCGGCGCGGCGGAGAGCACTTCCTCATGGTCGAGCGACGGACGCACTTCGTCAGCGCGCAACACGTTGCGCGACTCCACGACTTGCGCTGTGGCTGCAACGCTGGCCGTATCGAGCCGTTCCAGCGCGCGGACGTGTTCGAGCAGATCTCCCAGCTCTTGTGAGAAGCGCGCGATCTCTCCCTCGGTGAGCGCAATGCGCGCCAGCGCGGCGACGTGCCGGATATCGATGGTGTCGGAACTCAAATCGTAGCGTACTCCAGGCGAACGAGGGTCTCGACGTGACCCGTCTGCGGAAACATGTCGAACGGTTGGACCGTCTCGCAGCGATAGCCCTTGGATAGCAGAAAACGTAAATCCCGTGCCAGCGTCGCCGCATCGCACGAGAGATACCACACCTGCGGCACCCGAACGCTCGCCACGGCGGCCAGCACTGCCTCTTCGCAACCTTTCCGTGGCGGATCGAGGAAGATGGCGCGCGACCGTTGCAGCGCCGCGTCGCCGTCTTGCGCCAGCACCCGCTCGACCCGACCGGTGGTAAAGGCGGCCCGGGATTGCAGCCCGTTAAGTCGCGCGTTCTCGTCCGCTTCCTTGACGGCGTGGCGGTTCTCTTCGATACCGAAGACGCGCCAACCGTGGCGTGCAAAAAAGAGGGCAAAGGTTCCCGCGCCGCAATAGGCGTCCACGATCTCGGCCGGCTCGCGCAGCCATGGTTCCATCGTCGCGAAGATGCGCTCGAGAATTTCGACGTTCACTTGAAAGAACGAGGCCGCGGAGATGCGATAACGTAAGCCGGCGATCGTTTCTTCAATCGTTGTCGCACCGGCTATGGAGCGATGGCGCCGCCCGAGCACCGCGTTCTCGCCGCTGAGATCGAAGGAGTTTTCGACGCCGGCGACCCCGAGTTCGCGCAATACGCGCTCGCCGTCGAGCGCTTTTCCCAGCGGCTGCTCGGTCGTCACGTTCAACACGACGTCGCTATGCGCTTTGCCGGCGCGAGCAACGAGATGACGCGCCTGCGGAAGCCAGCGCGCGAAGGCACCGTCGTCCCGCGAACGAACCAGCGCGCGGATCGTCGCATCGAGCGGCGGCACGACGACCGGACAGTGATCGATCGCCACGACGTCGTGGGAGCGTTGACGATAAAACCCTAACGCCGGCGGTTCGTTGCGCGCATCCACGACGAGCGCCATCTTATTGCGGTAGGCCCGTGGCGATTGCATTCCGATCGTCGGATTCACCGCGATATCGGTTGCGCCGGCGATGCGCGCGAGCGCATTGGCGACGACGTCGCGCTTCCAGCGTAACTGCGCATCGTAATCGAGGTGCTGCACCTGGCAGCCGCCGCACGCGCCGAAGACGGGACAGAACGGCTCGACGCGTTCGGGGGACGTGTGCAGCAGTTCGAGCATGGTGCCGACCGCGTACCGCTGTTTAACGGTAACGATGCGCACGCGCGCGCGTTCCCCCGGCAGCGGCCCGAAGCAGAACACCACCATACCGCTTGCGCGGCCGACGCCTTGCCCGTTGGCAAGCAAGTCGGTGACGTCGAGTTCGAGTTCGGTGCCGGCTCGGAGAGGCTCGGCGCCGTTAGGCGCTGTGCCGCTGCTCGTCAAGCGCTTTCAGCAGCGAATTGGCTTCATCGATCAGCTGCTGAATACGCTGCGTCGTCGGATCCTCGCGCCCCTCGCTCGTGGTGAGGCGGAAGATCGTGTAGGCGAGCGCCGCAGTCAACCCCGCTACGCCGATACTCGCAGCAATCCATACCATTTTGCGCGACTGCATGCGTCTCTATTCGTGGGATGGGGTGAGCCGTACCTCGTCGAGGAACTGCTGCGTCGCCAGGCCGTTATAACCGTCACCGTGCACGCCGAAGTAGAGCCAATACGTGCGGCCCGCATATGCGGTGAGATTCCACCGGGCCGGCGTCCATGCCGGTCGATTGTTGACCGCCCGGTACAGGTTCACGACGACGTTCCCATGGTTGTCGAGCAGGTCGGCTTCTTGATACGCGTACGTCGAACTCGTTTCATCGGAGAGTTGATAGAGTTCGGCGGTCAACATGCCGCCGATTGGAACTCTGATGCGCTGACAAATGCCGGAGTTGCCGCGCGGTTCCGCGCCCGCACTCACCACCCCAGAATATTCGGAATACCGGCCCGTAAAGGGGTGCGCGGTTGTGACATACGCCGGAACGTCGCCGCATTGAATCCAGCCGCGATTGATGAGACCGCTTTCAAAACCACCGTTGGTCAGCAGATTGCCCGCGCGATCGGTTCGCCGCCGGGCCGGCGGAGCGACGCGCGGCACGAGAAAGCGCCCGACGATGAAGTGACGTTCGGCGGCTCGCGCCGGCAGTACGGTCAGTGCAGCGAAGACCGCTGCCAACGCGGCAGCGGCCCGAAGATCAATGCGCGTCGAAAAACGTCACGACTCTGTAGTGCCCGCTTCTTCCTTCGAGCGTTCGAGGAGTTCGGTAGGCGTTCGCCAACCGCATTTCGCTCCGGAGAGGTGGTCGAGCGGTTGAAGGCACTCGCTTGGAAAGCGAGCAGAGGTGATAAGCCTCTCGAGGGTTCGAATCCCTCCCTCTCCGCCACGATCTAATTGCCGCTCACGCGATCCAGGTGGGCGAGCCAGAAGTCAAAACTCGCGCGCGCTTGCGCTTCAAGCATCGCGTCGCCCGGAACGACCTCCCGATGCAGTACCGGCCCAAGCGTCGCGCGCGAACCGTAGTTCGCATCCATCACCAGATCGGCGCGGCGCAGATCCTCCAGTAACGGCAGCGGCGGCCGGCCCTCCGGAGGGAGCGTGCTGACGACGATCTCGGGAGCATTGTTCTGCGGCCATGGATGTGCTTCAAAATCGCGACAGACGTCGTGCACGCGTTGCGCGTTGCGGCCCCAGACGAACGTATAGGCATCGTTTTCCGCAAGCTCCAAAAGAATCGCGCGGGCGGTCGAGCCGTAACCGAGCACGCCGATGCGTTTGAGGGCGACCGGTTCGTCGAGAAGCGATTCCAATGCAATCCGCGCGCCGATGCCGTCGGTCGTCGTGCCCAGCGTTTGCCGTCCGAAGAAAATCGTATTGACCGCTCGCGTACGCCGCGCTTCATCGCTCAAAAGATCGCAGGCGACGAACGCTTCTTCTTTGAGCGGATAGGTGACGTTGCAACCGGTGAAGCCCTCGTTCACGCAACCGCGCAATCGCCGCGGCGCCGCCGCCGCGCGGAACGTTCATGACGAGATAGTCGCCGTCGATGCCGGCATCGTCGAAGAAACCCGCGTTGCAGTGTGGGACTCGCGCTGTGCTCGACCGGATCGCCGATCAACGCCAAACGCATCATCGGCGGTTGCGCAACATCATGCGTTCGAAAAAGCGAAAAACTTTGGTCACCGCAAAATCTTTTGCTTCGAGCGGTTCGGTAAGAATCGTATACAGCCCGCAGAGTTTGCCGCCCAACACATCGGTGAAGAGTTGATCGCCCACCACCGCGATCGCACTGCGCTTCATGTTCAATCGCCGTTTGGCGCGCAAAAAACCGAACGGCAGCGGTTTGAGCGCATTGGGAATGCACTCGACCTTCAACTGCGCGGCCAGGCCGGTAACGCGCTCGCTGTAGTTGTTGGAAAGCATGACGATGCGCATGCCGCGATCGTGCGCGCGCGCCACCCACGCAATGTGCTCGTGCCCCAGTTCGGTCTCCCGAAAGCCGAGCAGCGTATTGTCGAGATCCACGATGAGGCCCCGAATGCCCGCGGCCTCGAGTTCTTCATGTGAAACTTCGCAAAGGCGAGGGGCGAAGCGGTCGGGCCCGAGCATGCCTCTGCGTTGCAGCCGTTATCCCCGGTATCCTCGCCTTTGTCCACACGGCCTCCACGCCGTTGCCGCTTGTCCTCCGGGGCTGCACAAGTTTTCTTGACTGCCCACAAGAGATCCACAAGGAATCGGGTTTCGACCCCAATATCTTGTGGTCAGAGAGCAGATGTGACACAATATCTACCTTACCGCTACTCCGGTGAAGCCATTTTTATCGAACGCATGTTCGAGACAATTGAGGAGCCAGCATGAAGTTTTCCCGCACCTATTCAGCCCCCGGCGATCCCTACGCCGGCGTCGCCTTCGAGCCGCGCACGTCCCGCATCGTCAATCCCGACGGATCGGTGATTTTCGAGGCCAGGGACGTCATGGTGCCGGCCTCCTGGAGTCAGGTCGCCGTCGACGTGCTGGCGCAGAAATATTGCCGAAAGGCCGGCGTTCCGAAGCACACCGAGCGCGTCGTCGAGGAAGGCGTGCCGGATTGGCTGCAGCGTTCCGCCGCCGACGGCGCGGCGCTTGGACGCTCTTTCGCGCGACGAGCAGTTCGGCGCCGGAACGCGATGCGCGTCAGGTCTTCGGCCGCATGGCGGGGTGCTGGACGTACTGGGGTTGGAAGTACGGTTACTTCGATACGGAAGACGACGCGCGCATTTATCACGACGAGATGTGCGCGATGCTCGCGCGTCAGATCGGCGCTCCGAACTCGCCGCAATGGTTCAACACCGGATTGCACTGGGCGTACGGCATTTCGGGTCCCGCGCAAGGCCATTGTTACGTTGACCCGGCTGGAAAGTGTTCCCAAAGCATCGTCGGACAGCTTCACTCATCCGCAGGTCAGCGCATGCTTCATCCTTGGAATCGAAGACGATCTCGTCAACGAAGGCGGCATCTTCGACGGCGTGATGCGCGAGGCGCGCATTTTTAAGGGCGGCTCCGGAGCGGGCGCGAACTTCTCAAAACTTCGCGGAGCGGGCGAGAAACTCACCGGCGGCGGCACGTCGAGCGGCCTCATGTCGTTTCTCAAAGTCTTCGATCGCGCTGCCGGCGCAATCAAATCGGGCGGCACGACCCGACGCGCAGCCAAGATGGTGGTGCTCGATGCGGATCATCCCGATATCGAAGACTTCGTCAACTGGAAAGTACGCGAAGAACGCAAGGTCGCCGATTTGGTGATCGGCTCGCGCATTTTCGAACGCCAACTCAACTCGATCATCGCGGCCGCCAACGATACCCGCGTTCCCGAACACGCGCGTCTGGATCCGGCGCTCAACGCACCGCTCGCTCGCGCGCTACGCGAAGCGATCTCAGCGGGCGTTCCCTCGGGCGCAGCGCAGAGCGCGCTGGACTACGCGCGTCAAGGCTACACGCGTATCGAGATCGAGCAGTTCGATACGGCCTGGGACTCCGAGGCGTACGTGACGGTTTCCGGCCAGAACTCCAACAACTCGGTTCGTTTGACCAACGGATTCTTCACGGCGCTCGATCGCGACGACGACTGGCTTTTGACGGCGCGCACGACCGGCGATGTCGTCAAGCGCATCAAAGCGCGCGATCTCTGGGAACAGATCGCGGTCGCCGCTTGGCAGTGCGCCGATCCCGGTTTGCAGTTCGACGACACCATCCAAGAGTGGCACACCTGCGCGAACGACGATCGCATCAACGCCACCAATCCGTGCGTCACGGGCGATGCACTCGTCGCCACCGCCGACGGACCGGCGCGCATTGCCGATCTCGTTGGCAAAGCGGCATTCGTTATCGGCAGCGACGGCAAACCGCACTTCGTCAATCGCATCTTCCCGACCGGAAGGAAACCGGCGTTCCGTCTGACGACCGCCGGTGGTTACCAGCTCGAGTTGACCGCCGACCATCGCGTCACGACGACGAACCGCGGCGACGTTGCCGCATCGGAGTTGCGTTCCGGAGACTTCGTTGCATTGTGTGGTTCGGGCTTCGGGCGCATTGCGCTCGAGGAGCGCACGGCATTCGCCGTCGGCACGGCGGTTGGCGAAGGCGACGACATTGAAGTTGCCGTGCTTGCGGATCTTTCCGAGGGCATCAACGCCGCAAAGCGCGCCTCCGTCGACGCCGGTCATGCGGCGCATCGCGAGCAGACCGCCATGCGACGCAAACGGTCGGTGCGTGGTTCGACCAGCTCGCGTCCCGTCGTCGATCTTTTCTCATTCTACGCGCAACTCGATGACGGCAACGCGAAACGCGTCCTGACGCAGGCGGCATACGAGTTGGATCGCCGTTCGACCGCCGCGCTGCTGCGCGGGATCTTCACCGCCGATGCCCGCGTGGTGAATCAAGGTCCGGGCGCGGACTATATCGAGCTGGAAGCCGCATCGCCGGCGCTGCTCAAGCAGATTCAATATTTGCTGCTCTCGTTCGGCGTGCAGTCGCGCCTCGCGCGCACGACCGCGCTCTGCATCGAGAACGGCTTCACCGCCGCCTTCCAAAACGAGATTGGTTTCCATCCCGCGTCGTTCAAGGCCGAAGCGCTCCAAGAGATCGCTGCCTCCGACGGCGCGCCGCCGTTGCACGATGCGTTTGCATCGCTCGAACCGATCGGCAATCGCGACGTCTTCGATCTCACCGAGTTTGACACGGAACACTTCGTCGCCAACGGTCTCTGCGTCCATAATTGTTCGGAATATGTCTTTATAGATGATACGGCGTGCTTCGCACCGGAGACGCGTATTAGCACGCCCGACGGCTTACGGACGATCGAAGCGCTGTTCGAACGTCAAGAATCCGGTCATCGGGTGCTTGTCACAACGGATATTCATTCCGAGGCCGATCCGCGCCGCGTACTCGCTCACCGCCCAGCATACGTGACTAAGGTTGGTGAAAAGGACGTTTTTCGGATGCGTCTCGCCGACGGCCGTGAGGTCCGCGCCACCGGCGACCATCAGTTCTTAACTGCGGACGGCATCTGGAAGCGCCTAGACGAGATGGTGCCAGGCGCCGATCGCATCGCCATTCGAGAGTCGGGCAACGCCGTGACGTTTGCCTCAGATCCTGCCGAAATGAAGCGCTGGCAGATGTTGGGCTGGCTCACCGGAGACGGCGTCTTGAGTAAGGATACCGTTGCGCTCGTCTTCGGACCGCGCGAACGCCGCACGGCTGAGATGATGACGGAAGAGCTCAACGCGTTGAAGCACGTCGCCGTCGGGTCGTCGGGCACCGCGTCGACCGACGTGCGAACCAGCCAGATCGACACGCAGCGCAACGGTGTGACGCAGACAATGGCATCGCAAACGTCGCTCGTCTCCTACCTTGAGAAGCGTTATGGGTTCAAGCAGGGTACGGCGTTATATAAAGACGTCCCCAGCGCGATCCACTGTGTTCCGGACGATCTGAAGGTCGCCTATTTGCAGGGCCTATTCTCAGCGGATGGTTGCATTCGCAAAGATCGGGAGGCGCCCGAAAAAGAGGTGATGCTTGCTTCATCCTCACCGGCGCTCCTCCGCTCGGTGCAGTTGCTCCTCTCCGATTTCGGCATCACCTCACGCACGTCATGGATGCATCCCGCTGGTCGCAAGAATCCGCAAGGGCAGCTCCATCTCTACAATCAGCAATCGCGGAAGTTTTTGGCGCTGATCGGCTTCCCATGCTCAGCCGATAAGGCTACAGAAGCGGAAAAGCTGGTGGGCGAGCCATTCATTGGTCACCTCAAAAATCCGCGACCGCCAAAAGTGCTTTCCATCGTTCCCAACGGCACGACGACGGTCTACGACATCACCGAACCCGTGACGCACTCGGTCATTGCGGAAGGCATGATCGCGCACAACTGCAATCTGTCAAGCCTCAATCTCGTCAAATTCCTGAACAGCGACGGTAATTTCGATGCAAAACGGTTCGCAGAAGCGGCGCGCATCTGGACGACCACGCTGGAGATCTCCGTCACGATGGGGCAGATGCCGTCGCGCAGGATTGCCGAGAAGAATCACGGCTATCGCACGCTCGGACTTGGTTATGCGAACCTCGGGACGCTCTTGATGCGCATGGGGTTGCCGTACGATTCCGAGGAAGGCTTCGGTTGGTGCGCGGCGATCACGTCGCTGATGACCGGTGCGGCGTATCGCACCTCGGCGGAGATGGCGCAGCAGCTCGGCGCGTTCGCCCGGTTCGAAGCGAATCGCGAACCGATGCTGCGGGTCATTCGCAATCACCGCAACGCCGCATACGCTGCGGAAAAGGACGCGTACGAAGGCCTGACCGTGCCACCGGTCACGCATGCGCCGACGCTCTTCACGCAGCACACCTGGGCGCTGGCGCGCAAAATGTGGGACGACGCGCTCTCCGTCGGTGAAGTTGCCGGCTTCCGCAACGCGCAGACCGTCGTCATCGCACCGACCGGATGCATCACGGGCGATTCGCTCATCGCCACGGATCGCGGTCTTGCGCGCCTGCGGCGCCTCGGCGACGTCGAGGGCGAACAGTGGCAGAATGTGGACCTTCGGGTGCTCACCGACGACGGCGAGCAGCGGGCGACGAAGTTCTTCATCAACGGCATCGCGCCGACGCGGCGCATTCGCACGAGCAGCGGCTACACGATTTCCGGTACGCCGGAACACCGCATGAAAGTCGTCGACCGCGAGTCCGGTGATTTGGTGTGGAAGCGGTTTGCCGAAGTGGCGCCGGGCGATACGGTGGCGCTCTCGATGGGCGGCTTTGCCGGGCGTCCGCGCACCGTGCAACTGCCGCCGCTGGGCGAAGAGCACTGGACCGCCGACTTCACGACGACGGCGCCGGCGAATCTCAATGCAGATCTTGCCGAGTTCGCCGGCTACTTCATGGGCAACGGCACGCTCAATGCGAGCGGCATGCGTCTGCGCGTGCAGAACGAGGACGTGGACGTGCGCGAACGCCTCGTGGAACGGTCCCGCACGTTATTCAATCTCGAGGCCACCGTCGTCGAGAAACGCGGCTATGCCGAAGTGCACCTCCGTTCGGTCGCCCTATCCATGTGGTGGACCGCGTGCGGGTTTGCCAAGCACCATCCGAATAGCGACGGGCGCGCGAAGAGTTATCTCGCGCACGTTCCCGATGCCGTTCTTTCGTCGAACGATCCAGCGATCTACGCGGCGTTCTGTCGTGGGTTGTTCGAGGCGGGCGGGACGGTGCTGGGCGGCGCGATTCATTTTGCAACCGCGAATCGATCGCTTGCCGACGACCTGCGCACGGTGCTGCTGACACTAGGCGTCCCGACCGGCACGCGCTTGGAGCAGACCGGCTGGAGTCACGGCGATCTCTACGTCATGCGCATCCGCAATGCGGTCTACGCAAAACAGTTCCAAGAAGCGATCGGCTTCATCGGCGAACGCAAGCGTTCTGCCGTGCGCCTCTGCGAAACGTGGCAGGGCACAAAAGGCGACCGCGTTTTCGTCCGCAAGGAAGTTCTGCGCACGCTCGTTCCGCACACAAGCGAACTCTATCCGCGAACGGCGCTCTACCGCAATCGCCACGCGGGCGCGATCAGCCGCACGACGGCCTGTCAGCTGCTCGAACAGACCGGTAGCATCGAAGTGAAGAGCGCGCTGACGTTCTTCTACGACGATGTGGCCGTGAACGAAGACGGCGGCGAGCAGCTCACGTACGATCTGTCCGTGCCGGCCAACGTCACGTACTTCGCCAACGGTTTCATCTCGCACAACACCATCGGTTTGGTGATGGACTGCGATACGACCGGCATCGAACCCGACTTTGCGCTGGTGAAGTTCAAGAAGCTCGCCGGCGGCGGCTACTTCAAGATCGTCAATCAGTCCGTCGATGCGGCGCTGCACAAACTCGGCTACTCGCAGGCGCAGATCGAAGCGATCGAAACGTACGCCAAGGGAACCGGAACGCTCGAGAATGCGCCGCACATCAACCGCGCCACGCTGCGAGCAAAAGGCTTCGACGATGAAGCGATCGCGCGCGTCGAGACCGCGTTGCCGAGCGCGTTCGAACTGCCGTTCGTCTTCAACAAATTCGTGCTTGGCGATGAGTTCTGTAAGGAGAAGCTCGGCTTCACGGCCGAGCAGCTCGATGACTGGAACTTCTCCATCCTGCGCGACGGCCTTGGCTTCACGACCTCGCAAATCGAGGAAGCCTCCGCGCACATTTGCGGACGCATGACCGTCGAAGGGGCGCCCGATCTCAACGACGAGCACCTCGCGGTCTTCGACTGTGCGACGCCGTGCGGCAAATACGGTTCGCGGTACATCCGTCCGCTGGCACACGTCGACATGATGGCGGCCGCGCAGCCATTCGTGAGCGGTGCAATTTCCAAAACGATTAATTTTCCCCAAAACGCAACCATCGCCGACGTCAAGGAAGCGTACCAATATTCGCACGATCGCATGATCAAAGCGGTCGCGCTCTATCGCGACGGCTCCAAACTTTCCCAACCGCTCGCCGCGAGCTACGACTTCGGCGGCGATACGACGCAGCAAGAGGTCGAAGCCGCGCAACCCACTCCGTTCGCGACGCCGATGCAAGTGGCGGAGAAAATCGTCTATCGCTACATCGCCAAACGGCGTTCGATGCCGCAGCGCCGCAGCGGTTATACGCAAAAGGCGACGATCTCAGGTCACAAGGTGTACCTGCGGACCGGCGAATATGAAGGCGGCCAACTCGGCGAGATCTTCATCGACATGCATAAAGAAGGCGCCGCGTTCCGTTCGTTGATGAACAACTTTGCGATCGCGATCTCGCTCGGGCTGCAACATGGCGTGCCGCTCGAGGAGTTCGTCGAAGCCTTCACGTTCACGCGTTTCGAACCCAACGGTCCGGTCGTCGGTCACGATCACATCAAGATGGCGACCTCGATCCTCGATTACATCTTCCGCGAGCTCGCGGTGAGTTATCTCGGCCGCTACGATCTCGCGCACGTGCAGCCGTCCATGCAGATGGATGCCATGGGTCCAGAAGCACAGGACGACTACATTGCCGAGGAGGAAGGCGGCGTCAGCGTTCGTCCGGCGGGTGTTGCGGAAATGCTCCATCCGGTCAGCACCCATCTCCACCCCGGACTTTCTGCGCCGCCTACTCCACTGGCATCCGCAGGCCCGGCGACGCCGCCGTCTGCTGCGCAAACGATGGCACCACAACCGCACGGCAATCGCGGTGGCACGTCAATCGCAGTGCTCGCGCGCACCGAAGCGATCAACGCGTCAAAGGCGAAAGGCTACACGGGCAACGCGTGCTCGGAGTGCGGGCAACTCACGATGGTGCGCAACGGCGCGTGTGAAAAGTGCGACTCCTGCGGATCGACGTCCGGATGTAGCTAAAAGGTGCAATTCGAACCGCGACGACAGACGATCTGCCCGCGGTCGAAGCGAGTCCTTACACTTTTTCGAAAAGCCCTTCGTTTGGCTCATCGTGGTTCACGGCGCGCAGCGTAAGCAAGGCATCGGCACAAACCTTTTCGAATCGCAGCAACTCCGTTATGGCTGCATTTCTTGCCCGGTGATCCGGAAGTTTTTTACCACGAAGGCACTTGACGGCTCGTGATAAAGCCGCCGCGATTGAAACCGGGCGATAGAATCGCCACTGTTACGCCATCGTGGGGCGGAGCGGGAAAGATGCCGTGGCGTTACGAGGCCGGCAAGCGGCAACTGCAAGAAGAGTTCGACGTTGAGGTCGTCGAGATGGCCCATACGCTAGCGTCCCCTGAATGGGTCGCAAAGAATCCCAAGGGCAGAGCCGAAGACCTGATGGACGCTTTTGCAGATCCGTCGATCAACGGCGTCATTGCTACGCTTGGGGGCGACGATTCGATTCGGCTGATCCCGTATGTAGATCTTGACGTCATCGCCCGAAACCCCAAAGTATTTCTCGGCCACTCAGATACGACGAACATTCATCTTGCGTGTTTCGCGGCAGGCGTGACGTCGTTCTACGGTCCTAGCATCCTCGGCGAATTTGCCGAAAACGGCGGCTTACATCAATACACAATCGATAGCATCCGAAAAGCGGTCTTCAGTTCTGAACCAATTGGAGTAGTTCCGCGAAACGAAGAAGGTTGGACGGCCGAACATACTGACTGGGCAAACCCGCATTGTCAATCGCAGCGCCGTACGTTGCTGCACGCGCTTGCGCCAAAGACTCTACAGGGGACCGGCATCGCGAACGGTCAACTGATCGGCGGCTGCGCTGAAGTCCTTGAGATGGCCAAAGGAACCGCGTGGTGGCCGCCTCACTCGGCGTGGGACGACGCAATCCTGTTCTACGAGACGTCCGAGGACGCCCCGCCTCCGCAGTTCGTCAAATACTGGTTTCGGAACTTCGCTGCGACCGGGATATTGTCGTTGCTCAACGGCATCGTCGTTGCAAGGCCCGATCCGAAGGGAAATGATGGGTATCAAAACGAGATCGAGAACGCGATACTAACGGTTCTAGCCGAGCAGGGCATGGTCGATCTTCCCGTGCTGTCCGGCCTCGATTTTGGCCATACTGCGCCGAAGCTGACGCTGCCATACGGTGTGCGGGCCTCCATCGACTGCTCCCGCGCGAGGCTCACGATTACCGAAGCCGGAGTTAGCTAACGAGCCGGCGAGTACTCCTCGCCGGCTTTCCTATCCGATTCTAAGTCGTGTACTTATAGCGCATGACTTTCGTGAGGTCGATCCCGCGGATAATCCCGTTAGCGTGGTACGCAAGCCCCCAAGAATCGATCGACGATCGGTCCGGGAAGATGCACGCTTCTAAATCCTGATCCTCCGACTTCATGTTGACCCAACTGCCGCCGGCACCGCTGGCGCCACCGAACTGGTCAGAGCCGCCAAGAAGTGAGCAATAGCACGACGCCGGATTCCCGTTACACGAACCAGTCGGCGGTGCCAAGATGTATGCCAGCGCGGCCAAAGATGGCTTCTTGGAGTACAGCGTTGTGAGGAGAATGTGAATGCGTGAACTGCCGTATGTTGTTGTCGTCGTGTATTGGCAGAACGGCGCTTGACCCGCAAGGACCAGCGGATGGGAGCTGTTCGTATTGTATTCCGGCGTACGCATGAAGACTGCACCGCCGGTCTTGGTGCAGTAGGAAGCAGCGGCCCTGTCTTGCGGAGCTACTTGCGCGGACTCGTCCTCGACTGAGATCGAGCCGCGTTCAAGACTTTCCACGCGTTCCAGCGCCGTTCCAAACGTTTGTGTCGAGTTGCGCGCTTGCGCGCTTGCCGGTGCACTCAGTGGCGACTGCGCGCCGCCTGCGCCGCAGCCTGCGGCGAGGACTGCCACGGTTACAACGAACGCGACGATTGACGGTTTCATCTACGAACCTCCTAATAGCATGAGTGTGAGTTAAACGACCTTGATCATGCCCATCATGCCACGATCTTCATGGAACAGCATGTGGCAGTGGAAGACGAACGTTCCTCGCGGAACGTTACGAAAATCGAGAAGGATCTTGGTGATGCGCGGCTTGACGAGCGGATAGTTCGGATCGCGGCGATTCGGCCAAAGACTTCCAACGCGAACGAAAACCGTATCGGAGGTAATCGGGATGCCGCCCCAGCCGTTCTCTTGCACGAACGTCATCTGATGGATGTGAAACGCGTGCGATTCCATCGTCGTGTTGACCAAATACCACTCTTCGATCGAGCCGCGCTTAACCACGACGTCCGGATTGGACGGAAATGCCGAGCGCGACCCGTAGAGCGGCCAGAACGGATGCTCGTGAAAGTTGGGATTCGTCGTATCGGTGATGTAGTAGCCGTCGTGAACCGGCACTTTGCCGTTCTTGGCAAACGTATACTCGCTAAAGGTGATCGCTCGCCGCCGCACGAGCGCCGGATGCGCCCGCGCATAGGCCACCAGTCTCGCCGCGGGCGTATCCGCTGTCGGAATCGGCGCCGAGTTCAGCGTTGTGGGCACACCTTCTGCGGCGACCGCGTTAACGTGCAGCAAGTCCTGGTGCTGTTCAAAAAAGAAATCCTTGCCTCCGCAAAAGTGCTCGCTCGAAAGCGCATAGGAGGCTCCCGCATCGGCGGTAAGGAGAACGTCCGCTCGCGACATCGTGGTGAGCATCAGCTCGTTCATCGCAATATATCGTGCGAGCGGATGCGACATGTCGCCGGAAACCGGTACGCCGTCCAGCCCTACGACGTGGAAGGCTACGCGATGCCCCGCGCCGTCGCGCAAAAACAGACGCGTTGCCGAATCAGACGTTCCGTTGACGATGCGCAGCAGCTGCGTCGTCCCGGCGGGAATGGATAACGTCGCCGGCGCGTCACTGCCATTGAGCGCGATACGCACGTCGGACGAGGCGCCGTTGCATCCGGTCGGGTCGAGCGTTACGCCGCCTGCACTGATGGGAAACGATACCGGCCACGGCGGCGGATTAAAGGCGTTGTACGGCACCGGAGGCGCGATCGGACGTGATGCCTCGTGCGCGATCTCCGCCAAACCGATGGGGGTTTCATCGGGAGCGAACGGGTCCAAGAAAATAGCCGGGATGCGATACCGCAACATGACGACGTGCTCGTCAGACGGAGCGATCTGGGGACGGTCCGGTTCGACGATCCACGCACCGTCCAGGCCTGCGGCGACCTGATCGCCCGACGAACCGTGGGAGTGCGTGTGGTACATGTACGTTCCGGGTGGTTGGGTGCGTGGAATCGTAACACTATATTCGCATGCGTGCATCGGCGTGCTGAGGCTGGAAAGAAAAATGTCCTCCTCCGACGGCGGTCCTTCGAAGCCGTGGAGATGAAGATTCGTATCGTTTCCTCCGTGCTTCATCCATCTGTCGTCGATCCTGTGATTGAGATAACCGGCGTGATGTTCCAGAGTTGCCGCCGGCATCTGCATCGGCGCACATGGTGGAATCGCAGTCGACGCAACGGATTCGCCGCGGCTTGGACCTGCGAGATCGTTAACGATGCGGATAGCAAAGTGCTCCCCGCGCATCGTGTGGATCGTCGGCGCAACCATCTGGACCGATCCGTTCCAATTGTAGCGATAACAGAACCGGTCGCCGTCCTCATGAACGGCGAGAATTAGCTCGTGCTCGCCGTTGGCGTCGACGGGTTGTTTCCAGAGATCGACGTCGGGCGGCTCCATCAGTTCGCGCGTACTCGTAAAGGCGCCGCAGACGTGCACTTTCATCGGGGCGGCCGCCCCGTCGGCAGTTGCCGCTACCATGCCCAGCGCGCAAGCAAGCAGGAGCAAACCTCCCATGGTAAGCAGATGGCCAACCTTCATGGGTCGCTTGCTTCGAGTTGCGCGGCCGCGTTACCGCCTTCGCATAGCACGCCAGCTCTGAAACAAGCCGTGCAAACGAAGGTGAGTGCCAAGGCTTCGCCGGCAATCGCTTCTGCGTGCCACGCGCTGGAATAACGCAGCACAGGGCCTCGCGTAGTCGTCCCTTGAAAAAACGCGCCATGCCGGCTCGCGCCAAAACTCCGTCAGCAGCTCCCGAACCGCTCGTTCCGTTGGATCTTCGCAGGGCGCTCAGTGCGGCACCCAAGTCGAAGGCCGTGTGGGACGACCTCACGCCGATTGCACGCCGAGATTGGATCGCTTGGCTCAACAGCGTCAAACAGGCCGAAACGCGCAGAAAGCGCATCGAGCGCGCCTGCGACATGCTGGTATCGGGCAAACGCCGGCCGTGCTGCTTCTCGATCGTGCCCTTCGACCTGTACAAAGCGCTGGGCGATATGCCGCCGGCTAAAAAAGGTTGGGGTACCCTCGACGCCACGGAAAAACGCGATCTCATCGATTGGGTCGAAAAAGCGACGGACAAGAGCACGCGAGCACAGCGCATCGACGCGGCATGTATGAAGCTTGCGCCAAGCGGCACGCGGATGGTGGCGAAGCGCCGCCGTGGATAACGCAACGGCAACGCGGCGTTTCCTCGTTGCATCGGCCGTCGCAGCGCTGATAGCGCCGTTTCACGTTAACGCAGCCGCTGCCGCGCCGGCGGACGGCATTCACAAGATACAACACGTGATCGTCGTGATGCAGGAGAACCGGTCGTTCGATAGTTATTTCGGCACGTTTCCCGGCGCCGACGGCATCCCAATGCGCAACGGCATCCCGGCTGTCTGCGTTCCCGATCCGCAACGACGAACGTGCGTCAAGCCGTATCACGACACCGGCGACGAAAACTCCGGCGGTCCCCACAGCGCCAAAGCTGCGGACGCCGACATCGACGGCGGGAAAATGGATGGCTTCATCCGCTCGATGCGCGGCGCTCCAAAAACCGGCGGCTGCCCAACGGATATTCCGACGTGCGTCGTACGGGGGCATGAGACGACGGTCATGGGTTATCACACGCAAGCCGAGCTGCCAAACTATTGGGCATACGCCAAGAACTTCGTGCTGCAAGATCGCCTGTTCGAACCGGTAAGCTCGTGGAGTCTTCCGGCGCACCTCTTCATGGTATCCGGCTGGGCGGCGAGTTGCGCGCGCATCGACGATCCCGACGAGTTGCCGCCCGAATCGCACCTACTTCGACGACCTCGATCTTCCGCGCGATCTCTTCGATTCCCAAAGCCCGCAAGTTGCCGGCCGTCCGAACTACCCGTGGACCGACCTCACGTATCTGCTTCACGCGCGCGGCATCTCGTGGGCGTACTACGTTATGGATGGCTTCGAACCGGATTGCGAAGCCGATCAAAGCAGCTGCAATCTCAAACCGCAGAGCGCGCGCACGCCGGGCATTTGGAATCCGCTGCCCTCTTTCACCGATGTGCGCGACGACGGCCAGCTCGGCAACGTCAAAGACACGTCGGTCTTCTTTAGCGACCTGCGCAACGGCACGCTGCCGTCCGTCGCATGGTTAACCCCGGGCAACCGCTACAGCGAACATCCACCGGGACGAATCAGCGCCGGCCAAGCGTACGTTACGGGCATCGTCAACGCCGTCATGCGCAGCCGCTATTGGAACTCAACGGCGATCTTCTTGAGCTGGGACGACTGGGGCGGCTTTTACGATCACGTGGCGCCCCCAAAGATCGACTTTTTCGGCTACGGCCCGCGCGTGGCGGGACTCGTCATCAGCGCCTTCGCTCGACGAGGCTACGTCGATCATCAGACGCTCAGTCACGACGCGTACCTCAAGTTTATCGAGGACGATTTTCTCGACGGTCAGCGACTCGATCCAAAGACCGATGGGCGTCCCGATCCTCGCAAAAACGTCGCGGAAAATGCACCGCAGCTGGGCGATCTGCGCAACGATTTCGATTTCTCGCAATCTCCGCGTCCACCGATGCCGCTTCCAGGCGGCATTGAAGCGCCGTACAAGCCGGGCTACACGGGGCCGCCCTAGAAAAGCAGGTTTTCCCGCTCCCGACGGCTCGATAAGTCGCCTGGATGAAATGTCTGGCGCTACTCGCATGTATGGCGGCGATCGTCGTTCCCACCGGCCTTCGCGCGAACTCCGCAACACCGCCGGTGGAATCGCTCATCGCCAAGCTCCAATGGCGCAGCATCGGACCCTACATCGGCGGCCGTTCCGTCGCCGTCGCAGGCGTGCCGGGCAAGGACACTCTTCTACATGGGCGGCGTCCAGGGCGGCATCTGGAAAAGCACCGACTACGGTACGATCTGGCAGAACATCAGCGACGGCAAGATTCCCGGCGTCGCCGATCCGATCGGCGCGCTGGCCGTAGCGCGATTCGAATCCCAACGTCATCTACGCCGGCACCGGCGAAGCCGACATCCGCAGCGACTTCGATACCGGCGACGGCGTCTATCGCTCGACCGACGGCGGTAAGACCTGGAAGTATGCCGGACTGCGCGACACGCACATGATCGCGAAGATCGTCGTCGATCCGCGCGATGCCAACACCGCCTACGCCGCTTCCATGGGTCACGTTTTCGCGCCGAACTCCCAGCGCGGCGTCTTCAAGACGACCGACGGCGGCGCGACGTGGCGTAAGGTGCTCTACATCAACGATCAAACCGGCGGCATCGACCTCGTCATGGATCCACGCCATCCGCAACGGTCTACGCCGCGATGTGGCAGGCGCAGCGCATGCCGTGGAAACTCACCAGCGGCGGTCCCGGCAGCGGACTCTACAAAACGACGCGACGGCGGCGTGCATTGGAACGAACATTTCGAGAACCCGGGCTTTGCCACGCGGTGTTCTCGGCAAGATCGGCGTCGCGGTTGCGGCGAGCGATCCACGCATCGTCTACTGCGATCGTGCAGGCGCACGACGGCGGCGTCTTTCGCTCCGAACGACGGCGGCGCGACGTGGATACGCGTCAACGCGGAGATGAAGTTACGCCAGCGCGCGCTTCTACTATACGGCGATCACCGTCGATCCGACGAATCCGCAAGTCGCCTACGCTCCCAACGTCGACGGCGTCTGCAAGACGAACGACGGCGGCAGGACGTGGAACGACATCGACATGCCGCACGGCGACAATCACATCGTCTGGATCAATCCGCGCAATCCGCAGGATTCTCTTGGTCGGCAACGACGGCGGCGGCACGCGTTTCGGTCGACGGCGGCGACCTGTGGAGCAGCGATCACAATCAGCCGACCGGACAGTTCTACCACGTCGCGCTCGACAATCAGTTTCCGTTTCACGTCTTCGGCGCCTCGCAAGATGAAGGCGCCTACGAAGGTCCCAGCGCGCAGGTCGGACCGGGCATTGGTCCCGGCGAATGGCATCCCGGTCGCGTTGGGCGAAAGCACCTTCGTCGCGCCCGATCCCGGCGATCCCGACGTGACGTACGGCAGCGGCTACTACAGCTCGTTCGCGCGGCTCAATCGCATCACCGGCGACGAGAAGAACGTCAGCCCGTGGCCGCGCTACATGGCCGGCGCGTCAGCCGGCGGAAACGAAGTATCGCTTCGGCTGGACGCATCCGATCTTTTTCTCGCCGGCGGATCCACGCGAGTTGCTCGTCGCTGCGCAAGTCGTCTTCTCCAGCACCGATCGCGGACAGACGTGGACGATCATCAGTCCCGATCTCACGCGTAACGATCCGTGCACTGAAGGCCCGAGCGGCGGCCCGGTCTACTTGGACCAAACGGGAGCCGAAACGTTTCCCGACATTTCCTCGCTCGCCGTCTCGCCGCTCGACGCCGAGCATCTTGTGGGCGGGCTCGGCCGACGGGCTCGTGCACGTAACGACCGATCACGGCGGCCATTGGAATCTCGTCACGCCGCCACAACTTCCGCAATGGGCGCAGATCAGTTCGATCGAGCCGTCGCATACCGACAAAGGTACCGCGTATCTTACGGCTTCGCGCTATATGTGGGACGACTACCATCCGTACGTCTACGAGACGACGGATTACGGCGCCCACTGGACGACGCTCACGAACGGCTTGCCCGACGATCAATACGTTTTTGTCGTGCGTCAAGATCCGCGCGAACCGCGCCTGCTCTTTGCCGGAACGCGCAGCACGGCCTACGTCAGTCTCGACGGCGGGTCGCTTTGGCAGCCGCTGACGCTCAATCTTCCCGGCGTGCAAGTGCGCGATCTCGCGATCGACGCGCGCGAGGGGAGCTCGTCGCCGCAACGCACGGCCGCGCGTTTTGGATCATGGATAACCTCGCGCTGCTCGAGCAGCTCGCGCGGCAAACCTCGTACTCGACCGCAAACCTGCAACTCTTTGCACCCGAAACCGCATGGCTTGTCGCAATGCCTACGGCGGTCCGGATCGATTTCTCGCTGCCGCAAAGTTCGGCGAAAATCCGCGGTACGGTGCAGCCGTCTTCTTCAACGTTCCGTCCGGCTACAACGGACGGCATCCGTTGACGCTCTCGTTCCTCGGAGCCAACGGATCGACGATCCGCCGCTTTACGCTGCATCTGAAGAACAAGCACGCAAAGAAACTGACTCCGGAGCAGCTAGACGAATCTCGACGCAGAACCAGCGGCGGCAACACGAACTCGACGAGTTTACCGCCGTCGAAGCCCGGGATGAATCATTTCCAATGGGATCTGCGGTATGCGCCGGCCTACGATTATCCGCGGGTTCAAGTCCGCAGTCCGACGCGACGATTGGCCGGACACGGCCGACGGTCCGACGATCGTTACCGGGAACTACACTGTCGTCCTGCAGTACGGATCGCAACGGCTGCAAGCGCCGTTCGAACGTGCGGCTCGATCCGCGGATCCATCCTGCAGCCGGCGATCTGGAGGCGCGGCTCGCGCTGGAGATGGCAGATCATTCTCGGCGATCGACCGGCTCGATCGCGCGGTCGCGCAGCGCATGGGCGCGCGCAACAAAGTTGCCGCCGGCGCAGCGCGCGCAGATCGACGACGAGATCGCCAGCCTCATCGCTGACCGGAGTCTCACTCCAGCGAAGTACGACGTCTTGCATCCGACCAAGATTCGCGAGCAGCTCGGCGTTTTTGCTCGAACTCGCTGGAAGGCCGCGTATGCAAAGCCGACCGCGGCGGAGTACGCCGCAGTTTCGAAGATCTCGCAAGCGCTGGCGACCGCCGGCGAAGCGCGGCTAGCGGGCTCGACTCAAAATAATACGAGAACGTCCATCGACGTTCTCGCGCTCGTTGATCGTACGATGCCGCTTCCTCGTTGGCGCGCGTTCGCATTCGGCACTATGCTTGCCGCCTGCGCACAGCACGGCCGGCACGACGGTTCCCGGCCGACGCGACTGAACGGCGCGCGTCTGTCCGATGCCATCTCCGCCGCGATGCAAAGGTCAGAAGAAACGAAAAAGTATGCGACGCGTCGGGGCCGACTAAGTGGCCAAGGCGGCGCGTTCTGCATTCCGGCGTTCGGCGGTTTCGGCGGCACGCTCGAGTATCCCGGACGCCAATCCGGCACGATCAATCTCACGCTCACGAGCAGCACCACAACTACGCCAATCTGCCGGCAGCTCGGGGTCGGCAAGCCGATCTTTTACCTTCAGCTTTGGCGATCTCGGGCGCAATGTCGTTCGGCAACAAAGCTCAAGGCCGGCGGCGGTCTAACCGGCACAAGGATCGTCAGCGGCAAGCATACACTGCTCTACGGCCAGGCTCGTCTCGGCAACCACGATAACTTTCGCTGTACCCGTGCTCCACGACCGCCACGAAAGGAAAGTACGGCGGCGTCATCGGCGGCTTCGGTACTCTCTGTCGAGAACCGCGAAGTGCCCGCGAGCGGCGTCGGGCGTTATCGAAGTCTACTCGGGCCAGCAGACCAGCACGCAGTGCTGAACGCAGCACTCTTTTGAGCTCGGCCGCCGGCAGAACGATCCCGCGCAGATTGAGCGGATCGTACGCGCCAAGCGCGATCGCTGTGAGCGTCGCCGCCGCTGCGCCGCACCGCCCGTAACGCATCGATCGGCTTCGGGAAGCGCGAACTGTTCGCCGACGAAACCGGCGACGAAACGTCCGCCGCGTATTTCGCCGCGCGCTTCCATGCGCCGAAAGACCGCCAATAGCTCACGCCAGCGCGGCGCCAGGCTTTCGCGAGCGATGACGTCGCGAAAGACCACACCCCAACGCGCAAGCAAACGGCGAGCGAACGTTTCTCGGATCGATGCGTTCGGTCGTCGGCCGCAGCAGCGTCCAGCGGCCGCCCGAAGCGCGCGGCCGCGCGCGCAACCCTTTCTCTCCCAGCCGGCGCTTTGCGTCGCTGAGCGAACGCAACGCGTCGAATCCGTCGGCGGTTACGAGGCCGGCCGCAACGAGCTGCCACAGCGCCTCTTCAACTTCGCTCGGCAGGCGTTTGGTCGTCGCGCACGATCTCGGCAAAGAACGGCGCGTGCAGACGTCTCGATCGCTTCGAGAACTTCACGCGCCGCGTGCGAGAGGCGCGCCGGTTTCCCCGGCGCGCCGGACGATCAGCTCCTCCGCATTGGCTGCGCAGAAACAGCGCGATCGGCGCAAGCCGCGTCGGACGCACGCGCGGCGCTCGCCGCGCTCGCGCGGTTCCAGCGCGGGATGCGGCGTCAGGCGTGCCCCACATCACGTCGCCGGCGTAACAGAGACGATCGAGAAACTCCGGCTTGTATCCCGCAACGCGCGCCGGGAAAATTTGCTCCTCCCACGCAAAGGCGGGAATCTCGTAACCCTCGAGCTGGCGCACGATCTGCAGCGTTCCGTCGATGCCGTGAAGGCGCGAGGCCGGCGCGACGTGCTGCCAACGTTGCAGAAACGCGACATACTGCGCCGCCGTCACCGGCTCGATTTCGCGGCGCAGACGTTCCAATCGTCCGGCGGTGGATGCGCGCGAGCACGCGCCGATTGCACCATTGCTCCACGTCGTTCTGCGATGAAACTTGCCGCGCAAGCACTTGCCCCTGCGATCTCAAGACGAAGCAGCGCCGCCTCGATGGCGCCTTCGTCGAAGCGAAGACGCTCGCCGCGATCTGCGCGACGCTCAGCGGCCCGCTGCACTCGAGCCATCCGCGCACGATCTCGGTAACGGCTGCCTCGCGCTCGAGCTGCGTTCGCCCGTCGCCGTACGCCGCGCGCGCCAAATCGAAGCGCTCCGCGCAGGTCCAGCAGTTCGCCGATGCGTCATGGCGCGCCGTTGCGCGACGAGTTCGTGCGAACCAGCGCCGCCACGCCGCGACCGGCGGCAGCACGATGAGCGTAGACAGCGCGTCGTGCAGCTCGTCGGCATCGCGCACGACCGGCCACGACTCCGCCGCGACTTCGGCGATCGCGTCGCGGATCGAGCACGCCGGCGCCGTCGAGATCGTCGCGCGAACGTACGGCGCAGCTGCACCGCGCGTGCGCGCCGCTCTTCGAGCGGCGCGTCGTCGAGATACGCGTACGGATTGGCGTTGAGGATTTCGTGGCGAGAACGGCGACGGCTCGGGCGTATCGATCGCGACGGTTCGAATTGCTCCGGCTTCGATCTCGCGCAGCAATGCCGAGCAGCCCATCGAGATCCATCGCTTCGTGCAGACAGTTGTCGATGGTTTCGCGTACGAGCACGTGATCGGGAATGCGAATCGGCCCGGTGAGATTCTCGGGACACGCCGCCTGATCGGGAAAGACTGCGGCGAGCAAGTCGTCGGCGCGCATGCGCAAAAGTTGCGGCGGCACTTTTCGCCCACCGCTGAATCGCAGAATCGCCAGCGCGCGCGCCGCGTTCCAGCGCCAGCGCGCCGCAAACATCGGCGCGGGCAAGAGCGCCTGCGTCAGCATCTGTTCGACGCTGGCGAACTTGACGAACTCGAATACCGACGTCGAGCGGAAAAGCGTGCTGGTCGGTCAGCGAGAGCACGAAGCCGTTGTCGGTCGCGGCGGCTTGCAGCTCGAGGTTGAACGAACGGCAGAAACGTCTTTCGCAGCGAGAGTCCCCACGCGCGGTTGATACGCGCTCCAAAGGGCGTGTGCAGGATCAGCTGCATTCCGCCGCCTCTCGTCGAAAAAGCGCTCGGCGACGATCGTGCGATCGGTGGGAACGACGCCGAGAACGCGCTTGCCGGCGCGCACGTAGGCTACGGCCTGTTCCGCGCCGGCGCGGTCGAGCGCGCATTCGCGCTCGAGCCATTCGATACGCCGACGCATCGTCGCGCTCGTCGATCGCGGCGCGCACCGCGCAGACCTCGCGCGAGAGCTCGATGGTGCGTCCCAGGCCTTCGCCGTTCCAAAACGGGATCGACGGCGGCGCGCCGTGCGCGTCTTCGACGCGCACGACGCCCGCTTCGACGCGACGAATCTTCCACGAGTTCGTTCCGAGCAAAAAGATGTCGCCGGCCATGCTCTCGATTGCAAAATCCTCGTCGAGCGTGCCGACGACGTGACCTTCGGGCTCGACGACGACGTTATAGTTCGCCGTATCCGGAATCGCGCCGCCGCAGGTAATCGCCGCCAGCCGCGCGCCTCTGCGCGCGCGCAGCTGTCCGTTGACGCGATCGTAATGCAGAAACGTGCCGCTGCGCCCGCGCGAGGTTGCGACGCCGTCGGCAAGCATGGAGACGACCGTCGTCGAAATCGCGTCGCTCCAGATCGCGATAGGGATAGGCCCGGCGGACCGTCGCATAAAGCTCGTCGGCACTCCCACTCGTGCTGCGCGCATGCGGCGACGATTTGCTGCGCGAGTATATCGAGCGGCGCGATCGGAATTCGCAGCGCGTCGAGCGCGCCGCCGCGTATCGCGCGCACGAGTGCTGCGCATTCGATCAGCTCGTCGCGCGTCGTGACGTAAAAAATGCCCTTTCGGCTTCGCGCCGACCCAGTGGCCCGAGCGGCCGATGCGCTGCAGCGCGACGGCAATAGCGCGCGGCGAGCCGAGCTGCACGACGAGATCGACCGAACCGATATCGATACCGAGCTCGAGCGACGCGGTGGCGGCGACGGCGCGCAGCTCGCCGCTGCGCAAGCGGCGCTCGACGTCGAAACGCGGGTCGCGCGCGAGACTGCCGTGATGCGGCATCACAAAGCCTTCGCCCAGCCGCTCGTTGAGCGCAAAGGCGACGCGTTCGCTCATGCGCCGCGTTCCGACGAAGATCAGCGTCGTGCGATGACTGCGGATTTGCTCGGCGACGCGGTCGTAGATCTCGCCCCACATCTCTTTGCTCGCGACCGGGCCCAGCTCGTCGGCGGGTACTTCGACCGAAAGCTCCATTTCGCGCCGATGTCCGATGTCGACGATCGTCGCCGCTCGGACTCAAGAAGCGCGCGACTTCCTCGAGCGGACGCACGGTTGCGGAGAGGCCGATGCGTTGCGGGTTCGCCGTTCGCCGCGCGCGACGAGGGCGTCCAGACGCGCGAGCGTCAGCGCTAGATGCGATCCGCGTTTGTTGGCCGCCATCGCGTGAATTTCGTCGACGATCACGGTTGGCACGCCGGCGAAGAGCGCGCGCGATTTCTCCGCGGTCAGCAAAATAAAGAGCGATTCGGCGTCGTCACGAGCACGTGCGGCGGCGTACGCAGCATCGCTGACGCTGCGCCGGCGTCGTATCGCCCGTGCGCACCGCAGTGCGGATCGGCGAGAGCGCGACGCCCCGTTCTGCCGCAAGCGCGACTACTGCGGCCAGCGGTTTTTCAAGATTCTCGCGAACGTCGTTGGTCAGCGCCTTGAGCGGCGAGACGTAGACGACGAGCGTGCGGTCGTCGAGCGTGCCGGCGGTCGCCTGGCGCACGAGGTCGTCGAGCGCTCAGCGTAAAGGCCGCCAGCGTCTTGCCGGATCCGGTCGGCGCGGAAATCAAAACGTCGTCGCCGGCGCGAATTGCCGGCCAGCCGCGCATTTGCGGCTCGGTCGCGGCAGTAAAACGCCGAGAACCAATCCCGGACGAGCGGATGAAATGCGTCGCGCATCCGTGCTGCTTTCAACGGGTCGCCGGCTCTCCCGGTTGCGGATTAGCCGCTCGGCATGCCGGGGAAAAGAAGCGTTATGACACGATCCCTCATATTAGCCGCGCTCCTTGGCGCCGGCGCCGTCATGGCCCCGCACGTCGCCTTCGCACAAACAACCGATCAGAGCAACAACGACGCCCGCTCCGGTCGCAACGGATACGAGCGGTGGCCAGCCACCGATCAAACGATGGGCTCGACCGCAACCACCACGACCTCGAACACAGGCGGTGGTTACTGGGGTCTTCTCGGACTCATAGGACTGCTCGGCCTGATCGGTTTGCGCAGCAACCGGACCATCACCTAAGATATCGAGGCGGCAGAAGTGCGCGCGCGGCAGGCAGAAAGGCTGCCGCATGCGCAGCCTGCTTCTCACCGTGATATTGCTGCTCGTTGCAGCGTCCGCCGCAGTCCGCGTTACCGCGTCGCCGATCGACCTCGCTGCGATGGCCCGTATTGCCGATCTTGAAGAGCCGGCCATTGCTCCCCACGGCGGACGAGTCGCCCTCATCGCGTCCGTCAGGATCTGCGCCACGACGCGTACGTGACGAGTTCGGTTGTCATCGATGGACAGAGCGGACGCATCGGCGATGTCGTCCGCGGTCACGACGTCGCGGTTCCGCGCTGGTCGCCCGACGGCGGCCGTTTAGCGTACCTTGCGCGGCCCTATCCCAGTTCGAATCGCCAGCTGTACGTTCGACGCAACGGCGGCACGGCGGTGCAGCTAACGCACGGGCCGCAGGACGTCATAGACGTCGCGTGGAGTTCGAACGGAACCAGGCTGGCCTACGTCGCGGCCGACGCGCCAAATAGGGCCCCGTTTTTTTATGCCGGCGACAACGACTATACGCAAAGCGCGACGACGCCGCCGGATCATCTTTGGATGGTCGATGCGAACGGCGGCTGCCCCCAGACGGCTCACGCGCGGAAACTGGACTATCGCGCCCACCGATCCC
The DNA here is from genome assembly GCA_963738335.1 of Vulcanimicrobiota bacterium. Lineage (GTDB taxonomy): Bacteria > Vulcanimicrobiota > Vulcanimicrobiia > Vulcanimicrobiales > Vulcanimicrobiaceae > Cybelea. The sequence goes on from CAVTWE010000007.1 coordinate 397,881, forward strand.
GGCGGCATCTTTTCACCCCAGATAACGTGGTCGCGCGACGGACGGCGCATCGTGCTGACGCGCATTGAGAACACCTTCAGCGGCGACGACGATCGCTCGACCATCTGGCAGGTGGACGTCGCGACCGGACACCTGCGCAAGATCACGCGCAATGCCGCCTTCGAAGAGATGCCGAGTCTCTCGCCCGACGGATCGAACCTTCTCTATTGGTATCCGCTTGGCGGCGATTACAACGCCGAAAATACGGTGCGTCTGCGCGGCGGCGGCAGCGACCGCGTCCTGGCGTCCAACCTCGACCGCAACATCGCCGGTTCGCTCTGGTATCCCGACGGCCGCAGCGTTTTACTCTGTGCGGCCGACGAGACCCAAAATAAACTCTACACCGTGGATATTGCCACGCTGACGGCGCGCGACATACCGTTGGCGGAAGTGCATCCGGTCTGCGATTCGTATTCGAGTTCGACGTTCGATGCAGGCATCGCCGGCGATATCGCGCGCGACGGCACGATTGCCTTTCTCGGCACCACCGCGGATCGCGCGCGCGAACTCTACGTGCTGCGTCCGGGCGCTCTACGCGCCGTGCAGATCACGCACATCAACGATTTCCTCGGACGGTACGCGCTGGGGCGCATGAGCGAGATCGCCTGGACCGGTCAGGACGGTTTCGCCGAAGACGGCGTGGTGACGTATCCGCCGCTCGCGCGCGCCGACGCGCGTTTTCCCGTCGTCATCTTGATACACGGCGGTCCGGGGATGTCGAGCACGCGCGACCTCGTGTGGCAACAGTGGCCGCTTGCGCAAATGATCGCCGCGCGCGGCTTCGTCGTGTTGCAACCAAACTATCGGGGCAGCGACAATCTTGGTAATGCGTACATGACGGCGATCGTGCGCAATACCGTCGGCGGCCCCGGCGAAGATATCCGCGCCGGTCTCGCGGCGCTCGAACGCATGCCCGAGATCGACGCGTCGCGCGTCGCGGTCTGCGGCTGGTCGTACGGCGGCGAGCTGACGGCGTGGCTGATCGGCCACTACCACGATTGGCGAGCGGCGGTCGCAGGCGCCGCCGTCACCAATGAGTTCGACGAGTACAATCTTTCAACGTCCAACGTGCAAGATCGCTATCCGTTGGGAACTTCGCCGTACTCCGACGACGGCGAGCGCGTTTACCACGATAACTCTCCCATAGCGTACTTCTCGCAGATCACCACGCCGACGCTGATTTGGAGTACGGCGCTGGACCCGGTAGTGCCGATCGCGCAATCCTACGAGCTCTACCACGCGCTTCGAGAGCGCGGTGTTCCCGTGCGTTTTGCGGTCTTTCCGGGTGCAACGCACGGTCCCGGCGGACCCCGTCAAACCGCCGACTTGACGCGCCTTTGGTTGGATTGGCTCGCTTCATACCTGAGATAAAACCAATCGGGCCTTTCGAACGTTATACGAAGCATGCCACGCTTTTACGCCGTTTTGCTTTCACTCATCGCCGTACTCGCGCCTACGATGCCGGCGCGCAGCGCCGCCGCGACGCAAACCGTCGTTCTGGCCGGCGGCTGCTTCTGGGGCATGCAACTGGTCTTCGAACAGCTACGCGGCGTCGAACACGTCGTTGCGGGATACGCCGGCGGTGCTGCCGGCACCGCACACTACGAAACCGTGAGCACCGGACAGACGGGACACGCAGAGTCGGTGGAGATCACCTACGATCCGAAAACGATCTCGTTTACAACGCTACTGAGCGTGTATTTCAAGGTGGCGCACGATCCGACGCAGCTGAATCGTCAGGGACCGGACAGCGGCACACAATACAGGTCGGAGATCTTCTATACAACCGGCAGTCAACGCGAGGAGGCGGAGGCCGCCATCGTGCGGTTACGCCAAACGCACTACTATGCCGGTTCGATCGTCACCATTATCGCGCCGCTGCACGGTTTCTATGCCGCCGAAGCGTACCATCAAGATTTCGCCCTGCACAATCCGCACGACCCGTACATTGCGATCAACGACCTGCCCAAACTGCGCCGGCTGCGCGAGTTGTTCGGTTACCTGGTCAAACCCGGCGCGCCCGACCCCACGTGATCACGCCGGGGCGTCGTCGCCGTGCTGCGCGTATGTCCTCGGATCGAAGTACCATGACGGAAGCGACGCCGGAAACGTGATGTCGTTGAAATCGTAGTCCACCGTCGCATCGCGGCCGAGGTAGTCGGCATCTTTCTGATAGGTCGGCGTACCGTGAATGTGCGTGACGACCGGCATTTGGTGCATCCACCCCAACGTCACGGTGAAGAGCATCGGATACACGTGATGGCCGTTGTCTTCTTCGAACAGTTTATCGGTTGCAACGACCTCCTTCAGTTCGAGCGTTTTTGCGTCGACGTAGAGTTCGCGCAAGCGATTGCGATCCGGATCCCGACGCGGCACGAGGGTGACGTGAATCTCGTCGCCTTCCATCGCAACCCGCGTCACGCGATAATCGAACTCACCGAGCACCGTTACGCTGGCAATCGTCAGTGGGAGATTCCCGGTCGGCTCCGGGGTCGGAACAAATTCGCGCGGGCTCGTGTGCGGATGCAGCGGAGCGCGTTCGAAGAGATCGGCCGTCGGTGGTCCGGGATCCCACGGTTCGTTGAACGAGGGGCGTAAGAACTCGAGCGTTCCGCGGGCCGAGCCGCGATAGACCCGACGCCCTAAAGCGGCGCGATCGAACGTGCGGCACCAAATGTGATAGGTGTACGTGTCGAGCAGATCGGGATAACCGTCATCGAGCGTCTGTCTGCGCTCGAGCGTATAGGTAACGTACGGCGGCGGCGGACGATGCGATCGGAACTGGCGGCGTATGAGATAGAGGAGCCGATCAGGCGACGGCAACGGCGTCGGCGCGTGGCTTGCGCGTACGTTGGCGACAAGCTGTTGCGGAGCGTTTCGTTGCTCCGCTCGCGCGGAAACCGCAACGCCTAAGCAGAGCAATGCAAACGAGCCGGCAAGCACGAGTTTCATCAGTTTGCGGCTTCTGGACCAAATACCGCGAAGTCCTCGCCGGCGGCCGCTCGCGTGAACGGCAGCTGCTTACCGCGGCGCCATGCGAATTGCGCCGTCGAGCCGGATGACTTCGCCGTTGATCATTTGGTTCTCGACGATGTGTCGCGCGAGCGCGGCGTATTCTGCCGGACGGCCCAGCCGTGACGGAAACGGCACCTGCTTGCCGAGCGACTCGCGCGCGGCTTCCGGCAATCCCGCCAACATCGGCGTATCGAAGATACCCGGCGCAATGGCGGCGACGCGAATTTGATGTTGCGCGAATTCGCGGGCAACGGGCAACGTCAGTCCGACAATCCCGCCCTTGGACGCGGCATATGCCGCTTGTCCGATCTGACCGTCGTACGCGGCAACGGATGCGGTGCAGACGATGACTCCGCGATCCTCGCCCGGCTCGACCGCGTGCTCGATCATCTTTGCCGCAGCCAAACGAATGACGTTGAACGTTCCGATGAGATTGACGGCAATGACTTTCGAAAAGCGCTCCAGTGGCAAGGGGCCGTCGCGTCCGATGACGCGTTCGGCGGTCGCAATGCCGGCGCAGTTAATCCCGCCGTGCACTCCGCCGAAGGTGTTTGCAGCGAGATCGACGGCGGCTTGAACCTGTTGCGGATCGGTGACGTCGGTGCGTGCGAACCGCACGCGTTCGCCGAGCTCGTTGGCGACATCGCTTCCGCGCTCGCTCACGTCGCAGATGACGACGTTGGCGCCGGCACGCGAGAACTCAGTAGCGCAAGCCGCGCCAAGTCCCGACGCGCCGCCGGAAATGACAAAGGTTTTGCCTTGTAATTGCATGGCACCACAGCTACGCCCCGCGAGTGCGATATCCTCGATACGAACCGGTTTTGCCCTGATTGGGTTTATGCTCGTAATGACGACGGAAAAGGAGAGTCTATGAGCATCGCGTTGTTGATCGTTCGCCTGATTCTGGGCCTGAGTTTCATCGCTCACGGCACGCAGAAGCTGTTTGGCTGGTTCGGCGGCCATGGGCCGGCCGGAACCGGCGGTTTCTTCGAGAGCCTCGGTTTTCGCCCGGGCGTGGCTTTTGCGCTGGCCGCCGGACTGGGTGAAACGCTCGGTGGAGTTCTCACGCTGCTCGGCATCGGCGGCGCGCTCGGCCCGGTCTTGATCGTGCTGGTGATGCTGACCGCAATCGGCTCCGTGCACATCACCAAGGGATTTTTTGCAAGCGACGGCGGATGGGAACTCAACGCCGCGTACATCGCCGCCGCGTTGCTCGTTGCCTTCGCGGGCAACGGAATCTACTCGCTCGACAACGCGTTGAATCTGCAGTTTTTAACCGATCCGGTGCAGATCTGGTACGCGCTTGCGGCGGCTGTCGTCGTTGCACTTGCGAACGTCATGATGCGCCGTCCGAATCGAGCGCAGTAGCGATGGAGACCGTTGCATTTTACGGAACCGGCATGCTCGGGTCGGCGATGATACGCGCGATGCTGCGTCGCGGCCTGGACGTGCACGTGTGGAATCGCACGACGGAGAAAGCCCGCCCGCTCGAAGAGCACGGTGCGAAGCTTTTTACGGATCCCGCGCAAGCGGCCAACGGCGCGCAACGCGTGCACTGCTGTTTGAACGATGATGCAAGCGTCGACGCGGTGCTCGATGCGGCGATCCCCGGCATCGCATCGGATGCACCAATCGTCGATCATACCACGGTCTCACCGCAGCGGGTCGTCGAGCGCGTGCAACGTTTGGCCGCCGCCGATCGTCAACTGCTGCACGCCCCGGTCTTCATGGGACCGCCGATGGCCTTGGAAAGCACCGGCGTGATGCTCGCTTCGGGCGACCATGCGCTCTTCGCGCGCGTCGAACCGGCGCTGCGTGAGATGTGCAGCGATCTACGGTATTTCGGCGCGCGTCCCGATCTCGCGGCAATCTACAAGCTCATGGGCAACGCGATGATCCTGGCGGTCGTCGGCGGCATCAACGATATTTTTCGCATTGCCGAGCAACAGAACGTCTCGCGCGAGGAGGCGTATCGCCTGTTCGACTTCTATGATCCGACAGGGCAGATTCACGGACGCGGAAAGCGCATGTCGGCCGGCGAGTTCGATCCGCTTTGGAGCGTCGACATGGCGCACAAGGATGCGGTGCTCATGCAAGGCGCGGCGCACCACGAGCGTTTGCCGGTCATCGATGCGATGGAAGGACTCATGCGCAACGTGTCGGATCGCGGTCTGGGCGACCGGGATCTCGCCGCGGTCGCCGCTCGTCCGTGAAGGCGGTGCGGATCGAACGATTCGGTTCGCTCGACGATCTCGAACTGCGTGAAATCCCATCGCCGCCGCTGCCGCCAAACTTCGTTCGCATCGCCATCGAGGCCGCGGCCGTCAATGCGAGCGACGTCGGCGTTGTCATGGGGCGCTTCCCGCAAGTCGTCTTGCCGCGCACCTTGGGACGCGATTTCGCCGGTCGCGTGATCGAAGGTCCGCCCGAACTCATCGGTCGCGCGGTGTGGGGCTCGGGCGGCGGAACGCTGGGCATCACCCGCGACGGCACGCACGCAGAAGAGATCGTGCTGCCCCGGGAAGCGGTGGTCGAGCGTCCGGAAAATCTCTCAGCGCAGCAAGCTGCGGCGGTCGGCGTTCCCTACGTCACCGCCTGGAGCGCATTGGTCCACCTCGGCGGGTTCGGCGCCGGCCAGTGGACGCTCGTAGCCGGTGCCGCAGGTGCCGTCGGCATGGCGGCGGTCTCGCTCGCCAACGCTTTGGGCGGCCGGGCGATCGGCGTGGTCCGCGCCGGCACCGACGTACGTGCGTTACACGAACTCGACGTTGAGGTCGTTCGTTCCGAGGGCGACGACATCGAAGCGGAAGTCCGCCGAATCACCGGCGGCCGCGGCGTTGACGTCGCGCTCAACGGCGTGGGTGCAAATCTCCTTGCGCCGTTGACGGCATCGCTGGTTGACGGCGGACGCATGATCGTCTACAGCGTCATCGGCGGCCGCGAAACGCAGTTCGATCTCTTTGCGTTCTATCGCCGCCATTTGCAGTTTTTCGGCTTGGATACCGCGTCGCTCGATCTCGCGCAGATTCGAACGATCTACGACGCGCTCGCGCCGCTCTTCATGGCCGGGAAAATCCGGCCCCCGCGCATTGCGTCCACTCGGGCGTTCTCGCAAGCACGCGCTGCGTATGAATCCGTGCAGCGCGGTATCAACGGGAAAGTGGTGTTGCTGCCTCAGCCGGCGTAAAGTATGGAAGCGGAGTACGCCGCGGCAGCGGCGAGCCCGTCCAGACGGGACGCGGCGTGGCGACCGGTTCCGGCGTGAAGACCGCCGAGGGTGCCGGCGACGGTAACACGCCATGAAAGGGCGTGGGCGAGACCAAGACATTACCGGGGCCGCTTCGCACGAACAAGGCGTGCTCGCGCGCATCGTAACGCACCGTCGCACCCAATGCCTGCAGAATCGGCGCGGCCATCACGTAAGCGCCGTTCACACCAGCGGATCCGCGTACCATAAGGATGCGGATCCGGCGACCGCCACGCTCGAGCGTCAGCGTCGTTCCTTCATAATAGATGCGGTCCGCCAGCCGCATCAGCAACGGATCCACCGGCACGAAAACGCGTCCGCCGGCTAAGAACGCCTTGGCGTAGGCTGCCAGGACGCGGCCGTCCAGGACGACCGTAACGGGAACGCCCGGTGGGAATAGCGGCACGTACGACGATATACCGCTTGCGATGCACCGACTCATTTCCGCGTTTCGAGATGCGCTGGTGCGCTTCTCGCGCGACGGCTGCGCTTTTCACGCGCAATCCGTCGCGTTCAACGCACTCTTCGCGCTCTTTCCGTTAACGGTGCTCTCCTTGAGCGCTGCGACGCTGATCTTTCCCAACGCGCAGTTTCGCATGCTAGCCGTCGTCGACGCGCTCGCGCCAACGCTGCACGACTTCATCGCGCGCAATCTGCAGACATATATTTACGGGCGCGGCATCTCCAGCGTTATCGCGGTGCTCTTCGTCATCTGGTCGGCGAAGAATCTCTTCATGGGATTGGCGTACGCAGTCGACCGCGCGCTCGGCGTACCCAAAGGACGTCCGCTCGTGCACAACATGCTGCTGGCTTTCGTCATGCTGCCGGCCACCGGCATTTTGTTGATGATCGCCATTGCATTGCCCGTCGTACTCGCATTGACGTTCAACATCGCCGGCTTCAGCGACCCCGGACGCATCACGCATCTCATCGGGTACGCAATATCCATCCTGCTCGTCTTCATCGTCGCGGTGGTGCTCTATCGCTGGCTTCCCAACCGGCGGGTCTCCTGGTGGTTTGCGTTGCGCGGCGCGGTCGTCGTCTCGCTTGCATGGCCCGCAGTGCAATACGCCTTTGCGGCGTACGTTACGCACGTCGACTTTTCACGCATTTACGGCGCGCTCTCTGCGCCCCTCGTTCTGCTCCTGTGGTTCTATTGCATCGGCTCGATCTTTCTCTTCGGGGCGGAGTACAGCATCGCGCTCTCGACCGGATATCGTTCGCCTTTCCTCGAAGAGCCGTAAGTGGTGTTTCGCGCGCTCGTACTTGCCGTATTCGTCGTCGGTTTGGCGCCCACGCCCCAGCCGTTGATGACGCCGGCGCCGCAAGCGCTCATGACGCCCGCGCCGTTGCCGCCGGTGAACCGCGAACCAGTCATACTCGTCTATCCGTTCGACGTGCAAACGGGGGCCGATCGGAAGCTAGGCAGCGCCGTCGCGCAGATCTTTGGACAACAAATGGCTGCGGCCGGTGGCGTTCAAGTGCTGGCCGTTCCGCAAGGTATTACACGCGCCAACTTTTTGAGCAATGCGCGCAGCGAGGGCGCTGAGTTCTACATCAGCGGCTACGTGACGCAAGTCGGCGATACGGCATCGGTCGTGGCGCAGGTCGTGAGTGTCGATAGCGGCGTCATCTTGTTCTCGCAAACCGCACAAGTCAACACCGTCGCCGACGTCGCATCGGTTTCCCTGCTGGCGCGCACGGAAATCCTCATGTTCTTGGGCCGGGCGACGGAAACCGTGCAAACGCAAGAAGGCAATGCGCCGGCGCCGACGTCGACCAATGGCGCGGCCGTCAAGATTTCCGGCATCACGAACATCGTGGATTCCGTCTTTCACCATCGCTCCGGAACGGCAACGGCCGCGCCTGCCGCCGCCAAACCGCCGCGCGGTGTGATCGTCGCACCGGTCGTCGCGTCCGGCCGCGTGGTGGCGGCCGATCTGAGCGGCGCCACGCGCGAACTCTATTACGCGTCGAACCGCTACTTTGCCACGCAATTGACCAGCGCGACGACCGATCCGGCGCGCTCCGCCGATGCCATTTGCGGCGCGAATCGCGATAACACGATTGCGTCCGGCACGTTGACCGAGAACCCGGCGCATCGCGGCTCGCCCATCACGTTCGACCTTCGGATGTACACCTGTTTTGGCGCGGAACTCGACCGGGAAACGGGAGATGGCCGTTCGGTGAAAGCGGCGGTCGATGCGGCCGTCAACGCGTACGTCAAAGCGCACCCCGAGAATAGTTAGCGAACGTTAATCGAGCAGTCCCGCCGGCGGATCGATGACGATGCGCCGCGCGCCAAGGTCTATCTCTCGGACGATCGCGCTCACCATAGGAACGAAGTTTCCATTCACGACGAGCATGTCGCTGGCCGGGTAATGTTCGACGCCATCGACGACGCCGTACGATGTGCCGTTCACCCCGACGACCTTGCATCCGGTTAAATCCGCATCGAGAAACTCTCCCGTCGCCACGTCCAGATCCTCACGGTCCGCCCACAGCGTCGCGCCGGCATACGCCGAGGCCGCATCGGCATCCTCGACTCCGTCGAAATGAAGCAGCAGCCGCTTCCCGTGCGCGCGTACGCCGCTCAGGCGCATCTCCGATGCATCGTCGCCGCGGCGGCATTGCAGCACGTTGCCTACAGAAAAGACGATGCGACCCGCAGAGGTCGGGTCGCATTTGAGCTCGCCGCGAACGCCGAATATGCCGGCGATTCGCCCGACGACTACTAGCTCTCGTCCGATTGGGCGGCTTCCTCGGTGTCCAGGATATCGACGGCGACGCGTCCTTCGGCGGTGGCGCGTACGATGGTGCGCAGGGCATGCGCGACGCGCCCGCTGCGACCGATCACTTTTCCGAGGTCGTCGGGATGCACGATCAACTCGATCACCGCTTGCGCCTGTTCGTCCACGAATAACTCGACTGCAACGTCGTCGGGCTTCTGCACGAGCTTACGCGCGAGAAAGGTCAAAAGTTCGGTCGCGCGCCGGTGTCCCGCCCAGGGATCGCTCGACGAACGCTCCGTACGTCGCGAGGGCCGCCGCTGCGCCCGCGGCCGCGGCTGTGCCTCCGCCTGTCGAGCTTCGGTCTGCCGAGGCTCGGTCTGCCGGGGCTCCGCCCGCCGTGGCTCCGGCGCCCGCGATGCCGGAACGGTCGCGCGCCGCGTCGGCTGGCGCTCGGGTTCTTCAACCGCAGATTCGCCGAATAAGCCAAACTCGTCGTCGAACGAACTCACGGCGCTTCACCCTGCGCCTTGCGCGGTTTGCGCTTCGTCTCCGAAACCGGACCCCGTTCGACGAGACCCCTTTCCGCGAAGAGGCGCCGTACGGTCTCGGAAGGCTGCGCGCCCTTGGCGAGCCAGTCGCGCGCTTTCGCCTCGTCGACGACGACGGTGCGCGGTTCGGTGCGCGGATTGTAATGCCCGAGGATCTCGATGAAGCGCCCGTCGCGAGGCGAACGCGCGTCGGCGACGACGAATCGATACGTCGGTTGTTTTTTGGCGCCCATGCGGCGCAAGCGAATACGTACCATTATAAATACTTTCGTTTCTTTCCACCGAGGTGTTTTGCCATTTGACGCGCCTGCTCGAACTGTTTGACGAGCCGGTTGACGTCGGAAACTTGTGTGCCCGATCCGCGCGCGATGCGTTTGCGGCGCGAACCGTTGAGCAGATCGGGATTGCGCCGCTCGCCGCGCGTCATCGAGCTGATGATCGCCTCAACTTTGACGACCTCGCGTTCGGGAATCTCGAAATCCTTGGGCAGTGCGCGCGACAAGCCGGGAACCATTTTCAACAAATCGTTCATCGACCCAATCTTGCGCACTTGACGCATCTGATCGAGAAAGTCGTCTAACGTGAAGCTTTGCTTACGCAGCTTTTCGTCGAGCTTGCGCGCTTGATCTTCAGAGTACAGGCTGCGCGTTTTCTCGATAAGCGTCAGCGCATCGCCCATACCCAAGATGCGCGAGGCGAGGCGATCGGGATGAAACGGCTCGAGTGCCGCGAGTTTCTCTCCGACGCCGATGAACTTGACCGGCGCACCGGTAACGCTATGAATGGAGAGGGCCGCGCCGCCGCGCGTGTCGCCGTCCATCTTCGTCAGAATCACGCCGGTAATGCCCAGCCGGTCGTGAAATCCTTTGGCGACGTTCGTCGCCTCCTGTCCCGTCATCGCATCGGCGACGAGCAGAATCTCTTGCGGCTTCGCCACCGCCTTGATGCGCTCCAACTCTTCCATGAGCGCGTCGTCGATCTGTAAACGCCCGGCCGTGTCGACGATCACGGTGGAAAGACCCAGCCGTCGCGCTTCGGGAATGCTATCGCGAACGGTACGCACCGGATCGTCGGTGCCGCGTTCGAAAACGGGGAGATCGATCTGTTTGCCCAGCGTCTGCAACTGGTCGATCGCGGCGGGGCGATAGATATCGGCGGCGACGAGCAGGCAGCGCCGGCCGCCTTCCTTCAAACGCAGTGCGAGTTTGCCGGCGTGCGTCGTCTTACCGGAGCCCTGCAATCCAACCAGCATAATCACCGAGGGCGGCGCGTCCGCGAAACGCAAACGCGCTTGGGGCGAACTGCTCGGCGGTCCCAAGAGTTCGACCAACTCCGCGTGCACGATCGTGAGGATCGTCTGCGCCGGCGTCAACGATTCCAGAACGTTGGCGCCGATGGCGCGCTCTTTGACGCGCGCCACAAACGCCTTCGCAATGGTCAGGGAAACGTCGGCCTCCAAGAGCGCGACGCGAACTTCACGCAGCGCCTCGTTGACGTCGTTTTCGCTAACTCTGCCCCGGCCGCTGAGGCGTTCGAAAATCGAGCCTAAGCGATCGCTGAGTTGATCGAACAAAAGCCGTTTAGGACGCCGGAGAGCCTGTGGTCTCGTCGATGCGCTTTACCGCGTCGCCAACCGTCTTGATCTTTTCGGCCTCTTCATCGGGAATGTCGATGTTGAACTCCGTCTCGAAGGCCATGACCAACTCGACCTGATCGAGGGAATCCGCACCGAGATCGTCGGTGATCGATGCTTCGGGCGTCACTTCCGATTCGTCGACGCCGAGCTGCTCGACGATGATCTTCTTCACTTTATCGAAGGTCGTGGGCATCTGGTCTCCTTTCAAAGCGTATCGTTGACATCACATGAGGACTCCGCCGTCAACGACGAGCGTCTGTCCGGTGATATATCCTGCGGCGTCGGAACAGAGGAAGGCCACAACGCCGCTGACGTCCTCCGGCTTCCCCGCCCGGCCGAGAGCGGCTTGTTCGATCAAAAACTCCCTTGCTGCGTCGGGCATTTTCTCGGTCATCGCGGTTTCGATGAGGCCCGGCGCGACGGCGTTGACTCTTATATTCCTCGAACCCAACTCCTTCGCGGCCGATTTGCAGAGCGCGATCAGCCCTGCCTTTGATGCCGCGTACGCGGCCTGCCCGGCATTGCCCATGATCCCGACGATGCTCGTCATCAGGACGATCGAACCGCTGCGCTGCTTCATCATCGGACGCGTCACTGCGCCGCATAAATAAAATGCCGACTTCAAATTGACGTCGAGCATGCGATCGAGCGTTTCAGGTTTCAGCCGCATCAATAGCGAGTCGATCGACTGCCCCGCGTTGGCAATTGCGCAATCGACGCGCCCGAAGCGTTCGACGGTCTGCGCGACGACGCGCTCGAGCGCCGGCGCGTCGGTGACGTCAGCGGTAAAGACTTCAGCCGTGGTGCCGGTGCGCGCACCGGCGCACAGCGTCGCCGTCTCTTCTAACGCCGCTGCGTCGCGGCCGACGAGTGCAACGTTGGCGCCTTGGCGCGCGAACTCGACGGCGATGCCGCGCCCGATGCCGCGACTTGCTCCGGTGATCAGCGCAACTTTTTCGCCGAGCATCATGCGACGGTCTCCACTGCGTCGCGTTGCAGCACACGGAACTTCTCTACGCCCGCCCAATCGCTGACCGTCATGAGTTTGGGGCCCAATGCGGTACGGTCCACGTTCATCCGGCGCATCAACGCACCCAGCACGTTGCTCGCGCCAAACTCGACGACGATCTCCGGTTCGTAGTCCATCAGACGCAGTGCCGTGTCATGCCAGCGCACTGCATCGACCGGCGAACGCGCGATGTTGCGTTCGATGGCCGCGATCTCGCGGTACGGTTCACCATCCACGTTGGCAACGACGGCGACGGCGGGCAGCGCAAATGTCGCCGGCGCCATGGCGGCGGCCAGCGGCTGCATCGCCGGTTCCATGAGTTCGCTATGCCATGCGCCCGAAACGTTGAGCGGAATGACGCGCTTCGCGCCTGCGTCGAGCATCGGCTGCGCCGCGGCCTGCACCGTTGCAGCATCGCCGCTCACGACGATCTGCGTGGGCGAGTTGAAATTTGCCGAAGAGATCCGGCCGCCGGTTTCGGCAACCACACGCGCGATCACATCGCGTACTTGCGGCGCCTCCAGGCCGAGCACCGCCGACATCCCGCCATGCGCGAGTTCCGCAGCGTGCTGCATCGCTTGACCGCGTGTGTCCACGATCTGCAACGCTTCTTCGAAACCCAACGACTTTGCCACGACGAGGCTGCACAGTTCGGCGAACGAGTGCCCCGCAGTGACTACCGGCATCGCATCGCCGGCAGCGGCGTAATACAACGCGAGATTCGTCACGAAAATCGCGGGCTGACTAAACTGCGTCTCGCGCAAGCGCTCTTCGGGTCCGCTGCGCTGTAATGCCAAGAGATCGTAGCCGAGCACGGCACGTGCCCGCGCGAAAAGATTGCGTGCGCCCTCCGAGTTTTCCGCGACGTCGCTTCCCATGCCGACGCACTGCGAGCCTTGTCCGGGAAAGATTGCCGCAAAGCGCGTCATTGGGACTATGCCGCCCACTTCCAGGCGACCGCGCCCCACGATAGGCCGCCGCCGAACGCGACGAAGACGACGACGTCGCCGTCGTGCAGCCGTCCCGCGTGCACGGTTTCGGAAAGCGCGAGTGGAATCGACGCTGCCGACGTGTTGCCGTATTCCGCGATATTCACCACGACTTTCTCGTCGGGCAAGTTGAGATAACGCGCGGTCGCGTCGATGATGCGTTTATTCGCTTGATGCGGCACCAGAAATGCCACGTCGGCCTTCGATAGATTGCCTTTCTGTAGCACGGCGCCGGTCGACTCGACCATTTTGTTCACCGCGAGTTTGAACGTCTCGGGACCGGCCATGTGAATGAGGTGAAGCTTTGCATCGAGTGCGGCATGATCGATCGGTTCTTTGGAACCGCTGCCGTGCGCGTAGAGCAACTCCGGCCGGGTGCCGTCAGCGCCGAGGTCCGAGGCCAGAAACGAATCCCTATCCGAGCGCTCGAGAACCACCGCGCCCGCGCCGTCGCCGAACAGGATCGCCGTCGAGCGGTCGGTCTTGTCGAGAATTTTGGAGAGCGATTCGGCGCCGATAAGCATCACGCGCCGGTAGACGCCCGAACGGATGAGTCCACTCGCCACGGTCAGGCCGTAGATGAAACCACTGCACGCGATCGCGATATCGAACGCCGGCTTGTCCTTAACGCCGAGGCGCGACGCGACCAAACAGGCCGTGGCCGGAAAATAGTAATCGGGCGTTACGGTCGCAACGATAAAGCAATCCACGTCCGCGGCCGTCAAACCGGCGTGCACCAATGCGGCGCCTGCCGCTGCGGCCGCCAGATCGCTCGTCGCTTCGTTTTCGGCAGTCCAATGCCGCCGCTTCATGCCGGTGCGGGTCGTGATCCATTCATCTGTGGTATCGAGCCACGCCTCGAGGTCGTGATTGGTCACGACGCGAGGCGGTGCATAGTGGCCGACACCGGCGATCTTAACGCCGCACAGGGTCACCGGTCGTTATCCGGCCGGCTCTTCTTGGACCTTGATGGCCTGCCGGCCCTTATACGTTCCGCAGCTCTCGCAGGCAAAATGCGGGCGCTTCGGCTGATGGCACTGCGGGCAGACGACCACAGTGACCGCGCCGAGTTTCCAGTTCGCAGCCCGGCGGCTCCGCGTCTTACTGCGCGGCGTCTTCCATTTTAAGTTAGCCATAGTTCTCCGTTCATGACGTTGAGCGACCGGGGTCGCACGAGCATTCGCCTCTATTGCGGTCTGCCCCGCATACGCCGCACAGTCCCAAACAGTCGTCCTTACACCGCAGACCCATCGGCAACGAGACCAGCAGCACTTGCTGCCCCAGGTCGGCAACGTCGAGCCGTTGTCCGCTCAGCACGTTGCTGTCGCCGAACGGTTCTACGTCGCTCCCCCGATGGGGATCGAGCCGCTCGTCCACATCCACGTGGAGTTGACGATCCACATTCGCAAGGCAGGCGTCGCACGAGCCGTACACGCGAGCGTCGACGGTGCCCCTGACCGCCAACGTGCGGCCTTCCATCGAAAGCTCCAGCGCGACGCGCGCAGGCTCCGAAAACGCGATTCCCTCGAAGGGCTCGATCGGCACCTCGTCGGTAATGGCCATAAACTGGCGACCCCCGGCGACGATCCCGCTGATGTCGACCTTATGCGAACGATCCATAAAAACTGTGCGTCGTCGCAGCACGAGGCCCCGCCCTAACCAGGGCGAGGCCGCCACGACTACGACATTCTAAGAGCCCGCGCGGGTCCTTGTCAAACGGCGTGCCCGCGGGATTGAGGCGTGCTATGTCGATAGATCCCGTCGCCTCTCACCTCGGCGCCCAAGGCGTCGCTTTCGCCGGCCAGATCGCCGCGGCGGCCCGCCGTCACGGCGTTGATCCGGAGTTGCTCGCAGCCGTTGCCGCCCAAGAGACGGGCGGACCCGCAAGCAACGCAGGCCGAAACGTCGTCGGCGACGGCGGCCACGGCCGGGGACTCTTTCAAATCGACGACCGCTGGCACGCTTTTGCGGCGACGGCTGCGGCCATGGACCCGTCCAAGAACGCCGATTATGCCGCCGGGATGCTGCACGACCTCTTACGGCAAAACGGCGGCGACGCGCATCGCGCGCTTTCCGCCTACAATGCCGGCTCGCCCACCGCGCGGGGCACCACCACGCGCTGGGGCGACGGCAGCGTTCTTGGTTACGCCGACTCGGTAATGCGCCACTATAGCGACCTCACCGGCCAGACGCCGGCGGCCGAAGCGGAATCGCCGCAATCGAGCGCCGTCGCCGATATGCAAAGCACTCTGCAGAGCACCGGGATGCTGCAGAACGCAGCGCAACGCTTTCCGCCGTTGCCCACGCCCTCGCTTCCGGCGCTGCATCACGACCCGCCCTATCGCCCTCAAGCAACCGACTATCTATCGATCGCGACCGGCGACACCACAAACGACGTAACGTAAAGGAGTACACCAATGACTTTGACGCCCATCCACGAGGGCACGCTCTCGGCTCGTCCCGTCGAGCGTCCGCGCAACGGCGAGCTGCATGGCGGGCAACTGCACGGCAGAGCCGGCGGTCCCGGCAAACTGCAAAGCGGCGGCGGACGATCGCTGCACGGCGAGGGTGAGGAGTCGCCGCAGTTATCCGCTCAGGCAGAGATCAACAACCTCGTCTCGTCGCTCGGTTCGCTCGCGTCGCAAGCGGGAACCATGCCGCTCTCGCCGCCCACGATTCCCGGATTGCCCCAAAACGCGAATTATCAGCCGCAACCGACCGACTACACCTACGACCAGCAGAACTAAGAGTGCGCGAGGTACGATGACATGGCTTTTCTTCTTCCCGCGCTCGAAGGCATCGGTTCCGGATTGCTCGGGAGCGCCGTCGGCGGTTCGCTTGGCACCGCGTTAGGCGGCAATGCGGAGAACGCCGCGATGAACGCGCTCAATGCGCAAGACGAGCAGTTTCAACTCGGGATGTACTCAAGTGAAATTCAAAATCAGGAACAACTGCAGATGCAGTCGGAAGTCTTCGATCAAATGATGGACGAGCGCAGCGAAAATATGCGAGAAGTGGATACGCTTCGCAACGTCGATATGGCGCAACGCAAGATGGATGCTTCACGCACGATTGCGACAAGGACGGTATTGCTCTCCGTCGCCCGGCGGGCTGCGAACTATACGTTTAGGAAAAACAACGGTGTCACCGAGTCTTCGCAGGGATGCAGTTAGCATTTACGTTTATTCAAGCGCTCGAATCGGACTCTTGTTCGGTTTTTACGCATTCCCAGTCGGCCTGAACGAACCCGCCTCACAAAAGTCGGCCCGCAACCTTCTCCAAGGTTCCTCAGTAGTGGCCACTGAAGGGTGCCAGCTCGTCACATTCGCGCCTGGTGTAGAAAAGATACGATCCAGAAATTAGCATTGGCATAGTCGTGCTGCGAACACGCTCCTGAAGTCAGGCAGGGATAATGCTGGGCCGGGGTGGAGAATCGGGAATCCCCGGGGCGCAATGGTGATGCCACCTAGATTGGGACGTTCTCGGACGTAAACCGAGTGGTGGAGGGACGCGGCGGTCTTTCGGGACCGCAAGTATCCCCAGCATAAGGCGCTCCTCTCGGGGGGCGTTTTTGCTTGTGGTGACTATCGCTTACGGGTCTCTAACGCTGAATCGGCCCGCTTTCATCGAGTCCTTTGGTGTCCACCTTATCCAATCCCAATACGCGTGCGAGGCGCAGTTGCGGCGCGCGACGACTTAATCGATATTTTTGCAGCCTTCGAAATAACGCGTCCAGCCATATCGACGGAGTGGTTTTTTAAGCGATGCACGGCGGAGCCGCTTCGAGCATGTTGAACATACTTTGGAAAACGAAGCGAATCAAAGCCAGGAATCGGCGCAAGTGAAACTTACAATAACGCCCCTGGAACTTACTTTAAATCTCTACCACCTCTGTACTGCCTACGAGGATAATGATGCCTGACGCAGCTGACCAAAAGGGCGCGATTTTTGATCAAACTGATGTACTAGGTCTAATCATACCCGGCGGCGCCCTAATTTTTGGCGGTGCGCTGTTATTTACTCCGTTTCAGTCTCTTGAGCCCTATGCTTGCCCGAATCTCGGAACCTTCGGCATCGTGATACTTGGCTCTCTCGTAGCCGGCCAATGCTTGCGCGTAATAGCATGGACATACTTCGATAAGATGCGGAAAAGTACGCCGCGCCGCGCCTTTGAAGATATTTTTAAACACCTAGCCGATTCCGAACGAACACGGGTGATTGCCTCCGCAGAGCATGCGTTCGCATTGAGGCTCGCTCACAGTTCGCATCTATTCGTGGGTCTGTCACTTTTTTCACACATTTACACCCTCGTACGGACCTATAACGCTGTCGAATATGTGGATCGGATGGAACGGCAGTTTCGCATGGTTTCGGGCCTATTCGCGGCTAGCGTGCTTGTGGGCATCGGATACGTTTTTCGATATGGAACTAGTCCGGCCAGCCATATCGGCAAATCCGCATTTCTTTATTGGCTCGTATTCGTAGCAGGTCTTATCGCGCTTTTTTTCCCAGCTCAGTATAAGAACGCTTTTTCACAACGCGTTCCGTCGGCTCTACGTTGGTATATTGTCGCCATTGTCGGTCTACTCGCATTAGTCGAGGCATTTTTTTCCGGGAGGTCCGCCGATGTCGACTCGCATTTGATGGTCTTGCTCGGTCTACTCGCGCTCGCAGTATTTTTGTACGTAGGTTCCATAAGATATGCAAATGCGGTTGCATCCACCCTAATCATCACGTACTCAGCAATCATGCGCGAGCACCCAACTCCAGAAAGCCATCCGTCGTGACTGATGAGGCGATACAGCCGGCGCGCAGGCCGTGCTACCTCCTCTGGGGGCGCTTTTACTTGCTGTGACTACGCGATCACGGCGCTCTCTAATGCTGAATCGGGGCGCACTTTCGTCGAGTCCTTCGCTAGTTTGTGCGTAGTCTCTAAAGCTATATTAATAAGGTAGGAGTAAATGTCGCGAGACCGCGCCCAGGGGATTCCCAATTCTCCACCCGGCCCAGCATTATCCCTGCCTGACTTCAGGAGCGTCTTCGCAGCACGACTATGCTAATGCTAATTTCTGGATCGTATCTTTTCTACACCAGGGGCGAATGTGACGAGCTGGCACCCTCGAGTGGCTACTACTAGGGAGCCTTGAAGAAGTTGCGGGCGGGCTGCGACGCGCCGCACCCAGCGAGCAACGTGACCAGGGCGATAGAAGCTAAAAACTTTGGCATTTTCTCACACCTTAATTGTCACGAGGTAACTCTTTGCGATCCGCCCGCTCCGCCTGCCCACCCTTAGTCTAGTTTCTTATGCTTCCTTGACAGTCTGCGATACGTTGGGAGGCCGAGGCGGGCCCCAATGTCGACTTGGCATCGCAGATACCACGATGTATTCAGTGCCTGATGACTACTGTGGCATTCGCAGCGGGATAATACAGATGCGCGAACACGTCCGGGTCCCCGAGGTGGGCGCCCCCATTCCACTAGAGAGGGCCAAAACCTTACGGAGCTTTTGCTAGCTTCCTGTTCACACGAATCATTTCATCGCCAAAGGATTGGAACTTCCGAGCCCAAGCACGAAGATCGCCGGGCGCGACGTAAGAATCCTCTGGCGCATCCAATACCGCATTGAAACCCTTGATGATTACTGCTTTCCCGGCCTGGTCGCTGAAGAGCCGAACCGTCAGATCGGTGCTTTTTTCTGCTAGCCGCGGGTCAATGTTCTGCAGAGCGTATCTCATATCGAGAAGGCGGTCACCCATTTCCCTCAGGTCGTCGAACGTTTCTTGTTTTTGTGCGTCGCTAAAGTGGCCCCCGTTCTCTGCTGCAGAACGGAGAGACGCAGCAAGCAAATGATTAAGTGCGGCAAGCTCGCTGATAGAGGCTTGTAGCGCTGACCTACTCCGATCAATGGCGTTCTGAGTAGCCAGATCGTGACGACTCGTCAGCCATGCAATACCCTGCCCGATCTCCGCCAATAGCTTAGCCGGGTCGATGTCTACCGTTATAGGCGATAGACTTCCCCCGGCATTTGCCTTGGCCGCCCAACTCATGCTGCAAAAAACGGCCATCAGGGCGAGAAGCAAAGAACGCTTAATATCCATCGCTAAGCCTCGTTCAGAAAAGCGTTACAGCCCCGCTACTATCCTCGGCCTTCCAGAAGCAGTGTCGATAATTACATCCATTTCACGCTGCGGAGCTTCCTTCGCGCACCTTCTTGGCACGCATACAATAACGCTGACAACCCAGACGACTCCGCTGCTGTCCGATGTGCCGAGTCCTCGAATAACATCCACTGTATAGCACGTTTACGGGGCCGCTCGTACTCATGCTGAA
This sequence comes from Vulcanimicrobiota bacterium, assembly GCA_963738335.1. Taxonomy (GTDB): domain Bacteria; phylum Vulcanimicrobiota; class Vulcanimicrobiia; order Vulcanimicrobiales; family Vulcanimicrobiaceae; genus Cybelea. The sequence goes on from CAVTWE010000007.1 coordinate 417,426, forward strand.
CACTGTTCCGTCGTTATACGTTCCGCCGTTGTAAGTCGTGCCGTACAGCAAGCCGTCATCTGTGATTAAGGCCGCCTTCGGTTGCTCGCCGTTGGCGCTGGTGCGACGAAGGCTGTAAAGCGTAGTGTAGCCGGTCATCGCAGGCGTCTGCTGCATGGGACGCGGCGCTCCGATCGGCGGCTGCGATCCACCGCACCCTGTGAGCAATGCTAGAACAACGCAACTGCTCAGCGCATAACGCCCTAAATAAAATCTTTGCACACCTATTTCTTTGCGAGGCTGACTACGGCTGTTTCTGACGCTTTCACGCCTTTGGAGATCGTTTTCAAGGGCGAGCCGCCCTTCGGATAGTCGAAGATCAAGACGTTCGATTCAAACTTTGAGTTGATAAAATAAAAGTTCGGGGCTATGACCTTGTGGTCGAGGATGACAAACTTGTGAACCCAATGTGCATCGCCTCCAAGAACCGTAACGCCAACCTCTGTGCCTTTGCTTCCATTTATGCTGAAGTGGTAGATGTTTGCTGTAGCCTGATTGCCCACCGCCAGATGCTTGCCATCCCATTGAATTGCGCCCGTGTCGCTGAACGATTGATTCAGCGTAAACCCGCGGCGTCGGACCAAGGAAGTGACCGCTGCCGTACCTGCGCACCCTACTGGCATTCGCTCCAATTGCACGTCGGACTCAAAATCGCGGGGGCCTATAAGGGACATATTCCCAGCCTTACGCACGCGCACGCGAACGCGCACCTTACATGCCGTGCGAGATATGTCGTGCGAGCTTAAGCCTTCACTAACAGAAGCGTTAAAGTGCCGCTACTACGCTGGGTCTTCCAGACTGTCGCTCAACTGAGGTAATACGCCTCTGGATCCTGATCGCCGACTGCGGCTTGCGCAGCGCGCAGGGCCGAAAGCGCTCTTTCGACGCGTTCACTCAGCAACTTTTGCTCATAGCCATGGGCGCTGGCAAACATTGTGTCCTCACAATAAAAAACGGCGGTATAAGCTGCGAGGACTGCAGAAGGAGTGAGATTGTTGTCGCCAGTGTCAAGGCGGCTGCGAAGCTGGTCGATCGTGCTGCGCCATGGCGTGAGAAAATCGTTCAGGCTGCTATGGAAGAGTATTTCGTTGCGTCCACGGTCCGCGTAGAATCGCGCCTCGCGCAGTAGCCCGCAAATTCGTGCTGCTCCTACCGCTCGCTGACGATGCATTGTGAGCCATACCGCTGTCTGCGATAGAGTCGACCAAGCAGCGCCGCGACGGCCCCGATGATCGCTCCTATCACTGTCGACCAAACCATAATTTGTTTTTCTCCCGACTTTCCCGAGCACCCAACTCCAGAAAGCTATCCGTCGTGATGAGGCGCTACAATCAGCGCTCCGGTCCTGACTAGCTAGCGTTTCGCATGCCAGCACCTCCGACGCTCTACGTCGGCATCCACCCTGCGAGGTCCTAGGACTGGTCCTCGCTGAGCTCATCGTCCGGTTGTCGGGCTTCTTCTGCAGTCGCAGAAGGCCGGTCTGCTGACCGAACCACTTGAACCGGCGGAAACGGGTTGAAGTCTTGAGGAAAGTCTCTTCGATACACAACGTGAGCGCTTATTCGACGCCAAAACGTCTTGCGGGCCACCTCGTCGTCAGGAACGACATAGCCAAGCTGGCCGGCCAGCGCGGGCAGGTAACAGTCCCAGGCCGCCTTTACCGCCTCGCCCCAACCACCGAGTGCGTGCGTCGCCCAGCGATAGAGCAACCAGGATACAGATAAAGCGACGACCGTATCTGCGGCAAGCGGCCATAGATCCATCCACAGTTGCATCTGACGAGCTCGAAAGACCAGTTCGCCTAGCGCAATGGCAGCGACTACCCAGCTTAGTACGCAAAGGTTTACGGGAAAATCGACTTGGCTTCGGTCATTGTCCATTTGTGCGACAAACTCTTTAGGAAGCACCGAAACGAGGCGCGGCCAAAGGGCCACACCGTCAGCGGAATAAACATCCCAAGAATACTGCTCAAAGCTGCGCAAGACGTTACCAAACGCCGTTGGCAAGATAAATTTTGGGTCAAGAGGATACTCGCTCAGTAGCGCGACCCTCAAAGGACCTGACGTCGCCAACTTTTCAGCGCGAGCTGCATCTGCCTTCTTGAGAAGCCGTTCGTGTCGCCAACGGTGGTAACTTTGGCAAACCGTAAACCATTTCATTGGCGGTAAATAACCTTCGAACAGTCGATACAGGTCATAGTTGAGCAACAACAGAGTCGTTGAAATCAGCCAGATCACGAGCACAAGGTACGTCAGGCCGGCGAATGCAGTGCTCTCACGCTGCAGATCATTTACGATAGATTGAGCCCATCCAGGCAACGGGAATAATGCTGAAGCGACAAGCACGAAAATCAGTGATGGGAGCAGAAAGCCGATTACGAACGGCTTGTCTGCAATCTTCGAAATGCTGCTGAGCATTCTACGTTAATGCGCCTAATCGTCCGGCACGACGACATCACCTGGCAATCGAAATGTCGTTCGATCGGTTTCAACCTCGATTTCTCCCCCTTGAGTCACGGGTTCGAGCACATGCCACGCGGCTACCATATTTCCGGAGTCAATGAAGGGTCGCGCACGCTGGACCAATGTTTCTACTGGCACGTCTCCAAGCTTCAGAACGACCCCATCGCGGCCAATCAACGCCCTGCGAAGCTTGGCCGGAGCTTCTCCAGTAATTACTTGCCGAGCTTGGATTCGAGTAACAAATTCGTGAAGCGTACGATGTGCAGTGATCGCAGAAGCATCTACGCCCCCTTCTCTCATCCGCCTTTTCATCGATCTACCTCCCCCTCGTAGCCCTAAGACTAGTCATCGTCATCTGGAACAACTGGATCGCCTGGCAGTAATGCGTCACCAAACTCAGACGGGGCTGCTTCTCTCGAGCTTCGCTTGCGAGTCGATCTCTTTCGACGAAAGTTTTTCTTAGCGTTGTTGCTGACTTTCCGCCGAGTGGTCTTTCTACTAGTTTTTTTTTCCTTAGACACGCCTTTTCGGCCAGCTTTTTTCTTCGTGGCCGTATTCTTACGACTGCCGGTCTTTTTAGAAACGGCCGCTTTCTTTTTCGGGAGCTCTTGCTCTTTAGTGACACAGTTCTTCTCCCCGGTTCCCACCACCGAACGCCCACCCGAATCTCAGACAGTCGATTCCCCCGTTGCCGTGGTCGCCTCACCGAGACTAGCGGCCACCGACTCGCCTTGGGTGCTTCGTTAAGTAGGCGGTTTATTGCTGCCAGGCCCTGATCAAGCAGTGTACCACCGTGCGCCGCGGGTCCGGCTTGAGCATGCTGACCTAAAAGGTGAGGGCGGTTGTCCTATCGGACGGCTCCAAGTGTAATATAGGGCACGGTGCCGCGGAGAGACCCCTAGCGACTCTACGGTTTTGACGCCTCCATGGATGTGAAGGGCATTCACTGGCCGTGGAGCTCGGTCTAACCCTCTAACACGTGCTTTACGAAAGCAACGCTTTCAGGACGAAGATATTGCGAAAATACCCGTCATGTGCAGCCAAAGTAATACGCCTAATAAATGGCATCTGCATTTGAACATCGTGACCATTGTAGGCCATGCACTTGACCCTTAAAGGTGTTGAGCTTCCGAAATAGTCCTCACTCGAAAAGTAGTCGTCCCACTTAATCAGGGATGGAGATGTTGCGCACTTGTCGGCTATATTCTGTAAAGAAGGCTGGCGAGCGATTAAGAAGGGAAGCACACCGCCTAGCGTCATTAGCGACACGCGATTCGGTAGCAAGTTGGCTACTGCATCTACTGCCAACAGAGCGCCAAAGCTGTGGCCAACAATAAGGACTTCTTCTCCCGGCTTAGGAAGTGTAGCTAGCGGATCGTAAACGCTCTGACGCAAATATTCAGCCAGTGAGAAGAGGCCGTTTGGATCATCGCTTTTTGAGCCCGATACGTAGCGATGCATTAAATCCGCCATGTCCGCAATAAAATCCGGTTTGACGCCGATAGCGGCTAAAGCAGCGGTGACAAGTGCCCAAAGCCAGAAGCCCTGCATCCAATTACCCCAGCTGATCGCGTCGCGTTTCACAGGTCCGATCAACGCGGATAGCGACGCCGGGAGTTGAATCGCGAAATTGCCACCAGCAACAAGGGCTACCGCCGCAATTCCCCAGAACCACAGAATCATTAGCGCAACAGAAACGGCAAACCACGCCAACCAGACACGGTTCGCCGCCGCCGCTTTCAAGACACCGACACTAAAGAGCCACGAGAGTGAGGCAAGAAGACCACCTAGCATGCGTTGGAACAGCCTCTTTTGGTTTAGCAGAACGACTCGATCTTGCCATGAAAGTTCATACAGCTCCGTGGTTTTGCCGTCCCAGGAAATCGTGTAGCCAGATAGGCCTCCGCGCTGCGACGCGTGCACGCTACCTGCAGGTCGTGTTCGGCTTATTACGGCGGCAAGTTCTGACTTGAGCAAATCCAAGGTTGCATTCCTCTGAAAGGATGACTGGTAACCTGGTATAAGCACAAGCAAACGATCGGCCATCTGGAACTACCTCCTGTTCCTCTTACCGGTTAAGGCCTTGATTCGTGCGCGTCCTGCAGGGAGTCACTGTCGCATCTGCCTGATAATCCTGAATCTGACCTTGCTCGCAGCGTTCGACCTTACGCGCAGCAGCAACGCAATAAGCTGCCCATTCTCCTAGCCTACTTCATAGTCCGAGCTCTATTGTTAGCTTGCTCACATGGTCGATCTTCTCGAAGGCACTTTTCATGAGCGCCGTTACAGCGGACAAGATGTTCTGAAGTCCGAGCTAGAACTTCTTCCGCCACACCGCAAAGACATCCGCCTGGGTGCGCCACGGTCTACCGCAGCATGCGGTGTTGTTATGTAAACGTTTTGATGATCGTTTACTGGTATTTTGATGACTTCAACCGGCATTTCGCCCCCCGAAAAGAGGTCGGTAGCTGCTGTCGCACCCTTAGTTCAGTCCACAGCGTACGCACTATGTCTGGTACATTGGGGACTCGGGCGATCCCACGTCCGCTATTGTCGGATCGTCTTGATCAAGCGAGAGCGCAAGAGGATAGCTTGAGTTAATCTCAGCCATTGTCACAAATGACAATGCCTCCCCAGCCTGAATCGCCCGGACCTTGAAGCGGGGGCCGGCTGGAATTTGATGGGATGCCCACAACGCGCCGTTGATAATGTACGAGGCCGTCGCCGATCCGCCGCGTGCCGACTGAAAGACGAATGCGTCGCTTTGCGCCGATATGGCGAACTTTCTTAGGATGCCGTATCCTCCGGCGTATGGAGCACCTCCATAGCTGTCAGTGGTCGCGCGCGGACAAGCTTGAGAACCGATCAACGCCGTGATTAATACTCCCGCGTACGATAGATCGACGTCAGTCGACATGCCCGTAACATCAAAGATGCCGCGACGATCCTTGCCGTCACGAATCGCTTCGGGGAGGAGAGAAAAGACGTTTAACTGGTCGTGCATCGGATCGCAGGCGATCACTCGAACTTCACACGCGCTGCCTGCCGTTGAGCTAAGGTCAAAGATACCGGCGAGGCATTGGCCCGGCTGCAGCACATAGTCCGCCAGCGTTGTGCTCCCCGCCGGTTGAACTTGCTGCGAAAAGGTGGCCGAGCCGCCGATGACCTCATGAGCTTGTAGGAATCGCAACGTCGCTAAGTGACCGACATTCATGCCGTTGGCGTCAGGGCCTGCGCATGCGCCCATCGCGGTCAAGTGCGACGCCAACGGGCTCCGGTTGTAAACGCCCGCAACGACGCGCATCGGCGTTCCGCCGCCATTAACGTGATCGAATAAGAGCCGAATCGTCGATCCGTCAGATGGCAGCGCGGCATGAAATAGTCGTCCGTGTTGCGTAAAACGCTCTGGATCATCGCTAACATAAAGAAAGTTTGGCTCAGCCATAATGACACCTCAAAAAAGCGGTGGTGAAGCCGGAAATTCTTCATTCAAGATTTCCGGTAGTCGCGGGTCTGACGCTGCGACGAACGAGAAAGCCTGCTGAGAATTCCGCGAAACGCCCACCTCAACGTACGTAAACTGGTTCGGTGCAAGAACATGCGTGTCGGCGCCATTCTGCACTCCGGAGATCGCAGCATCGATGCTGAAGCCGTACGTGATAAATGGAGTGTCCGTCATCGCTTCGAGGTGAATTTTATGAGGATGGACTAGCAAAAACTGGCCGGCATTGATGTAGAGCGAAAGGACACTGGGAGAGGTGCCGTTTCTGATGGGCTGGTGTGGAAGTATTGCACTGGAGACGCCGCCGATCGCGCCGCTCTGATCTTGCAACAAGACGAGGCTATCGTCGACCAATCGTTGTTGTTCATCAGAGATTGCGATAATAACGGTCGCGTTCGCGTCGTTTGGGTTCGCGTCCGACCAGTTTGCCGTTTCCGTTGCCCATTCTGCAGCCAAAGCAGCATACGACACATCGTCTTGTATCGACAAGGCATCCACAACAGCAGTATACGGCCGCTCATCTATGGATTGGATCCCTTCCAATATGCCATAACAGACGGACGAAATAGTAACTTCAGGGCCGCCTAAGCCGTGCTGGATAATTGCCGCAGCGTTCGCCGCAGTTGAAAGAACGAGTCCAGCGGCGTCATGTTCATTTTGGCTTGTATGCGAGTACTTTTTCTGGGGCGTGTCCACGACGAGGTGAGGACACTGTTGCTTCAGTTCTGTTACGGTAAACGTCGAGTACGGAGGGTGAAGATCAATGAAGCGATAGTTGAGATTCGCGCCACTAATGCGAACGGTTCCGTCCGAGCCAGTTTCATGACTTTGCCACGATAACTGATTTTGCCAATAACTATGATCGGTGCCGCCCATGCTGAAGCAGTAGATGTCACGCCATAAGGGCGCGCTGTCGTCATTCCACGCGTTGAGCCAGTCACGATTCAGTTGCCGCAGGAATGCGCTTCCGTAATCCAGGTCCTCCAACACACGTTGCCCCACGCTGGTGCCCCCTTGAAGCTGCCGAAAGATATGAGCAAGCTCCGTCAGGCCAAGTTGCGCCAGCGTCGATCCATGGTTGGCGCCAGCACACGATATGAAATGGCTCGGTAGCGCTTTCCGGGTGGTTCGCCGATCGAGGAGGCATCGGCGCGTCACAATCGCGCCTGTGCTATGAGCGATGATCGCCGTGGTACCCAAGTCAAGGCCGCTCTTGTCCAGTTGTCCGTCAAGGGCAGCTGCGAGGTCATTACATGATACGCGGTCATCGAGGGTTATGAAATCGGATAGGTAGATGGATGCCGCCGCAAAACCGCTGAATTGCAACAATTGAGGCAGCGCGCCCCAGCTATTCAAGGTGCGCACACTATACCCGTGCACGAGAAGAATCGTCTTAATAGGACCTGAATGCATTTTGCTTCCCTCCGGTTAGCGCTATTTCCCCAATGCGAAGCCTCGATGGGGCGATCATGTCGGACCGAGTAGTCCGCCTCTCCGCCCGACATAAATTCCAACTATTCCCCGGTAGGTTGCGCTCCGGTAGAAAATGGAACCTTGGAAGTCCTGAGTTACGGCCGCTCCGTGCATGACGTTGTGAGTAATATCCGAAACGCAACTTTTGCGACATTCCCATAGACGTCGCCCCGACTCCAGCTTCTTATAATGGGTGCCCGCTTCAAAAAGCGCGATTCGGCACTATGTCAGTAATCTTATGCTTTGGTCGTTGGTGGCTGTATTGACGAATGGAAAAACGACGTGGATCAGCGATATTCTCCATTACAGTTTGAAAAAGATTGCCCATTAATAAGGACCAACGCCCGGCGATCCTTCTCGCCAAAGCGTTTTAGGTCGTTGGATTAGCGACTTCGATCGTGAGCGCAACATAGGGTATAGCATCGAATGGACTATCGCCGCCAGCCATTACGATTCCGTTAGGCGTAAGCTGAAACTTGTAACTAGCATTACCGACGTAGGTGCTGACTGCCTCAAAATAATTAACTACTTTGTCAGCGGCATTCTGAATGTGGTCCTTGGCGTTGCTCTCCGACGGAATGATGATCAGGGTAGTCACACCCAACGGAAGGCTCAAAACGCCATCGCCCGCCGTCGCAGCGCTGAGCGCCACTGGGATGACCCGCGTATCCATCCAATACTGTGTCCACTTGGGGGGCGCGGTGGCTTGCACGATTTGCTCGAACAGCGACTCAGCTTGGGTAAGTGCTGTTACGTCTGCGACTGGTATTGCAAGGAACGCCTGCGTCGAAGTGCTTCCGATGATGCCCTGCAATGTCTTTAGCGTGTTCGAAATGATTGCGAACGTCTTGTTCTCGTCTCCGCCGACGTATGCATAGAATGCGCAAGTCAGCGAGCCACGACTACCTGGTAGTGGCATGTTTGCTAAACTACCCGCGTCTTGGTCCGACAGCGTAAAGGTCTGGCTTGCGATGTCTTGATGAGGGGCTGTAAGGAGCGAGTACGTGATGGACCAACCTTGCTGGTTAACCAGCGGTTTGAGCGGCGTCCGCTGTGCCACGCCGAGCTTGCACAATGCCGCGGGTTTATCTTGACCCACGAAGAATTTTGGCGCGTTAAACCATTGAGGATTTATTTGCAACACTGGGTTAACATCGGTCGAAAAGGCCTGCCCCGTACTCAACGGGTCAGACGCGTTCCGAAGCGTTCCGCTTGAATCGATACGGTATGCGACTGGTGTAGCGCCTCGATAATCGGGATTTGTAGGCGGCGACGTCCCGTTTGCCATGATGGTGCTCCTCCACTATGCGAAAGCGAAAAGGGTGCTCCTGCGTAAAAATGTTCGCTAGTAACATTCTGTTGCCGATAATCCCGAGAGCAACCATTCCACAGTTCCCCAGCCTGCGCGGCCCCTGGGGACCTCCAAGACCGATCGCAGGAAGAGGAAAGCAGGCACTCCACATCTTACTAGCAAAGCCAAGCATGCCTAGCGACCTCTCGTCAGGTTTTTTTTCGAATATGAAATCACCTCCTTGTTCCACCCTTGATGCGGAGGACTCACCGTGATTCATTTCATTCATAACAGACCGACGAACGCGCTGAAGATTTTTGGACCGAGTAGCCAAATGCAGACCTTCGACGCGGGTTCGGACGCCTGGGGAAACTATGGCGCGAGCGAGGATCAGCAGCTGCCGCAGCCACCCTGGGGACACAGCTGCCGAATTCCACCGGGTCACTATCTGCTTGCTAACCCACAGGTCTTCGCAGCGCCAATTTCGGGTGAAGGAGCCGGCCAGATAAGCATCCTTGATATCGATGCTGCAACGCTGGCTAATTTGATCGGCGCAAGTCTAGCCATCCAGACTAACACACGGGGAACGCCCGGCGCGGTAATCGGCGGGATCGACCTGCCGTTAAACCAATTGATGGATTGGGGCAACCGCCAAGGACTCCTCATTCATGGAGGCGGGGCAAATCTCGCAACACACTTCAACGATCCTAACCAGCGTCTTCTTCGCACGTATGGCTGCGTTCGAGTCCATAACGCCGACCTATTAACGCTCATTGGCTTGGTCGAGCAAAATCGTGCGAATGAAACAATCATTTACACAGCGTACGGAGATCCCGCGCCTCTCCCCGGTCACTAACCGCTTAGCAAATACTCGGAGGTTTTCATGATACGTTCTACTGACTGGATGCACGTCTTTAGTGACCATCCCTTCCTCTGGGCGTTGCTGATAATCGGCGCCATTTACGTAGCATACCGACTGATTGCTGGTACATGGAATATTTTTGCGCTTGCACTTGGAGCAGACGGGCGGTTGAGCACCTCTAAGCTGCAGTTCTTGCTCTGGACCACCGCCGTGTTGTATGTCTTTCTCGCGCTTATCTTTGCTCACGGCAACGCGACGTTTGCAAGCGGTCTTCCCGGAAATATACTGCTCGTTATGGGATTTAGTCTCAGCACCGCAGTCGGCGCAAAATACATCGTTATTACCCAACCAACGACGCCAACTACATTAGATTCAGGGCCGCCGACAATGGACCCGAAGTATTTGATCGCGGACAATAATGGCCAGCCCGATCTCAACAAGGCGCAAATGCTGACGTGGACGGTGATCGGAATCATTGCGTTCCTGATGAACGTTGGGAGCGGCTGGAATACCTATATCGCGTGCACTCCGACTTCTTCGGGTCCATGTTTCCCTGACATTCCGCAAGCATTAATGGTGCTCATGGGGCTAGGTCAAGGAGCATATTTAGGCGGTAAGATAATTCCTCAAAATACGGCTGGTCAATCCAGCTAAACGCATCTGATTCTTTATGTTGGAGTTGACCGACCTTCGTGGATATTTTTTGATTGGTGATCACGCCGCGTGTTCCCGTTCGAAATCGATCGGCGACAGGTACTGCAGCGCCGAATGAGCACGATGGGGATTGTACCAGGATTCAATGAACGAGAAGACCGCCATGCGTCCTTCCGCCTGCGTGCGGAAGCGGCGACGTGCAAGTAGCTCGCATTCGAGTGTGGCAAAGAAACTCTCGCACATCGCGTTGTCGTAACAATCGGCAACTGAACCCATCGATGGGCGCACACCAGCCTCTTTGCAGCGCAACCCGAAGGCAAGCGATGTGTATTGCGAGCCTTGGTCTGAATGATGGATCACCGCGTTGGGCTTGCGTTGATGGATGGCCATATCGAGCGCGTCAAGGACCACCTGCGTGCGCAGGTCGTTTGCCATCGACCAGCCGACGATCCGCCGGCTAAACGCATCCAACACGACGGCAAGGTACAAGAAGCCAGACCACGTCGGAATGTACGTGATGTCGGCAACCCACAGTTTGTTGGGTGCGTCGGCGACGAATTTGCGGTCGACGAGATCGGGCGCGGGCCGTGCGTTGGAATCTCGCTTGGTCGTCACGACAAAGCCACGCCGGCGATGCGCGCCAACCAGTCGATACTCGCGCATCAGCCGTCTGACGCGACCGCGCGACGCACAGAACCCGAGTTCATGCAGTTTGGCATGGAGGCGCGGGCGCCCGTAGGTGTCGTCGGATTGTGCGTAGAGCCCCAGCATGACGCCGGCAAGCTCGTCATCGGCGACCGAACGCGCCGATGGATTGCGCGCAAACCACGCATAGAAGCCGCTGGTCGAGACGCCCAGCACGCGACATTGCGTTCTCACTGGCCACCGGGCCCGATACGCTCTCACGAACTCGAAACCTTCGGTGGTATCGAATCCGTCTCGCGAGCGAACCAGGCCGCCGCTTTTCCCAAGATCTCCCGCTCGATCTTGAGTTGTTTATTCTCCTTACGCAGGCGAGAGAGTTCATCGCGTTCGGCGGTCGTCAACCCATCGCTGCGCCGGCCTCGATCGAGATCGGCCTGTTTGACCCAATTCCGAACGGTCTGCGCTGAGAGCTTGAACTCTCCGGCGAGATCATCGATTCCGCGACCCGCCCGCGCCAGTTCGATGACGTTAAGTCGGAATTCCAAGGGGTAGGCCCGGGGATGTTTTCGTGCCATAGGTGGACCCTTCTCCGCCAATGCGGAAGTGTCCACGAGACCCGGTCAACTTCAACTCCAACTCCAACATCAAAGATTGCTCGAAGAGCCAATACCAACTCATCTGCTTAATCTGCGGCCACTTTTTGCGCACCAACCATGACAAAATAAGGTCCTTATGAACGGTAATCGAACGCCAAAGTTCCCGGAGTAGGCGCGTGTGTTCGATTGCCGGCATCATAAAAAGCTCCATAGCCTGGGGGGATTTCTCGATAGGGAACACCTCAAATGAGTCCAAGAGGTGCCGTCTGTATCGAATCCGATACCTTGATAGTGGCCTATACGAGCTAGCCCGAATGTGGTACCATTCTATCTATCCTGCCCTTGAGGCAGTTCGGCCGCGGGATGAGTTTGGTCGTGCGGTCCACGATGGTCGTTCTACGCCTGCGGGGCGCGCAGTTTTTTGTTTATCTGAAAGGGGCAAGACTGCATGAGACCGTCACGCTATCTAATAGGAATTGTCGGCGTCGCCATGGCTGTTGCTGCTTGTGCGAATCCCTCCACGGCGCCCAGCAGCAATCCATTTGGCTACGAGCAACTCCATCGCGCCGTTAGCAAAAACATGACATCGACGAGCCCCATCATGAAAGTTTTCGTGATCGTGCAAGAAAACCGAACGGTTGACAATCTTTTTAATGGCTTCCCCGGCGCTAACACACAAAGTTTTGGTATGTCCGGCACGCGGCAGGTTCAACTGGAGCCCACCCCAATGGACGTTTCGGAGCAATACGATTACCCGCACACCTTGAGCGCTTTCAATAAGGATACGGGCTGCCCGATCGACGGGCCATACGAACTGAACGCCGCGAATGTCTGCCCGATGAACGGCTTCACCGCACCGACGTCGGATTCGCCCGGCGCCTACGCCTACGTTGATAAAAAATGGACGGCGCCATATTGGGCGATTGCTGAACAGTATGCTTTCGGCGACGAGATGTTTCAATCGAACCTTGACGGGTCGTTCACTTCACACCAGTATCTGGTCGCAGCACAGGCGAACAGAGCGACTAATTTTCCTAACTCACAGAATGGTTGTCACAGTTCCACCGGTTACAGCCCCACGGTCGACTGGATTAAGGGAATTTTGCGAACGCCGGCGCCTTATGCTGAATCCGCTTGCATGACCTATAAAACGATCGGCGCGGAGTTAGCCGCCAAAAATCCGTCGTTACCCTGGCGTTATTACGCTGCGAACAATACGCAGGGCATCGCGTGGTGGGAGCCTTTCCAGTGGATTAAAAATAAGGGTCAAAATTACCCGGGCGGAACGATCATCGAGCCGCCGCAGCAATTTATCAAAGACATCAAGAGCACCAGCGGCTATAATGCGGCCGTAACATGGATTACTCCGACGAAGAAAAATTCCGACCATGCGGGCGTGACGCTAAACACGAGCGCGAGTTGGGTCGCTGCGGTCGTGAATGCCATTGGAACGAGCAAATACTGGAACAACTCGGTGATCTTTATCACCTGGGATGACTGGGGCGGATGGTACGACCATGTGCCACCGCCGTACAAAGACTATGACGGCCTGGGCGTTAGAGTGCCATTCATCATCGTTTCACCCTATACGAAAAAAGGGCTCGTCACACACACGCAATACGAGCAAGCGTCGATCCTCAAGTACATCGAAAACCATTGGAACCTTGACCCTCTCAGCGCCGCGGATGCACGAGCGGCCGATCCTGAAGCTGACGTGATGTCAAACTCGGGCTATGATCCTCGACCTTTCAAGAGGATAGGTACCTATTACTATAGCTACTACACCTCTAGCGACCCCGGAAGCCCCGATAACGAATAGAACGAGATAGTGTTCATTGAGATGTCAAAGCGCGGTGGATCAGCAGGAAACACCAGCTCCGCAGTAGCGGGACGTGCGCGCCGCGCTTTGACGCTTTGTTCTTGCATTCTATTGTTGAGCGGTTGCGGTATTTTGCCAAGCTCAGCCCAACTTCCCGGTATGCCAACGCCCGAGTTCCGCACGATGCTTTTACCTTCGAAAGGTGAGTCGTTTCTCTACGTCGCCAACAACGGGCAACCGGACCCGGCCGTCGACATTTTCGATCGTAGCGACCTGGGAAAGGGCCTCGTCCGGCGCGTTACCGAGAAAGTGATCTATCCATCCGGAATCTTCATCGATCAAAACGACAACCTCTACGTCGCTAACGGCGAGGAAAGCGGACACGACACCGTCACGATGTACGACAAGTCAGGCAAACTGGTCAGAATCTATCGCGGTCTGAAGTTTGCAAGCGATGCGGTGGCTGCTAAGAACGGCACAGTGTATGCCGGCGATTGCGACGGGCAACGGGTCCTCGAGTACGCGCCCAACAGCACGAAGCGCATTAGATCGATCGGAGTGCCCGGCTGCGTCGTCGCCGTTACGCTCGACACAAAGAGTAATCTCTACGTCGCTTACCACAAGAGAAATAGCTGCACGAGCCAAGTGCAGCGGTTTGGTCCCGAGGCTTCTCAGGGCGACGACCTCTTGCCCCCAAAAACGGTCTATTGCGTGGGCGGGATAGGCATTGATAAAAACGGCAATTTGATCGCTGTCAATCAAGAGCGCGGCATCATAGACGTCTTTAGCAAGCCGGACGCGGCCCCAAGCTTCGTTATCCACACGGGGCAGTCGTTTCCATACACCTTCGCGCTTAATCGCGATGAGACCGTGATGTATGTGAGCTTCCCTTGGGAGGGTTCACTTCTCGACACCGGCATCTACCCGGACGTGCGCCCACAAACGACCAGCGGACTGGATCTACCAAATACCGTTGTCAAAGTAACGTACCCCGGCGGGAAACAGCTCGACGTCTTTCAGTTTCTTCAGGAGGGCTACGGCATCCCAGCTGGGGTTGCCGTCACGCCGCCTGCGCGATTATAGGCCGGCCGCTGTTCGGACCCAGTAAATGTATAGGTGAGCCCGGGCGCGACGTCGATCGGCTGCGAGTATTCGGCCTGCCCGGTGAACGCGCTGCCCGTCCCGGTTATTTGCCAGCAGCCGCTGACGGCGGGGGCCGCCGGTGGCGGCATAGGCGAGGCCGCCGTAGGTCGCATCGGGCGCCAACAGTGCATCGGTTCCCATCGGATACTGAATCTCCGAATCCTCAACGTGGTTCCGACGCTTCCGCTAGCTCGGACGCTTTAACGTTTGCTGTGATTCCTTACTTAACGCCGCAACGCTATGCGGTTGGTACGTGCCGCGCCCGTCGTGAAAGGCTGTCGTTGTTCTGGCGTGAAGGCTATAACGAATGTTCACGGTTATTTATCCGCGGCCTCGTCAAGATGACGAGGCGCCGGCGACGGAACTCGCCGTCTTGCCCCCATCGTCAAATTCGAGCATAGCTTTTGGAACGGGCGCCGTGACCACGAACACCTATGACGGCAGCGGACAGGCCGGACTTCTCAGCTCCGTCGACAATGCCGTTCAACAAACCATTTCCTATGCGTACGATAACATCGGCCGAATGAAGAGTACAACGTTCAGCTCAGGTGATGGTGACGGGCGGACCTATTCATACCCCGACGGTCGTACGGCATCCATCACTGCGTCTACGTTTGGTGAAATCAGCTACACCTTGAGTCGGCCCATGTCTTAGCCATTCCACTTAGTCGTGCGGCTCGACCGTGAGCTCCCCGTACGGCAATGTTTGGCGCCGTAGACGCCCGCGCAACCGGTCAAAATATTCGCTCACACCACGTTTTTCCGCTAACGCAAGGAAGAGAGTAGGTCGCGTTAACGACGTGGGAGCACCGTTGCCTTATCGTTTGGGGCTCGAGAGTGACCAACGCCACGAGTTCGTCATCATGACCATCGTCGTGTCATCGTAGATCTTCCGATCACCTTGCTGCGGGCGTAGCGACGATCAACACGTCACGGAAGTTCGACAGATTGTAGTAGTCGAGATCGCCGAAGTAGTACGTGCGGGCCTTCAGTGTAAACGTTTGAGAATAGCACTGCTCACTAATGCCGGCATCGACGCGTCCGGTTGACCAGAGCGTCGTGGTGCTGACAGCCGTAGCGACCGGCGAGGCCGCGGGGCTTGGGAACGTATACGGGACCGAGGGGAACGAGTCGCCCTTGAACCCGACTGCCGAATGCTGCGCACCGCCCGAATCAACGTTGGTAAACTGCAACACGTTCTTCGACGTGATCGGGCCGGTATTACCGGTGCCGCTCACCCACTGATCTATGACCTGCGCGCTATACGGAAAGCGCCCGTTCTCGACAACGGCATACCCGTTGACGATGCCGTACTTCGTCGTGTAGGTTGCGCCGATATTGTTGCCCATTGCGACGACGACGAGATTTGCCTGTGCAGACGGCGTTCGGCACGCACCCGGCGTCGGTGACGTGCTTTAGGTGTGAAGTCGAACGTTAGTGCTTCGGACAAAGCGACATAATGGAGGCTTCGGCCTGCGGATTTGGCTCGCTGTCCTTAGGATATATGTACCAAACCACCGCGTATCGCTGCAAGAATGTCATTTCCAAGCCATCAGCAAGCGTGTTTTCGGAAGCCGGGCGCTTTTTAAGAAGAAATGCAGTTGTGCCGCGGCAAACTTGACTGCGAAAAGGCGCAGCATAGGGAGTTTGTTCCAGGCTTTTTCTTGACAGTAGGGCACTTCCTTATTGTGAAGTCCTGCGAAGGTGACTGACACCAGCGTGGGTGTTCGCCCTATAACAGGTTCGCTTTACGGCTGCTTAGGGGTGAAACGTCACGGCAACACCCTGTCGCATTCAGCGCAAAGTTGGTGAGGGCGCGAAGCGCTCGTCTCATGCCACGCAAGCTTGGGCCGCTGCTCAGGTGCTCAACATTCGGTGCTTTCTCGCGACGGAGCGGTCTTAGAGGCTTTGCAAAAAAGACTCCAGCGCGGTTTTGTCATCCTCAGAAAGACGTTCAAACGTTTTGGCTGAGTCGCTGGCCTGCCCATTGTGGCGTAGGATGGCGTCGGAAGTTGATGAGGCAGAGCCGTCATGCATGTACGGCGGTCCCGTCGATGCTAGCCCCCACAGTGGCGGCGTCATGAATTCGTCGGCTCGAGCGACGTATCCCGGCAAATCGCCATCGCGGCTGCCCATTCTGTGTAAGAGCAGATCAGTATAGGCGTGAATGTCTATTCGACTCAATGGGGGACGTAGGGCATAGTATCCCGTTGTCAGTGATGGTCGGTGGCAATCCGCACATCCAATCGAAAGAAAAATTGAATATCCTCGCGAGCTCGTCGATTCACCGCGAAACGGAGGGGCGGCTAGCGATCGCACAAAGTGCGCAAGTTCCTGGACCGCACGTGGCTTCTTCACGCCGATCTCCTCTGTCATGGCCTCGGTTACAAAACCTGAAATCGTGGCAAAATCGGCTTTCCACCCGAAGCGTCCGATGCCGTGCCTTAAATAAGGTATTCGTCCGGCATGACGCGGATGATCAGATAGTTCCGCGGTTGCGATCTGGAGAATTTCATTCGAGGGAACTGTCTCCAGTAGACCATCACCGAAGAGGGCGCGCGGTTTGCGCCAGAAGTGCCGCCCAACTGGATAACGTTCCATAAGAACTCCATTGCGCTCTTCAAATCGTTTGAATGTCCCGACGTGCCCGTTTGACCAGATCTTTGCGACGAACGCCCTCCCCGAGTAGTCAAGTCCCAAATCTGCTGTAAATTCGGTTCAGCCTAGAATGGTGGTTACGCCGCCTTCGTTCGTTCTTTCTTGCCCTGTTCTTCGTTCTGCGACCCACTCGTGGTAGTCGCCCATGTCGAAGTACATTTTGTTCCTGCCAGCCTTCACTGATTTCAGCCGTCAGCGCGCCGACGAGACGAAGCGAGGGACGCATCATTGGGAAAGACTCGGATCACGCGCTCACGCCGGCGGATCTCTTCATTGAGCCGCTCGATCATGTTGGTTGTCCGTAGGCGACGGCGATATTTTTCCGGCAGCGCCATGACAGCCATCGCATCGTCAAAGCCGTCTTCAAGGCATGCGACCGCTTTGGGTGCGGTCTTGGCAAAGCGTTTGATGAACTCGTCGCGATGCCGGCGGGCGTCCACAACATCGGTCGACGAAAAGATCAACTTGGCCGCCGAAGCAACAGCGGAGCGTTCACGGCTCGGGCAGTGGCCAAGCATGTTGCGCATCAGATGCACTTGGCAGCGTTGCCAGCTCGCGCCGATGAACTGTTTCTTGATGGCCTCGACCAGGCCGGCGTGATCGTCGGAAATGACGAAATCGACGCCGCGCAGCCCGCGCCGTTTGAGCGACGGCGAACAGTTCATTCCACGTTGCCGCGCTTTCGGCATCGCCGATCGAAACGCCTAAAACATCGCGTAGACCGTCCTTCCGAATGCCGCCAACGATCAACACCGCTTTGCTCATCACGCGATCATCGCACCGCGACTTGCAGAATAAGCGCGTCGACGATGAGGAACGGATAGTCCTCGTCGAGGCGGCGCGAAAGGAACGCGTTGACGCGACCATCGAGGTTCATGGCCAAGCGGCTCACCGTCGACTTCGAGAACGACGTGCCGCACAAGCGCTTCGGTGATCTCGCTGACCTTGCGCGTTGAAACGCCATTAACAAACATCTCCATCAGGCCCAGCACGAAGGCTTGCTCGCTGCGCCGATAGCGCGAAAAGATCTCGCTTGAGAAGCTGCCTTCGCGCGTTTGCGGCACCCGCAGCGTGACCGGCCCAACGCGCGTGTAGAGCTGTCGCTCCCGATAGCCGTTGCGGTACCCGGCTCGGTCGTCAGTTCGCTCGTAGCGATCGGCGCCAACGTGCTCGCTGACCTGCGCCTCGAGGACCTGCTGAATGACGGTCTGGACCAGCTGCGCTAAGGCGTTCGGGCGCTCCAGAAGGTCTGGCATCATCGACTCGGATAGGGTAACATCGTAATCGGCCACCGTTTCGTCCTTTCGGTTGAGAAGTTTCGCAAAGCAAATCTTCCGAACCGAAACGGTGGCTCCTCGCCACCGGGCTTTTACAGCATTTTACGGGACGTCATCCTCCGAGTGAACTCCGTGCCACCTGGAAGCGGCAGGTGATGGCATATGCTGCAGCTGATTGCATTGAAGCGCCCCGGTGCTTTCGGCGGCCGCATGGTCGTGAAGGCGATATATCCTGTGCTTATCGGACTCTGAGCATCAAGGACATCGCCGAAATAAATGCCTCGGTATGGCTCTGAGCCGTGAAGTGAGCATGCCGAGATGGCCAGCATGGTGATCGCGCAGAGGAAAATTGCGCGCTGCGCCACCTCAGCATTCACAGCGTTGACTTAGGGCACAAAATCCACGCCGTACGGCGCATGACCGACAGGTATGCGGTATATGGTTTTCCCTGTCGAAGTGTCTAGCACGTTGACGGTGTTGTTCTGCAGATCAGTCCAGACGATTCTTGTGCCTGACTGATTGGACACTAGGTTTTTCACCTTCCCGGCCACTTGCAGCGTGTGCACGAGATAGCCCTGCGAGTAGATTCCGCCGCCCCGTGTCTCTCCGATCTTAGCCGGCGTTAGCAATGAAATGGCGCCGCTGTAGAAATTCGCCGCTGCGATTGTGTTTCCGTTCCCTGATATAGCAAGCCCCCATGGAGATCGACCAACACCGATGAAGCCTAAAACGGATCTGGTGTCTAGGTTAATTTTAGCCAGCGACTCTCTCGCGAAGCAGCTGGCCAACGCGAAATTGGCTTTCGGCGGCACGACGATCGTATATGGCAAGTTGCACAGGGCTATGCGCTTAACTTCCTTGCGACGGACTAAATCAACGAAGGACAGCGTTCCCTCGCCCCAGTTGGTGACGTATGCCGTTTTCTCGTCATCGCTTAGAGCCGCTCCGTAAGGGATTGTGCCAACCGTGATTCTGTATTCTTCGCGACGAGATTTGAGGTTTAAGACAGACAGCGAATTATCGCCAGAAATTTGCCGTGATCGCCCAAGATTCGTCGTGCGAAAGATAAATATCTCGTGGACCAAACCCTGTCGGTATGCGAGCGAGTTCGAGCATAGACTGAAGGTCCACCACGGAAACATAGGCATCAGCGGAGTTCGTTACGTAAGCGAGGCGCCCATCACCGGATGCTTTGACGTCATACGGTTTATGGCCGACCCGTATGCGAGACAGTTCCTTTCCGGTTCCGATGTCCACCAAGGAAATCGTATCGTCAGCCCAGTTCGTGACTATGACAAGGTGCTCGTTTCTGTTTGCCGCCACGCCTCCGTCGCCGCGCCAACGTCCTCCGCCCCCAGCGATAACGGTAGGCGTGGCCAACAGCGCAAGCGTGGCTGCAACCGTAAGCGTCAATATGGCGCGACGTAAAAAGGTGTTCATGTGATCCCTCCTTGAGTGCTCCAACTGCACCCAGGTCAGACCAGTTCAAGCTAGCGCCTGTCAAGCCTTTAACTACAGCGAGCAAGCGCAGGCCGATAAGGGCTCAGCTGGCCCGAGTCTTTGGAGCACCTCACCGCCGCCTTGCATGAATTTCCCCTCCCTTCCAATCCATACCGTTGCCCAACGGTGCAGGGGAGTGGTACCATGGCGATTGTACTGACCAGGAGGTCAAGCGCAACGTGAGTTGCGGAGCTTTGGGCGTCCAGGGAGAGACGCCTGATTCCGTCTCAGTACGATGCAGAGCGTGCAAACACCGAAGGAGACCGAGACGATGCATCATGGTTTAGATATCAAAGTCGCATTCCCGACGGGTAAAAGCAACCTAAAGGGCATCAATGCTGCGGACAGCTCTGAGCATGCGCCGACCGCCGCCAGCTGCACAGGAGCGTCGTGCTGCGGTACGTGCAGCCTCACGACACCGGAGTGTTGCACGGCCCCGACGCTCGGGGATCAATGTTCGTTTCCGGTCCAATGCCCGCAGTGAGGCACTGCGTCGAAGTCAAACGAATGGCGTCGACACATTCAAGCGCGTCATCGGCTAAAGTCTGACTTCTGCTTGCGAGCCCTATTTCTACGCACGCGCTCACGGAGGATATTGATAGAATGCATCACGGTCTAGACATTAAAGTGGCGTTCCCTGCAGCTAAGAGCGATCTAAGGCGGATGAATGCGAAGAATCGTTCTGAGCTTGCGAAGACTTTCGTTAGCTGTACTGCAGGCCAGTGCTGTTCGGTGACCTGCAGTCTTACCACGCCGGAATGTTGTGCGGGTACCAATCCGGATCAGTGCTCATTCCCAGTCCAGTGTCCTCAGTAAGCGCAACGATCAGCTGGACGAAGACTCATCAGGCCGTCAAAGTTTCGCATCAGCGCGTCGGATCTCAGCGAGAGATCCTTACACCCGAATGCGCTGACCTCATTAGCGAACTTGGTTGACGCGATGAGTAATGGAATGGAGGACCTCAAAGTCTAACCACGCCAGTCGAGCGAAGCAGCCCAACGAATCGCGCGTAAAGTTGGAAGCATCACGAATGAACGAACACGTCTCGGTTGAGTCTATCCTGCACAATGGTGCTGATGCCGGGGGAGCGGTGACGCGGCGTGAGCATCGGGAGAGCCGCCTGCGTGAAATGCGACGCCTGATCGTTTCAATGCTCCTTCAGCAGACGTCCCTTCCTCGAATACTGACAGTCTTAACGAGCCGCGGCTTTGACTGTCAGGCTGCAAAAATCGAAATTAAGCGAGCTGTGGGTGATCCGTATGTTCAAGCGTCGCTCGAACTTGTGCCGTACGCTAAGAAACTCGAGGGCCTGCTGAGGGTCTATGAGCGACTCGACAAGAAAGGCTCTAGTGAGATTGATGAACTAAGCGAAATCGACGAAATCACATTTCTCGATCGCTACTATTGCAGAAACAGACCAGTATTGATTCGCCGAGGTGCGGCTGAGTGGCCGGCGGTGAAAACCTGGGACATGGCATATTTCCTCGCGCATCATGGCTCGGAGCGCGTCCAGTATATGAGCGGAAGGCGATATACGGGCGGCGCGTCGAGCGTTGAAGCGACGCTCGCGGACTTTGTTGCGGAAATTCGCCAAGAACCTATCTCCAACGATCGCTATTTGGTCGCCACGAACTTCGCCTTTAAAGGGTCAATGCGAGTTCGGCTGCGCGACTGCTTACCGCTTGCATTTTTGCCTTCCGTTAAAGTTGATGATCCTCACATCGCGCGTCTTTGGCTCGGGCCCAGGGGAACAGTCACGCCGCTGCATCACGATGTTCAGAACGTGGTCTTCGTGCAGATCGTCGGAACGAAGCGCTTCCTAATGTCGCCGGCGTATGAGATTCATCGCCTCGACTCTCGCCTGGGCGGCGTCTTCAGCGGATTGGATCCCGTCGCTCTCGACCGGCCCAATGACGTTTCAGCGATGGAAGCAAATTGGGTGAGAGTCACGCTGGAGCCCGGTGACATTCTGTTCATTCCTTTGGGTTGGTGGCACTGGGTGTACGCCATGACGGAAAGCATATCTGTCAATTTTGCCGATTTTCCAGTCGCGGGCTCGACCGACCGATGGCCGGATCCACGCAGTCTATGACGTTTGCTGCGGTTCGACTTGAGGCATCGCACTACGAGAAGTTGCAAGCAATTCTCGCCGAGTTCGCCGCAGTGGACTCCGCGGCCTTACCGCCCGTGATTCAGGATGCAATCGATCTTTTGGTCGCCGTTTGGAAACTCAGCGGTGCTGTCGAACCCAACGTCCCACGCGTGAAACGCCTGTCGCCGTTCATTCATATGCCGTGGTCGGTGGTCGTACTGCGAACGCCAATTCGAGAGTACCTCGCGGGCAACGCGGAGGAGGCCTTTCAGCTGACGCCCCGCGCAACGCACTACCTGCTCTATCGCTCGCTGGGCACCGGTTTAGTGCACGTTGCCGATCTGCAAGAGCCCCAGACGGTGAAGTCTATTCAGGCCGGAGCCTCGCTAGAAACACTTCTCGAAGAGAGTGCAGATGTGGAGCGTACTCTCGAGTATCTTCTGAACTTGGCCAGTGCTGGCATAATTGTTTGGCTGCGCCCCCGCAAACCCATAGTTAACGGCGCCCGATCCTGATGGTTGGGCAGACCCGCTGTCGCAGGCTGGAGGACGATTTATGGGCAAACTTGTCACTGTGACCTGTCTTAAAAAAATCCTTCTGCATTTTAGCGACCGCCATGCCCAATACTTTGGATTTGCAAGTAACATTACGAGCGAAAAAGCATTCTAAGTGCGCATAGGGGCTGCCTAAGAATGAAGCTGAGTCGCTGGCTCGCCGCTCAGGAACCCCGTGCCCGACCTGCGCTTCGTGCTGCGCGAGCATGCCGGATCAGTGCTAGGTTCCGGATGCAATTTTCGCTCAGTAATCGACAGCTAAGGATCAGCCAACCATAGCGGTCGGAGATTCGTTGTGCTAGTTCACAATTTCTTCGAGTTCATATTTGTGAGCAAGCTTTTTGTAACGCTTGAGCGCCTCGTTGGCAGATGCTCTTTGGTTCAAACGCACATGGGCGGCCGCGCGCAACAGCTCTAAACCTGCTGCGTCACCGGGTTCGTATTGTGCGGAAGTCGATCCGAGTATCGCTAGAACGCGGTCGGCCAGGCCGGCGTCGTGGTAGGCGAAGGCCAATCGCAGTGCATTAACCGAAGTTGGATCTTCGGAAAAGCAGCGCTCGCGGATCTCCAACGCCTTCCCCCGACGCTCCGTACGTTCCAACACGCGTGCGAGATTGTCGCTGGCCAGATGCCTTGCTGGTCTTCGAACGGACGGGGGCAGCCGTTTTGTCAGAAGGATCGCTGCGCGACTAATCTGCTCTGCGCGCGCCATTTTTCCTTGGCAGTACGCCAGGTAAGCACCGCCGCAGAAGATTCGGAAGCGAAACGTGTTGTGCATCGGTCCCCGATAGGCGCGAAACTTCTTCAGAGCAAGCTTGAATGCGGCACGAGCATTGTCATGTTGGCTCGCGCGGGCAAATAGAATCGATGCGTCAAGTGCGCGAACGACGGCGCCCGGCAACCCGATCGTCGCTCCATTTCGCCTTACGACAGATCGCAGTTCAGCTCCCTGGCAAAGCTCGTTTAAAGTCAGCTTCGCCTTCGATGCTGATGGCTGATCCGAACGGTGTTTGCGCTGCCTCATTATTTCTGTCGTTGGCTAAAGCTCACGCTTTCATGGCTTTCGACCCATCGATGCTGCGAAATCCAAAATTACGAACCTTGACCTGCGCCAAAGAATTGCACCAGCTTCACGATGAAGGAATGGAGGGTTGAAACGTCATTTGGATCACCGTACACGACGAAAAGATTCGTATAGGCGCGATGCTGCGAATAGGCAAGGCTCAGATTCGTGCCGTGCATTGCAAATTGTGGCCCAAAGCCCGCAGGCGCACCGTTGATCGTTCGGATGCCAGCTGAGAAAGAATCGGTCTTTGTCAGCTGCATTGTGTATGAAAGCCTGCTCAAAGCCTGCGCTTGCCGGGCGCCTGATCTCGAGTTGAAGACGGTCGAATACTCCTCGAGCGTGACTGTCCCACGTCGAAAGACCTGTGCGAATGCCTGCAGGTCAAGGTCCTGAGCATAGCCATCGTAGATCGAGCCGAAAACATAGGACGCCGAAGCGCCTTTGTTCGGATTTGCGGCGAGATTGAAAGCCACCTCATCCTGGCTGAACGGCACCAAACCGTGTCCGGGCTCCTCAACGTAAAAGGAGCCTGACGTCAGCAGTATCACGTTATTGTTGTGCGTGGTCAAATCGGCGCCGATGCTGTGCAAGTTGTAATTGACCGACCCATCCGGCCCATGGGAGACGTCCATCACCCCGCTCACCAAAATTGACTGCCACGGCGCTTGGGAACTGAACTTCCACGTATGACTCGCAGAGCTGTCATAACCAGCGGTA
Organism: Vulcanimicrobiota bacterium; assembly: GCA_963738335.1. Lineage (GTDB taxonomy): Bacteria > Vulcanimicrobiota > Vulcanimicrobiia > Vulcanimicrobiales > Vulcanimicrobiaceae > Cybelea. The sequence goes on from CAVTWE010000007.1 coordinate 441,776, forward strand.
CCGTTGTATTGAACGTACCCGTCAAACGGTGAATAGTCGGATCCTATTTTTACCAGCGATAGCGCCGCCGTCGTGAGCGGGTCCCTCCAACTCACGGTGCCTTGGTTATAGCTTGCCTGAGTCGGGTTCAAAACGTCCGTGCCGCTCTCTTGGCTGAAAATGCCGCTGACGTCCCAATGCTTGAGGTCATCGTAGCCAAAGTATGTCGATTGCGTTAAGTCGAAAAAGTCTGGAAGAGAGGCCGCCACGCGCTGTTCTCGCACCCACCAGTTCTGGCTGGGACTCGTGTATCCGACCGTCTCCGCATTATCGTTGCGCCCGTCCTCGCCCAGTGCATCAAATGCCGCGAACTTCACGTTATCTTCGGTCCCTTCAACTGCATACCCTGAACTTGGGGTAGGGATGTTTGGAGTGTAGAGTTCAGTTTCGCTGAAAAAGTTTTCAAGCTGAGTGAAAAATGGTCGAACCTCGGTGTATTGCCTGCGAAAAATGGTTGGTGCGATCGTCTGCTGGTCGATTTCCACCTCGGAGTAATCCGGATGGAGTGTCCCGAGGAAAGCGGCCGAACTTGTGACCGGCAGCGAAAAATCCAATCCCACACGTGAGGTGTTTCCACCGGACTCCGGCGTTGCGAGTTGGCCCAGACCATAGACCCCAACGCGAGGCGACGGTCTGGAGCGGCTTTTCAAACCGACTTTGCCTATTCCGGTCAGCAGCCCGAAGTGCATGGGATCGAACGCGGAGGTCATAATGGGATCATACGCCCAAACAATGTTCATGTTATTGCGTGCGACGGTCCTTTCGAATTGCAGACCCCAGCTGTCGCGGCCGTCTCCGTGCAGGACTTTGCGCGGGATGCGCATGGTGACGTCAAACCCGTTGCCGACGATTTTTCCGGCAGAGTCCCATGGTGGCGAAAATGCCGTGTTTTCGGTCGAGCTTTCGTAGTGCGTGCCGTTGGGCGTTGCAGTGAACGTATAGGCGAAGCCGTTTGGACCGCCGGGCCAAAGCGCGACGCTGACCTGATCATCGGTTCCGCTTCCAACGTCGTTCGTATTCTGCGTTATCGTGAGCGGCTCGCTCTGTCTACAGTTGAAGGCGACGTAAACGTATTGCGCGTCAAGGAGAATGTAAACATCAGTGGTATCCTGCCCGACGCCTTTACGGTAGGTGAGATCGTGTTCTAGGCTCGCACGCGAGCCCTTAAGCCAGCCATCGCTGAGTGCACCGTCAATTGTCAGCCCACTGATGGGTGCCACCCCAACCAGTGCGTAGCGCTGTGCGGCGTGAACTGGACAAGCTCCGAGAAAAAAACTTATCGCCAATCCGGCGATGTATGAAGCCGTCGCAACTGGGCGCACCTAAAGTCTAACGCACCTTATCGAGGGCTTCGGCGAGTGCTGCCACAGTTTTCAGTCGCCCCTGGGGGGACGGCTCCAGGTCGAGAAAGGTGATGCTGTCAACGCTGAAATGTTTCGACGCCTGAATCAGCAGCTGGGCACACTTCTCGGGACAGCCGACAACCGTCGCTTTGAAAGGGCCTTTATAGTTTCTTAAAAACGCATCGATCGTCATGCTATCGTCGCTGCATAAACCCGCAAGGGCAACTCCATCTAAAGGCCCATCTCTGTTAGGAGGACTGGAGTTCCTGAAAAAATACGCGTGCACGTAACGCAGTGAAAGCTCTGCGGCAAGCTTTTGGCTCATGCCCGTGCTGGATCCCAGCATCCAAATCCGCGGCGCGGCGGCTGGCTGGGGAAGTACGAATGTGTCAGGCAGCAGCGACTGTGCATCATGAAGAAGCTGCACGACCAGCCGCACGTTCCTCTCAAAGGCGACGTCCCCATCGTCGATGTCGCAGAGAAGCTTTCTGTTACCGTCAGACGTTGGCGTCCCGCGCGCCATGCCGAAATCGATTCTTCCTGGAAAGTTGTGTTCCAGAAAGCTGAATGTTGAACCCACGCGCAGCGCGTTGTGCGAACGCATCAACATGCCGGCCGTGCCGACGTTCAGCGTCGAAGTTTCTTTCGCGATCAAGGCTACGGCCAACTCGGGACTCGCCCAGTAATCGCCCATCGCCTGATGCTCAGCCAACCAAAGGTGATTAAAGCCCGATGTTTCCACGCATTTCGCGTAACGCAAGACATTTTGAAATCCATCGCGTGCGCAAGGCACTGCGGAATCGCCCAGCTCAAGAAAGCCCAAGCTCAAAGCGGTCATCGACGGGTAGAGTACGTTTTTTGGCGCTATCATCCCTAGCAGAACCGGTGTTATGAGACCGGTGAGTCAAGAGGAAGCTCACAGGGCAAGATATTGTGCGCGAAAAGCTCGCCGCAGACGAATCCTTCCAATTGTGTTCGACGCGACATGGCTTCGACTAGAATTTCGGGCTCGATCAGGCTTGTATCGTCTATGTCCGGCCGAGTGAGTGGCTGTCCATAAAGTGAACCGCTGGCTTCGCGAACGCCCACGAACGAAACCACAGCATCTCGCACGACTCTGCGATGCGGCAAGAAGAGCGTGCTCGCGGCGGTTTCACTCGACACATATGGCACCGCGTCGACTACTGCAAAGGTGATCTTCCAAGTAACGTCGACCAGCGGCGGCGCCGTAAAGTTGCCCGCAATGATTGCCTGCCTGGGCAAGGAATCGTTTACGCCAACCCAGAGCTCTCGCAGTCTGTTGACCTTCGGATCTCGCAGCGGCGTAAGCATCAAGTGATAAGTCGAGACATCATCGACGGTTGGAGAGTCGAGCAACGTCACGCGGTACTGTGGAAGCGTGGACGAAACGTCGGCTATCACCGTCGGCGCATTTGAATTCGCGGTTGTCTGAGGGGAAACGCTTTTTGCATGGAAAGGGATTCCGAACATATACGTCGGCGATAAGATTGGATCTCCCAACAGGTCGAAAGTCGCAACCGGATGCCCCATCGGAACTACAATGAGGGCCGGCGCCCCTCCGCCGTTGGAGATTCGGATTGTAAAGTAAGTGTTCACGCCACGCGGCACAGGCGCAGGTTGCGCGAGCTGCTCTTCACTAATCGGGAAAACGCGAATTGCCCCCGTGTCAGGATCGCAGCTGGCGACGTAGTGATTAATGACGAATTGCTCGCCATCAAGACCGGTGATCGCGATATCGTAGCTGAGGCGAGCGGGATAACGAGCTTCTGTGACAGCGGCGCGCGTGTGCATCCAGATCTGATAGGCGGCGTCGGTGGGGTTGGGCGAAGTCAAAACTCAGTTCCTCCCAGCCCTCATCTTCCAGGCTGCAGCGATCGTGTTCCTCGTCTGAGAACGGAGTCCGACTCCGCAGTTCAGCCATGCGAAGGGAATGCTCAGAGAGCGGCCTGCCGGCTCGTTGCTGGTTACCCGAGTGGTCAGTCGGAGCACCCTGCAGGCCATATCAGCACCGGTCTGGCCCGGGTGCGCTAGCGACTTGCAGTCTGGAGGGGCTGCCTATTCGGCTCTGGAAGGCAGGCAAACGCACCGAAAGGAGGAGCGAAGCCATGCACGGTCTTGATATCAAAGTGACATTTCCCGGGACGAAGGGCGTTTTCAAGATGAAATCCGACCATCCCGATCCCGCCGCGAAATCGTTTGTGCAGTGCAGCGGAACGTGTGGGGGATGCGATTGCTCCACGACTTGCAGCAGCACAGCTTGCCCGGCCTGTCCCGTGACGAACCCAGAGCAATGCTCGTTTCCTGTTCAATGTCCTCAATAGGCTAGGGAAGCGTTCAGCCCGTAAGCTGGGCAGAGTCGGATCATCTAAATATATAGTCCCCGAGCGTTGACTGCTCGGGGATTATCTCTTCCAGGAGGAGTGGCGCCTGTGCTTCCAAGTGTCTCGCCGTTGAGCGAACGTGCCACTGAGATCGCGGCGGTCATCGCCTCACGACTGCGCGACCCGGAAGTCTTTGCCCGAGGTTGGGAGACTCCGGGCTGGAATGGGGTCAGCACGGTATATCCACGCGGCCTCATGGGAGCATCGGCTGCTTCGATGCTGCAGTGGGCGCTGAGTGACATCGAGCCAGATAATGAACAATGGGCCGCAGCTGGGCATCGGTTACTGCAGTACGATACGTCAAGAGAAGACATCGCTCACCTGTCATTGTTCTACGGGTGGACCGGCATCGGCATGGCGGCGCGATTTGCACGTCGCGGGGGCGACCGCTATGGCGATCTGCTCGAGACGCTTCAACGACATATCGGCGATGCCGTCGTCGGGAACGAACTTGCAGACCGCGTTGAGTGGTCCGATGAATATGAAATTGGTCAGCGGATATGCCGGAAATTATCTGCTCCTCGATCCGATTGCAAATGCGGACGCCAGAGCCAAGATACTGTCTGCATTCGAGTGGCTCGCGCACGAATCTCCAGAGCCGCGATGGAAATTGATCAATCGCTACGACAGAAGGATGACCGCGCCAGTTGCCTTAGTCGGCGTCTCTCATGGGATTGCCGGTGTTTTGGCGGCGCTGTGCTCTGCATGTGCGACGAGCCGAGAATTGGTTCTGATCGAGCGCCTCGCTTCGCTGCTTGCGTCGTATGCGGTTCGCGGACTCAACGGAACAACGTGGCCCTATGACACCGAGCACGCGCCTCCCGACAATGTCAAGGCGGCTTGGTGCCACTTCGGCTTAGGAATTGCACCTTGCCTCTTGAACGCCGGCAAACTCGTCGGACGCCAGGAGTTCATCGACATTGCGACAGAAACCGCGTTGGCATTCGCGAACGTACCTTGGCAGGAGTGGGGAATGGTGGACTATGGTCTCTGTCATGGGTATGCGGGCAACGCAGTGATACTCAAGTATCTCGCTCGCAACACAGGCAACGAGCGTTTGCGCGATGTCTCGGAAGCACTCACGAAAGAAATAGTCGCAACATTCGACCAGAATCTTGCTCTTGGTTACGAGGCCGTTCTATTCGGACAGAAGCACGCTGATCCAGGTTTTTTGACGGGGGCATCAGGAATCGGGTTGGCGCTTCTCACTCTGACTGATAGATGCGATGACTTTTGGCTCGACTGCCTCGGTCTGCATCGCTCCGCAGCGGTGATCGATAAGGCATAGACAATCATGTCCGTAGCGATTGATTTCGGCGTTCGCCCGATAACGGTTGCCCGAACCCCTTTGCTGCCCGCCAACTGTGCAGAGAGACTTCTGAAGAGCGCTGATCTCGCTGAGGATTTGCGGACTCTCCTGCGCGATCATTCGAAGATTTTGTTGGCCATTCATATAGCGTCGCCCAGTTTGGGAAGAGCTGCTGCCGCCTGGCTAGACGGCGACGCAAAAGACGATGATCGCGTAACGCTCCGCGTCTTGGCCTATGTGCTGCGAATGGCAACGAGACCCACGCCCTTCGGGATCTTCTCCACCGTTGCCCTCGTGGAAGTGGCGAACGGACATCCTCTCGGGCTTCAAGACTCCGGGATCAGGCACACGAGAAGTCGGCCTGACATGGAGTGGGTCATGAAGATCGTCAGAGAGATCAAGCGGGATCCATCCGTGCGAGAGGCACTCCAATTTTACACGAATGACTACGTCATCGTTCGCGGGCCACGACTTCTTGTCTCTAACCCAGATACACGCGTTCAAGTCGATGGCGAAGACGTGGAACTCGGATTCGATGCAATCTCCATGCAGTACACGGATCAGGTCGCCGCGGTGATGCTCAGGGCCGCGGAAGGGGCGACATTGAGCGAGATGCGACAGCGGGTCCATGAAACGTGCGACGCCTCCCCAGAAGAAGTCGATGAATTTCTGAGTCAACTGTCGGCAGCAGGACTTCTCGTTTCGTCACTGAGGCCGAGTCCACTCGGACAGCCCGTCGCAGACGTGCTGCATAATCTAGGGCACATTCGAACCGAAGGACGGACGAAAATCGAAAGCTTGGCATCGGATCTTGAGCGCCTTGACGCGATAGACATTGAGACGAGAAGACCGTCTGAGTACGGATCGATATTCAGTACCGCGACGAACGGTGTTTCAGCAAAGCAGGCCTATCAGGTTGACGCCTGGCATCGCGTCTCCGGCGCGTTGCCAGAGATTGTTTTGAATGACGTGAAGCGGTTGGCGTGGCTGCAGATTCGATCGAATCCCCTGGGAACGTTCCCTGGATATCGAGATCGCTTTCTTGAGCGTTATGGCAGCGTCGAGCACTGTGTTCCGCTGCTCGAACTCGTGGATTCGGAGCTTGGAATCGGGCCGCCGCCGGAGATACAGCCTGAAGCCGACAAAATGTCGTTTGAACGACGCTGCGCCCTCATCGAGATAGCAACGCGAAATTCGAGGAGCGACGCGCCGGAAGTCGAGGTCTCCCAGGCCGAATTGGACGCGTGCTTGGGCGCGATGCCGTCTCGCGAGATGCTCCCGGACACGTTGGAAATTGGATTCGAGATAGTGGCGAAGCGCGCAGAAGACATCGAAGCCGCCGATTACACCATAATTCCGTCACCACTTGCCATGACCCCTGAGGGCGGCGCAAGCATAGGCAGGTTCGCCGATATGCTTGGGAATGACATTGAAGTGCGGCTGCGAGGCCTGCACAAGGACAGTGAAGGCGGTGCGATCCACGCAGAATTGGTGTACATGCCGGGATACGATCGTGCGGCCAACGTCTGTATCCGGCCTCAGCTGAGGGATCATCAGATAAACTTTGCCGCGACGACGCGCCGGCAGGTTGAAACCGATCATCTGTCTCTGCAGGATCTGGTCGTGGGCCTGCGCGCTGACCGGTTCGTCGTCTGGTCAATTTCCTTGCAGCGCGAAGTTCGGGTTCACGAGAGTCACCTGCTCAATCCAACCATGGGCTCCCCACCGGCCTATCGGTTTCTCAGTGCAGTCGCTCGTGACGGCCGAACCTTCCTAAGCGCATTCAATTGGGGGACTCTCAACTCGCTTCCCACCCTTCCTCGAGTGCGCACCGGGCGCATCGTGGTTTCACTCGCGCGGTGGGTAGCGCCTCGGAAACTTTTCGATGTGCCGAAAGGCGTGTTGCCTGCTGTGCTTTCAAAATGGCGTGATCGATGGAACGTTCCGCGAGTTGTTCAGCTCGTGCAGTTCGACTATCGGCTGCCGATTGACCTAGAAACCGAAATTGGGCGAGAGATGCTGAAGAATACAATGAAGAAATTCGACAGTGAGGCAGTGACATTCATGGAGGTGTACCCAACAAGCGAGGATTGTTGGATGAGCGACGGCACGAATTCGTATCGCACGGAGTTTTTCGTAAGCGCCGCAATTAAGCCGCCGAGGGCATCTCAGCCTTTCAGCAACGCCGCATCCGTGGCTAATCCAGCCCGGAAGCTGGCCCTTTATTCTGATTGGTGCTACGTTAAACTCTATTGCGGTCCGCGGCAGGCCGACAGCATCATCGAACAGTTTGCAGCCACGTGCAGGGACCTGATCGGTTCGAAACTCGCAAAACGGTGGTTCTTTCTCAGATTTGGGGATCCGTTCCACCACGTGAGGCTTCGCGTCAATGTATGCGACCGCGAGAAGTTCGCTTGCGTTGCGGAAGGCCTGTCTCGTCAGTGTCACGACATGATGACTGATGCCATTTTGGATCGCTATGTGTTCGACACCTATATCCGTGAGTTTGAACGATACGGCGGCCCGTCATGCTTTGATGTGGTGGAAGATATTTTCCATGAGGACAGCGACATGTGCGCGGAGCTGTTGGCCGGATTGGGACCAGATCACGACAGGCGAGTCTTTAGGGCTCTTGATGCCCTGGACAGGATGCTTTTTCACCCACTTGGCGAGCGCTTCGTCGAGGCCTACTTAACTGGATTCGGTAGACCATCGCTGCGGCTGGCTCCAAAGATATGGAATGCGGTGGCAGAGCTCCAGCGGATCGTTGCGGAACGCTGGATCTCCGAGCTGCCCGTTGCAAATGCGGTCATGACGTTGAAGGGCATGGAAGCGGAGCTGCGCTGCAGTTTTCTCGACGTCGTAAATAGCCTCATTCACATGCACTGCAACCGAATGGGGATTATGCGCGATGATGAGCGCCTTTTTCTGACGTTGATCTGGCACACATATAACGGCCTCATTAAACAGGATCGCCTGCATCGCAATGACAGCAGGGACGGCGCTGCGTCAACCGGGGCGATATAGAGCGGTGAGCTATGTCTTCCAAAGCTGAGAAATTCCGCATCCGGCCCCGGAAACTTCACGGCTGCCTCCAGCCTTAAGGCGTTCTGGGGATTGCGCTTCTTTCTAAAGCGGTACGTCAAGCGGATCGTAATTCTCCTCGGCTGCATCCCTCTTGCGGTCGCGTTTTCGAGCGCCTTGCCACTCTTGGCTAAAGGGATCATCGACGTTGCGATCGCCAGGCGTTCGCTGCAAGACCTCATTATCTTTGTAGGCGCGATAGTCATACTCACTATCGCCGGTTCGCTCGTTCGTGTTTTCCAGAGCTTTTGGGTGACCGCCGTCTCAGAGCAGATGGGATATGACCTGCGAAATCGCCTTTTCGAGAAGCTGGTCTATGCGCCGTACTTCTTCTTCCAAAACCGTGATTCTGGTGAAATAGTCAACCGCATTATCGGCGACGTCGATGCGGTGAGTGCGAGCTCGGTGAGTCTGCTGAGCGAGTGCTTCAGCAGCGTCTGCACGCTATGCTTTACAGTTGCCATCATAATGAAGCTGAGCCCGCTGCTGGGAATCGTGGCCATGTTGATGGCCCCACTCATGCTGCTGCCGTTATGGCGCCTATCCCCGGCGCTCTACTCGCTGCAGGGGAAGTCAAGACTGACTCGGGACGCGCTGATGTCTCGGCTTGACCAGATGCTTTCCACTCAGGGCTACCTGCTGATGAAGCTGCTCGGTCAAGAGAGCTCCGAACGCGAGCGCCTGAGGCATCTCGGGGGCGACGCAATGAAGCTTGCGCTGAAATCCGCGAGTCGCACACGAAGTTTTACCATGCTGCTGAGCATCGCATCGCTTATCGGCCCGGTCGCGATTTGGATACTGGGCGGCTATTTGACGATGGAAGGGCGATTGAGCGTCGGAACTCTCGTAGCATTCATGGCGTACATGTGGAATCTGATTTCACCTGCTTCAAGCCTGATTGGGATGCAAGCGCGGCTGGCGACTCTGGCCGCATCGATTGATCGCGTAACCGAGTATCTTGCGTTGGAGGCTGAGCTTCCCACAAAACAGCCGACACCATGGACTGGACCCGGCCGCATCTCATTTGAGCGCGTGTCTTTTCGGTACCCGGAGACAGCAGATGCAAACGGCGCAGGAGCCGTGAACGACGTCAGCTTTGCGCTCGAGTGTGGCGAACACATCGCGATAGTTGGGCCGTCTGGTGCCGGGAAAAGCACCCTCGCTCTTTTGCTTGCCAGAATTTTTGGGCCGACACGGGGTCGGATACTGCTCGACGGCGTTGACGTCGGCACACTGGACCCGGTGATGCTGCGCCAAGTTATTGGAATCGTGAGCCAGCACACACTTCTGATCCAAGATACAGTAAGTGCGAACATTGCGTACGGCACGCGTGGCTCTAACGCGGAAGATGTGCGTCGCGCTGCCCAGACAGCGCTGATTCATGATCGAATCATGGCGCTTCCCGAACAGTACGACACGGTCATCGGGTCTGGGGGATACAAACTGAGCGGTGGCGAGCGTCAGCGGATCGCTCTTGCGCGCATGTTCTTGCGCGCTCCCAAGATTCTCGTTCTGGATGAGGCGACGAGCGCTCTAGATTCTGCTTTGGATGAAGCCATTCGAAGCGAGATCGCGCGCTTGGAATGCACCACTATAACAATAGCACATCGACTTTCGAGCGTAGCGAATGCAGATCGCATCTTCACAATGGATGGCGGCCAGTTGGCTGAGCAAAATCGCACGCAGAAGACGATCGCCAATTCAGTGGCGGCCCTGACGCCAACTGTGTCGAGCGGAATGGTTCGAAACGTCGACGTAGAAGGAGTCGTCAACAATTCCCAGGCGAGCGGCGCTAATGATTGAAGCGTCAAGTAAAGACCAGGGGTTTGATCGGGAGTTGCCTGCAGCGCTCACGCGCGCGCGTACGCGTACCTTTAAGTCGCGCGCACCATTTTCGCGTCTATGTTCGAGAAAAATGCAGGTCAAGACGCGCCTTCGTTGCAGCGCCCACGCGCGCGGGCGCGTACGCGTACCTTTAAATCGCAAGCCCGATTTTCGCGTTTATGTTTATGTAAATGCCCGCACGTTATATGGGACTCGAATACGGAACGTGAACAAGTGTTCCGCAATACAAGTGTTCGGGCGATACAAGTGTTCGGGCCTTCGCACCACCACGCCACTCATCACGCACGCTAAAGCCACCATGCTAAAATGAGCAAGAAACACGCAGGTGTGGCCACTTTTCATACAGCGGTCGCTGAGCCCGCACGGCATAGACCGTCGCCCGCGAAACGTTAGTGCCGTAAGGTGTCAGCTCGTGCCGGAATACGTGAAACGACGCGTATTCGTGTCCCTCGAGGTCTGCAGGTGGGTAGACTTCGGGTAGAACTTGGGCCGCCGCCGCCCCTGCGTTTCCCGCTCCTTTCTTTATGTATCCGTTAATGACGCGATCAGGGACGACGCAGCAGCATCTCTCCAATCGCTGCAACGAGAAGCGGACGGCGCTGGACTGGCTCATAACAATCGGCGCGCTCCCGGAGGCAACCAAAGACGAATGCGGCGGGTCCCCGCGGCGTAAGCGCTCTAACGGTCCTACCGCCCGGAGCTGGTCCACTACCATATGTCAAGAATAAAGCACCATCAAGGTGTTGACGCTTCACGGTTCGTAGCCTGTGCAGCGATGGGGTGGCGACCATTCAAGGATCGTAAGACTCGCGACGAATGGCGATTGTTTTTGCTAACGCGCCAGTGTGAACGTTGCGCTCTATGCGGGCATCGCTTCGCGTCGCCCGGTGAGCTAAACGACGATGTAGCACAGCAGTTCGAGCCGACCTTCGATCACATCATTCCACGATCTCAGGGCGGCCGCGACGAACGCGGCAACCTTCAAGTCGTGCACCGTGCTTGCAACCGCGCCAGAGGCGACGGTACGATAGCAAAGCCGGCGCCTTCGGTGCCGAAGATGTTGAAAAGTTAGATTGCGCGCACGACACGCGGAAAGGTACGAGCATTTATGAGTCGCAGAGGCGATGACGTCCAGCATTATGGCCCCGAGCCGCACTTTGGAATGGGCGCCGAGATGGTCCACGCTATGATCCATGAGCGGGCGATCGGCAAGACCATCGGAGCCGTCTATCTTGGCGACAGCGAGCGCTTTCGAGCGTTGATTCCCGAAGACTATCCACCTGACGGCATCTTTCGCGGCGAGTACGTGGCCTTTGAGTTCACCGATGGCACCGCGTTAGTTTTGGAGGTTGCGTCCAGCAATAGCTTCAGCGTCGATACAAAGCCGGAGCGGGTGCTGAAGCTGGCAAAGGGTGCAGCGAAGGCCAGGTAGACCCCCGTGGAAAAGTCGCAAGCGAATAGGCGCGTTCGACACACTACTTTTACGGCGGTGACTGATTGGACTGGAGCACAACGGATCGGACTCCGCAAACCGCCCTCGTCGGCCTACTTTTTCATCACAATCCTTATCACAAAGAGCACGTCGCGGCTACCCATGGGCGAAAGCGAGGTTACGCATGGAGGAAGAGGGACGTAACAGGTTGGCCGCTGATCGGAGGCGCTCGCGCGCGCGCGTATCCGTCCCCCATTTCCGTCGCTCCTTGTTACTTGGCTAGATATTTTGGGAGGTGAGGTTTAGGTGCATTCGTTCACGAGATTGGACCACGTACAGCTCGCAATGCCGGCCGGATGCGAGGAAGCTGCCCGCCAGTTTTATGTTGGCGTGTTGGAGATGGCTGAAAGTGCCAAAGCCATCAGAGTTGGCGGGAAGAGGCGGTGCTTGGTTCAGGAGCGGCAGCGTGGCAGTTCATCTCGGAGTAGATACCGAATTTCTTCCCGCAAAAAAGGCGCACCCGGCCTTTCGATGCAGCGACTACAACAAAATGCTAAGGCGGTTGGAAGCATGGGGGGTAACTATTGTCTCGGACGAAATCTTATTTGAGGGCATGGTGCGTTGTTATATTGCGGATCCATTTGGAAATCGTATCGAGCTTATAGCGGAGCCGAGCCACCCGCTAGGTACTGGTTTCGCTACCGATATGGGAAACTTACCCGCCACCTGAACGCAATCTTGACTAACGAGGAACCACACTATGAGCGAAACCGAGCCTGAACTAGTTCCAGCAGCGCCGAACCGCGCGAAAACGCGTGGCAAAGGCGGCCGCAAGACCATGAAGAAAGCTCGTAAAGCGCCGAAAGCAAAGCGAGGTACGGCACGCAGAACAGGTAAGGCTGGCGCTACCCGCCGCTCCCGCCAGGCGCGACCGTATCCTGCCGCACCGTTTGAAGAGGCGCTCACTCTCGCAGAGGCGATTCAAAAGTATGCGTCTGGACAGCGGGTGCGCCGACTAACGCTCCTGCAGAAAATGGATCGATCACCAACGAGCAGTTCCACTCAGATACTCATTACCACCTCGGGGAAATACGGACTCACAACTGGCTCCTACGCTGCGGAATACATAGAGCTTACGCCTCTCGGTAAGGTAGCATCTTCACCCGACGCGGACGCCCGCGAAAAAATATCCGCTCAGTTTGAGCTTGGGATTTCGGGCGTTGAACCGTTTAAACTGCTGTACGCAGAATACAAGAACAAAAAGTTGCCGGTTCACGATGTGTTACGAGACGTCCTGAGCGAAAACGGCGTACCCCAAGATCACGTGATTGAATGCGTCGATACGTTCATTGTCAACGCAAAGTTCTTAGGGCTGTTGCAAACGATTGCTGGTGCCGAAACGTTGGTGCCTATTGAAAAGGTTCTGGAGGAAATTGGTCCCTCTGTCACGAGCGATATCTCCGTTCAGCCGCCGCGCGTCGCTACGGCCGCTAAGGGTCCTACAACAGTTGAAGCAACGCCTAAAACTAAGTGGAGCAAGACCTGCTTCTACATCTCTCCAATCGGCGATGACGATTCAGAAGTACGCAAACATTCAGATCTGTTCTTAAATTCCATAATAGAGCCAGCACTTAAGGAATCTGGACTGGAGGTGGTGCGTGCTGACATGATTGGTCAGGCGGGAATGATAACGTCACAAATTCTTGAGCACGTGATGCGGTCAAAGCTAGCAATCGTTGACCTTTCTTGGCACAACCCCAATGCATTTTATGAAATGGCGATTAGGCATGCTTGTAAGCTCCCTGTTATACAAATATGCAGAAAGGCCGACAAACTTCCTTTCGATGTTAACCAAGTTCGAACCGTAGTCATTGACACGACTGACATCTATACATTGACGCCGAAAATCGAAACGTACAGATCGGGAAATCGCTGCTCAAGTGCGGGCGGTCCTGAGCGATCCTGCCATCAATAGTAACCCAATCACGGTCTTTTTTCCCGGCTTCGAAGTCACTATTCCCAAAGACAATTAAGGGCTCCGGACCAGGCCCGGATTCACCGGTACTGTATTATCCGATGGCCTTTGCGACGATGCGCCGGTTCGCGCTATCTCTTGACCAAGAAGACGGAATCACAGATCCGCGCGATCGCCATCGGGTTACTTAAGGCTTCACGTCGTGCTAATAATGCTCTCGCGCGAAGATTCCAAGCGCCTGCGCGGCTGTATACGCGGCATAGTTTTGCACGTGACCGCTCTTTTCTTCATCGGCGAAATCCGATATGCTCTTGAGCGCTAAGAATTCTGGCTGGGGCAGCGAAGCCTCCGTAGCGGCCACGTAGACACCGTACACCTCCATCTCTATGCCGACAATTTTTCGATGGTGTTTTTCGATCTGAGCTGACAAATCGCCCAAAGCCAGTACTGCTGCACCAGATGCTACTGGCCCAATGTGCAGCCGAAGTTCTGTGCCGGGAGCCGCAGCGCCCCATTGTTTCCGTATTGCGGCAAACGCGGCCGTATTTCGCGCAAGCGCTGTTAACTTGCCACGTATGTTCGAGTGGAGCTGAATCTGGTGCGGATCAGGTGCAAAGCCGGGCACGCCGTCAACCGCGTGCCACTTGCCACTTCCCCAGTCCCAACTTGGATCGACGGCGACAATATCGCCTAGCTCACACTTACCGCGCAACCCCGCCGCAATACCCACCATCGCCAACAGACGGGGTCGAAACGTTTGAATCATTTTTTCTGCTAATACAGCCGCAGCAGCTATGCCCATTCGAGGGCATTGCGCTGCAACAACGGAACGTGTTCCGTGCGCGCTCGAGTATGAACCGTGGTGGTACTGCACCTCGTCATTAGGCTCAAGTTCCTGATGCCAGCTCCAATTTAGCTGAAGCACGGCCTCTAATTCATGTGGGAGTGCAGTAATTACGCAAACGTCATAATTGTACAACGGAATTTTATCGGCGTGCGCTTTAACAAGGAGAATGTACCTAACTTTCCTCTGAAGCGCATCTTTCCAAGAGTCGGAGGTGAAGTCAAACAGAATGAGACTCCATTGATCAGCCCAGGCCGCTGAAAACTCATAGAGCCTATCTTCGTACGCGGTCATCGCCATTATGTGGTGAGGCATTCGATATGTTCGAGACCGGCTATCGAGCTCAGCCATAAGTTTCAAGCCGCCACGGGGATCGGGATCACATTCCGCAGTTTCGGGCAAAACGATGTCGAGTACAACAAGGTCAAATTGCTCGTCGCGCAAGAGCCGCTTGGCCGCCGCCGCGGTCCGTACGTCAGTGATCATCGAAAGGTCCACGCCTGCCACGTCCAATAGTGCGCGCGTTATTACTTGAACCTTCCTCGTGTCGTCATCGATCAGTAACACTCTGAGCATCTTCAGGTGCTCATTTCGGATCTTCGCGAAAAAGTTCGCGTCGTGTAAGCGTCTCTAAGTGCTCCTTCCAGTCGTGGTATCCAGCGCGATAAAACACAGCGCCTCTGTAAATGTCGCCGTGTTCCTCCATTAACTCCCGATCGAGATCGTCGCGGTGAACTGTTTCAGTTCCTCGCGGAAAAGTTTCGAATTGCGTTACTACAATGACAGGGACCTTGATGTGCAGCCGTTTGAGTTGATCTAGAATGTCCCGTCCACCAAAGGTGCTAGTTCGGACCCCGAATATATCGCCAGGTTCGAAGATGGGTAAAGACATATCAAGGATTAGTAAAGACGGTGCGGTCCGGCGCAGTTTCTGAAGCGCGGTTTTGTAGGACTCCGCTGTATCAATTGGGAGTCCCGGAAAGCGTTCCTGGATTAGCCTTTCGACTTGACGTAGTTTATTCGGATCATCCTCGACTATCAGTACGGTCATCTAAAGCCACCTTTGTAGCAATCACGTCAAACGTTACGACAAACTCATTGGGCTCCTTTAAATGAAACACGAGATGCTCACGGGGGTCCAAGCCTGACAGCTCAATTAAATTTGCGAGCTTGTTTAAACCACTGCCGCCCTCACGACTTACACCTGAACGGTAGCGTCCTGACGAAATATCGCTGCGACTCTTCTCTATTTGCGTCTTATTAAGTGTGCTATTACGATCCGCAAGCTCGTTCGCCACCGCAGTTGTTAGGATTCCGTTGTCATAGCTGACAGTTACATTTAAACGCGGGCAATCCATACCAGAATGCTTCCGAACATTGTCAAATAGAATCAACAGCGCGTCCGACATGAAAGTGCCGGCTAGCGGTACATCTGGTGCCACTACAGAAAGTACCGGCGAGAATGCACGATGGAATGATGTTACCACCTGTAACGCAACCGTTATCAAGTCCCTAGCGGTCATTTCGAACGCCTCTATGGATTCGACTACTCTGAACCAGTCGCGAATGCGATCGACCACTCGAAGGGTATCGGCGCTCGCGTTCAATACGGCGGATCTCAGGTTCGACACGATTGGGCCGAGGCCGGTTCCGTCAACTGCGGTTACCAAGGTCTCGAAGAGTTGTCGCAGGCGTTGCTTGACTTCAGTTTCTAAGTAGTCGCGGACGCGAGCTAGGGAACGGTCCGCTTTGGTCCAGAAAATCGCAAGACAAGCGTCAAAGAAGCGCTCGAACGGAACTCCCGGCCCCGTCGCTTCATAGAGGGCGTGTACGTCCACGGTGTCGAGGGTGTAAGTAAAAAGCCCGTGCGGAGTGCTGCCGCCAGCGATTTGAATTCTTTGGGTGCGGAGGTCCTCGATCAGCTCATCGTACTGCTGCGAAAATGTCGAGAAGGCCTTATCGAGGCGCCGCAGTTTGCCTTCCTCCATCCCTCCAAATTGATTAAGCCACGCAGTATTGGACTGGTAGCTAAGGGACCCGGCGGCGCGCTGAGTGACGAGCTGATAATCCTGAACGGGCTGCCGGAGCTGTCCGGTTAAGGTCCCGTGCCTCACCTTGATGCTAAGGAAAGCCTCTAACCCGTACTGAGAGCCAGTCATTAGCTCCCCTACAACATCATCAGCGGCTTGAGTGAGCAGACGGTACGCCTCGGTGTTCGGAACATCCGACAGAACCGCAGGCAGCGTTCTGGTAGCCAGGGACTCAACGAACGCTTCGCGCAGGATTTTCTCCGAGTCGTCGCGCGTGATGCTACGCGCGCTCTGATATCGCGCGTAAGTATCCGCAACGCTGTTTTCCGCCCATCGTCGTATTGCGGGCACATCAATGCTTATTTTGCTTTGATCTGCTACCCTAATTGCGCGGCGGATCATGCCGGCGCGTTTAATTTCTCCAGCTTCCTCAGCGTACGCGCTTTGATTATCGGGATCAAGCTCCGATAACAAGGCGCAGATGGCAAAGCGCTCGTCAAACACCTGTTCCAGTTTTTCGAAGGCGTGAGACGGAGCCATAACTTCAGGAACGCACACGTAGCGCAGGTAATAAATGAGCTGCGCACGATCAAAGCGCTCACTATAACCTCGAAGCTGGGACGGGCGGTCAATACCCTGCGCCGCTAGCAAGTCCTCGTATGCGAAGTGTCTCAGGGATTCTAGATTAGAAGCCACGTGCTTCGCATAGATATCTAATAGAATGGGCGTAGACAACTTGCTGGCGAGCCTCAGCCGAAGGTCCTCGTTGCAAAGCAAGCGCGCAGCTTTCGTGATCGGCATCGCTAACATGGCTTTCGGCTGCAAAATGCCCCAAGCAGCGATCAAATCGATCGCTTCCGCTTCCCGCGCAAGTTGCAGCAGGCACCATGCACTTAAGCGATTTGAGTAGCGGCGCCACCGAGGCTCCTTTGGAAGCCCTGAAAGACCAGTCAGAACGTCTTCAAAGGCTCCGCCACGGTAGTACATCTCCAAATCGAGGAGCAGTGTCCACAGGTTTGATCCGGCCGCCTTACCGCTAGGTGTTGCGTGATTTCGAATTAGCTGGTAGACGATGGTCGGTTCGCTGGCGCCGTACCGCTCAGCCAGGTATCTTGAAAATATCTCGACATCCGCTGTGCCCTGGCACCAGTCGATCTCTAGGTACGGGGAGCGCAGAAATGCCAACATGGCCGCAGCGTCATTTAGAATCGGTTCGCTGCCGGCCTCTTGCATATAGAACTTATCGATAGCGGCAAAGAATGGCATGTCAGCCAAGACAAGGCGCAGCTTAGCTAGGTCTGCGACTGCCTCGTGGAACTCGTCACGTTCCTGAGCAATCGCAGTACATTCGGCGCGAAGCGTCTGGACCACTGATTGACTGCCTGCCCACGTCGATGGCGCTT
Source organism: Vulcanimicrobiota bacterium (assembly GCA_963738335.1). Classification (GTDB taxonomy): domain Bacteria; phylum Vulcanimicrobiota; class Vulcanimicrobiia; order Vulcanimicrobiales; family Vulcanimicrobiaceae; genus Cybelea. The sequence goes on from CAVTWE010000007.1 coordinate 459,482, forward strand.
CTGGACACGAAGCATACACAAACCATGCTCCGGTATCGTCGGGTTTAGCGATGATCCGCCTTTGGCTTGTTTCAAGAGCAAGTTCATAATTGCCCATGATAAGCGCATTGTCTGGTACGATGTCTCTAAGCGGCACGGTGTCAAGCCAGGAAGTATCCCCGCAGGAAATCGCGGTTAGCTTGTTGAGTCGCGGATCGGTAATAGCAACGGAAAGAGACGGCAGGACCTGGGCGAATGGCGTTGTCAGTTGGGTAAGATTCTGTGCCACCGCGTGCTGCGCTATAGCGATAAATGTCTCGTAATAGTCTATTAAATCAGAGCATTCCTCAACACGGAGAAGTGTAAGCAGCTCGTCTGGTTTTTGTGGCAGCGTGTGCAACAGATGATAGTTAAGATGCAGCTTTAGGTCAGGTGCAACGGCTTGTAATCCGATATGTGAAGCAAGTCTCTTCGTATATATGCTTGCGACCGTGGAATCTTCGCTACGTTGACCATAGTAAGCAATGATGAAGGCTAACGAATCGCCCGTTTTGCATTGATCCTTAAGATGCTCGACCCATTGACGCTGTGCATTTGGCCCGCTGTGCGTTTGCAGCAGCGCAATACGCTTATGAATGTACCATAAGGAAAAGCCAAAGTTCGAAGCAACCTCGTCAAGGAGTGTAAGGGCTTCGTCGTAGCGAGACTCTAGTATGAGCCTCGGAAGGGCTTGCTTAATCGCAACGAATTTCGTGATCGCCGCAGCATGAGGTGCAATGGTGGCATGAAACCAGGAGAGCTCTTGAAGAGCATCAACGGGTGAAAGTGCTCTGAGGCGCTGAATCTCCGCGAGGTGGTGGGGGGAAGCCGGCGTAACGATTGGGTAGCCACCAGACCGGAGCGACCTAAGCCATGTAAGAGCAGCATGATAGTAAGATGGGGGAAGAGCCCCCCTTCTATTCGATAGCGCAAATCTCGGATTGCTGTTTCCGCGTATGAAGTTTTTGAAAGAGGTAAGGGGGTCGTTTTTCCGGCGGCTTCTAATTGGCATTGAACAATTCGCTAGGAGTTCGGTAACTTTAGATTAGCGATGAGGAGAAAAAGGCGCAAGGAGTCAATGGTTCAGGCAACCACGGTTTCCGCATAGTTTGCATGGATCGCATCTTCGCTCTATTTATGGCCGCTCTTTCCGCCATGCTGTCTGACCGTGATAGGGGGAGAAAGCATCATACAAGTTGATTTTGGACCTTTCCTCGCGCGCGCGTGAGCACTGCGGAAATCAGGCGAATCGACATCGCGATGTCTCACGGCACGATCGAGCCCGTCCGAAGCGACGTATACAAAGAGGCGCGGACCTTCTCGACCGACTGGGTGCGCCAGTACGCGGCTTCTGAGTCGGCAGTCAGCGGTATCTATCGGTCATCGCCGTATCCCGTCGCCGGAACAATTTCCCTCCCCCCAGCGGCTTGCGGTCGTCCGCCCGTGCCGTTCTGTGACGTTGAATGGAGTTGCGGATGCTACGGCCGGAGATACCAACCGGGCGATACCGTCATGCTCTTGCCGTGCGACGTGCAACAGAGTATTAGTTGAATCTTGGAGACTGCCGGCGTCGCAACCCTTCAAGCGAAAAAAAACCAAAGTGAGGAGCCGAAACCTGTGGTATGTGATGCAGACATCATTCAGGATATTACCCTGGCAATGGGACGTTACTGCGGCGACGCGGTGTCGCAAATGCCGAAGGTCGATGCTTCGACCGGCTTTCTCCTGTCAAATACGCGGCCGGAACGTCTCTTAAAGGTTTCTGACAACTGGATTGCGGCCGCCGCACACCAAGGTCGACAGCCCACGGAAACGGATTCGGACCTGCGTACAGCTCTCGATCAACTGCAATGGTTGCAGGCAGGGCAACATGTCTTTCTTTTTGGCGACGGCCACAGCGACGTTCAAGTCGCGTGACCCTTGCGGACCTAGACTCCCGCAGCAACAGTTTCACCCGACGATAGGCTCACGGAGCTCGTCGCGTTGAGCCGCCGTGCGGCGGTCGCCCCGGCCGCGTTCTGGGGTCCGGACATGCCTTTAGACCAGAAAAGGCTGTTTCCGAAGAGGCCGGCATCATGTCAAGAAAGATTGCACGCCACGAGATCGCGACGATGGACGTCGCCCTCCTCAAGCCCGCCCCCTACAATCCGCGCCGCATCGCTCCCGCCGCTATGGCCGCCCTCACCAAGTCCCTCGAACGATTCGGCGATGTTCAGCCGATCGTTTGGAACAAGCGTTCGGGCCTTGTCGTCGCCGGGCATCAACGCCTGAAGATTCTCAGGGCCAAAAAGATTCGGCAAACCACCGTAGTGGTTGTCGACCTCGACGAACGCTCGGAGCGGGCGCTCAACATCGCGTTGAATTCCACCGCCCTCGCCGGCACGTTCAGTGATGGACTCGAGGCGTTGCTGGAAGCAATCCAGCGCGACGACGACGTGCTCTTTGCCGAACTCCGGTTCGCCGAACTCCTCGACCGCATCGCTCCTCGGCCTGTGGGCGACCCCAACGACGCTCCTCCTCTCCCCTCCAAAGCCACGACCGCACGGGGTGATCTCTATACGCTCGGTCGACACCGGCTGCTCTGCGGCGATAGCACCGATATGAACGCGGTTGCTGCGGTATGCGGCGACGAGCGAGTGGACCTGATGCTGACCGACCCGCCGTACGGGGTCGACTACGTCGGCAAAACGCGCTATCTCGCCAAACGCGGCATCGGCACAGCGACGTATCGCGATATCGCCTCGGATGCCGAGCACGACTATCGCGTCTGGTTTGGGCGTTTCCTACAGGTGGTGCCGTGGGCCGACCCTGCGACGTTTTTCATCTTCATGTCGAGTGCACACATCCACGACCTTCGCCTCGCGCTGGATGACGCTGGGCTCACGTGGGGCGACTATCTCATCTGGGTCAAGAACACGCCGGTGCTCTCACGCAAGGACTACAACCAGCGTACGGAGCTCGTCGCTATGGGATTTCCGAGCACTGAGCAACAAGAGCGCGCCGAGTTCACTGTCTACGGGTGGCCACAGCGTCATCGCTTCTACGGTGGGTTTAAGCGCAACAACGTCTTGGAATATCCGCGGCCAAAGATCTCTAAGCTGCATCCCACCATGAAACCCGTCGAAATGCTTCAGCAACTCATGGAGGATGGTAGCGCATCGGGTGCCGTGGTCTATGAACCGTTTTGTGGCTCGGGCTCGACGATGATCGCCGCCGAAGTCCTCGACCGTCGGTGCTATGCCATTGAGCTCGATCCACTCTATGTCGACGTTGCCGTACAGCGCTGGGAAGCGTTTACCGGACGTAAAGCGGAGCGCCGCCATGTCGCGTAAGGAGATCGCGGTTCGCGGCGGCCGGCCGGTGGGAACCCCAGAGAAGCTCACGCCCGCGCTCCAAGAACGCCTGTGTGCAGAGCTTCGGCTATCGGTCGCTCCTAATCATGCCGCCAACATCGTCGGTATAAGTCCGCGAACGTTTTACTATTGGCTCGAGAAGGGCGCCGAGGGAATGCCGCCCTACGCCGGTTTTGCGCGCGCGGTACATCGTGCAATCGCTGAGGCTGTTTGTACCTTGACCGCGCGGGCGCTGGCTGGTGGCCCCGGTGCGGCGCAAGCACTGGGAATATTGGAGCGGCGCTTCCCCCGCGAATATGGCCGTCGCATGGCGATGAGCAAAACGCGTGAAGAGGCACAGCGTCGCTTCGAAAACGAGCAGCGCGACGCCGAACCTACTCCTTTGAAGCCCGAGGCGCAACGCAAATACGACGAAGCAATCGCCCTCGCCACTGCCGATCTCAACGCAAGCGCAACGTCGACCGGTGACGGTAAGGTGAGCGCATCCACGCCAAAAGGCACTTCTGGTCGTCGCGGACGGCCGGCCGGACAAACGCTGACGTCGGCTGTGAAAGCGGGCATTCTCGCCGCGTTGCGCATTGCGGTGCCAGCGAAGTATGCGGCGGAACGGCAAGGCATCGATGAGGGCACCTTTCACGCTTGGCTCCAGAAGGGGGAGCAGGGGATAGAGCCTTACGCCGACTTTGCGCTGGCAGTGCGTTGCGCCACAGCCGAGGCCGCTCGCAACCTAACAACTCGGGCGCTGAGCGGCGGTCCCGGGGCTTCAGAAGCGCTGTGGCTCATCGAGCGCCGTTTCCCCCAAGAATACGGGCAACGCTACGCAATGATTCGAAGTTGCCTGCAGCGCTCACACGCGCGCGCGCGTACGCGTACCTTTAAAGCGCGCGCACATTTTCGCGCTCTATGTTCGAGAAAAATGCAGGTGCGTTATACGGAACGTGAACAAGTGTTCCGCGATACAAGTGTTCGGGCGATACAAGTGTTCGGGCGTTCGCACCACCACGCCACTCATCACGCACGCTAAAGCCGCCATGCTAAAATGAGGTCCTTATGAACGGTAATCGAACGCCAAAGTTCCCGCAGTATCGCTGCCCGGATGGCCACACGTTCTGGAGCGAAGGCAAACTGAACCCAGCTCCCGAGACGCTTCGGTGTCCGCACGTTATCGAAGGCAGTCAGGATGCATGCCGTAAGGAAGCCAAACGCTTCTACGGTCGCAGCACGTAGAGTGGCATTTTGGCGAACACGCTCATCCTTGCTACGCACGCCGCGCGAGATTGTGATTTTCGGCTCTTCACGGCGACATCGAAAAGACAGTACCGTTATCACTTACTCCCCCTTCGTAAGTTGTCCCGTAAATTCTGTTTCTTGACGTTGAGCAAGCCACTGTAAGGATATAGGCCCTTCTTATAAGAGGTAAACTGTACGACCACTGCTTCATTACCGTCTGTCGTCACCTTGAAAACGGTGCCTTCGTCTTTCGACCCGCCCGAATGCGTTGTGCCATAGAGTGTGCCGTTGACGTTAATAAGGTTTGCGTACGGATATGCGCCGTCGTCGGGTTTTCCTTCGAAACTATAGAGCACTCTGTCGCTAGACGTGGAGCCTGCCGGTATTGCAAAAACAACCCCGCAACCGGAAAGCCCGCTGTCGTTGCATGCACCGGAACCACCATAGATCGTCGTGCCATACAGTGTGCCGTTAACATCGACGAGACCGCCGTAGGGATATTCGCCGTCCTCTGAGCCTTTGAAGCTATGAAGCACTTGTTCGTCGCCAGATGGCGTGATTGAGAACACTGTTCCAGTATCATCAATGCCGCCGCCTAGTTCAGTGGTTCCGTAGAGCACGCCGCCTACGTTGATAAGGTTCGACGTAGGATAATTGCCGTCGCCGTAATTAAAGATTTTGAAACTGTAGATCACGTTTTCCGTGCCTGACGGCGTAACGGAGTACACCGTTCCGCAGCCGCACCCATAGCTACTGTGTCCCCCTTTGGTCGTTGTGCCATAAAGCGTTCCGTTTATATTTGTTAGGCCGGCGTACGGGTATGCTCCGTCTCCAGTTGTTCCGCCGAAGCTGTGAAGTACCGTTTCTGTGCCCGTCGTGCTAATGGAAAACACCGTTCCCTCGCCATATCTTCCTCCTTCATACGTAGTGCCGAAAAAGGTTCCGTTTAATTCAGTAAGTGCCGCATAGGGGTAATCGCCGTCGCCGTTACCGCCGAAGCTATGGAGGACGCGCTCTTTCCCGGAACGGCTGATCACAAATACGGTTCCACAGCCACCGCTGGGGCTGCAGTCAGGACCGCCTTGGGAGGTCGTGCCATAAAGTGTGCCTTTGACGCTGATAAGATTCGCTCTTGGGTACGAGCCGTCATAGGGATGCCCTTTGAAGCTGTAAATGACCCTCAGCGGCATCGAGTGCATTCCCTGAACCGCTTCCGCAGTGATTGGAGGAGCCGATGTGGCGTCCCAGCTGCAGCCAACTAGCAATGCCGCAATGCAACCCTTTACCGCAGACCATCGAACGCCATATTTCATCGCCCCGCCTCCCCACTAGGAAAAGAGAAAGAAGGCTGTATTCTTCGGCAAGCCAGATTTTAAAACCTAACGCTGAAACAAGAAACATGCAGGTGCGTTATACGGAACTCGAGGAGATGCGCCCCAGGAACCAAGGTTTAATGCGCACCTCGCACTGAACAAGTGTTCGGCGATACAAGTGTTCGGGTAAGTCGAGCGTTGTAAAGTTGGCCGAGCTCTACCCCGATCGCGATGATGCGGAAGCCTTGAATGTATTCTTCGAGCAGATCGCGACGGCGATAGTCGGGCTGGAACTAGAAACCGAGCTTGCAGGATTGTTCAATAGATCAATACCGCTGCCGGTGCTCAACAACGTCGCTCTGAAAGCGATGGAGAATACGTGCCTATCCTTGCCGGCGAAAGATGCTGCCAAGGTGTTTTCCATGACATGTGAGATGCGAAAGATACCGGCACAGTTTGAAGACAGGGTTGCAAAAGTGTACTCGGACCTGTGCGCTCGGATTACAACGCCGACAGAGGCGGAGGTAGTAGCTGGTGCAATCTTCAACGTCGTCGGGTGCTCGCCGAAGTTCTATTGCAAGGCGTACTCGGCCGGTTTCAGTTTACATCGTTTTGACAGTTTTTATCTGCTGGTGCCGATCAAGGAAGGCATCCAGGACACACCGGAAACCAACTGCATGCTCATCGGCGGCGCTGTGGCGTTCATGGCAGAGCGAGACGTCCGCTTTAACGACGCTTTTCGCTCGTGGGTATCTCGGGTCCGATGGGGACGTGAAGTGCTTGACAAGGTGCCACATAGCATGAGTGCAACACTCCGTCAGACGTTCGCGGATCTATTTAGAGAGTCAGCCGTTGAAAATCCGCTGGAGCGACCCGCTCGGCAAGGCGGTTTCACCCCATTGACTTTCCAAGATATGGTGCAGAAAAGCTTGGATCGAATGCCGAAGCGGCCACCGACGCATGGCGCGTGAGGATCCCTGTGAGTCGTGCCAGGCGCCGAGAGCGTAGGGTATAAAACGTGTAGACAACGTAATATTTTCCCTGTCCAGCATGGGCGATAGCACGGTAAGGGCGGCGTCAAAAGAGAACACCGCTAACCACCAGCCCTAAGGGTAACTAGGAAAGACGCACGGTATTGAATATAATAGTCGCAAGCAACCGCATCGACCACGATCCAAACGGTCGCGAAGTCTTAAATTACTTGAAAGACCGGCGAGCTGAACTGAGCCTGGAAGAGGCAGTTGTATATTATGATTTCCCTACATATGCTGACTATGAAGGCACTCAGTACAAAGCGGATATTTTAGTACTGTCGCGGGACAGAGGTATCGTAGCTCTGCGGGTGCTGGGTGCAGGCGAGGCGACGCCGCTTTTTGTTGCACAAGTTGGCGACTCACTCGAACAGTTCACAAGTTTGTTATTTACTAGACTGCTCAAAAGCAGACTTCTGCGGACCAGTATTTCTGCGATAGCATTTCCTGTAGTGCCTCTAATAGTTTCCTTTGGGGCGCAAGACTTTTCTGCTGCGGTCGGGACAAGTCACTTAGTCACCTCGCTCGAAGCCCTGAATACGAGGTTGAGATCGCAGGTAAGTCCGACCATCTCCGAAACCCAATTCGCGGAAGGGCGTTCTGTTATTGAAGGCGCAAAAGCGCTGACACGTCCTCAAAGGCGCATCGTTCAAAAGCCCGACGAGCAACCCGCGGCTGTTGCACTCAGTCTCCTCGAAGCAGAGATTGCAAACTTTGACGAGCGACAACGGCGCACCGCGCTCGTTACTATAAGTGGGCCGCAGCGAATTCGTGGGCTCGCGGGATCGGGGAAAACCGTGATACTGGCGATGAAGGCTGCGCATTTACATCTAAACAACCCGGATGACAGAATATTAGTAACCTTCTACACTCGGAGCCTACGGTCTACTATAACAAGCCTAGTTAGCAAGTTTTATAGGCACTACAAAGACGAGGATCCCGATTGGGAGCACTTACACATACGGCACGGTTGGGGAGGCGCGAGAACGCAAGGCGTCTACGCAGATGCTTGCCGTCGAAGCAGCCGGGCCCCACTTTCATTCGGCGATGCAAGACGCGAAGCTGGGCGTGATGACCCATTTAATTATGCTTGCCAGGATCTGCTGAACAGCGGGGCGGTCGAACCTTATTATGACACGGTTTTAATTGATGAGGGCCAAGATTTCCCGGATGGTTTCTACAGGCTCTGCTACGCTGTGGCTAAGGGGGATGGCGACGAGAAAAACTTAGTCTGGGCATACGACGAATTGCAAAACATTATGAATGTCACGCTCCGCACGCCAGCAGAACTTTACGGAAAAGACAGCGATGGCAATCCGCGCATCTCTTTAGAACGTGCGGCTGCCGGGCTACCTCCGGACGCTTCAAATGATGTCGTCTTGAGCAAATGTTATCGAAATCAAAGAGAAGTGTTGGTAACGGCGCACGCAATGGGCTTCGGCATCTACGGAAATATCGTTCAGATGTTAGAGAGCAGAGAGCACTGGGAGGACGTAGGTTACGAGGTCGAAAGCGGGGCGCTAAAGGTCGGTGAACCTGTTCGGATCGTTCGTCCGGCAGAAAATAGTCCGGTTAGTATCAATGATCTTCTCGAGTTCCCGCTGACTGATTGGAAGGCATCATCAAAGTTTGAAGACGAGATCGGCTGGGCGGTTGACCAAATCGCGGGGTTTATAAAGGCTGGATTACAACCCGACGATGTAATGGTCGTCGCACTCGACGACCAGAACGCCAAAGGCTATGCTACGAGCATATCGGAGGCCCTTGCAGAAAGAGGCATAAAGTCGAACAACATTTTGGCCGATCCGTATACAGAGCCGCCTTTCACCGTAGCCGACTGCGTGACACTATCGACAGTCTATCGTGCTAAAGGAAACGAAGCGGCGCTGGTCATAGCCGTAGGCCTGGACGGCATTGACGCGCGTACTAGATCCAGTCGCAATAAGTTGTTTACCGCATTTACAAGAAGTAAGGCGTGGCTCCGAGTATCAGGCATAGGCGCCACTGCAGAATTGTTGCTTCAGGAGCTAGAGAAGGCAAAAGAGCACATCCCGTATCTTGACTTTATCATGCCTGATTTAAGTCATATAAACCTGATTCAGCGCGACCTAAGCGTAAAAGAAGCAAGGGCAAAGAAATTGCGCGAGGAATTCCTTCGGCGAGCTAAAGCTGCCGGCTTTAGTGAGGAGGAAGCTCTGGATCTGTTTTCTGAAACGCCGATCATAAAGAATGCTTAAAAGAGACGTTGTCAGGAGTGTCAGGAAGTCATGGGCGTTCTTAAAGGAGCGCGGGCTGGGCGAACTCGTTCGTGACTATGAACCTTTAGCTGTCAACGATGAGTTCCGAAAAATGGCTTTGGGTGGCGCGCGTAACTATGTGGAGCTATATCTCTCAGCGCTCACTACCCTATCTTATAACATCATGCTGCAAGACTTTTCCATCCTCCAGTACAGCTGGGTGGCTGAGGAAGACGTTCGATATGGCTTTCTCCCAAATCCAATGTTGCGTTACGCCGGCGTCGGCGTCACCTTGGATATCTGGGAAAACGTTAGCACTGGCATTACGACGGTAGAAGAGGCGATGCAAGAGCTTTCAGAGGTTGATCATGAAAGTGGCGTGCCACCAATCCGTTATGAGAACTCTGCTACTCAGCACAAACCTTTTCGTCATCCCTGTTCGCACTTCCATGTAGGGTTCGACTCGGAGAATCGCTGGCCACTCCAACGACTTCTCACACCGTTTGCTTTTACGCTTCTCATCACCAAGCTTTATTTTCCCGGTTGTTGGCTGGCAGATTGTGGCGCGACGGAAATAAGCAGTTTTGAAGAAATTCTAATCACTGAACGGCGCGAAAACTGTCGGATCTTGCCGCCCGGGCTTTTTTCAACGCGAGAAGGCGAAAGTTTCCACGTTGCGTAGCACAGCGCCAATGGTCTTGAGGAGCATTTTCCCTGCTTTAACTAGCAAGGGGGTTGCAGCCCTGACGCGCGCACGTGTATCATATCTACCAAGTGCTCGTTGACGTCACCTGAAGTCCCGCTGCTGCCGGTTAACCGATGATACAAGTGTTCGGCAAGCCACCATCGCGAAGAGCGACCTCGAGCACTTGGCGACCCCGTACGTCGTCGCGAGGTTTTTGATGAAATGAAGGTCGCCTACGACCTTAGGAGCGCGATCGTTCATGGGAATCCCCCAAAGACAAGCGCCACCTTACGCGGTAAACCATTAGCAATCGCTGGATTTGTGAGCCAAGTTGCTCAGCATGTTCGCAGGGCGACGCAGATTGCCCTAACTTCGGATGGTGAATTCGAACCTTACTGGGACGACGGATCGTCGGACCCCGATCTATAATCGTCCAGAATTTATGAAGTCGCGTACACGTTATCACGGCGGTGTAGTCGGCCATTTCGTACGCCGTGCGAGAGATGTACCTCAGGATACAACATTAATGCACCCCTCGCATTGGAACAAGTGTTCGGCGATACAAGTGTTCCGCGATACAAGTTGCGTGGAACCCGTGAGCCGCGTAACGGGTATCAGGGGCCGGATGCTGCGATCGCACCGCGAGCGGGGCGTGTGGGGCTGGCATCACCACGATATAGTGAACTTGGGAATTATTCTGGGTGCTCCAAGACTCACCGTTGTAAGCGAACTCCCGCTCTGATAGGGTTTCGCGCCTAAGGCTACCGCGTTGTTCATAGACCGAACGTTTATCATCTTCATACTCGACCAAGATCATTGGGGCTGACGGCTTCGAATGAAAGGCATCCTGCTCTTCGCGTAGGGTCCTTTGCCGCTACGCCACCCTTCAAGGCGCGTACCCAATGTAATCGCCCTCCTCATTATACGACAATGCTCTCTCAAGACCACACGCGCGGGAAAGCTGGTCCGCAATTGGTTTCACAGCTAATCGGGGGTCCGCGTCCATTGAATCTATGGTTGCGAGGTTAAAGCTTGCCGGGTCCCTGCCAATGGGGCGAATGGCGGCAAACAGTTGTCTTGGATCGTCGAAATGAATACGAAAGTCTCGTATTCCCAACGCAGACGCGGCTAAGGTTACGCGCCCCTCTATGCCGAGAGCGCCATACATATCGCGTGAAAACAAATAGGAGTGGAAAAGCTCTTCTTCCACCCAATTGGGATGAAACTGATTATCGCGACCGAGCGCGACATTAAACACTACCCCATTGACTATTTCTATGGTCCCGTCATAAAAGACTTGGGCGTACCATTGATGAAACGGTATGTCTTCGCGTTGCTGTTTATAGAGAAGGCCGTCGATGTTGGGATAACGTTGCAGTCCGGCGACGTGCCACAGCGGTACTCGATTAATTCTTTGGGGAGCGTCTCTTAGTCGGTTCAAGGCAATCGCATCGAATCTTCCAAATGTCTGTTCCGGCATGTAATGTAACACCAACTTTGACGCGACGTTTACGTCACTTGGCATATCCTCAGGCCGATTTGCAATAACGTTTATGCGATCATGCCTGAACGACCTCATTCGCGTTGGAGTATCCTCACGTCGCAGAATCATGTCGCTCAGCTCTGATGAATCAAGAATGTATTTGCCATTAGTGTTTCGGGCGTAGAACCGATGATTTAGGGTGCTTTGGTGCGGCCTCAGGTGACTTCCCCCAACGCGGATTACTAAAACGACCCTATCGGCTGCCACGTGCACTGTGTGCATCTGCAAACTTGGGAGCCTCGGCCTTATCGAATCGCGTAGCAGATTTTCAAGCGCCGCTATTTGGGCCTCCGCGCTGGCCGCTGGCACGCCGTTGACTGCTCTTGGCATGTGACTCTGCGGGTCTTCGTCGACGCCGAAAAAGATGTCCCCGCCTTCGGTGTTTGCCAACGCCGTAACATCGTTGACGAACTCGTGCCGCTCTTCTCTCCCGTTGCCAGGCAGATCACGCTTATATTCGCGGCGTTTCCGCTCCGGTGCGACACCAATCACGCCGCGTAAATCGTCTGGCGTTATCTGTTCGAGTGTATCAAAAGGCACGAGGGACCTGTTCGCCGCGCAAAGGAAACCTCAGTCTTAAGCGGGAGCGCGGAGGTCGTGCTCACGCCGCCCTGTCCTCCCGCGACGGAGGTCGCATCGTTATGTACACTTCCGGCGGCTTTCCGATTCGATCCGACTCCGGCATGTGGCGGTTGCAATGGGTGTATTCTAGCCGGAGCGCTGCGTGGAACACTCGTCATGTCGGCATGGATGGTGTTTGGTAAAGTGTGCGCGGTCGCTGAGTTGCGTAACTTACATCACGATTCGCCCACCAACTCCAGACTTTCCGGTGTCATTTATCTTCGGGGGTCAGGCGTCGGCAAAGGTCTGTAGTATTTTCCGACGCAGTTCTGGGTCATCGGCCGAATACCGGTTCTCGAACGCTTTGTTGCTGTATTCGACCCCAAGAAATCGAATGTTTTCCCTGATGCGCGTTTGCGATGTTTCGGTTACGCCACCGATAAGCAGAATCGATTTCAGGCCCACGATGCAGCGCGCTCTAACCTGTGCATCGCCCGATAATCCGGCGAACAGCAAGAGATCTGCTAATCGGAAATACGTGGTTACATTCTTGTCGAGCAGCAGGGAATCGTACGATGGAATGATGCCGCTGAGCCCCGCAATGAGCATGATGGTATCTTGTTTCTGCCCAGGTCCCTCCATTACGTATCGGACGCGGTTACGTACGAACCGCAGCATAACGGCGGACATGATAGCAACAGATAGCGCCGCTAAGAGCGCGCCAACTACTGCAACCGTACCTCCGGTTTGTCCGCCGTCGCTCGTTTCAATGACTCCAAGAACTTGGTCGCTTCGAGCGCTCAGGTCCAACTTGGCTTCAGAATCACTGGAGCTAATCATCAAAGAGGAGTGTAATTCTTCTCCAGGCAACATACGTTTTATCGCTATACTAAACTTACGCGAAGTCTGACTCGCCGTTGGGCTCAAAAAGCTGCTTTCAACTGCTACCTTATCAATTTGAGCATCTGCAGTCTGTACCAATAACAAGACATTAGTAAGGGGTGCCTTGCCGCTATTCCGGATCGCGACGCTGAAGATACGCCTAAAGGAGTATCCCCATGGTATCGAAGGCCCTGAAATCAGGACGTAAGACAAGCGAGTTGAATTTCTGAATTCGTCATACGCTTTGGGTGCAATGGACAATATGCCAGTAATCAAAGCGGGGGCTACGATATAAAGCAGCGCGCGTCGCCAGTTCATTTGATCTTCACTCATCTTTTTCTACGGAGTTGAGTTAGGACTGACTGGTTTGCCTGATGCGGCCTTCGCCCTGCCGGCATTGCTTGAAGCGTTGATCGCGACGGCAGTCCGCAAGCAAGTGTTCCGCGTGACGAGTGTTCGCGGAATGTCCTTGGAACAAGTGTTCCGCGTGCCAAGTGTTCGGCACTGTCCTTGGAACAAGTGTTCGGCGTGACAAGTGTTCGGGCACTGTCCTGGGAACAGACCTCGCGCGCGGCCGAAGTCCCACGGACGTCGCGGTTGGGTTTCCGTCATCGTGGCGCGGTTGGCACATAGGTTCGCGGCACCGGGGCATTGGCCGTAACGCTCCCCACGTCTGGGCTCATGCCCTTCGAGCCCATCGTGTAGCGATCGCCCAGCCTCATTTCTGGCGTTCGGACATGCCTTCAGAGCAGAAAAGGCAGTTTCCGAAGAGGCCCGCATTATGTCAGGAAACATTGCACGCCACGAGATCGCGACGATGGACATCGCGCTGCTTAACCCCGCCAAATACAATCCGCGCCGCATCGCTCCGGCCGCTATGGCCGCCCTCACGAAGTCCCTCGAACGATTCGGCGATGTTCAGCCGATCGTTTGGAACAAGCGTTCGTGCCTTGTCGTCGCCGGGCATCAACGCCTGAAGATTCTCAAGGCCAAAAAGGTTCGGCAAACCACCGTGGTGGTTGTCGACCTCGACGAACGCTCGGAGCGGGCGCTCAACATCGCGTTAAACTCCACGGCTCTCGCCGGCACGTTCAGTGACGGCCTGGAGGCGTTACTGGAAGCGATCCAGCGCGACGATGAGGTGCTCTTCGCCGAGCTCCGGTTCGCCGAACTCCTCGACCGCGTCGCGCCTCAGTCTGCGGGCGATCCCGACGACGCTCCGGCGCTCCCATCCAAACCCACGACCGCGCGGGGTGATCTTTATACGCTTGGTCGGCACCGACTGCTCTGCGGCGATAGCACCGATGTAAAGGCGGTTGCTGCGGTATGCGGCGACGAGCGAGTGGATCTCATGCTGACCGACCCGCCGTACGGGGTCGATTACGTCGGCAAAACGCGCTATCTCGCCAAACGGGGCATCGGCACTGCAATGTATCGCGATATTGCCTCGGATGCCGAGCACGACTATCGCGTCTGGTTTGGGCGCTTCCTACAGGTGGTGCCGTGGGCCGACCCTGCGACGTTTTTCATCTTTATGTCGAGTGCACACATCCACGACCTTCGCCTCGCGCTGGATGACGCTGGGCTCACGTGGGGCGACTATCTCATCTGGGTCAAGAACTCGCCGGTGCTCTCACGCAAGGACTACAACCAGCGTACGGAGCTTGTCGCCATGGGATTTCCTAGCACTGAGCAACAGGAGCGCGCCGAGTTCACTGTCTACGGGTGGCCGCAGCGCCATCGCTTCTATGGTGGGTTTAAGCGCAACAACGTCTTGGAATATCCGCGGCCCAAGATCTCTAAGCTGCATCCCACCATGAAACCCGTCGAAATGCTTCAGCAACTCATGGAGGATGGTAGCGCATCCGGCGCCGTGGTCTATGAGCCGTTTTGTGGCTCGGGCTCGACGATGATCGCCGCCGAAGTGCTCGACCGTCGGTGCTATGCCATCGAGCTCGATCCACTCTATGTCGACGTTGCGGTACAGCGCTGGGAAGCGTTTACCGGACGAAAAGCGCAGCGCCGCCATGTCGCGTAAGGAAAGGGCGGGTCACGGCGGCCGGCCGGTGGGAACCCCAGAGAAGCTCACGCCCGCGATCCAAGAACGCCTGTGTGCTGAGCTTCGGCTGTCGGTCGCTCCGAATCATGCCGCCAACATCGTCGGCATAAGTCCACGAACGTTTTACTATTGGCTCGAGAAGGGCGTCGAGGAAATACCGCCCTACGCCGGTTTTGCGCGCGCGGTACGTCGTGCGATCGCTGAGGCCGTGTGTACCTTAACCGCGCGGGCGCTGGCCGGTGGCCCTGGTGCGGCACAAGCACTGGGGATATTGGAGCGGCGCTTCCCCCGTGAATATGGCCGTCGTGTCGCGACGAGCAAAACGCGTGAGGCACAGCGTCGCTTCGAAAACGAGCAGCGCGACGCCGAACCGACTCAGTGGAAGCCCGAGGCGCAACGCAAATACGACGAAGCAGTCGCCATCGCCACTGCTTCCCTCAACCGAAGCGCAACGTCGATAATCGCTGACGGTACGCTGAGCGCATCCACGCCAAAGGGCACCTCCGGTCGCTGCGGACGGCCGGCGGGACAAACGCTTACGGCGGCTGTGAAAGCGGGCATTCTCGCGGCGTTGCGCATTGCGGTGCCAGCGAAGTATGCCGCGGAAAGGGAAGGCATCGATGAGTGTACCTTTCACAGCTGGCTCGCGAAGGGCGAGCAGGGGATATACCGCTTCGCTGACTTTGCGCTTGCAGTGCGTTGCGCCACAGCCGAGGCTGTTCGCAATCTCACAACTCGGGCACTCACCGGCGGTCCTGGTGCTACCGAGGCGCTGTGGCTACTCGAGCGCCGCTTTCCCCAAGAATACGGTCAGCGGTTCGCAATCGATCAACGTTCGGACCCGGAAAAAAATCAGCTTGAACAGTCGTTACGTCTTGCGGCGGCCATCCGCTCGAGCCCCGAAGCGACTCATTTGTTCCACGAAGCGTTGGCCATCCAGGTTGCCGATTCTTGAGCGCCCGAGCTTTGAGCCCATTTGCCACGTCCGACGACTAGCATGCTCAGCACGTTAGAAACATGCCAGCATACCCGCTCCTGCGATAGCCTCGCTCCTTGCCGCGGACACGGCTCGATTCCAGCGCGGCGCGTCGTTGTACCGGCGGGTCCATGCGTGTTACCCGCAACAATTCCACCGACAAAGAAACGACGCTCGACGGCGTCGTGGGCCCGGCCTGCGGCCCAGATGGTCAACTCGTCATCGTCGCCATGACACCGGCCGTGCTGCGGCTGGCGCAGGTCGCGCGAGCGATTCGCCAAGCGCACAACGTGCCCAACGGCAAGCCGCCTCCGAGCCGGGGCACATCGCGGCCTGGTGGCTGAAACCGCCGCCGCCACACGGGGTCTACAGACACTACCTCGTGATTACCCGACGAACACACGTTCGTGGTCACGGCCCTTCGAGCATAAGGAGAACATCTTGGACCCCAATCGCATTTCCGTCCATAAACCCGCGATGCGGCCGTCGCCCGAGCGCCGCCCCAAACGCACGGCGTGCATCTTTCCGTCGCCCACGATTCGTTTTGATCTCAGTCACCGCACCATCGTCGCCGTATGGAGTTGGGTCGATGTGGAATGTGTCGATGTCCCCAACGGCATCAAGATCATGGTGGGCCCCTCAATGCTGCTCGTTTCGCTGGCGACGAACTAACAATGAACAATCGCAAGCCACCACCAGCATCCGCGGCGGCGTGGCTGTACGCCGCCGTATCCTCGTCGCCCCAAGAAGCGACGCTCGAAGATCAGCGCCAATGGGCAACCGATACCGCGCACCGGAACGGTTGGGTCATTACGCGCGAGTTCGCGGGCGTGGGTTCCGGTGCCAAAGGGACGCGCGAGCTGCTCGACACGCTCATCAATGAACTGTCAGCAACGCCAAGAGCAGCGCGCCCGTCGCGCGTTCTCATGATTCGGATCGACCGTGTGGGGCGCATGGCGCTGGATTGCATCGCTGCCGTTGCGCGTTTGCGCAAGCTGGGCGTTCTGCTGCATACGCGTCAAGATGGCGACGTTAAGCTCGACACCGCGCTCGATTCATTACGACCTATTTTCGAGTTGGTCACTGCCGAAATGGAGAACGCGGCGCGCTCTGACAAATGGAAGGCCGTCCACGCACGCCGTCGGGCGGAAGGCAAACACATTGGGACCGTGCCGTACGGGGTCATCCTGGTCGATGGCAAGGCCGTCCCGTTTGAGCCCGAGGCGCACATCGTTCGCGAAATCTTTCGACTGGGCGAGCAACGCTGGGGTTATACGCGCTTAGCACGCTGGGCGCAGGCGAACGCACCGCCAAAGCGCATGCTCGATGGGAGCGACAAGCCCTATCGCTGGGGCGCCTCGAGCATCAAGAGCCTCTTGAAATCCAAGACGGTGCGCACTGTCGTGGTATCCGAGGATCAGTGGCAGCGCACCAAGGCGGCCCGCCAAAGCGATTTCCGGGCGCGCGCTCCCAAGCACTGGAACTGGCCCCTCGGCGGCGCCGTGCGGTGCACCTGTGGCAAGCGCCTGAGCGGCCATTGCTCCGGCAGCGGGCAGTACCGGACGCGGTACTACATCTGCCGACACCATACGCTCAATGTCGGGCAAACGTCCCATCCCGCGCATCGTGCGGACATGCTCGAAGGCGACTTCCTGCAGTTACTGCACTCGCTGCGCGCCCTTCCCGCACTCGTCGATCCAGTCCCAAACGACACACCAGCCACCGACTGGGACGCCGTCGAACGCGATGCGGGCCGCCGCGTGGTCGAGGCGGAGCAACGCATCCAACGGGCGTGGACGCTTGCCGAGGAAGCACACCTTGACGCCCAGCAGCTTCAGGTCCGCCTTGCAACACTGGAGGATCAAAGGCGCCGCGCCGAAGCCGCGCGGGAGGCCGCGCGAACAATGCGTGCACAAGCGGCGTCATTGGTTCAAACGTCGTGCTCATTTGCTGAACTGCTCGAGGAACTGCCAGACCTCTGGATAGGGACATCGGTGGAGCTGCAACAAGAACTCGCCAGCGCCGTTGATGGGGTCCTCACCGAAAGCGGACCGTTTAGAGGCCTTTACGCCGACCCAGCTTCCCGCGGGAAGCTGGCAGTTGGCCCTGTCGCAAAGCAACGTAAAACCGACGACTCGATCACGAAGAAGTTCATCCAATCCATCACCGAATGACCGCCGCGCCGCTTTCGTCAACGCGTTCCGAACGTGCCGTCGCGGCGCGCGGCATTCTCGCCGCACCCCGCGGCGGCACGGATCCGACGTCGGATCTCAGTCCCGAAGAACAGGCGCAGATCGCCGCACAACACGAGGCGTTCGACTTTGACGCGGCGGAACGCGCCGAAATTCTTCGCGAGCACACAATACTGCAAGCGATGCTCATGGAACAGCTCAAGAACGAAGACGAAATTACCAAGAAATGGATCGCGCTAATCTAGGGACGGCGGCGCTCGCCTTCTTGGTGGCAAACCCCACGACGGACGAGCAAAAAGCGCTCGCTCAAGTGAAAGACCGCCTGCAAGCGGTGCCAGACGCCCGGACATGTTCCGGTTACGGAACCAGGCGCGCTTGCAAAGGCGGTGCAGGGCACCCAGGATAAAGAGACCGGCGTCGCGCCTGCCGTTCTGCCAGTCGTCGCAGCTTGCCGATAGGACGTATGGCAAAGCGCCGCGTATAGGTGACGCCGCGTTTCTTGGGCCGTTAGCTCAGCTGGTTAGAGCGCATGCTTGATAAGCATGAGGTCCCTGGTTCGACCCCAGGACGGCCCAGTATCAATTAAAAACGAGCCCGCGGAAGCGGGCTCGTTTCATGCTCGTTACGATTCGCGCGGTCGATTTAGAGCTGCTTGTTCGTCGGATCGAAGCCGCCGGTTTCGACATGCGTCCCGGTCAAGCCATTATTGAAGCTATACATGTACTTCACACCCGTAGGCGCATATTTGTACACGTCGATCTGCTCGTTATCGGTGTCGCCGAGCACCAACTCATTGCCGGCCGCGTTGAGATTGCCGAAGATTGACGCACCCTTGAGCTTGGACGAGCTTACGAGTGTGCACTTCGGAGTGCAGCCCTTATAGACGTACACCATGCCCGTTGCATCGATCGAGACCATATTGCCCTTGGTATCGAAGAACAGACCGCCGAACTGGGAGTTCTTGGTACCGGTCGCCGCGACGCCCTTGCCTTTACAGCCCTTCCAGTACACGAGGACAAAACCGGTAATGGTCTGTGTCGCCCCAGACATCCAACAATCGCCCTTCGTATCGATGGCCACGCCCGCTCCATAGCCGGTAATCAAAGAACTCGACACCGTCGTTCCGCAGAGTTTTTTCTTCAGGGAGCAGATCACGATGTTGCCCGTTCCCGCGCTGGTACTCTCCAGGTTGCCGATGTAAATGTTGTCTTTGACTGCGTTGAAGCTTTTCGCGTCGGCCGCTTGACCGATGCTGTCGGTAATCGACCCCAGCAGCTTTCCGCAGAGTCCGGGACCTTGATAGACATTGACCATCGGCTCGGCATTACTCACGATGTTCCCCGGGAGAATCAGATCGCCGGCGGTATCGATACCCCAACCGTTGATCGCGTACCCGTCGATGGTACAGGTAGGCTTGCCGTTTTTGCTGTTTGGATTTGGATATCCGTTGATAAGGCCTTCGCTGGATCCCGGGCCATAAAATTCGCTGCCGTAGAGGCCGCCCGCAGCTTTCTTATCGGGGTAGACGAACCCAAGCCGCAAGCGCTGCACCCCAACGGGATGCTTCCAATCCGGCACCAAGCTTATCGGCACGTGTGCGTTGCCTGCATTCGGCACCGAGCCGGCCTGGTTTAAGATCCCGCCGCCTGCTGAGCATGCCGTAAATACCATCGCCAGTGCGACGGCTCCAATGTGAGAAGTCGAGAAACGCATGAGTATCCTCCTTAAGGCTCTTCGGAGTGCTGCCAACTTCGGCAACCTCCTGCAAACGGTTCACCGCGCTCACCTTCCGAGAAACGGGCCCATTGAAGACGGGCCCGTTTCGAAGGAGACGGTATGTTTTACGGTTTGGCGATGAGTAAGCCGGTCGGAAGCTCGACGCCATTCGTCAGCGTGGCGTACGGCTTGTACTTGTTGGGTTTGTACGCGTACACTGCCTTCGTGTCAGTGTCGGACTCGACGACTTCACCCTTCGGTTTACCGGCGTTTTCCAGACTGATTGCATACGGGTTACCGTTCCCGCCAAACTCCTCGATTGGCCCGCTCGTTTTGCTAGGGTCGTAAACGTTAATGATGTTGTCCTCGCCGCCGGTTTCCCAGAGGTAGCCGGTCTTTTCGTCGATGGCCAGTCCGATCGGTTCTCCCACTCCGGTGAGTCCCGAATTGATAACGGTCGTCGTCCCCGCTTTCACCTCGAGGATGGCAGCGGCGCCGAAGTCCGCGATATAAAGGTTTCCACTTTTGTCGATTGCCAGCCCGAACGGATTCGCTAAGCTGCCGCCGGTAATCGTTTCCGACGGTGTCGTGCTGCCCTTCGCATACACGGTAATGGCGGCCGGGTAGTTCGATACGTACAGATTTTGCTTGGAATCGATGGCGAGTCCCAAGGGATAGCTGATGCCGTCGGTGATGGCCGTCTTCATCGTAGTTGAGCCTTTAGGGTACTCTTCAACATCGCCGGTTGCGCAGTTATCCGCGACGTAGAGCGTTCCGGAGCTATCGGCCGCGAGTCCGTACGGGCATCCGGTTTGCACGTGAATCGTCGCAATCGGTGACGGATTTTTGGGCAGCGCGGATGTTTGATAGATGTTGACCGCCGCTTCTTCTTGATCGCCCTCGAAAACCAACGATTTCTTCGTTGAATACGTACCAGACGTTTGCGGACGCACCAGCGTGCGCATCATCGGGAGTGCGAATGGAACGCCCCGATGAACCACTGCGTTTGCCGTTTGGGGCGCCAACGACGGTGATTGAGAGAACGTTCCGCCGCTGCAACCCGCAATGAAAAAAAGAGTCGAGACGATGATGGCACGACGCGGAGTTCCGATCATGAGAGCACCTCCTGTAGCACGAAAGGGAAGCAGGGAGTTACACGCCGAGTGGCGCCCTCCTATGGGGCATTGGCCGTCAGCCGGACAGGTAGCGATCGAACCAGGACACCGTCTGCTGGAGAATGTCGATCTGATTGCCGATCTTGCGCGGGCCGTGGCCCTCGTCGGCATAGACGATAAGCTTTGTGGGAACGCCGAGCGTCTTCATGGCGTGCCAAAACTCGAAGGCTTGGGGCGCGGGCACCTCTTCGTCGCGCTCGCCTTGGAGAATCAGTACCGGCGTTTGTGAGTGCGTAATGAACGTGATCGGAGAGCTGCGGGCGTAAACGCCGGGATCGTCGTAGACCGATGCGCCGAAGAACGGAATCATCCACTGGTCGATTTTGTTCTGACCGTAATACGATTGCCAGTTGACGATGCCCGCGCCGGCGACGATCGCTTTGAACCGATCGGTTTGCGTCTCGGCCCACATCGCCATGTAGCCGCCATAACTCCAGCCCATTAACCCCAACCGATGCGGATCGATCGGCGCTGCCGCGACGGCGGCGTCGATGCCGGCAAGATCGTCGCGCCAATCGCCGTATCCGAAGTCTTTGATGTTGGCGCGCGTGAACGCTTCGCCTTGGCCGAAACTGCCGCGCGGATTCGGCTCGAAAACGAAGTAGCCGCGTGAGGAGAGCGCGCTGATGTTGCGATTGCCGAATCCTGGAACGCTTTCTGCGGACGGACCGCCGTGAATCATCGTTACCATTGGATATTGCCGGCTCGGCGTAAAGTTGAGCGGATAAATAAGCCAGCCTTGAACGGTGTAACCGCCGCTCTTCCAATGCAGGGAAACCGCCTTGCCGTACAAGCGCACCGCGCGCGCGTTGCTGCGGGTGATCTGACGCAAAGCGCCGGGCGTTCCGGCCCAGAGTTCCGGCGGATCGTCGAACGACGCTCGAACCGCTGCCAACACCGTTCCACTGCGCGCCGACGACCAGCTCCACAGCGCTTCGTCACGATTGGTCAACCACTGCGGCGAATCCGTCGCGATGCTCCAACGAAGAAGCCGCATCGCACCGGAAACGTGCACGTCGAGATCGAGGCTCGACGCGTCGTTCCACCGCAGCGATTGTACGGAGAACGCCGCCTTTGGCGTGGCGTCGCGCGCACTGCCGCTGCTCGAGTCGACGAGATACACATCGCCGCCGGTCGATCCGAAATCGCTCATGATGCCGCCGATAACCGCAATTTGCAAGCCGTCCGGCGACCATTGCGGATCGTTGAGCTGGAAACGTGGCGAGAAGAGATCGTGCAACGCGCCGCCGTTGGCGTCGACGCGCGCCAAACGCGCGATCCACCAGTTGTTGTCGCCGTTCCCTTTCGCATACGTTAGCGCGAATTGGCGACCTTCGGGAGACCAATCGTACTCGTAAACGTACGTATCGGGCGGCGTGACGAAATGCAATGCGCCCGTCGCCACGTCGATCAAGGCGAGCCGCTGTTCGTCGGTCACTTCACCGATCACGCCGACGTCGCGAGCGCCAGGTGCCAATGCACCGGCGAGCCGATGGGCATTCGGAATGTAGAGGATTGCGATGCTGCGGCCATCGGGCGACCAGGTGGGGCGCGCTACGTCGCCGTCGAGCTTGCCGAGCTGACGCGGTTTGAGATCGCGTGCGCCGGCGACGAACAGTTGCAACTGTTTTGGTGAGCGGGCGTCGGATAAGAACGCGATGCTGCGCCCGTTGGGCGACCAGACGGGCGATTCTTCATCCACCGAAACGGCATCGCCGGCTGTGAGCGCCCGGCGTCTTCCGCCGCCCGTCTTCGCGACGTAGAGAAGATTCCTCACCTCTGACGTGAGCGGACGGCGCGGATCCTGCCCGCTCTCTTGCCATGCAACGAATCGGCCATCCGGCGACAACCCGACGTGACTCAACGAACGCACGGCATACGACGCCGACAAGACCGCTCGCATGCTCGGCGGGGTGGTCGGCACGGCGACACGGTGAAACTGACCGAAGAGCGCGACGCACGAGCAGACGACGAGCAGACGCTTCATCACGAAGGCTTCGAGTCGGCGCGTAGTCATCCGCCCGCCATCGCTCCGACCACTAGCAGCGGTTCGACACCCTGGACGACGCGCGGCGGCAACGGCGCATCGGGACGCTCGTTCGAGAGATCTTGCTCGCAGGCGAAAAAGCGAATAAATGCCCGGCGCTGTTTGGTCGTATGGTCGCGGATGGTGCCGCAGAGCACCGGGAAACGTAACTCGATCGCATCGAGCACCGCGCATTGGGTCACGTCCCCTGGCACGTCGACCGTCACTTCACCCTCGACGCGCGCAAGTGTGCGCAAGTGCGCCGGAAGGATCACCCGAATCACTGCAGCGTTTGCACTTCGACGGAGAGCACCGCGGGCAAGTCGCGGGCGATGGCGGTCCAGGAATCACCGCCGTCAGGCGACGCATACACCTGGCCGCCCGTCGTTCCGAAATAGACGCCGCAATCGTCGAGTTCGTCGATCGCCATGGCGTCGCGCAACACGTTGACGTAACAGTGCTCTTGCGGCAAGCCCTGGGTGAGCGCTTCCCACTCATCGCCGCCGCTGCGGCTGCGATAGACGCGCAGTCTTCCATCGGGTGGAAAGTGTTCCGAGTCGCTCTTGATCGGCACGACGTAGATTGTTTGCGGTTCGTGCGCGTGAACGGCGATGGGGAAACCAAAATCGCTCGGAAGATTACCGCTCACTTCCGTCCATTGCTCGCCGCCGTCGGTGCTGCGCATGACGTCCCAGTGTTTCTGCATGTAGAGCACGTCGGGAGCGCTGGGATGCATGGCGATGCGATGTACGCAGTGCCCGACCTCCGCCTCTTCCTGCGGAATGCTGTTCGACTTCAATCCGCGATTGATCGGCCGCCAGCTCTCGCCTGCGTCGTCGCTGCGAAACGCACCCGCAGCGGAGATGGCCGCGTAGATTCGCCGGGGGTCGCGCGGGTCGATCAAAATTGTGTGCAGGCAAAGGCCGCCCGCGCCAGGCTGCCACGACGGTCCCGACGGGTGCTTGCGTAACGCCGGCAGTTCGTTCCAACTCTTGGCGCCGTCGCGGGTGACGAAGAGCGCCGCATCTTCAACGCCGGCATAGACGAGATCGGGATCGGACGGCGACGGTTCGAGATGCCACACGCGCGCGAACTCCCAAGGATGGGGCGTGCCGTCGTACCACGTGTGCGTTCCCGCGTCGCCGTCGTAGACGAAGCGATTGTCCATCGGCTCCCAGGTGCGGCCGCCGTCGTCCGAGCGCTGGATGATCTGCCCGAACCAGCCGCTGGACTGAGACGCGTAGATGCGGTCGGGATCGGCGGGCGATCCTTTCAGGTGGTAGATCTCCCAGCCGCCAAAGAAGGGGCCCTCGATCATCCACTTTCGTCGCGTCCCGTCGGACGATAAAATGAACGCACCTTTGCGCGTTCCGGCCAACACGCGAACTGAACTCATGGCAGCGGCGTTTCGCGACCGAGCAGAAATGACTTTCCGCTGGGGTCGGGCCCCGCGGGATGCGAAACGGCAAATCAGAATACCACTGCACCGGCAGGCGGCGCGAACGCCTCCCCATCGTCATACTATGGAGCAGCATGTGATGCGCACGACGAGAGTCCCTCAAATGTTTATCGCTGCAACGATCGCCGTCGCGTTTGCGGGTTGCAGGGCAGCGTCTTCCGTGCCGGAGGCGTCGAGTGCCGCGCCCCCCGGCGGCCCGGCGGTATCGACGATGCGGCATAGCGCAGACGTGCCACCGTTGCAGTTCGTGCCGGGAAAGGCTCCGAAATCGAATGTCTATCAATGGGTCTCGACGCTCTATAGCAGTAACGGTGCGGTCGAATACGATTACCCCAAGGGCACCGGCCCCATCGGCGAGATTTCCGGTACGGATGCGCAGGGTGAATGCACGAGCGGCAAAAGTACCTTTTGGATCGTGAACTCCGGCAACAACGATCTTGCCGAATACACCTATAACGGCAAAAAGCTGATAAAGACGCTGAGCATCAGCGACAGTGGCGAACCTGCCGGCTGCGCCGTCAACTCCACGAACGGCGATATTGCGGTCACGCTCCTGGGCGAAGGCGCCGTCATCCTTTTCAAGGGCGGCAAACAAAAGGGCGAGACCGTCGAAGATGGGCTCGCGGAAACGTACTTCGACGGTTACGACGCGAAGGGCGATCTTTTCGTGGATGGTGTAACTGCAGAAAGCACAGCACTGGTCGAAATGGCAGCCGGCAGCAAAACGTTCGAAAACGTATCCCTTCCCAACACCATCAAGTTTCCCGGCTCGGTGCAATGGGATGGCAAATATGTGACCGTCAACGACCAGGAAGGCGGCGCGATCTATCGCTATGCGATCGCGGACGACGTCGCCACGCTCAAGGGTACCGTGGAGCTAACGGGCACCTCTGATTGCAGTGGCACGTGGATCGCGCAACCGTACGTTTTCTGCGCGGATGCAGGTCTGGCCGACGCACCAGTTTTCAAGTATCCTGGCGGCGGCGATTCGATCGCGACGTTGAGCGGCTCGGGATTACCGATCAGCGTCGTGCAAGTATCGAAGTAGCGCCAACTTTAATCCGCGAGGCTTTCGTTAGTGAACGGCGCCGCCGTCGGGAAGCCAGAGTTCGGTGTTGCTGCCCACGATGTCGGTGAGCGGTGCGATGTTGTTGTTTCCCAGCGCAAGCCCTGAGTACGGGTCTTTTTCTCGAACACTTTCCTTTAGCCAACGTGAAAGCAACGACGCTTGCGCGTCGGCTTTGTTTGTCTTCATGTGGCCGAGGTAATGATGCGGGCGTAATGCCTCGCGCGACCCTGGCTGCGTGATATCGTTTTTTGGTGGAGATGAGGAGGCTCGAACTCCTGACCCCCTGCTTGCAAAGCAGGTGCTCTACCAGCTGAGCTACATCCCCGCGACCCGCCAGCGTTAGGCGCGAGTAGGGCGGGCATCCTTTGCCGTCGTGAGGATGACCGGCACCGGCTCCGGAAGAATAAGGCCCGTCGCCATGGGGGCATAGCTCAGCTGGTAGAGCATTACGCTGGCAGCGTAAGGGTCAGGAGTTCGAGTCTCCTTGCCTCCACCAAAGAACGCGTCGCTACGGTTGGAGAGTTTGCGCCGTAATGGACGCGACAGCATGCGCGCTTAACCGGTCTGACGCCGCACCAAGCGATGCTTCGTATGGGCCTCCCTGAATCGTCCACCCATCGGCGGTCGTATCGAAATCGGCGAGGATGCGCGGTTCCGCAACGATGCTCACGCGGCGGCTCTCGCCGGACCGCAGAGAAACGTTCGCCCATCCGAGCAGCCGCATATTCTGCATGCCCAAGCGCCGCGTCAGGTAGAGTTGCGGCATGTCGGTACCGGCACGCATTCCGGTGTTGGTGACGGTGAATCGCGCCGTGAGCGTGCTGCCGCCGCTCAGCTTGAAATCGCTATATTGAAACGTCGTGTACGACAGGCCGTGACCAAACGCGAAGAGCGGCGCTAATTGCTGCTTCGCAAACCAGCGGTAGCCCACGTCGCTGCCTTCCGAATAGCTCACGGAGAACGGCTCTAAACCGTACTCGCCATTTGCCCACTTCGCAATCAGTGAGTCCAACCCGGGAACGCGAGGATGGGCGAGCTGCGCGTCGCCGGCCGGGAATGTGATCGGCAAACGGCCCGTTGCGTCGACTCGTCCGAAGAGCACGTTGGCGATTGCATCGCCGCCGCGTTGTCCGGGGTACCACGCTTCGAGAACTGCACTGACGCGGTCGAGCCACGGCATGGTTACCGGATCGCCGCTCTCGAGGACGACGATGGTCCGTGGATTGGCGGCGGCGACGGCAGCGATGAGCGCATCCTGTTCGTCAGGGAGCGTCAGATTTGGAGCGTCGCTTCCCTCGGAAAGCCACTGCGTGGCAAAAACGATCGGCACGTCCACGTGCTTGGCGAGAGCGGCCGCCATGCTCGGATAGACGCCATTGAGAAAGCTTATCGCAGCATGTGGTGCGAGCGATCGGATTGCGGCAAGTGGCGACGAGCGCACGTAAAACGCGGTCGCATTCTCGCCGCCAAGCGGTACGGATAAAGCGAAGCCGACCGGACTCACTCGCGAAGAACCGCCGCCCGAGAGTACGCCGTCATCGGCGTGTCCGCCGATAATGGCAATGCGGTGCACGTTGGGCCCCAGCGGCAATACGCCGTCGTTTTTCAGCAACACGATTCCGCGTTCGGCGGCGTCGAGCGCCGCGACGGCGTGGGCACCATAATCAATCGGCGAGCGCGTCGCGGGATGATCGAAGAGCCCAACGGCGAGCATCGCGCGCACGATGCGCACGTCCATGTCGCGCAGTCGCGATAATGAGAAAGATCCCGCGCGTAGTGCCGCCCGTAACGGCGCACCAAAGAACTCTGCTCCGCTCTGCGCCGCGTCGTTATCGGCCGCCGACTCCTGATCCAAACCGTTGGTTGCAGACTCGAGGCTATGAACGGCGCCCCAGTCCGACAAGACCCAGCCCGGGAATAACCAGTCACGCTTGAGGACGTCGTTCAAGAGATGGGCATTTTGGCAGGCGTACGCACCGTTCACCCGATTGTACGCGCACATGACGGCGCCAGGATGTCCGTCCCGGTCGGCCAGCTCGAAGGCGAGCAGATCGCTTTCACGCATCGCGGCATCGGCGATGTCCGCAGAAAGCACGTTGCGTCCGGTCTCTTGATCGTTCAAAGCAAAATGCTTCATCGTTGCGACGACGTGCTGATCTTGAACGCCGCAGATCTCTTCGCCGGCAAGCGTTCCGGCCAGCAGCGGATCCTCGCCAAGGTATTCGAAGTTGCGCCCGTTACGTGGATCCCGCGCCAGATTCAAACCGGGACCCAAAAGGACGTTGAGGCCTTTGCGCCACGCTTCGTCGCCGATGACGGCGCCATTGCGATAGGCAACGTCTGGGTCCCACGTGGACGCGAGCGAAAGGCCCGACGGAAATGCGGTTGCGACATCGCCGCGCCGGCGGTTATTGGGATTGGTGATGCCCAGACTCGCGTCGCTTTCTTGCAGAGCCGGTACGCCGAGTCGAGGTATTCCGGGAACGTATCCCGCCGAACCAACCGCGCCGGTGGGAACGCCATCGCGCATGCGCGTTCCGGTCGCGCCGAGCAGCAGCGCCAGTCGTTCGGGCGGGGTCATAGCCGAAACGATCGCCTCGGCCTTTGCGTCGACCGCTCCGGAAAAGAGCGATCCGCAAAATGCGATTGCGAAAAGCACTGGCCCGAGCATGGTGCCGCGCCGTTACCTGCTGCTTACGGTGTCAACGAATAGATCGTTCCGCAGCCATAACCGCCGTAGCCGTAACACCCGTAGAGGCCGCCTCGCATGGTGGTGCCGTACAGCGTGCCTTGGACTTGTATCACGCCGCTATACGGGAATGCTCCGTCGGAACCGCCGGCAAAACTGTGCAGGACGCTCTCAACGGGAGTCGTCGTCACGGCATAGCTGTAGAGCGTTCCTTGATCGGACGACCCGCCGCGCTGCGTCGTACCGTAGAGCGTTGTATTGTACGCGAGCACGGACGAAGTCGGATTCGCACCGTCGTTCGGGCTTCCACCGAAACTGTAGAGGAGGCTCTCCACACCTCCCGTCGTGATGCTATAGAGTGTTCCGACGCTCTTGGCGCCGCCGTTCTGCGTCGTGCCGTACAGCTTGCTACTAAAGAGCACCAAACCGTCGTACGGATACGCACCGTCTGACGCTCCCGCGGTGAAACTGTGCAGCACGGCCTCACTGCCTCCGGTCGTCACCTTGTAAACGGTCCCGCAACCGGGGCCGCCGCAGCCCGAGCCGCCGCCGCGCGTCGTGGTGCCGTAGAGCACGCCACTCTTGTCGATGAGCGTTCCGCGAGGATGAGCGCCGTTGGAGCCGCCGCCAAACCGATAGAGTACGTTATACGACGATCCGGACGGTGTGATGCTGTAGACGGTGCCGCAGCCTTGTCCGCCGCATCCCGATCCTCCGCCGAGCGTCGTGGTGCCGTAGAAGGTTTGACCAACCTGAAGGAGCCGCGACGTTGGATTCGCGCCATCGGAACCCCCATGGAACGTGTGCAGGATCGACTCAGAGCCGCTCTGCGTAACGGCGAAGATGACGCCGCACCCGGTGCCGCCGCAATATGCGCCTCCGCCCTCGGTCGTCGTGCCGTAGTACACGCCGTTCTCATACAACAAGCGCGCAACCGGTTTCGCCCCGTCGGAACCACCGGCAAAGCTGTACAGTATCGACTCCGCTGCGGAGTCCCGATCGTACTCGTACACCGTTCCACAGCCGCGCCCGCCGCATCCCGTGCCCCCGCCGTACAGCGTCGTACCGTATTGTCCGTTGATCAAGCCGCCTTGCGGAACGGCCCCATCTGAAGCGCCGCCGACGAAGCTGTATAAGGTCTGGTAGGTCTGCGCCGGTCCGGCGCCGTGCGCATTGCGAAACGGCGCCCTCGCCGTCGCGGCCGGTGAAAACCAAGGAACGCTCGAGGCGCTCGAACAGGCCGACAGGAGCGCACCCATCGCGCCCATAGCCAAAACACCGAGAGGCAATGGTTTCATCTCAACTCGTTCCTCTCGCTGACGCACAGCTGTCTTGTTTGTCAAGGCAACCTTCGACAGTTACGTGGTCGGACCTAGGCGCCATGCCTCACCGTTCGAGCATCCAGCGGGTAATCGCGGCCGGTACGAGCCTATGCTCGACCTCGTGAACGCGCTGCATCAACGCCTCGTCGGGTTCGTCGGATGCAACGGCTACGGGAAAGCGCGTCATCACCGGCCCCCGATCCGTCGCGCGCGTTACGCGATGTACCGTCGCACCCACCCAACGGCTTCCGCCGCGCAACGCGTCGCGAACCGCGTGCGCCCCGCGAAAGGCGCCCGTTTGGGTTCCGTCCGGCATCGTCACCTCGTCGCTATACGGATCGATCGGCAGAAACGACGGATGCACGTTCAGCAGTTCGGAAAAGGCGGCGATGAATTCGTCGTCAAGCAAATGCATCCAACCAAGTAATAGCACCAGATCCGATTCAAAATGCCGCGCCGCGCGCAGCAGTCTCTTATCAAATGCTCGTCGGGTTTCGTCACCGCGATCCCACTCAACGACCGATACGGTTACGCCGGCGCGGCGTGCGCGTTCTACCGCATACGCACCGGCATCGTTCACAATGAGACCACCGAACTGAACGGGCAACGTGCCCGCATCGCGTGCGTCGATCACCGCTTGAAAGTTACCACCGTTGCCCGAGGCGAGCACTAAGATGCGCGGCGGCGGCGCGAGCAGTAGTTCACGGTCGAACGTTTCCACGACCTTCGCGCCAACGGCATCCGCATAATACCGAACCAAACGTTCATCGCTCACCGCGGGGATCAGTGCGCGGTGAAAACCTCGTTCGCGAAGTACTCGAAGCGCCATCCGCAGCAGGCGGCGGCCTATGCCTGTACCGCGTTCCTCCGGCGCCACACCGATTGGGCCGACGAGCCCGACGCCGCGCTCCCGCGCGACGCCCGTGAGCCAGCGGAATCGCAGCCCGCGCTGTTCGACCGTAACGAAACCGATCGGCGCTTCACCATGGCGCTCGATGATGTTGGAACCGTTCGCGGCTTCCGAGCTCCCCCAGCCGCCAAACGTTGCGTCGATCCACGCCAGCGTTCGTCCGTCGGCCGTTTCAATACGAGGCGCTGCAAGTGACTCGCCGTCGTCCGCATCGAGATCGACGACGAGATTGTGGAGCGCCGTCACGACGCTCTAATAATGCATGACGACGCGCGGCTCGTCCGCGCGTCGCGACTCGATCCATCCGACGACCGCCGCACCCTCGACGGCGGCGACGGCTGCCGCCGCTTGCGCGACCGGCACGACGAGCGTGTAGCCGACGCCCATATTAAGGATGCGGTAGCGTTCCTCACCGAGATCGCCGCGCCGAACCAACTCCTGCTCGATCGGCGGAACGCTCCAGCGTTGTTGCTCGAAGACCGCTTTGACGCCGTCCGGCAGCGTGCGCGCGACGTTCTCGAGCAAACCGCCGCCGGTGATGTGCGACATCGCTTTGATGCGCGCGACTTTTTCAATGATGCGCACGGCATCGTAGTACGATGGATGTTCGGCAAGCAGCGCATCGGCATACGTTGCGCCGTCGAACGGCGCGTTCCAATCTTCACGCGCGATGAGCGCGCGCGCCAGCGAATAACCGTTGGTGTGTAAGCCCACTGCGGGCAATCCGACGATGGCATCGCCCGGTTCGACGCCGCCCAAACGTTCGAGTGCTTCCATATCGACCATGCCGACGATCGTACCCGCGAGATCGAAGTGTTCGCGCGCGTAGAGGCCCGGCATCTCCGCGGTTTCGCCGCCTAACAACGCCATGCCGTGACGCCGGCATGCTTGCGCGCAGCCGGCCACGATTTCCGCGGCGATCGCGGCATCGAGCCGTCCAACCGCGAGGTAATCCAAAAAGAACAGCGGTGATGCATCGCACACGAGAATGTCGTTGACGCAGTGATTCACCAAGTCGGCACCCACGCTTCCATAGCGTCCCAACTCGGCGGCAATCAGAATTTTGGTACCGACGCCGTCCGTGGACGCGACCAGCGCGCGCGTTGCGTCGCCCGGCATGCGAAAAAGGCCCGCAAAACCGCCGAAAGCATCGAGCTGATCGGGATGGCGAAATCCCGAAAGCACGTCGCGATAGCGCGCCACCGCTTCGTTGCCCGCAGCCACGTCGACGCCCGCCTCGGCGTAGCGATCCGCCGCTTGAATGCGCTCGCTACGAGGATTCTCCCAGCTTTTCGCCATAGGCTGTCAGTAGTTCACCGTTCGAAAGGTTCACCATGCAAGTTCGTCTCTCTCATGATGCGGCGTCGCAGGTACGCGCCGGCGCACTCGTCGTACCGTTTTTCTCCGATGGCGCGCTCGACGGCGTCGCCAAAGACGTTGATGCCGTCGCTGGAGGCGTCATCGCCGACGCGTTACGTAACAAGGAGATCAAAGGCCGTCTCGGCGAGCACGTTCTCGCCTACGCGAAAGGCCAGCCGTATCAACGCATTCTCGCGATCTCGCTCGGCGAGCGCGCGAAGTTCGAGCCATATCTGCTCGCGCGCTACGCGGGCGCAGCGGTACGTTTTCTCGGACGCCGTAATGTAACGCAAATCGCGATCGCCCTGCCGGCTGAGGCCGGTGGAAAAGATGCGGCTTCTGCATCGTTTGTCGCCGAAGGCGCCATCACGGGCTCGTTTGAAACGACACTCTATCAAGAGCAACCCGAGCGCCGCATCGCAATCGAGGACGTAACGCTGCTTAGCGGCGACCTCGACAAGAACGAACTCGAGCGCGGCATCGCACGCGGCACCGCCCTCGGCGACGCGGTCAACCTCGCGCGCCGTCTGGCGATCACGCCGGCAAACGATATGACGCCGACGCGCTTGGCGGAAGAAGCGACGAAAGCCGCGCAGCGCACGGGACTCGAAATTCAAGTGATCGAGGAAGACGCGGCGCGTAAGGAAGGCATGGGATCGTTCCTTTCCGTCGCGGCGGGCAGCGCGCAGCCGCCGAAGTTTATCGTGCTGCGCTACAACGGTGATCCAGGAAGCACAGAACTCTTGGCGCTCGTCGGTAAGGGCATTACGTTCGACACCGGCGGCATTTCGATCAAGCCGGCCGAGCGCATGGAAGACATGAAGTACGACATGTCCGGCGGCGCCGGCGTGATCGCCGCCATGTCGGCCATCGCGACGCTCAAGCCAAAGCTCAACGTCGTGGGCCTCGTTCCGGCGACCGAGAACATGCCGGGCGGCAAAGCGACGAAGCCCGGTGACATCGTCACCGCGATGAATCGGAAGACGATCGAAGTGATCAACACCGATGCCGAAGGCCGCCTCATTCTTGCCGACGCGCTGTGCTATGCCAATAAACTCGGCGCGACGAAGATCGTCGATGCCGCCACGTTGACCGGCGCATGCGTCATTGCTTTGGGCCATGCAGCGTCGGCCGCTATTACCAACGACGAAGCTTTCGGCCAGCAGTTCCTCGGCGCGGCAAAGAGCACCGGCGAACGCTACTGGCAGATGCCGTACTTTGACGATTACCTCACCGCGATGAAGAGCGATATCGCCGATCTCAAAAACACCGGCGGTCGCGCGGCGGGCACGCTGACGGCTGCGGCCTTCTTGAAAGAGTTCGTCGACAAGACGCCGTGGATTCACCTGGACATTGCCGGAACGGCTTACCTCGATACTGAGTCGGCATGGCAGGCGAAGGGACCGACGGGGACCCCGGTGCGCGCGTTCGTTGCGCTTGTTGAAACGCTGGCGAACGGTCATCCGTCCAGCGAAGCGCGCGGCAACGGTGCAAGGGCGGCCGAAGCAAAGGTGTGAGTGACCGTTACCCGACGTAACGATAGCGCGCGTCCGTACGAGCCGGAGAAGAATCCTGCAATCCGGCGGCTCACGGCTGGCGCGATCAAACGCCGTAAGGGAAAGCAACTTTTCCCCGTCGCGACCGCGTACGACGCGCCGTTCGGCCAGTTTGTCGAACGCGCCGGCATCGACGTCGTGTTAGTCGGCGATAGCCTCGGCAACGTCGTGCTCGGCTTCGACGAAACGACGCCGGTGACGCTCGACAATATGCTGCATCACAGCCAAGCCGTCGCGCGCGGGACGACGCGCGCGCACGTCATGGCCGACATGCCGTTCGGCTCGTATCAGGTCAGTAATGAAGATGCGCTGCGTTCGGCGATTCGTCTTGTCAAAGAGGGCGGCGCGTGTTCGGTCAAACTCGAGGGCGGTCGCGATCAAACCGAACGCATCCGTGCGATCACCGGTGCCGGCATTCCAGTCGTCGGACATATCGGCGTCACCCCGCAGACCGCCGGACTCGGGCCGGGATTCAAGATGCGCACGCATCGGGACCGTCTCATCGACGACGCGCGTGCGGTCGAAGCCGCCGGCGCGTACGCCATCGTACTCGAAGTCGTCGATTACGAGATATCGCGCGAAATCACCGGAGATGCTCTCGATTCCAACGATCGGCATCGGGTCGGGGCCGCATTGCGACGCGCAAGTGCTCGTGCTCCACGACATCCTCGGCATGTATCCGCACTCGCCGAGTTTCGCCAAACGCTATGCTGAAATCGGCGAACTGGCCACGGCGGCGTTGCAACAGTTTGCCGACGACGTCCGCGAGCGCAACTTTCCAGGCTAACCGCACTGCTGCTTTTTCGAGAAAGGAGTCGCCATGAGCGACTATCACGACCACAGCGATCTTTCACTCATCCCCGAACTCAAGAAACTCGACAGCGCCGGTTTTGAGGGCTTTGTCGCACTCGATAAAACCGTCGGCCGCGACGATGGCAAAATCCCGCGCAAGTATCGGGAGTTGATCGCGATCGGCGTCGCGTTAACGACGCAGTGTCCGTACTGTCTCGACGTTCACACCGGCAACGCGAAAAAGGCCGGCGCGACGCGTGAGGAGTTGGCCGAGACGGTGCACATCGCCGCTGCGTTGCGCGCTGGCGCGGCGCTGACGCATGGGTTGCTGGCGCTCAAACTCTACGATAAAGCGTAAGGTGCATCGCGACCGGACGTTATACGAGCCTGTTTCCCGGACTTACCAGCTATGCGATTACAGCGCGCAAGACACTGTGCCGACCTGCTGGCACCGTGCCCGGTTAGGCTGGCCGCATGATGTTTGAAACGAACGACTCCCCGATCCGCTGGTTATCGCGATGCGCGCTTTCGAGCGCGTCCTTCTTGACCCTGACGCGGGCTTTCGAGCGCGTCGAGCCGCCGGCGGATCGCGCGCAACTCTTCAACCAACGCCAGACCCCCAGCAGCCAGTTGAGCGGCATGAGCCGGCGACGGTGCTTCCCCTACGTCCTCGCTCGTGCGGGCGCCGTCGCGAACTGTAGCCCCGGCACGCTCGAGAGCCGTCACGACAAAGCTCTTCGCACGCGCTTGCAAGGCCTCGCCGGATTTTTTGCCGAGCGAGCGTATATCCACGAGCATTGTCGTTCTTGTTAGCTTCGACGATGAGGCGCGTATCGTCACGCTCCCAACCGTAGAGCGCTTCGGCAGTCGTTCCCAACGCGCGCGCGATGCGTACGACGATGCTAATCGAAGGATTAAGGCGCTGATCCGCTTCGATTTTAAAGAGCGTGGGATGGTTCACGCCCGCGCGTCGCGCCAACTCGTTCTGCGACCATCCCAAAGCGCGGCGCCGAGCCGAGATTCTGTTTCCCAAGGTCACGCAGTTGGACTGTAGCGCCTCAAAGATGAAGCCCTTGAACCGTCCGGTCGTGCCGATTGGGTAACGAGACGCCGCGCGGCCGCGTCGTTGAGGTTCGCACGGACGTGCACTTACACGAGCTTCGAACGCTGTTCGACGACTATTGGCGCGCGTTTGCGTTCGACCCGTGCTTCCAAAACTTCGACCGCGAAATTGCGGAGCTGCCGGGCGCATTATGCACCGCCGGCAGGCCGCCTTGCACTTGCCATCGCCGGCGAAGATACCGGGATCCAACCCGCCGCCGGCTGCATAGCGTTACGCCCGCTATCGCAGCACCGGTGTGAGATGAAGCGTTTGTTCGTCCGCGAGGCGTTTCGTCAGCGCGGCGTGGGGCTCGCGTTGATCGAATGGCTGCTCGTGCAAGCGCGGGCAATCGGTTACCGCGAGATGTACCTCGATACCATGCCCTCGATGACGAGCGCAATCGCGATGTACGAACGGCTTGGGTTCAAACGATGCCAAGCGTACGGCCCCAGGCTGACGGCCGGGGCCCTGTGCTTTAGCCTAAAGTTATAGTTCGCGCCGCCGCGCCTCAGCGGCTATGCAACGCGCTGACGGCCTTATCGAAACCCTCGTTCGATGGATACCGATCGTCTCCACGCCCTTCCGGCGTCAGATCCAAAAGGTTCCAGATCGGAGAGAGCAGGTCGATGCCCCGTTGCCGATCCGCCAGCATCGAATGCGCCGTATACCTATGCCGGATGACGTCTCCGTGTTTGGAGAAGACGACGACCGTCGAATCGGGGCGGCCATCCTCATCTTCCGCACCGATGTCCCGGGCAAAATCGGAATCGCTCGAAAGCAGCCGCAGCCGGTCCCACCCTCGGCGTTCCGCCCACGCACCGAGCTTGTCGAACGGCGCGCGCGATGCGATGACGAAGTTGACGCGTTGCATGAGATGCGGAACGACGCCGTTGAAGCCGTCGAGCCACGCGGAGCACATATTGCAGAACTCCTCGTCGTCCGCCCAGTACATTAAATGATACAAGATCAGATCCGGTTTTCCAGACGCGAAGAGTTCCGACAACCGCACGCGGTTGCTGCCCTCGACGAACTCATAATCGTGCAGTTGCGGCCCGGGCGGCAGGGAGCGGCGCATCGCAGCAACCTCCTCGATGCGGTCGCGCAGTTGCATTTCAGCGGAGCGTAAATCCTCTCGCGCTTGCCGGTATGCCTCGTCGCTGGCCGGCATAAAAAGCGTTGAATCTCCCACGTTGACCTTTCGACTATGCGGGCGCAGCTTGCAGCCGGTGCGCTGCCGGCACGTTCGGATATTCGCCGATAAGGCATCCCAAACACATATCCTCGCGTTTGCGTCCGACCGACGCAATCAAGGCATCTAAACTGAGATACCCAAGCGAATCGGCGCCGGTGCGTTCCCGGATCTGCTCGACGGTATAGTTGGCAGCAATCAACTCGTCGTACGTCGCCATATCCACGCCGAGATAGCACGGATGCTTGATCGGCGGGGAGGTGATGCGCAGATGCACTTCCTTCGCGCCGGCTTCGCGCAATAGCGCAACGATGCGCGGCGTCGTCGTACCGCGTACGATGGAATCGTCGACGACGACGACGCGCTGATCGCGCAGATTCTCGACCACGGGATTGAACTTCAAATGGACGCCGCGCGAGCGCATCCCTTGATCGGGGCTGATGAACGTGCGGCCGATGTACCGATTCTTGATCAACCCTTCGATATACGGCAAACCGCTCTCCGCCGCATAGCCGATCCCGCCCGGCACCGCAGAATCGGGCACCGCCATCACCACGTCGGCATCGACGGGATGTTCGCGCGCGAGCATCCGGCCCATCTCGTAGCGCGCCATGTAGACGGAGCGCTCGTTGAGGCGCGAATCGGGCCGCGCGAAATAAATGTACTCGAA
This sequence comes from Vulcanimicrobiota bacterium, assembly GCA_963738335.1. GTDB lineage: Bacteria > Vulcanimicrobiota > Vulcanimicrobiia > Vulcanimicrobiales > Vulcanimicrobiaceae > Cybelea. The sequence goes on from CAVTWE010000007.1 coordinate 496,596, forward strand.
CATGCAGAGCGCCGGCTGCGCGCTGTCGACCGGCGTGCGATGCGATTCCAAACCGTTCGCGTCGATGCGCACGATCTCGCCGCGCTCGATCTCCCGCACGTACTGCGCGCCAATCGTCCCCAGCGCACACGACTCCGAGGCGACGACATAGCCGGCATCGTCGGCAAGCCTCCCGATGCACAACGGACGCACGCCCCAAGGATCGCGAAACGCGTAGAGTTCGTTCTGCGTGCACAAGACGATCGCGTAGGCGCCGCGCGCCTTCTGCAATACCGACGTAATGCGTTCGATCATCGTGCCTTTCGACTCGACGATCAACTTGGCCATGACTTCCGAATCCGAGGTCGCTTGCAACACGGTCGTCGGCGCGAGCGCCGCGCGCAACTCGTCGGTATTGGTGATGTTGCCGTTATGCGCGAAGGCAAAATCGCCCAGCTCGGTGCGTTCGAGCAGCGGCTGCGCATTAACGACGATTGAAGAGCCCGATGTCGAGTAGCGCGTGTGGCCGATGGCGACGTGGCCGCTCAGACCGCTAAGGATCTCCTCATCGAAGATCGCCCCGAGCAACCCCATATCTTTGTGCGAGCGTATCGTGCCGCCGTCGGCTGCGGCGATTCCCGCGGATTCCTGGCCGCGGTGTTGGAGCGCGTAGAGCGCAAAAAACGCGAGGCGAGCGGCATCGCGTCCCGGCGCGAAGACCCCGGTGATCCCGCACATCTTACACCATTATAGCAGTAAGGCTTAATCCGAGGAACGTCGTCCGCCGAAAATCTGCAGCAAGGCGAGAAAGATGTTGATCGCGTCGAAATAGATGCTCGTTGCCATGAGGACCGGCGTCAGCCCGTCGCCGCCCGCTCGCAGCCGGGCAAAATCGACCAGCACCAGGCCTGCAAAGATGATCAGCGTGAGCCAAGCGTAGGTCTGGGGATGAATGAAATGCACGAACGCCGAGACGATGCCAACCACGATGAGCCCAAGCAGCGCAACCATGAGAATGCCTTGGAACCGCCGGAAATCGAGTCCGGTCGCATAGACGATCGCCGCCAACGCAAACATGCCCAAGCCGGTCGTCAAGGCGGCGTTGACAACGACGTCGGAGCCGAATGCCGTGGCGTATTGATGCACTACCGGCGCGATGCCGATGCCTTCGCAGAACGTAAACGCGTAGAACAGGACCAGCGACAGCGCTTCGTTACGTCGCGCCGCATTGATCGTCAGCAATAAGATGAAGCCAACGATCATCGCGACCAGCCCGAGTCCGTAGGCGACATCTTGGAAGAGCCACGCCGCCAAGGCGGTGACGCACAGACCTAAGGCGGTGATCCCGAGCACCTGCGCCAGCATCGAACTGCCCGGAACGGCCGGCGCAATGGTGCCGCCGTAGGGGGTCTGCGGTTGAAAGCGATAAGCCATGACCTGCTGTACTATCCTCTTTCCGGTCGGGAGGTTGCAGATTGGGCGCCGCGAGCAGCGGCGACCGGGGCATCGTCGTCGATCCGGCGCTGACTTCTGCGCTCGGCCTGAAAACCTAGGCGCCGGTCACCGGTGAAACGGCGAAACGTACCCCGCGTAAAAAAACGGCCGTCATCTATCCCGCGGGTCACGTTGTTGACAAACAGCATCGTTGACTTACGTGCCCCGAACGGCGCCAATGTCGGTGCGGTACGTGAGTGCTGCATTTCCGAGTCGCGCGGCGAGCGTCTTGACGTTCGCATACGCCGATGCCCGAGCGGCTTTCAAGTCATCCCCGACGGCTGTAACCGTAAGCACGCGGCCACCCGGCGTTTTTACGTTTCCGTCGGCCACCGTGGAGCTGCCCCAAAATGCGCGACCGCCGTTATCGAGTGCAACGTCGGCGGTCAATCCTTCAAGCGGCGCGTTGCTGCGCGGATAGTTCGGCGATCGCCAAGACCACGCCCACGCAATGCTGCGACGATATCGTGATCGCCGACGGGTCGACCGCGCCGCCGGCGACGGAGCGCAGCAATCGCGCAAAATCGCCGTGGATGCGCGGCATCAACACTTGCGTTTCCGGATCGCCGAAGCGCGCGTTGAACTCGATGACGCGCGGGCCCGTCGGCCGTCCACATCAAACCGCAATACAGTACGCCGACGTACTCTTCGCCCTCGGCCTGCAATCCGCGCAGCACCGGCGCGAGGATCTCCTCGCGAACGCGATCCATGAGATCGTCGGGAAAATCCGCGGGCGGCGAATACGCGCCCATGCCGCCGGTATTCGGTCCGGTATCGCCGTCGCCGGCGCGTTTGTAATCGCACGCCGCGGCAAACGGCACGATCGCGCGGCCGTCGCACAGTGCAAACACGCTGACTTCGCGTCCTGCGAGCACCGTTTCCAGCAGCACGTCGCCGCCGCCGCCCGGAATCGTTCCGCCGTACCACTCGGAGAGCACGTCGCGCGCGGCATCCGACGTTCGGCGCAACGACGACGCCTTTGCCGGCGGCCAAACCGTCGGCTTTGACGACGACCCCGCCCTGCCAACTCTCGAGCGCCTTGCGCGCGTGCGCGAGCGAATGCACGACCACGGCTCGCGCGGTTGGAACGCCGTGACGCTCCATGAAGCGTTTCGCAAAGACTTTGCTCGATTCCAAACGGCCGGCCGAGCGATTGGGTCCAAAAACCGCAATGCCGGCCTCGCGCAAACGGTCGCCGACGCCGGCGGCGATGGCCGTCTCCGGCCCGAGCACGGCGAAATCGATCGCTCGATCGAGGCAGCGCTCGCGCCAGCGCTTTGCCGTCGGTTGCGGCGATCGGCCAGTTCTCGCCGCGCGATGCCGTGCCGGCATTGCCGGGCGCGGCAAAAACCGCATCGCACGACGGCGAACGCGCGAGCCGCCACGATAGCGCGTCTTCGCGCGCGCCGCTACCGACGACGAGAACGCGCACGCGCTACTCCCACTCCACCGTTGCCGGCGGTTTGGTCGTGATATCGTACGCGACGCGATTGACGCCGGGCACTTCGTTGACGATGCGCGACGAAATGCGCTCGAGCAGATCGTGCGGCAATCGCGCCCAATCGGCGGTCATGCCGTCTTCGCTCGTGATCGCGCGAACCGCCATCAGGTTGGCGTACGTGCGTCCGTCGCCCATCACGCCGACGCTCTTGACCGGCGTCAGCACCGCGAAATACTGCCACGGATGCGGATCGAGATGCGGCGCCGTCGATCTCTTCGCGCACGATCGCATCGGCTTCGCGCACGATCTCCAAGCGCTCGGCGGTGACGTCGCCGATGATGCGCACCGCAAGCCGGGACCGGGAAACGGCTGCCGCTCCACGATTGCCGTCGGGAAGTCCGAGCACGCGTCCGAGTTCGCGCACTTCGTCTTTAAACAGCGCGCGCAGCGGCTCGATCAACTCGAGGTTCATGTTCTCGGGCAAGCCGCCGACGTTGTGATGCGACTTGATTTTATGCGCCGGCTTTGCTCTGCGGCGTCTTCGATTCGATGACGTCGGGATAGAGCGTGCCCTGCACGAGATATCTGACGTCGGGAATTTTGGCCGCTTCCGCTCGAAGACTTCGATGAACTCGTGGCCGATCGTCACGCGCTTTTCCTCGGGGTCCTCGACGCCGCGCAGCTTGCTCAAGAAACGCTCGCGCGCGTCGACCGCCACGCACGTTGAGGTGCAACACGTCGCGAAACGCCGCGACGACGTCGTCGGCCTCGTGCCTTGCGCAACAGTCCGTGATCGACGAAGATGCACGTCAGCCGTTCGCCGATCGCCCGCGCGACCAGCGTCGCCGCGACCGCCGAATCGACGCCGCCGGAAAGCGCGCAGATCGCCCGGCGTCGCCGACGCGCTTGCGGATCCGCTCGACCGGCGCCTCGACGAACGATTCCATCTTCCACTCGTTGCCACAGGCCGGCGATCTGATGCAAAAAGTTGTCGAGCACCGCGCGGCCGTACTCGGTGTGCACGACTTCGGGATGAAACTGCACGCCGTAGATCTTGCTTCTCCGGGTTGCCCATGGCCGCAACGTGACAGCGTTGCGTTGACGCCAGCGCGCGATAGCCGTCCGGCAGACGTGACGACCGAGTCGCCGTGCGACATCCACACGCGCGACGTATCCGGCACGCCCTCGAACAGCGGCGTCTCGCGATTGATCAACCTGCAGCGTCGCCGGCCCGTACTCCGCGTGATCGAGTTTGACCAGCTCCGCGCCGATATCGCGCGCGAGCAGCTGCATGCCGTAGCAGATGCCCGAGCATCGGAACGCCCGAGTGGACGATCTGCCGGATCCATGTCCGGGCGCGCCTTCGGCAAGCGTGCTCTCGGGACCGCCCGACAGAATGAGCGCGCGTCGGCTCGCGCAGCTGCAGCGCGTCCCACGGCGTATCGTAGGGAACGATCTCGCAATAGACGCCCGCCTCTCGCGTCCGCCGCGCGATCAACTGACTGTACTGCGCGCCGAAATCGAGAATGGGGACGGTGTCCGGCATCGCCTCCCGTTAGGCGGCGGCTGCGGCGGCCTTGCAATGCGGCGTCGTAATCGGGTTCGCTGCGCGACCTCCGGCACGATCTGCACGTAGCGAATCGTTTTGTCCTTGCCGATCACGACGATCGCGCGCGCCAGCAAGCCCAAGCTCGGCGATCAGCAAGCCGTAGTTCAGGCCGAAACTGTGGTCGCGATAGTCGGAGAGCATCTGCAGCTTGACGTCGCCTTCGGCGCCGCACCAGCGCGCTTGCGCGAACGGCAGATCCATGCTGACGACTGCGGCCGTGACGCCCGTCGGGCAGCTTCGCCGAGCCGGCCGTTGAACTTCTTCGGATTCCAGCGAACAGACGCCGCGTATCGAGCGACGGAACGACGATGAGCATCGCGGCGCGGTTCCCGCCGTCGAGCATTCGTCGAGCGTGACGTTCGAAAGATCGCCGGCGGTCAAGGTGAACTCCGGCGCCGGATCGCCCACATGCAGCTCCGGCCCGCGCAGCGTCATCGGGTTGCCTTTGAACGTGACGGTCATACTCGTTCGCGTTTCGGCAGTATGTTACATCACGTTTCGACGATGTATTAGGTTAACACGTCGGCGAGCCGGTCGGTGTCGCGCGCCATCACGATTTCCATCGCGATGCGTTCGCCGACCGAAACGTCGCGGCCCCAGCGATACGCCGAGTACGGCGTATAGCGCGTGCCGGGCGAACCCGGAATGCGCAGCGACACGTCGTAGCAGACGAAATCCTTCGGCGGCCCGGCCACGATCACGCACTGCAGCGCGAACGGACCGATGATGCCCGGCGGCACGCGCTTCGCGCGCGGCCGCGACGAACCGCTCGCCCATCGCAAACGCCTTTTCCAGCATGGATTCGGTCACCGTGGCGGCGATGTGCCCGCTTCTTCCAAACGCATCGTCGACGTTCCGTAGGCCGGCAGCGCCGACGGCGGTACGTTGCGAAACCCTTCGAGATTGGTTTGGCGCCGCGTGTCGGTTCCCATGAGTTCCAGTTCGTCGAGCAGCGGCGAATAAAAAAAGTTCAGGTTGACCGACGGTCCGAGCGCGTACTCCTCGATGAGCGCCGACGCCAAGGCCTTCGGCGGTCACGCATGCCATCTCGCTGCAGCCGCCGCGGTCGCGTGTCGTATTCCTGCGGCGACGACGCCAGAAAAAAGCGCGTTCGAAGCGAGACGCGCGCGTGCGGCGCCTTGACCATCACCAGCCGGTCGATCTCGGCGGGCGTATCGAAGCGCCGGGGATACCGGATACCGGCTCGCTGCATCAGAGCGTATTGATCGATGGCCGCGGTTCGTCGCGTTCTTCGGCGCGCAGCAACCGCCGGTTGCCGAACAACGGCACGCGCATCCGGCGTTCGATTTCGTCGTAGCGAGTACCGCTCGTGCAGGTACACTTCGAACGAGCGGTTCGGGACGAAGATGACGTTCTCGTCGAGCAGCCGCTGCTGCACGTCGTCGTTGAGGATGTCGGCGAAACGCGTCGAGCTCCAGCACGCGTCGACGCAGCCGCGCGGACCGGGATCCGTCGCGACGCCAAGAAGTGGCGCGCGTACGTTTGCTCGCGTCCGCTCGCCGTGACGATGAGGTTGCGCAAGCCGGCCGCTCGCGCGCCGGCGGCGACGTCGAGCGCCGAATGGCTGCCGATCGAGCACAGCGTCAGCCGCGACGCGATCGTACGAACTGCAGCGCCACGGTCACCGGGCCGATCGGTCACGAGCGCCTGGTCAACAGTTTGCGCGCTTGCGGGCTGTCTTGGTATTCGACGGTGAGGATCGCGCGCAGATGGACCGGCGGCGCGGCGCGACTGCTGATCGGTCATGCGCTGGAGCGTCGTATAGCACCAGTAGCAGCAGCATCGGCAGGTCGCGATCGCGCGGATAGACTTTGTGCATGTCGTCGATCGACTTCGGCGACTAGGAACGTTTCGTCGCTTTCGCGGTTGCCGTAGTTGTAGTCGAGCATGAAGTTGATGTGCTTGAGTTGGTTCTCGATGCCGAGAATCGAGTTGCCCATCTTGCCGAAATACTCGTCGGCCGGCGCGAGCATCGTGAGGTACTTGTCGTGCGGCAACGCGGTGACGGTCGCGATGACGCGAATCGGATCGACCGCTTTGAGCCGCGCGACGAACGACCCTCGCGTTCGTGACGTCGTCGTCGGTGTAACCGCGGTCGGTCGGAGCGCGTTGGCGGCGGCGACCAGCTCGTTACCCCACGTCGTCGGCAAATGCGCGACCGGAAAATTGGCGCGGCCGCGCGCTGCAGCGCCAGCGACCGCCACGCCGGATCGCGCGTCAGCACCCAGCCGCGCCAGTCCGCTTCCACTTGCTGCAGCAGCGCGTCGACGTCGCGCGGATAGGTTTGCAGGTTCGCGGTGGCGTCGGCGTCGGCGAAGCGCGCGAGCTGCTCGGGATCGTCTTCGGAGTTCACGCGCGCGAGCAGCGCCTGCGCTTGCGCGAATCAGCGTGGGATCGTGCGCGATTGCTTCGTCATCCAGTCGGCGGCTTCGCGCACCCACCAGGCGGCGCCGTCGTGGTTGGTCAGCGGATTGTAGTGCAGACCGCTGCCGATCTGCACCGTCAGCGTCGCCAGCTCCGCGTAGTCCGGGTCGTTGGGATATTGCAGCGAGTAGGCGCGCCCGGCGTTGAAGATCGTCGAGAGATAGATCACTTGCGAGCGAAAGTTCCAGCCGGCCGCTGCGCCTTTGGCGAACGCGTCTTTCATCTGCGCGTACAGCACCGCCGGATCGGCTTCGAGCGTCGCGCGCGCGCGTGCGGTAGCAGACGCACGCGACGACGGCCGCAACGAGCAGCGGCCGCGGCGCAGCCTTAGAGAACGCTCGAATCATCCAGCACCAGCCGGAGATTATTGGTAAGCAGCGCGTTTTTGATTTCGCGCGCGATCCGCCGCCCGGTCGACATCGGTTCGGAGTAGTTCAGGTACGAGTACGGCGACCCGTCGATGAACAGATTGGTGCCGGCGACGATGCGCGCCGAAATTTCCATCACGTAGAACTGAATGTCGGGCGTGATGATCGTCTCGATGCAAAAGGCGCCGAACAAGTCCTTTCGGCCCGCAGATCTCCTTGCTCACGCGCACGACGTCGTCGCCCATGCGCAGCGCGTGGGCGAGCATCGACTCGCGCAGCGAAACCGGCTGATTGCCGACGACGACGTACGACGGCTCAACGTCCATGCCGTCTTGCGCCGCCGCCGGAATACGGCCCAGCGAGTCGACGTTGGTTTCGTAGCGCCGGTCCATCGACATGATCTCGAGCTTGTTCTACAGCGGCGAATAGAAGTAATGGATGTAGAGCGGAACGCCGATGACGTATTCTTGAATGATGTAGTCTTCTTTCAGATGCGCGGCGCGAGCCTCGAAATCGTTCGCGTCTCGAATGAACATGTAGCCTTTGCCGCCGGCCGCGCCGTACAGCTTGACGATGACCGGCCGGTCGATTTCGGCGCCGCTGCGAAACTGGCGCGGCAGCGTCAGACCCGCGCGCGAAAGCCATTGGCGCTGCAGTTCGCGGCTGGCTTCCCAATCGAGCACCGCCTTGTTGCCGAAGTACGGGATCGTCATCTTCTTGTGCTCTTCGAGCGAAAGATACGCGACGAACGAGCCGTGCGGCACGATGATGCACTTTGCGGCGCGCCAGTTCGTCGACGCAGCTCCATGAACTCCGAATAGTTGTCGAGCGCGATCACTTCGTCGACGAATGCAAACGAACGGTACAGCCGTTCGGTATCGCGATTGGAGATCGCCAGCGTCTTGAAGCCTTCGTCGTGCGCGCCTTTAAGAATTTGCAGCGCCGAATGCGAGCCCAGCGTCGCGATCGTGTACGGACGGTTCATCGGTGCACCGTCACCACGTCGGCCTATACGTTGCTGATTTCGATCCTGGGTTGCGCGCGGCGCGACGACCGCCGACGCGCAGCGTTCGATCGCCGGATGCGCAACAGCAGTCCCTGATGCCCAGCCAGCAAGCGGCGGGCGGCCTGCCGTCGCCCGAGACAAGAGTCGCCAGGCGATTGCCGCGGGCCGATCGCGTGCGCATCGCGCCTGGGCTTCGATCCACACTTCGCCGCTGCGCGGCTGCGCTGGTCGAGCACGTCAGCGCGATGCATGTTCGGATTGAAGATCGTCGCGTCGGATTCGATTCGCGCTGGCGAACGTCGCCGCATCGCCGTCATCGTCGCAAGCACCAAATCTCGCTGCGCTCGCACGCGCTCGACGTCAACCCCAAGTTGCGCAGCGCGACCGGCGCGGTAAAGGCGGTGTTGTCGGGAATTTTGAGTCGATCAGCGCGACCGCGCGCTTCATCGCTGCGACCGCCGCGACGAAACTGCGAAAGAGTGTCGCGCCGCCCGACGGCGCGAGCACGTCGTCGCCTTCCGGTCGGTCGAGGTGATTGAAGTTCCAGGCGTCGCGTTCGGGATGCGGCATGATCGCCAGCACGTTGCCCGTCGCGATTGAGCAGTCCGGCGCAACCCAGCGCCGAGCCGTTGGGGTTGGCCGCCGCGTCGACGCTGCCGTCGCGATGCGCGTAAACGAATGCGACGTGATCGCCGTCGACTGAGCTCGCGCAGTTGCTCCGGCGTCGCGGCCAGGCGCCCTTCGCCGTGCGCGGCATAAGCCGGAATGAGCGCGCATCTGGCAACGAGCGGCGCAGTGATCGCGCTGCGCTCCGGTGCGATGCTGCAACTTGAGGTAGACGTGCCGGCAGACGAAGTGCGGCGCCGGCGCGTTGCGCGTGAAGGCCGCGGTCGGGCGGCGTACCGCGCCGGTGCCGGGAACCATCCGGCTTCCAGCAGAATCTGCGCGCCGTTGCAAATGCCGAAAACGAGTTTACCGCGCGAGGCGCCGTCGATGACGGCGTCCATCATGCGATCGTGCGCGGCAATGGCGCCCGCGCGAATGCGATCTTCGTACGCGAAACCGCCGGGGAGGACGAACGCGTCGTAATCGCGCAGCGTATCGGCGCGCGACCAGTGCACCGGCTCCGCATCGCCGCCGCACTCGCGCAACAGTCGCAGCGTTTCTTCTTCGGAGTTCGTTCCGGGGAAAACCGGCACCGCGATGCGCTGCGATCACGGATAGAGTTCCGCAGCGGCTGCGACCACGTTGCGTAGAGATCGCGAACGCAAAACGGGTTCCGTTGACGACAAGCTCCGCGGCTCGCGGTCGTCGTGCCGATTTGCAGCGCGCCGGTGACGTCGAGACCGTCGGCATCGGTCACTTCGCACACGAAACCGCCCGCTTCGCAGAGCGGATTGCCGAAATCCAGTTCGGCGCCGATGGTGCGTCCGGCCGCATCGCGTCGAACGCTAAACGCGCGACCGCAACGAGCATGCCGCCGTTCCCAATCGGCGCGGCACGATCGCAACGCGCCGCGCGCGATGCGCGGCCGCAATCATGCCGCGCGGCTGCGTCTCGGCATCGTAATCGATCGCCGGCAACGCATCCGTCGAAGCCCAAGAGCTCCGCCAACACCGATCCGCCGAGCGAGAGTTCCCGGCTGCCGATCCACAGCAGCGCCGAGCCGGCCGCTTTGAATCCCGGCGTGACGACGCGTAGCGATATCGTCAATGCGCTCCAACGCACGCGACGATGGCCGATGCCGGCACCGGCTGCCCGTCCGGCGATTCATTATAGAGGCTGACGTTGCCCGAAACGAACGGCAGATCCAAGCGCGGTCGCGGCGGCCGACAAACCTTCAATCGCCGCGACGAATTCGCCGAACTGTTCGGGCTTGCGCGGATTGCCGAAGTTCAAACAGTCCGTCAAACCGATCGGACGCGCGCCGACCGCAACGACGCGCCGCACGGCGTCGAGCACCGCATGTTGCGCGGCATAGTTTGCGTCGATGCGGCCGTATCGCGGATTGCCGCCGACCGCTAATGCGACGCCCAAACGCGAACCCGGGAATCGGAGCAAGTACGCCGGCATCGGCCTGCCCGCGCGGAAGCACGGTGCGTCCGCGCACGACGCCGTCGTAGCGCCGGTAGAGCGGTTCGCGCGAGCAGACGTCACGATGCGCGAGCACGCGCGGAAAAAGCGTCGGCGACGTCGACGGCGACCATCTCTTGCGCCGCGACTTGGTGACGTACGCTTTCGCGTATACGGCAGTTCGTCGACGAACCGCGCTGGTAAGAAACTCGCTGTCGACGTCCATCACTATCTCGTCGCGATGGCGCAGCACGTACCGCGGATCTTCGCGTCACCGACCCGATCACCGTCGCGCGCGCGTTGTACGCGACCTGCGGCAGCGTAAACTCATCGTTGTAGATGCGCGAGCACTTCGGGGACGATCTCCGGCGGAAGCGCCCACAGCATCCGCTCCTGCGTTTCGCCGACCGCCATGACTTCCGGCGGCATGTGCTCCGATCGCGACGTTGACCGCATCGAGATCGATCGTCGCGCCGTAGCCGCCGTGCGCCGTGACCTCGGCCGAGCAGCCCACGATGCCGCCCGCCCCCAGGTCTTTGTACGCTGCGGCAATGCCGAGTTCGCGCAACGTCGCAAAGACGCGATACGTCGCGCGCATGAGCACGTTTTTCAGAAAGGGATCGGGCACTTGCACGGCGCCCTTGTTGACTTCGCGTCGGCCGCGTCCAGCGTCAGCGACGAAAACGACGCGCCGCCGAATCCGCTGGCGATCGGTCGCTTTGCCGACGAGCACGATCTGCCAACCGGCGGCGTCCTTTGGCACGTACGAATGAACGATCTCGCTTTCTTTAACGATGCCGATCGCGACGACGTTGACCAAGACGTTGTCGTCGAAGCCGGATTCGAAATAGACGTCGCCGGCGACGTTCGGAACGCCGATCGCGTTGCCGTATGCACCGATGCCGTCGACGACGCCGCACTGCGATATCCGGCGGTGCTGCAATCCGAAGCGCAGCGCGTCGGCGAAGCCGATGACCTGCGCGCCCATGCACAGCACGTCGCGCACGATGCCGCCGACGCCGGTCGCCGCGCCTTCGAACGGAACGACCTGCGACGGATGGTTGTGCGATTCGTGTGCGATGACGACGGCATACCGTTCGCCGTCGTGCGTTCCAAGATGCAGGATGCCGGCGTCTTCCCCGGGACCGAGCACGACGCGCGCTCCGGCCGACGGCAGTTGCCGCAAGAGACGGCGGCTCGACTTATAACTGCAATGCTCGCTCCACGCAGCGTCGAACGCGTGCAGCTCTACGAGCGTCGGTTCGCGACCCAGCCGTTGCGGCGATGCGCGCAAGTTCGTCGTCACGCAGGTTAACCAAGCGCGGCCTTTTGCGACGGCGGCACTTGCTGCTGCACGGATGCATCGGCGTGCAGCACTGCCGAGCGCGCGTTGGCCTGCATGAGCAAGGTGCGTCCGTAGAGCACCGTGTCTTCAAAGCCGAAAACTTTCGCGCACGGCAACACCAACGCCGCAGGTCGTCGCCGGCTCCATCGAACACCGGCGACGACGACGACGCTTCGACCATGTCGTGCAGCAGCGCCTCGTCGCTCACGGCGACGATCACCAGCCGCCCGAAAGTCGCCTCGAGTTGTGCGATCAGTTGCAACACGTAGCCGGGCGTCATCGGCGGGACTGGCGACGTGGCGCACCGAGGGCAAGCCCGAGTTGGCCGAGCGCCTGCGCGATCTCGTTGGCGCGCTCGACGCGTGCCGGCGCATCGGCGATGACCGCCACCATGCCGGGACGCATCACCGGAAACGTTCCGACGAAATCGGCGACGCGTTCGTACGCGCGTTTGACCGTCGTCGAGCGCCGGCGTCGTCGACTGTCGAGAAGTTGCGATAGATCTGCTTATCGAGCATGAGGTCTTCGCGTCCTTGCGGCCAGATGCGCCACGCGTCGTTGTCGATGACGTCGGCGATGACGAGCTGGCCTTGATTTTCGCCGCCGGCCAACCGGCCGAACTCGATCTTCATATCGACCAGCAGCACGTCGCGCTTGCGCCACGCGTGCGACAGAATCTCGAACGTCAAGCGCGCCAGTTCGCTCATCATGCCGATTTCTTGCGGCGTCGCGATGCCTTGGCGACGATTTGGTCGGGCGAGATCATCGGATCGTGATTGGCGTCGTCTTTGAGAAAAAACTCGACGACGCGCGGCACGAGCAGCGTGCCGCGCGCGACGCCGGAGTTGCGTTTGACGAACGAGCCGGCGGCAACGCCGCGCGTAACGACTTCTAACGGAATCATGTTGCAGCGGCGCACGACCATCTCGTTGCCGTCGTCGTCTTCGCCGCCGCTGAGATAGTGCGTCGGCAATCCGCACAAGTTGAGCAGACGGAAGACGCGCGCGGTCGTCTGCGCGGCGAGCCGTGCCTTTGCCGGCGATCACGTTGCGCCGCGCGCCGTCGCCGGACGATATCTGATCCGTTTGCGCGACGACCAGTTGATGCGGCTGTCCGGGATTCTCGTAAAGAACTTTCGTCTTGCCGCGCGCGATCTCGATACCTTTATTCACGTCAGGCGCACCTCCGGTTGCTGTGGAAACGGCGGCAACGCGCTCGATCCGCTCGGCCAGCCTGCGCGCGCGTTGCGCGGCCGTGCCGACGTGCGCGCTCGGATCGAGCAGTCGGCGAATTTCCGCCGGATCGAGCAGCGCCGTCATGCTGGGCTCTTGCGCCAGCAGATGCGCGAGCGGATTCTCGTCGCCGCGACGGACCGCTTCCCATGCCTGCATGGATGCATCGCGCAACGATTCGTGCAAGCGTTGACGGTCTCCGCCGGCGCGCACGGCTTCCATCATCACCGCTTGCGTTCCTGAGAACGGCGCGTACGTCCGCAGGTTCGCAGCGATGCGACGTTCGTCGACGCGCAGACCGTCGATCACCCGGCGCGCGAGCGACACGATTTCGTCGGCACAGAGCAGCGCTTCAGGCAACGTGACGCGGCGGTTGGCGCTGTCGTCGAGCGTGCGTTCGAGCATATTCGTCGAGGCGTTCTGCCAAGCGACGTCGGCGTATGCAGGCAGCAATCGCGCCAGCGAGTCGATGCGCTCGCAAAGAATCGGATTGTGCTTGAACGGCATCGCGGAACTGCCGACTTGCTTATCGAGCCGAACGGCTCGCCCACCTCGCCGAAACCCGGGACTCGCGAGCACGCGAACGTCCGGCGCAAACTTCGAAAGCGACGCGCCGACGCCGGCGAGCGCGCTCAACAACAGGTAGTCGAGTTTGCGCGGATAGGTTTGCGTGCTGATCTCGCCGGCGCGCAAGTCCAAAGCGGTCCAACACGTGCGCCTCGATCTCGGCCGAGCGGCCGCCGTAACCCGCAAGCTGCTCGTACGTTGCCGCCGTTCCGACCGCCCGCGCATGCCCTTTGTCGTAAGATGTTCGAAAACGAAGCGCAACTGCGCGTCGTCGACGAGCAAGATCTTGCGCGTAGCGGCAAAGCGATATCCCAGCGTCGTCGGTTCGGCCGGCTGCAAATGCGTGTACGCCATGCAGACCAGATCGGCATACGCGAGCCACTTGTCGCGCAAAGGCGTCGAGCAGACCGCGCAGATTGATACCGAGCAGCGACAGTGCCCGCCGCAAACGATACGTCTCGACCGTATCCTCGATATCCATCGACGTTGCGCCGAGATGCAGTTTGCCGCCGCCGCGTTGCGCTTGCGCGGCAAAGACGCGAATCTCCGCCATGAGATCGTGATGGATCTCGCGTTCGATCGCCAATGCCGCTTCGATGTCGACGTCGCCGGCATGCGCGCGGATATCGTCGACTTCGTCCTGCTCGACCAATCCCTGCGCCGCCTGCGCTTCGGCGAGCGCGACCCACACCGCGCGCCACAGCCGTCCGGCGGGTCTGTTCGGAAAAAAGCGAACGAAGCTCTTCGCGCCCGTATCTCCACGAGAACGGCGAGACGTAAGTGCGATGATCCATGGATTCGAATCGCCCTTCGCCTCACGGGAAGCGGCCGCCTCGTTACCGTAGTGCGGCAGCGTGAAGGCGTTCGCAATGGTGCGTTTTGCTCGTTGCCTGTGGCGCTTGAGTGCTTGCAGCAAGGTCGGGCGGTGTGGGCGGCGGCCGGCACGCATGGACGCAGGCCGGGAATCTGCGCGTCGGCCTCAACGAAGAGCCGAAGAACCTCAATCCGCTGCTTTTCGGGACGACCACGGAAAACTTCATCGATCGGCTGATGTTCGAACCGCTGCTCTCGGCCGATGCGTCGCGGCAACCCAGTTCCGATGCTGGCCACGGTCGTTCCGAGCATGGCGAACGGTGGCATCAGCCAAGACGGTCTGCACGATCGTTTATCATCTCGCGCCGAACGCGCGCTGGAGCGACGGCGTCCCGGTAACTGCGGACGACGTCGCCTGGTCCTGGAGCGCGATCGAGAACTCCGGCCAACGACGTCGTGTCGCGCCACGGCTACGACGACGTCCGCTCCATCACGACGCCGGACGCTCACACCGTCGTCGTGCATCTCAAGCAGCGCTTCTCGCCCTTCGTCAACACGTTCTTCGCCGAAAGCGATCAGCCGTACGAAATCGTGCCCAAGCACGTGCTCGCGCGCTATCCCGACATCAATCGCGTTCCGTTCGACGCTGCACCCACGGTTAGCGACGGTCCGTTCAAGTTCGTCGAGTGGCGCCGCGGCGACCGCATGCTCTTGACGGCCAACCCGCTTTTCTTCCGGGGCGCGCCGAAACTGCAGCGCATCACGATCTTCTTCGTACCGAACGAAGACTCTGAGATCAATCTACTGCGCACGCATTCCCTCGACTACGTCTATCAGCCATCGATTCAGACGTATCCGGCGTTGAGCGGCCTGCCGGACGCGCGCATCGTCTTGGGTGAACGTCAACGGCTACGAGGGCGCCGAGTTCAACGTGTCGCATCCGCTGGTGGCCGACGTTCGCGTCCGTACCGCGATCGCGGCAGCGCTCGATAAGGCCGTCACTCACGCGCACCCTCACGCACGGCCGGTCAACGACCGCGACCGAAGATCTGCCGAACTGGATGTGGGCCTTCGATCCGGCAGTTCGGTCCGTACCCGTTCGATCCGCGGCGGCGCGGCAACTGCTCACAGCGGCCGGATGGAGAATGCCGGCAGCGACGGCATCGCTCGCAAGGACGGCCGCCCGCTCGAACTTTTGCTCGTTACCGATAACGCATCGGCTACCCATCGTTCGGAAAGCGTGCTCGTGCAAGCGGCGTTGCAGCGCATCGGCATTACAGCTCGTCGTCAAATACTATCCGCTCGACATCCTTTACGCGCCTCAAGGCATGGGCGGCATTCAGCACGGCGGGAAGTTCGATCTGCTTGCTCTACGGCTGGTACTCCGGCATCGATCCCGACGATTCGTCGCAACTCACGTGCGACAACTTTCCGCCGCACGGCTACAACGATCCGCGTTACTGCAGCGCTGGCAATGGATGCCGCGCAGGCCGGCGCGCTCGCGCATTACGATATTCCGGCGCGCAAAGCGGCATATGCGAAGATCCAGCGCTTATTATCGAGTCGATAATCCGACGCTCTATCTTTTGGTGGCAGCGCCAGCAAGAGGCGATCAGCGTCGATTTCCACGGCTTCAATCCCAACCCCGTCATCGAATCGTGGAACGCTTGGCAGTGGAGCATCTAGTATCCGAGCGCAATGCGGCTACCGCCGCTAATGCGCTCGACGCAGCGTTCGGTGCTCTTCGACCGTGCTTCCGACTTTGCCGGTGACGATGGATTCGATGCCGTGTACCGCGCGCTCGTACGCCGCGCGAGCACCGCGTACGCCGTAACGCGGCACGAGCGGGCGTAGTATCCGTTCGTTCCACTGATCGCGACCGACGAGCCGTCCGCCGCCGGGGCGCGCGAGTTCCCACAGATTCTTACAGGCGCCCGCGAGCGCCGAAAGCAGCGCCGTTCCGGCACCGCGATTGCCTTCGAACATGTCGTATGCGATGGCGAGAGCGGCCGATGCATTGCCTTGGAGGACGGCGTGCGCGTATTTGTACGCTTTCGGATCTGGGATCGAGAGGGATTCCTGTTCCAACGCGCCCAGCGTAATCTTTTTGTTCACCAGCGCGAGCTTTTCGAGATCGTTGCGCACCGCAGACAAGTCGGCGTTGCCGTCGGCGAGCGCCGCGATCGCGCGCGGCTGCGCGGTGGCGCCCAGACGTTCCAGCGTCTCACCGATGAAGCGCTCGCGCGTCGCGCCGTCGGCCGTCGTATCGATCCGCAACGCGGCGCGTCCCAGCGCGGCGCCGAACGGTTCGGGACCTTTGACGCGTGGCGCTAACAGATCGACGAGCACCAGCGTATTGCCGTCAGGAACGCTTTGCGCGATCAGGAGCAACTCGCGGCGCATCGCGACGCGCATCGTCTGCGTCTCATTAACGTGCACGACGCGCCGGTCGGCCAGAAACGGCATGGCCTGCAGCGCTTCGCGCAGCGAACTCATGTCGCCGATATCTTCGGCGGTGAAACGCGAAAGGTTCAGATCGCGTGACTCGACGGGGAGCAGGCGGTCGAAAAGCACGTCGGTGGCGCGATCGGCCAGGACGCGTTGCGTACCTTCGATGACGACAACTTTACCGATCGCCGGCTGCTTATCGAGAAAGTCGTAGAACTTCAACGTTCGGCCGTAGTTGCAAGATCGGGAATCGTCTCGGCGTAAGGTGGCTTGCACGATGCCGCACTCGGTGACGAAGGCGGTGACGAGGTGGCCGGGCGTCACGTCGAACGCGGGATTGTATGCGCGGGCGCCTTCCGGCGCGACGCGCGTGCCGGCGAAACCAAGCACCTCTTCTTCGTGGCGTTCCTCGATCGGGATTCGCTCGCCGCTTGCGATCGAGAAATCGAACGTCGAGCGCGGCGCCGCGATGTAGAACGGTATGCCGTGATGCGCCGCCAGCACGGCCAGTGAGTACGTGCCGATCTTATTGGCGGTGTCGCCGTTGCGCGCGATGCGATCGGCGCCCACGATGACGAGATCGACGTCGTGCCGGCGCATCGCAATTGCGGCCGCGGAATCGACGATCAGCTGCGAGTCGACACCGGCCAGCTGTAACTCGAGATAGTTCAAACGTGCGCCTTGCAGCAGCGGACGCGTCTCGCACACGAAGGCGTGCGGCTTTTTTCCGGCTCGTTGCGCGGCAATGATGACTCCGGCGGCGGTGCCGCTTGCCGCCGTTGCGAGCGGCCCGGTATTGCACAGCGTCATGACGCGCGCGTTCTTCGGGACCAGCTCGATGCCGTAGCGTCCGATCGCCTCGTCGATGACGATCTGCTCGTCGTGGATTGCCCGCGCCTCTTGCAATGCATCGTCCGCTCCCAACACGCGGTCGACCGCCCACGCGAGATTGACGGCGGTTGGGCGCGCTTCTCGCACGCGTTGCGCTTGCGCGCGAAACTCGGCATCGTCGGCGATCCGTTGCCGCAGCAATGCGACGCCGTACGCGCCGAACACGCCGATGCACGGCGCGCCGCGCACGGCCAACGTGCGTATCGCCGCTTCGATTTCTTCAACGCTCTGAGCGCGTTCGTAACGCGTCTCGTGCGGCAGCAGGCGTTGATCGATATAGCGCACGGCATCGCCGTCCCAGGCGATAATCGTTTCGATCATGCGGGGACCGAATCGGTCACGCGACGGTCAACGCAAGGAGACCGGCCGCAGCCATAGCGGCGGTGTATCCCTTATTACCGCGGCGGGGATCGGCGCGTTCTTGCGCTTGCACCAACGTTTCCGTCGTCAACACCCCAAAGCCGATCGGGATGCGCGTCGCCAGTTGAACGTCCATGATGCCGCGCGCGCATTCCCCGGCAACGTAGTCGAAGTGCGGCGTTTGTCCGCGAACGACCGCGCCCAGCGCTACGACGGCTTCATAATGGCCGGCGTCAATAACGCGCCGGCAGGCCAAGGGCAGCTCGAAACAGCCGGCAACACGGTACACGTGCACGTCGGAGCCGGCGACGGCGCAGGCACGCAATGCGTCCTTCGCCCCGGTGATTAAATCGCAGGCGACGTCCGCGTAAAACTCCGCGGCAACGATGGCAAAGCGACGGCCGCTGCAATCCGGCGCGGCGCTCTCTGCCCGGGGCTCGGTCTTCACGACACCGCGACGTCGTCGAACATGTGGCCGAGCTTCGCGCGTTTGGTATTGATGTAGTGCTTGTTGTGAGCGGTCGGTTCGGTCTGCAGCGGCCGGCGGCCGACGATCTTCAGTCCGTAGCCTTCGAGGCCGAAAATCTTCTTCGGATTATTGGTGATCAGCCGCATCTCGCGTACGCCGAGGTTTGCGAGAATCTGCGAGCCGATCCCGTAATCGCGCTTATCCGCCGGCAGTCCGAGCGCGAGGTTTGCCTCGACCGTATCGGCGCCGCGATCTTGCAGTTCGTAGGCGCGCAGCTTGTTGGCCAGTCCGATGCCCCGGCCTTCCTGGCGCAAGTACAGAAAGACGCCGCGCCCTTCGGCAGCGATCAGCTCCATCGCGGCATCCCGCTGCGCGGCGCAATCGCAACGAATCGAGTGAAGCGCGTCGCCCGTCATGCACTCCGAATGCACGCGCACGAGAATATCTTTTCCGTCGCCAATCTCTCCCATAACCAGCGCCACGTGCGTGCTGTCGTCGATCGTCGTGCCGTACGCGATGCCGGTGTAATTTCCGAAGATGGTCGGCAGCGCAAACTCCGCAACGCGCGTGACGAGTTGTTCGTTACGCATGCGGTAGGCGATGAGATCCTTAACCGTGATCAACCGCAGAGCGTGCCGATCGGCGTACGATCGCAGGCCGTCCAAACGTTCCATCGTGCCGTCGTCCGCCATGATCTCGCAGATGACGCCGGCGGGGTAGAGTCCGGCAAGTCGCGCGAGGTCTACGGCGGCTTCGGTCTGTCCCGCACGGACTAGGACGCCGCCCTCTCGCGCGCGCAGTGGAAACGTATGGCCGGGACGCAAGAAATCGGCAGCCTTGGCTTCAGGATCGAGCAATCGCCGGATGGTTGCGGAGCGATCGTGTGCGGAGATGCCCGTCGTCGTCATGCCGCGTGCTTCGACGGACACGGTAAAGGCGGTTTCGTGGACGGCGGTGTTGTCGCGCACCATCTGCGGAATGTGCAGTTCGTCCAACCGCGCGCCGACCATCGGCACGCAGATCAAGCCGCCGGCGTGTTTGCGCATGAAGTTGACGGCGTCCGGCGTCACCATCTGCGCGGCCATCACGAGGTCGCCTTCGTTCTCACGATCCTCGTCGTCGAGTACGACCACCATCTTGCCGGCGCGAATGTCGGCGATCGCCTCGTCGATGGTGTCGAACGGATTCGCCTGGCTGACGAGATGCTCGCTCAAGGCGGGAAAGACCGCCGCAAGCCGCTGGAGCGTCCGGTACGACGGTTCCCGACGGCCGGCCCTCAAGAGCGAGATCGCCGCTTCCGTCAAGCCGGCGCTCTCCGCGAGCTGGGCCGCTGTCACTTGGGCTTCTCCCATCGCCGAGTTTAAAAGGTCCGCAAAACTCACGGTTTAAGCGTAGGCCGCCGACTTAACATCTGTCAAGTACCCAACAAGGCGGGTCTTCACTGACCTAGTGAGCGACGCTAACCGTTGCTGCTATCGTGTCCCGAATGTAGCGTCCAGTCATAGGGATGAGCGTCAAAGGATTTCCCCCCTGGGGGTACGCCCATATTGCGACGTGCTTTCCGCGATCCACCGGCTGAGCAATCATATGATCCGCAATCCAGGACCCGGTGATATCGGGTTTCTGCCTCGGCACGTCAAGCGTCAGCATATGAACAATCGTCGCTGTGCTTCCATAAACGCTGACCCGGTACACCGGAGCCGGAGCGCCGTTCTTGCCAGCGCCGGGCCTACCTTCAACGGCCAAGTACTTTCCATCCCACTGAACGTTACTGAGGCCAGTCTCGTTCTTGCTAAAGTTTACGATTACAAAAGCGCTGCTTCCCGACGGAAGCTCTGTTAGCTGGTCGGATGTGTTTGCAAAGAGATTACCACTGTCGTCATAGGTGCATCGCGAAGGCGTAGCCCAATCGCTGTAGGTTGTCGGTGTGCCTTGCGCGTTTTGAAAAATCGAAACGCCATCATCTGATGTTACCGCGAGATTCCGCGTAGTTGGATCCACTGCGCAACCGTATGCGTAGCTATTTGTGGGAACGCTCAACGTTGCTATCGGAGTAGAGCCACCGTGTGCATATTCGATTGCCTCGGGAGGCAAGTTGGCGATTACCCAAACGTTACCAGCCTTATCCGCACAATCACCATAGGGGGCACTGAGCCGCGTGATCTGGCCGACGAGCTTGCCCCTTGGATAGCTATACACATGAACATAACCGTTGGGTGTCGATCCGTCCGCGACATAGAGTAGGTCGTCGCTCCTAGCCTCTGACAGCATCCAAGAGTTGCGAGGAGAGCCACGAGTTTTCATCGCGTTTGGTTGCTGTATCGCTCCAAACGCACCCACCGGTGGCTGAGAGCCACCGCATCCCGCGAGCATACCGACAGCCACGACTCCAAGAGCGCGACGGAGATCAAACATTGCGATGCCCCCTTCCACCTCGAAACGGTTCCACGCGGGCAAGGCGTTCCCCGGGAACCCATGCACTGGAGTAGGGAACGTGGAGGAGCCTTCCCACGGCGGTCACGACGATACCAAACACATTACCGAACTAAGCTCACCGCTACGGCGTATCGAAATAGAATTTCAACGTGCCGTCGGTATTTTCTGAAACCGACAGTGCGGCGCGGCCACCGTTCATCGGGATTCGCGTGGTCCGCGAGTGCCCGCAACCAAAAACGCTCGGCGGATCGTGATCGACGTTGCGTGTAACGCTAAAGAGCGTGCGATCGCCGATCGTGCGATTGAAATCGAGCACGTACGGCTGACACCACGTGGCGCCTTCGGAATAGATGCTCAGTTGGCCGCCGTCGGTATACGTGATTTGCGCGCACAGATCGAAGGCGAAACACCGCTCCACCGCCTGCGCACTGCTTCCATCGTTAAACGTCACGCGCTGCGAAATCGGTGAGGCGAACGCCTGGGAACCGGAAGGCTGTACGTTATTGTTGCTGATGGGAACATGCAACCAAGGCGGCGCGAAGTGGTGGAAGCCTCCGAAGCGCGGGAACGCCGTTATCGGCGGCACCGCCTGCGGTGAACCGGCCGTCGGACACGCCGTCACCGATGCTGTGTCGCTGCGTGCTCCGGTGTATTGCGGCGCGCCGCTGCCCATTGCGCCGGCAATGACGTACTGCTTGTAGGCTTCCGCGGTTCCGGCGGGGTCGTCGTTTTCGTACAAGTCGGGTGGACCGGCCTGAGGTTCAACTTGCTCGATTGGCCCTGAAAGCGGCTTGAGCTTGAACGAGCCAACTTCGCCGAACTGCGAATAGACCGCTGCGCTCCACGCCCAATCTATAACGATGCCTGGACGTGATGCGGCGAACGTCGCCGTCACCGTGACCGGACCGCTGTAGCGCGGAATGAATGGCTCCAACGCTTGGTACGGTAGAGCATCGAAGAGCGCTTCCTTCGAAACCTGAGCCGGCGAATACGCGACATTCAACTGCTCCGCGCCACTCCATAACCGGCGGGGTACGCTGATCGACGGGTCGAGCACGATCGTACTATTCGGCATGGTAATGACGTACGGCCATTTGCCGAACGTTACACGCGCCTGATGAACGTCGATGCGAATCGGCGAGTTGAGCGCGCTGCCGTCAGCGGTGTGAACCCCTTTCAGCACGCTGGTGAACCACATGGTCGCGCCCGTCGGAATATGCGTCATTCCGTATTGGTCGAACAGTACGCGGATGCTGGACGTGCACGACGGCATATCCTGCGCTTGCGCCTTCGCCGCACACGACGACAGCAACACGCTCACCGCTATGAGAAGAACTCCACGCAGGGTCGCCATCATCCACTCTCCTTGCGGCCGCCTTGCCTTGAGCTTACCCTACGGCGCCTGCCTGGGTAGCAGCCGAGGATACGAACTTTTCCGTACAATTATTGAAACGACTGTTTCATTTATGGTAGAGTGCCTGAGTGGCTCGAACCCGGGACGAGGCCCGAC
Organism: Vulcanimicrobiota bacterium; assembly: GCA_963738335.1. GTDB lineage: Bacteria > Vulcanimicrobiota > Vulcanimicrobiia > Vulcanimicrobiales > Vulcanimicrobiaceae > Cybelea. Next base: position 519,082 of record CAVTWE010000007.1, read on the forward strand.
GTGCCGCTTTGCTTGAGGCAGCGGTCGATTACGTCTGCCAGCATGGCCTGGCCGGCCTATCGCTGCGGCCGCTCGCCAAAGCGGTCGGATCCAGTCCGCGCGTGCTGCTGCACTACTTCGCTTCGAAGGAGGGACTCGTCGTCGAAATCATCCGCGCCGGCCGGAAACGCCAGCAGGCGATGGTCGCCGACTTGAAGTTGAGCGATCTCGAACCGCGCGAGATTGCCGCGGCATTGTGGCGGCAATGGAGCGCGCCGCGCTGGCAGGCGCTCATGCGGCTTTCGCTGGAGGTGTATGTGCTGGCGCTGCACGATCGCGCGCGTTTCGGCGACTACTTGAAGCGTTCCATCGAAGAGTGGTTGTCCGCATTGGAACGCTGCGCGCCGCACGCCGATGCGTCGGCCTCCGAGATCCGTTCGTTCGCCACGATGCTTATCGCCGGGTTTCGCGGATTCATGCTCGACCTGCTTGGCAGCGGCGATCGTCAGCGCGTCGACGATGCATTCAATCGTTGGTTGGATTTAATTTATGAAACGTAACGGCGCACGCAACGGCGCGGCCGTCTTCATCTTCATCACCGTGCTGCTCGACATGCTGGCCTTCGGTATGGTCGGTCCGGTGTTGCCCAAACTCATCGCCGGCTTCGTCGGTAACGATTACGCGCACGCCGCGCAGATTATCGGCATCTTTGCGACCGTGTGGGCGCTGATGCAGTTCTTCTGCTCGCCGTTGCTTGGCATGATCTCCGATCGCGTCGGCCGGCGCCCGGTCATTCTCATCGCCAATGCGGTCAGCGTTCTGGATTTTGCCATCATGGCACTCGCACCGAACCTTTGGTGGCTGTTCGTGGGTCGCATCGTCTCCGGTATGGCGTCGGCGAACTCGCTACCGCGACGGCGCTACATCGCCGACGTCACGCCGCCGGAGAATCGCGCGAAGGCGTTCGGTTTGATCGGCGCAGCATTCGGTCTAGGGTTCGTCCTTGGACCGGCGATCGGCGGCGCCGTCGGCGTGCTCAATCCGCGCTTGGCGTTTTGGGCGCGCGGCAGTCGCCGCACTCATCAACACGTCTATGGTCTCTTCGTGCTGCCCGAGTCGCTGCCGTCAGAAAAGCGAACGAGGCGTCTGGAATGGCGCGCGCCAATCCGCTCGGCTCGCTGCGCATGCTGCGTTCCCATCGCGAACTTTCGGTTTGAGTGCGATGAGCTTCATCGCCAACGTCGGGCACGAAGTCTTTCCAAACATCTGGGTGATCTACTGCATCGGAGCGTTCGGCTGGAGCACCGGCCAAATCGGTCTGACGCTCGCGCTCATCGGCGTCGTCGCCGCAATCAATCAGGCCACGATGGTGGGACCGGTCGTTGCCAAACTTGGCGAACGCAAAACATTGCTGGTGAGCCTTGCCATCTCGGTCGCCGGATTGGCGCTCATCGGGACGCCGACAACGGTATACGTGTTTCTCGTTGCTGCGGTGATCGTCTCGCTGCCCATGTACCAATGCCACGTCGCAAGCCCTGATGACGCGCCGCGTCGGTGCGGCCGAACAAGGCGAACTGCAAGGCGCGCTTGGATCCGTTGCGTGGCATCGGTATGCTCATCGGGCCGGGCACTCTTTACGTTCGTGTTCGCAACGTTCGCCGGACCGTGGCGCGGACTGGGACTTATCGGCGCGCCGTGGCTGCTCGCGGCGATCATCTATTGTCTCGCGCTCATCGTTGCATGGCGCGCGACCTCGCGAAGCGACGACGTCGTAATCGCGGTCCGGAACCGGTGCCGCCGCAGTACGCCGAGAGTTAATCGAACGTGACGATCGGTTTGACGATCCGCCCGTGCGCGAGATCGCGATAGGCGGCGGGAACGTCGTCGAGCGCACTCGCGTCGCGCCGAGTCTTTTCGGCGGTGACGACGCCGTCGCTCGATCAAGCTCGAGCGCTTCGCGCGTGTCGTCGCGGTCCGCACGAATAGCTGGCGACCAAACGCAGGTCGCCGAAGTAGAAGCGCGTCGCGTCGAGTACGATCGGCATCTCCGGGTCGAACGGCGTAAACACCACAACCGTGCCGCGCCGGCCGCCGCCGCGCACGCCGATCGGAGCGCCGCGGCGTTCCCGGACCGCAGATCACGACGTCGGCGCCGTCGGCGAAGTTCTTCTGCCGCGTCGTCGGGGTGAAACGCCGTCGCTCCGTTGCGCTGCGCGAGCTCCCGACGCGTACTCGATGAAATCGCTGCCGAAGACGCGCGCGCCCATCGTCGCGCGCTGCCAGCACGTGCAACAATCCCATCACGCCTAGGCCGATCGACGTAGACGCGATCGCCGGCCGCACCCCGCCGCGCCGTAGCGATTTCACCACGCAGGCCAGCGGTTCGATCAGCGCCGCGTCTGCAAACGGTACCGCATCGGGCAATCGCAAGCGTGTCGCGCTGATTGCCGGCGGGAACGCGAAAGTATTCGGCAATGCCGCCGGGATCGATGCGGACGCGCGCCAGGTCGCGCACTGCACGAATGCTTCCCGCGCTCGCATGCGCGGCACGCGAAACACGGCGCGTGATGGTGCACGAAGACGCGATCGCCCGGCGGCAACATGCCGTGGCGCCGCGCAGCCGATTGGCGACGATGCCGGCCGGCTCGTGCCCGAGCACCAGCGGCGCTTTTTCGTCGAATGTACCAGGCCATCACGTCGCCGCTGCAAATGCCGCTGGCCATGGTGCGCACCAGCATTTCCCCGTCGTCCAAAGCGGGAACCGGCCGCTGTTCGATGCGAATGTCGTCGACGTCGTAGAGCACCGCGGCGCGCATCGTCGCGTGCCGTCACGGCTCGATCAGCCAGTTTCAACGCTTCCGCCGGCGTCGAGCCGCGCGAACGCGTCGCCGATGTCGTCCAGCGGATATGCATCGCGAGATCAACCGTCGCAGCGGCAGCGCGTGCGAACGCGATCAGGTCGAACGCCGTCGCGCACGTCGGCAGGCGTGAAATGAAACGGCGCGATCAAGCGCACTTCGTCGTAATGCAGCCGCGCCGCGTCGAAGCTCACGCGCGTCCGGCGCGGCAAGCCCGCCGAAAAACGAAACCGTACCGCCGCGCCGCACGAACGACGGGCGACCGTTCCCACATCTCCGCGCTTCCGGTGCATTCGATCGCGCGCGTCGGCGCCGCGTCCTTCGGTGCGTTCCAAGACCGCGTCGCTCGATCGGCGCGTCGTTCGTATCGAAACACTCGATGCCGAGATCGCGCGCGAGCGCGACGCGTTGCGGACGGCGCCCGAACAGCAGCGCGCTGACGCCGTTGCGCTGCAGCAACAGCGCGTGCAGGATGCCGAACGCGCCGTTGCCGACGATCGCGACCGTCGAACCCGGTGCCGCATCGAGCGCGCGCAGCGAGTGAACGACGCACGCCAGCGGCTCGAGAAACGCCGCCTCTGCGTACGAAACGCCGGCCGGCTTGCGAAAGCAGTTGCGCGTCGACGATGCGCTTGCGGAACGGCGACGAAATCGGCGTACGCGCCCAAGACCATCGCGCCCATGATCGACTCGCACAGTTCTTCTTCGCCGTTGCGGCACCAGAAGCACGTGCCGCACGGTGCCGATGCGCGCACATGACGCGCATCGCCGGCCGACAACTGTCGTACGTACCGTCGCCGACCGCGGCCACGTCGCCGGAAAACTCGTGTCCGAAGCGCGTCGGCATCGGCATCTTCGGATGTCCGCGCCGGTACGTCTTCGAGATCGGTGCCGTCGGTGAGCGCGGCGCGCACGCGCACGACGATGCCGCCCGGCTCGGCGCTTCGGCGCGGGTTCTTCGCGCAGTTCGAGCGTCTGGGCGCGAGGAGCATAGCGACGCGCGAGCGCGTGGCATCGCTCACGGTGTTTCTGGGGCGACGCAGGCCAGCAGCGCGCGCGCGAATCGCGTCGGCAGCGGGCGGCTTTTCTTGTTCCGCGCGTCGATGCCGCAACGACGAACGTGAAGCAGGCGCCGGGCTCGGCCGGTCCGCTCGTTGAACACGACGGTCTTCCAGCGTGACGCTCGACGCGCCGACCCGCTCGACATGCGTGCGCATGCGCAACCAATCGCTCATCAGCGCCGGCGCGTGAGTATTCGGCTTCGCATCGAACGCGCGGCAGCCAAAAACCGTACTCGTTGAAGACGCGATTCGTACGGAAAGCCGAGCTCTGCGAACATTCCATCTCGGCGTGTTCGACGAAGCGCCAATAGGCCGCAAAATAGACGATGCCGGCGACGTCGACGTCGGCCCATTGCACGTGCAGCCGCGCTTCGAACGTGCGCGCCGCCGTGCGCGGTAGCGCGGTCTTCGCTGCACGCTCGTGCATCGCGCCGCGACGTAGCGCGCGAGCGGATCGACTTCGAGGTTGACCGCGCGCTGCGCGGCGGCCCAGCGTCGTGCGCGCCAGCGTTTCGGGAATCAGCGCGATTTCGAACCAGCCGTCACCGGCTGCGGCGACCGTCAGACTGACGCCGTCGACCGCGACGAAGGCTTTGTCGACGATCGCATCGCGCAAAGCGCGGCGGCGTCTCGATGCGAACCGTTCGCCTTGGCCTTCCGGCATCGCGCGCGAGCACGCGGCGCCGCCGCGTCGACGTGGCCGTAGACGAAGTGGCCGCCGACCCGGTCGCCCGAGCGCAGCGAGTATTCGACGTTGACGTCGTCGCCGGCGTTGCGTTCGCCCAGCGTGCTGCAGCCAGCGTTTCGGGAACCACATCGAACGCAACCACGTCGCCGTCGATCGCGGTCGCGGTCAGACAGACGCCGTCGATCGCGATCGAATCTTCGGCTCGCGGGCGTTCGCGTCACGACGCCCTCGCAGCGAACGCGCAGCGTATGCGCCGCCGCCGGGCTGCGGCGTCGATCGACGCACGGTTCCGCGATAGCGCGATCAATCCCGCTAAACACGCGAACGGCCTTCCCGAAAGCACGACGTCGTCGCCGACGCGCTCGACGCGATCGAACTCGCAGCCGCGTCGCAGCGTCGCCCAGATCGACGCCTCGCGAGCACCGGCACCGCGCGCTCGTTTGCCAAGCAAGCGCGGCGCGATCGCCCAATAGAACCGATCGACGAGTCCGGCTGCGATAAGCGTGCCGCCAAGCGTCGGGCCGCCTTCGCACAGGACGCTGTAGATGCCGCGCTCGCGCAGCGCGCGCAATCGCTGGCCGCAGATCGAGCTGCGCGGTCGTCCGCGTCGCCGACGGACAATCACGTCGGCAACGCCGCGCAGGTCTTGCGAACGCGTCGCGCGCCCGGCCGGCGCCAGCACGATCGTCTTTGCATAGCCCTGCTCGACCTCGAGAATGCGGCTCGACGCCGGCATCGGTTCGCGTTTCGCAGGCGACGACGCGGACGAACGGCCGCAGACGATCGTGCGGCGGCCGCACCGTCAGCTGCGGATCGTCGACGCGAACGGTTCCCGCGCCGACCATGACGGCATCGTAAGCGATGCGCAGATCGCGCACGTACGACGTCGCATCGCTTCGCCGAGTCAGCCATTCTTGAACGCCCGGCTGCGAGCGATCGCGCCGTCGAGCGACATCGCCATCTTCAGCGCGACGTACGGCCGATCGCGGACGATACGCTGCCGCGAAAGATTTCGATCAGGTCGCGCGCGCGACGCGTCGTCCGCCACGGCACCTCGATGCCGCGCTCGCGCAGACGGCGTGCCGCCGCCATGGCCGGATTGGGATCGACGTGCCGACGACGACGCGCGCTATGCCGGCGCGCAATCACCGCGCGCGCAGGGCGGCGTCGTCCGGCGTGCGCGCACGGTTCGAGCGAGACGTACAGGGTCGCACCGCGCGCGCGCGTCGCCGGCTCTGCGCAGCGCGTTGGTTTCGGCGTGCGGCTCGCCGGCGCGATGGTGGTATCCTTCGCCGACGATGCGTCCGTCGCGCACGACGACCGCGCCGACCGGCGGATTCGGAGCGGTATTGCCGATGCCGCGCGCCGCGAGTTCGTAGGCGCGCGTCAAGAAGAGTTCGTCGAGCGCGGTCAGCTCGGCATGGTTGCGGCTCCACGCGTTGGGACGTTCGCCACCGCGAGCACTATCGCATCGTCCACGATCCCGCCCGCTTCGCGCGATGGCGTCGCGCGCAATCGCGCAACGTCGCGCCGGTCGTGCAAACGTCGTCGAACAGCATCACGCTGCCGTCCGCGACCGCCGACGCATCGCACACGAAGCGCCCGTGCGCGGCAAGCGTTCGCTGCGCGATCGTCCGCGTTGCGCGTCGCCCGGCCGCTGTCGCAGCGCCGGCACGACGCGCGCACCGGCAAGCGCCGCAGCGCAGCGCGCCATGAGCGCGACGCCGTCGATGCCGCGCACGCGCCGGCGCGCGCCGTCGTCGGAACCGGGACCAGCAGTCGTATCCGGCTGCGACCAGCGGCGCGAGCGATGCGCCCGAGCGCCTCGGCAACGTCGCGCCGCCCGTCTTTGAGGGCCAGCACCGCGCTGCGCAGCGCCTTCGTACCAGCTCGACGCCATCGACGTACAACGACGGCAACCGCACGTGCAGCGGCGGTCGATGCGGCACGCACGCGTCGCAAAGCCGCGACCCGAAAGCGTCACAATCCGCGCATTGCGCCGGAAAGACGAAATCGAGAATAGCGCGCCAGTTCACGACGCTCCTTCACGCCGTTCAGAGCATCGTCTACGACGCGTCAGATGCTGGTTCGAGTCTACGCGCTCTCGGAATAGCTACCGGCTTCGTGCGCGACGACTGGCGCTCGTCGAGCAGCGCTTGCCGGCGGCACGTCGTAGTCTCTGATCCCGACGATGCGTATCGCGCAACGTCAGCGCCTGCGCCGATCCGACGCGCCGTCCCAAAGCATGCTGCGTTCGAGACGCGCGCCGTCTTCGACGATCGACGCTCGTCGCCGATGACGCCGGCCCAACGATCGTAACGCCGTCGCCGATGCGCGCGCCGGCGCCGACGTGCACCGGTCCCTCGATGCGCACATCGCCGCCGATCGACGCCGATGGGTCGATCGCCGTCGGCGCCGTATCCCGGAATTGCGAACGTGCCGCGCAACAACGTCGTAACTCGCGCGCCGATATTCGCCCGGCGTGCCGATATCGCTCCAATACGCTCCGCGCGCGTCGAAGCCGTAAAACGGCGCGCCGCTGCTGCAACTCCGGAAACACTTGCTTTGCCGAAATCGTAAAACGTTCCGGCGGAATTGCGTCGAAGATCTCTGGCGAAAACACGTAGATGCCGGTGTTGGCGAGTTTGCTGCGCTCGGTGCCCTTGCGCGGTTTTTCTTGAAAGCCGACGATCTTCCGCGTCGTCGAGCACGACGACGCCGTACTGGTCGACCTCGTCGCACTCAACGAGCCCGATCGTCGCGACGGCCTCACGCTCGCGATGAAATGCCAGCACGCGTCGAGCGGCATGTCGGTCAAATCGTCGCATCCGACCACGACGAACGTCTCGTCGCCGAAAAACGACTGCATCTTTTTCACGCCGCCGGCGCTGCCGAGCAACTCCGGTTCGTACGAATACTCCAAGCGCACGCCGAACCGCGATCCGTCGCCCAGCGCGTCGACGATCGCATCGGCGAAATAGTGCACGTTGATGGCGATCTCGTCGAAACCGTAGCGCGCAGATAGCGGATCAAGATGCTCGGCATTGGGAACGCCGGCAACCGGCACCAGCGGTTTGGGAACTTGTTTCGTCAGCGGGTAGAGCCGCGTCGACAGACCGCCCGCCAAGAATCATGGCTTTCACGACGCCTCGTTTTTTCGCGCGAGACCGGCGCCTTCGAGCGCGACGAGCCACACGAAGTGCGGCAGCGCCAAGTTGGCGGCGCCACCGATGCGGCTCCTCAACAAGCCGGTATAACCACTCGAGACCGAGCGCTGCGCAAATGCCGGCGCGCGTTCCACGCGTCCGCCGAGCACGTCGAGCGATCCGCCGACGCCGATACCGGCGCCGCATCCGGTCGCCGCAAATGTCGGGCCAGCCAAAACTCTTGGCGCGGCGATCCCAAGCCGGCGAACAACAGTTTCGCTCCGCTCGCGGCGATCGTCGCGCACGACGTCGGCCGCTTCGTCGTCGCGAAAATAGCCGTTGCGCGTTCCGGCGACGCGCAATCCGGGAAATCGCACTTCCAAAATGGCCGCAGCATCGGCCGCGACGCCTGGCGCGCCCGCCAAGGAAATAGACCGGCAATGTGCCGCCGCGCGCGGCCGCTGCGCAGAGCCGCTCGATCAGCTCGACGCCGGTTACGCGTCGCTTCAGCTGCGCGCCGCGCCGCCGCGCGACCATCAGCAAGCCGACGGTGTCGCACAGCGAAAGCGCGCACGCATTGACGATGGCGCGAAAGCGCTCGTCGCTTTTGCGCGTGGACGACCATCTCCGTGCCCAAGCGTGACGACCTGCGCGCCGGCGCCGTCGCTCGGCCAAACTCGACGATGCGCTGCGTCGCCGCATCGCGCGTCGAGCAGATCGAGCCGGCAGCCGAGAATGTCGAGCGAGCGTCAATGCGCGACTGCGGCGCGGGCTCGAAACGTAGCGCGCAGCAACGGCCGCAAGTCGCTGCGCGAGCGATTCCGGCATGGCGTCGAGCGGCAGACGGCACGGCCCGACGCGAAAGCCCATCTGACCCATCGCCCATTTCACCGCAATGGGGTTGGTCGTCTGAAACAGCGCGTCGATGAGCGGCAGGAACGAAGCGTGCAATCGCGCCGCTTCGGCGACGTTCCCGCCGGCGATAACGCGTCGACCATCGCGCGATATTCGCGCGAACAGAGATGCGACGCGACGCCGACGACGCCGTCGGCGCCCAGCGCCAAGCACGGCAAGAACAAATGATCGTCGCCCGCCCAGACGATAAACCGTCGTTCCGGTCGCGCAGAATCGTGCCGATCTGTTTGAGATCGCCGCTGGATTCTTTCACGCCGGCGATGTTGCCGTGCGCGCTGCGCGAGTCGTAGCAGCGTCTCCGGCAGCATGTTGGCGCCGGTTCGGCCCGGGATATTGTAGATGACGATCGGCAGCGCGTCGCATCGGCGATCGCCGAGAAGTGTGCGAGCATGCCGCGCTGCGTCGGTTTGTTGTAATACGGAACGACCGCGAGGATCGCGTCGGCGCCGGCCTTCTCCGCCGCTTGCACCGCGCGAACCGATTCGCGCGTCGAGTTGGTGCCGGCGTTGGCGATCACGACGGCCGCGTCGCCAACCGCTTCTTTCACGGCGGCAAACAGCGCATTGCGCTCGTTGTCGTCGAGCGTCTGCCCTTCGCCGGTGGAACCGGCGACGACCAAACCGTCGTTTTCGCGATCGACGAGCCAACGCGCGAGCCGCTCTGCCTCGGCGAATCCAGCTCGCCGTTCTCGTCGAACGGCGTCACCATCGCCGTCAGAATGACGCCCAGCCGATCGTTCATGCGGTCTCTCCTCGTTCCAGACAGAAACTGCGTCGTGGACCGCGCTTTCGGCGCGCGCGGCGTCGGCTGCCGGGACCAAAATCGAAATCGTCACGTTGCTATCGGTGCAATGGATGATCTCGACGTTTTCACGCGAGAGCGCTTCAACGACCTCACGCACGACGCCGGGCGTGTCGCGCATGCCGCTGCCGACGATCGACAGTTTCGAACAGCCTTCGCGCACGCGGACCGCGACGTTGAGATCGCCGAGCAGCCGGCGAATGTCGCTGCCGCGATCGCCGTCGACGACGAACGCGACGCCGGCTTGATTGATCGTCACCTGATCGATGGAAATGCCGGCATCGGCAGACGCGACGAACATTTCCAGTTCGGTTTCCATGCGTCGCGACGGCGATTCGATGTCGCCGCGAATGATGCGAACCCACGTCATGCGACCGGTCGACGTCACGCCGGTGACCGGCGATGGTGATCGACGCATTCGTCCACGACCGTGCCGCGATCGGTGTCCAAGCCTTTAATCGCGTACCGCGTTCCGGTTCGTCCGGCATACTCTGCGGCTTTGTGATGCATGACTTTCGCACCGTGATTGGCGAGTTCGCTCATCTCCGCCAAGCGACGCTCGTTCGATCGTCGCGCATCTGGAACGCGGCGCGGATCGGCGGTCATCGCGCCGCTGACGTCGGTGTAGATGTCGACGCGGTCGGCATCCAACGCATGGCCGATCGCGATGGCCGAAAGATCGGTGCCGCCTCGGCCAAGCGTCGTCGGTGCGCCGTTTCGCTGACGCCTTGAAAGCCGGCGACGACGGCTACGACATCCGCGTTCGATAACGCGTTGACGGCGTGCGGTTCGACGCGCAGAATCGTCGCATCGCCGAAGCCGTTCGTCGGTGACGATTCCGGCTTGCGCTCCGCTCAAGAGCAACGCGCCGGAATTCCCGCTCGCATAGCGTCGTCGGCAAACACGGCAGCAGCGATCAGCTCGCCGGCCGCGAGCAGCAAATCGGCGTTCCCAGTGCCGCAGCGTCCGCCGATGAGCGCGAGCAGCGAATCGGTCGCGTACGGCTCGGGCGGTGCGCCCCATCGCCGAAACGACCGCGACGACGGCAAAGCCGGCTTCGCGCGCATCGCGCATGCGGCGGCAGGCAACGGCGCGCTGCTCGCGGCGTCGCAGCGACGTGCCGCCGAATTTGAGCACCGCGATGCGCGCCGTCACGTTCATGCCGTGACGTACCCCGCTGCGAGCAAGAGTTCGAGAATCTGCACGGCGTTGGTCGCGGCGCCCTTGCGCAGTTGATCGCCGACGCACCAAAAGGCGATTAGCGGCGCGACTTTTCCTCGCGCGCAGCCGTGCGACGTGCACGTCGTCGGTGCCCTCAACGTCGCGCGGCGTCACGATACCGTCGCGCATGATACACGACGCCGGGCGCGGCGGCGAAGGCGCCGGCGAGTTCGGCTCGGCTCGTCGGACGCTCGGTCTGCGACGAAAACCGCTTCGCTATGCGCCGTGCGGACGGGCACGCGAACCGCGGTGACGGCAATATCGAGCTCCGGCAGCCCGAGCATCTTTTTCGTTTCGTCGGCAACTTTGCGTTCTTCGCCGCTCCAACCATCCGCGTCGAACGTGCCGATTTGCGGCACGACGTTGCGCGCGAGCGAGCGGGGAAATACGGCGGCTTGCGGTTCGGCCGTTCCTTCGTGCAGTGCACGTTCGCCGGCCGCCAACTCGTCGAGACCGCCACGCCCTGCGCCGCTGGCGGCTTGATACGTCGCGACGTGCACGCTGCGAAGCCCCGCCGCATCGCGAATCGCGCGCAGCGCCATGCACAGCACGATCGCCGTGCAGTTCGCGACCGGAAACAAGCGGTGCTCGGCGACGCATCGCGTCGGCGTTAACTTCAGGAACGATGAGCGGCACGCCGTCGGGCTAGGCGAAACGTCGAGCTGTTGTCGATCACGATCGATCCGCTGTCGAGCAATGCCGGCGCGTACTTTTCGCTTGCGTCCTCGCCGCCGGCAAAAAACACGACGTCGTAATCGCGCAAGCGCATCGGCCGACGCCGCGCGAACGTCGAGCGCGCGCCCGCGAAAGCGCACCGCGCTGCGGCGCTCGCGCGACGCAAACGGCCCAAGTTGCGCGATCGGAAGCTTGCCGTTCCTCGAGCACCCGCACGATCGTCTCACCCACCGCGCCGGTAGCGCCGACTACCGCGACGTTCACGGCAGCAACCGCCTTCCAAACCGACATGCAACCCGCGCAAGTTGCCGACCCGCGCGTACCGCGGCGAGCATCCCTGCGACGAACGATTCGCGGCTGAGCGAATCGTGACGAATCGTCAACAACTCGCCGGCTCCGCCGAACACGCACTTCTTGGTGCGCGAGAGCGCCCGGCAAACGCAGGCTGTGAATCGACGGGCGTCGCGCCGTTGCGTTCCATGCGCGTTGCGGTTTCACGTGCCGTGCCCGACGGCTTATCTTTCTTCCCGGCGTGATGCAGTTCGACGATCTCCGCATCGGGAAAATACCGCGCCGCTTCTTGCGCGAAACGCATCATCAACACCGCGCCCACCGAAAAGTTCGGCACGAGCAGTGCGCCGATGCCGTGTTGCTCCGCCGCGGCTGCGAGCGCCGCGCGCTCGTCTTCGCTCCATCCGCTCGCGCCGACCACCGACGGGTACGCCGCGTTGCGCAACATCGAGCGATATCTGCGCACTCGCCGGTTGCGTCGTAAGGTCGAGCAGAACGTCGGGACGCTGCGCGATCATGGCGTCGATCGAGTCGACGATACCGCGTTGCGGAATCGGCGCGTCGAGCCAAGCCACAACAATAGTCGCCGCTGCGCAAGCAGCGCGTCGCGCGCGGTCGTCCCCATGCGCCCCGTCGCGCCGGCGACCGCAACCCGGAGGTTTTCGGCCATCGAGCCTCCCCAGCGGGGCTAGATCTTTTCTAGCGGCGCGTATTTGAGCATGAGCATCTTCTGGCCGACGTTCGGAAAATCGATCGTCACCAGACCGTCGCCGCCTGCGCCGACGACGTTTTCGATCTTGCCCTCGCCCCATTTCGGATGGCGCACGCGATCGCCGGCGGTCAATCCCAGATGCATGCCCGCGCCGGCCGATTCGTGGATCGCGACTTCACGCCAGCGGCCGCCGGCCGGACGCGCCAGCGGAACGCTATCGCTCTCCAGAACTTCGACCGACGGCAGTTCTTCGATGAAACGCGATTTCGGATACGCATACGTATTGCCGAAAAGCGCGCGCCGCGACGCGTACGTCAGGAACAGCCGGTCGATGGCGCGCGTGATGCCGACGTATGCCAGCCGGCGTTCTTCTTCGAGTTCGTCCTGTTCGGTCAGCGCGCGGGTATGCGGGAAAACGCCCTCTTCCAAGCCGGTAAGGAAGACGCTGGAAAACTCCAGTCCTTTGGCGCTGTGCAGCGTCATCAGCGTCACGTACGACGCATCTTCGTCGAGCGCGTCGAGGTCGCTGATCAGCGCGATGTTTGCCAGAAAGCCCGCCAACGACGGTTCGTCATCGGTCTTCTCGTACTCGCGCGCCACGCCGACGAGTTCTTGCAGGTTTTCCAAACGTGCGCGGGCGTCGTGCGAATCTTCGTTTTGCAGTTCCCGCACGTAGCCCGAATCTTCCATGACGGCGACGAGCAGATCGGCGACGCCGAGATGCTGCGCGCGTTCGCGAAAGTTCGCGATCAGCTCGGCAAAGCGTTCCAGCTCTTTGAGCTTCTTCGGCACGGCGGTGCGCAGCAGTTCGCGGATTGAAGATCGCTTCGCCGACGGAGAGTCGCGACGCGTTGGCCGACTGAACCAGCGCAGAAAGCGTCTGCTGCCCGATGCCGCGGCGCGGAACGTTGACGATGCGCTTGAACGCCAGCGCATCCGACGAGTTCGATGATGTAGCGCAGATACGCGATGACGTCTTTGATTTCGGTGCGCGCGTAGAATCCGACGCCGCCGACGACGCGGTACGGAATACCGTCGGCGAGCAGCGCTTCTTCAAAGACGCGCGATTGCGCGTTGGTGCGATAGAGCACGACGAAGTCGCGATAGGCCGCAACCCTCGCGCACCAAGTTCTTGACTTTTTCGACGACGTAACGCGCTTCGTCGCGTTCGGTCGCCGCCGGATAGACGGTGATCGGCTCGCCCTGATGCCGCGACGTGAAGAGCTTCTTCGGCGCGCGCGAACGATTGTTGGCGACGAGCGCATTGGCGGCATCGAGAATGCGCGCGGTGCTGCGATAGTTCTCCTCGAGCTTAAAGACGTGCCGCGCCCGGAAAATCTTCTTCGAAGCGCAGAATCATGCGGTAGTCGCTGCCGCGCCACGAGTAGATGGATTGGTCGTCATCGCCGACGACGGTGATGTTGCCGTGACGCGCGGCCAAGAGCGCGACCAATCGGTACTGCGCGGCGTTGACGTCCTGATACTCGTCGACTAGCACGTACTCAAACTTGCGCTGATATTTCTCGCGAACTGTCTTGTCGCGCTCCAACAGATCGATCGTGCGCGCGATAAGATCGTCGAAATCCAGCGAGTTCGATTCGGAGAGGCGGCGCTGGTATTCGCGTATAGACGTTTGCCATGCGCTCGCCCAAAAACGAGTTTTGCGTCTCGGCGAACTGCTCGGGCCAAATCAAGGCGTTCTTCGCCTTATCGATCTCCGCTAGACAGGCGCCGACCGCGAGCTGGCGTTCGTCGTAATCCAAATCCTCGAGAATCTCGCGTACGAGCTGGCGTTGATCGGCTTCGTCGATGACCGCGAAACTCGGCGCGATGCCGATGCGCGAACCGTCGCGGCGCAAAATCCGTACGCACATTGCATGAAAGGTTCCGACCCAGATGTCGCGCGCGACGTCGCCGACCATGCTGTGCAAACGCGATTTCATTTCGCCTGCCGCTTTGTTCGTAAACGTCACCGCCAAAATGCGATCGGGCGCGACGTTTTTCTCGCGCAACAAATAGGCGATGCGATGCGTCAGTACGCGTGTTTTCCCGCTGCCGGCCCCCGCAAAGATCAAAACTGGGCCATCGCTCTGCCGAACGGCGGCGGATTGCACGTCGTTGAGGATTTCGGTTTCGAGGAGCATTGCTACACATTCGCCGCGAGCGTCGGCGGCGCCTGTTTTTAACGCGCTGCTACGTTTGAGGTACGTTCCGCCATTGCGTACGCCGCAGCAAGGTACGCCAATGTGGATTCGGCCCCCATATTATAGTTTACTGCGTGCTCTTCCAAGCCGTCGTAACAACCGCCGCCTTCTTGCGCCATAACGATGCCGCGCGAGTTCTTGCCGTAGTACCACGCCATTGCAAGCTCGGCCGACGCGAGGTGCGCGTCGTTTCCCGTGAGCGGCGAAGGCGGCCAGCTGCGCGTCCACCATTGCGGCAGCTTCGAGCGGCTGCTGCGCGTAACGCGCGCGATGGCGCCCGCGACGGTACCAACCGTCGTTGCCGATGGGGACGTGGACGCCGCTTTCCGTCGTCAACCCGGTATAGAACTCGAGCGTCCCTAGGCCGATATCTCGGAAGTCCGGCCGATCCAGGATGCCCGCCGCGCGGAGCATCGCCTCGCAGAGACGGGCGTTATCGTAGTACATCGCCTCTTCGAACCACTGCCAGTCGGGAGCCGCTTCCCGCTCGAAATGCATCGCTCAGCGGGGTCGCCAATCGCTCGATCGCGTCGCGGTACTGCGTTTTCTCAGTCGCCGCATAGGCGTGCGATAAACCGATAATCGCGTACGCTGCCGGACGTAAACTGGCCAAAGCGGGCATTCGGCTCAAGCCGTGATCGAACAACGCACCGCAGACGCGACGCCATTTCGCTTCGGGCGCGGCGGCCACGCCATAACCCAGCGCCCACAGGACACGCCCGTAACAATCCTGGCCGCCAACATCGTCGCTCCATCGGCGGTCGTAGTCCATGAAATTATGAAAGCGCCCATCGTCCAGTTGCGCGTGATGCAAGAACGCCAGGTAGACGGATGCGAGCCGCCGGCTTTGCGCGTCGCGGGGAAACAGATTCGCATAGGCAACAGCGACGATGAAGGCGCGGCTGACGTCGTCGCTACAGTACCCGGTTTTACGATTCGGCACCGACTCGGTGGCATGTTGAATGACGCCGACGTTATCGCTGAGCGCGGCGAGATGGTCCAGCGGCGGCAAGCGCCCCGCCGCGGCGTCAGGCAGACTGCACCGCCTGCAACGGCCGCCGGGGGCAGAGTTCGCTGAAAAGGCGTCCGTATTGCGACGCAACGTGCGGCCAGGTCATCTGCCGTCCGAATCGGTAGGCGCGACGCTCGGTCGCGCGACGCAACGCGGGATCGTCGAGCAGCATGTTGAGGCGGTCGGCAATGGAACCCGCGTCCCGGAAGGCGCACAGAAAGCCGCGGTTGTGCGCCAGTAACTCTTGCGCGTAGAGATACGGCGTCGAAACGATCGCCTTGCCGCAACCAACGGCGTAGGCGAGCGTACCGCTGACGATCTGCGCCGGATTGAGGTACGGCGTCAAGTAGATGTCGGTGGCGGCCAAGTAACTGACGACCTCATCGAAGTCGAGATACTTATCGATGAGCTGCACATTGTATTGCAGGCCGTAGCGCCGGACCATCTCGTGCAACGATTCGCGATACGACTCACCTTCTTGGCGGCGAACGACCGGATGCGTTTCACCAAGGATGAGGTAGAGCGTTTCCGGATGCCGTTTCACGACCGAACGCATCGCTTCGATGGCATACTCCAGACCTTTGCCGCGGCTGATGAGTCCGAAGGTCGAGATGACGGTACGCTGGCCTATGCCGAACGACGCTTTGGCCGGCTCGGTATCGCGAAACGGCACGTCGGGAACGCCATGATGGATGACCGCGACGCTCTGCGCATCGATGCCGTAGATCCGTTCGAGCAGACTGCGGCCCGTTTCGGAGAGCGCAACGATGCGCGACGCTTGTTCGGAGAGCGCCCGCGTCACGCGCAAATAGTCGTTGTCGGGCTCGGGCAGAATCGTATGCATCGTCAACACCGCGGGCTTGTCAAGCCTGGCCATGAAATCGACGAGCCACTCGCCCTTCTCACCACCGAACAGCCCGTACTCGTGCTGGATGTTGATGAGATCGACGGGATAGACGCTGAGCAGTTCCGCCGCTGCCGCGTACGTTTCCCGGTTTTGTTCGCGGATGCGCGCGACGACCTCAGGCGCATACCGCCGCACTTCGGCGCCCGGTTCGTCGATCGCGATAACCGGACTGGAAAAGGCGAAGGCCCGGTCGTACGCATCGACCATATCCTTCGTAAAGGTCGCAATGCCGCACTCGCGCGGCGGATACGACCCCAAAAATAATGCCTGCGGGGGAAGCATGTGTCCGAACGTCTCCTCCACTCGTGGACCCCAATTTGCCCCGCAACGATGCGGGATAAACGGCGTCCCGTCGCTCGCTTAGCTCTGACCGCCGAGGCGGGTGGCGGGTTCCAGGGTCGCTCCCGGTTCGACCGCCACATCGTGGCCGATAACGCTGCCGCGTCCGATGCGGGCCTTGGGCCCGACGGTGACCCGGCTGGCCAAAATCGCCTCGTCGACCATGGCGCCCGCGCCGATGCTCACGCTTTCCCACAGGACCGACTCCCGAACGACCGCGTTGGCACCGATGCTGCAGCCTTTACCGAGCACGACGTTGGGACCGATCGTAGCGCTCGAATCGATGACGACGTCCGCGTCGGCGTGCACCGGGGGCACGACGCCCGGGTGCCCCTCTAAGGCGCCCTTGCCGTCGCCGCTGATGCCGGGCTCGACGAGCAACGGCATCGTTCCGTTCAGCACGTCGCGGTGCGCGGCGAGATACTGTTCGGGACGCCCCAGATCCATCCAATAATCGGAGGTGGTATAGGCGTAGAGCGCTTTGCCGCTCGCAATAACCTCTGGGAACGTTGCACGTTCGATCGAGACGTTACGACCGGCGGGAATCATGTCGAGCACTTCACGTTCGAGCAGATACGTGCCGGCATTGATTTCGTCGGTCGGTGCTTCGCCTTCCGGCGGTTTCTCGACGAAGCTTCCGATGCGTCCATTTGCATCGTGCACGACGCAGCCGAATGCCGACGGATCGTCGACTTTAATGAGGTGCAGCGTGCCGAGTCCGCCCTTCTTCTCATGGTATGCGCGCATCGCCCTCAGATCGAGGCTTGTCAATATGTCTCCGTTGAGGACGTAGAACGGGCCGGTGATGTGGCGCTCGACGTTTTTGAGCGCGCCGGCGGTTCCAAGCGGCGTCTCCTCGATCTCATACGTCACGGTCATCCCAAGACGCGAACCATCGCCGAAGTAATCTTGGATCGCTTGCGGCATGTAGCCGGCCGCCAGAATCACGTGCCGGATGCCGGCAACGTATAACCGCTCCATCGTCCGCGCCAGAAACGGCACGTTTACGATGGGCACCATCGGCTTGGGCGTGCCATACGTCAATGGCCGCAGCCTCGTGCCTTCTCCGCCGACTAGAACGATCGCTTGCACGCGGCTTCGTTCTACTTCGGCCGAAGCGCCACCGCCTTAGGGGGCCGGCTTTCCAGCGCGCAAGGCGGCCGCAATAAAGGAACGCGTTGCATCGGCCCCTACCGTTGCGGTTCGCTCGACACGCAGACGTCTGTCGTGAAAGCCGTATTGCCGCACGGCGATGTGCGTGTAACAGCAATGCGCTTCGCCGGGCAAGTAGATTGCGTTCTTTACCCACAGTTTGCCGTTGACGAACTGCGCGTCCATTCGATCGCCGTCGTCGGCGGGTCGAAGCCTTTGCAAGTACGTCGTGAGATAACCGTTGCCGCCGGCGCCGACCGTCATCACCGAGATGCCATCGGGACCGCCGTTCGTGCCGTTGTAGTGATAGACGAGCGCGATCCACTGTCCGTCCACGACACCTTGCACGATGGGGTTGGGGCAGTTACCGGCGCCGAAGACGGCGCAGGGGACGTTGGGCGTCGCCGCGGCGGCACTGCCGAATGACGCGAAGCTTAGCACGAGAAGAACCGTCATGCGTTTCATGGAACGTTTGATTCCCCACGCTACGGGAGGACTCCATGTACGAGCTGCTCGTCTCGCTTTTCGCCCAGGCGGTGGCTTCGCCGCAACCGGCCAAAAGGTGTGCTGGCCATCGCTATGGTTACGGTGCATCCCAACGGCAGCCTAAAGTTGGTATGTGTGTTTAAGTCGACCGCTACGCCGACGGGCGATCGCGCGGCGCTCTTAATTTCAACGCACAGCATGTACCGCCAGAAGCAGGTCGATTGCTTACTAGTTCACACTAGGTTTGGAGCTACCCGATGAATACGATGTCTTTGAGGAGTTCGACGATACTGGTTTTGGCAATCTCCGGCATCGCCGGATGCGGAGCGAATTCAGCGGTTCCGACGACGCTGCCGCCTAGCGTTATGGCCGCGAATTTTCCCGACACGGGGTTACCGCATCACAAAACGTTCAAGTATACCGGCAAAGTGCAATCGTTTGTCGTGCCGGCGCACGTGACGTCGCTAAGCGTCGACGTGCGCGGTGCGGCCGGCGGCGGAACGTCCTACGGCGGGCACGATTATTTCGGGCGCGGCGGGCGCGTTTTCGCGCTTATTCCGGTGCGACCGCATGAAGAACTGTACGTGTTCGTGGGCGGCGAAGGATCGGCGAAGAGTGGCGGCTTTAACGGCGGCGGGAATTCGGGGCCCGGTGGAGGGAGTTACGGCGGTGGCGGAGGCTCGGACATACGACACCGTTTGGGCTTGAGCACGCGTCTCGTCGCGGCAGCCGGCGGCGGCGGTGAGGGGAGCGACAACAGGCAGCCCGGAGGGAACGGTGGTGGCAAGAACGGTGAAAATGGCGGCAGTTATTGTTACACCAGCACGAGCGGGTGCGGAAACGGCGGCGGCGGCGGCGGTGGAATGCAAACGGCGGGCGGATACGGAGGCAGCGCGGGCGGCGCGGGCTCCTCGCGACAAGGGCATCCCGGCTCCGCCGGCGTCTTAGGCAGCGGCGGCAACGGCGGCGCGGGTGGTTGTACTAGTTCCTCGTCCCGATGTGACTGCGGATATGCGAACGGCTGTCCCGGCGCGGGCGGCGGCGGTGGCTACTATGGCGGTGGCGGAGGCGGCGGGGGCGCAGCCGACGTTAACTTCGAGTCGTATAGCACGTTCGGTGGTGGTGGCGGCGGCGGTTCGTCTTGGGCTGAGTCAAAGGCAGTTAACGTAAAAATGTGGACTGGCTGGAACGCGGCGATAGGGAGTGGGCTCGTCGTTTTGAATTGGCGATAAACTTGGCGGCGGCAGGTGTGTCTTGTGCAGAAGCCCGCGCGCTTGTGGGGCAGAAGCCCACGGTCAACGTCAGAACGTAGACCCGTTGGAAACCAGCGACCGATGACGGTCTTGCCGTCATTCGTTGGGAATGTCGCCTACGGACGTTCGTCGCTAACTGGTTCTCAGTAGTCGCCGAACTCGTTTTCCACAGCGAACAAACCGCACTTGTTTGAAGAAGCGGTTTGTTCTTATTCCGTTAATGCCACCCCCTTGGCACCATGATGTCACAAACTCTTTGTATGACGCGTACGTTGCACGACTGGGACAAGATTCAAGAATATCATGACGCGGGGCATGGGTTCGTTGAATGCTCTAATTTGTTTGGATTTACCCACACGGCGTGGATCAAGGCGATTCAGCGTAATCGACTTCGAGTGCCACGGTCAATGTTTCCCGATCGGCGACGAAAGTACAATTGGCCAGAGATTCAAGAGTATTACGACGCCGGCTATAGCTACAAGCAGTGCAAGAAGCGCTTCCGGTTTTGCGCGGGTTCTTGGACAGGTGCAGTGCGTCGCGGAAAAATCACACCGAGAAAGTTCGGCATGCCGATCTCGGAGCTGCTCTCAAACCCGCAGCGAAATCGCAAGCACATCAAGGTGCGTCTCATAACCGCCGGATTACTGGAAAACAGGTGCAGCGCTTGCGGTGTTACGGTATGGCAGGGGAAGGCGCTCAACATGCACCTACGAATGCTTTGCCCGAACTGCCACAGCCAGACGACTACTTATGATGGCCGAAACGCAAGACGTAACCGTTGCAAGAACGGCGGCGCTCCTGTAGTATAACGGTCGCTAAGCGATCCCGGATAGTTCAGCTGGAAGAACGCCACGCTCTGGACGTGGATGTCGGTGGTTCGAGTCCATCTCCGGGAGCCAGGGCCCCATCATCTAGAGGCCTAGGATGCCGCCCTCTCACGGCGGAAACGCGGGTTCGAATCCCGCTGGGGCTATTTCAAAATGCTGCGCAGCATCCGCATCAGGTTCCCTGTAGATGAACGAGTAGCGGCTTGGGCCGCGGCGACAGCGGTTGCCGAATGGAACCACGATCTCTTGAGTTGGTACTGGAAGCACGCCGTGCGCGCAAAAAAAAGAGGCCGCCTAAGGCGGCCTCTTTCCCTTCTAAGTCGAGTCTTAGCTTCCGCTGACTTCGATCTCCGGATGGAGACCGGTCCAACACGGAGACGAGTCTTGTTGGAGTTGACCGACCTTCGTGGATATTTTTTGATTGGTGATCACGCCGCGTGTTCCCGTTCGAAATCGATCGGCGACAGGTACTGCAGCGCCGAATGAGCACGATGGGGATTGTACCAGGATTCAATGAACGAGAAGACCGCCATGCGTCCTTCCGCCTGCGTGCGGAAGCGGCGACGTGCAAGTAGCTCGCATTCGAGTGTGGCAAAGAAACTCTCGCACATCGCGTTGTCGTAACAATCGGCAACTGAACCCATCGATGGGCGCACACCAGCCTCTTTGCAGCGCAACCCGAAGGCAAGCGATGTGTATTGCGAGCCTTGGTCTGAATGATGGATCACCGCGTTGGGCTTGCGTTGATGGATGGCCATATCGAGCGCGTCAAGGACCACCTGCGTGCGCAGGTCGTTTGCCATCGACCAGCCGACGATCCGCCGGCTAAACGCATCCAACACGACGGCAAGGTACAAGAAGCCAGACCACGTCGGAATGTACGTGATGTCGGCAACCCACAGTTTGTTGGGTGCGTCGGCGACGAATTTGCGGTCGACGAGATCGGGCGCGGGCCGTGCGTTGGAATCTCGCTTGTCGTCACGACAAAGCCACGCCGGCGATGCGCGCCAACCAGTCGATACTCGCGCATCAGTCGTCTGACGCGGCCGCGCGACGCACAGAACCCGAGTTCATGCAGTTTGGCATGGAGGCGCGGGCGCCCGTAGGTGTCGTCGGATTGTGCGTAGAGCCCCAGCATGACGCCGGCAAGCTCGTCATCGGCGACCGAACGCGCCGATGGATTGCGCGCAAACCACGCATAGAAGCCGCTGGTCGAGACGCCCAGCACGCGACATTGCGTTCTCACTGGCCACCGGGCCCGATACGCTCTCACGAACTCGAAACCTTCGGTGGTATCGAATCCGTCTCGCGAGCGAACCAGGCCGCCGCTTTTCCCAAGATCTCCCGCTCAATCTTGAGTTGCTTATTCTCCTTACGCAGGCGAGAGAGTTCATCGCGTTCGGCGGTCGTCAACCCATCGCTGCGCCGGCCTCGATCGAGATCGGCCTGTTTGACCCAATTCCGAACGGTCTGCGCTGAGAGCTTGAACTCTCCGGCGAGATCATCGATTCCGCGACCCGCCCGCGCCAGTTCGATGACGTTAAGTCGGAATTCCAAGGGGTAGGCCCGGGGATGTTTTCGTGCCATAGGTGGACCCTTCTCCGCCAATGCGGAAGTGTCCACGAGACCCGGTCAACTTCATGTACCGTGTAGTTGGAATTATATGTGGTGCAGCCGAACTCTTCATAGATTGATGAATTTGAATAGTAGACCTGCACGCCGTTGGGGTCGATCGGCGAGCCGATAAATCCACCGTTTCCATCAGCCGAGACGTTGAGCGAATCGTATCCGCATCCGCCCGAACTGCTGTAGCACGTCGTGCCGGTACCGTAGGGAGTGTATCCGGACGTACTGGTATTGTACGAAACCGTCACGATCACTTGTGAAGGGAGCGTCATTATCGGTTTGACCAGCTTCCACGAAATAAGCTGCGATAAGCCCTCATCGCAATACCCGTCCGGTCTTCCGATGAACCCACCGGCAGAATAGCTCGTTCCGATGCAACGGGGGTTAGCCGACGGTCGGAAGTGTATGTTGAAGGTGCGGGTTTTCCGCGCCAATAGGATTCCGGGCTGCGGGTTGCCGCTCGTCTGCACGACGCTGTAGATCGACAGGGTGATTGGCTCAGGGAACGTGTCACCTTTGTTCGTTTGGCAATTGTGGCTGTACCAGTTGCCTTGTTCACAGCCCCACGATTGCATGACGACCGAGACCTTGCTCACGGTGCCGCTCCCGGTGAGGTTGAGCGCGTCGCCGAACTCATTGACCTGGCAGCACTCAAAACCCTCACTGGAAATGTTGTCGCCCGGCTTGCCATCGCCGTAAAGGACGATGCTGTCGTACAGCGCGGTGGCAGAAGAGTCCGGATGTACGGGTGCGAACAAGCCGGCGATGCCGATGTGCGACAGAATAGCGGGGCCGCCGTGCCTGAGCGAAAGCATCCGTTCGGCCTGTGGCGCGATCGACTTGCCGTGAACCGCGACGGCCGAACCTGCAGACCCGGTGGTCACGCCCGAGGTCACCGCATTAGTCTGTGAACAGGCCGTAGATAGCGCTGCAACGAGCAGCGACAAGAAAAGCCCGCTCTTTATAGTTGCTAAATATCATAGTAGAAGCTCCAAATTGTTTAGATTACAACTTGGTCCCAGCTTGCTTTGCCTTCCTGTAATCCCCCTACCGGCCAGGCGCTCGGTTGATCGAGTACTCGTTCGTCGGGGTTTGGTCCAAAGCTTCGACGCTCGCAATCTCACGTCGTGGCCGTGTTCTTGACGCACACTTCCTTGACGGACACGACCCGGCCGTTCCTTTCGGTAAATGAGGACGTCATCGTCTTCTTCATGCCGCCCATGACCGTATACACTTCGGGAGCGTACGATGCGATGTCGGGCGCCTTCGATTGGATGACGTAGGCGTACGTCTTCCGCCCATTGACGACCGCGCCGGCCGTTGCAACGGAATAGCCGCCAAACTCGCCGGTCGTAATCCGAACCCAACGGTGCGCGTACCGGTCCCAGGTATATTTCGACTGGCTGTGCAGCTCACGCGGTATCCACGACGCCGTGTGAATCGTGTCGTCGCGAACCATCCAGTAGCCCGCCGGATCCATCGTATAGACTTCCGTGGTTTGGAACGGACCGGGGCGCCGGGAACTGTAATCGGTACATTTCCAGGTGCCGATGAAGAACTGCATGCTCGACCAATCCGGCTTTGCAGCCATCGGTATCGGCGTGCCCTCGACTCGAGGCGCCGCGATTGCAGCGCCGGCGGTTACCCCCAGCAGCAGCGCAAATGCGCACGTGCAACGGCGATAAAGGCTCATTGTAAGGAAGCTCCTTTCAGAGGAAAAGCCAGCGTTCGCAAGCCGCCGTGCGCCCCCTGCAACCCCACCCTTGACAACCGTGCTAGCCTGGAGCCTTATGGACGGTGATGCCGGCGACTACGTCACACGCGATGCTTTTGAGCGGCTATATCCCCGTGGCGCGAAAATCGAAGTCTGCGTGATCCACAAGGGCGAGTTCGTATGACCGCAAAAGCCGGGCGGCTGCTTTTTGGCATCGCGTCCGTTGCCTACGGCATCGTCGGGCTGCACGCGCACCATCACGCAGCGGCGGTCGCCGCGTTCGCTCATATCGCTGCGATCTTGGAGATCGTCGGCGGCATCGCCATCGTCGTTTCATTCTCCGAAGGCGTGGGCGCCGTGTTGCTGCTCGCCGCCTACCTCATAACGACACTTCTCACTGTGCCGGGAATCGTCGCCGCGCCGCTGACGTACAACCCTTGGGGCAACGCGTTCGAACAGCTCAGTCTCTTAACGGGAGCGCTGCTCGTCTTTGGCGGATTTTCGCCCGCGCTCAAAATCAGAACGCTGCAACGCGCCGGTCGAACTCTCATTGGCTTGTGCAGCGCATCGTTCGCCGCCGAGCAAGGATTTTATCTCGCGCCGACGGCGAGTCTGGTTCCCAGGTGGATTCCGCCGGCTCCGATGTTCTGGGCGTACGCCACCACCATCGCGTTCGCGCTCGCTGCAATCGCGCTCATGAGCAACCGCTCTTCATTGCTTGCTGCACGACTGCTAACCGCGATGATCGCGCTGTTCGGCCTGATCGTATGGCTTCCGGCCGTCATCGCACACCCGCACGATTTGGTCGGTTGGAGCGAAGGCGCCGAAACGTTTGCAATTGCCGGTGCGACGTGGATTCTCGCCGATCTCCTGGCCGGACGCTCCGCACGCCGCGCGTGACCGGCGCGCGCATCTGCGCGGCACTTCTCGCCTTAACCACGGTAGCCGCCGTTTCGAGTCTGCCGGAGCGTTTGCGTTCGGTCGCGGCAACGTATTACGCGCACGCCGCAACGATCGCGACGATCACCAATCGCTATTCGACGATGGACTATTACCAGCGCCTGCTCGACGACGCCGGCACGTTGAGCGATCCGGCTTCGCAACGATCGCCCGTCCGCATGCAAATCGCGCAAGCGCAAGCGCTGCTGGACCTCAGTTTGGCGCAGCAACTCTTGAGCGACACGTTCCTACCAATGGAATCGATCCGTGGCGCCGGCGAAACGTTCGTGCGCTCATCCAAGGACGGGACGATGCAGCCGGTTGCGGTGTACGTGCCGCAGCGTTACTCCGCAAACGCCACCGTGCCGCTGGTCGTCTTTTTGCACGGCCGCCTGCAGCCTGAATCGCAGCTGGTCGCGCCGTCGTTCATGCAGCAGATCGCAGACGAGAGCAACACGATCGTCGTTGCGCCGTACGGGCGCGGCTATTACGACTTCGGCGGTTCGGAGACCGATGTGTACGACGCCTACGACGCGGCCGTCAAAGCGTTCGCGATCGCGCCGGCGCGCCGTTATCTCGTGGGATTTTCGATGGGCGCCGTTTCCGTCTTTAAGATCGCCCTCATGCACTCCGACGACTGGTCGGGACTGATGTCCATTGCCGGCGCTCTTCCCAATGACGAGCAGTACTCCGTTGTGGCCGCCATGCACAACATGCGCTTTTACGTCGTCACCGGCGGCCGCGACCCGGTCGTAGCGCCGTATAATAGTGTCGCCACGGCGACGACGCTGCGCGATGCGGGGCTCGCTGTGTCCTTCTACTCACTCGCCGATGGAACGCATAGTTTGTACTCCCTCCGTCCCGTGGTTGCGCGAGCGTGGTCCGACATGATTCGCGGCGTCGTCCGCCTGCCATTCGTCTTGTAAATAGCCGTTCACGCCGCAACGCGCACGCGCGCGTCACCGTTCTAGCGATTGCTTGAAACTTGTCCCGGATTCCAGCGGGGGCAGGCACTTGCCCGGCGAACATCGGGCGATGAAAACATCGTTGCGCTTCGCCGCATCTCTACTGGGAGCAGCTCTAGCTCTCAATGCCTGTGGGGGGCAAAGTGGCTCCCTGCCTTCCCTCTTCGGCGGCAGCAGCAACGGACCGACCGACTCGTCCGTTCGCAATGCTGCGCCGAATACGCCGTTAGTTTCCGTTCCGCGGTTGTCCGGCGACCTTCAATTTTCCGACGAAGGCCGGCGCGCACCGAATGCTCGAATGCGAGTGGGAATCACGCTGCGCTACAACCATCAAGCCGAACTCGATAAGCTCGTCGCCGAGCTTAACGCTCCTGGTTCTGGCGCGACATCGTCATTTCCTGACGCCCAGAGAGTTCAACGATCGCTTTGCGCCGACGCGAGCTCAAGAAGAGCGCGTCGTGCACGAACTCAAACGGGCTGGATTCAGCATCGTTCAACAGTTCCCGAACCGCACGATCATCGACGCAATCGGCACGACGTCCGTCGTCGAAAAATACTTTTCTACCGAAATCCACACCGTGCATCAAGGAAAGCACGGTGAACGCTACACCAACGTGAAAGGCGCAACCGTACCCACGGCAATTGCGCACTTGGTCCGCGACGTTTCGCTCAACAACTTCATCGTCGTCCGCACGGTCGTGGACCAGTCGCAGCGCACTGCGCCGCAGTTCCGGACCGATAGCCAAGGACGCCAGATCGTTCCGCTCAATGGTGTCGCGCCCCAAGACTCCAGCGGCAATCTCGTCAATGGCAACTTTGCCAGCGGTTCCTTGACGCCGGGGTGGATCAACGAAAGCACCAACGGCAATACCGTGACCGTGACGACGGCGCAAGCCTACCAAAGCACGTACTCCGCGTTCATGGGCAAGCTGTCGCCGCCTGAAGTCAACGGTTGGGCTTCACTCGCCCAAGAAGTCAAGGTTCCAACCGGTGGTAAGTTGAGCTTCTGGGTGTATCAGGGTTCCAACGAAGGCCAACTCGGCTACGGCACGCGCTATGCGTGGCAGGCAGGCTATCTGCTCAACTCGCGGGGCACAATTCTCAAGACATTCTACAAGACCGTCAATAATACGAACGGCTGGGTTAACTATACGGTGAACCTCAGCTCGTATGCCGGACAGACGGATTACATCTACTTCGGCTGCTACGGCGACGGTTACAGCCAAACGTACACGTACCAATACGTCGACGACGTCGCGTGGGTAGGCGCAACGCCTTCGCCCTCGCCGACGCCGACGGTAAAGCCGACGGCAACGCCGACCGCACAGCCGACGGCAACCCCGACCGCACAGCCGACCGCAACGCCGACCGCACAGCCGACGGCAACGCCGACTCCGGGAAGCAACTGCAACAACGCATCGCCGGATAACGGACCTCTCACCAACTCGGACGGAACGCTCGCCACAGGCGTTGCAAAACCGTTCGACTTCCCGGTACAGCACGGCTGTAACGGCGCCGGTCAAACGGCGGCGATCGTGATCGACGATCCGGTCAACACGAGCTACGTCGCCACCTATCTCTCCGCCGCCCAGGTCACGCAAACGGGCAGCATCACCAACGAAGCCGTCGACGGCGGCGGCAGCGGTGACGACGCGGAGACCGACCTCGACGTCCAGACGATTTCGGGATTGGCTCCCGGAGCGAACATCATCGTCTACGACATCGGCTCGCTCGGCGATCAACAGATCGAAGATGCGTACAATAAGGTGCTGACCGACGGTAAGGCCAGCGCAGTGAACTCGTCGTTCGGCGGTTGCGAATCCAGCGACGTTCCGTTCGCCGATTCCACCAACTCCATCGCCGAACAAGGTGCCGCCGAAGGCGTCGAGTTCTCGGCCTCGAGCGGTGACTCGGGAAGCAAGGAGTGCAGCGGCTCGTTGGGCGTCAGCGCTCCGGCCGGTGGCCCGTACTTCTCGTCGATCGGCGGCATCGACTTCACCGATACGAGCCAAGGCGTCCTGGAGACCGTCGTGATGGGTAGCGTTAGCGGCTACTCCGGCGGCGGCGGCGTCTCGACCGTCTTCGCGGAGCCGAGCTATCAGAGCGGCATCGCGGGCATGATCACCTCGGGACGCAATCAGCCCGATATCTCCCTGCCCTTCTATCCGGTCGCAGTCTACACGGGCGGCAGTTGGGGCGAGTACCTCGGTACGTCGTGGTCGTCGCCGGCATCGGTCGCAATGATCGTGGAAGCCAACGAACTGCACGGCTCCAAGATGGGATGGATCGACCCAACGATCTATAGCCTCTTCTCATCGACCGGCTACAGCGACTACTACACGCCGTGTACGTCGGGCAACAACGGAAACTACTCGTGCAACAGCACGCAGTACAATCAAGCTGCAGGCATCGGCGCTCCAAAGGCGTGGGCGCTCGTGAACGCGCTGTAGCATTCGGTTCCATCAAACGTAATGGGGCGCGCTCGCACGCCCCATTACCCTGTTCTAGGTGTTCGTAACCGAGGCGCTCTTCGCGCTTTCCCTGCCGCTGGTGACCGCAGCCGACGCACACCACGTCGTCGCATTGCAATCTCCGGCACTCTCTTCTGACGGCCGGTTCGCGGCGCTCGTTGTGAGCCGCGTTGTCTGGAATGCGGATAGTCAAGAGCGCGATCTGGCCGTTGTCGATCTCCGCAGTCGCAGTCGTCGCACCGTGATACGCGCCGGGAGAGATCTTTCCGATCCCGCGTTCTCGCCCAATGGCAGCCGCCTGGCCTACCTCGCACACGATGCCGCCACGGATTGCGTAGAAGTTTTCTTCATGCCGGCAACCGGCGGCCCGGCGCACGCGCTGACGCATTGGCGCAGCGACGTCACGGATTTCGCTTGGCGCCCCGACGGTCGCGGGATCGCGTTCACCGCGACGGACCCGCCGACAAAACGCCGCGGTGCCGATCGCTTTCGGGATAGCTTTCTCTTTACCACCGAACCGATCACCGCGCGGTCTCGGCCCGAGCCGGAACATCTCTACGAACAACGTCTGCGCGACGGCGTCGTCGCTCAGTTGACGTTTGGAGAGCGCAGCGTCGACGATGGTTCGCCGCTTTCGTGGTCGCCCGACGGGCACGAAATCGCATTTACGCTCTGCCGCAACGCCATTCCGAATGATGAAAGCTCTTCATGGGCGGCAATCGTCAACGTTGGGTCGCGAACGGTGCGAGCGCTGACCGGACGAACGATGTGGGAAGGCGATCCGCTCTTTTCGCCGGACGGCACGCATGTCGCGTATCTCTATTCCGGCGGCGATACGCAAACGACGGTCACGCAACTGTACGTGACGACGCCGAAGGGCGGCGCCGGCGTTGCGATTTCGGCATCGTTGGATCGCCCGATCGGGAGCGCCGTTTGGTCCTCTGATTCAAAAAGCCTCATCGCAACGGCTCCCAGTGGATTGAGCAATGCGATTTGGCGCATCGGCCTCGACGGGACGGCACAACGCTACGATCTCGGCGATCTCGTTCCGGGCATTCCGTTGACCACCACCGGCGGCGCCGCATCGCCGGAGTTGCCGAACGCCCTTGCACGCGACGGTGCTCTCGCGTTCGTTGCAACGGCCACGACGCAACCGCCGGAACTCTACGTTCGCCGATCGGACGCCACCGTCGCACGGCTGACCGATTTGAACGGCGCGCTGACGCATCGCGCTTGGGCCTCCGCAGAGCGCATTACGTTTGCCAGTTCTACCGGCGTGACGGCCGACGGCGTCCTCTACAAGCCGCCGACCTTTCGCACCGGCCGACGCTATCCGCTCGTCGTATACCTCCACGGCGGCCCTTCGGATCCGTCCATGCGCGAGTTCGATATGTGGGCGCAGGTCATGGCGGCGCACGGCTGGCTCGTGTTGCGCCCGAACTATCGGGGTTCACCCAACCTCGGCACGCGATATCAACATGCGATTCTGTACGATCCCGAAGACGGGCCCAGCGCGGACGTTATGGCTTCGGTTGCGGCGGTGCGCATCATGGATATCGTGGACGATCGGCGCATCGCGGTTTGTGGCTGGTCCTACGGCGGCATCCTCACCGCGTGGTTGATCTCCAAGTATCACATTTGGAGCGCGGCCGTCTCCGGCGCGTCCGTCAACGATTGGATTACCGACTACGGAACCGCCGACGATAGTTTGGCGGATCGTGATCTGCTGCATGGCTCGCCCTTCGTCGGCGATAACGCAGACGAATGGCACCGCGTTTCAGCGATAACCTACGCCGCAAATGTCTCGACGCCGGTCTTACTGCTCTCCGACACCGGTGACAATCGCGATCCATTTGCGACCACGTCGATGTACTGGCGGGCGCTGCGCGATAACGGCAAGGATGCGGTCCTGCGGGTTTGGCCGGTCGCGGGCCATTTTCCGAGCGATCCGGTGCGCGCCGACGACGTCTACCACTATTGGATCGACTTCATCTCCGAACATTTTCGCTAGCGCAAAGAGAAGAGCCGCACGGAAGGTGCGGCTCTCATGCAAGCTAAGCCATTGGAATAACCTCTAGCATTGACGTTGCATTGCTATTGTACCACTCCCGCCGAGAGTCAAACGTCGCCTTCACGCGCACGATAGTTTACCCAGACGAGCTTCGCAGCGACGAAATCTTCAATCGCCTGCCCCATCGACTTAAAGACCGTCGTGCAGCTTCGGTCCGGCCATGCGCGCACGCCGGCGAAGAGCTCGCCGACCTCGGCATAGGGCATAGCGTGCGAGCCGATAACGTCGCCCGATTCAACCCCGACGGCGTCTCGCGAATCGACAAGCAGCATGTTGCGCATCGCATCGTCGTCAAGTTCGCGCCACGCCGGATGGTTCGCGCCGACCGAGTTGACGTGCGGCCGGCTTTTAGCCAAGCGCCACGCATCACCGCCTGGCGGGTGCTCGTTGCAGCGACCACAACGTCCGCGCCGCGCACCGCTGTCTCCGCATCCATTGCAGTGCCGCCGCATTCCGCGGCGAACGCTGCCGCATGTTCGGCATTGCGGCTCCAGATGCGGATGTCACTAAGATCCGCATAACTGCGACAACGCGGCGACGTGCGCGCGTGCTTGCACGCCGCTGCCGAGAACCGCCAGTACCTTTGCGTTCGGGCGGCATGGCATACTTCGTTACGGCGGCCGAAACCGCAGCGGTGCGCATCTCCGTGATGCAGCGCGCGTCCATCGCCGCAATCGGCGACGCCGGTGACGGTATCGAGCAGGACGATGTTCCGTTATGCGTGGGGAAGGGTGTCGTTTCGTTGGCTGGATAGAAGCTCACCAGTTTGGCGCCCATGACGTCGGGTGCAACGGCCGGCATGATGCCAAGATACCGTCTGTTCTCTTCCACCGTCACAACGGTGCGAACGGGCTGCCGGACCGGCCCAGTGGAAAGCGCACGCAGCGCTTCTTCCATCGCAGCAATGAGCGCATCCCAGGACAAGAGTTCCCGAACTCGCCCATCAGGAAGGTAAATCAAGACATCGTTTTGAAGAGTTCGGCATGCGCGCTGCGTCTCGTGCCTCGTTCTGGTTCTCGCCGCATGCGCGGCGCCCCGTCAATCGCGCCGGCTCCGCACGCCGGGCGTTCGGCGGCCAGCTACCTCGGGCGATCACGGTTCCTGTACGTATCCGATCTCAAGACATCCGAACGTCGATATTTACAGCGTTCCCTCGCTGAAGTTCGTGCGGCGTACTCAAGGGTTTTTTCAACCGCAGGGCGAGTGCACGAATGCGGCCGGTGACGTGTGGATCGCCGAGACCGGGTATCAGCAGATTCGGAATATGCGCCCGGCGCAAAACGCCGATGGCGACATTTCCGATACCTTCGGTTTTCCCGCGAGCTGTGCCGTCAATCCGATCAACGGCGATCTGGCCGTGACCGATGAGTACGCCACCAACGGTGACGGGGCGTGCTGCTGTTTCACAACGCAACCGGGACGCCGCAGTACTATCGCAAGCGGAAACAAAGCAGTGCGATTTTGCAGCCTACGACAACAAGGGCAATCTCTACGTCAGTGGCGAGACGCGCAAGCAAGCATTACGCGCTCTCGCGCTTGCGCGCGCACTCCGATGCGCTTGGAGGGGTGAAGATTTCCGGAGCCACAATTCAGCAAGCGGGCACGTCTATGGAACGGCGGCAAACTGATCTTGGGCGATCAAGCCTGCCACGGCGGCACGACGTCGTGCCTATACGTCGCGACGATCTCGGGCAGACACCGCGAAGGTGACCGCAACGATATGCTTTGCGGAAATCCTGCGACGTGGTGCAAGTGGCGCTGTTTCATGGAACGTTGTACGGCGGTAACGAGCCAATGTCCGCAAGGAAAGAACACGCGTGAACGCATGGTCGTATCCGCACGGTCAAAGGAAGGCCGCGGTCGGCGGAGTGCACGAGCCGATCGGCGCGGCAATTTCCGGGCCGCCTACGGCGCAACTGTAAAGACAGTTCCTTCCTTGGCGTTGCCGCCGCCCGCCGTGGTGCCGAACAGCATGTCGCCGAACGACGTCGAGCGCGGCATCGGGCTGCTGCACCGTCCGGCGTTCCTTTGAAATTGTAGATGACGCTCTTCTTTGCCGGCGAAGTCGTGATGCGAACACCGTGCCTTCCTATCGCGCCGAGCCGCCGCCGTGGGTCGTTCCGTATAAGCCGCCGTTGTAGGCGGTCAAGCGCCGCGTACGGAAACTCGCCATCGTCTCCGTTGCCGCAGCACTGAAAGCTATGAATCACGTGTTCGGCACCGGAAAGCGGACATGCGAAAGACCGTCCCACGTGCGTTGCCTCCGCCGCCATATGTCGTTACCAAACAGGATGTCCGTTCGCGGCGGACGAGCGGCGCGGCGGGATTTGCACCGTCGAACGTGGTTGGGTCGATAGCGGAAGCGATAGAGCGACGCGTTCGCGGCCACTGGCCGGGTCGATGGTGAACACCGTCCCGCAACCCGTTGCGCAGAACGACGTCTTCGTCCCGCCGTACTGCGTCGTTCCATAGAGCGTGCCATTGACGTCCAGCAGTCCCGCAACCGGAAACGCTCCATCGGACCGCGCCGGTGAACGCGTGCAGCAGCTTTTCGCTTCCGGTCGTGCGGTCAACGGAAAAAACCGTGCCGCATCCTTGGGGACAGACGCGAGGTGCGATGGCCGCCGAATTCCGTCGTCCCGTAGAGAACGTCCGTTCCAAGGCGAGGGCAGTCCATCGAGCGGGCTTGGCGCCGTCGCTTCCTCCGGCGAAGCGATAGATCGTGCTTTCTTGCTTGGTTGCAACGTCGAACGAAAATACCGTGCCGCATCCCCCGTTGCACGTGCCACCGCCGCCGCCGGTGGTCGTGCCATACAGCGTGCCGCTTACGTCGAGTCAAACCGGCTGTGGGAGCCGCTCCGTCCGTGCCGCCGAGAAAACGATAGAGCACGTGTTCGCTACCGGTGGTGCCCGTTTGTAAAAGACGGTTCCGCATCCAGCCGCGCATTGCGCGTTCGTCGTGCCGCCCTACTCCGTCGTTCCGTACAGTGAACCGTGTACGGCCACAAATCGCGAGATCGGCAGCGCCGTCCGTCGTTCCCGCGCGCCGTGCGCGCCGAAACTGTAGAGCACCGCATAATCGACGGCATCGTCGTCGGGGTACGATGTTCGTCGCGGAGGATGATTGAGAAAATATTGCGGCCGGGTGCGGCGCTGGAATCGCGCTGAAACTGGATCGGCGCTTGAGTGAAGTCGAAACAATCCGCCAGATCGTCGGCGCGCTCGTCGGTCGTATGCATCGACGGGAAGTCCGAAGACTTCTTCGGTAAACTTCAGGATGCTGCCGAACTCGTGCTGCGTATGCGATACGTAATGCGCCTTCGCATACGGGGAGATGATCACGATGAGCGGCACGCGAAAACCGAGTTCGTACGAGTTGTATTGCGGAGGCGGCACGTGATCGTACCATCCGCCCCAGTCGTCCCAGATCACGAAGATCGCCATATCGTTCCAATAGCGACTCTTGCCAATGGCATTGACGATCGTCGGCAACCCACGAAGGTCCCGATCCGTTGTTCTTGTGCGCGTGATCGGACCACAACGCATCGGGCGTGACCCACGTGACGTCGGCGAGTTTGCCGGCCGCAATATCTTTGAGAAATTGCTGCGACGGCGTGACGACGTCGCTGTGCAAATTCGCGGCTGTTGTGCACGTCGAGAATCGCGTCGGGAGCGTTCCATATGCCCGGCACCGCTGAGAGGCTTGATAATACTGCCAGCTCAGCGACTTCTTATCGAGCAGTTGCATCAGCGAAATACGATCGAAGCACGGATACGAGAGCTGGCTTTCTTGACCGTTCGCGTCGATCAACGGCACCAGCGACCCTGGCGGCGCATCGCAGCCGCCGTTGTTAAAGCCCGGCGGATTCGACGGATTTTCCGATGCTCGCAACGACGAACCGTTGGCAATCGTCGAGGTACCGCTCACGATGTACTGATGCGCGGGAAAACTTGGTCCCTCGTTCGTTTGAAACATCTTGTCGGCCAGCGTGAAACGCCCGCGCCATCGTAAAATACGGCGCAGCTTCGGCACGCGGAACGATGCCGTACCCACGCACGCCGGCCGGCGGACAGCGGTCGAGGCCGAAACAGCGTCCGGCGTTCTTATCGAACCCGTTCATCTTCCGCCGTTGTAGTCGTTCAGGAATCCCGTATGCGTGTGGTCGAGATCCCATGGAGCGGTCAGCGAAATTGGGCGCAACGGGACCTTTTGGCCCTGCGAGTTGTAACCATACGTCACGGTGTCGGCACCGGGAAAACCGTTGAAGAGATCGTCGAACGAACGATTCTCTTGAAAGATAATGACGACGTGATGGATTTTCGAGGCCGATCTCATAGCGTGCGCGGCGCGTGCGCGGCGCGGCGTCGCGGGAAGCGTCGGCGAGCCGCCATGGCGCAGCAAGAGCGCCGTCAACGTCGCCGAGGCGACAAGGCAGCGCGCCAAACGCCCGCACGTTACGGGCCCGCGACCACCGCCGAGGGGGCGCTGACGCCTTTGGTAATGTTTTGCAACGAGGCTCATGTCGCGCGGAGCTGAAACTGGAAACGCTGCTGGGGCACGTATTGCTGACGAAAAGATCGCCCGCCGCCGTCAACGCTCAAAGCCGCTGGGACAGCTGCACGCCCGACGACGAGACCGCCAATTCGCTTGAGCGTCTTCATCGAACTTCGCCAGCGGTATTATTGCCCAGGTTCAGAACGAAGAGCGCTCCGCCGGCGAAAGAGCCATGGCGATCGGTTTATGCACCCCTTGCGGCGATGCTGTCGCGGACTGTTTCGGATGGTCCGGTGCGTACATCGTGACGGTATTGCCCGTTGATTGGCAACGTAGAGATTAGTCGGCCGAATCGACCAGCAGCGAGTTGGGCGACCGTAATGCCGAACCGTAATTGTCAAGATGCGGCGAGAGTTTGCCGGGAGGGTACTCGGTGACGGAGTTGTTCGTTGAAGTTTGCGACGTACAAATCGCCGGAACGATCGAAGGCAAGCGATTCCGGTCCGCGCGATGCCGTGGCTGATCGTAGCGACGGCGACATGGCTCGAGCAGTTGTAGACGCGGTAACCGTATCGTTACCGTTATTGGCAACGTAGAGTTTTGCGCCGAATGCACGGTCATTGCATAGGGTCCCCAGATGCCGTTAACAATCGTGCGCGACGGCTGTCCGGCACCGTGACGGTAGACCGTGACGCTGCTGTTCAGGCTGCCGGTCGCGCGACCGTAGTTGCCTACATAGAATGCGCCGCCCGCATCGACCGTTAAAGAGTTTGGAAAGGCGATGCCGATGGTTAATCGTGCGACTGGGCGAGTGCTTACCTACTGGAAACGCGGCAACGTTGCTCGAATAATAGTTCGCAACGTACAGTGTTCCCGCTGCCGCCGGTGCAGCACCTGGCGCCGCGCTGGGAAGCGTGCCGATACCGGCCCCGCTGGAGCAAGCGGCCAAAGCAAGCAGAGAGACCGCTCTGAGAGCGACGACCGAGCGACAGTGCATGCGTATCCTTTCCTGTGGGGTTCCTCGCGGGGAGCCGTTCATCGCTTCGATTCGACGATGATTTGGCCTTCGTGGACGACGCCGTTGAGCGCGCCGGCGCATGGCAGTACCAGATGGCTTACATCGTCCGTTATTCGTCAGCTCCGAGGAACACGCGCTCATGGCGGCGACAGATCGCAGAGCGCTCGAACGCAAAGGTCATCGCCCGGCCGAGAGGCGGGCGTGCCGATGCGTATGCGGCCGCCGTGCTCGATGCGTAACGTTCATGAAGACGTTAATCGTTGCGGTGACGTCGTCATCGGAGGGTACGTTGAAGGCCGGCCAGAGCGTCTGTCCAGAGTTCTCCGTGACAACTCGGATGGCTGCAAGCTCGCCTCTGCCGAACGAACATCGCGTCGCTGCACGGCGCGAGCAACATATCGTGAACGCCGCGGTATCGCGCACGATGCGCGCTAGCGGCGTGCTCGACTGCGGAGTAGAGTACGTCGCTTCGAGCAGAGCCGCAGCGGATTCGTTATAGTCGATCGTGCGTCCCGGCGAAAATCCATCGCGACGAATGCGGGCATCATACAACGCAAGATCGGCAACTTGTTCGCCGAACGGATCCACGATCGACAACACGTCACCGCGCCGCAAGTGTAAGGCGACGCCGTGTTGTGCGCGCGATTTCTACGTCGTCGGCCTGAACGGGCACGTCCATCCTCTTCGGTCTTGCGGCCGGCATATTGACGCGCTTCGCTCGCATCGCCGAACTCCGCGAGTTCGGGATTGAGCGTGCCCTTGCAATGCCAGCTCTCGCTGCCGAACCGATCGTCTGAATGCCGAACGAGACCGTCCGCTGCGTCGAGCCTCTTGGAACTGCGTATGGGCGTTGAAGACCAGCGCAGGCAGAAAGAAGCGACGGGAAAGGCGCGAGCTGCGGGGGTGCATGCCCACGACGAAAAACGCCTTACCGGCAAAACTGAAGCCAAAGCTTTTCGCATTCGGATCCTTGGAAATGGCCGGATCCCATGCATGATGCGGCGCATCGAGTTCGTGCAAGAACTGCAACGTGCTCCATAACCAGGTTTCGAAAGATCGCTCGTCGTCCGTCCGATGCTGCTCGAACACCGCGACGAAACTTGCATAGACGGCCGGCATGCCGGCGCGCTCTGCGGCGAAGGCCGCGAGATCGCGAGCGAGGCCCTCGACGGCATCGTTTGGGGTCATCGCCGGGATAATAGCCGAAACGATATCCGCCTGTACGGACCGCCGCTTTTCCCGCAACGCACGAAAAACCGTCGTTCAGCAAAAAGGCGCGCATTGCGTTATCGGCCATGCGTGCGTGCGCTGATGGTTTGCGCCAGTCGAGCAGTCGCATCAACGTGCCGCCAAGCACGGCGGAATAGTTACTCCAGCGTAGCGCGTTGGCGGATACGAACGGATTCGTCGCCGCATAGAGCGCAAGTGCTTGTTTGAGTTTCACGACGCCCACCGTATCGCATGCTCGCCGTCGCTCGATGCCCTTTGAACGATAGTTCCGGCATAGCGGACGCCGCCGTAACGCAAGCGCTCATAGACTGCCAACCAGGAGCACAAGCCGCGTTCAATCACCCAGACCGGCGCGCACAGAATCGAGAGCGGCGAAATATATCGCCATGCGCCGTCACGAAGCCAGCCGGCGACTCGCAAGGGCAAGAGCCGCGAGGGCGAGCGCACACGCCGGTTCGGGATGCCGGCTCACCGCAGCACACGCCAGGAACGGAACGACGCAGAGTGCGAGCACCATACGAACCGGCCGGGCAAACTCGTCGTAGGCTTGACGCACGCGTTGTCCCCAAAAGTGCGCCGTCGACGGCGGCTTGCGCTGCACGAACATGCCGGTGGCAACGCACTCCCGGCCGCCGTGACGTTGATCGTCTGGACCAGTTCGAAATTTTCGAACAGCACGTCCGGATCGTAGCCGTTCGGTAATGCGGCGCGCCGGAATGCCAGCGTGCCCGGCCAATCGCCGTCAAACGCGCGGTTGATGAGCGAGCGCGCGCCGTCGTACACCGCATGCCATGGCGCCGGAGCAAAGAAGTTTTGCGGGCGTACGACATCGAAGCGGTCGAGCGCGGCAAGAATCGAAGCGAGCGATCCAGGATCGTAACGCACGTCGTCGTCGGCAACGATAACTTTCTCGCAGGATGCCAATGCCAGGCCCGTGAGGACGGCTTGTGCTTTGGCGTTTCGTCCCCGAACGCGCGGCCCGGGCCGCACGTGCGTGATGGCATGTCCGGCCGCGGCATCCAGCATCGCAAAGAGCGGCTCGTCAGAGCCGTCCACGACGACGATGTCGAGAGAATGCAACGAACGGAGATAGGCGGCCAACTCCTCGATGCCGCTCGCGTCCGTCATCCGTACCGGCAGCACGTACGTCGCTCGCGAAGGTGAGGGTTGGCTCATTGCGCGGTACTTATTCCCAATAAGTACCAAGGGCGAACGGGAACCGCATGCTGGCGTCGTAGGCTCCCGCATCCGCAATGACGAGCGCGCACGACGTATCACACATGGTCGTGTCGACATCGCACGCGACGATGTCATATTCCAGACAGGTGCGGCCCAAAATGCGTCCTTTGCCCCCCGGCATCGCCGTGACAGTGCCCTCCCGGAGCAAGAAGAGCCGGTGCGGAAAAGTTTGGATCTGGGGTAGATCCGGATAGCCCGCATCGACGACGATCTCCCGAACGCTGCCGCTCGAACGTCGTACCTCGAGCACCGGCGCCACGAGCGCTTCACACGCGGTCACCAATGCTTGACCGGGCTCGCAATAGATCGCGCAAACGTGCGGGAGATGCGCAGAGACCGCCTCATCCAGCCACGCAAAATCTCCCGAAGCGACGGCAGCGTCAAACTCCTGCGGGCGCTTGCCTCCGCCCACATCGAACGTTCGCACGCGCGCGCCGCTGCGCTCTTCAATGCGTTGCGTCTGCGCGAGGACCGTTTCAACCAGGTCCCGCCAGCTTCGTCCGCCGTAATCTTGCGGCCGAACGTGAAACGACGCATGCCATTCCTCAACGCGCTCTCGCAGCAATGCCGCGACAATATCGTCGCTGCGCTCGGCGCGAATACCGAAGCGCGATGCGATTCCCGCTGGGCGAAGGCGTAACCCGTTGCGCGTCTGTGGAAAGCGGCGCCGGTTGGCCACGTAGGATTCGAGGGAATCGGCGAAGACCAAGCCCGGTGCCTGGTCGCAACGCCAAGCCGGGAGTGGTCCATTGTAGATCGTTTCGGCGGCGGCAAAGCCGCAGCGTCGCACCGCCTCGAACTCTTGTGGCGAAATAACCTCGACGTCTAATCCTGCAGCGCGCACTGCTCGAAGCACGGGCGGCGCCGGATTCGTCTTGACGCTGTAGGCACAGCGTAGCATCCGTTGCGATGCGGCCAAGTCTGCGACGTTCGCGAGCGTACGCTGGAGCAACGCGCCGAAATACAATCGCTGACGCCGGTATGGCAGTTCAAGCCGCGCTGCTTCGATTTCTGCGGCGATATCCGAATCTGCAACGCCTAGTTCGGACGTTGCAACAGATCCACTTCGGCGCGCTGGGTCAGCAGGGTCAGGAAAGACTGTGAGATTGGTGACGTACTATCGTAACCGTGGGCCGCTTGTTCGCCGATGCCGCCGGGCGGCGGCAAGAGACGCGCCACCACGCCAAGCAGACGCACGGTCAAACCAGGCACGAGGTGCTGCAATGCGGCCAGTATTTGCGCCTGGATCGAAAGCACGGCGATGACCTCGCGGTTCTTCGCCGCTTGGACGATGCGCCGTGCAGCCGACCGCGCCGAGATGGACGTGAACGGCAGTGCGTCGCCCAGTGAGAACCACGCGTACTCCAGCCGATTCTTTCCTTTGAACCAGGCATTGCGAGGGCTGCCCGTACGCATGAGACCGGGGCAAATCGTGGTGACGGAAACGCCGCTGCCGGCCAGTTCGGCGCTCACGCCGAAGGAGTAACCGAGCAGTGCAAACTTGCTCACCGAGTACGGCAAGAGATGCGGCACCGCGACAAGGCCGCCGATGGAGACCACGTTGACGATGCGCCCGCCGGTCTCTCTGAGCATGGGCAAGGCCGCTTCCGTCGCAGCGTGCGGTCCCCAAAAGTGGGTCTGCAATGCATCGCGATAGTCGTCGTTCGTCATGACCGCTTTTGGACCGACGGCGATCGTGCCGGCATTGTTCACGAGGACGTCGATCGTACCGTAATGCGCCCGGACTGCAGCGAAGAACGCGTTAACGTCTGCGGAGTGCCGCACGTCGCAGCTTCGCGCGAAAACCTCATAACCGCAGGCTTCAAGATCGCCCTTGGCCCGTTGCAACGCCGACTCGTCGCGCGAGCAAATTGCCAGGCGAGCGCCGCTTCTGCCGAACTCGCGCGCCAGCATTAAGCCGAGACCGCGCGATGCCCCCATAACGACGACGACGCGGTCGGCGAACGTGCGGCCCACGCGGTTGCGGCGGTACTGCAGAATGGCTGCGCTCGCGGTTGCGGCGGCTAGGGCGGCCGCGATGAAATACGTGCGCCGTTGCATGCAAGCCTCGTACCCGTTCGGGGTAAGGGATAGTCCCTTATGAAAGCAGCAACCATCACGATTCGCGCTGCCAACGATGCCCTGCGCGCGGCACTCGATACGATCGACATGCGCGTTTCGCTCGTCGAGGCGCCGGGTCGTCGCGGCGTCGAAGTACATGCAAGCTCGCCGTCACTCGAACAAAAAGAGATGAAGGCGATATTACGCAAGTTGCAATCGCTGCTTGAGGCCGGCGAAGTTCCAACGGGCGCGCGACGCCCGTGAAGGCGGTCGTTTGGCACGGTAAACACGACGTGCGCACCGAGCGCGTCGACGATCCGGAAATTATCAATCCGCGCGACGCGATCGTCCAGGTCACGAGCACCGCGATATGCGGCTCGGATCTGCATATCTACAACGGCAAGATTCCCGCAATGAAGCCGGGCGACATCGTGGGCCACGAGTTCATGGGACGCATCGTCGAGTGCGGCTCCGCCGTCACGAATTTGCAACCGGGCGACCGCGTCGTCGTGCCCTTCGCTATTGCCTGCGGCAGTTGCGAACCGTGCGCGAACGGCAGCACGTCGCTCTGCTTGAACTCCAATCCCAACCTCGAAATGCTCGATACGATGTACGGCCATGGCGCCGGCGGACTCTTCGGCTATTCGCATCTGTACGGCGGTTATTCGGGCGGTCAATCGGAGTACGTGCGCGTGCCCTATGCCGATTTTGGGCCCTTGAAAGTTCCCGACGAACTCTCCGACGAGCGGGTGCTCTTCCTTACGGATATCTTCCCCACCGGGTACATGGGTGCGGATTACTGCGCGATCCAGCCGGGCGATGTCGTCGCCGTCTGGGGATGCGGTCCAGTCGGTCAGTTTGCAATCCGTTCGGCGTTTCTGCTCGGCGCCGAACGCGTCGTCGCAATCGACCGCTTCGGCTACCGTTTACACATGGCCAAGTCCGCCGGCGCTGAGACCATCAACCACGACGAGGTGGATAACGTCCTGGAAGCGCTCTACGAGGTTACCGGTGGCCGTGGCCCCGACGGCGTCATCGATTGCGTCGGCATGGAAGCTCATGGCACGAGCATCGACTCCGTCGTCGATTACGCGAAACAAGCGGTAAAGATCGAGATGGACCGTCCGCACGTTTTGCGGGAAATGATTCAAGCCTGCGGCCCGGGCGGCCGCGTTTCGGTTCCCGGCGTTTACGCCGGTTTCATCGATACGTTCCCAATGGGCGCCTTCTTCGGCAAAGGTTTGCAGATGCGTGCCGGCCAGACGCCGGTGCACGGTTATCTTCGCCCGCTACTCGAGCGCATAGCGAGCGGACAGATCGACCCGTCGTTCGTCATTACCCATCGCGGTACGCTCGACGACGCTCCGGAACTCTATAAGACCT
This sequence comes from Vulcanimicrobiota bacterium, assembly GCA_963738335.1. Taxonomy (GTDB): domain Bacteria; phylum Vulcanimicrobiota; class Vulcanimicrobiia; order Vulcanimicrobiales; family Vulcanimicrobiaceae; genus Cybelea. The sequence continues at coordinate 560,821 of CAVTWE010000007.1, forward strand.
TCCAACGGCATGACGACGATTGCATGAAGGTAGTGCTACAGCCAAATCACGACGGCCGCTGAGGCTGCAATCGCGACGCCGTCTTCGACGAAGGCCGCGGGAATAGGCCCAATCGAGCGCATCGTGCGTAGGCGTAACGCCAAACCGCCATAACTGCCGATCGCGGCGCAGACCCCGCCGATGAAGACGCCTGGAACGACCGGGTGGCCGGCGGCCGCCATGAGCGCGCCGCCGCAGAACGCGCCGCTGCCGATCCGAGCCGACAGTCCCATTGGGCCGGTTCGCGCCGGCGCGTTCGGATGCAGATCGGCAACGTATTCGAGGACCGCCAGCACGCCGAGACTCCACGCAATGAGACCTGGATGGCGCACCAACCACAGCACCGCTGGGGCGGTAAAGGTACGCAAGCCGGCACAAAGACCAAGCAATGCTGCTGCTAGGAGCAAGATATAAGCGGCTTCGCGGCCAATTGCGGTACGCCTCGTGAAACCTCTACCGCTCGCAGCAGCGATCGTCGCGTTCATTGGAGCCGGTTGCTCGGCGAACGACGTCCCGGCACCCACTGCTCAAACGCTCGATACGGGCGCGCTTCACTACGCGCTGCCCGTGCGGGCCGCCGGAACGGCCTCGCCGTCGATCAACGATTTCGTAACGTATCACAACGGTCCGGTGATAACGAAGCCCGCGATCTATCTCATTTTTTGGGGCTATCAGAAATACGGTGACCCGGACGGCGTTGCCAAACTCCTGACGCTCTACACACAAAACATCGGCGGCAGCGGCCACGACAACATCGAAACGCAATACTACGAGATCGTCGGTTCGAAGAAGACGTACATTACCAACCCCAAGAAGGAATTGGGAGGCGCCTGGAACGACGACTCGCCGGTTCCTAAGAGCCCCACCGATCAAGACATCGCTGCCGAGGCGCTCAAGTCACTGACGCATTTCAAATACGACGCAAATGGTCTGTATGTCGTCGCGACGCCGCATCAGCATAGCGAAGCCGGCTTTGGGCCGCATTGGTGCTCGTACCATAGTTATGCGTATTATCAAACGACGGAGCTGCTCGCGTACGTCAACATTCCCTATATGCCCGATGCGGGCAAGCAATGCGGCAGCAACTTCATCAAGCCGCCGCCCGGCGAATCGGGCACCGACGAAGGCGTCACGATCATGGCGGGGCACGAATACGGCGAGACGATTACCGATCCTGAACCCTTTAGCGGCTGGAATGGCGTCAGCGGCGAGATCGGCGATGCTTGCGCGTGGCACAACATCGCGAACATCACGTTTTCAGGCAAGCCGTTTACGACCCAACCGATGCTGAGTAATGCGACCGAGTCGTGTGTTCAAACGTATAAATAGCAGATCGGCTCTTCGTCTTAATCCGTCGCTCATCGATTTCCCAGGTTTGCTGAAGTCCCGCTCGCCAGAATAACGTCATGAAGTCATTCAAAACATTGGCCGCGGTCGCTGTGGCCGCGTTCGCCTTTGCCGCGGCGGGCCTCCCGGCGCTCGCTCTAACGAGCGGAAGCGATGTCAGTGCCACGCCGTACGTCGCCGCGTTCGCGCCGTTGTTCGGCATGAATGCTGCGCCGCACGCCGGAACGATGCAGCTCGTCTTCGATGGTCAAAACATCAGCGGCACCTACACGGGGACATCGGTGACGCCCGATCCTCTCGACGATCGTATGGTTGCCGTAAGTGGAACGGTGGATCCGACCGATGGGGCCGTGCAGCTACAAGTCGGCGGAGCGCTTTGGTTTACCGGAAGCCTTGCGGCGGACGGCAGCATGAGCGGCACGGCCAACTACGACGGACGGCTTTACGAGTTCGTCGCTAAACCGGGCTCACTACGGCGCCGATAGGATCGCGGAATTTTCCGACACCCTGGGTCGGTGAGCCGCCGCCGGGATACGGCCAAAACTTGACGCTCGGCGAGCTTCCACTGTTCGGACCGATGACGGTGCCCCCGTCAATCCAAAACTGCATTACGTCGGTGGAACCGTCGAGCTGCACGGTTCCTTGTAGGGTGCCGGCGTTCGTACCCATAGAAAACTGATAGATCGTCGAGCCCATTGAGCTGACGCCTCGATCGCCCACTGCAACGTACTTCCCATCCCATTGCACGCCGCCCGGCACTTCGATCGCTTGATTGAGCTTTAGACTATAGATGTTATGGTAGCCGGCGAGCATCCGCGCGAAAGCAAAGTTGCCTTGCTTATCGGTGCCGTCGATATAGAGGTTTCCTTTGGTATCGAACCCGCAGTAGGCGGGCGTCCACATACTGGGGATTTCATAGTAAACCGGCCGTCCGGCTGCGTGCGTGAACAGCGCGAGCACGCCGGCTGCACTCGTTTCTGAAATCAATGTGACGGCGAGCTTGCCGGTCAACGGATCGACCGCACATCCGTTGGGATAATAGCCTTGATCGTAGAGAACCTTGGAGCGCCCTTTTTGACCGTGAGCGTAGCGCACGACCTCGCTTTTGTGCGCGTCGACGACGTAGACGTTCCCGGTCTTGTCACCGCAGACTCCACGAACCGCCTCAAAGCCGGTCAGCGTGCCCATCAGTTGCCCGGCGGGATAGGTAAAAAACTTGACGTTGTTGTTGCCGGCGTCGGAGACGTACAACAGGGGACCTTCAGGCGCCGGTATCGCAGCGCGATGCATCGGATTTCCACCGCTAGCATTCGGAACGGTTGCCGATTGAACGCAACCGGCGGGCAGCGCAAGCGCGAGAACCAGCGGCAATAGTTTCACGAGGTTTTCTTCGAATCGCGCGCAGTTTTGCCTTGCAAGAACTCGTCTTCCAAGGACGGACGGCAAGCAGGCTCGTACTCTTCTGCATGAAGACACTACGCATAGTCATGGCGCTGTTGATACCACTCGCCATGGCCGCGCCATCGCCGGCGCTTGCCATTCCCGTGCGCTACGATACGGGTGGTCTCAACCTTTCCGGCCAGTACGCAGGCTCAGTCTCAGACAGCAGCTTTGGCAAAGGCAAGGCCGTTGCGAACTTCGTCGCCGATGGCGCCGAACTGGGCGGCTGGTTCGCCTTGACGTTCGGAACGGTATCGTACGACGATCCCGCATTGTTACGCACGACGCGCGCTGGTATATCTGGAGATTTCGAGGAGAGCGTCGGAAGTTCGACGTGCCTATTCAGTGTATTAAACGTGAAGTACGACCGGGCAAAGCATACGCTTCGAGGGACGTACGGATCGGTCAGTAGCGCCTGCTACGATCAAGTAGGAACGTTCGTGCTCAAACAGCAGTGCTTCTACATCACGTTCAGCGACGTGCGTCAAAATGGCGGTCCTATGCACTGTTAAGCCCAAGCGTCGGCTAATCGAGCGGCGTCGGTCAGCGCCGCCTCCGTGGTCAGCGCCGCGCTTTGGCTGTACAATCGCTCGAGTTCGTTCGAGGGGAGTCGCTCGGCAAGACGGCAGTGCAATGCGTCTACGATCGCACTTTCGGCGGCGTCTAACTGCCACCCGGCGTCGCGCAGCCGGGTTTGCGCGTAGACGCTCAGACACGCCGCGGACTGCGGATGCTGTTCGTCGCTGAGCGCCGCCACATGCAGTAGCGCTATAGGCGTCTCAATAGGGTGAGGCGCCTTGGCATTCGTGGCAAGCTCCTCTCGCGCAAGTTGCCGGGCGGTTTGCAGATCACCGGTCATCAGAAAGCAACTCACAGCATCGCCTAGCAACGAGCTTGCAAGCTCCTGACGGGCCTGCGCTCGGGCTTCCATCAAATGCTCGGCCGCACGTGCATATTGACCTAATCCGGCTTGCGACTGTCCCCACCAGACGAGCGAGCGGGCTGCGTCCTCATCGTTACCCGTGGAGCGAAAGAGCGCGACGCTTTCGCCATAGATCTCGTTCATCCGATCGCTTTGCTCGGCAAACGCCGGTGCGCTTCGACGCAAAACGTCGGCCAGCAAGCGTGTATCGTCGAGGCCGCGGGCCACGTCCATCGCTTCGGTTGCCGCCGACCGCGCGTCAACATACCGGCGTTGGACGCTATAACGATGCGCCAACTGAGAGAGCGCGCGCGATAACATCGTACCGCTCCTGGATAGTTGTCGATAGCGCGCCACGGCGCTTTCGGCATGTTCCAAACTCTTTGCCGACTGCCCGAGGTTCTGATACAACATCGAGAGTACGTAATGAAGTCGCGCCTGCAGTTCGTCCTGTCCGTCAGGTATAGCGGTAAGAGAACGCTCGCACCATTCGGCCCCTTCCGCAGGTAACGACAGCCGAAGAAACGCCGGTGCCGCGTTGGCCGCCATCGCCGCTTCTTCTACGTAGTGCTGGTTCGCATCGCACCAGGTCAACGCCGCGCGAAGATTGCCCAGTTCCGCTTCCATCCGTTCCGGCCAGTCGGGTTGCGGTGCCGCCTCCCACTCAGAAAATCCCTCGCGCGCAAAGGCGCCATACGCACGCGCGTGCGATTCCAGAGCGCCGTGCCGTTCGCCACTCTGCTCGTGTCGCTCCATCGCAAACTGTCGAATCGGCTCGAGCATTCGATAGCGGGCGCGCGCGGCGTTCGCCGTCAGAAGCGATTTATCGACCAACAAGGAAAGGAAATCGATCGTCGTCACATCGTCTGCACCGCCCAGCATAATCGCACTTTCCAACGTGAAGCCGCCGATGCAGGGCGCGCACCGCCGCAAGAAGTCCCGTTCCCGCGGTTCCAGCAACCCGTAGCTCCATTCGATGAGCGCGCTCATGGTCTGCTGTCGCGGTTGACGATCGCGCCCACCTGACAGTAACCGCAGGTCGAAGTGGTCGAGCAACGTGCGAGCCGGCATCGAACGGATCGCCGCCGCAGCTAGCTCGATCCCCAGGGCAATGCCGTCGAGACGACGGCAGATCTCGGCAACTTCAGGCGCTTCACGCTGCGAATCGAAACCCGGCCGAGCCGCGGCAGCACGTTCGTTGAAAAGTTCCACCGATGTCGAAAGACCGAGCGAATCCAGCTGATAGAGTCGTTCGCCGCTGACATTCAATCGCTCGCGGCTGGTGGCAAGCAGGGCGACGTGCGAACAGCGTTGCACGATCGTGGAAACCACCGTCGCCACGTCATCGATGACGTGCTCGCAGTTATCGAGTACCAGGAGCATCTCACGCGCTTGCACGTGCGCAATCAACGCTTCCAACGGTGCAACGTTCGCGGCGCGTTCGCCGCCAAGGGTTGAGAGTATGACGCTCGCGACCAGCGCTCCGTCAACGATGCTCGCAAGATCGACGAACCACGTGCCGTCTTTGCGGTCGTTGAGGACGGCGCCCGCCGTCTCCAACGCCAAACGCGTTTTGCCCATACCCCCGGCGCCGCCGATTGTGACCAGCGCGTGGTGCTCGAGCAAATCCTGGAGCTTGAGAACATCTGCGTTGCGTCCAATGAACGTCGAGGTTTGCCGCGGCAGGTTGTTTGGCGGTGTTTCGAGCGTTCGCAACGCTCTGAAATCGGCACGCACGCCGTGGGCGACGGCTTGATAGACCACCACCGGATCTTTGAGGTCGCGCAATGTGACGGTTCCCAGTTGCCGGAGCGTTACGCCGTCGATGCTCTCCCGTGCAATCGCGTCGGCAGCCTCGCCCGAGACCAATATCTGTCCGCCGTTGCCTGCCGACAGCAGTCGCGCGGCGCGATTGAGGGACGTGCCGAAGTAGTCACCGTCGCGAATCTCGGCCTCTCCGGCGGCAATGGCAATGCGCACTCGTAGGCCGCCGACCGCGGAGAAGTCTTCGCATTCCAAGGCGCGCTGCACGTTGACCGCCGCGTCGAGTGCCATCGCCGGCGCTGTAAATGCCACGCAAAACGCATCGCCGAGCGCTTTAAAGACGTGTCCGCCTCGTCGCTCCATTTCGCTTCGGAACAAGGCGTCGTGCCTGCGCACTGCGTCCCGCATCGCCTCGGGATAGGCATCCCAACGTCGAGTGCTTCCTTCAATATCCGTAAAGAGGAATGCCGGTTCTGCCTGCGCCATGAACGCAGGTGAACTTAGCGGTTTGCCTTCCCTTCCCCGGCTTTGCGAAGCCCGTCATTCTTTCTTGGAAAGAAAATGATGGACGCTGCAGCCGCGAGCGCTGCACCAATGCACGGTCCTAACGCGTAGATCCAGATGATCCCAAATGCGCCGCCGACGATTTGCGGAGGAATGGATCGTCCCGGATTCATTGAGGCGCCGCTAATCGGCCCGGCGAAGAACCCGCAGGCAGCAACGGTCAAGCCCACCGCGAGTGCGGCTTGAGCCCCTACCCTTGCATGCTCCTCTGCCGTCGCGAGAATGACCAGCATCACGAGGAACGTCAGTATGATTTCGGCGATGAACGCCTCAAACTGCGTAAAGTGTGGACCGGGGTGGCTGGCTCCAAGCACCATCGCGTTTTTCCAAAGCGCCCAAGCAAGCCCCGCTGCGGCAAAGCCGCCGGCGAACTGCGCGATCCAATAGATCATCATTTGCGAGGGTGCCAACGCCTTACGCAGCGCAAAACCGAGCGATACGGCCGGATCGATATGAGCGCCGGACACATCCCCCAATGCGTAAATAATCGCGCTCGTTATGAAGCCTCGAGCGAGCCATCGGGCAGTGTAATCAACATGAGAGCCCGTGAAGTACAGCACGTCTACGCCGGTCGCGACGATCGTGACGAAGAAGGTGCCGAGAAATTCGGCAAGCGCTTTAACGATGAGGGTTGCGCTGCGTCGTTCGGGATGTTCCTTAACCAAAGCGTTAGGACGTTTCCCAAAAACGCGAGGCAACCCTCGGCGTTACTTACTCATCCGGCATAGGCGCCGGCAGCCTTTAACCGTGGAAGCGCTGCGCCGGTTTAAGTCGCGTGATTGGAACGACCGGCTTGGAGATAATCGACACAAGCTCGGTGCGGTTCTTCACGTCGAAGATCTGGAACAACTGCGACATTTGATTGCGCACCGTGTTGGGACTGCGCCCCAAACGCTTTGCGATATCGGCGTTGCGACGTCCATCGCGCACGAGTTCGAGCACTTCCCGCTTCGCCGGCGGAATGTTCTCGATGGGCACCACCGCAGGCAGCTTCGCCTCGGAAACACGCTTGGCGATCCAACTGTTGGGCCACGGCGCGATCTTCACAGCCGCGCGCTCCATCCAGCGGCGGTCGCCCGTCGCTTCGAACAGAGCGACCGCGCACAGCGCGGCGCGCCAGCCGTAATCGAACTCTTCAAAGATGGACCACGCTTCGCTTAGCGACGCTTCGCCTTGACGCGTGTCGCCCAGACGCAGCCACGCGATACCTTGCGAATACGCTTGGAAACCACGAACGCGCGGGTCAGTTCCGTACGACAACATCGGAACAACGGATGTGCTCAGCGTACGAAAGCGTGCCAAATACATCTCTGAGATCGCGGGATTCTCGTCGGCGAACAGTTCGGCCAGTACGAGGAGCGCCGAACGTTCTTCGCCGGCAACGTCGTTCCACGAAATGCGCTGCGCGATTTCATGCGCTTCGTGGAGTTGCTCCGAGGCGAATACGTTTTCGCCGGTATTCTTTGCCAACAAGGCGCGATCGAGGTAGCAGAAAATGCTCCAATGCTCCGACGGTGCAAAGCGAGCCGCTTGTTTGAACTCGCGGAAGGCTGCCAAATGGTCTCCGGACAACTCGTCGAGCGCAGCCAAGAAACGCGTGACCTGAAACCGCTCCACCGCGAGACCGGTGGTCCAAGCCATCGTCTGGTAAACGTGACGAACGCGATCCACCGCATCGGGAAGTGGCAGTTCGCGACATAGTAACGAGAGCGTGTACAGCGCGTTTGCACGGAAATATTCGTCCGGTGAGTCTGCCTTCTCGATCTCGTCGAGCGCGCGCTGCAACTCATCGACTTGTTGGCGAACGTCGCCACGCCGCAGAGCGACCCAGGCTAAAACGATGTGTGCACGGGCGCGATTGTTTGCATCCTCAGAACGCAATTGAACGTGTGCGGCTTGCTCGGCGCCGATGTGGTCGTGCTGCATCCATGCAATAGCGGACTTGTAATAATAGGCCTCATCGTACAATGCATCTTGTGGAAGGAGACTCTCCAGCGCCTTATCAATCCGCCGGCAACCGGCCACGAAGTCTCGCGTTGAACCGAGCGCCGCGCCGAGATAGACGTCACAAGCGATGCGCTGTTGCTCGGAGCATTCCGGAAAATCCGACAGCAAGCCGATCACCCCCAGATAGCGCCGCTCGCGAAGGCCGACCCGCGCCGCACCCAAAAGGCCGTCCGGCGTGGTGAGTCCATCGACGTAGAGATGACAGCGCTCAAAATCGGCGGCTTTCAAAAGCCGCTCGAATTCTGCGCTGTCGAAGCTTTGGAGGCTCGTTTTAGCAGTCGTCAGCATAGTCCCGATCTTCAGAATAGCATGCAAGAACCATAGGCCTAGGCGGGATCTCCCGCAGGCCCTCAGTTCTATGGTAGTTTCGTACTACCTGGTGGTCGGGACCATTTTTCTTGGCCGGGACCCCAAAGGGGCCCGAGCCAAACCCTGGGATCTAGCCGGGAAGCCCGCCGCCAACTGAATCAGAGGAGTGATGCAACCGAACGCCCGGCAGACCACCGCCCACCGAGTCGCCCGGCAGACCACCGCCCACCGAGTCGCCCGGCAGACCGCCGCCGACTGAATCAGCGCGGTGTACTCGCACGCCCGGCAGACCGCCGCCGACCGAGTCGCCCGGCAGACCGCCGCCGACTGAGTCGCCCGGAAGACCGCCGCCGACTGAATCAACGCGGTGTACTCGCACGCCCGGCAGACCGCCGCCGACGGAATCGCCCGGAAGGCCACCGCCGACTGAATCAGCGCGGTGTACCCGCACGCCCGGCAGACCACCGCCGACGGAATCGCCCGGCAGACCGCCGCCGACTGAATCAGCGCGGTGTACCCGCACGCCCGACAGACCACCGCCGACCGAGTCGCCCGGAAGGCCGCCGCCGACTGAATCAGCGCGGCGCAGCCTCGATCCTGGAAGACCGCCGCCGACCGAATCGCCCGGCAGACCGCCACCGACGGAGTCGAGCTGATGCACGTGAGCAACTTGTCCGGCTGCCGGCAGCATAGATGTGCCTGGCAGGGAGCCACCGGCGCAACCGCCCAGCACAAATGCCGAGCCAGCCACAGCCATGGCTAGTAGAATTGAACGCATCTCTATCACCTTTCCAACGCCCGCAGGCGCTAGGAAGCTTGGAAAGTGGTAGAAATATACTAGTACGATTTCGGTCACAAAGATAGACCCTGCTTGGGAAACCAAGCACTCCCGCCGAGCACAGGGGCGTAAAGCCCGTTAGGGCTGGCGACCGGCGAGCATGGATGCTCGAGACGGTGGCTAAAGTGAACGCCTTAAATGGCTTTTGCAGGCGTTCTCACGAGGGGGCGGTCGAGATTCCTAACGGTGAAGCTGCCGCTTGTCGCGGCGCTCTTCCTTAATGCCTGCTCGGGCCCCATCGCGTCCCCGTCGCTTTCTCCCAAGGAACAAGGCGCCGGCACCGGTACCCCCTCGAGCCCGATAAAGCACATCATCGTGGTGATCCAGGAGAATCGGTCGTTCAACGATTTCTTTGCGACCTATCCCGGTGCGGACGGCGCGACTACCGGTTATGAAAAGCTCTCAACCGGCGAAAAAGCGGTACAACTGAAAGAGGTTTCGCTCACCAAAGCCTGTGATTTCGGTCATGCCTATGAACGTTTTCTCATCGCATGGGACAAGGGCAAAATGGATGGCTTCAATATGGAAGGCGCCAACGGCATCTGCAACAATCGCGTTCTTGGTCCGTATCAGTACGTCGATCCACGCGACATCGCCCCGTACTGGACCATGGCGAAGCAATACGTTCTCGCCGATCATATGTTCCAAACTCAGGGTAGCGGCAGTTTCACCGCGCATCAAGATCTCGTCGCCGGTCTAACAGCAATCAATCAGCAGCAAACCGAAGTACTGGTCGATTTTCCGACGAAGGCGCCGTGGGGCTGCGACGCACCCAAAGGCGTAAAGACGTCGTTGCTGGTCGACGAAGGCTCCTTCCTTAAATATGAAAGCAACGCGGGACCGTTTCCGTGTTTGACCTACCCTACGCTGCGCGACTTACTCGATGCCAAATCCGTATCGTGGAAGTACTATTCGCCGCCGGTCGTCGGAGGCTCCGGAGCAACCTGGAACGCGTTTGAAGCCATCAAGGCCGTACGGTACGGCAACGAATGGGGCACGAAAGTCACCGATTCGAATCTCAAGATTTTTGACGACATCAAGAAAGGCCATCTTCCGGCCGTATCCTGGATAATTCCCGAAGGGCCCGACTCCGATCACCCGGGCAATAAATCCGATACCGGGCCCTCATGGGTCGCCGAGCATTGTCAACGCGGTGGGATCGAGTAAGTATTGGAATAGCAGCGCCATCGTCGTTCTCTGGGACGACTGGGGCGGATTCTACGATAACGTTGCTCCGCCGCTGATCGACCACTGGGGCGGTCTTGGTTTCCGGGTTCCCGCCATCATCATCTCACCGTACGCGTTGGGCGGCGGCTCGACGCCATACGTCTCAAAGACGCGATACGAGTTCGGCAGTGTCCTGAAGTTTATCGAACAGACCTTCAGTCTGGGTAGCCTGCACACCACCGACGAGCGGGCCAATAGCCTGCTGGACTGCTTTGACTTTATGCAAAAGCCGCGTCCCTTTGAGACAATCCCGTCCAAGTACGATCTGCAGTACTTCTTGCACAAGCCGCCGTCGTACGAACCGGTCGATACGGAATAGGCGCGATTAGTCGTCATCGGGCGCTCGGTGATCCGGCGGTTGTCGTTTGAAGAACTCGATGCCGTGTTCGCTCGGCACGCCGACAAAGGCGCGGGGCGGTTCGGTGAAGTCGAAGGCGGCATCCGGAGCGGCGGCTCGCGTGTCGCTGGCAGCCAACGGTAACAGGCCAAAGGTCTGCTCGACGAACTTAAGGATGCTGCCATGCTCGTAATGAGTGTGATCCACAAAACCGTTCTTCGCGTATGCCGAAACGATCACGAGCGGTAGGCGAAAGCCTAGCCCGTCGTAGTCGAGATGCGTGGGAGGTTCGGGATCGTACCAGCCGCCGTAATCGTCCCAAAAAATAAAGATCGCGGTGCTGTTCCAATAGCGAGAGTTACCGATTGCATTGACAAGCGAGGCGACCCATGAGGGTCCCGTCGCCGAATTGGAGCCTGCGTGATCCGAGTTCGTAAAAGTCGGCGTGATCCAACTCACCTCGCGTAGTTTCCCGTTGGCGACGTCGTCGAAAAACCGGGTCTGAGGAGTGATGACGTCGCGCGCCCAGTCCGGTCCCCGATACACCGGCGCAATGTTCTCATAAGCACTCCAGATGCCGCTGCCGTCCCGGCGATTCACCGACGATGCGTAATACGCCCAGGAGCGGCCGGCCGCATCGAGCTCCTGACCGATCGTTTCGCTATTCCAACAAACCGGAATACGGTTGCCGTAACTGCGGTCGGTCGTAATGGTGGCGACGGAATCGCTCTCTCCGCCGGGGCATCCCCACGACGAGTCGGGATAGTTCACCGACGAGTTCGCCTGTCCCGCGACGATGTACTGGTGTGAAACGAAGCTGCTCCCGTCGATGTCGGACGCATACATTTGATCGCCGAGCACGTAATGGCGTGCAAGAAAAAAGTATGGCTGGATCTGGTCGTGGGGCACGTAGCTGTACGGCGGGTCGTCGTTCGGACATTTATCGCCGCAACCCCAATACTCTCTGTTGAAGCCGTTCATACGACACTGCGTCCCGGGCAACTTGCCGGTTCCGTTGCAGGCCGTGATGAACTCGCCCAGATCGTGCAAAATATCCCACTTGGTTTTGAAGCCGATAGGCTTGATCGTCACCTTGTGACCGCGCGAATCGTAACCGTACTTTGCCGTCCTTGCGCCAGGAAATCCATAGAACAGATCGTTGAAGCTGCGATTCTCCTGCACTACGATGACCACGTGTTGAATGGGATTGTATGGCGCCGTACCGCCGCCCATGGGCGCCATGCTCGAGCCGCAGCCGGCGAGAATCAGCGCCGCCAAGGCGCAGAGAGGCGCGCATCGCAGGCGCAGGCTACTCAACCGGGGTCTGGGTCGCGATGGTCGGGTGGCTGATGCTCGAAGAACTCTGCGTCGTACGGACTCGGCACGTGCTCGAAGGCGCGCGGCGGCTTATTGAAATCGAACGCATTATACGGCGCGGTCGCGCGCGCATCGCTCTTGGACAACGCCGGTAAACCGAACAGTTGCTCGACGAACTTCAGTATACTGCCGTGTTCGTAATGGGTGTGATCCACGTAGCCGCCTTTGGCGTACGCGGAAACGATCAACATCGGGATCCGAAGCCCTAGCCCGTCGTAATCGAGCATCTTTGGGGGAACCGGATCGTACCAGCCGCCATAATCGTCCCAAAAGACGAAGATCGCGGTGTCCTTCCAGTATGGCGATTCACCGACCGCATTGACGAGCGAAGCAACCCATGCGGGCCCGGTATCAGAGTTGGATCCGGCGTGGTCGGAGTTGGCGAACGTCGGCGTAATCCAACTGACGTCGCGTAGTTTGCCGTTCTTGACGTCGTCAAAAAACCTCGTTTGCGGACTAATGACGTCCTTAGCCCAATCTTTGCCGTGGTAGATCGGCCGGATGTTTTGATACGCACTCCACATGCCGCCGCCGAACTGGCTATGGACGGTCGTCGCATAGTACGCCCAAGAGTGCTCGGCCTTGTCCATCTCCTCGCCGATCGTATCGTTCGTCCAACACATCGGAATGGTGGAACCATAAGTCCGGTCTTGGGTGATCGTCTGGATGGTATCCGGGCCGTAGTATTTGCCTTTAACGCACCCCCACGTATTCGACGGGTAGTCGACCGCCGAACTCGCCTGGGCTGCGATGATGTACTGATGCGAAATGAAACTGCTCGCGTCGAGGTTCGATGCAAACATTTCGTCTGCGAGAACGTAATGCCGGCCCATAAAAAAATACGGCTCGACATCGTCTCGCGGCACGTAACTGTACGGCGGATCGGGCGGACAGGTCGAAAAGCAACTCCAGCCTTCCTTATCAAATCCGTTCATGCGGCAGTGCGTCCCCGGTAAGCCGTGCGCGCCGTGGCAGGCGGCAACGAACGCGCCAAAGTCGTGAGCGATGTCCCACGTGGTGGCCATGCGGACGGGTCTGAGCGCAATTTTCTTACCGGAGGCATCGTACCCGTACGTCGCGGTTCGCGCTCCGGGAAAACCGTAGAACAGATCGTTGAAACTGCGGTTCTCTTGAACGACGATCACGACGTGCTTGATCGGCATGTTCGAGGACTCTTGTGCCGTTCGCACGAGCGCCGTCGCCCTTTGACCGGGCAATGCCGTCGCGCCGGCACATGCGGCGAGCGCCCAAGCGATCGTCACAAATGCCGGCGCGCGGAGCACCTTCCTATCCGGGATCGGGGTTGCGATAGTCGGGCGCTTGATGCTTGAAGAACTCGATGTTGTGCGCGCTCGGTACGGTGTTAAAGGCCCGCGGCGGCTTCTTGAAGTCGAACGCCGCCGTCGGCGACGTTGCGCGTTTGTCGCTCTGCGCGAGCGTCGGCAAACCGAAGGTGTCTTCCACGAACTTCAGGATGCTGCCGTGCTCGTATTGCGTGTGGTCGACCTTTCCTTTTTTCGCATACGCCGACACGATCAACATAGGGATACGCATTCCCAATCCGTCGTAATCCAGCATCTTGGGCGGCTCGGGATCGTACCAGCCGCCGTAGTCGTCCCAGAAGATGAATATCGCCGTGCTGTTCCAATACTGCGATTTGCCGATGGCGTTGACGAGCGATGCGACCCAGGCCGGACCGGTGTTCGATCCGCAGCCGGCATGATCGGAGTTTTCGCAGGTTGGAGTAATCCACGTGAGGTCACGCAGTTTACCGTTTGAAACGTCGTCGAGGAATTTGCTCTGCGGCGTGATAATGTCGTTGGTCCAATCGGGTCCGTAATAAATCGGCTTGATATTCTGATAGGCACTCCAGATGCCGCCGTCGCCGTTGACGGAGCCGGTGTAAAAGGCCCACGAAAGACCGGCGTTATCCATCTCCGCACCAAGTGTGTCGTTATTCCAGCACATCGATTCCTGATTGCCATACCCGCGATACTGCGTGATCGTGCCGATGTTGTCGGAACCGTAATATTGAATGCCGGGGCATCCCCAATAGTTACTCGGATAGTTCACCGCGGAACTCGCCTGGCCGGCAATGATGTATTGGTGTGAGATAAAGCTGCTTGCGTCCAGATTTGACGCATACATTTGATCCGCCAATACGTAATTTTTGCCCAAGTAAAAGTACGGCTTCGTTTCGGCGTGCGGCACGTAACTATAGGGCGGCACGGCATTGGGGCAGCGGCTGCCGCAGCCCCAGTATTCGTTGTTGAAGCCGTTGTTCTGGCAGTTGGTTCCCGGTTCGCTTCCCGTACCGTTGCACGCTGAAATGAAGCCGGATAGATCGTGTTCGATATCCCACGTCGTCTCCAGGCCGATCGGCTTGAGCGTTACCTTCGTGCCGTTGCTTTCGTAGCCGTAGTTTTGCGTCTTCGCGCCGGGAAATCCGTAGAAGAGATTGTTAAAACTTCTATTCTCCTGCACGATAATGACGATGTGCTGAATTGGACTCGTCGAGGAATGGTGCGCGCCCGCGAACATGCGCGCTGCCGGCGGCGGCAGATTGGGTGATCCCATCGTACTGCATGCGCTCGATGCCAAAGCGATGGCAGCGACCGCAACGGTGCGAAGGGTGGCGAGGGATGGTCTCACGTTGTTCTCCTTATTCGCTATCGGGAACCCGTTCGTCGGGACGTTGTCGTTGAAAGTAGCCGAGATCGTACGGCGCCGGTACCGGTGAAAACACCCGCGCCGGCTTGGTGAAATCGAAGGCATCGTCGGGCGCTGTGGCGCGGGCGTCGCTCGCGGCGAGTTGCTTGAGGGCAAAGTTATTTTCGATCCAGCGTAAGATGCTGCCGTGCTCGTACTGCGTATGATCCACGTAACCGCTCTTGGCATACGCTGAGACGATCAGCAGCGGCAGACGGAAGCCCAATCCGTCGTAATCGACCATCTTGGGCGGCTCGGGATCGTACCAGCCGCCGTAGTCGTCCCAAAAAATGAAGATCGCAGTACTCTTCCAGTACGGCGACGTGCCGATCGCATTGACGATGGATGCGACCCACGACGGGCCGGTATCCGAACGGGATCCCGCATGATCGGAGTTCTCGAACGTCGGCGTGATCCAGCTCACCGTGCGCAAGCGTCGTGCCGCAACGTCGCTAAAAAACTTGGTTTGCGGCGTAATGACGTCGCGGTGCCAATCGGGGCCGTTAAAGATGTGCGAGATCGCCTGATAGCCGCTCCAAAATCCACCCTGCCCATTGCGAATCTTGGAGGTATAGAAGGCCCAGGACAGCCCGGCGGCGTCGAGCTCGTCGCCCAGCGTTTCGTTGTTGAAGCAGGTGAGAATATTCTGGCCGAACGAGCGTTGCTTGGTGAGCGTGCCGATGTCATCGCCGTAGCCACCCTCACAGCCCCATGCGTACCACGGATAGTTCACGCTGGAGCTGGCTTGCGCTGCGATGATGTATTGATGCGAAACGAAACTGCTGCCGTCGAAGTTGGACGAGTACATTTGGTCGGCCAACACGTAGTGCTTGCCGAGATAGAAATACGGTTTCGTCTCGCTGCGCGGCACGTAGGCGTACGGCGGCAAGGCGCTCGGGCATTTCGGCTCGCTGGCATGGCCGCAGTACCACGCTTCTTTGTCGAAACCGTTCATGCGGCATTGCGTTCCGGGCAAGTGACCGGCGCCATCGCAAGCCGCAAGGTATGAATACGAGCTGTGATCGATATCCCACGACGTGGCCAAGCCGATAGGCCGCAGTGGAATCTTACGCCCGTCCGACGCGTAACCGTACGGTTGCGTCACCGCGCCGGGAAAACCGAGAAAGAGGTCGTTGAAACTGCGATTCTCTTGCACGACGATCACCACGTGGTCGATCGGCCGGCCTGCGCGGTGCGCGAGAGATGGCGTGACGGAGGATGCGCTAGCGCAACCGCTCGGACCAATTACAAGCAGCGCGATGGCTGTGAAACCGATCGCCTTGGGAAACCAACGCATCAAACAGGTAGGTACGACGCCGCCATTGCTGGGACCAGCAGCAACAGCGATTAAAGTTGATGACCTTCGTTAACTTTTACGGGAACGTCCGCGAAGTGCATGCGCACGCGGGTTCCATTGCTCGTATCCACTGTCATCTGCTGCGCGATAGCGCGCATTATACGCAAGCCAAAGCCGCGCCATGGGAGCGGTTCTTGCTCGAGAAACTTTCCGCCGTCCACGATATCGAGCGTCAGATCGCCGCGGTCGAACCGCGCATGCAGCTCAATGGTCGGGGACGTCACCGGCTGCTCTTTGTACGCGTGCTCAACCGCGTTAGCCAGCGCCTCACCAGCGGCCGTCACGATATCGTCGACAGCATCGGCGCTAAATCGCAACGCTTCGCAAAAGCAAAACAGTGCGTGACGCAGCGGCGCCACGGATCGCGACTGTGCATCGCCGAGGAGACGCAGCTCGGAGACGCCGCTCATGCGGAGGCTTCTGCTTGCTCGGTAAGGTAGGCGATGGCTTCCCCCGGCTCGTCGAAAATGCGAAATGCCGAGGCCAGGCCGGCATATTGGACGAGACGAGCAAACTGGCGCGTGCGAATGACGACGGCGATCGGCACCTTTTCTCGCTGAGCCGCCATGCAGAAGCGCAGGAGTTCGGTGAGCGCGGTGGAGTCGGCGTACGTCACGCCGGACAAATCCACCAGCACGCCGCGCGCGCCCTGACGCAGCGTAAATGCATCGCGTATCTCTTGTTTTCGACCGACCTCGAGCTCACCGTCCAACTGGACGGTCTCGATGGCTATGCCGTCATTCACAGGGCTCTCCGGGAAGGGCTCGGATTGCTTCCTTCCCCAAATCGTATCGTTAAAATCGCAATATCGTCGCTGATGTGCCGATGGCGCAAAATTCCGTCACGGATTACGGCCGCAGCGTCCTCCGCGGGGCGGCTCACGGCGTTCGCGACGGCAGCTAGCAGGAGCGCCTCTCCTTCCAAAACGTTACGCGAATGTTCGATTGCTCCGTCGGTGTAGAGGACCAGCATGGCGCCTGGCACAGTTTGCACGGTTCGGGTGTGAAATGCGGCGTCTTCCGAGACGCCTAACGGAAGAGAACCGGTCTCCAACAGACGCGGCTTGCTTCCCGGCTCCGCAATGACGGGCGGCGGATGGCCGGCAATGGCATACGAAAACTCATGGTTTGCTGCATTCACGAGACCGGTCACCGCGGTCATAATGGGCGAGCCCATCCCCACTAAGTGTTGATTGACCCGCTCGAGCAGCGGGCCGGACTCGGGATCGAGCAACGCATAGCTCAAGAATAACTGGCGCGCGCGATTCATCGTGACGGCGGCTTCCAAGCCGTGCCCGGTCACATCCCCGATCGTAACCAGCACGCGTTGATCGGTCAGCTCGAAAGCGTCGTACCAGTCACCGCCGACCAGCGTCTCTTCCGTTGCCGGAAGAAAGGCGGCGCTAAACTGCAGGCGTTCGGGGCGCGGCAGGACGTTTTGCACGAACGCTTTTTGTAACGTGTCGGCGATGCGCTTTTCCACGTTGTAGGCGGCCTCCAGCGCAATCGTGCGGCGCCGCTCTTCTTCAGCTTCCTTGCGTTCGGCATCCAATCGCATTGCCAAGCGAAACTGCTGCACTGAAAAAAGCAGCGCCGCAATCACCACTGCCGTGATCGCCAATGCGGCAAAGACGCTGATGCCGAAGATGGCGCGCTGCGCTCCTTCGTCGGCGGCGGCCTCGCGCCGCGTCAGCCGGCTTTGCATCGCGTCGAGATCCTCACGAAAGTGATCGACGAGCTGCTTGCCGCGTAGCTGCAGAACCGACGTATTGCGACCGGCGACAACCGGCGCCGCAACCTCGCTCAGCCAGTGCCCGTTCGTCGCGCGAGCGTCTTCGAGCAGTCCACGCGATACGTTCATTCGTGCGACGGAAAAGAGCGTCGCCACCCGATCGAAGGATCCGCTCATTCGCGCGCGCGCTTGGTCGTAGGGCTCCAATAGAACCGGCCGCCGTGCAGCAGCATATCCGCGGATGCCCGTCTCTTCATCGAGTTGATCGTTGAGCAGATCCGAGACGAGCATACGGATGCCGCGAACCTCATCCGCGCTATGAAACGAGTCGGCAACCACGCCGCGCAGCACCCAGCCTCCGGTAAGCAATGCCAGGACCACGAGCGCCAGGAACCCCAACGTCGCAGCGAGCGGCGCCTGAACGCGTGCCACAACGCCGCTTGTTGCTTGCTCGTACTTTCGGCACCTTTGCCCGATCGTTGCGCCGGCGGCCTAACGGTTCAGTGCCCCAGATGCCAGCCGTGCAGCTCGCAGCGATAGGGCTTCAGCCCTTGAGTTCGCGGCGGTATCGCGCGTTCTGCCGCCTTTTTCGTCGGGAACGCAGTCTTCGGCGCGCCGTTGTTCTTGAAGCACGAGCGCGGTCCGCCGCTCTTCCTCATTCCTCGCCGTCGAAGTACTCGAGAGGCTCGCCACGCATGATCCGACGCTCCGGCATACGCACCGCCCATTTGTTGCTGTCGGGATAGTATGCAGATTCACCGATAGGATTATCGGCGACGACGTACATCACCAATGGTTCCTCTCCGGCGATAAACTGATGCGGTTCGCCCGGCGGGAAGATGCACGCATCGCCGGCGACGACCTGGTCGATCCCGTCTTTATGGCGCAACCTGCCGCTTCCGGAGACGATGTGGTAGAACTCCCACTGCGCGCTGTGTGCATGATAGGGAAACGGCGCTTTGCCCGCGGGTATCGTCATGAGTTCGACGTCGAAGGGATGGCGTTCCATCAGATCGGTGGAATCGCGCTTTCTTCCCAGCGCCTCGGAGAGCTGAAGGCCCTCCCCGGCCATGGTCCCTTTTGGTGAGGACCACTTGAGCGGCTCGATCTGATTGCTATTGACGATGCGCATGCCGTCTTTTTAGACGGGTTAGCGCCCCGTCCCCACGCCGCTCCCCGCGCTCTCAGCGATCGATGAACGGTATGGCTTGCCCTCCACCCCGAGTTTTCGAAGAGTGTACGGCGGCTCGAAAACGCGAGTCGTACTCCATTTACTGAAAGCTGTGCACCGAAAGCGGCGCGGTGACCCCACCGTCGTCGAAACTCCAGACGGACTTCGCCAGCACGTCGATGCAGCCGCTCTCCTTTTGCAGGGTCCCTTCGACGATGAGGGTCGATGAGGTGCGGATGGGACGGCGAAAGCGATCGTAAATATCCGGCCGCACGATGACATTGACGACGCCGCTCTCGTCCTCGATCGTCAAAAAGACGAAGCCTTTGGCCGTTCCGGGACGCTGGCGCGTGATGACCAAACCGCCGACGCGGCAACGCGCGTTACGGGGCAACGACGGCAACTGCGCTGCGGGCGTGACGTTCTGCGCGGACAACAGTTCCCGGAAGTGTTCCATCACTTGACCCGAAGGCGTGACGCCGGTGGACCACAGATCGAATGCGGCGCGTTTGCGTGCGCTCAGCGCCTTAAAGGCGGCAGCGGGCTCTTCGACGTCCATGAGCGAGCCGAGTTCGACCTCGCGCTTCCCGCTCGTCGAGTCCCCGTAGCGCCCACATCGCTTCCCGGCGCGACCGATGCCACGGCGCAAACGCGCCGGCTACGGCGAGATTTTCAATAGCTTCACGTTCGAGCTGCGTACGCTGTGCGAAGTCGAGCAAATCCTTAAATGGACCGCCCGCCACCCCGTCCTCCAAGCGCTTGCGCTGCGCTTCGCCCAAACCGCGCACGAGATGAAAACCCAAGCGCAGAGCAGCGTCGGGCTCGACATGCGACCAATACTCGCTGGCGTTGACCGCAATCGGACGAATCGTTACGCCGTGACGGCGCGCGTCGTTAACGAGCACTTCGGTTGAATAGAATCCCATCGGCTGCACGTTGAGAATCGCGGCGCAAAACACCGCCGGCAAATGGCACTTCACGTACGCCGACGCATAGGCCAGCAAGGCGAAACTCGCAGCGTGCGATTCGGGAAAGCCGTAATCCGCAAAGCCTTCGAGCATGTGAAAGAGTTGCTCGGCGGCGTTGCGATCGATACCGTTGTGCGCCATGCCGTTGATCAATCGCTCGCGCAGCGATTCCATGCGAGCGCGCGAGCGTTTGTGCCCCATTGCACGGCGGAGTTCGTCGGCTTCGCCGCCGGAGAAGTTCGCCGCTTCGATCGCTAAGCGCATGCCCTGCTCTTGAAAGAGCGGCACGCCGAGGGTGCGTTCGAGGACCGGCTTGAGTTTTGGATGCGGATAGGTGACGGGCTCGAGTCCCGCGCGCCGGCGTAGGAACGGATGGATCATCTCGCCCTGAATGGGGCCCGGGCGAATGATCGCGACTTGCATGACGATATCGTAAAAGCACGTGGGTTTGAGGCGCGGCAGCATGGATTGCTGCGCGCGCGATTCGATTTGAAAGACGCCGATCGTATCGGCTCGCTGCATCATCGCGTACGTCGCTGTATCGTCGGCCGGAATCGCATGGAGCGCGAGATCGCGCGGCACGGCTTTTGGAAGCCACTCGTCGCTGCGTTCGCGGCAACGGTGATAGAGCGTGAAGGCCTCGCGCAGCAGCGAGAGCATGCCCAAACCGAGCAAATCGATCTTGATCAGCCCCAACTCTTGCAGATCGTCTTTATCCCATTGCACGACGGTGCGGTCGCGCATCGTCGCCCACTCCACCGGTGCGACGCAGACGAGTGGATCGCGCGTGATCAACATGCCGCCCGAATGAATGCCGAGATGGCGTGGAAAGTTCGCGATGCGGCGGCAGATCGCAAAGAGCAGCGCAGGGCCGGCCTCGTCGGGAAACTCCTCGCGCACGTCGTACTCGCGCACGATCTCGTCCACGCGTTCCAGCGTCAGGCCGAGCGCCTTGCCGGTGTCGCGAATTGCCGAACGCGTGCGATAGGTAATCACTTCGGCGACCATCGCCGCATTGGCGCGCCCGTATCGTTGGTACACGTATTGAATCACCTTTTCCCGATCTTGATGCGCGAAGTCGATGTCGATGTCGGGAATTTCGCGTCGCTCTTCGGACATGAAGCGCTCGAAGAGCAAGTTCATCGCGATAGGATCGACGGCGGTGATTCCCAAGGCGTAACAGACCGCCGAGTTCGCTGCCGAGCCGCGCCCTTGGCAGAGCACGCCCATGTCGTTCGCCGCGCGTACGATATCCCAGACGATCAAAAAATACCCGGCGAGATCCATCTTGGCGATGAGGCCCAGCTCGTACTCGAGTTGCCGCTCGACCTTCGTTTCCAGCGGTATTGCATAACGTTTGGCCGCGCCTTCATACACGAGTTTGCGAAGGTGACGCTGCGGCGTGCTGCCGCCGGGAACGGGAAAGAGCGGAAACTGTTCGGCCTGCCGTCCGAGGCGAAACGTACAGCGTTCGGCGATGGCGACGCTCGCTTCGATCGCTTCGGGATATTCGGCAAAGAGCCGCCGCATCGCGGCCGGCGATTTGAGGTGAAACTCGGCGTTGGGACGAAGCGCGTTGGCGGCGCGTGCCGCATCGACCGTCGTGCCGTCGCGCACGCAGGCCAGCACGTCGGCGGTCAATGCATCGTCGGCATGCGCGTACACGACGCCGTTGGTTGCGACGTACGGCAGACCGGTGCGCCGCGCGATGCGCACGAGTTGCAGGGTGCGCTGCGTTTCCTGCGACGTGAGGTGCTGTTGCAGTTCGAGATAGAATCGCTCGCCGAAGATGGTGGCGAGCGCTTGCGCTTCGCGCGCCGCCGCACGGACGCCGTCGCGCGCCAGCGCCGTTTCGACTCGGCCGCAGGGACCGCCCGATAACGCGATGAGCCCGTCGTTGCGATCGTGCATATCCTCGATACGCAAGCGCGCGTCGCCCTTGCCGCCGCGCATCTGCGCGGCCGAGATCAGCCGGCAGAGATTCGCATAGCCGCACGCGTTCTCGACGAGCAACACGATGCGGCTATCGTCTTCGAAGGTCAACTCGCTGCCGATAATCGCATCGATCTCACGTTTGCGCGCGTAGCTCGCAAAACGGACGGCGCCGTAGAGGCCGTCACGATCGGTAAGCGCGATCGCACTCAATCCCACAGCCATCGCGCCTTCGATCAGTTCTTCCGGATGCGAACCGCCTTGTAAGAAACTGAAGTTCGACCACGCGTGCAGCTCGGCATACATGGGAGGCTAAGCCACCATGGATTCGAAGACGCTCGTCGCGCCCATCGCCATCCGTGGCTGGCGCGAAAAGTCACGACGCTTCTCATCCACGGTGTCTTAGCGTGCAAGTCCCTTTATGCAATATCGGCGCGCTCGTCGGTCCGAGTTTCCTCAGCATCATGGTGTGCCGGTCAATGCATTCACGCATCCGTTCACTCATACGTACCTCGGAGATACCAGCGGGAACCTTGGCGGTAGATGCGGGCGAAGCTGCCGTCGTCGAGCGCGACGTCGTATTCGTCGCGTGCAATCGGCGCGGCGGTAAAGGGACGTTCGCTCACGCGCCACGGTCCGGCGCACTGAACGACCGCTTTTCTGTCGACGCACGCAGGTTCGCCGCCGCGCACTTCGACGGCAATCTCGCGCACTTCGAGCAAACGCAGTTGCGGCGTCAATTCCGTCTTCGGCGCGTCGCTCGGGATGGCAATTGGCACGCTCGGAACGACACGCCGTGAACGGCTCGTAGGTGAAGCGCTCTTCCAACAAATGCGCTTCACGCGTCCGCGCGCGCGTGACGCGCTCGCCGAGCATCGCTTCCAAACGCGCTATCGCCACCGCGACGCGTTGTGGATCGACGTCGTCACCGCCGAAGAGCGCTTGCGCCTCGCCACCCTCCTCGAGTTGACGCGCTTGTAGGCGCAGCCCAACGATCGGCGCGTGAAACGTCGTGTTTTCGAGTTTCGCGCGCAGCATGTCGAAGATCGTGCGCTCGTCGGCGGTCGGCGTCGAAAGCGGAACGTCGTAGACACAGGTTGAGGCATCGTCGAGTTCCAGCGCGAGATGCAATGCGCCGGCACGTTTACCGCAGCACGCCAAATCGGTGCAGATGCGCGTCAGTAACATGCGCAACGCGAAGAACACCTGGGCTTCGTCGGCGACGCGCCCTTCGCCGAGAATTGCCGCTTCGATCGCCACCGTACGGACGCGCGGCAAAAACGGGCGGCGATCGATGCCGCGCGCGAGTTCGTGCCAGCGCGACGATTCTTTACCGAAGCGGCGGACGAACGGTCCGTGCGGTAACTCCGCGAGATCTCCGAGGCAATCGATTCCCAATAGCATCAAACGTTGGACGATCTCCGGTTCGACTTGGAGCAACGTTAGTGGCAACGGCGCGAGCAACGCGCGCTCTGCGCCGCACGAACAAACCGTTCCGTCGCCGGCGTACGCCGCGCCGAACGCCGCGATCTTGTTCGCGCCGATGCCCAGGCGCGCGGTGCAACCGAATGCCGAGAGGATAGTGCGTGTCTGCGTCATCCAGCGCGCCGGATCGCCGGCGACGCCGTGCATTTCGAGAAATGCCAAACCGGGACGCGCATCGTCCACCAACGGCGTCACCGCATCGAGTGCATCGAGCACGTCCTGCCAGCCGTCGCCCAGATCGGGCTGTGCGGCGGCGTTAACGCACAACAGCATCGAGATGCGCGCAATCGCCGCCCGGCGCAAAACGATGTTTGCGCAGATCGACGGAGAGTTTGAAGCCGGCAAAGCATCCCCAGACGCCGTGCGTGCCGTACATGAGCGCCCGCTCGAGCGCGCAATGCACGCGCACTTCCGCCACCGCGCTCAAGGCTGCTCCGGCGCACGCTGCCATGACGAGCACGACCGCGCCGCTACGTTGCGCGAGGCTCGCCAATCGCGTCCAGACCGCATCGCGCAATGCCACGGCCGGCATGAGCACCAAACGGCATATCCGCGCGCGTAACAAAATGTCCACGGCACGCGCGATATGCAGCGCTTTCTTTGCCGGGACGACGATGACGCGCTCGAGTCGAACGCCGGCCTCGGCCAGGCTCGGCGGAAAGAGGCTCCCGTCGTCCAGGATTGCGATCAGCCCACGACGCGCCGTCGTTGCGGCGAGGGCGGCGGCCATGCTCCAACGGCCGGTCGCCCCCTCCAGCGTCGCGATCGCGCCTTCCGGAAAGCCGCCGCAGAGCAGCTGGTCGAGATCCGGGATCGCAGTGGCGAGAGCCGGCTTGGTCGGCTCTCCCGGCAACCGGCTTTGGGCGCTTAGCTCCGCCTTCAGGACCGCAAAGGCGGTCCTTCTTTCGCTCTGCGTGGCGGGGAGTGCGGCCGGCATGGGAGATTCATGCTAATCGAACATATGTTCGATGTCAAGTTGTCAGCTCCGGGTTTTGCGGCGCTCGTTCTCTTGCCGCGCTTTGAACACCATGCGCACGATGAGACGCCGCG
Source organism: Vulcanimicrobiota bacterium (assembly GCA_963738335.1). Taxonomy (GTDB): domain Bacteria; phylum Vulcanimicrobiota; class Vulcanimicrobiia; order Vulcanimicrobiales; family Vulcanimicrobiaceae; genus Cybelea. The sequence goes on from CAVTWE010000007.1 coordinate 585,395, forward strand.
GCAGAGGACGGTCGAGCGGGAACTGGACCGATCCTTTCGCAGTGCGGTACGGCTTCAAATCCTGTGCAAAGGCGGCGATAATGGCTGCACCCGGATAGAAACCGATGTGCACTCCGTACGGTCGCCGGAAATTGTTCGGCGTAGTCTTTGAAAATTTGCAGGAACCGTTTTATGCAAAGAGTCCTCCTTACATCATCTCTCGTCCATGCGGCGCGTGGAGATCCATGACCGGGCCGATCGGGACGATGCCGGTCGGATTGATCTCATCTTGCGTGATGTAATAGTGACGCTTGATGTGATCGAAGTTCACCGTGCCGGCGATGCCGCCGATTTGATAGAGATCGCGCAAATACCCCGACAAGATTCGGATAATCGACGATGCGATGCAGATTGCATTTGAAATGGCCGTAGTAGACCGGATCGAACCGCACGAGCGTCACGAACAAGCGCCAATCCGTTTCGAGCGGTTGGGCGCCGAAGAGATATCGCCGATACGCTAACCGCTCTTCCATCGCGTCGATGGCGGTGAAGACGCCGTACGCGGCGCGTTCGTACGCGGTTTGCGACGTCGCAAAGCCCGCGCGATAGACGCCGTTATTGAATGTCTCGTAGATGAACTCGTTGAGCTCGTCGATCTCGCCTTGAAGGTCGCGCGGATAGAGATCGAGTTGCGGATTGCCGGCAACCGCGTCGAACTGCGTTTCGAACATCCGCATGATGTCGTCGTCGGAGTTGCTGACGATGCGGCGCTCTTGCGTATCCCACAACACCGGCACGGTGACGCGCGTCGCCGTACTGCGGATCGCTCGCGACGTATGCTTCGCGCAAATACGTCCAGCCGTTGATCGGATCGGGCTCTTCGGCGGTAAAACGCCAACCGCGTTCGTCACGAATCGGATCGACGACCGTCATGCCGATCGCGTTTTCCAAGCCTTTGAGCTTCGCGTGATGATCGGTGCGATGCGCCCACGGACAGGCGAGCGAAACGTACAGATGATAACGTCCGGCCACGGCGGGATAACCGGAACTGCCGTCGGCGGTAACCCAATCGCGAAACGCATCGGCTTGGCGTTTGAAGGTGCCGTCTGATTCTTGCTCTTTGGGAAACTGCGCTCTTGGCATCGGATTCATTTCCCTGCGCAAGATAATCGAGACCGGCGTGCTCGAGAATAGCGCGTCCTGGACCGGTGAGAATGAAGTCGGCAAACGCCCGCGCTGCGCGCGGATGTTTGGCGTCTTTCATGATCGCCAGGGTGTAGACGATGCCGCTGGTGCGCGCGGCGCTCTGGCGGCAATGGAATGAACGGATAACCGCGCGCCACGGCTTCGGTGCGATAGAAGAAACCGACGTCGGCTTGTCCGGTATCGACCCGCGCCAAAAGATCTTGTTCGGGAAAGATTTGCGACGGGATTTTCGTCGTCACCCAACAGGCGTCGTTCTCGCGCCTCGCCGAGCCACGCGCTCGATCGTGGCAATCGTATAGCGTCCTTTGGGATCGAGTTGCGGATCGGTGCGGCCGATGCGCAGATCGGGCGTTTCGAGCGCGCGTTCCAGCGAGAGATCGCCGCGCAGCCACGCGTTCGAACAGCGCGGCATAACGCGAGTGTGGCGACCACGCAATGCCCAAACGGGTGGAAGCGAACGGCAATCGTGGTCGCGGCCCGATCGTGAAATGTCTCGATGAGACGCGGATCGACATAGATGAACGCGTCGGGCGAACGAACGCCCGCGGCGATGAGATTGGCCAGCGCCTTACTGCCGCCGGGCTCGCCTTGAAAGTCGATGCCGCGCATCGCGCAGTGCCGCTTTCACGGGCCCTTCCATCGGCGTGACCAGTGAGCCGGCGTAGAGCACGCTCACGACGTCCGGCGACGTCGCCGCCGGCGCGCCGCCGCCCGACGCAAGCACGCTTAATGCGAGGACGAGGGCTGAAAATCGAGCGAACGCGAGTTGATGCAATAGCGTGTACCTTCGGGGCCAGGGCCGTCGTCGAAGACATGGCCGAGATGCGAGTCACAACGCTTGCAGCGCACTTCCGTGCGATGCATGTCCGTGGCTGGAATCGTCGAGCAGCCGCACGTTCTCTTGCTGTTCGGGATGCGTAAAGCTCGGCCAGCCGCAGTGCGACTCAAATTTTTCCGAGGATGCAAAGAGCGGCGCGCCGCAGGCGCCGCACGAGTACGTTCCATGTTCGTCAACGTTCAATAAGGAGCCGCTAAACGGCGCTTCGGTGCCGGCTTCACGCAGAATGTGGTAGCGTTCGGGACCGAGCTGCGCGCGCCAGTCGGCTTCGCGTCTTAGAGACTTCGGGCGTTACGTCGTGGTCCATCACGTCTTCCATAACGGCCGAAGGCCGAAAAACGATGCAAACGGGAAAGAGCAGCCCATGAAGCTGCTCTTTGAGATTTTGGTTTCGATTATCTTGCATCCGATCGCCATGATTTTGATGTGGGTGAACCTCATCGGTCGCGGCGACCTTTCCAGCCTTCAGAAGACGATCTGGTTGATCGTCAGCATCGTCTGGGGCCTCGGACCGATTCTCTACGTGCTGGTAGCAGAAGGCTCGCTATGGTAGCGAGCCTTCGTAGCGTTGCTGCGTTAGTGCGGCCGTCCCCGCCGTGGATCGTTCCACCGCCGCCGCCGCGGAGCCCCCGGCGGGTCTTCCGCCGCGCGCACCGGCCGGAGCGCCGCGTAGCGTTCCGCGCCCGTAGTAGCCGCCGCGGTATCCGCAGGTCCACGGTAACCCGCCGGGCCACGATAGCCGCCAGCCGCGGTAGCCGTAGGGAGCGCGATAGCCCCAGCCCCAGGGACGATAACCGCCCCAGTAGCCCCACGGGCGACCCCAGCCCCAGCCCCATGGACGATAGGCCGCCCCAACCCCACGGACCGCCCCAGCCCCAGCCCCAGCCGAGGCCGATGCCGATGCCCACCGCGGGATAGTACGGATAGCCGTAGCGTAACCGTAACCATATGGATAGCCGGAATAACCGGCATAGTAGGGACCGCCACCGGCGACTTCGATTTGATAGGCATCGAAGGTCGGGCCGTCGGCATAGCCCCAAGCGGAAACGCGCATGCCTTCAACGAGACGAATACCGGTTGGATCGATAATCGTCCCTTGATGCATGGTGAGATTGTCGTTGTAGCCGCGATCGTCGTGGACGTACACGACGTAGGCGCCGTTGAATCCGGTCACCGTACCGCGGACCATCTCTTGACGCGCAGCCGGCGTTCCGTAACTCGGAACGTTCTGCGCAAGAGCGGCGCTGGGAGCGGTCGAGGCGATCATCCCGCCGAGCGCAGCGCAAAGGAGTGTGAGAGTAGCTAACTTTGGAGTACGCATATCACCGACATTATACCGCCGGAGGAGCGGCGCGGTGGTTAGAAATCGCTGCAAAAACGCCGTTGACGCCAAGTGGCCGCTTTCGGCCAGGGAGCCGGGGGTAGGCGCCTTGACCGGCGCTGAGCCGCGCAGGCGTTTACTCCATGTTGATGGAGCCGTCGATGGGGATTGAACCCATGGCCTCGTCCTTACCAAGGACGTGCTCTACCACTGAGCTACGACGGCCCGCGCTTGGAGCGCTACTTGTCGGATTGTGCGTAGGCAGCGCCCATCAATCCGTCACGAAAGTACGCGTTCGAGATCGGTCGTCCACGAATTGTTCTTCATATCGCCGATATCGAGCCAGCCTTTATCGTCGCCCACCGCGAACTTCGCGTCGGTAGCGCTGAAGCTGCCGGAGATGGGATCGCCTAAACGGCCAATCGGTCCAAGCTTTGCCGTTTTGCTGCCGGTCGGCGGCAAACTGATAGACGAGACGGCTGCATGAGTCGATCACGTTGATCGTCGTGCTCTTGCCACTGGCATAGACGCCGCCCGCACACTGGAGGAACCCGGGCGCTTTGATCGAGACGAACGTCGGATTCGTCGTCGGCGTCGTTACCTCGCCGATGCCGTTACCGCATTGGCTTCCGGAGCCGCAGCCATAGTAATCGAACCAGATGTTGCCGGCGTTATCGAGATCCATGAACGCAACACCGTAGACCGGCTCGCCGTAGGGCAGCGCGATCAGGGTTGGCGCCGTTGACGATCCGCCGGCCGGCCAATATTCGAAGCCGCCGCCGTATGAGTAGGTGCACGCCGTCGTGCAGTTCAGTCCGGCGTAATAATAACTCAGTGCGTCGAAGACGTAGCTCGAGTTCGAAGCGCCGTCCATCGAGGTGCTGTAGAACGATCCGCAACTGCTAACCGGAGCCGGGCAGCCGTCCTGGTACGTGGCCGCCAGGGTACCGTTCTTCGTGTACTCTTGATAGACGCCGTTGTCATCGTTGGTGTCGTATTCGCAACCGACCCATACGTTCTGCGTCGTATCGACCTTCACGGTGACCGGATACATGCAGTTATTGGCTTGCGTATCAACCACGGCGATCGTTTTCGCAAGTTTCTTCGACTGCCCAAGGAGATCGCTGTCCTCGGTGAGCGTCGTCCAGAGGGCTATGGATTGAACCGCTCGCCCCGTCATCGAGGATGCGAAATGCCGACGCGGCCGGCCGGCAGCATGCAACATTTCAAGTACGCGCGAGCGCGACAATGGCGTGTACAGGCGTCCTGCCGCCTGCAACTGCAACAACTCCGTTGCATCGATGCGGCCGTTCGGTACGAATGGCGCAGCCTGTGCGGCGACGGTTTGCGGAGCGCTCGTACCGCAGGCGGTCAATAGCGCGATGCAAGCAATGAATAATGCGGGAACGAGACGACGATGCATGAGCCGCCTACTTCTGGCAGGCGCACGACGGCCCTTGTTCGTGAAAAAGAAACGAGGCTCCGAAGAGCCCCGTTTCGGGTTCGCTATTGCGGTCGTCGTTAGTTGACGATCGTCGCGCCTTCCGCCTCTACCGGACCGCTCATTTGTCCCGTCGGATTGCCGCCGGCCGGGAAGCTCCACATGTTGAAGCGACTGGAGCAGTCCAAGTTGCCGCCGGCAACCTGCGTTACTTTACCCCGGCTCTGCATGTTGGGCTTCTTCGAGTATTCGCCCCACTGAACCGTGTCGTTGTAGGGTTCGCCGCTGTAGAAGCAATCGTCGGTGAGCTGCGTGGTCGCGTTCACGTTGCACGTGGTGCCCGAGCATGATGCCGAGTAGAGAGCAGTCGTGAAGTTGCCTTCATACCCCTGATCGCCGAAGACCATTCCCTTTTGCTCGCGTTCAACGGCGGCCGGGAAGCCGATGCTGGCGCCGTTCAGCGTAACGGCAGAGAACGTGCTGCTGCCGGCGGGAAGTACGGCGACGCAGATGGTGTATCCGCACGTGCCGTCCTCGCCTTCGACATACAGATTGCCCTTGCTATCGAACGCGGCCGGCCATGCTTCCTCCGGACCGGTGTAGGCTGTGCCCTTCGAGGAACCGGCCGGATAGATGATGACCGTTCCGACGCCTTCCTCGGCGCCTTCGAACTGCGTGACTGCGAGGTCGCCCTTCTTATCGACCGAGCAACCGATCGGCGTTGCCAGGCCGGACGCAACCGTCGTGCCGCTGGTGCTGCCATAGGCGAACTTCGTAACCGTGCCGTTATCGAAATCGGTAACGTAGGCGTTGCCGTGCTTGTCGCTGCAATCGCCGTACGGGTAGGAGAAGCCGGTGGCCGAGCCGACCTCGGTTCCGCTCGGATAATCGTAGACTTCCACTGAGCCGTTCCCTAAATCAGAGACGTAGATCAGCGCGGCTTTGTGCTTCTTCGCGGGATGAAAGATGTTGAAGCTGTGGTGGCTGAAGTGCTGGACGGGAACGATGCCCATGGGAGTCGTCAGCTTTAGCGCTGCGAGGTGACTCATGTGCGAGTGGGAAGCAGTGGCGCCTCCAGGCGCACTGATTCCGGTTGGCGAGCCGCCCATGCTGGTACAGGCGCTCAGAATCGATGAAGCTGCGACTACACCTAAAGCGTAGCGAGCCACATTAACAAATCTCATGTTAAGACTGTGCTCCATTTCTTTGTCAGGGGTGTGGGTGCCGAGACCTGAGGAGGCCCGATTTCGGTTGTGGCGGAGCACAACCTTTTACTTCATTGCTTCGATTTGTGAAATTTTTTCGCTTGCTTTGTCGGCTCGCCGATGCAGGCGGCTTGCTCGAATGCTCGTCCAGTTAATAGATCAAGCGTTGCGCCTTCGGCGCTGTACCGCGAATCATAACCTCTGAATCGATCACGCACGTTGCATCGAGTCGCCGATGCTCTAAAGGGCTGGAGCGGGCGGCGGGAATCGGACCCGCGACTCCTGCTTGGAAGGCAGGGGCATTACCACTATGCAACGCCCGCACAAACTGGGCAGGGCTGGATTCGAACCAGCGTAGCGCTTTCGCGCGCCAGATTTACAGTCTGGTGCCATTAACCACTCGGCCACCTACCCATGACGTCGCTAGAGATGCGGCTGACCTGGGTACGATACCCAACGGCGACGCTCCTCGGCAAGATGGCTTGCGCTACTCATGGGGTTCTCATGTGGGTCCCGACGGAGTATCCTACGATGGGAGCCATAGCAACCTCGCCTGCTTTTTTTCGGAGTCTGTATTATGGGTCGTCGCGCGGCATTCGCGATTGCCGCAATCGTGGCATACTGCTCACCGGCTGTTACGGACCGTTCGGTCAACCCGGTGTGTCGGTTCCCAATGCCCTCGACGACGCGCAGACCGTCAGCGATGCGGCCGACGCCCTCGTCGCTCACCGCAGTTCGGCCACCGATAATGCTCGCGCCGCGATCGGCGTCGCCAATGGCATGGGCTCCTTCATCCGCGACATCAGTCACGATGAGATGGCACTCAGGCCATGCGGGCGAGCACCGCATCTCGGCGTTCACGCAGCGCAATTGCCGGAGCCTCGGGCGGCCGAATCTTTACCGCCTCACAACTGATCATGCGGCCCGCAATCGGCAACGTTGCGGCATTCTGCGAGAGCGGTGCGGGCATGGGGCTCAACGGCATCGCCTCGCTCGACGCCAGCTTCGGTTGGCAATCCGGCGCCTACGAGGGCGGTACGCGCACAACCGACGGCAGCCAGTTCGCGACGTGGTCGCGACGGCACGGGTGCGGTCGGTGCAGGCGCCGATCGGCCAGCTCGGCGTTCTGCGACACGTCGGCAACAGCTGTCCGATGATGGATCCGACGTTCACTATCAATGGCGCACGCGACGACGACAACTTCTCGATTCCGATATCGTTGACATATCGCGACGGCAAACTATGGGACGTCATCGTAAACGGCGGGAGCTTCGCCAATGGGGAACGCGTCGACGCTTCCTCGACACGCCGGCGACGCGGCTCGCCGTCACCGGCGTCATCACCAAAGGCGAGACCGAACTGGGTTCGTTCGACGAAAACGCAGCCGGCAACGGCACCCTGACCGTGACGAGCACCGGCGCCCAGTACCGCATCAAGGACTGGATCGTCGTCGGCATTTAGCAGCCGGCCGACGTAGCCAAGAGGTTGACGGCACCACACTTGTAATGTGGCCGCGAATGCGCACGTGGGTTCGAATCCCACCGTCGGCTCCGTTTTCTATTTTGAAAGTGTATACGATGCAGCAAGTGACTCCAAAGTGGAAGCGCGGAGGCGTCGTTCTGGTATGCGAACGGTGTTTCAAGGAACGGATCCCCGAAGAAACGCCTGAAATCGGCCGCCAGAGATGGGCGATTTCAATCTGCGCAGTTGGCTTAAAGCGCGATTGAAAACGGACCGCTTATGGGGCGAGATTCGGGCGATCGAGCACGAGTTGCATGGACGTCTGCTCGCTGGGACGTGTGACCGTCTCCAATCAACCCGCCAACGGCGAGGACGTCACGTCGTGGTCGATGCCAATAAGGATCGTGAAGAACTCTACCGGACATCGTGCGAACGTTCGTTACGGCGAAAAAATAAAGAGCGTGTCGCTCTGGCGGCTTCCGCCGGGGACTGGCGCACCTGCCCGGAACGTAGAGTTTGTCCATCAATCACTGCCGCGCCGGTGCCGTGCCGTCCTTCGGGCAACGGTGCATAATCGCGCCAACGATTTGTCGGTCGGATCGTATCCTTCGTTAGTCGCAAAGGCGTGCGCCATCTTCGCTTGCTCCCCACCGATTGCAAACATCACGCCGTCGTCCAGAGCGACCGCCATACCGCTGCGCGGAGTGGCAACGGCGCTGCCTCAGACCACGCGTCCGTTTGCGGATCGTAAACATCCACGAAGCCGGCGTTGTGCGCGGGCGTATCGATGCGCCCGCCGATCGCATAGAGTTTCCGTCGTCGGCAACGAGTCCCATATGATCGCGGCCGACGGGAACGGCGCGCGGGACGTATAGCGATTGCGCCAACGGATCGTAGACCAGATGTTCCCGTACACTGTGAAGGTCCCGCCCGCCGACGAGATGGATTTCATCGCCTAAGACGGCGACCGAGACCGATCCGAGTGCTCGCGGCAGTGGCGCAATAGGGCGACCAGCGATTCGTGGACGGATCGTAGAGCTCAGCATCGTTGACCGGGCGCTATTTTGCGCGCTGAAACCACCGAAAACGTAAATGTCGCCGTGATAGCCGACCGCTGCGACGTGATTGAGTCCTCGCGGCAACGGTGCGACGTCGCGCCAGACGCCCCGACGCGGATTGAATACTTGCACCAGCCGTTGATTCACATTGCCGCCGGCATAGCCGCCGATGACGAAGATGCGATCTTGGAGCGTTGCGACTGCGACTTCGCTGCGCGCGAGCGGCAATGCGGGTCCTTTGCTCCACGAGCCGTGTAATGCGGCGGCAGCGAGCAGCGCCGCCGCCGCAATCGTTCTTACTGGAATTCGAACTCGGCGAGGTTCTTTTCGATCTTCCGCTTGACGCGTTGCAACGCGTTATCGATCGACTTCACGTGCCGGCCGAGGTCGCGCGCCATCTCCTGGTAGCTCTTCCCTTCCAAGATACGATTCGAGTACCTGCGATTCGAGTTCGGAAAGATTCTGGCGGATGCGCTGGCGGATATCGTCGGAAACTTCCTGCGTGACGACGAGTTCCTCGGGATCCGACGTCTTCTGCGACGCCATGACGTCGAGCAGCGTGCGCTCGCTGTCTTCGTCGTAGATCGGCTTGTTCAGCGAGATGTACTGATTGAGCGGAATGTGCTTCTGCCGCGTCGCCGTCTTGATCGCCGTAATGATCTGGCGCGTGATGCACAACTCGGCGAACGCGCGGAAGCTCGAGAGCTTGTCGGCCTTGAAATCGCGCACCGCCTTATACAGCCCGATCATCCCCTCTTGGATGATGTCCTCGCGGTCGGCGCCAATGAGGAAATAGCTCTTCGCTTTAATGCGGACGAAGTTTTTGTATTTGTTGAGGAGGTACTCCATCGCGAGATTGTCGCCGGTCTTTGCGATGGCAACGAGATCTTCGTCGACCCGTTGCTGGTACTCCACGCCATCCGACGCTGGATGGGTCATTGCCATATTGTTGTCTGCCTCGTGGGGAGGGCGTGCCGCATGCGCAGGCCGCGGCCCGTCGGGCGCGACACGTCGAGGACTGAGTATATAGGAGGTTCCCCCTCCATCGTCAAGGACGAGGGAAGCATTCTTTGCCGAAGTGCTTCGTAAATAAGAACGCCGGCAGCGACCGAGGCATTCAAAGAAGCCACCTTTCCCCGCATGGGCAAAGCAACGAGGTAGTCGCACTCTCGCTTGACCAGTTGCGAAGGACCGGTCCCTTCAGCGCCGATTACTAAGGCGAGATCGCCTTTAAGGTCGCGCGTATCCGAGGGGAACGGCTTGTCCGTCGCATCGGCCCCGACCGTCCACAGGCGAGCCTTTTTGCAGGTGCGGATCGCTGCGGCGATGTTTGCGATGCGAGCGATGGGCAGATGGGCTGCAGCGCCGGCTGCGGCCTTACGCACCGTTGCATTGATACCCGCCGAACGGCGTTCGGGCAGACGCGAGCCCGTCAGCGCCTGCGGCCTCGGCGGTGCGAACGATGGCGCCGACATTGTGCGGATCCGTCAGATGATCGAGGATGACGATCAGCCGCGCAGTGCCGTCCCGGTGACGCGCCAGAATTTCTTCGAAGGTTACGTATTCAAAGGGCGGCGCTATCGCGACGATGCCTTGATGTGCTTTGAAGGGTAAGCGATCGAAGAAGCCACGCTGTTCGAAGCGCACCCGCACGTTGCGTTCCTTCGCTTGCGCCAACAAGCCGCGAATACGCGCATCTTTCGTACGATCCGCCGCCACGGCAATCGAGCGAAGGGGTTCGCCGGCAATCAATGCTTCCTCGACCGCGTGAATGCCGTAGACGAGGTCGTCGAAATCAAGTTTTAGGCGACGGTCCACGTCGTCTTCCTTTCGTATCCTGCAGCGCAATGCCGCACGCTTCCAATGCATCGCGTAAACGGTCGGAGAGCGCCCAATCTTTTGCGGCGCGCGCCTGTGCGCGCATCGCCATGACTCGTTCGATCGCCGCGGTTGGAGCGAGCCCTCGAGATCGCCGTGCAGTTGCAACGCCGCTTCCAGGCGGCCGACGAAATCCTCGTCGAATTTTCGACGCGGCTCTTCAAGCCACGTCGCGTCCGGAATGATGCCTACAATGGTCAACCAATACCGCAAGCGCTCGAACGACGGCGCGGGCTTTGCCGCATAATCGTAGAGTACTGCCAGGGCTGCTGCGGTATTCATGTCGTCGTCAAGCGCGGCTTCCATCTTCGCGTCAAACGCCGCATCTCGTGGTGGGGTCTCCGGATGCTCTGCCGCGCGCTTATACGCAGTTTTGATATGCGCGAGGCCGCTCTGCGCCGCGGCGATCGAGTCTTCAGTGAAGTTCATCACTTTGCGATAGCCGGTTTGCAGGAAGAGCCAGCGGATCGCTTGCGGGTCGTAGCGGCGCACGACCTCCGACAATGGTTCGAAGTTGCCGAGCGACTTCGACATTTTCCGATTATCGAAGAGCAGCAATCCGCCGTGCACCCAGAAGTTCGCCATCGGCGGGCGTTGCATCAGCGGCTCGCTTTGCGCGATCTCGTTTTCGTGATGCGGAAAGATGAGATCGGCGCCGCCCGCCGTGGATGTCGAAGCCGAAGCCTTCTTTATCGAGCAGTTCGCGGGACATCGCGGAACATTCGATATGCCAACCCGGCCGACCTTCGCCGTATGGAGGGAAGGGCCATCGCGGCTCGCCGGGTTTAGCGAACTTCCACAAGGGCGAAATCGAGCGGGTCTTCTTTGTTTTCGTCGACTTCGATCCGCGCGCCGGCTTCGAGTTCTGCGACGTTGCGATTCGCCAGCCGGCCGTAGTTCGGGAAAGTTGCAACGCGATAATAGATGCCGTCGCCAGTAACATAGGCATGCCCGCCTTCGACGAACTCGCCGAATCATCTTTTGAATCGGCGCGATGAAATCCGTCGCGTACGGCTCATAATCGTACGGACGAACGGCCAGGCGCCGCATCGCGTCGGTGAACTCGGCATAATGCCCGCGCACGATGGCTCGATAATCTCCGCCGGTTTCCGCGGCGATGCGAATGCTGCGGTCGTCGATATCCGTCACGTTCTGCACGTAGGTGACCCGAAAGCCGCGATGCTGCGAGATAGCGCCGTAACACGTCGAAGAACAGAAACGAACGCGCGTGTCCGAGATGCGCTTGTGCGGACGGCGTAAGGCCACAAACATAGATGCCGCACGTCGCCGTCGCGTAATGGAACGAACTCCTCGACGCGACGCGTGCGAGTATTATACAACCGCAATGGCACCGGCTTAGATCACCCAGCTCCAGGATTCATCGGGACCGTTCTCGCCTTGCTCCACTTCGCTCAAGCGCTTTTCCAAGCGTTTCGAGGCGGCGCTGCAATCGTAAAATCGCATCGGTGGTCGGGTCGGGCATCTCCACTTGCGGCCGGTCGGCACGGGCCGAACGGGTTTACCGTCGTGCATCACGATGCGTGCTGGAACCCCGACGACGGTCGCATTGTCCGGAACGTCCTTGACGACGACCGAGCCGCCGCCGACCTTGGCGTTATTGCCCAACACGATCGCGCCGAGCACGCTCGCATTGACGCCGACCGTCACGTTGCGGCCGAGCGTCGGATGGCGCTTGCCGTGCGAGAGACTCGTGCCGCCGAGCGTAACGCCTTGATAGATCGTGCAGCCGTCGCCGATGTCCGCCGTTTCACCGATGACGACGCCCGACCCATGATCGATAAAGACGCCCTTCCGATCGTTGCGTTGGGATGGATCTCCATGCCGGTGAAAAACCGTGTAACATTCGAAAGAAACCGTGGCAACAGCGGCACGCCGGCGCGGTGCAACGCGTGGATGCAACGATGGGCAAAGAGTGCGTGAAACCCCGGATAGGAGAGGACGACGTCGAGCCACCCGCGCGCGGCGGGATCGCGCTCGAGCGGCGCGCGCAGATCGGCCTGCAAGCCCTGGAATGGATCGTCCATGGATGCCTACTCTAACCCATTCCCGCCGCCAAGGGTTTATGACGCTCCAGCACTGCGACGACGTGAACCGCAACTCCGGAGCCATCTCCGGTGTAGCCCATTCCTTCACTGGTCTTTGCCTTGACTCCGACGCACGAGACGTCGAGCGCCAACTGCTGCGCGACGTTGGCGCGCATCGCTTCAATGTATGGGGCCAGCTTGGGTCGTTCGAGGATGACGGTTGCATCGACGTTTTCGATACGATAACCAGCGTCGCGCACGGCTGCCGCGCATTGCTCGAGCAGCAGCATCGAGTCGGCATCTTTCCAGCGCGAATCGTTTGCCGGATACCGGGAGCCCAGATCGCTAAGGGCCGCTGCGCCCAGGAGCGCGTCGGCGAGCTGCGTGTGCGAGCGTATCGGCGTCGGAGTGGCCCAGGGCTCCGCGCTCAGACGGAATCGTCACGCCGGCCAAGGATGAGTGGGCGCCCCTCGACCAAGCGATGCGCGTCGAAACCGTGGCCGACGCGCATCAGCTCGCCGCGAGCCGGCGCGGACGCCGCAAAAGGATGCTCTCCGCTCGCGTCAACGTCGGGCGGAATAGTCACTTTGAAATTTTCCGCTGCCGTCGCAACGGCAACGACTTCAATTCCCATGCGTTCAAGCAGCGCCGCATCGTCGGTCGCCGCAATGCCGCCGTTACGTGCCTCCTCATGTGCGGCGCGCAGTTCGCTCGCCATCGCAAACTGCGGCGTTTGCGCCGCCCATAACGTTGTGCGCTCGAGCGTCTCGACGACACGTTGCGAGCTGCGGGTCGACATTTTTGATGGTGTCGATCACCGGTTCTGCGAGCAGCGATGCGCGGCCGCCGCGCACCTGCGCCATGCCGGCGCGCACGTCGTGCGCGGTAATCAGCGGGCGCGCGCCGTCGTGCACGAACGCGGCGTCGCAGTGCGTTTGGAGCGCCGCAATCGCTTCCCGTGCGCTATCTTGACGCGTTGCGCCGCCGCGTACGACCCGATGCGGCAGCTTCGGCGCGAGTTTGTGCGGCGAGCAAGCGCATGCGCTCGATGGACTCTGGTTCGGTCGCAATGACGATTTCGGCGATCTCGTCCATCGCGGCAAACGTTTGAATGCACCAGCCGACCATGGGCAAACCGGCAAGCTCGATAAACTGTTTCGGTCTGCCCGAGTCGCCGGCCGCTGCCTGCGGCAACGACGACGGCGCCCCATTTCACGAGGCGACGTTCTCTCGCTTCGGTTTCGCGAAGATCATGCGCCCGGCGACGGTCTGCAAGAACGCTGGTAACGACGACGTCCGTCTCTTCGCCGATGAGCCGCCGACCATGTTCGACGACGATCATCGTGCCGTCTTCCAAATAGCCGATGCCTTGATGCCCTTCTTTACCTTCGCGAATAACTGCCACGTGCAGCTCTTCGCCCGGGAGAACGACCGGCTTGACCGCATTGGTCAGCTCGTTGACGTTGAGAACGACGACGCCTTCGACTTGCGCCACGCGGTTGAGATTGTAATCGTTGGTAACGAGCTTTGCATTGATCTCTTGCGCGAGACGCACCAAGCGTGCGTCCACGTTGCCGCGCGGCATATCGTCGAAGTCGCGTTCGCTGATCTCCACGTTGGCCAACTCTTGCAAGCGGCTGAGAACGTCGAAGCCGCGCCGTCCCCGCGTACGCTTGAGCGGGTCCATCGAATCGGAGATCGCTTGAAGTTCTTGCAATACAAAGCGCGGGACCGACGAAGATGCCTTCGAGAAATCCCGTTTCGACGATGTCCACGATGCGGCCGTCCACGATTGCCGACGTATCGACGAGCTTGGGTGGGCCTCCGGCTAGCGTGGCGGCGGCGGTCTTGGGAACCGGAACGATACGCGTTTTGGCGCCGATGCGAGCGCCGAGATACGACGTAAAGATCGCCGACGATGAGATACAGCACGATTGCGACGTACGTGCCGGCACGGCCCACATCGGAGATCAGCTCGAAGACGATTCCCTTGATGAGAAACGCAATGAGCAATCCAACGATCAAACCGACCGCGCCCCCGGCGATCTCCGCCGGCGTAAGCCGGTCGATCGCACCTTCGGCGATGCTCAACTGGCCTTCGAAAAGCGCCTGCGCGATCGGCGCGGTCAGCGCGCCGAGCAGCGCACCTGCAACCGGCGAACCGACGAGAAAGGCAAGTTGCATCGCCTCACTCGCAAAATGCGGTGAGAAGACGCTGAGATATGCTTCGCGTCCCAAGAGAAATCCAGCCACGCCGAAAACGGCAATGAACGCGATACGCAGGACGGTTTGCGACAGATTCTTTCCCATCACTCGAACGTTATAAAGGCTCCGCACACGTCGTTGGCGAGGAATCGGCCGCGACGCGTCAGCCGCAACGTATCGGCCGTCCGTTCGACGAGCCCGTTTCGCGCAAACTCGGACACGACGGAATCGTACGTCTCAATCACATCGATGCCGTATCGCTCTTTGAACTCCGCCAAGCGAACCCCTTGCACGGTGCGCAGCGCGAGCATCATCGCCTCGCCCGCGCGGCGCCCTCCTTCCAGACGCTCGGCCTCCATAGGAATAGGAGCTGCGCTCTCGGCCGCGCACAGATAGGCGTCCAAGTTCGCGTATGTACCCGCCGCACGCCGCCGCGATAGGACGCGGCGCCAACGCCGAACCCGAGATAATCGCCATTGGCCCAATAGTTGAGATTGTGCGCGCACGCGTGCCCTTCGCGCGCGAAGTTGCTTACTTCATACTGCGTGTAGCCGGCGCTCTCGAGACGATCGATCGCAATGGCATAGAGTTCGGCCTCGTCATCCGAGCTGAAGAAAACGTTCGGCTCCCGTTCGCGCCAGAAAAAGAACGGCGTATCTTCCTCGACGGTAAGGCCGTAGGCTGAGATGTGATCGACGCCGAGCGCAATTGCGCCGTCGAGCGACTGCTCCCACGTCCTCGTCGTCTGCCCCGGTATCGCGAACATGAGATCGAGCGAAACGGAAGCAAAGCCAGCGCCTCGCGCTGCCGCCACGACGTCGCCGATCTGCTCGGGCGTATGCTTGCGGCCTAGCGCTCGAAGTTCTCGCGCGTCGAACGATTGCACGCCAATGGAAAGCCGGTCGATGCCGCAACGCCGGTACGTCTCCATGTCGCCGGCGCGCACGAGTTCGGGATTGATTTCGATCGTGCGTTCGCGTTTCACGCCGAATCGCGAAGCGAGCCGTTCCACCAAGGCGCCGACCTCATCGGCGGCATACGCATTCGGCGTTCCGCCACCAAGATAGAGCGTTTGCGCGGCTACCGGCTCTTCGCGCGCAATCTCCGCATCGAGCGCGCGCAGATAGCGCTGTGCGGCCGACGACCGAAGCGGCCATTTCGCGAAATCGCAATACGGACAGAGATACGGACAGAACGGGAGATGAACGTACACGCCGATCACGGCGGCGCCTCGGCTCTCGGTTAGGTTGCCGCGAGATGCGGTGCAGTCAGTTCGGTGATCTTTCCGACGACGTCGTGACGGACTTCTTCCGCAGCCGCGCGGATGGCGTGCTTGATCGCTCTGCGGCTGGCGCGTCCGTGCGTTACGATGCAGTTGCCGCGCAACCCTAAAAGCGGCGCGCCTCCATACGTTTCGTAGTCGAACTTTTTGCGCAAGCGCTTGAGGGCAGGTGCCAGCATGAGCGTTCCGAGCGTCGTTACAACGTTGCCGCCGAGCAGCGTTTCCTTGAGACACGGCGCCGAGATCGGCGAACAACCTTCGCTCATTTTCAACATCACATTGCCGACGAAACCATCGGTAACGATCACGTCGGCGACATTGTGAAAGAGGTCGCGCCCTTCGACGTTGCCGATGAAACGAACGGGCGCCGCTTCGAGGAGTCGCGCCGCTTCCAGCGCGAGTTGGTTTCCTTTGGAGCGCTCTTCACCAACGGAGAGCACTGCGACGCGCGGATTCGTCGATCCCAAGCACGCCCTTGGCGTACGCCGATCCCATGATCGCGAACTGCTCGAGCCATTCCGGGCGGCAATCGACGTTGGCGCCGGAATCGAGCAGCACCGTCGGCCCGTTGAGCGCCGGCCATACCGTCGCAATAGCCGGGCGCGAGACGCCTTCGATCGGACGCAGCTTGATCAGCGCGACGGCAAGGAATGCTCCGCTATTGCCTGCCGAGGTAACGGCGTCGGCTTCGCCGCGCTTGACCATATCCACCGCGATGCCGAGCGAAGTTCGCTCGCAGGAACGAAGAGCCGCCGATGGCGCGAGGTCCATGGCGATCGCTTCGGGTGCATGCCGCAAACGTGACGCGATCGGGAGTTTTCCCGTTGAGCAGCGGGCGAACGCGTGCTTCATCCCCTACCAAGATGATCTCGAGGTCGAACTCGGCGGCTGCAAGGAGTGCGCCGGCGACAATTTCTTCCGGGGCGTGGTCGCCACCCATCGCATCGACGGCGATGCGTGCTCGGTTCACGGGAGCCGTCTTTGGGAGCCACTGCGGGAATCCTTGCCTTGCGTCAACATTTACGCTTGTCAGAGCGGGTGCCCCATGGTACTATCTGCCGGCTATGGCCAAGCGCTGTGAAGTATGTGGTAAGGGACCCAAGGCGGGCAATAACGTTAGCCACGCCATGAATAAGACCAAACGCCGGTGGCTGCCGAATCTTCAATCGGTGCGCATCGACGATCGCGGCGTGCATCGCACCGCAAAGGTTTGCACGCGCTGCTTGCGTTCCCAACGGGTCACGCGCCGCGCCTAGGACCCGGGCCCAGAATTTATTAAGAAGAGGCCGCTCTCACGAGCGGCCTCTTTTCTATTGTTATCTATGCTTACTAGCATATGCGTTATAGCTGCGCCGATTGGCTCAGAAACGCTCGAACTGTAGTTGGTCGGCGTGCCGCCGGTGGGATATTTCCAGCGAGCCGCCGTGCTCGGGGCCGCAGCTCAACGTAATGCAGCCGCCGGCAAACATATTGCCGCCTCTGGCCATGTGCACCTTGATCGACGTCGCAAGCTCCGCCGTTGTAGTTGGTCAGCGGGGTGCTGAACCGGTGATCGTTCCGGTCGAGCCCGAAACGGAGATGGCATACAGACACGATCCGGCGCCGTTACACTCTTGGTCGCCGACGACTAGGCCGGTCTTTCCGTCCAGTTGACTCCGCCTGGAAATGTAATCGTGCCGCCGCTGATGGTGATCGACTTCATGGTGCTGCTGTTATAGGGAAGTTCGGAAAGTGAGAACCCGGCGCCGCCAGCTCCGTCGACGAAAAGATCGCCATTGTTATCGTAGGCGGCGAAGAAATTTTCCGTTTGATTCGGATTGCTGTACGCAGTCGGCGTTCCCGTGGCGTCTGCATACACTTCGACTGTGCCGTTCCCGCTATTGTTGAAGATGTTCGTCACGGCGAGATCGCCGTTCTTCCGATTACTGCGCAGCCGACCGGATCACCGTTGGGATCGCTCAGCGTCTTGAGCAGCGTACCAGTAACCGAGTACTGATAAGATCTGTTCGGTTCCGGTATTGGTGATCCAAACATTGTGCGATTTGTCCGTACACATACCTTGCGGCTCGCTAAAACCGGTCAACGTTCCGACCAGGGTCATTGCCGGCAGGTCGAACATGTCGACGTCATTAGTGCCGTCGTCGGAAACAAAGAGTATTCGCTGGCCGGCTCCCATGGGTTTAACGTGCGGATTTCCGAGTATCGCTATGGACTTTCGGTGCGTTCAGCGACGTATAGCTTACGCCGGTTCGAAGCGCTGGAACGAGCGCGCCGTGCATACCTACCGCTGCTCCGCTTACGCCGGAGGGCGTGGATGACTGCGACCCTGTGAGGCCGCTGCAACTTGCAAGCAATGCGACGGCTTGCTACTGCGCCTAACGCGGATAGAGTCGTTTTTGAGAATTTCAAAATGGATGCTCCTTCACTGAGATAGTCGGCCGGTCGCATGATATGCCCCAAGGCAGGGGCTCGCTACGGCTTATCTACGAAATTCCTTGTACCCGGCGCTTGGTCCGAACCGAAATAGACTCGTCTTTTTGTACGTCGTGCAGATTTTTTTCGATGTTGCCGATCGCCGTGGGGAACCAACGCTATGGCAACGGTTTGGACGGAAAGCGCCTCATCCTTGAAAATGGTCCCAGCCAAGCGACGAAGGCTTTGCCCCGCCACTTTATCGATGGGGGATGGCGCAACACGCCGATCCGAAACAGCGGCCGCTTGAAGCGCTTCTCAAATCGAGAGGCGAGATAACCGAATGCATGCCAACGCACGGCGACAAGCAACTCGAAATCTTCACCGCCGCGCAATGCGAACTCTTCGGCATCTTCGCCGCTTTGTTGCGCCGCGGCGCGCGCCGCATGCGCAACGGGCACGCTCTTCCACGGCGGCGCCGCATCCGCTCGCCGCGCAAAGACGCGCGAGATCGGTGGAGAGTCCATCGGAACAATCCATCATCGCGTTACGTTTGCGCTCGCCGCGAGAAAGCGCCCTTCATCGATCCGTGGCTGCGGCCGGCGAAACGCCTGCACTCCCGATTCCTCCCCGCGTAATCCCGCGCGCGCCGCGCCGAGTTTGCCGGTAACCGCCAGCACGTCGCCGGATCGTCCACCGCTGCGCAACTTGAGATTCGACGGACGCACTTCACCCACGACCGTGATCGCGATGGTCATCCCGTCACTGCGCGACAGATCGCCGCCGGCGATGCCGATTGCGTAACGTCGTGCGCACGCAGCAATGCCGCGATAAATTTCCGTAACGTCGTTTTCCACATTATCGGCCGGTACGCCCAGTGCAACCGTTGCCAGCACCGGCCGCGCGCCCATTGCCGCAAGATCGCTGAGGTTCGCCGCCATGGCGCGCCACCCCGCATCTTCCAGCGGCATGAGCTCACGCGTAAAATGGATGCCTTCAAGGAGCATGTCGCTGGATATAACGCTGCGATGAGAACGTGACGGTTGCCATACCGCCGCATCGTCGCCGATGCCGACAAGCATACGCCGATCGCCGTCCGCGTCGCAGAGCGCGCCAATTGCGGCGACGAGTTGGTCTTCGGTCACTCCACGAGCGCGCGGATCCGGCGCAGCGCTGCCGCCGGATCCGATGCGCCGAAGATCGGTGTTGCCCATCACCAGCGCTCCGGCGCCCGCTTCGACGAGCGCACGCGCGTTGGATTCGCCCACGCCGCCGTCGACTTCGATGAGCATTCGCGCATTGCGATCGCTCGATCAGCGCCCGCGCCTCGCGTACTTTTTCCAGGGCTCGCGGCACAAACGACTGGCCCGAGAAACCGGGATTGACGCTCATGACGAGCGCCGTATCGCAATCTTCGATAAGATCTTGCAACAGCCCGACCGGCGTCTGCGGGCAAATCGCAGATTCCGGCCTTGACCCCGATAGAACGAAGGTACGTCAGCAGCCGCTGCGCGTGCGGCGTCGCTTCGTAGTGAAACGTAATCCGATCGCAACCCGCCGCTCGAAAATCGTCAACGTAGCGCTCCGGTTCCTCGATCATGAGATGGGCGTCGAACGGCAAGGGCGTGAGTTTACGCAGATCGCCGATGATCTTCGGTCCCCACGTCATGTTCGGCACGAAATGCCCGTCCATCACGTCGAGATGAAGAAAATCGGCACCGGCACATTCCACACACGCTATCTCGTCCGCTATGCGTGAAAAATCGGCCGACAAAAGCGACGGCGCCAATATCGTCATATCAATGCTTTACCATAAGATTGTGGATTCGGCAGCGCCGCAAGCGAGGCGTCGCGATTTCTCGGCCGAGCCATGGATGGCGAAAGGCGGAAAAACGCGCGAGTAGGAGCGCGGCTGGATGTGGCGCGACGAATCTCCGAGCGACGGTATGATCCGATCGGCACAGCAACGACTCATGGCGATGGGCTCGGAGAAACAGACGGTTTCATGCCGTACACTTTTGTCGGCTCCGTGCCGATCCGGGTTTCGCCGATCAGCGTGTTGTTGACGTACATGTCGAGCACCGACGTTCCGATCGCCGTAACGGTGAAATCGAGTTTCTGTCCCGGCTCCGCATAAGCATGGTAGACGTCATATTTGCCCGTCGCATCGGTCAACGTCAATCGCACGTCGAGCTGCGATTGCTCGTCAGGTCTCCGGGCTCCGGGAACGGAAATCGAGACATGCGCTTGATGAATGAGATAACCCGATTCGTTCGGTCCGGCGCTCACGTCGAGCGAAACGGGATCGTACGATGCGATGCGCGTTCCGGCGCTGGGAACTTGATGCGCCACGGTGCCGTGCGCGGGGCCGTCGTGTCCGAGCGGCGTCCAGACGATCTGTCCCAGCTTGATGCCGGCAGCGGCGGCCCGGGTGCGCGCGTCGTCGATGGACTGGCCGACGAAGTCCGGAACGCGCAGGTTACCTTGGCCGCCCGCGCTCATCAGCAGCGCGACGGTATCGCCTTCATGCGTGCTCGGTCAGCGGCGCCGGCGATTGCGAAATGACGTGATCGGCTGGAACCACGTCGCTATGCGCGTAGCTGACCTTGCCGAGTTGCAACTGCGCTCGAGAGAGATCGAGTTGCACTTCGCGCATGGACTGGTAGCGCAGATCCGGCATAAGTCGCGCGATGATGCCGTCGCTCACGACGAACGAAACCTGGCGTCCGGCGCGCACCTCCGTACCGGCATCGGGCCGCTGCGAAACGATGACGTTCTTCGGGTACCGGTCGCTGGTCGTGCGATCGACGACGTTGCTCGTAAGCTTCAGACGCGCGATTTCGGCGTCCGCGTCGGTCAGCGTTTCGCCGGCAAACGACGGAACCGTTACCGTTGCAGATGATGGAATCATGAAATCGTAGATCTCACGGCCGAACCACATGATCAGCGCGACGAAGATCACCAGTACGATCGGAAAGACCCAATCCTGGGCAGGTAACGACTCAGGGACGCTTTCAGCCGACTGCCTCCACGGGCACGTTGCTGAAATCAAGATTGGTGAAGAGACGCTGCACGTCTTCGTGTTCCTCCAGCGCCTCGAGAAAAGCCAAGGCCGCTGAGAGATCGTCGCCGCAAAGCTCGACTTTCGTCGTCGGCCGCATGCCGAGATACGCATCGGTCACGCGAATGCCTTGCGCGCGTAAGGCATCGCGCGCCCCCGCCAGCGCCGCCGGTCTGCGTATAGATCAACGCGATGCCGTCGTCGTACTCGATGTCTTCGACGCCCTCGACCAGCGCGTGCTCCATAATCTCGTCCTCGGATTTGCCGCCCGTGGCAATCTCGAGGACGCCGACCGGCGCAAACATCCAACCAACGCTGTTACTTTCACCCAGACTGCCGTCGTGACGGCTGAAGAGGAACCGCAACTCACCCGCCGTTCGATTGCGATTGTCGGTCGCGACGTCGGCAACAACCGCCAAACCGTGCGGACCGTATCCTTCGTAGCGAATCTCTTCGATTTCCCGTTCGTTGCCTTGACCGGATGCGCGCGCAATCGCCCGCTTGATATTATCCTGCGGCATATTGAACTCGCGTGCTTTTTCCACGGCCATTTTGAGCCGGTAGTTGGCCTCGGGATCGGGCGAGCCGTTTTTGGCCGCCAGAATGATCTCTTTGGACAGCTTGGTGAAGAGGGCGCCGCGCTGCGCGTCCACCTTCCCCTTTTTCAGCTTGATGTTATGCCATTTGGAGTGGCCGGACATAGCCCGCTCCTTCGCTAGCCCGGGCCGATAATCCACGTCGGGAACCACATGCGCGCGTGCCATGCGTTCCACGTGATCGGGTGGGCGGGAGAATGGGAAAAAGAAGACGAACGCCGCCGCCGCAACCGCAACGTAACCGCCCACAGCCGCGCCTCCCAGCCAGCGCAAATTGGCCCGCGCCTTCGCACCAGCGCCAAAGGCGTTGCAGCACGATCGCATTGCAAAGGCAAATCAGGGGGATGTCGACGTAGAAATGGTACGCGAAGATGACCGGGGGGAGAGAATCCACGGAAGCCATTGCATGAGATAGGTAATAACGAGCAGCGCGTACGCCTTATTGCGTTCTCTCCACGCCAAGAACGCGACGAAAGGAACGCACAAGAGCCCGAACCACAAAATGATCGGATTGGGCATCGACGTGATCTCGTAGACGCAACATCCGTTGTTATCCGCTGACGTTCTTGCGCTGGTCCTGATAGAAATATGCCACCGGAACGTAATCGATCGGCCACTCCCACCACTGCGATGAATACGGGTGCGTCGCTTCGCAAATTATGGTGATACTCGTACATCGAATACTGACGGTAGACGACATCGTTGAGGTTATGAATTTCGCCGGGGTCGGGTGAATGACGCGCGAGATCGGGTATCCATACCGATCCGTAGATCGTTGCCGCGACGAAGACGATGGTTGCCAAGGCGCCGTCGAGGCGGAAACCGCGGGGGTTGCCCCACAGCGCCGGGCGCAGCGGCGCGCAGATCGCGGCTGTAAGCCACAGCAAGAACAGCACGAGAAAACTCACGCCGAAACCCATGACGCCGTACCACTTCGTGCTTACGAGCAATCCCAAAGCGACGGTGAAGAGCATCAGCCAGCGGCGAGACCGGCGTCCATTTTCCAGCGTCGTCGCCGGCGTCGCGGACTTCGTCGTCCGCATACTGCACCGAGCCCTGTGGCGCTGCATAGTCGACGCTGCCATCCCGCCGGTACGTTATCGTGAGCGGACCGTCGTCGTAGACCAGCGCGCCGCTTTTCGCTTGCGAAACCGCTCCACGCGTGATGCGGCCGCGCGCGTCGATCGTCCCGCCGTCAGCCGCATACAGCGTCGTACCTGCGTCATCGCGGAGGGCGTACGAGCCGTCGCCGAACGACAACTCTCTCTGCCCGTTCCCGAAATACCGAGGAAAAGCACATAGCGTACGAGCAGATAGATTCCTGATGCGATATAGAATCCGACGATACGCGTCGTCGCCATATCGAAGTGCCAGAGCACGCGCCCGATTGTCGCGAGGGCCAGTCCCGCGAAAAATGCGACGACGATGCCGATCGCGAATGCCCCATGCCGGAACGGCGCACGTGCTGCCGTTCTCCGACCTGCGAACTGATCAGGAAGCGGTAAAACGCATAAACCGCAAGCGTCGAGAAGAAGATGACGAAGCCTTCAGGAGTCGCGACTCGCGACTGCACGAAGTGCATGCCGTCGAAGGTGAGGAGCAACGCCGTGACCGTTGCAAAGACGGTGGAGCCGGTAACGCGCTTGGCAAAAACGTACAGCAACATGACGACCAGCGCCCCGAAGACGATGTCGAGAAAACGCCAGCCGTAAGGGTTATCGCCGTTGCTTAGGTGTCCTATGATGCCGTTGAGAAACGTCCAGCCCCCTGCGCCGTGCCCCTTCGGCATGCCGCCAAACAGCATCATTGAGAGCGTGATCAGCAGCTTGCTGAGCGGCGGATGCGTGTTCTCGTAGATCCGCAGGTTTTGCAGATACTCTTCTCCGGCGCGCGCAAAGTAGGTTTCGTCGAAGATACCGCAACGCGAAAGGCCGCTCTCCGACCAACAGGACGTGCCGTTGGGCCACCAATACCCGACGAACGAGAGGATGAAGTTGCCAAGTCCGAGCACGCCCATGATCACGTAGTCCAGCGGCGCCCGCATCGCGGTGAGACCTTCGCGTGGATCGAACCAGTGGCGCGCTCCCGGTTCCGACGTCGGCTCGCTTCGGTGGCCCGGCGCGGGAATGCCGCTCGCAGGGGCGCGGCTTCGCTGGCGCCCAAGAACGTATAGCCCAGCCAAAAGAAAATGCCCATTGCGAACAGTGCGAACAGATGGGTCCAGACACCCCAAAGTTCTGCGAGTTGACGCCCGGCACGCTGCCGGTACGGCGTGAAGATACTGTAAGCTGTATTGCAGATTCGCGAAGAGCACGACGGTCAAGCGCAATTGCCGCCCATAGATAGCGGCGCGCAAACGGAATGCAGGCAATGGTAAAGAGCAGGCCGTTGAAGAGGTAGCGCTCGTGCATTCGCGTCGCCAGAACGAAGAACGCGATAGCTGCAATCGGCGGAACCTTCGATCAGCGCCTGCGCGGTGCGCTGCTGCAGATAGCGATAGACGATCAAGACGAGCGCGGCAAGACCAAGATCGATGCCCCACACGTACTGCGGGAAATCCGGCGATAGTTTGATTGTCGGGAAGCCACGGGAGCCGCGGAAGGCCCAGAGATTGAACGCGTTGACCGAGTTGTATGGGTACACGTTCGAACCGTACGCATATTGTTGGAACAGCCAGCCGAAGGCGCCGAAGGGATTGCTCGGATGGAACGGTTCGGTAAGCATCAGCGCCAGCAGCAACGCGGCGACGATGCCGAGCCGTCGTCGCGCGCGATACGCTCGCGCCGCTGCGTGATCGACGAACGCAAACGCGATCAATAACGGCAACAATACCGCCGCTTGCGGTTTGATCAGCAGCGAATACCCAAAGGCCAGCCATGCGCCAACGATCCGCCCGCGTTGACGGCCGTTCGTCCGACGACGAGCAGATAGATCGCGAGCAACGCCAATCCGCCGGAGATCGAATCGACTTGCCCCCACGACGCCGAGATGTAGATCGTCGCCGGATTGAAGAGATAGAGCGCGGCCGCGCCCAGACCCCAGCGCATGCCCGCGAAGCGGCGCACGAGCGCATACAGCAAGACGCCGACGGCGAGATCGGCAAAGACCGCCGGCAACTTCACCAGCATGCGCAGCACTGCGTACGTGCTGATCGTGCGCGCCGAAAGCGGCTTGCCAGACGTGCCCGACCACCGCGAGAATGTAGAAATAGCCCGGCGGATAATCGGCGAAGCCAATCGTGGAATAGAACGACGAAAAACCGTGTGCGGTCAACGCGAGCGCCCAAGCGACGTACGTTGAAACGTCCGTTTGGAAGCCTTGGTTGTTGATGAAGAAGAGCCGGATGAAGAACGCCGCCAGCAACAGCGTGCGGCATCGCCCACGCGGCAGTGCTTGCGCGCCGGCATGCGTGACGCCGGTTGCGCGTTTGAAGCGTTCTTCCATCGCTAGCCGGCCGCCGTGAGGCCGAGCGTTGCCGTCAAGAACTCGGCAAACTGCGCGTTGGGATGGCGCTTCGATGACGCTGACCTGTTCCGCCGCCGCGCGCGACGCGGCATCGTAGGCGCCGAGGTCATCGAGCGCGTCGATGACCGTCGCAACCGCGGTCGCATCCAGCGCGCCGTTCTCCGCGTACGCGCGTTCGACGGCATCGCGCGCAGGCGACGGCGGTTGCGCGATGGCCCAGACGACGGGGAACGTCCATTTGCGGCGCGCGATGTCGCTCGCCGGCCGTTTTGCCCGTCTCGTCGAGCGTCGACCAAATGCCCGCAACGTCGTCGCGAATCTGAAATGCCAAGCCATACGCGCGGCCGAGCGTCGCCGTAACCCGCAATCGCCGCCGCGTCGCAGCCGGCTGCGTATGCGCCCAGCCGGCACGACGCATCGAAGAGTTGCGCGGTCTTGCACGCGATCATGCGATAGTAATCCCGGCAGATCGACGCGCTTTGCGGATTCGAAGTAGAGATCGAGCGACTGGCCTTCGCACATGATGGCGTGCGCGTCGTGCAACACCGCCAGCATCTGCAACACTCTGCGCTGCATCGAGGCAGGTGCCGGCGTGCTCCAGGCTCAGAAAACTCAAGGCGCACATCGCATCGCCGGCGTTGATCGCCGCGCCGATGCCGTACTCGCTCCACAGCGTGCGCCGGCCGTGGCGCAGTTCGTCGCGGTCTTCGATGTCGTCGTGAACCAGCGAATAGTTATGGAAGATTTCGACGGCGACGGCGGCGTCGAGCGCGTGCTCGATCGGCGCGCCTTCGCTGAGCGCAACGCGCAGCACCATTTGCGGCCGCAGGCGTTTGCCCGCCGCGCCGGTCCGTACGCGCCGTAACCGAAATGGCGCAACAGCATATCGGAGATCTCTGCGGATCCCCGATAGCCGACAATTCGTTCCTCGAGGGCGCCCTCGAACCGCTCGACGAGTTCGGCGGCGTTAGGCAGAAGCAGCCAGCTCTTCCATGCGCGCTTCGACCTGATCGACGCAGCCAGCCGGGCGTGGAGGCGCCCGACATCAAGCCGGCGACTTCAACGTTGGCGAACCACTGGGGCTGCAGTTCGTCCGGGCCTTCGATATGGTACGCTTTCGCGCCGTGCGATTCGGAAAGATCGGCGAGGTGTCGCGTGTTGGCCGACGTTTTGCCGCCGACGACGACCATCACTTGCACGTCTTTGGCCAGGCGCAACGCTTCGTCTTGCCGGTTGTGCGTATCGGTGCAAATCGTGTTGACGGCGCGCACTTCGTAGTACTTCGCGGAGAGCGCGCGGACGATCTCGGTGAAGCCTTCGCCCGACCAGGTGGATTGCACCACGACGCCCACCTTGCTCGAACGCGGCAAGCTTCGCGACGTCGTCGATGCTCTGAATGCACCAAGCGCCGGGGACGTGACTGAGCGTACCTTTCACTTCGGGATGGTTCGGGATCGCCGATGACGATGATCTTGTAGCCGTCGGCTTTCAGTTTCTCGGCTTGCACGTGGATCTTCGTGACCATCGGACAGGTCGCGTCGATGATCTCCAGCTTCTTCTCTTTGCGCCTTTTCGAAAACGTCCACCGGCAGGCCATGTGCGCGCACGAAGAGCGCGCCGGAATCGACTTCGTCGACCGCATGCGCGTTTTTCAATCCGCGCTGCGCGAGCGATTCGACCATCTGCGGATTGTGCACCACGTGGCCCAGCGTCGTGACGTCGCCGCGCGACGCAATCGCCTCCTCCGCCTTTTTGACCGTGATGGCGACGCCGAAGCAGAAGCCTTGCACGGACGCTTTACGTATTTCCACCGATGCTCTCCGTTAGACGTTCGATTGCGTTCATAACCGTGCTCGTAAACTTCGCCAAATCCTCACGCGTTGCTTTCCCATCGGCCGTCAGCGAAAGCGGCGGCCCGAAGGCGACGTCGACGCGTCCCAGGCGCAGCGCCCGGTCGGTGCCCACGACGCACGCCGGAACGACCGGCGCTTTCGCCAGTGATGCTAACAGTGCGACACCTGTCTGAGGTGCGACTGTGCCGTCGACGATTGCGCGTGCCTTCGGGAAAAATGCCGACGGCGCCCCCTGCCTGCAGGACCGAGAGCGAGCGCCTAATCGCCGCCGTGGCGCTGCCGCTGACGATCGACCGGATAGGCACCGAGCGCGCGGATCATCGGCCCCAAGACCGGCATCTCGAACAGTTCTTTCTTCGCCATGTAGCTGATGCGGCGCGGACAGAGGCAGCCCATGATCGGCGGATCGAGATAGGACAGATGATTGCACGCAACGATGAGCGGCCCGCTCATCGGAACGTTCTCCGCTCCGAAGACCCGGCGCGCCAAACCGTGCGCGCCAAGACGCGTACCGTCGACTTGGAAAATCGCACGACAGGATCGGAGCGTCACATCGTAGACCCCCTGGTTCATCGACGACTGGCCGTGCCGCCGCGGCGACGCTCGCGAAGATTCGTTCGACGACGTGCGTCGGCATCGACGTCGCTCGAGTCGATGATGTGCGCGCCGGCCGCCGGCTCCAGCGGCGAGACGGCGCGCGTGCGATCGAGCGGTCGCGTTCGTCGATTTCCTGCGCGAGCCGGTGCTCGTCCACGTTGACACCCGACGCTTCGAGTTGCGCGCGACGGCGCTCGATGCGCGCCGCATGCGAAGCGGTGAGAAAAATCTTTACCGCGGCATCCGGCAGCACGACGGTGCCGATGTCGCGCCCGGCCATGACGACCGCCGCACCGTCGGCGATGCGGCGTTGCGCCGCGACCATCTCACGGCGGACCTCCGGCTGGGCGGCGACGGTGGAAACGATCGCGGTCACTTCGGCGCTCTGCAGGTCGTGCGCATCGAGTTCGCGGCCGCGGGCGGCGATGCGAAATCCGAGCGGGGCGCCGTCGTCGAGCGTGACGTGCAGGTGCGCGTCGTCGGCCAAGCGCGCGAGCGCGGCGCCGTTATCGACGTCGGTGCCGCTGCGCAACGCGAGAAACGCCAGCGCGCGATACATCGCGCCGGTATCGAAATAGAGGGCGGCCAAGTTTGCGCGCGGCAGCGCGCGCGACGGTCGTTTTTCCCGACGCCGCCGGGCCATCGATCGCAATCTGCAAATGTCTGCTCACCATGCAGTGTCTTCGATGAACTCGATGCGCCGTCCGTGCTACGGAGCGCCGGATGCGCTTTTCGAGTCAAAGCCGCAATGCCTCGAGTCCCACATGCCGCGTTTTCGCGGTCGTGCGCATTCGTTCCCCAGGCGAAGCTGCCGCATCGCAGAAGCAAACCGGACTCGTGGCCAAAGCGCAGTCGGTTTACTTTTGCTCGGGCTGCGGCTTCGAATCGCCGCGCTGGCTCGGGCGCTGCCCGCAGTGTGAAGCGTGGAACTCGTTCGACCAACAGCCGATGCGCGTATCCGCGAAAGCCGGACGCGAACAACGCGCCGCGACGACCAAGGCCGCTGACGCCGGCTCCGCTGCACGACATCGGCTCGGCCGGCGTACAACCGCCTGCGTTTGGATATGCCGGAGTTCGACGCCGTTTTGGGCGGCGGGATCGTTGCCGGAAGCGTCACGCTCATCGGCGGTCCGCCCGGCGCCGGAAAATCGACGCTGCTGCTGCAGATCGCCGCGCGACTCGCGCGCAGCGGCGAGGTGGTCTACGTCTGCGGCGAAGAGTCGGCGGCGCAAGTGAAACTGCGCGCCGAGCGCGTGTTACCATCGCAGATCGCGCCGTCGCTGTTGCTGTATCCCGAAACGAATCTGCGCGCGGTGCTCGATGCGTCTGGCAAAACGCCCGCCGGTCGCGCTGATCGTCGATTCGATTCAGACCGTGTGGCTGCCCGAATCGGAAGCCTATGCCGGCAGCGTCGGCCAGATTCGCGACTGCACGCAAGCGCTCGTCGAATACTCCAAGCGAACCGGCTGCGCGACGTTCATCGTCGGGCACGTGACCAAGGACGGCGCGATCGCCGGTCCGCGGCTGCTCGAGCATCTCGTCGATACGGTGCTGTATTTCGAAGGCGAGACGACCGGCGATTACCGCATCCTGCGCGCGTACAAGAATCGCTTCGGCTCGATCGACGAGATCTGCGTCTTCTCGATGCACGACAGCGGCTTGCGCGAAGTCGCCAATCCATCGGAGCTCTTTGCCGGCGCGCGAACGCAGCGCCCGAGCGGTTCGTGCGTCGTCGCGTCGATCGTCGGTTCGCGTCCGGTGCTCATCGAAGTGCAGGCGCTCGTCGGAGAAAGCGGCTACGGAACGCCGCGGCGCCTGGCAAATAACTTCGATCAGCAGCGCTTGGCGATGATCATCGCCATTTTAGAACGGCGCGCCGGTTTTGCGTTGGGCACGCACGACGTCTACGCATCGGTCGCCGGCGGTTTGCGCGTCAGCGAGCCGGCGGCCGATCTCGGCATCGCGCTCGCCATCGCGTCGTCGTTTCGCAATATCGCGCTCGACGCGAACGTCGCGGTGTTCGGCGAACTGGGCCTGTCCGGCGAAGTGCGCGCCGTCAACGCGGCGCAGCGGCGTGAAGCCGAAGCGCGCAAACTCGGCTATGCGCAGATCGTTTCGCCCGCAAGCGCGCGCGACATCGCCGCCGCGATCGCTACGACGCTTCGGCTAACGATGCGCTTCGAGATCGTTCCGAATCTTTCGGAAGGACGCGATGCTGCGACGCATCGCCGCGGCAGTCGATGCCGTCAACGCAACCGGCGCGCGCGTCGTGGACTGGAGCAGCGACGCCGTGCACCATCGCAGCGTGCTGACGATCGTCGGCGACGGCGCGCAAGTGGTCGAGCGCCGTCGCGCTGACCGCCGTGGCGCTCGAGCGCATCGATCTGCGCCTGCATTCGGGCGTGCATCCGCGCATCGGCGCGCTCGACGTGTTGCCGTTCGTTCCGCTCGCGGACGCGACGCTCGAGGATGCCGCCGGCCTCGCGCACCGAGCCGGCGCGGCGATCTGGCAGCGCTATCGCATCCCTTCCTTTTATTACGGAGCGGCCGCTCGGGCACCGGAACGTTTCTTGCTGCCGGCCATTCGGAGCAACCTCGACTGGTTGCCCGACGAAGGCGACGTCGCCCGGCACGCGACCGCCGGCGCGATCGCGATCGGCGCGCGCGACATTCTCATCGCGTTCAACGTCGAACTTGCGACGCGCCGATCTTGCGCCCGCGCGGCGCATCGCGCGCGCGATTCGCGAACGCGACGGCGGCTTTCGACCTTGCGCGCGCTTGCGCTTCCGCGCGGAGAGCGGGTGCAGGTTTCGCTCAACGTCACGAACTATGCGCGACGCCGCTCTATCGCATCGTCGAACTGGTGCGCGAGCTTGCCGCGCAACTGGCGTCGAGTTGCTAGGCTGCGAACTGATCGGTTGCCTTCCTCTCGCAGCCGTCGAAGCGGCCGCCGCCTATTACTTAGGAGTCACGAAACTGTGAAGTTACGAACCACGATCGCCACGCTTGCTCTTTGCCGCCGCATTCGTCGCAAGCGCGAGCGCGCAAAGCGGTCCGGGCGACGCGGCATCTACACCACGACGCTGCACAACGGCTTGCACGTCGTCGTGGTCGAGGATCGCGCGGCGCCGGTCGTGCAAACCAGCGTTTGGTACGGTTTCGGTTCGCTGCAGGAAACGCCCGGCAAAACCGGATTGGCGCACGCGCTCGAACACATGATGTTCCGCGGCACGCCCGAGATTTCGGCGGGCGGGCTCGACGACATCGTCGCGCGGTTGGGCGCGCAGATGAACGGCGAAACGAACTACGACTACACGCAGTTTTATTTCGAAATGCCGTCCGACAAACTCGACGTCGCGCTGTCCATCGAAGCCGATCGCATGCAGCACGCGTCGTTGCGCGCATCCGATTGGGCGATCGAACGCAATGCGGTGCTCAACGAACTCGACGGCGACGCCAGTTCGCCGTTTTTCAATTTGCTGGCCCTGGTGCGCGCCGCCGCCTTTCCCGATCAACCGGCGGGACGAACGCCGCTCGGCGAGCGTGGCGACGTCGGCGACGCGACCGTCGCGGATATCGCGCGATACTACCGCGAGTGGTATGCGCCAAACAACGCGACGCTGGTGATCGCCGGCGACGTGGCGCATGCGACGGCCTTCGCCAAAGCGCAACGATATTTCGGGGCGATTCCGCGCAAGCCGCTGCCGCCGCGCCTGGAACGCAATCCCGTCGCCGCGCCGGAAAGCCGCGTCGAAGCGGAGTTTCCGTTTCCGTTTGAAGTCGTCGATCTTGCATACGCCATTCCCGGCGACACGGAGCCCGGCGAACCGGCGATCAGCACGATCGCGACGCTGCTCGAAAATCAACGTTCGCCGTTCTATACCGCGCTGGTGCAGAGCAATATCGCGCTCGGCATCGAGGCCAACGCCGATACGCAACTGCGCGGCGGCCTGCTGCACGTCTTCATCGTTCTCAATCCCGGCCACACGGCGCCGAAGCAGAGGCGGCGTTCAAGCGAACGCTCGACACCGCGTTGGCGAACGGCTTCGATCCCGAGCTCGTGCTCGCGGCGAAACGGATGACGATCGCCGAACGCGCTGTACTCTGCCGATTCGATCGACGGCATCGGCGACCTGGCCGGCTACACCTACGGCATCGTGCACGAGAAAGTCGGCGACGAAGACGCGCGCTTGACGCGCTGACCGGCGCCGACGTGCTCCAAGCGGCGCGCACGTATTTGCGCCGTCCGACCGTCATCGGGCATCTTGAGCCCGAACGACAGGCCGCCGCAGGGCAGTTCGGAAAAGAGCAGCGCCGCAGCGAGCGACGATTTCTCCAAGCGCGTTCCGAACGGCCCCATCGTGGAACCGGCCTGGATCGCACGCGCCGTCGCAACGCCGACGACCGCGCGCAGCACGCTGTCGCCGTCGAGTTTACGCTGTCCAACGGCGTGCGCGTCATCGTGCAAGAGAAAACCGACCATCCGACGTTCGTGCTGCGCGGACGCATCGCGAGTTCGCCGGCATTCGAACCGTTGGGCCAAGAAGGCATCATACGGCTCGCTTCGTCCGTCGCCGACTACGGCAGCGCAAAGTATCCATTCGCGCAACGGCACGCGCAGACCGACGAGATGGGCGCGTTCGTCAACACCGGGCAAAGCTTTTCGGCCCGCGCGGAGACGCGCGACTTCGAACGCGTCGTCGCCATCCTTGCCGACGGTGAAGCGCATCCCGCCTTCGCCGATCCGTGGCTCAGCGTCGAGCGTTCGCAACTCGCCAACAGCTTGCTCTCGGAAAGTCACATCTCCGGCGTGATGATCGATCGCGCCTATCGTCGCTGTTGCTCGCGCACAACGATCCGTCGCTGCGCCATCCCACGGCGGCAGGCGTTGACGGCATCACGCGCACCGATTTGCTCGACTACACGCGTCCTACTGGCGGCCCGACCTCACCACGATTGCAATCGTCGGCGATATGGCGCCGCAACGCGTGCGCGACGCGCTGGAAGCGGCGTTCGGTTCGTGGGCGGCGACGGACCCAAACCCGACGCGCATCTGATGGCGATGCCGCCGGCGACGAGCGGCCACGATTACATCGGCACGGAGGCCAATCAAGTCTACATTCGTCTGGGACAACCGGCGCCGCGCAAGATCGAGCGCCGATTACGATGCGTTTTTAGTGCTCAACCAAATCCTCGGCGGCAGCGGCGCATTCGAATCGCGTCTATGGCAAGAACTGCGCCAAAAACGCGGCCTCGTCTACAGCGTCAACAGCTCGCTGGATTCCGACGCCGACCGCGGCGATTTGCGCATCGAGCTCAACGCGTCGCCGCAGCGGGTCGTCGAGGCGGTCGCGCTCGTGCGCGAGCAACTGCGCCAACTCCAAAAGCAGCCGGTCTCGGCGACCGAGTTGCAAGAGGCCAAAGTGCGCCTGGTCGGCGACGCGCTGCTCGACGAAGCTTCGTCGTCCGGCCAAGCGCAGCAACTGCTCGACATCGCCACCAATCATCTGCCGTTAGACTATTACCGCACGCTCAACGAACGTTTCGCGCGCATCACCGCTGCCGACATGCAACGCGTCGCCAAGCGGTATCTCCGTCCCGCAGTTCGTCGAAGTCTACGCCGGCCCGTCCGGACCGTGGGCGACGCAATCGCTGTGATCGAAACCGTCAATCCGGCGACCGGCGCGACGCTCGAACGCATCGCGTCGATGGACCGCGCGCAGATCGACGCGAAGCTGGATACCGCCGTGCACGCCGCCGAAACGTGGCGTAACGAATCGTTTGCGCGGCGCGGTGCCGCCTTGCGTCCGATCGCCGCGAGGTTTCGCGCGGAGTCTGAATCGTTGAGCGCGACGGCAGTGCGTGAGATGGGCAAACCATTGCGCAGGCTCGCGCCGAAGTCGAGAAGTGCGCCTGGTGTCTCGACTATTTCGCCGAGCACGCCGGCGCGATGCTGGCACCGCAAGCCGGCGAAGGGACCGGCTCCCGCAGCTACGTCGCGTTTCGCCCGCTCGGCGTACTGCTCTCGATCATGCCGTGGAACTTTCCGTACTGGCAAGTGTTTCGCGCCGCCGTACCGGCGCTCATGGCCGGCAATACGCTCGTGCTAAAACACGCAAGCAACACGACCCGATGCGGGCTTGAGATGGAACGCCTCTTTGCCGACGCGGCGCCCGCCGGATGCTTCGACACGATTCTGATCTCCGACGAAGAAGCGAGCGCGATCATCAGCGACTCCCGCATCGCCGCGGTGACGCTTACGGGCAGTGATGCCGCAGGCGTCGCGGTCGCGACCGCAGCCGGTACCACGCTCAAGAAATGCGTGCTGGAACTGGGCGGCTCGGACCCGTTCATCGTTCTGGCCGATGCCGAATCTTGACGAAGCGGCAAAGATCGGCGTCAAAGCGCGCTTTCAAAATAACGGTCAGAGTTGCATTGCGGCGAAACGCTTCATCGTCGAAGCGCCGGTTTACGACGCGTTCGTCGCGCGTTTCGCCGAAATCGCCGCGGCGCAACCGCGTCGGCGATCCGATGGACGAGGCAACGCAGTTGGGCCCGTGCGCGCGCGCCGATCTGCGGGCGTCGGTGCACGAGCAAGTGTGCGAAACCATTGCTGCCGGTGCGCGTTTGGTATGCGGCGGCAAACCCGTCGCCGGCCCGGGCTTTTTCTACGAAGCGACGGTCGTGGCCGACGTGCGCCCGAAGATGCGCATGTTCGAGCAAGAGGTTTTCGGACCGGCCGCCGCCGTCGTATGCGCCACCGATCGCGAAGACGCACTGGCGCTGGCCAACGACTCAGACTTCGGTCTGGGCGCCAGTCTATGGACGCGCGATCTGCGCTTGGCAGAGCGCATGGCCTCGCGCATTGAGGCCGGGAGCGTCTTCGTCAACGGCATGGTGGCCAGCGATCCGCGATTACCGTTCGGCGGCATCAAGCGCAGCGGTTACGGGCGCGAACTCTCCGCCTTCGGCATCCATGAGTTCGTCAACATCCAAACGGTGTCGATCTCCGTCTCAATCTAAGGCGAAGCATCGCATCGCGAAAGCGCGGTCGGTGCGCCGCGCATAAACGTCCGCGACCTCGGGTACACTTGCCTCGTCTACACGTCGAGGAGGAAATGATTGTGGAGAAGGATCCGATCAAGGAAGCGGCCGACGAACTGAGCAAGGGCGCCAAAAACGTGAAAGATACGTTCAATGAAGGCCGTCATCGCACTGCCGCCGAGATCGAGCACGATAAACGCGACGTGGCGGGAGACGAAATGAAACCGTCGGAAAAGATCGGCTCGGCGGTTAACGAGGCGAAGCACCGCGCACAGGCGGAGTATGACGCCGGCAAGCGCGAGGTGCGCGACAAGACTTAACGGCCGATTTCCCTACGAACCGCGGCGGTGATGTCGACGGCCGCATTCGGCCGAGAATCCGCTACTGTGACGCCGCCGAGATGCCGCCTGCGCGCGACCGATGCCGCAGTAGTGCTGATCTCGGCAACCATCGAGCGATAGAGGGCATCGCGATCGGCTTCCAGCGTTCGCAGTTGCGACGACGTCGCCGTGGCCGATTGACGATCGGTCTCTGCAAGACGGCCAAATCGAGCCGATAGGACCTCGCCTGCAGCGCGGAACGACTCGCCAATCGGGATGGCCGCTGCCGAATCGTATGTCGAGCGAAAGCGCATCCCTTGCGAAGCGGGGGTTTTGAAGATCCCACGCTGCACGTTGAGATTCGCCATCGCTTTGTCCCGGAGTTGCGCCGTCATCGCCGCGACGGCGGACGCGCGCGTGCGTTCCAATTCACGCTGGTAAGCCTGCAGTTCGACCGCGTCCTTTGCGCGCGCGACGGCCAGCACGGCCGCCTCACGCGCGTGCATGTGCGTCAGCTCGGTTCGCAAGGCGCTGCGCAGGCTCGGCCGGAGATGCAGCTCGTTGAGTTTGAGCCGCGCGATCATCGCGCGCGCCGCATCGCGCCGCGCGAGATCGTATGCCAACCCCGACTCCCGTTCTTGCAGTTGCACCCGCCGCTGGGCCAATGCACGAGCGGCCCGCTGCGCTGCCGCATCTTCGTACGCACGTGAGCTCGCGACGGTTTCCCGCTGCAGATCGTTTGCGTACGCCCGCGTTTCTCGCGCGCCGGCGCCGCGGAGGCCGAGGATCTCAGAAAGCGCCGCACTCTCGGCGGCCCGGTCGGCTTGGTCACGACGCGCGAACAGCATAGCACGCGCTGCGGATCTATCTGCCGCACGACGTGCGCTACACGCCGCAGCGTCGGCTCGGCGCGCGGCACCGGCGAGCCCAGCCACCCGCTCGGTACTACGCAACGACACGATCTCGCGATCGTACGATGCGAGCACCGGGTGCATCGGATGCGCTGCGATTAACTGTGACAGGTTTGCGAAACCTATGGCTGCAACGAGCACGAGGCCGTTCATGGAAACCTCCGGACGAACGAGAAGGTCAGGCCGTCGGAACCATTTTGCGGAGGCAGCACGGTATAGGGATTGAGTTGCATCGCGTCCATGCCGATCGCTTGCGGTTGCTGAACGAAAAACAGACTTGGGCCGCTGGTCGTATAGGCGCTCAATCGCAAGCCGACGGCTGGGCTGGGGTGCGCGTCGAGCGTGATGCTTTGCGAACGCGGATAGCCGAAGGTTTGTCCAAAGATGGCGTTGACGTTCTTTCCAAACGCCTTGACCGCGTTAATCCCCAATCCGGTTTGCACGTCGCTGGTTATTTGCACTTCACTAAAACCCAGCGCGCTTGCGACCGACGACGAGATCGGTTCGAGCATCGTGCGCGTGAAGACCGTGCTCACTTGGCTTGCCGCCAGGTTCTCGGCGGCCGAACCGGCGGAAAAGTTTCCTCCGCCGGAACTGTGTACGCCTTGCACCCCGCCAAACTGCTGCGCGCCAACCAGCAGGCCGAGAATCTGCTGGCGATCGTACGATGGATCGGATTGCAAGGCGAGATTCATGGCGGTCGCCGGGCCGGTGACGTGCAGTTTGATCGCCGTCGGTGGATCGGGAACGAAGGCCGAGGCCACGGCGTTCACATCGGGAATCAGGCCACTGGAAGGAGAGAACGAAACGCGTCCGCTTTGCAAATTGAAGGTGCGGTAGAAGCTCAGCGTTCCACCGGTTGAATCGAACCCGCCGGTCAGCGCCGGCTTGGCGAGCGTGCCCGCCAGCGTTATGCCGCCCGTTGCGCCGATGTCGACGTTCCCGCTCTGTACGCGCACGTCGTCGCCGGCGGTTACGCGCAAGTTCGCGAACCCAACGTTGAAACGGGGGCCGCTCGCGCCGCCCGCCTTCTGCGAGAGAAAGGCATCGAGCGGAACTCTGCGCATGAGAGATCGCCATCGCTCCGCCGACCTGCGCTACTCCGCCGAACGCGCGAGCGAGCGTCACCGTTCCGTTGAGTTCGCCGTTGAAGTACCCAGGCAGATCGAATCTCGCGTGTTCGGCCTGCAGATCGAGCGCAGCGCTCGCCTGTGCGAGTGCGCGAAGGCTGCGCAAACGCGTGGTTCCCGAGACGTGAAGCGAACCGCCGCCGGCCATGGCGTTCGCCGTCAAAGCCGCCCGCGTGCCGGAGATTGCCAAGACGCCGCCGATGCCGGTGATCGGCGTCTTCTGCGACGGAGCGCTGTACGAGCCGTCGCGCAACGAGAGCGAACCGTTCATCAGCGGCGCATCGAGCGTTCCGCCGGCGGCAACGCGGCCATCGATGCGCCCCCGCAGCTGCGTCCCTTTCGGGAGCAGCGCCGCAAAGTTCGCCAGCTCGATGTCGTCGGCAACCAGCGACGCCGAGACTCGAAGCCTCGTGCAGCGGAACCGTCGATTGCCAGCAGCGCTTTCCCGTGTTGCAGATCGATCTCGCCGTTACGTAACGTGAAGGCGGTACGATCGGCGGTGAGATCGCCGCGAATCGCCGGAATCGTCACGTTACCGCGCCGCAGCGATTGCAGCAGAAACGTGGTCGCAATCTGCGGGTTGGCGCGCGTGCCGTTGACGTGCATCGTCGAATCGAGCGTCCCCGACACGCCAACATCCCTGCCCGAAGCGCGATCGAGGAACGCGCCAACGTTGGGGCTGGTGATCCGCGCCTGCAATGCCAACGGATCGTTCGCGCGAAGCCCGAACGTGCCCGAAGCGCCGGCGTGCAATGACGGAAGGTCGACGTTCGCGGATTGCATGGTTCCGCGGCCGTGCGCAGCAGCGGCCACGATGTCGAAGCGTTCGATCGGCAGGCGCCCGACGGTGCCGTTGAACACCGCGGCGCGCAGCTTCATCGCAATGTCCGGGTAGCGGCCGCGAGACGCTGGCCTGCGCGTCGAGTAGGCCGGTAACCGGCACGTTATAGCCGAGCATCGGCAGCCAAGTCGCGAGATCGACGCTTTGCGCAGCGCGCGTGCATGTCGATGCTCTCGCTCGCGGGCGCTACACTCCCGATAACGGCGACGGTTCCGGAAGGGCCGCCGAAGCGCAGATTCGTCGCGACAAGGTTGTCGCTCGTGCTCCAGTGCGCGGCAAGCGTTCCCAGTTCGATTTGACGAAAGCGCGCGCCGGCAAAATGCGCTTCGCCGTTACTGGCAATCACCGTCCGACCGGCGGTCTGCGCGCTGACCGCAAGGCTGCCGGTTCCGGCAAACATATCGCCCTGGTCGAAGAAATCGTTGAAGTCGGCGAGATTTGCATCCGGCGCGCGAACCGTCAATGCCGAGCGCGACGGCGATGTGCGACGTCCAGCGCGACGACGGTACCACCAACGACGACGCGACCGTTCGCTGACGGACAGACTGTTGCGGTGCGCCTGCACGATGCCGGAGAAATCGCGAAACGCCAGGCCATTGATCGTACCTTCGGGCGCCTGCATTGTGCCGGAGGCCGACGGCGCATCACCGCTACCCTCGACCCGAAGGACGGCATCCATGCTGCCTTGCACGAGCTGCGCTGCATGTGGCTGAAGCGCTGCCACCAACGCGGCGGCGTCGGAGGTGTGAAGTTGGGTCGTCAGATCGTATGCCGGCGAGAAGTTCTCGCCCGGCTTCACATTGCGCACGCTCCCGGCAGCCGCAACGAAGAGCGGCCCAATCGCAGCGGCCGCGTTGCGTAGGTGGAGCGTGCCGTCAGCATACGCCAGACCGGCGTCGCCATTGATGTCGAAGTTACGGTAACGGCCGTTCGCGATGACGAGTGTTCCGAGAACCCGCGGCGCAAGCGTCGTGCCGGCGACGGTTGCCCCGAAGCGTGCCTCTCCCGACCGCGACACGACGCGCCCCACCCCGCCGCCGCTCACCGCGCGGCCGACCTTCTCGCCAAATAACGCCGCGTTGACGGTCGCGTTTGCGTTTGGGATCGCCATATTACGGACGAACGCGACCGCGGTCGAGCCGTGCGACGCGTCCAGCGCGGCGCGCGCGTATGCCATGCCGTTACCCTGCCGAAAGCGAATCGGTCCGATCTCGCCGTCGCCGCGGCTATCAACGTTGAAGATGCCGTCCAACGCAGCGTTCGTGCTGCGTCCCCAAAGTATCCCACGCATTGAGATGGCCTTTGGAACGTCCGCCAGCGCCAAGGCTTCGGCGTCGAAAGACATCGCCGGCACAATCGAACTCGCATAGGGAAGCGTTCCCGGCGCACCCCGAATGTCGACCAGCATCCTCATGCCGTTGTGCTGCGGAGCGAGTGCAACCCGGCCCCGCCCGTCGAGGGCGATGCGCCCGTATTTGGCCGAAACGTCGAGAACGTCGACGTTGCGGCCGTCAAAGGCGGCGAGAAGGCCGAGCCGATCGAGCGGGGTTGCGGCATACGCGATGTGCGGAGATTGCAGAGCGATCCAGACGAGCGGCGCGCTCGCGCGACCTTCAACCAGCAGCGAGAATGCCAGCGGCCCGGCCATCGGCAAACGTTTAGCCTGCGAAAATGCCGGGCGTAACTGCGCGAGATCGCCTGCGCCGCGCACCGCCACACGCAGGTGTGGATTGCGCAGATCGTAGAGTCCGCCGCTCACTCGTACCGGCACGCCGGCAATTGCACCGGAAAGGCCCGCGGTGAGGAGCCCATCGTCGTAAACGTCGACAGGCCCCCGTAGGTCGTCGACGGAGGCGGTGAGGCCTGCGATCGCAACACGCGTTTTCGTCAGTTGCGCACTCGCTGCAAGGTGCGTTTGCTGCGTACGCAAACCATCGCGGATCGCGAAGTACCGCGCGTCCACATTTCGAAGCATTCCGCTTTCAACGCGCAGCGAGGCGGTGTCGGTAACGAAGTCGGCAGCAGCCGCAATCGGCAGTGCAGCTGCCGTCCACCGTTGCATGTCCTCTCCGTCGCGCGCATCGAGATCGCCCCGTCCGCGTACCGGGAACAGGGCATTGGGCGTTTCACCAAACGAGAAATCTACGCGATAATGGGAAGCGCCCGCCGATGCGACGTCGGCACTGACTTGGAGATCGCGCACGTACATCCGGCGCTGAGGTGTCGCGACCTTGCGGCTCTCGTTGACGATGTCGATCGAGCCGCCGTAGAGATGCGCCTTCACGATCAAGGGTGTGCCGGCCGCGCCGCCGCCTGCCGGCGGATGAAACGCCGGAAGATTCAGCGTTCCGTCGGAATGCCGCACGACGATGAGATGCGGCGCGTATGCAGCCACGCTCTCTAATCCGAAAAGACGATGGCCTCCGGGAAGCAAATCGCGAAGGTTATATGTAACGTCCAGGCGCGCCAGCGTTGCAATAGGCTCGCCGTCCAGCGATGCAACGCGAACCTTTTCAAAAACGGCGCGGTGCGACGACAACGCCATCGAGTCGAACGATAGACGCACATGCGCAACCGATTCGGCCGCAGCGACGATGCCGAACCGCACGATCGTTCGCCATTGCCAGACCGCCAGCAGGATAAGGCAAAGAAGCGCTCCCACGGTGATGCAAACTTGGCGCTTTCTTGCCTTCACTTACATCATCTTCCCCGAGTACGGGCGCGCGTATCGCGTGCGACGTTATCCTGGGAGTAGCCTTAGAAACTCACTTTCGGCTGCGACGCTTCGCGCCTCGCTATTCGGGCGCTTGTGGCGAGACCGAATCCACAACGCTCTGCTGGTAAAGCATTCTAGGATGATAAAGATGGCGCTCAGGACAGCGCGGCCCGGTATGCAGCGATGCGGGCGATGCCTTCGCCGACCACTTCCATCGGCGCGACCCAGCTCAACCGCAACCAACCCTCCAGCGACGCGCCGAACGCGACGCCGGGAATCGCGACGACGTCGTAGCGTTCGATGAGATCGCCGGCCGCTTCCAGCGACGATTCATCGTCCGGTAATCGAACGCACGCGTAGAAAGCGCCCTCCGGGCTGACGTAACGCAAGCCGCTGCGTTGGAGCGCATGCGATCACTCCGTCGCGTTGCTTCGCATACCACGCTGCATGCTCGTCCAGATGCGGCGGCGGACCAAACACCGCAAGCGCCACATATTGCGCGAACGTATCGGCGCACGAAGCAAGCCATGCATGCACCTTAACGGCTCCGGCGATGAAATCCGCCGGTCCGAGAATCCATCCCAGTCGCAAGCCCGGTCAACGCGTTGCTTTTGCTCAGCGAGTTGAGCGCAATCGTATGCGGATAGATGCGCGCCATATCCGCGGCATCGTCGACGAACATTTGTTCGCGGTAGATTTCGTCGTGCAGCAACCACACCGGTTCGCCATTGCGTCGCTGCAGGTGCGAAGCGAGCGTTTTCGGCCGCGTCGCGCGAAATGACGCGCGCCGTCGGATTGCATGGCGAGCAGATGACGATGGCCCGCGTACGATCGGAAACCGCCGCTGCAATCCGATCCGGATCGAACGCGAAGTCGTCATCGTCGCTCATGGCAACGGTGCACACTGCAACGCCTTCGAGCGTCGCCATCTTGACGTAGGACGGAAATGCCGGCTCGACGACGAGCAACTCGTCCCGCGACGGATCGAGCAGCGTCTTGATCGCGACGTACATCGCCTCTTGAGAGCCGACGGTAATGCAGACGTTCTCCGCGCTCTGCAGACCGGGATACCCATAATGGCGCGCGATAGCCGCGCGCAACTGCGCATCGCCCGCATTGGCAGTGTACTTAACGCCCGACGCACGAACGCGTTCCATCGCGCGTTCGAAGTAGCGACATCGTCGGAAGCAGCGACGGTTCGCCCAGACCGAGGTCGAGCGACGTCGCGCGCTTTCTGCCGGCGAACTGGCGGATGAGCGACGGCGCGATCGCATCGACGCGCGGGTTCACGCGGAAACTTCAAAGTCGCGCAATGCTGCGTTGAGCGAAGTCTTGAGATCGGTCGTCTCGCTGCGCGTCCCAACGATCAATGCGCACGGCGTTCCGAACTCTCCGGCCGCAAACGTCTTCGGAATCGTTCCCGGAATGACGACGGCACGCGCTGGGATGTGGCCTTTGCTGCGGATCGGCTCTGCGCCCCGTACGTCGACGATTGGCGTGCTCGCCGTGAGCACGACGCCCGCGCCAAGCACCGCTTCACGTTCGACGCGCACGCCCTCAACGACGATGCAGCGCGAGCCGACGAAGGCGCCGTCTTCAATGATGACGGGCGCTGCCTGCGGCGGCTCGAGGACGCCGCCGATGCCGACGCCGCCGGAAAGATGCACGTCGCGACCGATCTGCGCGCACGACCCAACGGTCGCCCAGGTGTCGATCATGCTGCCCTCACCTACGTAGGCACCAATGTTAACGAAGCCGGGCATTAAGATCACGTTACGCGCGAGAAAGCTGCCGTAACGCGCGACGCCCGGTGGAACGCAGCGCACGCCCAGCTTGTCGTAGTTGCGTTTGACGGGCAGCTTGTCGTAGTAGATGAGCGCGCGGCTGCCGGCACCGCCCAACCAATCAACGCTGCGCCGACCGAAGTAGAGAAGAATCGCCTGTTTCACCCACGCATGCGTGATCCACTCGTCGCCGTGCGGCTCTGCCACCCGCAGTTCGCCGTTGTCGAGCATTGCAATCGCGCGGTCGACGCAGCGGCCGGCGCGGCCGCGAACGTTGCCTTCGCCGCGCGCGAGCGCTTCGATGCGCGTTCGCAGTTCATCCGCCGTCACGCCCCCCACGTACGGCGCCAGGGAAGCGCGCCCCCGCCGCGCATTATGTTAGCCCCACCCTGGGAAAGGAGACTTCGTGCCCAACTCCCCCGCCGACGAGCAACGCATCAATGCTATCCGGTTTTTGGCCGTGGATGCGGTGCAAAAAGCGAACTCCGGACATCCCGGCATGCCGATGGGCGCTGCCGCGATGGCATACGCGCTGTGGACGCGTCATCTCCGCTTCAATCCGCGCGA
Organism: Vulcanimicrobiota bacterium; assembly: GCA_963738335.1. Taxonomy (GTDB): domain Bacteria; phylum Vulcanimicrobiota; class Vulcanimicrobiia; order Vulcanimicrobiales; family Vulcanimicrobiaceae; genus Cybelea. Next base: position 628,611 of record CAVTWE010000007.1, read on the forward strand.
TCCGAAGTGGTTCAATCGCGACCGCTTCGTCCTCTCCGCCGGACACGGTTCCATGTTGCTCTACGCGTTGCTCTATCTCACCGGTTACGACCTCACGCTCGACGACATCAAACACTTTCGTCAGCTCGGCAGCAAAACGCCCGGACACCCCGAAGCCGAGCGCACGCCCGGCGTTGAGACGACGACCGGTCCGCTCGGTCAAGGATTCGGAGCGTCGGTGGGCTTGGCGATTGCCGAAGCGCATCTTGGCGCGGTGTTGAATGGCGGCGGCCGCGAGATCGTCGATCACTACACGTATTGCATCGTCGGCGACGGCGATCTTATGGAAGGTATCTCGCAAGAAGCCGTTTCGCTTGCCGGTCATCTCAAACTCGGCAAGCTCATCGTTTTCTACGACGACAACCACGTGTCGCTGGCCGGTCCGACTGACGTCACACTCACCGACGATCCCATTGCGCGCTTCGACGCCAGCGGCTGGCACACGCAATTCGTTTCGATCGACAAGGGCAACGACGTCGACACGATCGATCAGGCGATCACCGTTGCGAAGAATGTCATCGACAGACCCTCGTTCATTGCGGTGCGCACGCATATCGGTTATGGCTCGCCGCGACAAGATAGCTTTAAAGCGCACGGTGAAGCACTCGGCCCCGAGAACGTTCGCAAATCGAAAGAGGAACTCGGCTGGCCGTTGGAGCCTCAGTTCTACGTACCCGACGACGTGCTGGCGTTCTATCGGGAAGTCGGTGCGCGTGGCGGCGAACTGCAGTGCAAGTGGTCAGGACTCTACAACGAGTGGAAAAAAGCGAAACCGGAGCAAGCGCGAAGCCCTGGAGCGCACCCTGCGCGGCGAGATTCCCACAGATTTACCCTGGCCGGCTTTTACCGCGGAGAACGGCGGCGATCGCAACCCGCGAGGCGGGTGGAATGGTGATGAACGCCATTGCCGGCGCGCTGCCGGAGCTGGTCGGCGGATCGGCCGATCTCGATCCGTCGACGAAAACCTATCTCAAGGATTTCGGCGATTTCGAACCGGGGAACTATGCCGGGCGCAACATCCACTACGGCGTGCGCGAGCACGTAATGGCCGCGTGCAGCAACGGTATCTCGCAGCACGGCGGTCTCATGCCCTTTGCGGCGACCTTCTTCAACTTTCTCGACTATTGCAAACCGGCGTTTCGTCTGGCTTGCCTGACCGATATCCACTCGATCTACGTTTTCACGCACGATTCGGTCTTCTTGGGCGAAGACGGCCCGACGCATCAGCCGATCGAGCAACTCGCGACGCTGCGCGCGACGCCGAACTGTTACGTCGTGCGTCCCGCCGACGCGCTGGAAACGCTGGAAGGCTGGAAGCTCGCCGTCTCCCGCAAGAACGCACCGTGGGTTCTGGTGCTCAGCCGTCAAAAACTGCCGTTCTTGGGCGCGCGCGATGCGCTCGTTTAGCGGGGCGCCTACGTGCTGGCCGAAGCGGACGGGGGAACGCCCGACCTCGTTTTGATGGCAACGGGTTCGGAAGTGTCGCTGGCAATGGACGCGCGCAAGATACTGCAGGAACGCGGCGCCCGAACGCGAGTCGTCTCGATGCCGTGCTGGGAACTCTTCGACGAACAGCCGCAAGCGTATCGCGATGAGGTGCTGCCGCCGTCCGTTCACGCCCGCATGTCGATCGAAGCCGGCGCGACGCTGGGCTGGTCGAAATACGTCGGCGACCGCGGATTCTCGCATTCGGCATCGACCATTTCGGTACGTCGGCGCCGGCCTCCGACGTGGCGCGTGATTTCGGCTTCACCGCGGAGAACGTCGCGAAGTCGCCCTCGACCATTTCGCACTCGCCGCCCGTTAGGAGAGACCGATGAAGAACCCGATCCAACAGCTGCTCGACGCGGGTCAGAGCGTCTGGATCGACAATCTACGCCGCAGCATGTTCGCCTCGGGCGAGTTGAAGCGCTTGATCGATCAAGGCTTACGCGGCATGACGAGCAATCCGACGATCTTCGAAAAAGCCATCGGCGCCGGCAACGATTACGACGAGCAGTTGGCCGGCCTCATCGGTTCGGAGAAAAGCGCCGACGCGCTTTTCTGGGACCTTGCCGTCGACGACATCCGCAACGCCTGCGATGCATTCTCGAGCGTCTACAATCGTCGAACGGCGACGACGGTTTCGTGAGCCTCGAGGTCTCGCCGCTTGCTGGCCAACGATACCGGCGGCACCATCGAGATGGTCGAGCGAACTTTGGCGCAGGGTCGATCGGCCCAACGTGATGATCAAGATTCCCGGCACGAAAGCCGGTCTTCCCGCGATCGAAGAGTCCATCTATCGCGGCTACAACGTCAACGTGACGCTGATCTTCTCCGTTGAGATGTACGAAAAGGCAGCGCTCGCGTACGTTAAGGGATTGCAGCGGCGGATGGCGGAGGGCAAGCCGGTCGACCGCATTCGCTCGGTAAACTCGGTCTTCGTCAGCCGTATCGATACGGCGATCGATAAGATGCTTGCGGATCGTATCGCCAAAGGCGAGAAGCTCGAGCATCTCCTGGGGAAGGCGGGCATCGCCAACTTGAAGCTGACGTATCAGAAGTTCAAGGAGATCTTTGAAGGCGAGGACTTCGCGCCGGTCCGCGCCAAGGGCGGCGCAGTGCAACGCCCGCTTTGGGCCTCCACTTCGACCAAGAATCCGAACTATCCCGAACTCATGTACGTCGAATCCGTCGTGGGCTCCGATACGGTGAACACGATGCCGCCGGCAACACTGGAAGCACTGCTCGATCACGGTAACGTCGTGCCCGATACCGTGGAGAGCGATCTTGACGGAGCGCGTGACGTGATGCGCGCGTTGCAAGAAGCGAAGATCTCACTCTTTGAGGTGACCGCCGACTTGCAGCACGACGGCGTGAGCCTCTTCTCCGATTCCTTTGCCGCGTTGCTCGGCGCGATCGTCTACAAACAAAAACTGCTGGAATCCGGCGGCGCGGAACGCGTTGCCATGACGCTGGGTTCGTCGCAGCAAGCCTGCGATGCGGCACTCGAAAAACTCGCGGCTGCGAGATTTCCTCAAACGCATTTGGTCGCACGATGCCGCACTCTGGTCGTCGGAAGCCGGCGACGAGTCGGTGATCAAGAAATCGTTAGGCTGGCTCGACATCCAGCAACACATGCTCGAAGAAGTGCCGGCGCTTAAGGCGTTTGCTGCCGACGCAAAAAATGAGTTCGATGCTGCGGTCGTCTGCGGCATGGGCGGCAGTTCGCTGGCGCCCGATATTCTCGCCGATACCTTCGGACGCTGCCACGATTTTCCGCAGTTGTTCGTGCTCGACTCGACCTGCCCGCAACAGATCCTCGAACTGGAACGGCAGATCGATATTGCCCGTACGCTCTTTATTATCTCGAGCAAGAGCGGCACGACAACCGAGCCGAATGCGTTCTACGCATACTTTCACGAAAAGGTTACCAAGCAAGTCGGCGCTGCTGCAGCCGGCAAGCATTTCGTCGCGATCACCGACCCCGGCACGACGCTCGATACAGAGGCGCAGCAGTGCAACTTCCGTGCCGATTTCAAAAACGATCCGAATATCGGAGGCCGCTACTCTGCGCTCTCCTTCGTCGGCATCGCACCGTCGGCGATCGCGGGCTACGACGTCAATCTCTTGCTCGATCGGGCATTGGGCGCGATGCACGCCGACGACCGGAGCGTCGATTCGCGGACTGCGCCGGGGGTGCGCTTCGGGGCTGCCATCGGCGGACTAGCCAAAGCCGGGCGCGACAAACTGACGATCGTCACGCACCCAAAGGTTCGCGCCTTCGGCGCGTGGGCGGAACAGCTCATCGCGGAATCGACCGGGAAACGCGGCCGCGGCATCGTGCCGATCGAAGGCGAACCCTTGGGCGATCCGTCGGACTACTCCGACGACCGGCTCTTCGTCTACGTCGGCGCTGGTTTGCCCGACGCCGACAAAGAGAGTGAAAATCGCCTGAGCGCGCTCGAAGCGCACGGCCATCCGGTGATCCGTTTGGCGATGAACGATCCGTACGATCTCGGCGAGCAGTTCTATCTGTGGGAGATCGCGGTGGCCGCCGCCGGCGTCATTCTCGAGATCAACGCATTCGATCAGCCGAACGTTCAAGAATCCAAAGACAACACCGTTGAATTGCTCGACGAATACGGGCGTAACGGACGTTTCGAGGAACCGAAGGTCGACGTTGAAGGCGCTCACTTCGACGTTACGTATCTCTCCGGCAGCGGCGTTCTTCGACAAGCCCACGATGAAGGGGAAGCTCGGGACGACAAAGCCAGCGACGCGGTGCACGCATTGGCCGGACTCTTCGCGCAGCTGCGGCCGCACGACTATGCGGCGATCACCGCATACGTCGCGCGCAACGAATCGCACGCCGTACTGCTCGACGAACTGCGCGTAAAGATCCGCGACGCGCATCGCGTCGCAACGACCGTCGGTTTCGGCCCGCGATTTCTGCACTCGACCGGCCAACTGCACAAAGGCGGACCCGATACGTGCGTCGTCCTGCAGATCACCGCGGACGATCCGGACGACCCGGCGATTCCCGGGATGAAGATCGGGTTTCGCACGCTGCTCGCCGCGCAAGCGCTCGGCGATTGGATGTCGCTCGATAAACGCAAACGACGCGGCGTGCGCCTTCATCTCAAGGGCGGCGTGTCGAGCGGTCTGCGAGCGTTGATCGCGGCCGCCGAAGAAGCGCTGACGGTCTCCGCGTAATGCAAATCGGCATGGTCGGGCTCGGCAAGATGGGCAACTTCATGACGCAGCGCCTGTTGGCAGGCGGCCATCACGTCGTTGCCTACGATCGCGATCCGAAAGCGGTTGCGCCGGCGGCGCAAGCCGGCGCCGCCGGCGCTGCCAGCCTGGACGACATGTGCCGACAACTCACCGACTCGCCCAAAGTGGCGTGGGTCATGGTGCCGTCCGGCGCGCCGACGCAGGAGACCATCTCGAACCTCGCAAGCGCAATGGGCAACGGCGGCATCATTATCGACGGCGGCAACACGAACTATAAGGATGGACTGGCACTCTACGATCTGTGCAAGCAGAAGGGCGTATCGCTCGTGGACGCCGGAACGAGCGGCGGCGTCTGGGGACTCAAAGAGGGCTATTGCTTGATGGTGGGAGGCGACGACGACGCGGTTAAGCACTGTGAGCCGATCTTTCTCACGCTCGCGCCGCCAAACGGGTACGCGCACGTCGGGCCGGCCGGCTCGGGCCATTTTTCGAAGATGGTGCACAACGGCATCGAGTACGGCTTGCTCCAAGCCTACGGCGAAGGTTTCGAGATCCTGAAGAACTCGCCGTACAAATACGACCTCGGCGCGCTGGCGGAACTCTGGACGCACGCGAGCGTCGTGCGTTCGTGGCTCTTGGAACTGCTGGTACTGGCGTTTAACGAGGATCCTGGATTGGAGCGTATCCGGGGCTACGTCGACGACACCGGCGAAGGGCGTTGGACGGTGCAGGCAGCGATCGACGAAAACGTTCCCGCACCGGCAATAACGCTCGCCCTGTTCGCGCGCATGGCATCGCGACAAGACGAATCGTTCAGCGCCAAAGTCATCGCCGCGCTCCGCAATCAGTTTGGAGGACACGCCGTCAAAGCCGAATCGTCGCATGGTTGACACGCTGGTCAATCCGCTGCGCGAAGGGTTGCCGTCCCAGCGGATTGCCAACCCGTGCAGCGCCGTCTTCTTCGGCGCGAGCGGCGATCTGTTTAAACGGATGCTGCTGCCGGCGGTCTACTCGATGCACCTCAACGGCGCGCTACCCGCCGATTTTGCCCTCATAGGCTTTGCGCGCACCGCCTACGACGACGACGGTTTCCGGAAGTACTGCAAAGAGCAGCTCGACCAGTTCATGCCGAGCGACAAGAAGCCGCAGGGGCCGGCATGGGACGATTTCGCGCGGCGCATCAGCTATATCACCGCCGACTTCAACGACAAGCGCCACTTCGTCGCGCTCAAAGAACGCCTGGCACAGAACGACGAGGAGTTTAAGACCGCCGGCAATCATCTGTTCTATCTCGCAACGCCGCCGCCGGTCTTTCCCGTTATCATCAGTCATCTGCGGGAGGCCGGCCTCGATAAGAATCCCAAAGGCTGGACGCGCATCGTCGTCGAGAAACCGTTCGGCACCGATTTGGCGTCGGCGCGCAAGCTGCAGGCAGCGATCGTCGCCGTTTATCCCGAGAACGAAATCTATCGCATCGATCATTACCTGGGCAAAGAGCCGGTCCAGGATATCATCGCGCTGCGTTTTGCGAACACGATCTTCGAGCCGATTTGGAACCGCAACTACGTGCAACACGTGCAGATCACGTCCGCGGAATCGCTCGGCGTCGAAGAGCGCGGCGGTTATTACGAAAGCGCCGGCGCCTTACGCGACATGATCCAAAATCACGTCATCAATCTGTTGGCGCTGGTTGCAATGGAAGCGCCGATCAGCGCGCACGCCGACGACATCCGCAACGAGAAGTACAAGGTGCTATCGGCGATCCGTCCGCCGGAACACGCGGCGGTGTGGTCGGTAACCGCTCGCGGTCAATACGGCCCGGGAACCATCGACGGTCAACACGTCAACGGGTATCGCCAAGAGCAAGACGTCGCCTCCGATTCCAACACCGAAACGTTCGCCGCGGTGAGACTTGAAATTGAGAGTTGGCGCTGGGCGGGCGTGCCGTTTTACTTGCGCTCGGGAAAGCGCTTACCGCGCAAGGTTGCCGAGATAGCGGTCACGTTCCGCCCGATCCCGCATCGTTTCTACGGTGAGTCGACCGATCGCATCGAACCCAACGTCTTAGTGATTAAGATCGAACCGGACGAAGGCATCTCAATGCGCTTCGAAGCGAAGGTACCCGGGCCGGCCGAACATATCCGTAGCGTCTTCATGGACTTCAACTACGGCACCGGTTTCGGCGTGCAATCTCCGCCCGCATATCAACGCCTCATCGGCGACGCGATCGAAGGCGATCAAACACTCTTCACCCGTTGGGATGCGGTGGAACGCGCCTGGGAGATCGTAACGCCCATTTTGGACGTATGGGAAAATACCAAAGACTTTTCGTTTCCCAACTACGCAGCGGGCAGTCAAGGTCCCAACAGCGCCAACGATTTGTTCGGAGAATGGCGCCGGATTTGAGCCAAGCCCGCGTCCGAGTCGCCACCATGACGATCGTGGTGTTCTTCGAGGACGCCAAGGTCGGCAAACTCGCACGTGAACGCATCGGTGCGCTGGCGGCGAAGCATCCCTCGCGCGTTATCGTACTCGACGGAACGCACAAAAAGCCGGCCGAGAACCGCGACGACGATTGGATTGAGACCGGCGTGCGTGGAGACAATGGCCAGTCGCTGGCGCAGCGCGTCGCATCGTTGCGTTTGCGCGACGCTCCGGTGGTCTTACTGTGGATTGCGCGCGGCGTCGGCGGGGACGAGCGTTTTTGCGCCCTTGCCCCTGAAGCGCAAACCGTCGTCTACAACAGCTCGCTGGTGGACGACGGAGCCGGCGCGCTGCGTGAACTCGTGGACTACGTCGCGGGACATGAAGATGCCGCGCTCGCGGACATCGCTTATCTTCGGCTCGCGCCGTGGCAAGAAAGTATCGCCATTCTTTTCGACGGCGACGAAGCCGGCGAACTCGAACGGCTTGGGCGCATCGAGGTCGAGTGCGGATCTGAGCCGGAAGGACTCTATCTTCTGGGATGGTTCGCCAGCCGTTTGGGCTGGAGTGTCGGTGCGGGCAATGCGTTCGCCGGCAAGCAGGGACGGCGCATCGAGTTTGCGATTCGCCGCGGCGGAAGTCAGCGCCGGGTTCGGCGGGTGCAGATGGAGACGGCCGACTCCACGTTCGTCGCGGAAGCCGATGCCGGCGAAAGCTCGATCCAACTCAACGTCAGCGGTGGGCGCCCGCGGCCGGCGCGGTATCGCGCGGTACACGATGCGGGGATCAGCGCGCTCGTCGAGCGAGCGATTCTGAGCAGCGGCAACGATCGAACGTTTGCCGCCGCTCTCGCAACCGCAGGCGAAATCCTCGAAACGAAGGTGAATACAGATGGACGTTGCGTCGTTACGAATTTTTTCTGATGCGACCGGCGTAACCACCGCGCTGGCGCAAGCTTTCCTCGACGCGGCCAGCGCGGCGATCGCAGAGCGCGGCGCGTTCCAAGTCGCGCTTTCGGGTGGAACGACGCCGAAGGCTGCGTACCAGCGGCTGGCCGGCGAACCGTTGCGCTCTCAGATCGATTGGGAAAACGTCTTCGTCTATTTCGGTGACGAACGATGCGTGCCGCCCAGGCGATGCCGGATCCAACTACCGCATGGCATACGAAGCGCTTCTGGGTGCCGTGCCGATTCCCAGCGAAAACGTCTTTCGCATGCGCGGCGAAGCCGATCCGGCGATCGCCGCCAATGAGTACGCAACGCTTATCCGCGCGGAGCTTGGCGCTCGCCCTCACTTCGATCTCGTCCTACTCGGCTTGGGAGAAGATGCGCACACCGCATCGCTGTTTCCGGGGTCATTGCTCTGACTCCGGCGACAGATCGCTTGTGCGCGCGGTCTATGCGACCTCGCAAGCGATGTGGCGCATCACGCTGACGCCCGAGGTCGATCAATGGCGCGCGTCAGCGTCGTCTTTGCGGTCGAAGGCGCCGCGAAGGCGCCGGCGCTGCAAGCCGTGCTCGAAGGGCCGCGCGATTTCGCGCGTTGGCCGGCGCAGATCGTGCAGCCGGCGCATGGCACCGTGACCTGGCTGGTGGACGACGCCGCATCGCGCGATCTGCACGAGACGGCGCGCTGAAGCGCGTCATCATTTCTGCCGACGATTTCGGCATCGCTCCCCAAGTCAACGAAGCCGTCGAGATCGCGCATATCGATGGCGTCTTGCGGGCCACGAGCCTGATGGTCGGGGCACCCGCGTTCGACGATGCGGTTGTGCGCGCGCGCCGATTGCCGTCGTTGGCCGTTGGATTGCACGTCGTCGTCGTTCACGGTCGTTCGGTCTTGCCGCCGCAGCAAATTCCGGATCTTGTCGACTCACAAGGATTCTTTATGACGGATCTCGTTCGCGCGGGTATCCGCTTCTTTTTTCAGCCGCATATTCGCGCTCAGCTGACGGCCGAAATTCGCGCGCAGTTCGAGCGCTATGCCGCGACCGGTCTCGGGGCTCGACCACGCCGAACGCACAATCGCACATGCACGTCCATCCGACGGTGTTTCAAACGATCGTGCGCGTGGGACGCGAGTTCGGTCTGCGCGCGATTCGCATACCTCGTGAGCCCTTCGGCGGGACGAAGAGCATTGGGATCTGGCTGGAGCTCATGCGCTACCGCGCAGAGCGCGCGGGATTGAAAACGAACGACTACGCGCTCGGCGTGAACGAAGCGGGCGCGATGTCCGAACGCCGCGTTCTCGAGATGGTCGATAGCCTCCCAGACGGCATTACGAAAATCTTCTTTCATCCCGCGACCGGGGCGTTCGCCGCAGCCGGCGAGGGGACCGAGCGTTTTCAATGGCGTGAAGAGTTGGAAGCGCTCACGAGTCCTGCGTTGCGGACGGCCATTCACCGTCGCGGCATAGAGAGCGTCGTCTATGGAGAACTCAATTGAACGGCGTACTCTTGGCCGCAGCGCTGGCCGCCATCGGCTATCTGGTGCTCGCGTGCACGAGACTGGCAGGATTTGCATTGCGGCGACTTCGTTACGACGGCGCTCCGCTGCGGTTCACCGTCCTCAAACCGATCGCCGGCATCGAACCGCAGATGTATGCAAACTTGGCATCGTTTTGCGAGCAAGAGTATCCGGGCAGATTCAATGTCGTCTTCTGCGTTCACGATGAGGCCGACCCGGCAATGCCGACGGTCGAGCGTTTGATGGAATCGTATCGCTGGTGCAGCATCTCGGTCGTTGCCGGCAACAACGCCGCAATGGACAATCCAAAGATCGCCAACATTGCAAAGCCTGGCGTGGAACTGGGTGGCGATATTGTGGTCGTCGCCGATAGCGACATTCGCGTCGGCCCGCGGTACCTGCGTGCACTGGCCGCCGGCTTTTCCGACGACCGCACCGGCGCCGTCACCTGTCTTTACGCGGGCCTTCCAAATCGGAGCGTCGTCTCTCGGCTTGGCGCACTCGCCATCAACGACGGTTTTGCACCGTCGGTGCTCGTCGCCACGGCCTTGGGACCGCTGCACTTTTTCTTAGGAGCGACGATGGCGGTTCGCCGCCAGTTGCTCGAACGCATCGGCGGGTTCGCCGCGGTAGGCCAAGACCTCGCCGACGACCATCGTTTGGGAGAACTCGTTGCGCGAACGGGTTCCCGCATCGCGCTCTCGCGCTACGTCGTTGCCACAACCGTGCCGGAGACGCGACTAGGTTCGCTCCTATCGCACGAACTGCGGTGGGCGAGAACGCATCTTTCACTCGCCCCGGTAGGCTACTGCCTGTCGTTCTTGATGTACGGCTCTGCCGCTGGCGCTAATCTATCTCGCGGTGTCGCGGAACGTCGCGTTTGGATTGCCGGTGGTCTCGGTCGCGATCTTCCTGCGGTTGTTGCTGCACGTCCTCGCACGTTCGGGCGCTCGACGTAAAAGGCCCGGACGATCTCTGGCTGATACCCGTGCGCGACGTCTTGAGTTTGGGCGTTTGGTGCGCGAGCCTGCTGGGTCGCACGGTTCTCTGGCGAGAGCGTCGCTTTCGCGTGGGTACGCGGAGCTAAGGCAGCGCTTTCGAGCCGAGCTTTTCCAATTGAACGCCATTGTCGCTCAAGATCGTTCCCTCGACGCGCTGCAGTTCGACGACCGCCTTATTGAGATTGGTCTGAGCCTGCAACTCCGCGCCACGCGCCTGCGCTAACTCGACTTCGCGTTGTAACACGAGGAACGTCGTCGACGCTCCGGCGTGAAACTGCCGAACCTCACTTGCGTACACCGCTTCCGCGGCTTCACGCGAACGTCGCGCCGCGTACAGTTGTGAGAGGGACGTTTGGTAGCTTTGCAACGCCAGTCGCGATTCCACGATGATGCGCTCCTGCACGCTCTGCGTCGCGATCGCGGCTTGGTGCTGCTCCTGCGATGCCGTGCTTTCCAGCGCGCGCGCGAACGAGTTGTGGAACGGAAAGTTCACGACGAGAGCTATATTGAAGGTCGGGAACTTGAACGACCACATATTCGCAGTGGCTTTTCCCATCTTGCCGATCGTGTAAGGCGGCGGCGTTGGGCAAACCATTTCAGGGGTGCCTTGACACTCCGATTGTTCAAAGCCGGGGATCGGAGCGAGCACGCCCGCAAAGCCATTACTCATCAGTCCGACTTGCACGTCCGCTTGCGGGAGCGCTTGGTTGTGCGCGTAGGCGCGATCCACGCCGGCCTGACGGTTTTGATCTTGCTGCAATGCGAACTTCAGGCCTGCTTTGCTGCGCCTGCGCGACGACCGTCGCAAGGTCGTCGGCGTTCGGCAGCTGCTGCACCGGCGAAGATGGCACGAGGTTCGCCAACCAAATCGGATCGTTTGGATCGGTCACGAGCAGCCGCTTGAGCTGGTTCTGCAACCCGGCGACGTTTTGCAATGCCACCACAACGTTATTTTCGAACGCAGAGACTTGCGTTTGCGATTCGACGGCCGCGACCGGGGGGGCAGCCCCCGCGCGCGCCAAACGTACGGTGCTGCGCTGTTGCGCGATCGCCTCGCGCACCGCATCCTCGGCAATAGCGACGTTGCGCCACGCCGCGACGAGGTCCCAATACGTGTCTTCAACTTGCGCGATCGTGTTCGACGCATCCACTAACGCCTGCGCGGCATGCGCGTCCACCACGATGAACGACAGCTTGAGCTGCCGTTTGGCGGCATTCATGCCAAGGTTGCGCAGCAGCGGCTGGGTGAGCTGAAGATTCAGCGACGACTGGTACGTCGGATTGAACGTATTGATGATCGTATTATTGATCGTGCGCGTCCGCACGATGCCGGCGCTCCACGTCGCGCCATTGACCGTTTGTCCGGTAAAGCCACCTTGAAATTGATATTGGTGCTGAACGATATTGCCCGGACCGACGATATCGCATGGTTGCGGAGTTCGAAAGATTCCGATGGGCTGACACTGATAGATGCCTCCCAAACCCGGACCGGCGAAAAAGAGATTCGACGGCGGTTGGACCGAGTAACTCGACGACGGTTGCAAATGCAGTTGGACGTCGAATGGCCCCTTCGCCTCAACGACGTTGAAGCGGGCGATGCGCACGTTCGATGCTGACACTGCCAAGTCCGGACTGCGCAAGAGCGCCATCGCAACGGCATCTTGCAAGGAGATGCTCACGAAAGGCTGCTGCGTAACACCTTCAATTGCGGGCGCACTCGACTGCGCATTGGGCGCTCGGTAGCCGGGCGCAACATTGGGAACGGGCGGCTGCTGCGCGGCAGATGCGCGGCGGCGCCAATGCCGCAATCGTGACGGCTAAGCCGACGAGAAGAGCGCCGAGCGCGCGAGTCTTCACGCGAACGTGCTTATTGTCCGAGCGCTTGCGTGCCGAGACGCTGCAGATCGACGCCGTTGAGCTTGAACGTCGTTCCCTCGACGCGCTCGAGTTCCGCGATCGATTGGTTCAGCGCCGTCTGCGCCTGTAGTTCCAGGCCGCGCGCCTGCGCGAGCTGCACCTGGCGCTGCAGCACCAAAAACGTCGTCGAAGCGCCGCTGTGGAACTTGCGCACCTCGCTCGCATAAACCGTCTCGGCGGCCCCGCGGGAACGGCGTGCGGCCGCAAGGCGCGACAATGCCGATTGGTAGGCTTGCAGCGCATTACGGGCCTCGACACTTACTTGGGTCTCGACGCCCTGCAACGCGATTGCGGCTTGGCGCGCTTCTTCCTTAGCAGATCCTTGCAAACCGCGAGCAAAATGGTTTTGCAACGAATAGTTGACGACGAGCGCGATATTAAAGGTGGGGAAGTCCGCAGCCCACATGTTGTGATAGGCGAACGGCATGGTGCCTTGCGTATAAGGCGGAGGCGTGGGACAGCCTTCAGCGATGCGGTACGCGTTAAAGCAGATATAGCTCAAGAAAGTCGGCGTCGGCGTGAGCAATCCGGCGAAGCCGTTGCTCAAGTAGGTCGCTTGAACGTCGGCTTGCGGCAGCATCTGGTTTTTTGCATAGGCCCGGTCGAGATCGGCTTGCAGCCGTTTATCCTCGGCTTGGCGATACTCCGGGCGGTTGATCTTCGCGACCGTGCGGATCGTCGCCAGATCGTCGACGTTCGGCAACTGCTCGACCGACGTTGAGGGAACTAAATTCGCTTCCCAGATCGGATCGGCGGGATCGGCGACGATCAAGCTCTTGAGCTGGTTCTGCAACTGCGATACCGTTTGTAATGCGGCGAAGACGTTGTTTTGGAACGTCGCGACTTGCGTTTCTGCTTCCGTCGACGTCGATCGGGGCCGCCACGCCGCGTCGCGCCAGCCGCGTCACGCTCTGCTGCTGCAACACCGCTTCGTGCAGTGCCTCTTCTTGAATCGCGACGTTACGCCAAGCTGCAACGAGATTCCAGTACGAGTCCTGGACCGACGAAATCGTGTTCGAGGTGTTGACGAGCGCTTGGGCCGAACTCGCGTCGGCGTTGATCAATGCGAGCTTGAGGAGGCGCTTGTTGGCGTTCATTCCAGCGTTGCGCAGCAGCGGTTGCGTCACCGCGAGATTTAACGTAGCGAGGTAGTACGGATCGTACGCGTTGAAGATCGTATTGTTGTAGACGCGCTGCTGCTGAATACCGGCCTGATAGGTGGTGCCGTTGACGGTCTGGCCGCCCAGCCCGTATTGAAACTCCGACTGGTGTTGAATGATGTCGCCGGGGCCGGACGTGTAGATCGGTCCGGGGCTCGACGGCGTGCCGGGATACTTGCCGACTTGGCCTGGGCCGGCGTCAAAGAGATTTTCCGGCGGTTGCACCGAGTAACTCGACGACGGTTCGACGTGCAGCTGAAGATCGTACGCGCCCTTCGCTTGCGCGATGGTATAGCGCGCGATGCGAATGTTCGACGCGGAAACGGCCAGGTTCGGATTCTTGAGCAACGCCATGGCAATCGCATCTTGCAAAGAGATGCCGACGAACGGCTGCTGTGTGACGCCGACGATCCGTGCCGCACTTGGCTCGACCTGCGGCGCTTGATAGCCGGGCGCAACGCTCGGCGCGACCGGCAACATCAGCGTCGGGATCGCCGTCGGAATTACCGCGCGCGACGGCAAAGCGTCGTCGGGCGCGGCCGAAATCTGTTGCAGCGGCAGCGCGCCGGCCGCCAGTGCCATAAGTCCGACCAAAGCGCAAAAAGCGCGCGTGCGTGTCATCTCATTCTCCTAAGGGTACGCCGATGCGCGGCCGTCTCAGCAAAAGCACCAGCGGCGCCAAGCCGATCGTGATGACCGCCACCCAGCGGGACGTGTCGGCGTACGACTGCACCGCCGATTGCGATTCCACCAATATTGTCAAGCGTTGCATAGCGGGCCGGTTTTGGACGCCGCCCTGCGCGAGCACGTATTGCGCAGTCGGAGCGTGGTCCAACGATTGCGTCGCCGCGAGTTCGGTTTGATGAACGGTGAAACCGCGAACGAGCAGCGTAATCAACACCGCCGCTGCAATGCTGCCGCCGATCTGCCGCGACAGATTGAAGAACGCCGCCGTCGACGGAACTTCCTTATCGGGCACGCTGCCGATGACCGCAACCGAGAGCGGCACGAAGATCTGCGACAGACCGATGCCGCTGATGACTAACGGCAGAATCAAGGAATGAAAATCCGATTGCGGCGTGGTGATGTCCGCCAGCATCCAGTTCGAGAGCGCGAGCAAGAAAAAACCGAGTCCAGCCGATATGCGTGGATCGACCAGCCCGCGTTGCGTCACAATCGCGGTAATCGGCGTAAAGAGCATCACCGCGGCCGCCCGCACCATGACGGTTGCACCGGATAACGTCGCCGTAAAGCCCAGCGAGTTGATGAGATACTGTGGCAAGATGATGACGGAGCCGTAGAGGCTCACGCCGAGCACGGCCCCCAAGATAGTACCGGAAGCGACTTGTCGCAGACGCAAGACACGCAGATCCACCACCGGTATTTTCGAACGCAGGGTCCACCAAACGAACGACGCTAGACCGGCAACCGAGAGAAACGTAAAGAGCCGGATGCGGTTGTCGTCGAACCAATCGTACTGCTGCCCGTTCTCGAGCACGAACTGCATCGACCCCAAGCCGATGCACATGAGGATCAAGCCGATCCAGTCGAGCTTGCGGTATTGCGGCTTGGCGGGATTACGCAAGAAGTTCCAGATCAACGTCGCGGCGATGATGCCTATCGGAATGTTGATGAAAAAGATCCAGTGCCAGTTCCAGTTGTCGGTGATCCAACCGCCGATGACCGGTCCCAAAGCCGGCCCGACGATAACGCCCATCGCAAAGACGCCTTGGGCTTTGCCTTGCTCTTTGATGCCGTACGTGTCGCGCAGAATCGCCTGTGAAGTCGCGATGAGGCCGCCGCCGCCGAGTCCTTGCACGAGGCGCCAAAAGACGAGCGATCCAAAACTGTTCGAGAGGCCGCACATGAGCGATGCGATCGTGAAGATGACGATGGACGTGAAGAAGTATTGGCGTCGTCCGAACCGCGCGGCAAACCACGGGTTGAGCGGAATGACGACGACGTTAGCGATGAGGTATGCCGTGACGATCCACGCGCCCAGGTCCACGCCGATGCCGAAGTTACCTTGAATGTTCGGCAGCGAGACGTTGACGATCGTGACGTCGATGATTTCGAGCAACGTCGCCGTGATCACCGCAAGGCTGATGATCACCCTGCGCGCGCCGTGCTCGACGACGGGGCTCTCGTAGGCGTTGTGCATGTTTACGCTAGGTCAACGTTACTTTACGTCGACGTAGGTTTCGACGCTCATCCCGGGTCGCAACGGCATGTCGGAACGCTGGTCCGTCACGTCGATGCGCACGGGAATGCGCTGCGTCACCTTCACGAAATTACCGCTGGCGTTCTGTGCCGGCACGAGCGCGTACGTATTTTCCGACGCGGGATTGATGGATGCGACGCGGCCGTGGAAGGTCACGCCCTTATACGCGTCCACCCGAACGTCCACCGGTTGGCCGACGCGCATTTTGCCCATCTGCGTTTCTTTGTAGTTTGCCGTGACGTACACGCGATTCGGCACGATGGTGATGAGCGTCAAACCGGCGCCTATGGTTTGTCCGACTTCGACGTTCTTCTGTCCGACGTAACCGTCCGTCGGCGAGTAGATACGAGTGTACGCAATGTTTTGCTTTGCCAGATACAGTTGCGCGGCGGCGGCTTCGACTTGACTGGGATCGGAGGCTTGCGAGAGTTTGCCTTGTGCCGTCGTCAGGCCGCCCGAGGCCGCGCCGACTGCGGCGCTGGCAGCGGAGACACGACCTTGCGCCGCGGAGATATTCGCTTGCGCGACACTCACTTGATCTTGCGCGGCGCGCAGTTGCGCTGCGGCACCCGCGGCCTGCGCTCGCGCGGCATCAAGTTGCTGCGAGGCGACGTCGCCGGTGCTTACCAACGACTGCACGCGCCGGTAATCGGCTTGCGCTTTGTCGTACGCCTGTTGCGCCGCGGGAACTTGCGCTTCGGCTGCATGGTACTGCGCGTTCGCTTGCGCGACGACATCTTGGGCGACCGGCACCTGTGCCTGTTGCGCTTGAATCTCGCCGCCGGCTTGTGCGACGCCGCCCTGGCCCTGTTCGGTGGTGCTGCGCTCGTTGGCGACGGCAAGATCGTATTGCGCCTGCGCTTGCGCGGAGTTTCGCAAGCTCGTCTTTGTTATCGAGCACGAGCAGCAGTTGTCCGCGCCGTACCGGCTGGTTCGTGTCGACGAGAATTTGGTTGATACGTTCGGGGATCTTACTCGTGACGGCGACTTCATCGGCGGCGACATGGGCGTCGTCGGTGCCTTCGTGCGAGAGCATATAGTTCAGGTACGGCACGCCCCAAACGATCGCTACGACGATCACCACGACCGCGACGATCGCGAAAATGATGCGTTTGCGCGGTCCCGAACGTGACCTCGTCCGCGTCGCTATCCGCGGCAGTCGTCTGCCGGCGCCGGCCGGCGCCGTTCGGGCGCTTGCCGGCGGTTCGTTGCTGATCTACCTCACGCGTGTCCATTACCGTTCCTTACCCCATTGAGAAAAACGTCGATATAAAAGCGCAGCGCCGCATCGGCATCTCCGTGCAGCAGTGAATCGGGAAACTTCTTGCGCGCCAGCGCGTGCATGAAAACCAAGCCGAGAAACACGATCGCCAGCTTTTGCGGCTCGCCGCGCAGCTCGCCCGTGGCGACCCGGCGACGCATGAAATCCAACAGCACGCCGAGCAGGGCGAGTTGCGGCCGCCAGGCGGTCTGCGAAAAGACGTCCTCTTGATACTCTTCTTCAACCAGCGACCAGCGGATGATGTCGCGATTTTCTTCAAACCGGTCGAACATCAAACGCGCGAGCACGAGCAGATCATCGTCGAGAGCGCCGGTGAGTCCGGCCGCGATGCCCGCCAGTTCCAAGTGACCGCAAAAATGCTGGGCGCAAGCGACCAGGAGCGCCTCTTTCGTGCCGAAATGGCGGAAGAGCGTCGCTTCGTTTACTCCGGCGACCTCCGCAATCTCGCGCGTCGTGGCGCCGCGTTTCCCTTTGCGACCGATGACTTCACGCGTCGCCGTCAGAATACGTTCACGCGTCTCTTCGGGCGATGCGGAGCGGCCGCCGTCCGAAATCCTCCGCGCCTCAATCATTGCGCAATCCTTTGAATGCGGGCAATGCCACGTTGGTTTGATACCTGCCGTACGTCGCTCGCGCTTCGGCGTGCACGTAGGGAATGTCGATGCGCGCGCGCTGCTCCGAAAGCATCCAGAAACCGTTCTCGTAGCGGTATCCTTGCGACATCGCAATACGGCCGCCGTTGCTGTAGTACCATTCCATCCGCACTAAGGCCGCAACTCCCGGAGTCGACGTACGCCAGCGTGTGATCCAACACGTCGCTGTGAATTTTCTTCGTCATGCGAAGTACGAACGTCGGCCGTCCGTCCACCGTCGTTGTCCCGGCGAACGTCACGTTCTCCGTGCGCTCCCAGGCGAGCGGGCTGCCCACGTCGTCGAAGAGCCTGCCGAATCCGCGCGCGTAACTTGGCATGCGATCGAAGATAACGACGTAGGTTTCGGGCGCCGGTAGTACGCCGTGCCGTCCAACTGCGGCGAAAGATACGGGAAAGCTGAGCATATGCACGTTGACGTGGACCCGAGCGGTATACGTCAAAAGCGCGGGTGTACGCTGCGCCATTCGCTGAATGATCGCGTGGGCGTCCGGGGTGGCCGCCCCGACCGTCGCAAAAAGCAGCGCAAGCGTCGCGAGGAGACGGGTCAGTTTGTAGTCGGTCATAGGTGCAAGTACGTACTTGCACGCAGGATGCTATCACATCGGCGGTGGCCGATGCAAGTACTTGCACGCACCTTTCGAGGCCCCGAGCGCTGGGCCGGCCGGCAACAACAGCCGTATAGCAACCATTCGAGCAATGGCTCGCCTAGCTACGGGTTGCTGGTGGAATCCCCGTCGTCGGACTGGCTGTCGTTCGATTGGTAGCCGCCCGGTCGGCTGCTCATTATCTTCGTGCCGGTGCTTGCGATGGTGGTGGTGTTTCCGACTCCCGGCCTGCGTAAAGCCTTGCTGCTCCGCTTGGGCAGGGCAAAGGTACTCCCCTTGCTTGGTGTGGCCGTAGGCGGATCGCCCGGTTCGTGATACTTCTTTGTCCGCAAGTTCGCCCAGACGGGCTGGACGTCGCCGCAGTTCGGCATCCCCGCTGAGACAGGTTGTCCTTCGGAACGTGCGCTCGACCCGCCGTTCGATCCGCCGTTCGAGCTAGATTTTCCGCCGCCGCATGCGGCAATCGCGGCGAGGGCGAGGATCGCGAGCGGCAATCTCATGTATCGCATAAGCTCTCTCCTTTACGGGGAATATGGGCGTGGTTCCATGCCGATCATAACCAATGTTTTGACCGCCGTTGCCGCAGGCAGCGACGTCTACCTTTTCCTTCGCGGCATGATGCTGCTCTCTGAGGCCGCCCGCCGTGGCGGCCTTTTCGATTAGCTTGCTTCCTACGCGGTCAACGTGGCGCGCGGATCGCCGCGTCGTCTGTTCACCGTCATCTACGCGGCAGGGGCGATCGTCACGATATTCCTTTCAAACGATGCAACCGCGGTCGTTTTGACGCCGGCGGTGCTCGTCGTGGCGCGAAAAGCACGAACGCCTGCCATGCCGCTGCTCTTCATCTGCGCGTTCGTCGCGAACGCCGCAAGCTTTGTTTTACCGATATCCAACCCGGCGAACCTTGTCGTATTCGGCGTAGCTCTGCCCGCACTTGGCGCGTGGCTGAGCAGGTTGGCGATACCGTCGTTCTTGGCTATCGCCGTAACGTACGCTGCGCTATTGTGGACGCAGCGCCGTTCGCTCGGCGAGATCTGCGCGCAACGGTTGCAACTACCGCCGCTACGACGGAATGGCTGGGCGGC
The DNA here is from genome assembly GCA_963738335.1 of Vulcanimicrobiota bacterium. Taxonomy (GTDB): domain Bacteria; phylum Vulcanimicrobiota; class Vulcanimicrobiia; order Vulcanimicrobiales; family Vulcanimicrobiaceae; genus Cybelea. The sequence goes on from CAVTWE010000007.1 coordinate 648,179, forward strand.
AGCGGCCGGCATCGCCGCAACCGCCGTCGCACTGCCGATTGCTTCGGCATTCGGCATGAACCTCGGTACGCCAACGGCGATCTGCGGCGTGGTCACCGCCGTCTGCGTTGTGGCGCTCGATCGCCGAGCGCTGCTGCCTATACTGCGTTCGGTGCAATGGAGCATCTTAGCGCTGGTGGCGGCGTTGTTCGTGCTCGTCGAGTTGCTGCTGCGTTCCGGTGCTTTGCGCGCGGAGACCGCATGGATCGAGAACGGCATCTCGGTCGCTTTGCTTTCGAATCTCATCACCAATTTGCCGGTGGCGCTCTTGGCGCGCAATCTCTTGGCCGCGTCGCATGCTACGGCGCGCACGATCGACGGCGTGCTGATCGGGGTCGATCTCGGCCCGAACTTGTGCGTTACCGGCTCGCTGGCTACGCTACTCTGGCTCGGTGTGTTGCGCCGCGAAAAGGAGCGCGTGAGCTGGCTGCTGTTTTTGCGCACCGGCATCGTGGTGATGCCGCCCGCACTGTTGGCAGCGATCGGTGCGCGATGGTTGCTGTAGTTTGAACGTCCCAGCGGGCAAGATATCGAGTGCAGCCTACATCAAACGTCGCGCGATGTTCGCGGTTTCCCGGCGCGCGCGCCGGGCCGCCTCGGATGGTTCTCCTACGTAGACTCTGCGTCCGCCGATAAAAACCGCTTGAATCCATGCATCTTCCGCGCGATAGACCAGCGCGTTGCACTGGGGAGACCACGGATCGAACTGCGAGGCGTCGATCACGACATAATCGGCCGGCGCACCGGCGCGTAACGTTCCGGCGGTAATCCCCAGCGCGCGCGCGCCTTCGTCCGTCGCCAATGCAAAGGCATCGCGTGCCGGAAGCGCCGCGCCGTCTCGGCGCGCGAGCTTCTGCAGCAACGCGGCGGCGCGCATCTCCGCGATGGCGGATGGTCGAACGTTCGCATCGGTGCCCAAGCCGACGGCGATGCCGAGCTCTCGCAAGCCGGCCACGTCGCAAATTCCGTCGCCCAAATACTCACTCGTCGTTGGATTGTGAATCACCGTCGCACCGGAGCGCGCTAAGCGCCGCTTGTCCTCTTCATCGACGTAGATCGCGTGAACCGCAACGGTGTTCGCAGTGAGCGCATCCAGACGTTCGAGCAACTCGACCGGCGTTGCACCGAACGCCGCTTGCGTCTGCTCGCCCTCGTACGCCGCTTCCGCGACGTGTACGTGCATCTTGCAATCGTGCTCGCGCGCAAACGTTGCGGCGGCGCCGAATCATCTCCGGGGAAGCAGCGTGCAGCGAATGCGGCGCGACGCAGACGTCGACGTCGGGATACCGCTGCATCAGTTCCAGCGTGCGTTCCGATGCTACGTCTATGGATTCGCGAAACGCATCGGGTGCGTATGCCGCATCCATCCAAGCGCGTGCTAAAATCAAACGGATTCCGGTCGCGCGTGCGGCGCGAATCGCCGCTTCAGCGTGCGCGTTGCCCTCACCGTTGAGATAGAAAAACTCCGCAACCGTGGTAATGCCGGCCGCCAGCATCTCCGAGAACGCTTGTAGGAAGGTCCAATAGACGTCGTCGGGCGTCAAACGGGGAACGACCCTATAGAGCGCATCGCTGCGCCATCGCGCAAAAGGCATATCGTCCCCCCAGCCGCGCAACAGGATTTGGTAGGCGTGACTGTGTCCGTTGATAAAACCGGGTACGACCAGACGGTCGGCGGGAAAGGAACGCGCGTGGAGATCGCGTGCGCCGGCGCGCACGTCCGTAAACTTTCCGGTCTCGGCGATCGTACCGTCACGTATGACGAACGCATAATCGTCGAACGTTTCGCCGTCCACGAGCGCCCGCGCGCAGCGCACGAGTTCACTGACCGACATAGGTGACCAAGTTGCCGCCGAACTGCCAACCGAACTCGTCGGGAGACGCCATCTGCAACGCCGCGAACGCGGCGCGGTCACCCGGCCGCAAGCGACCCGCATCGGCGCGCAAAGAGTACGCCGCCGCACGCGTGACGCCGTAGAGCGCTTCAGCGGCGCTCAGTCCGAAGAGATCGCGTCCGAAATACGCGACGGTCTGCAGATTAAAGCAGGGCGACGTCCCCGGATTGTAATCGCTGGCCAACGCGACTTGCACGCCCGCGTCGAGCAGCGCGCGCACCGGCGCGCGTTGCGGCAGGTGCAAGAACGCAATGGTTGCCGGGCAGGCAACGACGACGATGTCGCGACCTGCGATGGCCCGAACGTCCGCGCCGGTGATAAAGTTGCAGTGGTCGACCGCATCCACGCCGAGGTCCGCAGCCATGGCAGCTGCGCCCCCGTACGCCATCTCGTCACAGTGCACGCGCAAGCGCATGCCGTGCGCACGGGCCGCCTCGAGATACCGTCGCGTTTGTTCCGCCGAGAAGAATCCCGGTTCGCAGAATGCGTCGGCGTACAGCGCTCCGTGCGCGGCCGCCGCCGGAATCACTTGGTCGATGAGGTAGTCGACGAACGCCTCCTCGCGTTCGAACTCCGGCGGCAGCGCGTGCGCACCCAAAAACGTCGGGATCAAGTGCGGAATGCCGGGGTCGCCGTCGTAGGCAGCGATCAGGTCGAGCAGCGCCGTTTCGCCCGGTTTATGCAGCGCGTATCCCGTCTTCGCTTTCGAGCGTCGTCGTACCGTGTTTGAAGATCGTGCGCAAGCGCGGTCCGATCGTCGTCGCGTAAAACGCCTGGGGATCGAGCAACGCTTCGCGGGTACGTTCGATCGTGTACCGCATGCCGAGCGGCGGGCGCTCCCCTCGAAGACGCGCGGCGAAATCCGGTTCGCGATCGCCGGCATAGAGTGGATGTGCATGCGCGTCCACAAATCCCGGAACGACGACGCACTCGCGTAAATCGAGTTCGTTTTCAGCCCGAGGAATGCGCGACGAAGGACCGATCTCGGTAACGATGCCGTCTTCCACCACCATCGCGGCGTCTTCCATACGCCCGAGCGCATCGAATGTAACTCCGTTTTGAGGAGCATCCGTGTCGCAGGTTACGATCGTCTTCGCTCGGACGATCAAAGGCGCCAATCGATGCCTTCCGCGTCCGCCGTATTCGATGGCGATATCGTAACCGGCATCGGCATGTCGCACGACCCCAATGCCGGGATCGGTCGTCAACACACATTGCAACCGCTCGCGCGCATCGTCGGTGCCATCGGCAACGACGACCATGCCGGCGTGCAGACTGTAGCCGATGCCGACGCCGCCACCATGGTGGAAGCTCACCCAGTGCGCGCCTGCGGCCGTATTGAGCAGCGCGTTGAGAATGGGCCAATCGGCGATAGCGTCGCTGCCGTCAAGCATCGCTTCGGTTTCACGATACGGGGAAGCGACGCTCCCGGTATCGAGGTGATCGCGTCCGATGACGATCGGGGCCTTAATCTCGCCGCTACGCACCATAGCGTTGAAGGCAAGGCCGGCTTGCGCGCGACGGCCGTATGCAAGCCAGCAAATGCGTGCAGGCAAACCCTGGAACGCAATGCGTTCGCGGGCCATGTGCAACCAACGCACGAGCGCTCGGTCGTCTGGGAACAGTTCGAGCAGTTTTGCGTCACAGGCCGCAATATCGCCGGGGTCGCCGGAGAGCGCCGCAAACCGAAACGGTCCGCTGCCGCGGCAGAAGAGCGGACGAATGAACGCGGGAACGAAGCCGGGAAACGCAAACGCGCGCGTGACGCCCGCGCGCTGCGCTTGCGCACGGATGTTGTTTCCGTAGTCGAAAACGATCGAACCGGCATCGAGATATTTCAGCATAGCCTCGACATGCACGCCGCAACTCTCGAGCGCGCGGCGTTGGTACTCGTCCGGATCGCGCCGGCGTAAATCATCCGCTTGCGCGAGTGTCAAATGCGCCGGTATGTAACCGTTCAAAATATCGTGCGCCGACGTTTGATCGGTCACCGCATCGGGGCGAAACCCTACCTCGTAGAGTGCGCCGAACTCTTCGGCCGCGTTGCCTTCATATCCGACGGAAAGTGCGGCACCGGCGCGACACGCCTTCTCCACCTGCGCCAATGCTTCTTCGCGGGATTGCGCGACGACGTCTAAGTACCGGAGTTCCCGCCTGCGCTCCAAACGAGCACGATCGACGTCCACAACGAGGCAGACGCCGCCGTTCATCGTCACTGCGAGCGGCTGAGCTCCGCCCATCCCGCCGACGCCGGCCGTGAGCGTAACGCGCCCAGCGAGTGAGCCGCCGAAGTGCCGTCGCGCTAGCTCGGCAAACGTTTCGTACGTTCCCTGAACGATGCCCTGCGTGCCGATGTAGATCCACGAACCCGCCGTCATCTGGCCGTACATCGTCAAGCCTTGCGCTTCCAGCTCGCGGAAGGTCGTCCAATCGGCCCACTCGGGCACGAGGTTCGCATTGGCAATCAGTACGCGCGGCGCTCGGCCGTGCGTGCGGAAGACCGCCACGGGCTTGCCGCTTTGCACCAAGAGCGTTTCGTCGTCGCGCAAGCGGCGCAGCGTGCGAACGATCGACTCGAACGCGTCCCAGGATCGCGCCGCTCGACCGTTACCGCCGTAGACGACCAGATCGTCGGGCCGTTCGGCGACCTCGGGGTCGAGGTTGTTCATCAACATTCGCAGCGCCGCTTCTTGCGGCCAATTTTGGCAACTGCGTTCGGTTCCACGGGGCGCGCGAACGGCGCGCGGTCCGGCGATGACGTTCACTCGGCGCTGAATTCTTGGGGGTAGGGACAAGACCTCTCCGCGAGCGAATCCCAGGCGGCATGTACGCGCATCGACTCGAGCGTTGTGTATCGTTCTTTGGAGCCTTGGCGTTGGCATGGTTCGTTGGTGCCGCGCCGTCGTCGGCCGGCACCACCGGCTCGATCATCGGCACGGTCGCGCGCGCCGGCGGCGCGCCGATTGCCGGAGCGCGCGTGATCGCGAGCAGCCCATCGCAAAGCGCTGCCACCATCACCGATGCCGGCGGACGCTTCAGCTTCCTTTCCCTTGCGCCCGACACGTACACGATTACGGTGGCAAAGAAAGGCTACGATACCTCTACGACGACCGGCGTATCAGTTTTCGCCGACCAACTGCAAACGCTGCACATCGCACTGAATCCATCGCTGCAGACCATCGCGCGCGTGACCGCGCGCTCCTCGATGGACGTCGTGAAATCGGGCACCACGACGGACGTCTATTCGGTGAATTCGACGATGACGCAAGCCGCCGCCGGCATCGGCGGTGGGGGCAACCTCAATAATGCGTATTCAGCGATCGCCGCGGTGCCTGGCGCCTTCGTTCCGCCCAACCAACAAGGATGGGACCAAACCGTCTACATCCGTGGCGGCAACTACGATCAGGTCGGCTACGAGTTCGACGGCGTTCCCGTCAACCGGTCTTTCGATAACTATCCCGGCAGCACGGCGGGAACGCTCGGCCAGCAAGAGCTGCAAGTCTACACCGGTGGTGGCACCGCCGGCGAAAGCGCTTCTGGCTTGGCCGGATTCATCAATCAAGTCATCAAGACCGGCACCTATCCCGGCTATGCATCGGTCGATGCCGGCATCGGCACGCCGACATACTATCACAACCTGCAAGTGGAAGTTGGCGGCGCCACGCCGGATCGCACGTTCTCATACTACGTCGGCATCGGCGGCTACAACCAAGACTATCGTTATCTCGATCAGTTCAACGGAGCGAATCTCGGTGACGTGTGGGGTTACTCCGCGATTGCCGACAACACGATCGGTCTGCCTTTCGGCGGTGTCTTTCCAACCTGTTCCTACACGCCGCCGGCGTCACAACCTAACTGGTACAACGGTCCAAACGGTTCGCCGGTCTATAATCCGTTCGGCTACGCAAATCACCCGCCGGTGCTGCCGAAGGGCACCGAGAACCCGGGCTGCTATCAAACGATCAGTCCTGCATACGCGAGTTACTCGAACTTGGCCGACCGCGAGAACGTCGTCAACTTGCACTTCGGCATTCCGCACCGCTATGATTCCGGACGCGACGACGTGCAGTTTCTCTACAACGTGACCGCCCTGGATAGCCAGTTCTATAGTTCGATGAACGACCTCGGGCCGCACGTCATCAATCAGCTGAGCCAAGTGATTTATCAGCCAAACGTGCCGTTATTCGAAGACGATCCCCGAAGTTTGGGGTGATTTCATCACCTGGCCGAGCGGCACGTATTTCGGCGAAAATCCGTCGCGCGTCTCGCCCGATCGCCTATTACGAACCGGGGTCGCCGGGCGACCGCTGCGCCAACGTGGACCCGTACGGATTCTATGGCGGGTTTTCGGTGCCCGGTCAGTGTGCGGCCGGCACGTACTCCGCCGTGCCGCCCGATTCGCGCGACGGTTTCTGGAACGACGCCAGCATCGTCAAGCTGCAATACCAGCACAATATGGGATCGAACGCATACTTGCGGATTTACGGGTACACCTTTTACTCCGACTGGCTGCAAACGAGCCCGTTGAGCTGGGGTACGCCGTTTTACGGGTTCGGCGTCACGAGCTACGATTACGAGCTCGAATCGCATACGCGAGGTCTCGCGTTTACGTTCGCCGATCAGCTATCGCCGGCACACCTTTTCAACGTTGACGCAAACTATACGACGGCGACAACGAATCGCTACAACAATACGAATTTTAACAACACCCCATTCAGCGACGGTCACCAATCTCACGAACGGACACAGTGCTTCGCCTGGTATAGCGGCAACTATCGTCACGAGTACTACACCGACGGACAACCCGCACCGTGCAATAGCCCGCTGACCAGCGGCACCTTCGGCAACTCCGGAGCCGATTGCGGCTTTCCCGGGCACGTCGTGGCAGATGACCTATACCGGCAACTCCGGCTTTCTCAACAACGTCGTGCCGAACTTCACATCGGTTGCACTGGAAGATCAGTGGAATCCGAGCGACAAGTGGAACATCGATCTCGGCATGCGCGGCGAAGACTACGCATACAATCTCGCCAACACGACGAGCAACGGCCAAAACTTCTGGTTCTTAGCCGGCCAGCGCGAGTTTTGTTACAACCCCGACACGCTCTCGCCGTACTTCATCGCCTCGCCGCCGGCCAGCGGACGCCGCCCGACGCCGTTCGTTGGCTTCAATTGTCCGATCGATCATTCGATACCGGCGCATCCCGTGCAAACGGTGCATCCCGACGGCAAGGATGGTCATCTGCTGCTCAGCGACAGCTATCCGCCATCCGTCTCCGATTACGCATTCACGCCGCGCATCGGCGGCACGTATACGATCAACCCCGATACGGTGCTGCGCTTTTCGGCCGGACGCTACGCGCAAGAACCCGAGACCTATCAGGTGCAGTACAACGCGCGCGACAACAATCTGGCCTACGATCTGTTCCAAGCGTTCTGGCAGTACGGTTTCACGACGCCCGAGCACAACCCGCTCGTGCAGTATTCGGATAACTACGATGCCTCGCTATGAGCGTCGATTTAAAGGCACCGATATGTCGATCAAGGTGACGCCGTACTACCGCTACGCCACCAATCAAGTCTACGACGTCAGTCTTCCGTTTGGCTTGACGGGCGGCCTCAACTCAGGCGTCGAGCGCGTGGACGGCGTCGAGATGGAGTTCACGAAAGGCGACTTCTCCAAGAACGGCCTCGCATTCTCGTTTCCTATACGTACACCAACGCCGCGGAGCGTTGGGCGAACTTCCCGGGAACGACGATCAATCCGATCGACCCCTACAATCAAGACATCGCCAACTTCAACGGTCTTACGAAAGCCGGCGGCGGTTCGAAGTGTTACCAGAACAATGGCAATAAAGTGGTGGCCGATCCAAGCTGCACGCCGCTGCGGCCGGGTACTATCGCGCCTATTCTCAATCCGTACTACAACATGACGCCGCAGCCGCTGCTCGATCGCAACGGCTGGTATCCCGTCGGCCTCGATTACGGCTACCTGTCGCCCAGCGTGCTGAGCACGATCGTCAACTATAAGCTCAACAAGTTCAACGTTACGCCCGCGGTGACGTTCAACGAAGGCCAGCCGTACGGAAATCCTGCCGACGTCATGGGCATCGATCCGCGCACCTGCAGCCGGAACTCGGCGAAAATTCCATCCGCCCCGAATCCGTTTCAGGCGAATTACACGACCTGTGGCCTTGCGGCGACCCAGAACGGCACCGCGACCGGCGTCCTGTACATTCCCGATCCCGCGACGGGCCGCTTCGACAGCTTCGGCGCTTTCCGCCAGCCGAGCCAGTTAAATGTCAGCCTGCAATTTGGTTATCAGATGACGCCGAACATCAAACTCAATGCGCTGCTGGCCAATCTGGTCAACACCTGCTTCGGCGGCTCGCAAGAGCCGTGGACGAAGCTCTTTCCGCCGAACAGCTATACGTGCGGTTACATCTCAAACTACTACTACGTGTCGAACTTCTATAACGGCAGCTCACCGAACGACCGCACGGCTAACGGCGGCATTCCGCTCAATCAGGCGTTTGCAACCGAGTACATCCCCGCCTATGCCGACACGAACTCGTTCGTGCTGCCCGAACCGTTTAACGCGTACTTCTCGGTGAATATTCGGCTATAAACGGAGCCCGATCGCGGTTTCCGCGGCGCGCACGAGCGCGTGCGAACGCAATGAGTTCGCGGCCGCGGGCGATGTCGGGCGCAGGCGGACGATCTTCAATCTGCGGCGCGATGACGTTGCGCGCGATGCCGTAAGCGGCTTCGCTGCCGCGACCGGCTTGTAACGGACGGCGAAAATCTGCGGCGGCAATCGCGCCGAGCAACTCGCATGCGAGCGCTCCTTCGACATTCTCCAGCACGCGCAATAGATCGTTCGCCGAGGTCATGCCCATGCTGACGTGGTCTTCCTGACCCGCAGACGTCGGAATGGAGTCGACGCTCGAGGGCCACGCACGGCCCTTGTTTTCGTTGACGAGCGCGGCCGCGGTATACTGCACGATCATCAATCCGGATTGCAGACCGGCGCTGGCGCGCGAGGAAGAGCGGCAAGCCGCGATCTTCTGCGTTGAGCAAGAGGTAGAGTCGCCGTTCCGAGATCGAAGCCAGTTCGCAGATCGCGATCTTGAGCACGTCGATCGCCAGCGCGATCGGTTCGCCGTGGAAGTTGCCGCCGGAAACGAAATCGCCGTCATCGGGAAAGACGAGCGGATTATCGGTGACAGAGTTCGCCTCGATTTCGGTCGTGTGCCGCACGTAGGCGATTGCGTCGCGCACCGCGCCGTGCACGACCGGAATGCATCGGAACGAATAGGGATCTTGCACCCGATCGCACTGCGCGTGGGAGGCGACGATCTGCGAGCCTTGCAAGAGCGCGCGCAAGGTTTGCGGCAACGCGCTCTTGACCGGGATGCGGCCGAAGATCGTTCAGGCGCCGGTCGAAGACGCGTTCGCTGCCGAGATACGCTTCCAGCGAGATCGCGCCGATGACATCTGCGACGGCCGCCAGCCGTTCGGCGCGCAAGATACCAAGCGCCGCGATCGCCGTCATGAACTGCGTGCCGTTGACGAGCGCGAGGCCTTCCTTGGCGCCGAGCACGATCGGCTGCAAGCCGGCACGCTCGAACGCAACGGTGCTCGGCAATCGCTCGTCGCCGTAATACGCTTCTCCTTCGCCGATGAGCGTCAGCGCCATATGCGCGAGCGGCGCAAGATCGCCGCTGGCGCCGACGGAGCCCTGCGCGGGTACGACCGGCGTGACGCCGTGCCGCAAGCATGTCGAGAATGAGATCGAGCGTCTCCGGTTTGATGCCGGAGTGACCGGCGGCTAGCGCATTAGCGCGCAGCACTGCGGCGGCGCGGACGATGCGCCGGTCGAGCGGTGCGCCCGGTGCCGGCGGCATGGCTGCGCACGAGGTTGAGTTGCAGTTGCGCGGCATCTTCGGGCGCGATCGAAACGTTCGCCAGACCGTCCGAAGCCGGTCGTCACGCCGTAGATCGTTTTGCCTTCAGCGAAATTGCGATCGACGAACTCGCGCGCTCGTTCCACCCGCGCGCGCGCCTCGGCCGCGATCTCGACCGGCGCGCCATCGGCGACCGCTTCGATCGCTTCGAGGCTCAGGTGATGACCGTCGAGGCTTAGAATTTCGACCAATCCGCGCCGGGCCGGTTTCGCAAACGGCGGCCCGTTTTGAATCACGACCGTTTCCCGATCGCGCAGCACGATGTCGCGCGGATCGTTTCCGTGCCACGGCACGCCGTTGACCCACACGCGCAACCGCGTGCCGCGCGAAGCGGCGACTGCACCGGCGCGGTTCCAACTCAAGTCCGGCCCCCAAATATCGAAGAATTGCCCGAGCGTAAACGTGCGCCGCACCGGGGACTCGATATGAATGAAGCCGTCGTTGCTATGCGTGTGCAGCCAATAGAGGCATGCTCCGGTTTGCGGAATGCCGATCTGCGCCGGCACCGGCACCGGCCGCCCACGATTGAAGAGCTGCAGTTGCACGTGCACGTGCTCCACGCTGCCCTCTGCCGCATCGCAGCGAATTCCGTCGATCGGCAACGTGCCGAAGAAGCTTTGGGCGATTAAGACCAGTGACGCTCAACATGCTCTAAACCTGTTTCGGTGTGCATAAAGCAAAAAAACTTGTGGAAAGCATGTGAATTGCGGCCGCCGAGCGCTTGTCCGACGCGCGTTCTCGGTGCTACGCTCTTCTGGCTTCGAACTTAAAATCGAAGTGCGACGAGCGTATCGTTCGCGACCGATGCAACATCGCAAACGCCGTGATGAACGGCGATGCGTGGCAAGAGTCAAACCGCTTCCCGGCGTCGGTGGGGCTCTCCGACCAGGTAGCCAAACAGGCGAGGAAGTGCGTGAATACGTCGAGACCCGCAGCGGCAATCGCTTCTGCGGGTCTCGTTACATAAGGGCGTGTCCTCGATGGAACGAGTAACTGGGATCGGCGCAGTCACCGATTAGCTAGGGTACTTCGCGGCGATACTCGGGCGAGCTCCGCGATGCGGTCGCGAACGGATTGCGGTTCGACGATCTCCGGCTTGCGCGCCCCAACCGAGAACCCACCGCACGAGTTCGTCGGCGTCGGCGACGCGATACGCGATCTCAACCGAACCGTCGCGCTTGCGCGTAATGGTGCGATCGCTGACCACGCGCGCGGCGGCCGCCGCTTTGGCGACGCGTTTGGCGAAGCGCACGCGCACCTCCACCGTGCTATCGTTGTGTAGCACGCCGCTGATCGACGCGGCGGCGTAGGCTTCGACGTCGAAATCGGTCGGCCGCGTGAAACGTGCGTCGCCAGAACCAGCGGATCGCTCACGTTATCTACGGCAAAGGTGCGCTTATCGTTGCGAGTGTGATCGAACGCCACGCAATAGACGCGTCCGGCGTTGATGATGAAGCCGTACGGGTCCACCGTGCGCGCGCTGCTGCGTCCTTCTTTATCCCGATACGTGAAGCGGACGCTGCGCGAAGATCGTTCGGCGGAAGAAAGTTTCGCTGAAGGCCTGCTCCCCGCGTTTGTCGAGCGCAATTTCGGAGAGGCGAAATGCAACCGGCGAGCGCGCCGCTACTTTGGCGCGGGCGCTGCGTCCGGCGCTGCCGACGAGTTTCTCGGCCACGTCGTCAATGGACGCTCCAATCGTTCCGCCGATGCTCGCGCCGAGCGATCGCAGTGCGACGAGTCCGAAGAGTTCGCCGCTGCTGAGGTCGAGCTGGCGTAGACTATAGCCTTCGGCAAAGCGATAGACGTTTGCGGCGCGATCGAAATAGATGGGAAAGCCGGCGTTGCCCAAGATGGCGAGATAGCGTCGCAGGCTTCGCGTGCTCGGGCGACGGCCGCCTTCGGCGATCCGTTCCTTTAGATCTTCAAACGAATGCCGGCCCTTGATCGATGGCATTGAGAAGGCGAACGAGGAGAACGATCTTCGATTCGCCGTCGCCGCATTCATTGGCTCGCGGCCGATTGCGCCTTTGGGAAGCATCCGTCGGGCGCGGTAATCGGGGGCGCTGTCGGCAACGGCGCCGTCGTGCTCAAGCCAAGGCGCACGGGATAAAACGAGCCGCCGTCGGTCATCGTTTGCACCACGGACATGCGAACTCTGACCCGGCGCCAGGTTGAACGCCGTCACTTGGTACCGCGAAGGAACGCGCACGCAGCCAACGTCGACGGAGTTTCCGTCGACGAGGAAAGTTCCGCGCGCCGGACCGGCAAGCGGCTGCATAAAGAGATAGACCGTCGCCGGCGCGTTGCCGGGATTGTTCAGCGTCACGTCGATGGTGTGCACGATGCCGTAATCGCCGTAGTCGTGGCCGGTCGCCGGAAGCGTCCGCGTTGGGCGGCGTCGGCTCCGTGTCGCCCAGAACCACCGTCGCATCGTCGCCGCCCGACGGAATATGTCAAGCGATCGTTGCCCAAACCGGCGATCGAAAAGACGCCGGTGCGATGGTGGCCGTCGCCCGGCAAAAGCGGACCGCCCAGAGCGTTTGCGGATCAACCCCCGGGGAAACGCCGAGCACGGTTACCTGTACCGGGCCGCCGGAGAGCACGCGCACGTCGGCCGTTCCGGCGATAAGTTGCCGCGACGTCATCGTCAGATTCGAGACGAGATACGGCTGATTCTGCGGAAGTCGAACGACGACGCTTTCCTGCGCCGACTTCGTTAAGAGGAATCGCCTCGCTCAGCGATTGCTCCGACCTGCATCACGTCGATATTCGGGCCGGCAATCGCGTCGGTCAGTTGCACGGACGCCGGCGCGTCGCCCGTGTTCTGCAGCACCACGATGAGTTGCCGCGCATCGTCCGCGTCGTCGTGATAATAGTAGAGGCGCGCCGGCTGCGCCGCGGCTGACCGTTCCGCGAAATAGCACGCCGTCGGCGCTGACGTGTTCGGGATCGTCGTCGTAGAACAGGAGCCTGGATCGAACGGCGGCAGCGCAGCGTTTTGCACCGTCACCATCGTCGTGCCGTTCTGATCGAAGTACCGGCCGTCGCTGGTAATCTGCACTGCAACGGGAAACTGCGCGCTCGCGCCCGGCTGCCAAGGGCGCCGGCGGCTGCGATAACGCTGGCCGACATGTTTGCGTACGGCATGATCTGCGTGACGTGCGCGACCCATTTCTGATCGCGCCGGCGAGCCAATCCGGTTGCGCCGGATTGCCGGTGACGTTGAGCATCGTTTGCGGCAGAATGGTTCCGGCATTGAAGGCAACGCGTATCGCCACGTCGGCCGTCGCGCCGTTAGCATCCGTGACATGCAACGTATCGGTACCGGTCTGCTGCGTCGCATCGATCGTGACCATCGTCTCCGTCGGCGGATGCGCGCAACGTTAACGATACGTTGGTCGAGCGTCAACGTCAGGGGTGCGGTGGCGCCGGTGACGTTGACGATGCGTTCTTGCGCCGGATTAAGATTGACGCTGAGCGGCGAAACGCTCAGCGTCGGAGACGGCGAGGGTGTCGTCTGCGCGACGACCGCTGACAACAGCAATGCCAGCATGCGTCACGGCTTCGACTACGTAACGGCGCGTTCGCTCTGCGGCGGAGCCGCAGGCGGCTCGACCGACGGGATCTTGGCGTACTTGATCTTCTCCGGATCGTCCGGATCGACGTCGCCGAGAATGTGATCGCCGGAAGCGAAGTTGCCCTTGAGCATCTCCTCCGCCAGTTCGTCTTCGACCATGCGCTGGATTGCGCGGCGCAACGGACGCGCGCCAAACTGCGGATCCCAGCCCTTCTTCGCGAGCACGCCCTTAGCGCCGTCAGTAACTTTGAGCTCCATCTCTTGTGCGCGCACTTCGCGAATGACTTTCGCGAGTTCGAGCGTGACGATCTTCTCGATCTCGTCGCGCGTCAGCTGATGGAACACGATGACTTCGTCGACGCGGTTGAGAAACTCCGGGCGGAACGTTTGCTTGACCTCTTCCAGCACACGATTCTTCATGCGTTCGTACGCTTTCGCTTCGTCGCTAGAAGACGTGCGCTCCGGACGGAACCCGATATCGGTGGTCGTCGTCATGCCGGTCGCGCCAACATTGCTCGTCATGATGATGACGCTGTTCTTGAAGTCCACTTGGCGTCCCTGAGAATCGGTTAGGCGCCCGTCTTCGAGCACTTGGAGCAACAAGTTGAAGACGTCGGGATGCGCCTTTTCGATCTCGTCGAGCAGCACGACGGAATAGGGCCGCCGACGGACCGCTTCGGTGAGTTGGCCGCCTTCCTCATAACCAACGTATCCCGGAGGCGCCCCGACGAGACGGCTCACCGAGTACTTCTCCATGTACTCCGACATGTCGATGCGGATCATGGACTCTTCGTCGTCGAACATGAATGCCGCGACGCTGCGCGCAACCTCGGTTTTGCCGACGCCCGTCGGCCCGAGGAAGATGAACGAACCGATCGGACGGCTCGGATTCTTCAAACCGGCGCGGGAGCGGCGGATGGCGCGCGTGATGACCGTAACCGCTTCGTCTTGTCCGACGATGCGTTCGTGCAGCAGCTCGCCCATCTTGAGCAGTTTTTCGGTTTCGGCTTGCGCCAAGCGGCTGACCGGAATCTTCGTCCAGGCCGCGACGATCTCGGCAATGTTCTCCGGCGGTTACTTTGAGAACGCGCTCGCCGGCGGCTTTGCGATCCTTCCACTCTTGTTCGAGTTGCGATTTTTCAAGCCGCAGCTTCTCCTCGCGATCGCGAATCGTCGCCGCCTTATCGAACTCTTGGTTTTTGACGACCGCTTCTTTTTCGGCAAGCAGCTTGCGCAGTTGCGTGTCGGCTTCACGAATTGCCGGAGGCGGCAGCGTCGCTTGCAAGCGCACGCGCGAACTCGCTTCGTCGATGAGATCCACGGCTTTATCCGGCAAGAACCGGTCGGTAATGTAGCGGTCGCCTAAGCGAGCCGCTGCGGCCAGCGCTTCATCCGTAATTTGCACTTTATGGTGCGCTTCGTACCGGTCGCGCAGGCCTTTGAGGATTTCGATCGTTTCGTCGACGGTCGGCTCGCCGACCATGACGGGTTGGAAACGCCGTTCCAGCGCGGAATCTTTTTCGATGTGCTTGCGGAACTCGTTGAGCGTCGTCGCGCCGATGCACTGCAGTTCGCCGCGTGCGAGGGCCGGCTTGATGATGTTGCTCGCATCGATCGCGCCTTCGGCCGCGCCGGCACCGACCAGCGTGTGCAGTTCGTCAATGAAAAGGATGATCTCGCCGGCAGCGCCACGGATCTCATCCATCACGCGCTTCATGCGCTCTTCGAACTCGCCGCGATACTTCGTGCCGGCGACTAATCCTGCGAGATCGAGCGTGATGACGCGACGGTCTCGCAGCGGTTCGGGAATATCGCCCTTGATGACGCGTTGCGCCAAACCTTCAGCGATCGCCGTCTTGCCGACGCCCGGCTCGCCGATGAGCGCCGGATTGTTCTTGGTGCGCCGCGAGAGAATCTGAATGACGCGCTCGATCTCGTTGTTGCGGCCAATGACCGGATCGAGTTTGTTGTCGCGGGCGAGTTGCGTGAGATCGCGACCGTACGCGTCGAGCGTCGGCGTCTTGCTCTTGCCCTTGGGAGCTTGCGGTTGCCCTTCCGCGCCGAGCAGCGAGGTCGTTTGCACGCGAACTTTCGCCGGATCGACGCCAAGATTGGTGAGGACGCGCGCTGCGACGCCTTCCCCTTCGCGAATCAAGCCGAGGAGCAAGTGCTCGGTGCCGATATAGTTGTGGTTGAGCTGACGCGCCTCTTCGAACGCGAGCTCGATCACGCGCTTGGCGCGCGGAGTAAAGACCATCTCTTGCTGAACCGTCTGTCCGCCGCGCCCGACGATCGCCTCGACTTCCTGACGCACCTTGGCCAGGTTGACGCCAAGCGACTCCAAAACTTTAGCGGCTAAGCTCTCGCCTTCGGAAATGATGCCGAGCAAAATGTGCTCGGTCCCGATATAGTTGTTTCCGAGACGCTGAGCTTCTTCTTGAGCAAGTACGATGCTGCGCCGCGCTCGCTCGGTGAAAGGCTCCCACATCGACATTGCCCGAAAGTTCCTCCTACCTTATCTTACCTTATAAGTAACTCGAATCCACCGTGCCGAAGTTTCGTTTCCGCAGGATTTCGCCTCCCTCGTCGCCTACCTCGCTAGCATGCCAACCGTCGAGCAAGTGCGCGAAGCGCTCGTTGAAGTGAAAGATCCCGAACTCAACTTGGGCATTCTCGAACTGGGACTCGTCTACGACATCACCACCGAAGGAGAAAACGGTGAGAACGTCAGCGTGATGATGACGCTGACGTCGCCGATGTGTCCGGTCGGTCCGATGTTCATGCAGTCCGTCAAGGATCGCGTGCTCGCAATCGACGGCGTCCAAAACGCGAACGTCGAGATCACGTTTACGCCGCCATGGGATCCGCATACGATGGCGTCCGACGACGTCAAGGCGATGCTCGGAATTTGGTGACGTAGGTTTCAAGTGCTGCCGTCTGCGCCGCTTCGGCGGCGACGGCAACATAACCGTCGGGGCGCACGAGATATGACGCGTCGCGCGCGAAGCCGGCACGACCGGCATCCTGACTCCAATCGAACCGCTGAAGTGCTATGCCGGTACGCCGGCAGAGACCTTCGACGGTCGCTGCGGCTGCGCCGAAGACGTGGAGCTGCCAATCCAGCGACTGCAACGGCGCAAAGTTATTGCATGACGCAACCCACGGTAAACGGTCGCTTCCGCGAATCCGCCCGGCTCGACCTTCGCTCAACATCGAATCGCCGTAATGAATCGCGGTTTGGGAGACGGTGCTAAAGAAGGCATGCCGCACGAACCGCAGCCTGGTCGCAAGCGCGACCGCCCACGGCATCACGAACTCACGCGTAACGGTCCCGGCGACTCCGCCGCGTACGATTGCCGTGAACGCGCGGTCGGTGGTAGCGACTAACTGACGAGCGAAGCCGATGCGCTCTTCTTCGAAACTATCGAGAGTTGAAGCGCTGGCATAATCGCGCAGAACGTCCGCGATTTTCCATCCGAGATTGACCGCATCGCCGATCCCGGTGTTCATGCCTTGACCGCCGACGGGGCTATGGATGTGCGCCGCGTCGCCCAGAATGAAGGCGCGGTCGACCCGAAATCGTTCGGCCACGCGATGATGGACACGATAGATCGAAAACCAGTTCACCTCGACAACGCGCCTTCCGAGCAACGCTTCCACGCCGGCGCGAATAGTTTCAAACGTCGCGTGCTCCGGGTCACCGACGCCCGGTGGAATCAAGCCGATCAATCGCTGCATGCCGGACGATCGCACCGGGAAGAGCAGCACGAGCGCCCGCTCGCCCAGCGTCACGATGAGATCGGAACTGAAACCGGATTCGATCTTGCAATCGCAGACGAAGAATAACTGCTCGTAGGTGGCGCCCGCAAACCCCACACCCATTTGCTGACGAACGACGGAATGCGCGCCGTCGCAACCGCAGAGATAGCTCGCGGCCACATCGCTGCTGCCGGCGGTATCCGCAATCGTCGCGTCAATTCCACCACCGGTTTGCGTGAAACGCTTCAGCTTGGCGCTCCATTGGACGTGCGTTCCACTCTCCGCGAGACGGTCGGTTAAGAATCGCTCGTGATCGTCCTGCGGGTATGCGAGGGCAAACGGGAAGGGACTGATGCCGTCGCCCAAATCGCCGAGATCGAGGTGCACGATCTCACGCGAGTGCTGGTTGCTGTCGCTCGTGCGAAGATGGATGTCGCGCACGACGATACCGTCGTCGACGAGTTCTTTCGCAAATCCGAGCTGACGGTAGAACTCGAGCGTTCGTGCCTGCACCACCATAGCGCGCGACCGTTCTCCCGGCCCTGACGCTTCGTCGATGATTCGAACCGGGATATCGCGTCGGACCAACTGGAGCGCGAGCATGAGGCCCGTCGGACCCGCGCCTGCGATGAGAACCGGTTTCGCGCTCACGCTGCACAGTATACCAAAGCCTTCGTTAGCGGCGCATGGCCATTCCCATGGACTCCGGAGCTAAAGAGGAAGAACGCCGCGCGCAGTTTAGCGAAAGTATTCGTAGGAAGATGGCTGCAACGCCGAGGAGCAGCGCCGCTCGCGCCGCTCCTCGTAGTGCGTGGGGCCGGCTTGGATTTACATCGCCGTGGGAAGATGATAGGCCGCAGCCAGATCTTTCATCGCGGTGGTGAGAATCGCGTGGTATTGCGCGTCGACGCCCAAGCCGTATTTAGCGTCAATGTCCTTCATCACTTCAACGTGAATCGGATGCGACACGGCGCGATCGAGCATCACTTCGACGTTGAAGCCTTCGCCGGTTTGTCCGGCAGACCACAAGGCGGCTGACAGCGCTTTGCCGTCATTGGGATCGGGATTCGGCCGGCTCGGCAACAGCACACCTTTCATCGTGACGATGCGCAGCGAATCGTTGACGACGAAATCGAAGGTCTTGAGAAGCTGTCCGACTTGCTCCTTACCGTATTGCTTCGTGAGTTTCGCGACTTCGGCACCAAAGAGTGGCCCGGTGAGACGTTTGAGCAGCGCAGCGGTGGAGAAATCCTTCGGACCGCCGCCGGCCTCGACCATCGACAGCGTGACCGCGAGGGCCGGGGCGCCGGTATAGACGCAGCACGATCCGGAGAAGCGCGTTGACTGATCCATCAGACCAGGCATGAGCTTCGCGGATGCGGCGGCCGGGAACGCAGCGCAAGAGACGAGCGCTATGATTGCAGCGAGTTTTCGCATGAGTTTCCTTTCTCGAGCGATGCGCTCGAAACGAGACGTGTCGCGCAAAGAAACGACGGAAACCGCGGTTTGGATTTAGGGCGTTACAGAACGGCGACTGCGATGGGCTTGCTCGTCGGCTGCAACGAGCCGCCCGCGGGTTCGACGCTCACGGCCACGGCCGTGACCCCGTCTGCCGATTGAGGTAGCCTCACCACCGTCTCGCCGTTGCTCGGCATGAATGTGATGGAGGGCGCCATCTTCTTCGAACCCTTCGGAAGCGTCCATGCTTGATAGACCATGCCCTTGGGTGGCATGTGCATCTTGGGCATCGTGACGTACAAATGCGTTCCGCGCACGACGACGGCGCCGTCAGCGAAGCGGTAGCGTTTACCGGCCGCCAGATCGCCTAATGCTTCCGATTGCGCGGCGATCATCTGCGCATCGCGATGCATGTGGCCGGTGACGAGCGATGCAACGGCAAAAATTCCGCCGGCTGCCACGACGACGGCAGCGGCGGCGGCACTCCAGGTCTGGCTACGATTCGCCGGAACGCGCGCGGGCGCAGTGCGCCGCACTTCCCGCATGATGCGCGCCTTGAGCAGCGGGCCCGGACCGTTGGCATCGTTCACTTCCGCGCTCGAAGCCATGGCCGTCACGGCTGGACGCAGAGCGTCGTACTCTTGACGGCACTCAGCGCAAGTACGCAGATGGGCGGCCACCGCATGCGCCTCGTTCGCCGGCAATGCGCCCAACGCGTAGACGGCCACGTTGTCGATCATCTCGTCGTGCGTATTCATACGCTCACCAGACCGTCGAGCGCCGATCGCAATCGCCGCAAGCCGCTGCGAATGCGCGTCTTGACCGTTCCCAACGGAATACCGGTGCTCCGCGCAATTTCATGGTGTGTCACGCCACCGAAAAAGCCGAGTTCTATAAGCCGGCGTTGCTCCTCGGGGAGTTGCGCGAGCGCGCCGCGCACGGCTTGCGCGTCGAGCTCGGCCAAAGCGGTATCTTCGATCGCGTCCTGTGCCGGTAGCGTTTCGGGCAGCTCGTCGTGCTGGCGCGCGGTACGCGAGCGCAGGGCATCGACTGCGCGGTTTCGCGCGACCCGAACGATCCATGCGTTGAAGTTCCCCGCAATGAAGCTGGCCGGCTCGGTCCACAGCTTCAGGAAGATCGTTTGCGTCACGTCTTCCGCCGCTGCCGGTTCCCCCAGGACGCGCAACGCCACTCCGTATACCAAACGGTTATACCGGTCGTAGAGCGCCTCGAACGCGCCGGTATCCCGCACCCGGACGCGCTGCATGAGGAGAGTTGCTTCATCCACGGGGAAACGTCACGTCATCGCGCTGCGGATTGCCTCGGATAGACGTGCGTCGGAATGCCCGCGAAGGCCGGGTCGCCGCACTGCCACAGCAGAAAGGCGAATTCGTCGGTGAGAAGCTGCTCGCTCTGCTCACGCGAGGCGGCTAAGAAACCGTGCCCTGCATCGTAGTCAACGCGGAGTAGAATCGGCCGCCCGCTCGCCGTTGCGCGCGCAAGGCGAGCGGTGAACTTTGCGAGTTCCCACGACGAGACGCGCGGATCGTTGTATCCGGTAATCAGCATCACCCCAGGATACGCGGTTCCGGGCACGACGTGCTGATATGCGTCCATCGCGTAGAGCGCGCGGAAACCCGCTTCCGTCTTCACCGATCCGAACTCCGGAATGTTCGGCGGTCCGTTCGGCGTGAACTCAGAGCGTAATGCGTTGCTCACGCCCACGACGTCGAGGGCCGCGGCGAACAAATGCGGTTCGGAGGTGATCGCACGGCCAATCGTGATGCCTCCGGCACTCGTTCCCTCGCCCGCAAGATGCTCCGGCGACGTGTAGTGCCGGTCGACGAGGTAGCGTCCGCACGCGATGAAGTCTTCCCACGTGTGCGGCTTCGTCGCGATCATGCCGGCGCGATGCCAGTCCTCTCCGAACCAGCCTCCGCCGCGCGGATGGCAGACGGCGAAAACGCCGCCGCGTTCCAACCATGCGATGCGCGTTGAGCTAAACGACGGTTCTAGGGTAATGCCGTAAGCGCCGTAGCCTTCCAAGTACGCCGGGTGGGAACCGTCGCGCTTTATGCCCTTCTTATATATGACGGAGAGCGGCACCATGGTGCCGTCGCCGCCGCGCGCCATCACTTCCAAGGACGTATACGGTGCGGTATCCACATGTGCGAGTGGTTTGAGATGCGTATCGCTGACCGCCCCGGCGGCGTCGGCCGTGTAGTAAAGCAGCGAATGCGTCCAGCCGGTCAATCCAAAGACGACGCCGGGTTCTCGTGGATCTGTTGCAATTGCCGTTATCGAACCGCGGTAGGGCGGCTTGACGGCGGTCGCCGTTCCGGCCGATCCGTCGTTTGGAATGGTCACACGTGTGATGCGACCGAAGCCGCCCTCATGCGAGAGCACGTAGAGTCCGTCGCTCGCCATCTCGAGATCGACGATGACGTTCTTGGTTGCCGCGACCACGGTGCGCACGTTGGTGGCGTCGGGCGCCTCCAGCGACGTGGCGACGATCTTGAACGTCGGCGCATCCTTGTGCGTTAAAAGATAGATCGTCGAACCACGCAGATCGTAGCCCGTCACGTCATCCGATTCGCCGGCAACCTTCGTCCAGGTAACGTCGGCCGACTCCAGGCGGTCGGTGCGCGTGGCGTAGATCGTTCGTTCGTTCTTGACGCCGTTCACAACGGTAGCAACGATGTACGGCGAAACGGGCGAGTAGCTGATGATTGGAAAATCCGTCAACCCGAACGGCACCCTCGCGTTAACGCCGTAGCCGAAGACCGCGACGTCGTTATCCGGATCGCGACCGAGCACGTGCAGATACGCGACGGCGCGAGTCTCTTTGTCGGTCAGCGGTTCGCCTGGTTGGAGCTTCGGAAAGCGCACGTAGTAGAACTCGTTGCTGCCGGGAAGCCAGCTCGTCGCACCGATGTAGTACGCGCGGTCGATCGCATCGGGAAGAATTTGGCCGGTTGCGGTGTCGACAACGTGAATCACCTCAGCCTCCGACCCGCCTTCGGAGATGCCGTACGCGACCTTCGAACCATCGAGTGACGGAAGGTAGTAGTTGATCGTGTAATGCTGGCCCGCTTTCGCAAGCGTTTCCGGATTGACCAGCACGCGCTCGTCGCCGCCGTCAACGCGACGAACGTAAAGCCGTAAGCTGTTTTCGCCGGGATTGAGCTTTTCATAGAAATAGTATGGGCCGACCCGCGAGACGCTGCTCACCGAGACGCCGGCGTTATCGAGCTGCGCGATGCGCCGAAATAACTGCTCGCGCGCCCCGTCCAGTCGAGCGAGAACCGCTCGGGTATACGTGTTTTGATCGCGGAAAAACTTTTTCACCACGGGATCGTCCATATTTTCGAAGTAGCGGTACGGATCGGTTACCGACGTTCCATACATCGTTTCGGCAACGGCGCGCTCCGGCGGTATCGGGGGCGGCGTCGGGAACCCCGGCGCAATCGCAATAAGGGCGAAAAGGAGCGCACAACAGGCGGTTCGCATCATATTTGGTCATTTTTGCGCGGTCTAGGAACCGTCCCTTCGTAGGTGCAAGGATGAGCCGGTGAAGAGCCGCGCCGACAAATATCGGGAGCTGCAAGCAAAACGCGAGCAATCCGCCGCACCGGCAGGCGTTGACGGGCTCGAGCGCCAGCACGGTCGCGGAAAGAAATCCGCGCGCGAACGCGTCGATGCTCTGGTGGACGAGGCGTCGTTCGTCGAGTTCGATCGGTTCGTCGTGCACCGCGCCAATGCGTTCGGGCTCGACGAGAAAGAGTTTCTCGGTGACGGCGTTATCACGGGACGCGCGACGATCGACGGACGGCAAGTCTTTCTCTTCTCGCAGGATTTTTCGGTTCTCGGCGGATCGCTCGGCGAAGCCTTCGCCGAGAAGATTTGCAAGATCATGGACCTTGCAGTGCGCACCGGATCGCCGCTTATCGGCATCAACGATTCGGGCGGCGCGCGCATTCAAGAAGGCGTCGTATCGTTGGGCGGCTATGCCGAAATCTTTTGGCGCAACGTACAAGCCAGCGGCGTCGTCCCGCAGATTAGTTTAGTCGCTGGGCCGTGCGCCGGCGGCGCCGTCTACTCTCCGGCGATGACCGACTTCATCATCATGACCGAAAAGATCTCGCAGATGTTCATCACCGGCCCCGAGATCATTAAGACGGTAACCGGCCAAGACGTCTCGTTCGAGGAACTCGGCGGCGCTCTAACGCACGCGACTCGCAGCGGCGTCGCCCATTTGACGGCGGAGAACGAAGCGCAACTGTTTGCACTGACCCGCGACCTGTTCTCGTTCATACCGCAGAATAACCGGGAGACTCCGGTGCAGTACGATTGCGACGACGATCCGCACCGGCTCGTTCCGCAGCTTGACGAGTTGGTACCGGATGCGCCGAACAAGCCGTACGAAATGCACGAAGTCGTCAAGGGCGTCGTGGATTACGGCGACTTCTTGGAAATTCAACCGCTCTACGCACAAAACATTATCTGCGGCTTCGGGCGCGTGGATGGGCGCGCAATCGGCATCGTCGCCAATCAACCCAACGTGCTGGCCGGCGTCCTCGATACGAAGTCGTCCGTGAAGGCGGCACGATTCGTGCGCTTCTGCGACGCGTTCAACATTCCGTTGCTCACGCTGGTGGACGTGCCCGGTTTTCTTCCGGGAACCGATCAAGAGTACGGCGGCATCATTTTACACGGCGCCAAGTTGCTGTACGCCTTTGCAGAGGCGACGGTGCCGAAGATCACCATCATCACGCGCAAGGCATACGGCGGCGCTTACGACGTCATGGCTAGCAAACACATCCGCGCGGACGTCAACCTCGCCTGGCCGACCGCCGAAATCGCCGTGATGGGCGCTGAGGGCGCCGTCAAAACGATCTTCCGCCGCGAAATCGCGGGCGCCGGCAATACAGAGGCAAAAACCGCCGAACTCATCAACGAGTACACCGAGCGCTTCGCCGATCCATACATCGCCGCTGGACGCGGCTATGTGGACGACGTGATTGAAGCGCGCCGCACGCGGGCGGTCGTCGCCGATGCACTCGAGATGTTGCGCGATAAGCGGGTCACGCGCCCCCAGCGCAAGCATGGGAATATCCCGCTGTGAGGCGGCTTGATCCTATTTGCTAAACAGCATTGACATTTTCGAGGCCAGGAGCTTCCACATAAATCCGGCGGGGTACATCGGGGAACTTGGAATATCCGTCGGAAGCTCGGCATTCTCGGGCTTGAATTTTGTACAAATACGCCATTGCAAGGGAGGCACGTCGCCCCGAAAACGCGTTCGATACACGGGCACCCAGTGCTTTGCATCATCAAATCGCATTACCATGGCCGAATTGCAGCACGTAGCAACGACTCGGCTCGTAGTCGATTTCTCCTCGACCTTATAGCCTCTTAGAAGCTCGGCACCCGTTGGGTATGTTATGCGATCTTTACGATAAAGAATATACGCGGTTCCACCATCTGGACCCAAAATTGGAGCGGCGTTCGTCAATGCCTCGATCTGCTGGGAGCCTTTCTGGCAAGAGTCGCAATAGCAGACGACACTCGTAATGGGAGTACCAAAAGCTTCTATTTCTACGCTTCCGCATGAGCAACGAGCGGTTCGCATGCCTCCATCTCTAAAGGCTGGTTGAGTTAAGCCGGCATTCCTCATACGACCGTACCTTTCTAGCGGCTGGGGGACGATTCCGCGCGTTCCTCAGCGCTCGGGTTTTCACTCGACTTGACGCCGCGTCGGCTCGCCGGGTAGATCCGGCGAGTGCCGGCTTAGTAAAGTCCTCTCGTCGTAGCCGGACAAATGCCTAACCAATACTGCTTCTTCGTTCGTCAATCGTAAGACGACCAACGCGAAGATCGGAATGACGAGCGACAGCGCCCAATACGAGCCGAGTCCGAGCGGAATGCCGACGCACATCAGCAGCAGACCGTCGTACAGTGGATGACGCACGATGGCGTACGGGCCCGTCGAAATTACCCTCTGATCGTCCGATACGCGGATCGTGGCGCCGGCAAAACTGTTTTCGCGAAAAACGATGAAATACAGATACGATCCGGCAATCACCAATATGTCGCCCAGAGCGACGAGCGCCGGCACGTCTCTAGACCACTGCATCCGATGGTCCAGCGCCGACAGCACCACGATGCACGCCAGCAGGGAATAGTACAGCGTCACGATGACTTTTTGGGCCGGCTCTTTCTCGGCGATGCGCATGCGACGTTCTAGCAGCGATGGGTCTCTTCGCCAAAAGTAGGCCGACGTGACCCCGCCGACGGCGAACATAATGGCGAGCAGCACCCAGGCCTGCCAATACGCAAACGTGCCTGCCGGCAGAAAGAACAGCAGGCAGATGACCGGTATTGAAACCGCCGTTTGAAGCCAAGCTCGCTTCTTCAGGCTCATGGTCGGCCGGATTTCGCGCGCGACAGGACGCAAGCCCCTTCAATGGTATGTAGTGCAACGTGAAGTTATTGGAGGGAAAGCGCGCACTGGTTACCGGCGTTGCCAATCGCTGGTCCATTGCCACGGGCATCGCGCGTAAACTGCACCAGCATGGCGCATCCGTCGCGCTGACGTATCAGGGCGAACGCGTCAAGGACGAGGTCGAAAAACTGGCCGGCGAGTTAGGCGGTCCGGCCGTCGAATGCGACGTCTCTAACGACGCGTCGCTGAGGGCTATGCGCGAAACGCTCGATGCAGAGTTCGGCAAGCTCGATGCGCTCGTGCACTCGATCGCATTTGCCAACAAAGAAGACCTGGCCGGCAAGGTGTTCGACACGTCGCGCGGCGGCTTCGCGTTGGCGCTCGACGTGTCGGCCTACTCGCTCGTTGCGTTGGTTTCGGCGCTGCGCGGCTCGTTGAACGATAACGCGTCGGTGATGGCGATGACGTATCTGGGCGCCACGCAGATCGTTCCCAACTACAATCTCATGGGCATCGCCAAAGCGGCGCTGGAGGCAATGGTGCGGTACATTGCGTTCGATCTCGGCGACCGCGGAATTCGCGTCAATGCGATCTCAGCCGGGCCCATTAAAACCGCGAGTTCGCGTCAAGTCGGTGGATTTTCAAAGATCCTCGACATCGTTCCGAAAGTCGCGCCGTTACGCCGCAACGTGACGCAAGACGACGTCGGCGACATGGCGGTCTTCTTAGCATCCGATCTCTCGTCGTCAGTGACGGCCGACGTACATTTCGTGGATGCCGGCTATCACGCAATGGGTATGTATCCGCCAGAACCAGGTTCGTGAATTGAGCGACTGCGTCGCTCCGTTCCGCAAAATCCTCATCGCCAATCGCGGTGAGATCGCAGTTCGCGTCATCCGGACCGCGCGCGAGATGGGCATTGCAAGCGTCGCCGTCTACTCCGACCCGGACGAACAATCGTTACACGTCGCGCTCGCCGACGAAGCGCATCGCATCGGGCCTGCGCCGCCGGCGCAGAGTTATCTCGACGGCGACAAGATCATCGCCGTTGCGCTGCAAGCGGAGGCGCAAGCAATCCACCCCGGCTACGGATTTCTCGCCGAGAACGCCGCGTTCGCGCGCAGCGTCGAAGCGGCAGGATTGACGTGGATCGGCCCGCACCCCGACGCCATCGACGCGATGGGTGACAAGCTGCGCGCGCGCCGCGCCATGGAGAAGGCCGGCGTGCCGTTCGTACCCGGCGGCACCGCCGCCGTTGCGAGCATCGCCGAAGCGCGAGCGGCGGCGCAGCAGTACGGTTTACCGCTCGCGCTCAAAGCGGCCGCGGGCGGCGGCGGCAAGGGTTTAAAGGTCGCGCACACCATGGACGAACTGTCGTCGGCGTTTGAGACCGCGCGCCGCGAAGCGCAAGCCTACTTTAAAGATGAAACGATCTATGCCGAGCGCTATCTGGAAGACCCTAAGCACGTCGAGCTGCAAATCGTAGCGGATCGTCACGGCAACGTCGTGCATCTCGGCGAACGCGACTGTTCGCTCCAGCGGCGTCACCAAAAACTCTGGGAAGAGACTCCCGCGATTGTTCCCGAGCGCGTGAAGATCGCGATGCGCGAAGCCGGCGTCCGCGCGGCCAAAGCGATCGGGTACGATTCCGCCGGCACCATCGAGTGTCTCGTCTCCGGCGACCAGTTCTATTTTCTGGAAATGAACACGCGCATCCAAGTCGAGCACACGATCACTGAAATGATCACCGGCTTTGACCTCGTGCGCGAGCAGATTCGCATTGCCGCGGGCGAGCCTTTGGGTTACGAGCAGAGTGACGTACGCTTTGAGGGATCGGCGATCGAAGTGCGCGTCAATGCGGAAGACCCGGCACAAAACTTCCGTCCGGCGCCAGGAACCATTATCGCGTATCGCGAGCCGGGCGGCTTGGGCGTGAGGGTCGATTCCGCAGCCTATGCCGGCTGGACGATTCCGCCCGACTACGATTCGCTCATCGCCAAACTCGTTGTCTGGGCGCCGGCGCGCGAAGCGGCGCTTGCGCGCATGCGTCGGGCGATCGACGAGTACGCCGTCGAAGGCGTACCGACAACGCTGCCGTTTCTCCGTGCACTCGCCGACCAGCCTGCGGTGCTCGAGGCGAGCTACGGCACGGCGACGCTCGAGCGTTTCGCGCAAACCTACACGCCCGCCGCGCGCAACGGGACACACGTACCGCAAGCGCCGCCTCCACCGCGGAAGCGCCGGCTCGCCCCGCGTCTGCGCGCGACGCGAACGCGTGAGAATGCGTCCGTCTGTGACGAGGTGCGTTCGCCGATGCACGGCATCGTCGTCGAGGTACTGACACGCGAAGGCCAATCGGTCGACGAGAACCAGGTCGTCGCAATCGTCGAGGCGATGAAAATGATGAACGAAGTGCGTGCCCACAAGAGCGGCAGCGTCGTTTCCGTCGACGTCGTGGCCGGCGCGACGGTCGAAAGCGGAACGCCGCTGCTCACGATCGGACCGGATGACACGTAACGGCAACGACTCCGGCATTCCGATCCAGCCGGTGTACGACACGGTTGAAGGAACCGCGCACGAACTGGGCGAGCCGGGCACGTTTCCGTACGGTCGCGGCATCCGCAAAGACATGTACCGGGGACGGCTCTGGACAATGCGGCAGTACGCCGGTTTCGGCACCGCCGCCGAATCCAACGCGCGCTACCGCTATCTCCTCGAACGCGGCCAGACGGGACTCTCCGTCGCGTTCGACCTGCCCACCCAGTTAGGCTACGACTCCGATGCCATGCAAGCCCGCGGAGAAGTCGGCAAAGTGGGCGTGGCGATCGATTCGATCGCCGACATGGAGATGCTGCTCGACGGCGTGCCGCTCGATCGCGTCACCGTATCGATGACCATCAACGCACCGGCCGCAATTCTCCTCGCACTCTTTCTTGCGGTCGCGCGGCGACGCGGCATTCCGTTCGACAAGTTGGGCGGCACCGTGCAGAACGACGTGCTCAAAGAATACGCCGCGCGCGGGACCTACATTTATCCGCCAAAATCCTCAATGCGTCTCGTCACCGACGTCATGGCGTACTGCGCGCGCCACGTGCCGCAATGGAATGCCATTTCGATCTCTGGTTATCACATTCGCGAAGCCGGCTCGACCGCCGTCGAAGAGATCGCGTTCACGCTTGCCAATGGAAAGGCGTATCTCGGGGCGGCGCGCCAAGCCGGAATACGGATTGAGGACGTCGCTCCGCGCATTTCGTTTTTCTGGAACGCGCACAACGATTTCTTCGAAGAGATTGCAAAGTTTCGCGCCGCACGCTACCTGTGGGCAAACATTGTCCGCGACGGCTTCAACTGCAGCGATGCGCGCTCGCAGATGCTGCGCTTCCACACCCAGACCGGCGGATCGACGCTCACCGCACAAGAACCCGATAACAACGTCGTTCGCGTGACGTTACAAGCACTGGCCGCTGTCCTGGGGGGTACCCAATCCCTGCATACGAACGGCAAAGATGAAGCGCTGGCGTTGCCGACGGCGGAGAGCGCCAAGCTCGCCTTGCGAACGCAACAGATCATCGCCTACGAATCGGGCGTCGCCGACGTCGTCGATCCGATGGCCGGCTCCTATTACGTCGAGACCCTGACCAACGAGCTGATCGAACGCGCTGCGGCACAGATTGCCGAAGTCGATGCCATGGGCGGCAGCATCGCCGCGATCGAAAGCGGTTGGATGCAAGCGCGCATCGCCGATTCGGCGTATGCCATGCAAAAAGCGATCGAACGCGGCGAGCACGTCGTCGTGGGCGTGAATCGCTTCGCCGAACCACACGGCGACGCGCCCATTCCGCTACAGCGGGTCGAGGACCGCGCCGAAAAAGAGCAGGTCGAGCGCTTGCGCGCGTTTCGCGCGGCCCGCGACGAGACTACCGTACGCCGCCATCTCGATGCGGTTCGGCGTGCGGCCAACGACGATCAAAACGTGATGCCGTTATTCGTGGACGCCGTAGACGCCGGTGCAACGCTCGGCGAAATCTGCGGCGATCTGCGTTCGGTCTTCGGAACCTATCGCGCCCCTGAGGGAGTGGCCTAATGGAGATCGACCACGTCGCGATCGTCGTGAAGGATCTCGAAGCGAGCATTCGTCTCTACACGCAGATGCTCGGCTTTAAGCAAATCTACAGGGAGATCGTCGAAGATCAGGGCGTGGAAGCGGTTGGTCTGGAGGCCGGAACGTCGATCGTCGAACTGTTGCTGCCGCTCGGCGAG
Source organism: Vulcanimicrobiota bacterium (assembly GCA_963738335.1). Classification (GTDB taxonomy): domain Bacteria; phylum Vulcanimicrobiota; class Vulcanimicrobiia; order Vulcanimicrobiales; family Vulcanimicrobiaceae; genus Cybelea. Next base: position 677,579 of record CAVTWE010000007.1, read on the forward strand.
GATTCCCCGATCGCGCGGTATCGCGGCGATGCGCCGGCCAAGCTGCACCACACCGCCTATCGCGTCGCGGACATCGAAGCATCGCTGGCCGAGTTGAAAGCCAAAGGCGTACGCCTTATCGACGAGCGGCCTCGGCGCGGCGCTCACGGCAATCGCATCGCGTTCTTGCATCCGAAAGCGACGGGCGGCGTGCTCATCGAACTCTGTCAGCCTCTCCCCGTGCGATAAGGATCTCAAAGCGACCGTTTGATCTCAGGCAACGCTCCACGACGCGGCCGCGCGCTGGCAGGGGCCGCATTGATATCGGCCGTGCTGCATGTTCTCGTTCTTGCAATCGCATTCTATGCCGTCGCCCGCGTCTTCGTGCAACGCGGCGAACGGGAAGCCATCTCGCAAACCACGGTCGTGACCATCCGGCACGAGATTCAGGCGACGCCGCGTCCGGCCGCCATGCAGCGCGTCGTGCGTGCCGCGCGGCGCGAAGAAACTGTTGCGGCCCACGTGCCGCTACCCGAGTTGGCAAAACGCGTGGCGGCTCCGGCGCCACCGGTGCCCCCGCAACGTCGCATCAGCGTTCCATCAAAAATCGAACGCGACGAAGCCGGTTACGCCAAAGAAGTCGCGCAGCTCAACTCGCAGGATAATTCGCACGCCATTCCGACCATCGATCCCGCAAAGCGGGAGTCGTCGAGCAAACAATATGCATTCGAGGTTCCTTCAAGTCTTCGCGGCGACGAGCACGGCAACGGCATTATCACGCCGACGCAGCACTGGCATGATAACGGGCGCGACTGTTATTACGGGCGTTACGAGTTCACATATCCCGACGGCGCCGAAGAGACCGGCGATATCGTGTGGCCCTTCTGCTACGATCCGGGGCTCGATCCGTTCAAACTGCCGCCGCACGAGATTCCCTTTCCGCTACCGCTGCCGGGCTATCGTCTCCCGCCCAACGTGCAACTGCCCCCGATCGAAAAATCGGTCTACCAAGAATGGGTTGCTAGCGGCGGCTCAGCGCCGTAGCAGCGATTCGGCTAAACCGTTTAACACGAACTGTACGGCGAGGGCGGCCAAGATGATGCCCAGCAAACGGCTGATGACGTGTATGCCGGTCGTGCCGATAACTTTGAACAGCATTCCGGAGGCGCGCATGCACACCCACGTCGCCGCAAGCGCAGCCGCGTAGGCAAGCGCGACGACAATCAGTTCGAGACGATCGCCGTGCGACAGATTGACCAGCAGCAACACGGTCGCGATCGTGCCCGGACCGGCGATCATCGGCACCGCAAGCGGAAAGACCGCAGGATTCTCGTTTTGCGCGGCTTCGCGCTCCTCGTCTTCCGTGCGCTTCGCGCCGGTCGGTCGCGCGAACAGCATGTCGATGGCGATGAGGAAGAGCAAGATGCCGCCCGCGATGGTAAATGCCGAGAGCGTGATGCCGAGCGAGTTGAGAATGATGCGTCCGACGGCGCCCATGAAGAGAATGATGCCTGCGGCTACGATCACCGCCTGATCGACGATCTTATTGCGCCGATCGGGTAAATCGTTGGCCGTTGCGCTCAGCGTCAATGGAATCATGCCGATCGGGTCGATAATCGTAAATGCGGTTGCGAATGCCGTAGCAATAAATGCCGCGTTCATAGTCGCTTATCAGCGTAACGCGTAACTTGCCCGGGCGCAAGACGGCGTGATAGAGTTGGGTGCAGCAATGCCGTATCACGAAATCGTTCTGCCGGACACGAAGCCCGAGACCGAATGGGTGCGCGGACGCCCTTTGCAAAAAGTGAGCCCGCAGCGCACGCATTCATGGTTGCAAGGCGCGCTCACGATCGAGCTCACGCGATGGGCGGCCGGACGCGGCGGAGTGGGTCCGGAATGGCGCTTCCGAATCGCGCCGCCGGGCGAGATGCGGCGGCCCCTGGTGCCGGATGTCGCCTACGTCTCGAACGAGCGATTAGACGCACTGAGCGGAGCGGATCTCGAAGTGCCGCCGATTGCTCCCGACGTCGCCGTCGAGATTCTATCGCCCGGCGATCGCCGCATCGATCTCGACGATAAGATTCACACCTATCTTCGGGCCGGCTCGGCGCTCGCGATCGTGGTCGATCCGATGCCGCGCATCGTCGAACTGCACGACGCACACGCAGTCTCGGTGCTGCAGGAAGGCGACGTCATCGAACACGCGGCGATGCCGGGCTTTCGCTACCCCGTTCGCGCACTCTTCGCGGTTTTACGGCGCTCCTGAGCGCCGCGCGCAACGGCGAGATACGACTCGCCTTCGACGCCGAGGGTACAGGCCCGAATCTTCTTCTCATTTCCGGCGCCGCCTCGACGCGCGCATTGTGGTCTCTCGTGCGTCCCAATCTGTCGCAATCGTTTCGTACGATTGTCTTCGACAATCGCGATTCCGGCGACAGCACGATCGCTACTGCGCCGTACACGTTCGTCGATCTTGCCGTCGACGCGGCTGCGGTGCTGGATGCCGCGGGCGCACGGCGCGCGCACGTTGTCGGGCACTCGATGGGCGGTGTGATCGCGCAAGAGTTTGCATTGCGCTATCCGCAACGCTGCGCGTCGCTAACGCTCGTTTGTTCGTGGGCACGTACCGATGGCTACGCGCGCAACGCGATAACGCTGATGCAAGCGCTTAGCCGCAGCGCTTGCGACGAGCGGACGCTGCTCGCCGCGATACTTTGGTCCGGCGCCGGAACGGCGACGTTGCACGACCTGGATCTCTGGGAGTGGGCCGACGCCGCAATGGCGCTTGGGCCGTTAGCGCCCCGCGAAGCGTTGGGGCGCCAATGGGCGCTGAACCTTGAAGTCGATACGCTCGAACGGCTGCGCGCGCTTGCCGTGCCCGCGCACGTCATCTGGTGCGATGAGGATCATTTCTTGCCTCAACCGCTCTCGCGGCAGTTGCTCGAAGCGATTCCGGGTGCGCGCGAGACGCGCATCGCCGCGTGCGGACATTCGCCCATGGTGCATAGTCCGGCCATGTTGAGCACAGCGATCGCCGGTTTTCTCGCGGAGGTGGTGTGAACGAGACGATCAACATCGAGGATCTTCGGCTGCTGGCGCGCCGGCGATTGCCGCGCGCGGTCTTCGATTACATCGACGGAGGCGCCGAGGGCGAAGTCACAATGCGCGAAAACTGCAGCATATTCGAGACGGTGCGCTTTCGTCCGCGCAACGCCTCGGCCATGGGAACCTGCGATCTGCGCGCGACGGTGCTCGGCAAAGAGATTGCATTGCCGTTCATGCTGGCACCGGTCGGCAGCAGCCGGCTCTTCTTTCCGCGCGGTGAATGCGTGGCGGCGGCGGTGGCCGGCGAAGCCGGAACCGGTTACTGCCTGTCAACGCTGTCGGGTTGCCGTCTCGAAGACGTGCGTGCGTCGACGAACGGCGTTGCGTGGTATCAGCTCTACCTCCTCGGCGGACGCGAAGCCGCGGAGAGCGCGATCGCGCGAGCGCGCGCCGCTGGTTATGACGCGCTCGTCGTGACCATCGATACCGCGGTCGCCGGTCAACGCGAACGCGACCTGCGCAACGGCGGCCGCGAACTCATCAGCGGCAACCCTTGGAAGATGCTGCCGCATGCGGCGCAAATTCTTCTCCGGCCGCGTTGGCTGATGGATTTTTGGCGCGACGGCGGCTTGATGCACTACCCCAACGTCGTACTGCCTGGCACCGGAGCGATGGCCTACGAAGACGTTGGTGCTGCCCTCGCCGCTTCCAGCGTTACATGGGCGGACATGGCTTGGATTCGGCAAGCATGGCAAGGCCCAATGGTCATCAAAGGCGTGCTTACCGCTGAGGACGCGCGCCGCTCGCTCGACGCGGGCGCCGATGCGATCGTCGTTTCCAATCATGGGGGACGCCAACTCGACTGCGTCTCGCCGGCGCTCTCTGCACTGCCTGAGGTCATCGCGGCGGTCGACGGACGTGCCGGCGTTTTGCTCGACGGCGGTATCCGCCGCGGCAGCGACGTCGTGAAGGCCTTGTGCCTGGGAGCAAGTGCCGTCTTGATCGGCCGCGCCTACGCCTACGGTTTGGGTGCGGCGGGCGGCGAAGGCGTCGCGCGGGCCATCGAGATTCTGCGCTCGGGCGTCATTCGAACGCTTCGCCTTCTCGGATGCCTCGCCGTGCGCGATCTCGACGGTTCGTACGTCGAAAAAATCTCCTCGGGGCAATGACATCCCACGAATGAGGTGGTATAGTGGCCGGACAGTGCTCGTACGTAACACGGCGTCCTACTACTATTATTATGGCTGCTTCAAGCGAAGTCGGCTCAGGACGCCATTGCTGTAACGAACGAGTTCGTAAGATGCAAGAGCCGCCTCGCCGACGCGAGGCGGCTCTTTCTTTGTAAGGAGTAAGCATGAGCGCGGTCCCCATTCCCACCGAACTAGACATCTTCGAAGAGGACGTCATGCAAGTCGTCCACGATCATGCCATCGTACGCGACAACCGCTATACGAAGTGGTTCGCGCGCGGCGAAGCGACCCTGGGCCAGCTGCGCGATTTCACGATCCAGTTCTCCGTCTTCAGCCATCTTTTTATCGAAGCGCAACTGCGCAAATGCATCAACGCGCCCGATCTCCAAAGCTACCGCGCCGGCAAGGAGATCCTGATGAACGAGCTGGGCGTCGTCTTTACGTCCGAAGGCAGCATCGAAGGCGGAACGTTCCGCTTCAATGCCGGCCACTTCGAATGGCTCGCGCATTTCGCCGCCGCACTCGGTCTGCAATGGCACGAAATCGGTAAACGGAGGTTCGGACGCCCGTCCACGCTGGCGTTTTGCGACGCATTGATGGAATGGTACAGTTCGTGCGACGAATCGACCGCGGCAGGCGCATCCTATGCCATCGAAAACTGGGCTGCCGCGGGTTTTTGGAAAGAGTTGATCGCCGGACTGCGGACGATCAAAGCGGAGCGCTTACCGGAACTGCCGCTGGGATTCTGGACGTTTCACGACGCGCTCGAACATCGGCATGCCGAGCACACCTGCGACGAACTCCGCGAAGCATTTGTGAAGCCCGGCTTCTCGGCCGAACGCTTTCTGACGGCCGGCGAAGCGATGCTCGATGCAGTGGCCGGATTTTGGAATGGGTTAGAGGTTGGGCGCGATGGCGACGTTCAGTGACGTTTCGAACGTGCGATCCCACGGCAGACCGATATCGATCGCGGCGATGTGATAGCCGCGGTCGACGAGCGGCAGAATTCGTTCCGCTTGATTCCAAAGCAGCGCGCGATCTTCTTGTGCGGTTGCGGCCGCCACGGGCGGCGTCAGGAGCGTGTGGTCGGTAACGCCTTGCGCTTCTAGCGCGGCGTTGAGTTGGGGGCGAACGAAATCGTGGAACGCATAATCGTCCACGAAGCGCATAAAGGTAAACGTACGATGCGCCAAACCGTTGTAGGTATGCATGCGCCGTCCCGCGCCGGCGGCGATCGCCTCGGCCAGTGCAGTGCCGACCGTATTGGCGTTCGTATTCCACGAGGAATACGCATCAAGTTTCGCAGCGACCGGCGTGTCCAATAGCCGTTGCGCGAACGCCGCTTGCGCGTCGTAGGATTGTAAGTACGAGAGATCCGCCAGTGCGGTGGCGCGGCCCGCCGTTTCGGTGGCCGCCATGTCGCCGAGCAGCGCGCCGTCTTGCTGCACAGAGTCACCGGGAACGCGCACGTAAAGCACGATATCGGCAGCGGTAGCGTCGCCGGTAAGGACGCCGCCGCACACGCCGATCAACGCATCGATTGCAGTGGCAATCGGCGCATATTCGATCGGATCTTGATACGTCGCGCCTTCCGGCGTCGAATAGTGAACGGCGACCCGCGGCGTCCACCGCGCCACGCGCGCAATGGCGCGGGCGACGAGCGCCATGCCGAGTTCGTCGGCGCCGGGCTCGATCGAGACCTTCGCGCGCAGGTTTCCCGCTTCGAGCAACGATTGCAGCAATGCGACCTCCGGAACGTGCAGTCCCACCGGACCGGCATCGTCCTGCCCGAGCACCAGTTGGTCGATCGTTCCATCGGCGGTCATCCCCAATAAGATGCGGTCGACGCCTAGGTCGCGCGTGCGCGTTGCGATATACGCCTGCAACGCCGGCGCACCCATGAGTTGCAGCAAATGTGCGGCGCTCGCGGCCTCGCTGGGCAACGGCGGATCGTGCAGGTCGGCGTAGCGCTGCAGATACTCCCAGGTCGGATATGCTGCGAAGAACGGCACGCCGGCGGGAACGCCGGTCGGCGCCAGACGCATGATCGTACCGAATGCGCCGATCCACGCGCGGGGATATTCGGCGCGCAGATGCGCAAGTTCGTGCAAACGCGATAGGGCGTCGGCGTACGACGCCCCTGGTACGCGCGATGCGACGAGACCGCCGTAGGCCAGCATATCGGCAGAGACCACAAACGAACGGATGCGTTGTGTCCGTGCCGTACTGTTGAGCCACCTAATCAACGCGTCGGAACGTCCGGGCTGCAGAAAGCGCCCGATATCGTCGCGCGGCGGCCCGACGACCGGTACGCCGGCGATCTGTCCCAACATCACCGGCAGCAACGAGGTTACGGGACGGTCGTCCATCGGCAGAAACGCGATGGCGGCGAGCGCGAGCGCTGCGATCACAACAGACCGCGCAAGCGGCCGTCGCGGGCGATCAACAGCGATTCGGCTTGCAACGGATCCACGTTGCAACGCTGCATCACGACGGCGACTTTGACGCGTCCGCGCGCTAGCCGCAGCAGCTCGACGGCGCACGCTTCGTCCACACCGGCCAATCGTTGCACCAAACGCACCGCGCGGGCGCGTAGTTTGTCGTTTGCCGCGACGACGTCGACCATCAGGTTGCCGTGGACTTTGCCCAAGCGTACCATGACGGCGGTAGAAATCGTGTTCAGCACAATCTTCGCCGCCGTCGCCGCTTTGAGCCGCGTCGAGCCACTCACCACTTCGGCTCCGGTCGGCGTCACGATTGCGGCGTCCGCGGCACGCACCAGCGGCGAATCCGCAACGGATGTCAGGGCAACGGCGTAGGCGCCCAGCGCCCGCGCACGTTGGACCGCCGCGACGACGTATGCCGCGGAGCCGCCGGCCGAAATGCCGATCACCGCATCGCGTTGGCTGACACGATCCCGCATCGCCTCTTCCCCCGCCGCAGCATCGTCTTCGGCGCCTTCGACCGGCCCGCGCAACGCCGGTTCGCCACCGGCGATGTGCGCGTTCACGAAATCGGGCGGCGTGCCGAACGTCGGCGGCATCTCCGATGCATCGAGCGTTGCGATGCGGCCGCTGCTGCCGGCACCAACGTAGTGCAAGCGTCCGCCGCGCGACAATCGTTCCGCAATCACATCGACCACCATTGCAATCGATGTGATTTGCGCGAGCACCGCATCGACCGCGTTGCGATGGTCGGCGGCAAGCAACTCGACCAGTTGCGCGGTCGGCAGCACGTCCAGCGCGCCGCTTTCCGGGTGGTCGCCCTCGGTCGGCGGAAGTGTCACGATGCGGCAATGCGCGCCGCATAGGCGAGCGCCCCAACGTACGGCTCCACGCGCTTGTCGAGAATCCGCACCGCCAGCGCGCTTTCGTTAACGTACCGTTCAACCCGCCTCGTGAAAGGATTGCGGTCGCGCAGCAAACCGCCGGCGAAAGCCAACGGCGTCTGCGGCGGACAGCGCAGCGCAACGGATTCGATCATGCGATAGAGTTCCTTCGCGGCCGTTTCCAGAATGGCTGCGGAGCCCGCGTCGCCGGCGGACGCATCGCGCAGCACGCTGCGCGCCCGAGTCTGCAATCTGTGCGACACCCGAATCGCCGGCATTCGGATCTGCCGCCAATCCAATGGCATACGCCGAGCCTGGATCGCCGGTGCGGTATCCTTCGCCGCCCGCGCGCAAGGTTTCACCGCCGATCTCCGCATAGACGATCGAACCGGTTCCGGCAATTGCAACGATGCCGTCGCCATGCGGGATGGCTGCGCGGAGCGCAATCGCCGCATCGGAATAGATCGAAACGCGCGATGCGGGAAAACGCCGTTGGAGTTGCGTTTCAAGCTCGGCGCGCATCTGCGGCTTACCGGTACCTGCGACGCCCGCAACGATAACCTCTGCGGGTTCGCCGTCGAGTACGCATGCGATGCAGCGCGCTATCTCCTCAAGCGCGGCCTGCGTGCCGATGACAATGGGATTGCCAGGACCGCCTTGGTACGTGCGCGGTAGGCCACCAGCCGACAGCGCGGCCATCGTGCGCGTTCCGCCGGCATCCACGCCTACGAGCCGGCGCATTCACGTTCCACTTCATGTAAGAGCGCGCTCAAATGGTACGGTGCAATAGCGCCGAGGACCGCATCGTGCCGCGCGCCGGTTGCGGCAGGAACGTTTCCCGCTCGCTCGCGCAACGTTTCGTAACCCAGCACTGCGAACGCCATCGCTTCCTTGGCGTCTGCGGGCAAGCCGTAGGCGTCGGATCGTTCGATCGTCGCGCCGCCGAAACGCGCGGCCAGACGGTCGAGCAGCGCACGATTGCGCGCGCCGCCGCCGGAGACGATCACGCGCGCGGGCGCAAAGCGTTCACGCGCAACCGCATCCGCAATCGCCGCCACCGTGAGTTCGGTCAAGGTGGCCGCGCCGTCTTCGGTCGATAGGCTACCCAGCGCGCCGGCGTGCTGCGCCAAAAAGTGCGTACCGAAGCGTTCGCGCCCGGTCGTTTTGGGCGGAACTGCAAGAAAATACGGATCGTCGAGCATCGCACGGAGCGCGTCGGTCGTCGACGCGACCGTGACGCGCTAACGTTCCCCCTTCGTCGAACGCTGCGCCGGTACGTTCCGCGACGAACGCATCGAGCAGCACGTTAGCCGGACCCGGTATCGAACGCAACGACGCCGCCGTCGCTCGGCAAGAGCGTGACGTTGGCAATGCCGCCGAGATTGAGCGCAACGCGATCTTCATTTGGATCGCGCAACAGCAGCGCGTCTACGTACGGCACCAGCGGCGCACCGTGGCCACCGGCTGCGCAATCTGCGCTGCGAAAATCGTAGCAGATCGTCGCGGCAATCGCTTCTCGAATGATGAATGCGTCGCCGATCTGCAACGTCGTACTCGATGCACCGTCGTGCCAAACCGTCTGTCCGTGCGAGGCAACGAACTGCGGCGTGCCGGCGTTCGTAATCGACTTGGCTGCACCCGCGAAGGCGGACCCGACCGCGCGGTGCAGCCGAGCTACGTCGGCGGTGCTTCCGGCGTTCGGCGGCAGCATTGCAAGCAACTCGTCACGTAGTCCGTCGGAATACGGTACGGTTTCGAAACGCAGGAGTTCGAGATCGTACTCGGTCGCGCGGGGAACGATGCGACACGAGGGCTGCATCGATACCGTCGAGCGACGTGCCGCTCATCAATCCGAGGGCGATCACCGCAGACCGAGATCTTCGACCATCGCTTCATAAAACGCGATGCGCAGGCTCGGTGCGTTCTCTGCGGGCGCTTCTCGTCCGAAATAGAGGTTGTTGGTGAGCAGCACGCCTTGCAGATCGCGTGTGGGATCCGCCCAAACGCAGGTTCCGACGAAACCGGTATGGCCGAACGACGACCGGTCGAACCAACGGCCGCACGAATTCGTGTCGCTCGTCTTCAGCGCCCACCGAGCCCGCGGCGCAGCACCGGGTCGGACGGCTTGTTCTTCGATTGCGTCGCGGGCGAGCGCGAACGCCGGGCGCAGATACTGCGCCGGTCATCGCCGCAACGTCGGCCGCAGTCCCGAAGAGTCCGGCATGCCCGGCCGCGCCGCCCATGAGATACGCTTTTTCGTCGTGCACGAAGCCTTGCACGCGACCCGCGCCACGCATCTTCCTCCGTCGCCGGAATCGCGGCGCGTTGGCACGCGTGCGGACGAAAGACCTGCGAAGCGCCGAAGTAACGCCGCATCAATGCGGGCAACGACGATTGCCCGATCCGTTCGAGCGCCGCCCCGAGCGCAATGAAACCGAGATCGCTGTAGATCACGCGTTCTCCCGGCGATGCCAGCAGCGGCGCGCTCAAGGCAAAGCGCTCCACGTTGTCGTTGAGAATTGCGCGATAATCTGCGCCGGAATCCATGCCGGAGTTGTGCGCGAGCAGCATACGCATGGTGATCGCTTCCTGCGGCCTCCCACGCCACGCCGCGAACACGCCGCTCAACGGCGCATCCAGCGCGATCGCGCCTTCCTGCGCCAAACGCAGCGCAATGGTCGCCACGAAGAGTTTTGTCAGCGATGCAAGATCGAAACGCGTATCGCAGTAGACGGAGCGCGCCGCGGCGTCGAGTCGCGTCGTTCCGTACGCGTGCTCGAAGACCACAATGCCTCGGTACTCGATGCGCGCGACGGCGCCGGTAAACTCGTTCCCGATCCCGCCCCGCATAATGCGCTCGACCCGCTCGAACGCCATGTCGCTAAACGCGGGCGGCGACGGGCAGTGTGCCGCCTGCGAGATGCGATCCGAACAGCACGTCAGCGAGACCGGCGAGCGAAACCGGTTCGTCGCCATAGGTCGCAAGCAGATGACGCGCGTAGCCGAACAGCGGGAGATCGAACGGCTCGAGCACCGAAACCACCACCGCATCGGGATAGTGCTGCACGATACGCTCGATTGCCGCCGCTTGCCCATCGTGCAGATGCGCGCGCGCGGGCCAGTATGAACGGACGTCGTCCGTTGCGCGCCAGCGCATCGAGCACGGACGACACGTCATTGGCGGCGGGATCGATGTCGAGCGAAAACGTCGCGAGGGACGGCGCTTCGCGGGCCAGAGCGTTGACGTCGCCGCCGAACGAAATCGCCGCCGCTGCGAGCGGATCAAGTTCCGGCAATCCGCGGACGAGCGTCACGGCACGGCGCGCAATCTCCCGCCCAATGTCGGGATGCGGCGCAATTGCATCAACCGGCAGCGGCGCGCACGACGTCACGCGCAAGCGTTCGACACGCCCGTGCGCTTCGCGTAACCGCGATTCGTCGAGCGTTCCACGCTCTACCGCGCTCACGATTTCGCGCAACGCAGCGCGTGCGGCGTCCTGTGAATGGCTGAACACTACGCAGATCTGCGCCCGCGCGCAGCGCCTGCACCGCGACGTTATCGCCATCTCGCGAGGCCACCGCACCCATTTCCAAACAGTCCGTCAACAACGCACCGGTAAACCGCATGTCGTTGCGCAGCAGCCCGGTCATAACGGAGCGCGACAGCGTTGCGGCACATTCTGCGTCCCCAGGGACCGTCACGTGCGCGCTCATTATCGCGTCCGCGGTCCCGACGGCTTCGATAAAAGGTACGAGGTCTCGCGCCTGAATCGTTTCTGTATCGACGTCGAGCACGGGAAGGTCGTCGTGCGAATCGGTCGCCGTCGCACCATGTCCGGGGAAATGCTTGTAGCACGTTTCGATTCCGCCGCTTGCCATGCCGCGGCCGAACGCGAGAGCAACCGAGGCAACTCGCTGGGGATCGGCACCGAACGAACGCGTGCCGATTACGGTGTTGCGCGGATCGAGGGCGAGGTCGAGCACCGGCGCGAGATTCAGCGTCACGCCGGCGCGCCGCAGATCGAAGGCGACCTGTTCGCCGGCGCGCTGCGCCAGTTCCAGATCGGCTGCCGCGCCCAACGCCATCGCCGAGGGCATCGGCGCGATTCCATCGCGCAACCGCGCAACGCGTCCGCCTTCTTGATCGATCGCGACGATCGGAGGCAGTCCGTCCGACGACGCGCGCAGGGCGTCGGTGAACGCGCGAACCTCCGCGACCGACTCGCCGTTGCGCGAAAATAACAGCGCACCGGCAAAACCTTCGCAACCATTCCGCATAGCGTCACCGTGGACGCCGGCGAGAATGACGCCGCGCGCGAGCGATTCCAGCTCCGTCACGCCACGGCGCCCCGGCCGTCGTCTTCAAAACGGCACATCCATCGCTCGGGAAGATCCAACTGCACGTCGTCGCCCGCGCGCGCGGAGTGTGAAGCCGGCACTCGAACGTTCAGCGATCCGTAGCCCGTGTGCACGTCTAAATAGGCGTCCGCGCCGGTTGGTTCTCGCCGCAAGGACGCGCCCGGCGACGGCACCGTTTGCGGCGACCTCGATGCGCTCCGGCCGGATACCCAGCAGGAGACCGTCGCGCGCGAAGAGATTCATCGGCCGTTCCCCGAGAAACCGCGCGACCGCGATCGTCCGCGGTCGATCGTAAACGCGCTGCGGCTCGCCGATATCTTCCAAGCGTCCCTCGATCATCACCGCGATCACGTCACCGATGCTCATCGCGTCGACGTGATCGTGCGTTACGTAGAGCATTGGACCGGCAAAGCGTTGATGCACCCCCGCGATTTCGTCGCGAACGCTGCGGCGCAGCGACGGATCCAAATGCGCCAGCGGCTCGTCCAGCAACAACGCTGCGGGGGCTGAGAGCAATGCGCGGGCGATTGCAGCACGTTGGCGTTCTCCCCCGGAAAGCCGCCGCGGGCGGCTGTCGAGATAATCGCCGACGTGCAGCGCCGCAGCCATCGCGACGATCCGCTCTTCGCCACGCTCCGCTCCGTCGCGCATGGCAAAGCGCAAGTTGTCACGGACGGTCATGTTGGCGAACAGCGCGTCGTCTTGAAAGACCAGCGCGATGCGGCGTTGTTGCGGGGGCAGTTTTCCGAGCGAACGTCCGTCGAGCAGCACGTCGCCGCCGCGCAATCGCAGCAATCCGGCGATTGCGCGGAGCAGCGTCGTTTTACCCGCCCCCGAAGGTCCGACGATCGCCAACGTCGTGCCGCCTTCAGCCTCGAACGAGACGCCGGTCGATCGCGGCTTTCGAAGCACTTGAATACGACGCAGTAAGGTCCCGAACGCATGTAGCGTCATCGTCCGGCGTCGCGCAGCATCGTCCGATACTCCTCTCGCGCCGCCGCCTCGCCGGTACGCGCGCGTTCGGCAACTGCTCGCAAAGCTCGCACCGCGGCATCGTCGGCCTTCTTCCTGCCAAGCACTAAACGCAAGGCAAGCAAGGCGAGATCCGGCGTGCGCGACCCGCAAGCGCGCGATTCCCTCGTAAAATGGGGCTGCCGCAGCGATGCTCGACCGTCGCGAGAGCAACTCTTGCACGAGTTCACCTTTGGATGGCTTGCCATCGAGAAGGTAGCCGTCGAGCGACTCGAAGTCCATCGTTCATGTCGTTCGCCGCACGGACCGGTATGCTTTGCGCGATGGCGTTGGCGTTAATGGGTGCTAGCGGTGACCAAAACGGTGCGTTGCGTCTTCTTACGCAAATGCGCGATGCTGCCGGACCGGTGTGGAAAGCGCATATCGTTTCAGTATCGCGACTGGCGTACGATGACGGTCCAGCCGTCGTCTCGACCGATAGCGAAGGGTATCGGCTGCGCATCGGACATTGCGCCGGCGAGATTTGCGACGGCTCATATTTCGACGGCCGGCGGCTCTATGCAGTCGACATGAACGGCACCGCGGTGCCGGTGTCGCGGCAAACCCTCCCATACCTCCGCTCGTTACGAATCGTCACGTCGCTCGAGTTTCTTTCGCCGTCCTTTTTACGCGACGGCGGAAGCGTCGGCGCGTTCGGCAGCGCATCGGTCGAGGGCAGAAAGTATCGCACGCTCATCGTAGCCGATCGGGACTCGATTCCAATGCGGTTGTTACGTCGATCCCGCCACGCACTCTCATTCGGTTCGCGCACGAGTTCGGCGGCCCGGACGTTTTCGAGTTTCGAAACTATCGTCGTGCCGGCGCATTCACGCTGCCCTTCGACGTGCTCCACGACGGCAAACTCTTCCAGCGCTACGACGATCGCGCCGTCGTTTCATCGGCATTCGCGCCGCCGCGCGGACCGGAGCCCCACCTCTCGGCGCCGCTGGTCACCGTGAGTTCCGATCCCGATCACATTCAGCCGATCGTCGATTGCAGTATCGGCGGCGTCGCATTGCGGTGCTTGATCGATACGGGCAACTCGGGACTTTCGTTGAGTTCCGAGATCGCCAGCCGGCTGGGGGCCCAGGTCGTCGGGAGCTACAGCGTTCGCGGGCTCGGCGGTTACACGACGCACGTCGTGCGGGCGGGACCGCTGCACGTCGGCGGTGCGACGTTTCCGGAAGCGTACTACGTCGTACTCGACGACTTGCGGCATTACGGTTACGACGTCGGTTCTCGGCGCCGACATCTTTGGCGCAACCAACGTCGAGATCGACCTTGCAGCGCACACCGTACGCTTCGGCGCCCATGCGAACGAACGCGCGATCGCGATACCGCTTTCCTTCGAGCACTATGTTCCCGTCGCGCGCGTTGGGACTGGGCGGGTTACAGACCGATCTGGCAGTCGATACTGGTGACGAGTCCAACGTGAACCTTGCGTACGACTATTATGAGAAGCATCCCGGGCTCTTCAGCGTCACGACGCGGCGTTTGGTCGGCGGCATCGGCGGGAGCAGCGTCGAGATGATCGGCCAAATAGATAACGTAACGATCGGCGATTATCGCACCGGGCCGCAGCGCATCGGTACGACGCAGAATTTGCACGGAACCGCTTCTGGCCATCTCGGCGCCGCTTTCTTAGCGCAGTTCGTTGCGGTGTTCGATTACGCTGCCGGCGAACTGCGGCTGCTGCCGAGGCATTCATGAACCGCCGCGCATTCGGCAACGCTGGTTGCAGCGCTCGCCGTAACGTCGCGCAGTCTCCGGCACGCGCGCTCGTCGCTCGATCGCTGCACGATCGTCGCCGTGCAGATGATGGACACCGTCGATTCCGCGACCGCCCGCCCCGGAGACTTCTTTCGCTTTGAAACCGTCAACGCGGTAACCAGCGGCGCGACCGTCGCCATCCCACAGCGCACGATGGGATACGGCGTCGTCGCGGTAGCTTCGCCGGCCGGCCCGCACGACGCGCGTCCCGGCACGCTCGTGCTCGAACCGCGTTACCTCGTGCTGCCCGATGGGCGGCGGCTCGGCGTCGTGATCAACCATAATACCGATGGTTTGAGCAGAGCCGGTGCCAACGCCGCAATACCCGGCTACTCGGAGCGATTCCGGTTCCGGGCGTTGGCGCGGCAATCGGCATCTTCAACTATTTCCGAAAAGGCAAGAACATCGTCGTGCCGCGCGGGACGTGTTCACGATCTTTCCCAACGACGATCCCGCGGTCGAACACTGCCAAGATCACCCATCGTATTGATGCGCACGTTCGCCGCCATGCGCCGCCGCGCTGTGGCTGTGCGCCACGCCGGCCGGCTCCGCCGAACTCACGCACCGGTGCCATTCTCGGAACGTCGTCCGCACCACGAGCGGCGCACCCATTGCCGGCGCAAGCATCGCCGCCAGGTCGCCGTCGGGACGGTACGCCGCCACAACCGATGCGCAAGGGCGCTTCCTCATCTTGGGCATCGCGCCGGACAGCTACGACGTTCGCGCTGCCGCTGCGGCATACGAACCGGCTCGCGACACGATCAACGTACTGCCCGGCGAACGCGAGCGCATCGTCGTTCGTTCTGCAGCCACACTCCGCGAGATCGCGCGCGTCGAAGCGGGCGGCGAAGCGTTTGCCGTCGGTGGCACGACCGATACGTTTACGGTCACCGGCGACGCCGCGCGCGCGTCGATGCCCTCGGAATCGTCATCGGGTTTGGCCGGCTACACGCAAGCGACGGTGCAAGGCGCGATTGCGGCAGATCCCGGCGTCATTCTCGACCCTTTCGCCAATGCGATCGTGCGCGGCGGAAAAGTGCAGGACACCGTTTTCGATTTCGACGGTATTCCGATCCCGCAAGGCCTCATCGCCGAACCCGGCGGGAACATCGTCGGCGCGCAACTCGCCACGACCGGCGTAACGGCGACCACGTTGACGCTCGGCGGTTACAGCGACGTCAGCCAAAACGCGCTCGGCGGCATCGTGAATGAAGTTCCCAGGAGCCGGCACGTATCCCGCACGCGCGCCCTTCGAAGTTGCCGACGGCATGGGTGCGCAGCTGGCCGATGCCGACGGCTCCGCGCAATGGGCAACGCCCGATCTGCGCTGGCGCTACGCGCTGGCAGCCGACGCCGGCAATCAATACTTTCCCTACGGCGACGGCACATCGTTTTATCCGGCTGAAATGGGAACGTACGGCCTCGCACTGCAATCGCGCGCGCAATCGTCGTGGGAAGCCAACGTCCATTTTCAACCGCAGGCGGCCAACGACTTTTCCACGACCTTCCTCTCGGGCGTCGCGACGTACGATCTCTACGACACGCCGTTTGCCGGCGAACGGTACGACGGCGATCGAGTCACGACGCCGTCGTGGACGCGCGGAACCTACTTTGCCGGAAAACTACAGTGGGTGCACGATTGGCAGCACGCACTCGGGCCGGCTCTACGTCTACCGGTCGCAAACCGGCGCCGTCGCGAACGGCCCATTTTGGGACGATCTCTCGTTTCCGGACGGCGTCATCTCGCTGTTCTCGCAACAGATGCAACGCCAGGACGGCATCGGCTACGACCTCGAGGATCAGGCGGGCACGAAACACGACGTGCGCGCCGGCGCGCAATACGACGTCAATGTAAGCTACCTCAACCAAATCGTTCCAACGGCTGACGAACGAATCACCTCGAACCCGCGTCTCAATCAGTATCTCGTCTATGCCGGCGATACGTGGACGATGGGGGGCCCGTGGACGCTTGCCGGCGCGCTGCGCTACGGCACCGAGCACGTCCTGACCGGAGAAGGGTTGTCGTACGGCGTCGGCTGCGGTCGATCCGCATCTTTCGGCGGTCTACGCATTGCCGCACGATAGCGCACTGCGGCGCGACGTTCGATCACACGTCCGTCGCGCCGCTGCCTCTGGAAGTACAACGCACCGATTTAACGCGCCGGCGCCTCCGGTGACGTTATCCCCCGAGAACGGCGAACGATTACGCGCTCACCTACGAACGCGGCGGCCCGACGCAACTGCGCGTAACCTACTATCGCGCAGTTCGAGAAGAACCGCATCGACGTTCTACCCTTCAACTTTCGCGCGAACTCCCAGAACCCCAACGCCGTCGGCGTGCCGACGAACGCCGGTCTACTGCGCGCGCACGGTCTGGAAATCTTTGCCCGCCGCGGCGGGCTTTCACTGACGGCCAACTACGGGCGCGCGTTTACGTCCAGCGTGGATCAGTTTGCCTTCAACGATCTCAATCAGGCGGCGATCGTGGCGGGCCACCTGTACCCCGAGGGATACGTGCCCGACTTCACGGCAGCGCTCGGCGTATGAGTTTTCGCCGGCGCGCCGCTTGCGGTTGAAGCCGCAAGTGTCCTATGAAAGCGGTTATCCCTACGGCAACGGCACATGGTGTGGATCGTCTGGAAGACCGGCGTGCCCGAACTGGTGCCTAATGACAACTATGTCAACCCCGGCTACAACTATTACTTCCTGCGCAACCCGTCCGTGCCGTATAATGCGCGCTGCGAACCCTATATCGGCAACCTCGGAACCGGTGAAGGGCCCGATCCCAACACCCTCCATGCGCCGCCGCAGTTCTTGGCTTCGCTGCACGCGGAGTACGATCTCGCGCCGCGTCTCACCGCGATTCTCGACGTCACGAATCTTTTGGCCACGGCAACGCCGACCGAAATGCAGGGCAATCCGTATCTCATCGGACCTCCGGGATACTCCGGAGGAGATCCGTACTACCAGCGCGCGTATGGGGCGCACTATTGCAGGGGCTGCCTTTACAGTCTTGGCAACGGCGTGCCGACGAACAATGGAACGACGCCGGCCGCGCCATGGGATTACGGAACGGGAGGCTACGTACCGCAGTCGTTTCCGATGGCGCGCGTCGCGCAACTGCGGCTTCGCTGGCGACTCTAACCCAAAGAGGAGCGCCTTTATTTCGTTAACGACGTTGCGAAGATTAACTTTGCGAACGCCATTGCTTGCCGCATTCTAGCGAGGTAGAATAGCGAAGCGCCTTCAGTTCTGTAATTCTTGCACAACTGGGAGGTTCGCATGTATGTCTTAGGAAGGTCTTTCGTTTTTTCGTGTTGTGCGATCGTAACGTTGATAACGGCGAATGCACTCGCCGACGATAAGCTCGCGCCGGCCGACGAATACTTCGGACCGACGAAAATGAGCCCACTCGAAGTCACGAACCGCATCAGCGACGCGGAACACCGCGGCGCCAACTACGACGGCCTCATGAACACCCAAAGTGCCGTAGAAGACTGGGCCGACAAGTATCCCAACGATCCATGGCTCGCCCCGCGAGAAATCCGCCTCGTTAAGCTCTTTTCGGCGCTGCATTCCGATGAGGGCGACATTGAGGCCGATCACTGCCGGCGCTTCATTCACGAACATTTCCCCCAGGCGGAGCTCGGCGCTGTGGCCGATTCGGCAGATTCTCAATGACGATGCGTTCGCTCGCGCTGTACTGCGCGCTGATTGCAGCTTCCACAACGTGCGTCCAGGCACACACGAAGCTTGCGCCCGCTGATGAATACTTCGGGCACATGAAGATGAGTCCGATAGAGATCACCAATCGCATCTCCGACGCCGAGCGGGGCGGCTCGAGCTACAACGTGCTCTCTCTGACGCAGAACGCGATCGAAGACTGGACGCACAAGTATCCGGCGGATCCCTGGATTCCATCGCGCGAGCTCCGCATCGCGGAACTCTTCACGACGCTGCATACGCCTACCGGCGACATGGCCGCAGCCCACTGCCGCCAGTTTCTCCACAGTATTTTCCGCCCATGCACTTTAACTTCGTGGCCGCGACACCGTAGTAGCTCCCGGTAACGCGTCACGAACGGCCGGCGCCGAATGCAGCGGCGCCGGCCAACTCTATACTGGCTCTAGTCGCAGCGCATGCGCCAGCGGCGGATCGCATCGTCGCGAAACTCCGCACCGGCTTCATCGTGTTGCCAGGCTTCGGAGAAGCGGGCGCTATGACTGCGCGGGCGTTTCTCGGGCGGGAGCGTGTCGAACCGGACGTGCATCGGTAAGGAAACGGCTTCTCCAAAGACGACTGCTTCTTGGGAAGGCAGACTCGAAAGCGCGCCCATCATCATATGGCCGGTATCGCGGGAGCGCGCGCTCGACGAAATGCTGGTCGTTGTCGTTGGCCAAACGCAAGGCGAAGACGGTCCCGCATTGGGAAAGCGCTTGCGGCGAGAGTTCCGACGGGCGCTGCGATATGAGGGCCAGCGAGAGGCCGTACTTGCGTCCTTCACGCGCGATCCGGCTGATCGCTCGCGTGCACGCCGCAAACGTTCTTCCCTCGCTGGCCGGGAGGTAGCGATGCGCTTCTTCGCAAGCCAATAGAATCGGCGGCCGCAACTGCGGGATCCGACCATAGCGTGAAGTCAAAGAGAATTCGCGCCGTCACGGAAACGACGACGTCGGCGATCTCCGAAGGAACCCCCGAGAGATCTGAAGATCGTAATCGGTTTGCCCTGCACGGGAATGCGCAAAAGCCGGCCAACCAGTTCGGAAAGTGTGTCCTCGGCTCCATAGCTGTCTCGAAACATGAAGGCATAGCGGCGATCTTCCACGAGCGAGCCGAACTGCGTTTCGAGCCGGCGATAGGGAGCCGCGGTCTCCGATTTATTGATCTGCCCCATTGCCTCGCGCAGATTGCGTGTCAGTTCGTGCACGGGAACGGCATCGGTGTATCGACGGTGACCGTCGCGGCCTGCCCTTCTGCGTAACTTTGGCGGGATTGCCGCAGCGCGTCTTTGAGGATGCCGGCCTGAACCTGTTGTTCGTCCGGCGATCCGCCACGCACCAAGATGCGCACGGCTTCTTCAAGATTCAGCAGCCAAAACGGCAGTGAAGCGCTTTGAACGTTCAACACTTCGGCGCTGATCGCCGAAGGCGGCAGAGTACTCGTTATGCGGATCGAGGAGAATCACATGCGCGTTGGGTTGCGCGCGCAAGCAGTTCCAAAAGGATCACCGCAACGGAGCACGATTTGCCGCAGCCGGTGGAGCCCAAAATGGCAAAGTGCTTGCGCGAGCAGTTCGTCGGTCATGACGAAGGCCGGCTGCAGTTCGTTATTGCCGAGGCGCCCGATCCGCACGTTCGGGACCGAAGGGCGCGCATAGACCGTCTGCAGGTCGGCCGGCGTGACGGTGGTCACCTCTTCACCGAGAGGTGGATAGTGGGAAACGCCGCGGTGGAAAACCGCCGCGCCCTCTGCGGCGAAACGGCGATCTCTCCGACCAGCGCGACGGAGAGGGAACACTCCCATCGCGAGTCGGGATCGATCTCGATACTATTGACGATGCCGATGATGTCGCGAGCTGCCGGAAATCTTCGCGAGACCTCCGACGCCGATGGCGCTGCGGCGAACGTCGTCGATCTGCCCCGTAACGGTAAGGTTCGGGCCCAAGAGCCTAGTGACTTGTCCGAGTCGCAAGCCGGGAAGCGTGCGGGACGAACCCGTGGTCGGCGAACTAAGCGCGAACATGAACCTTCCAAAATGACTAAGTGTGCCAGGATTCATAAGAGCGCAGGCGTGATAACTTTTCACTAACTAGTATTGTTACATTTCGAGGGCCTGCGTCCCTTGTCGGACCGCATGACGATCCGGCATAACCGCTGCCCATTATGAAAACAGTGAAGCGAAGTAGAGGCAGTTCGCGACGATGACGATGCCGGCCACGCACCAGCCGGCGATGGCCAACGGTGCGCCGATGGGGTGACGCGCCATCGTCCGCTTCGAGCGCGCAATCAACAGCATGATGATGAGCGAGATCGGCGTTCCGATGCCGGCAAGAATGGAGGCGACGAAAAAGCACTTTCACCGGCGGCAGCCCCAGCAGTGCGGTCAGCGCGCCGGCGGCGTCATGGCGATCATCGAACCGTAAAACTTTGGGCCTTTCTTCGGCTTGCTATCGAGAGTGCTGCGCCACTTGAAAGCGTCGCGAAACATGTACGCGATCGTCGCGATCAGGACCGGCACGGCAATCAGGGCCGAACCCAACAAGCCGATGCCGAAAACAATGCGCGCGTAGGCGACCGGCCAGCGGTTCCAGCGCTCGGGCGGCTTGTTCGGCGGTTTGGACGGTTTGATGGTGCACGCCGAGGGTTGCGCCGGTGGCGACGATGATCGCCCAAAACGATAAGCCGGCGACGATCGTTCCAAGCGTCGTATCCACTTGCACCAATCCGAGGCGGCGTAACGGCGGCCGTTCGCGCGCCGATTCGACCGTTTGCCACACGTAGGCGTACGACGTTAGCGTCGTTCCCATGAGTGCAATGCGTCCGGCGGCGAAGTCCTTCGAGCGCGCGAGATGCGGAACGAATGTCGCCATCGCGACGGCGTGCCAATCGGGATGCGCCATAACGGCGGAAATAGGATATGCCAAAAACGCAAGGGGAAAGATCAAGAGCACGTTCTTGATGCGCTCGTAGGATCCGAAGATCAGCATCGCAAGCGACGCGACGGCAAAGGGAACGATCCACCAGCGATAATCCACGCCGCTCAACAATTGCAGAGCAGCGCCGCCGCCTTCCAGGTCGGCGACGAGCGTAACGAAGCGTGACGCTGACGACGGAGCACAGCAGAATCCAGCCGGCGACGCGCCCGTACTGTTTGAGCGCGTCGGCTTGCAGGCCGGTATGCGGACACGGCCCCGACGCGCGCGCTGATCGCTTGAACGATTGCCAGCATCGGAATGATCAGGATGGTAAGCCACCCCAAGCCGTAGATCGTCGTTGAACCAATGACGGCGAGCGACGCGACCGTCGTCGGGTCGTTATCGCTTGCGCCCGAGACGATTCCCGGACCGAAGTACTGAAACATCGAGCGTTTCACGAGCGGCAACTCGCGCTACTTACCCGAAAATCTTCGCCCTAACGGGAATATCCCGTCTCCCGAACCGGAAAGCGAACGCGCCGATGAGGACGCCGAAGAGGCTTACGCCGCTACTGCCGCGGATCCGTTTGCGCTGACCGCAGCCGCCTGTTCGGCGATGCGCGCTGCAAGTGCTTGGGCGTCGCTTACCGCGTCTTTGCGGCGTGCCTCGGAGGCCTTCACGGCGGCAGCCGCTTGAGCCGCAGCGCCTTCGGCTGCTTCCCGCTGTGCGGCGCACTCTTGCGTCCGTAGAAGATGTCCTTCGAGAATGTGTTGAGCGTACTGCAGTTGGCGTTCCGCTTCGTCCAACGCTGCAGTTGCCGATGCGACCTGAGCCGACGCGGCATCGGCTGCGCTCTGCGCTTCCCGTTCTACGGTCCGAGCCCGATCGAGCTTCTCGTTTGCGGCGGCGTGTTGCTCGGCGGTTTCGGCCGCCTGCGCCTCGTGTTTCACCCGCTCTTCGAGCATATATGCTTCGAAAAGGAGCGCCTCGGCCGCTTTCCGCTGTTCGGCAACGAGTCGTTCGATATCGGGCGCAGGCGCGGCAGGATGCATATCTTTTTCCTTCAGTTCGGCAAGAATTTGCAGGATGGTGATCTGCCGGCGGTTCCGACGCTACGAGCGGCGTTCGGCTTAACCCCGATGCGAAAAACGATCCCAAGCGTTCGACAACAACGCTGCCTTGGATGGAGCGATTCGTACACTCATCTGCATGCTACTTAGTATGCAGCAAACGAGAACGTTGATGCGTTCACGCAATGCCAACTGTTGATTAGACTTTCGATTAACGCCATGGAAGGACGCCGGCCTTTAGGAACAAGGGGCCGAACGACGCAGGTGGGTGTTGGAAGCCGCCCACCCGGGCTTCGGGTGTTTATTCGGCGCCCGGTTGCGGGAAGGATGCCTGTATTAGCTCGCATTCCTTGTTGTGAACGGAGGAATTACACGTGCGAATTCGCCTCATCCTTATCGTGGCCGGTCTGGCCGGTGCCATGGTCTCACAGGCCATGGCCGCGCCCAATACCATGAACCACGTGACCAACGCGATGTCGAAAAACGCGCATGACGATCAACATGGGCGCGCAAAACGGCTCGAAACAAAACGGCCAAGCCTGGCTGAACGACACTTCCGGCGGACTGCGCGTCAAGATCCAACTGCATAACGAACCCGCCGGCGCCAGCGAACCGGCGCACATCCATCAAGGCCGTTGTGCGAAGCTGAATCCCGCGCCGTGGAAAGGCCTATCGAACGTCGTCAACGGCGTGTCGTAACGACGATTCCGCACGTGACGGTGGCCGATTCAAAAAGGCGCCGTATGCCATCAACGTCCACGAAAGCGCGGCGAACCTCAAGCACTACGTCTCCTGCGGCGATATTTAAAGAACGGCTCTAGCGCGAGCGGTTAGATCCGGAACATCTTCGCAAAGCGGTCGAAGAGACGACGGCTTCCGGTGATGCGGATCTCTCCGCTCGCCAACGCTTCGCGCGGCGTCATCTCACCCGCCATCAACGCTTTGATCGCCGGACTTGCGAGGATGACGAGATCCGGTTTTTCGAGCGCACCGCGACCGACGGTGACTCGCGCATTCTCGACGACTGGCGTGCACGACGATATCGCCCACGTGCAGTTCGATGCGCGCTCGCACGCCGTCGCCGATTCAGGACGAAACGTCGTACGCAATGCCATCGCGATCGAATCGGTCGTGACGATCTCGTTGGGACGCGGCGCGTCGAGCATCTGGGCGCCCCAGCGTCCGATCGCCACAACGCTCTCTTCCAACTCGCGCCCCCGCGCGGTCAGGGCGTACGCGACGCCGCCCGGAGGCCGCGGAAGCGGCGCCGATCCACCAGTTGCGCGGCCTCCAACTGCTTCAAACGCGCCGTCAAAATATTCGTCGGGATGCCCGGCAGGCCGTCGTGCAGATCGCTGAACCGCTTCGGCCCGACGAGCAGATCGCGCACGATCATGAGCGTCCAGCGGTCCCCGACGATCTCCAGGGCCCGGGCAAAGCCGCAAAACTGCCCGTAACTTTTCTGGTTCACCGCCTCGAGCATATCATGAGTATTTCTTTTTACAAGTATACTTGTTTTTTGCAAGTTACGGTGTTACTCATTTGCCTGCACGGCATACCGCTCGCACGCAAAGGAGTTCCGCACATGGCAAACCCAGTCGTACACTTCGAGATCATCGGCAAAACGCGGCGCAGTTGCGCGAGTTTTACGGTAAGGCGTTCGGATGGACTGTTCCCGGCGCCGGACAGACGCGGTTAAGCGGCAGCATCACCGGCGGCATCGGCGCTTGCCCCGGACAGGATTATGCAGGGCATCTCACGTTCTACGTCGCGACGGCGGACATCGCCGAAGCGCTGCGAACGGTGGAACGTCTCGGCGGCAAAACGCTTCGCGGACCGATGGAGCTGCCGAACAATCGCGGCAGTTTCGCGCACTTCGAAGACCCAGCCGGTCACATGATCGGCCTCATCCAACCGGCCTTAAGGAGAAAAACGAACGTGCTACGCACCGAACAAAAGATAACGCCGCTGCTGTGGTTCGCCGGCGAGGCAGAGGAAGCGGTGAACTACTACGTCTCAATCTTCGCCGATTCGAAAATCGATAAGATCAGCCGCTACGGCG
Organism: Vulcanimicrobiota bacterium; assembly: GCA_963738335.1. GTDB lineage: Bacteria > Vulcanimicrobiota > Vulcanimicrobiia > Vulcanimicrobiales > Vulcanimicrobiaceae > Cybelea. Next base: position 702,027 of record CAVTWE010000007.1, read on the forward strand.
AGAACGGTCCTGGCCCAAAGGGCGCGCCGATGATGATCGAGTTCACGCTCGAAGGGCAAGAGTTCATGGCGCTCAACGGCGGCTCGGCGAGCGAGTCGCCAACCGCACCTCCGCCGCGCGGCGGCATCGCGCTCTTCGTCACCTGCGCGACGCAAGCCGAGCTGGACCGGGTGTGGGACGCGTTGGCGGAAGGAGGCGAACTGCTGCAGTGCGGATGGCTCCGCGACAAGTTCGGTTTTGCGTGGAACATCGTACCGGAAGGCATGGGCACCTATCTCGGCCACGACGATCCGGCCAAACGTGAACGCGCGATGAAAGCAATGCTCCAGATGGTGAAGATCGATCTCGAGGCACTGCGCAAAGCCGCCGAAGGCTGAAACTCCCCGGTCGTTGCCGGGTAGAACGTGGTAAATGAAACTCGCACGATTGCTTTTCACCGCGAAGACGGCTATCTTTCGAACGCTGCCGTTGATTCGCGACACCCGCGTCCCGGTTTCCCTCAAACTCATCGCCGCGGCGATCGGAGTGTTGATCGTCTCCCCCGTTGACCTATTCAGCGACATACCGGTACTGGGCGCGCTCGACGATGCAGCGCTGCTGGCGCTCCTGTGCATGTGGTTCGTGCATCAGGCGAGCAAACACGTCGAGCGTGACGTTACGCCCCGCCGGCCGGGTAGCGCGCTCGCGCCGTCAATCACCGCATAGCGCGCAGCAACGAGCAACTTCGGGACGATTTCGACAACGTTTAAATACGAGTCATCATAACTTCGTGCGAAAGCACGGTTAGATACGGATCTGCCCTGCTTTTCGTTATGGCAATCGGCGCGCCAACGCTCGGATTGCTAGATGCCTGATTTGCCAACGACCAATAGTTCAAACGTGCCGGGAACGACGGTGTAGCGATCGCGGTACGAGGTTGGGTGCGCGTTGGGGACGAGCTTGGCGGTGACGAGATACACGTTGCCGTTCTGCGGATCGAGCGCCATGGTGCGCGCCCCCGGAAGCGTCGCAGCATTCTGCACGAGCGTGAAGTGATTGGGGTCGTCCTCATGCACCACGGTGAGGGTTGCGTCGCGGCCGTTGGAAGCAAACGCCAAAGCAGCGTCTGAATCGTAGCGCGTCGCATCGGTGCCGGCACCGGTTGGAATGGTCGCGATCACCTTTCCGGAGTCGGCATCAACGACGCCCATCTCGCCATGACAGGCCGCAAAAAGTCGGCGATGTTGCGTATCCATTGAAAGCCCGGACGGATTCCGGCAGCTTCCCAACGGAAACCGCGCGGTGATCTTCGCCGTGCGCGTGTCGATGGCAACGATCTCGCTGGTGCTTTCGATATTGTCGTAGACCATGCCCCGGCCGTCGGCAGCGGGAAACTCGGGCCGGCCGCCGAGCGGTATCGTCGCAACGACGGCATTGGTGCGAGCGTCGATCACCGTGGCATCGTTGCTGCCGCCGTTAAAGGTCAAGACGCGCGAAGTCGCGGGATCGTAGACGATGCCGTCCGGATTCTTCGCACCGGTTTCAACGGTTGCGAGTTTTGCGAGGGTCGAGAGATCGAAGACGGTGACCGTTCCATCCGCCGCCGTTGGAGGTAAAGCCCTTGTTGAGTTGCGGCGCCAGCGCGATGCCGTGCACGCCGGGCGTGTTGGGGATGTTGCCGACGATCGTGCCGGTCCGCGGATCGACGACGATCACGTGCGTGGCACGCGAAACGAACAGCCGATGGGAAGTGGCGTCGTAGGCGAGATAGTCCCAGCCGCCGCTGCCGCCCAGCACGTAGCTGTGCGTCAGATGATACGCGATCACAGCCGCCAGCAGAATACAACACTTCACCTTGTGCTGATACCCCGGAATTGGCAAGGCGCGCCCTCACTCCGGAGCGCCTTACTGCAACCGCTCTAATTCAACGCGGCGGTTCAGCGCCTTACCCGCTTGCGTCGCATTGCTTACGACGGGGCGCGTGAGACCGTAGCCTTTGGCGACCATGCGGGAACGCACGATGCCATAGTGCGTCGCTAAATCATCGACAACCGATTGAGCGCGGCGCTGCGACAGTCCAAAGTTGTACCCTGCGCCGCCGTCTGAATCGGTATGGCCTGAGATCTCGAAACGCCACGCCCGATTAGCGCGCATGAGCGCCGCAACGTCGGCGATAACCGGCTCCGAACGCGGTTGAATGTGTGCGCTGTCGTAATCGAAGTGAATGCCGTAGAGGCGGATCGTCTGATGCGGCAAAATGGCGGCCTTCTTGAGCGAAGCGATGCCGGTCAGCGTCAGCATCGCCTGCGCACGCTTTCCGTTGCCGCCGTCAGCCGTTATCGCGATCGTCGAAAGCCCCGCCTTCGACGATGCGGCAATCTGGGTCACCGCGTCGAGATGCACTACGCCGCCGGCGATGTCGAACGATGCGGGAGCAACCGTCGTCTTGAACGGTCCCTCCGCGCTCGCGGCGACGTGCCCACTCCAGCCTTGATTAGCCAACACGTCGAAATGCGCGGTGATGGTCTGCGGCGTGCCGGCCTTATAGGTCATCTCTTGACTTGGTTCGAGCAAGAACGCGTCGGTAGCGCGTTGGGTGCAGGGCAGGTCCGATGGTACGGGTAGCGCCAGTTCGAGTCCGCGAAGTTTCTGCAGTTGCGGATTGCCGTCGTCGCTGCTGCTGAATCCGTCGTAGAGCAGCAAACCCGCTGCGTCGTTTGCGTAGACCTGTACGAAACCGTTGAGGTTCGTCGTCTTGGCCACGAAGAAGTGGCCGCACCAATGCATGTCGGTCGTCGTAACCGGTCGAGTCGCGCTCAGGGCCGAGTTCGCGTTACCAACATAGCTCTTGGTATCGATGAAGTGCGCGGCGTCGTTCTTATCGTTGGTGCCCAACGCGTCGTCTTCGACTTGAATGAGGCTCGAATTGGTGGATTCCGGACCGGGGCCGCCGGTGGTGAACGCGTACGGCAGCCACGTGAAGTCGGCGCCGTTCTCGCAGCCTGCGCCGGTGAGGATCAACTTGTGTCCGGATTCGGCCGCCCATTGCACGAGCAGCGCGAGTTGCTGCGGCCCAACGAGATCGGTCAGTTTACAAACACCCCGCGCAAGGATCGTATCGTACTTCCCAACCGTTGTCGCGTCGATCATTCCGGCGCCGATGGCGTCGAAGCGATATCCGGCTACCGGCGGCGTTACGTCGGTGGGATAGAGCGAGGGAATCGGATCCTGGTCGAGCACGAGCACGCGATGCGCACCGCTGCCGCTGGCGCGTACGAGGCAGCCGCGTAGTGGTTTGGCGGTCCGCATGAAAATCAACGAGCGGTCGCCGGACATACCAGCGATAATCGAGGCGTCGTCATTGACGACGGCATGGATCGTATCGGGGTTGGCATCTTTATTGCCGGCGAACTTTGCATCCCACGTCCGTCCGGCGAGCTGTCCGACGTACGGTGCAATGGGGGCGTCGTTGGTGCAGGTGGTTGCAGTAAGGCCGGCTCCCGCCGCGACGAAACGCGCTCCGTCGAGATCGGGCTGCGTGCCCGCCATGACGAACGATCCGTTCGCGTCGGGAACGGATTGCACGACGTACGTGCCCGTTGGGTCGAGATGCGCCGGCGCGGGGGCGAGCGGGCCTAATGCGCTGACGGAATCGAAGGCCTGATTTGCGGTGACACGCACCCAGCGCGCGTCGACGTTCGCCGCCAGTGTGGCCGTTTGCCCGTTGGGATTGCGCGTAATCGTTCCAACGTCTCTGAAACCGGCATCGGGACCGGTCGTGGAGACCGCAAAATCGGCGTTGGCGGCCGGCGCGCCGCTGTTCTCGCTGCGCAGCGCCGCCGAAAACGACGCGATCTTCGTGGCACCCGGCAGCTCGAACGTGAAGACGAAAGGCGGTTTGGTATCCGGCGAAAACTCGGAGCCGAACCCCTCGGCGACGTTACCGAGATAGCCGTCGTTGATGTGATCGAGCGACGCAGGCGAATAGCTGCGCAAAATGGTGCCATTGGCGACGCTGAGCAGATTTGGATCGGCGGTTGACGCGGCGGCGGGAACGGGCGATCCGGACGATGCCGACGACGCTCCGTTTGCGGCTGCTGCCGCCGTTTCCGTCGGCGCCGAGCTCGCGGACGCATTGCCGCTACTTGTGCCGCTCGAACAACTTGCCGCGGCAAGTACTATCATCAACCCAATCCATGGCGTGCGCATCGTTGCGTGGTTACCGAGCGCCTGGCAAATCGCCTCTCAGCCTAAAGCTACGAACCATTTTGCAAAGGCCCTTGAAGCGGCTCAATCCGCTGCCACGGTACCCTGGCCGAATGATGGCTCCAATGCTGCGCGTACGTGTCGCGTTGCCAATGCTTGCCGAACTCGACAAGGCCGCGGCATGGTGGAAAGTCCCGTTATTTCGGTGTATCGTGCAGGCGCTTTGTCCGTTCACGCAGGGCGACGCTACATAGAGCCGCCAAGCCGGCATAGCAGGCCGCCAATGCCGGCAACATTGCGTTTCCGAACGGCCACGCGATGCCGACCCCTTCGCCAAGCCAAAACGTCCCAAACGATACGACCATGACGCCGACGGCGAACTTCATCGCGTTCTCCGGAATGTTGGCGATGGGTCCCAGCATGGCAACGGCAACGAGCGCGACGATGAGGAATGCGGCGACTGCACCGCAGGCAGCGGCAGTCAACGCGATGCTGGAGTTCGCGCCGAAGCTGACCACGATGATCGCGACTTCGAGTCCCTCGAGAAAGACGCCATTGAACGCAGCGACGAATGCGGTGCGTTGGGCCCCGGCGTTGCGAAACACCGCCATCTTACGTTCGAACGCGGCGCGCTCGTCGCGCATCGGAATGCGCCCGGCATAACGCAGGACCGCCTTGCGCAGCCAGCCGTAGCCGAACCAGAGTAGAAAAGCGCCGACGGCAACGCGAATGATGCGTATCGGCACGAGACTCAGAATGGCGGGGCCGCCGACGCCGACGATCAACGCCAGACCGGCACATGCCCACGCGGCCCCCGCGAGCGCCGTTCGCCAGCCACTCGCATACCCTATCGCCAGCACGATCGTCGCCGCCTCGATAGCTTCGACAGCGCTGGCCAAAAACGCGGTGAGCGCGATGATAACGAGATGCATTATGGCGTAGCGGTGTCGCGTCGCGGCGCGTACTTCAGCGACGTTGCCGTATTGAACAGCACGATCGGTTCGGATAACGCAACACCGGCGTGCAGCAGAGCGCGCACGGCCGCCAGCGTCGCACCGCCTTCCTCGGTAGCGTCGATGCCTTCGTGACGATGCAGATCGCACATCGCCTGGGTAGCAGCATCGTCGGAGACCGCTACGGCACGTCCGCCCGATTCACGCAGCGCGCGCAACGACAACCGGTCTCCGATACCGCTCGGGACGCGCAAACCCCACATCGCCGTAACGGCGTTCTGAACGGGCTGCGCTGCTTCTTCACCCCGTTGGAACGCGCGCACGATGGGTGCGCAACCCTCGGCTTGCACCGCGATCATCACCGGGCGCCGGTCGTCGATCCATCCCACGGACTGCAGTTCTGCAAATGCTTTCCACATCGCAACCAAGCCGGTGCCGCCGCCGGTCGGATAGACGATCGTCCCCGGAACGCGCCCAAGTTGCTCGACCAACTCGTAGCCCATCGTCTTCTTCCCTTCGACGCGGTATGGTTCGCGAAACGTCGCGACGTTAAAGGCACCGGTCTGTCGCGCGTACTCCGCCGCAAGCCGCCCGGCGTCGTCGATCAATCCGTCAACGAGCACGACACTCGCGCCGTAATCGTGCATCTCTTCGATCAGCATTGCCGGTGTGTCGCGCGGCACGTACACGGTTACCGGCAAACCCGCGCGCGCGCCGTACGCTGCAAGCGCGCCGCCGGCATTGCCGGCGCTCGGCGCGACCAATGCAGCGGCGCCCAAACGTTTGGCAACGGTGACCGCGACCGACATCCCACGCGACTTAAAGGAACCGGTCGGATTCTGCGCTTCATCTTTGACATAGACCTGATGCCGAGGCTCGAGATGCGTAAGCACGACAAGCGGCGTCGCGCCTTCGCCCAGTGAAATAGGTTCCTCGTCCTCCGCAATCGGCAGCGCATCGCGATAGCGCCACATCGTCCACGCCCGTTTCGCGACTGCTTCGCGCGACAAGGTTTTCAATTCATAACGCACGAGCAATGGGGCGCCGTCGGCCGGACAGACCGTCGCGAGTTCGCCGGCGCTGTAACGATGCCGCGCATCGATCGAACATTCCAGGAATTTCGGCGGCACGTTATGCCGCCCGTTCTTTGGCGGCCGCGCGGCGCGTCCACAACAGATAGGCCGGCACGGCGCTCAACAGAATTGCGACGCCTGCGAGGCCGTCGCGCGGATAGGCGATACAGGCTGCCAGCGCCACGCCCCACGACGCCAGCATGTAGATGCCCGTCGAAATAGGATGCCACGGCACGCGAAACTGCGGCGCATGCGCGTGTACCCGCCGATCGCGTGCGCACAACACGAACAGCGCCAGCGCCAGCAAACCGTTGAAGACGTAGAACGTCGACACGACGTAATTGAGAATGTGATCGTAGCTTCCGGAGAGCGCGATGATCGCACCCAAAACCGCTTGCAGCGCAATCGCGACCACCGGCACGCGCGTGCGCGGATCGAGCCATGCCACGCTGCGAAAGAAGAGCCCGTCGTCGGCCATCGCGTGGTAGAGCCGCGGTACCGTCAGCATACGGTTGCTCATAAATCCCAGCGTCGCGATCGCGTTGGCGAGCGACGCCAACTTGCCACCCACCGGTCCGGCCGCCATTCGGAGCACATCGGAAACCGGCACGGTCGTGCGCGCCAAGCCGGCGACGCCCAGCGCGTGAAGACAGCCTGCGTTCACAAGCACATAGAGCAGCGCGACGGCCAGCATGCCCACCCAGAGACCACGAGGCAGCGTCTGCGTCACCTGTTTTGCTTCGGCCGTCATGAAGTTCGCAACGACCGCGCCGTTGTAGGCAAAGAGCACCGGAATCATCGCGAGGGCAAATGCCGCCGTTCCGTTGAACGGCGATACCGCAATTGGTGCCGAGTTAGCGGCATTGTGCCACGGTAAGCGCAGCGATTACGAGCGCGAGCAGTGCACCGATTTTCAGCGCGGTCAACGCGTTCTGGGCGCTGGTGCCCTCGCGCAAACCGAAGCAGTTGACAATCGCGAGCACGATGAGAGCAGCGACCGCGACAACGGCCGGTGCAACGGCAAAACCGGTGAGCGACACGAAGTACGCCCCGAAGAGCACCGCCGCGGCGGCGAGACCCCCGGTGAACGATGCCAACATCGCCGTCCAGCCGTATGCGAAGGCGACGACCGGATGAAACGCTTCGCGCAGATAGGCGTAGGCACCACAACCCTCCGGGCGGCGCGCGCCGAGTTCGCCTAAGACGAAGGCGCCGAAGAGCGCGATAATGCCGCCCGCAACCCATGCGGCAAGAATCGCACCGGTGGCATGCAGGCGCAGTGCGACCACCGCGGGCGTACGAAAAATACCCGAACCGATGACGCTGCCGACAACGAGCAACGCCACGTCGGCGAGCCCCAAGCGCCGCTCAAACCGGGCGTTCGCCAAGAATCGTCGCTCGGCGCACGGTACGGCGCGCCGGAAAGTAGTCCGCCAGCGCGCAATGCTGCGTCCAGCGGTTATCCCAAAACGCTACGGTATTCGCACGCCAACGCCAGCGCACTTGAAACTCCGGCTGCGCCATGTGCTCGAAGAGCAGGCGCAACAACGCGTCGCTCTCGCGCGACGTCATGCCCTCGATATGCGAGGTGAAGTCTTGATTGACGTAGAGCGCTTTCCGTCCCGTGGCCGCGTTCGTCCGCGCGACCGGGTGCGATACCGGCGGATGATCGGCGTACATTTGCTCGCGCCGGTCGTCCATGCCGAGCGCCGTAAAACGCGCCGGCGTGAAATTTTTCGCAAACGAGTGCACTGCGCGCAATCCCGAGACGAGCTGTTGCATCGGTGGCGAGAGCGCTTCGTACGCCAGATACATGTTCGCCCAGAGCGTGTCGCCGCCCAACTCCGGAATCTCTTCGGCGAACAGCACCGCACCCATCGGCGGCGTACTCAAATACGTGACGTCGTTGTGCCAACGATCCGCCGTGCCGCGATGCTTCTCGTCGTTCGCCAAAATCATTACTTCGGGCGCATCCTCCTTGCCCGGGTAAAACGGATGAACGTAGAGCGGCCCAAAGCGCGCGGCGAAGTCGCGCTGTTGGACGCGCGTGAGCGATTGGTTTTCGAAGAACAGGAGAAGATGCTCGTCGAGCGCGCTGCGTATCTTCTCAATGCGTTCATCCGACAGCGGAGCGGCGAGATCGACGCCGGCGACGGTCGCACCGATTGCGGGCGTCAGGCGCTGTGCAACGAGCGTTCGCACATTAGCCGCCCGCTGCGACACGACGGTTGGGAAAGGCACGATCCGGGCGGCTGTAGTCACGGCGATCGTCGTAGGCAACCTTTGCATTGCGCGCGTGAATATCGGCTAAATACGGAAGGACGGTGTAAGGCCGCACATCGCCGACCGTTGTAAATGCCGCATACATCGGAAGCGCGGTGGCGTCGTACGCTGACAGGGGCTTCATGCGCAGCATCAACTCGATCGTTCGCAGCATGCTGAGCGTCGAGTAATGCTGATGCACTACCCCGCCGATCGCGTATGGTGAGGCGAGGTACGAGGTCGTTCGCTGGTCGCTCACGTGATCTGCACCGTCCTGGGCGTCATCCTCGGTAATGAAGATTGCCGACGACGGCCAGATCTTCGAATGGGAAATCGCGTCCACGATGAGCCCCACCACGTGGTCGTTGGTTGCGATATAGGCTGCGGGCGTGAGTTTGCCCGCGCGGGTTCCATAGGTGTGATCGTTGGGAAGCCACATATATTCGAGTTGCGGCACGGAGCCGGCGGCGATGAAACGATCGAACTCGCGCTTCCACTCCTTGTAGCGGTCGAGATCGCTATAGTCGAGATTCCAGCCGACATAGTGCGGGTCGTACCGATTCCCTAAGGTTGGAGCGGTAGAAGGCGGATGGCCGTCAACTGCCGGCAACAACGCCATTTCACCGTAATCGCGAAACGTCACGCCGGCGCGCCGCGCGGCATCCCATATGTAGCCGCCGGCCGGTACGCCCGCGCCTTCACCGTTGAGCGTCTCGTCGTTATCGTTTCTGTCACCGTACGCCGGCGGCCACATGCGCTCGACATAATCGTTCGCGAAAGCGCCGTCGGCCCAGTTGTGCCCGGCATCGCTCACTTCGCCGCTGGCGTAGAAGTTATCGAACAATCCGAAGCGTTGGGCGAGCGCATGCTGATTCGGCGTGACGCGCCGGCCGAAATACACGAGCTTCGGATCGCCGTTGCCCTGCGGCATGTCGCCGAGAACCTGATCGTACGAACGGTTCTCTTTGAGAATGAAAAAGATGTGCTTGATGGGACCGTTCTCGCGAACGATGGTATTGGCCGGCGCCGCGTCAGCGAAGCCTTGGGCGCCGGGGGGATTGCTCGCCGCTGCGTCATGGCGATCGATCACTCGAATCGAGCCGTATTGAACCGCCGCAACGTAGTCTGTAAAGCTGCGGCTCATTACGTCGAATCCTACATTGGGTTTGGTGCCCTCACCTTTGCCGTTGATGACGTATAAGACGTCGTGTGACGCAACGATGCCGGTGGGATACCAGCCTGCGGGAAGCCGCGCGGTAACGCGGCCGCCACGTATGACGGCGATCTCATTAGCGGCGCCCAGACTGGCGTACGTCGTATCGCCCTGCGCGGTCAAAGCGTTCGGCGAGGAACCTATCGCGCCGGCGACGGCTCCGACCCAGATGTCCGCAAGGCGCCGGCCGGTTCTGACGTCGTATTCGCCGACCGTATCGCCGTCTGATTGCGCCACGTACAACCTGCGACCTGAGACGAGCAACGCGCTTGGATGCAGATCCGTACGAATCCGCCGCACCGCTCCCGTGCGAACGTTGACGGCGGCGACATAGCTCGCTGAACGAACCGCAACGAAAAGCGTCGTTGCGTCGTCGCTAAAGGCGACATCGCCGAGTTGGTGGGCGATGCGTATCGGGCGGGCACCGCGAAGCCGCGCGAGTGCACCGATGCTAACCGAGTCGTTGCCGTCGGTTGCGACGGCCACGACTCCCCGGCGCTCCGCGACGGCGACGGGATAGCTGCCGCGCGCAAGCGGAATCTTTCGCACTGCGCCGCTCCGGGCATTGACCTCGAAGAGCGCATCGGCGTTGGAGCCGGCAACGAGAATCCGACCGTTACTCCATAGAGGACGCCCGAATGCGCCTGGCAGGCGAGTGCGTCGAACCATTCGCAGACCCGGCACCGCGTAGATCGTCACGGCGGGCGGATTGAAGCCGGACTCCACCACCGCAAGCATCGTGCCGTCTGCGGAAAGTGCGGCGCCTTGCGGCATGGTGCCGGTTTCGACAGCCGGCCGCATGGGAGCGAGGAGCGTCCAACCGTTGGGAAGTGCCACGAGCGCCGCAAGAGCCAAGGCTATCCGCATGCGCTCGTCCTTCGACTGCGGCGCCTCGCGCCTTGCTCGACAACCGATCCGCCGACAGTTCAGGATGACTGAGGGGAGGGCGCCAACGAAACCCTAGGAGCCGTTTACCGGTAACTCCGGTCAACGCTCTTCTGAAGAAAGGTCCCGTCATGCTACGTATGATTTCCGGCGCGCTATTGTGCGCGACCGTCGCCTTCCCGCTCGCTGCCTCGGCCGCACCCGTCCCCGACGCGGTCGCTAAAACGCTCAATGCCGACTATGCATTGGTCTGCACCGCATTCCAGGATCCCAGCGAGGCCAACTTCACCGCGCTCGATGCAATGCTGGCGTCGGAGTTCGTGCACGTGGACTTCAAAGGCAAGCAGATTGATCGCGCCGAGTTACATCGCGCAGGACAAGCAGCAGATCGAAGATGCTGCACATCACGACCTGCTCTCAGTCTGTGGATTCCACCGACGATGACCGACGCGACTACCATCGTCGCGAACGTCACCGGCAAATTCGTGGGAACGCTGCAAGCTCCCGACGGCAATCACGAGATCGACGTGACGCAAGGCAGCACCGACACCTGGAAGCTCGAAAATGGCGCCTGGGTGCAAACGCAGAGCAAAGACACCAGCGCGCTGGTGAAGATCGACGGTAAAGTCGTTCAAGACGAAGGAAACTAAGTTCGTGGCTTTCAGACTCGCCTACACCGTAGCGTGCGCCGTTGCGTTTGCCGCGTCGTTCGGCGCACCGCTTTCGGCGCGCGCCGACGAACGCCCCATCGCGCAAATGCGCTGGCGGTCGATCGGTCCGGCGCTGCCGGAAGGCCGCGCGAGCGCCGTCGTCGGTAGCGACCGCAATCCGCTGCTGTACTACGCCGGCTTTGCCGACGCCGGAGTCTGGAAGAGCATCGACGGCGGCACGTCGTGGCAGAATATCTCCGACGCCATTCATCTCGGCAGCGTCGGTGCGATCGCTGTCGGCGCGAACGACGAACGCAACGTGTGGGTCGGTGCCGGCGAAACGAATCCGCGCAACGACGTCATTCCGGAGAGCGGCCTCTATCACTCGATCGACGGCGGCCGCACGTGGCAGCGCCATGGGCTTTACCGAGCGCCCGGCATCTCGAAGATTCTCTGGATCCTAGCGATCCCAAGCACATCGTCGTCGCGGTGCTCGGCGACGTGTTTGCGCCGAGTACGCAACGCGGCGTTTACGTCTCGTTCGACGGCGGCGCCACGTTTAGCAAAACGCTGTACCTGTCGCAGCAGTCCGGCGCGAGCGACTTGGCAATGGATCCGAAGGATCCCAACGTTATCTACGCCGGCATGTGGCACGTGTTGCGCCGTCCGTGGGCGATGACGAGCGGCGGCAGCGGCGACGACGGCCTCTATCGTCCAGCCGACGGCGGGAGAACGTGGAAAGCAAGTTACCGGCAATGGATTTCCGGCCGCCGCCGATCGGCCGCATCGGCATCGCGATCGCACCGTCGAATCCCAATCGCATCTACGCGCTGGTCGAATCGGCCAACGGCGTCATGTGGCGCTCTGACGACGGCGGCGCGACCTGGCAGTTGGCGAGCAAGGATTCGCTGGCCAATCAGCGGCCGTTCTATTTTTCGCACGTGCGCGTCGCGCCGACCGATCCGTCGACCGTATACGGCGTGAGCATGCTGCTCGCCGCATCGTACGACGCGCGGCAAAAAGTTCAACTTCTCCGCGTTCGGCGTGCACCCCGATCTCCACGACATGTGGATTTCTGCGGACGGTAATCGGATGGCGCTGGCCGGTGACGGTGGCATCGCCATGTCGACGCAACGGCGGCGCGACGTGGTCGAACTCGCGCAACATCCCTGCGGGTCAAGTCTACCGCGTCGGTCTTTCGAATACGATTCCCTATCTCGTTTGCGGCGGATTGCAAGACAACAATGCGTATCTGCGGGCCGTCGTTCTCCGGCAACATCGACGGCATCACCAATCGCGACTGGTTCAAAGTCACCGAGGGCGACGGCGAATGGGCGATTCCCGATCCCGGCCAATCCGCGCTTGATTTGGGCGGATTCGGAGAACGGGGAACTCGTCGTCTACGATCGCGTCTCGCACGAGTCCACCAACGTCCGCCCGTATCGCGGCCCCGCCGCCGAAGATTTCGTGCTTGCCGATTCGCGCTATCGCTTCGATTGGGAGTCGCCGATCGCATTCGCCGCGTACGATCCGCATATCGCCTTCCTCGGCGGCAACGTGCTCTTCGAACCAGCGACGGCGGCAAGCATTGGAAAGCCATCAGCCCCGATCTCACGCGCAACGATAAATCGAAGCAGCAAGTCTCGAAGGATTCCGTGACGCACGACGAGTCGGGCGCCGAAAACTACGGCACGCTGTTAGATATCGAAACGTCGGCGCGACATCGCGGCGAGATCTGGACGGGCTCCGACGATGGGCTGGTGCACGTGACGCTCGACGGCGGCGCACACTGGCGCAACGTCACGCCGCCCGATCTGCCGGCCGACAGTGCGGTGGAAACCGTCGCGCCCTCGATGCTGGCCGACGGAACGGCGTACGTTTCCGCGGATCGGCATGGGATGGGCGACGACGCCGCCTACATTTTCGTCACCCACAACTTCGGCGCGACCTGGCAGCGCGTTACCGACGGCATACCGGCCGGTCAATACGTGCGCGCCGTGCGGCCCGATATCGTCAATCGCAACATCGTCTATGCCGGCACCAATCGCGGCATCTTCATCTCCTGCGATGCCGGCGCCAACTGGCAGAGCTTTCAGAATAATCTGCCGACGGTCGAAGTGCGCGATATTCGCATCCAGCCGCAGTTCGACGATCTCGTCATCGCGACGCACGGACGCGCGATCTGGGTGATGGACGATATTCGTCCGGTGCAGCAATCGGCGTGCGGCAGGCGCCGACGTCACCGCTGGTCATCGGCCCGCGGCCCGGGCATCGCTTTGACCGGCTATCGCGACGACGAAGGCAACTACACCGATTTCGTCGCGCAGCAGCCCGGCGGCGGCATTCTTGGTAACGGCGGCGCCGTTGCATCGCTCTATTACTGGCTGCCCGCGATGGCGAAGAAGCGCCCGACGATCGACATCTACGACCTGCAAGGGCATCTGCTGCGTCACATCGCGGGCGAACACGACGTCTTTACCGGCGAGGAAGGCGAATCGTATTGGCTCAGCCGCGCCGACGGCAATAACGAGTTCGATTACGATTTCACCGTCGACGGCCCGGCGCGATACGAGAGCGCGCCGTTCTTCTTCCGCGGTCCGTTGGAAGGGCCGGTGCTTCCGCCCGGGACGCTACGTTATGGTGTTCCATCTCGACGGCAAAGATTATCGCTTCCCGATCGTGCAGATCGCCGATCCGCAATCGCACACCACGACCGCGGAGTATCGCGCGCGGTTCGAGGAGCAGCGCCGCGTCTACGACCTGCTGGGCAAGGTGGATACGATGCTCAACGCGTTGCACGACGCGCACGAGGCACTCGTCGACGATAAGAAGGCGCTCAAGGCCGGCGACACCGCAACGGCGGCGAAGATACAGACGGCAATCGACGGTATCGACGCGATGGTCGCGACGTTGACGTCGTCACCGCAAAGCTTCGAGGACTTCATTCAGAAGCCGGGCCGGATACTGGAAGACCTGCAAGGGTTGATCAACGACGAGCCGCTCGCGCAGGCAAGCCTCGCGCTCTACGCGCGCCTCGAACGCACGTACGCGTCGCGCGCAGTCGCCTACAACGCATGGGTCGCTTCGCTCAGCGGATTGAATGCTGTCTTAAAAGCCGCCGGTGAAAAACCGATCGTCGTGCCCTAGGCCATGAATCCGCCGCAGTAGCCGGGGGAAACCGGCTTCATCGCGTTTAGATCGCTTCGGGAAACGCAAAGATGCCATCCGGATCGACCGTCGCCTTGATCGCGCTCAAACGAGGCAGGTTCTGGCCATAGTAGGCCGTGCGCCAATCACGGAGATCCGGATCGATGAAGTTTTGGTACGCACCGCCGCTGGCGAGTGGGACGATCGCTGCGTAGAACGACGATTGCCAGTCGAGCAATGCGCGCGCGCTCTTTGCCGGCGTGGTCGATTGCCAGTGCACTTCGATCGACGAGAGCCAGGTGCTCGAGCGGTGGACGAAGGCGGTCTCGTGTGACGGGACCTCGTTGATGCGTCCACCGGTTTGGAAGACTTTGAACTGCGCTTCGGTGCCGTGTCGTGCCGTCGTGGCAGGACAGGCGCGGAGAAAATCGAGCACGGTGGCAACGGCACGATGATCGAACGGCTGGTTGAAAAAGCGCGATCGTTCGTTATAGTACATCGCCCCACCGGGTTCACTGAGCCATCGTTCCGCCTCCCAGTACGGCTTCTCGAAGATGCTTCGCGTCGCCGGCTTCGCGACCGCAAGAACGGGCGCGAGGATCGCAAGCAGCTCGCGTGACGGTGCGGCCATTTGGCCAAGCAGTTCGATCTCAACGGGTTCGCCGTTGCGCTGCGGCGCAATGATCGCGACCTTCGATCCAAGCGTAACCGGTGCGCGTTCGAGTGCCGCCAAAAGGGCTTCGAGCAGATTCTCGGGCTCGGAGATATTCCAAACGACACGGAAAACCGTCATGTGCGAGACCGGAAAGGTGGAAAACGTCATCGCAGTGTTGATGCCGAAGTTGCCTCCCCCGCCGCCGCGGCACGCCCAAAATAACCCGTCGGGATCGTTGGTTACCGAACGCTCGTGAATCGCGCCGTCCGCGGTGACGATCTCCGTTGCGACGAGATGGTCGCACGTAAGTTGATGCATCTGCATGTCGAAACCCACGCCGCCGCCCAGCGCCAGGCCCGCGATGCCGACATCGAAGCAGCGTCCGTGCGTGAACGCTACCCCGTGTTGTTCGCCGGCTGCAAACACGTGACGGTTGCGCGCACCGCCGCCGGCGACGAGCAGACCGCTCGCGCGATCGAAACTGACGGTGGACATCGGCGAAAGGTCAATCATGAGGCCCGACGTGCGCGAATAACCGGCGTACGAGTGTCCGCCGTTACGCGCTACGAGCGGCAGCCCGTGTTCGCGTGCCCAACGGATTGCCGTGCTCACATCCCGCGCGCTGTGGCAGAGCGCGATGCCGGCCGGAAGATCCGATCCCGCATACCGGAGATTCTGCGGTTGAGCAAGCGCCAGAAACCGTCCGTCGCCGGGACGCACGACGGCGCCCTGCACGGAACGCTTCAAACTCTCCCAGTCGGGTGCGGCCGGCGCACGCCGGCCCATCCCGCCGTACGTGGATGCGGCGGTCGCGAAGGCCAACGTGCCCTGCACGAATTGGGCTCGCGAGAGACGCGTCATCAACGATGAGCCGTTTCGACGGTGCGCGGCGATTCCGCTTTGATGTCACGGTTCGTTCGACGATTGCGCTAACATCGTACGACGATGGGATTTTTCGAGCGGCCGGATCCGCGCTTGATCGAGAGTGCCGAAACCTCGCTGGGTGGCGCAGTTGGGCGGGCGCTGCTGCGGCGTTTTATCCGCGCCAACCTCTGATACAAATCAGGGGCAGAAAGCTCTCATTATACCTTCAACTGCGCGAAGATGCTCTAGCTCGTCGCGCTGTGGAATGCCTTGAGCGATCACCGCATTCGATCGCGCTTGTTCTTATCCAGATGGATGCGCTCCTCAAGGCGATTGCGCTCCTCGATTATGGTCTTAAAGAAGTCCTAGGTGCGCTGATCGATCGGCACTTGTCCGCGAAATGCAATCAGCTTAAGTCGATCCATTGAGCACCGGCGGCATCTTGAACGTCGCCACTATGCGCGGTTGTTGTCAGCGGGGCGGCGGCGTGAGAGTAGTTTGAGAATGCTAGAACGCGCCGATGCCGTCCGGTGAACCCCATCCTGAGCAGGAATTGTATCTGTCGTTTGAGTACTCATAGGAGCACTCTTCAGCGCTGCCGAGCACCACAGGAAATAGGTACTTTCGGTGCTGTGAATCCCAAAATGTGCGACCGCCATTTTGTCTGGTCGCGTTTTCCGCCAGACCGAACACGCCGGCAACCAATGGGGTAGATGTTCCGCCTAAGAGATTTACCCAGCCTCCCTCGCCATAGCTATCATAGATCGCAACATCTTCGTTGACGGCTCCAACGTCGTTGGCGAGCCTATAGCGGCAATAGGAATCGTGCTGCCATCGAGGCCGTCGTATTGATTTTATACATGCTCCGCTGCCACCTGACTTCGTCACTTCCTCGGTCCACCCGCGTTTGCCGCCACCGCCTTTAGAGAGTTCGGTGCCTCCGACTGCGACGACCGACTCAAAATCGGCCGGTTCTGAGAGCGGGTTATTTCCGCTGCCGAGATATGTTATGCCGGAAGTGTCAAAGTAAGACTTGTCTGCGCCTTGCCCACTATAGTTATTGCTGACGATCTTTGCGCCTAGTATGACAGCCTCCGCCTCAGCGGCTTCTATATCACTCCAATCGCTGGAGTTTGCTTCAATGAGATAGATCGTACAGTTAGGGCAGCTCGCAGAAACCATCTCGACATCGGTATCAATCGTCAGTCCCCAAGTGGCACTGCCCTGAGGATAGTTGCTCGTTTCTCCGTTCTGGTTGTATTTCGTGAATTTGGCGCTTGACAACTTAAATTCCGAGCGGTATTCAGCTAAGTCTGATGCAACGTTCGGATTATCGTAGGCGTCGACAATCGCAACGATTTGGCCTGTGCCTTTCTTTGCGACGGGGAGATTGTACGCGGACTGTAGATCGCGCGGCGACAGGCCGATCGGTTTGTTGCTGGATACATAGCGCGTCCTTGCCTCAACCGCAGATTTGGGGTTCGATATTAGATTTGTTCCAGTTCCGAAGAGCGCTTGTTGAGTGCTACCGCAGCCCGTCAGGGCCGACGCAGAGACGGCAATGACTAGAATCGCGCATCTTTTCAAGATTTTTCGTATCATGACTCTGAGTTACCTCGATAAAAATCCGGCATTTTTGGTCACGCCCTTTGGGCGCTCGGGGCGAATAATTCGGTCGGTCTAATAGGCAACAACCTGAATACTGCCATATCCGTAGACTGTAGCGCTGGTGGAACTTGATCCAGCAACCTCGAACTTGACCGAAAGAGTAGTACTATTCGCCACGAGCAGGTGCGCTGACGCTACTGAACTTAATCCTAGAGCCGACACCGGCGTGGCGGCCGATTCCTGACCGAACGCAACCGTGCCGGCGAAGCCGTTAGCCAGACTGGTTAAGCATGGAAGACCGCCGTCTTTCGTGGCATCTTGAACCGTAATCGCCGAGCTAGACGAAATGCAACCGTAGACGTTCTCGCCGGCGAGACCTGCGGACCCCACATTGAGGGCCATCTGCACCGTGACAAGCCATTCCGCATTTGGTCCTTCGCTGTTACCCGTCGTGATGCTCTGCGTCGATCCTAGCTGTTGATAAGTGTTCGCTGTCGTCCCAGTCGAGACGCTGGTCGATCCGGTGGTGGCGTAAGAAGCAGTGAGTGAGCACTGCGCGATTGCTGTCGTACTGCCACCGCACAAAGGGGCCGCTACCGACGACGTTAGACCGCCGTCGGTTATGATCGCAGAAGTCTTGAGGCTCCCAGAGACGTTCGTGTTGCACCTAATGGTCTCGGCACCTGAGGGCGGGCGCTGTTTTAGGTTCCTTATAGCTGAGCGTGGGACCTTCGGCAGCGCACAACCGAAGCGGCTAAGCGCACTATTTGCATGAATCATGCCGAACGATCGGGCCTGGGGGCGTTACGTCCACGGCGCGGCCGATTTGCGCCGTACTTTTGCGCCCATCGCGTTCGGCGAGTTGCCGCAACGCCGGCCGGCGCGGACTGCGTTGCTCGTGAGCGCAAACAATAAGCCATACGGAAAAGCCTTTCCCTACCGTCTCTCGGCGCAGTTCGAGCCGCCCTATCGCGCGTATCGCATTGCCGGGTTGCTGCATACGCGCTCGCATTACGACTGGCGCTTCTTCGCGCGCATGCAAATGGATACGCGTTCGCCGATCGATCTCGAGATCGCGCGCGACATCGGGCGGTTCGCGCCGCCGCAGCCGCTCGACGACGCCACGCGCGCGGCGTTGCAACTTCTGCGCGGCTGGGACGGTCGCTTCGGGCCGCAATCGCACGCGGCGGCCCTGGAACACGCAATCCGCGAATCCGTCTTCGGTGATTCCGAACCGTTCGCTGCGCAGCTTGCGGCCTTGCGTAGCGGCGGGGACGGGTCGAATCTGCGACAAGACGTGTTTTCCGCTCTGCCTTACGTCGCGACGCTCGACAGATCGCCGTGGGGATATGCCGGCCGCGTGCGCGTCGAGTACCTGCTGGCGCCGCTGCACTTCGGTATCCTCGACGGCCCCTGGCTGCCGGGTGCAGGCGACGAATACACGATTCATCTTCAGGAACCTGGGCTGGCGCAAGGCTTCCGCGCCGTTTGGGACGTTGGCGATTGGGATCGCGGCGGCATCGCGATTCCCAGCGGCGAGTCGGGCGAACAAGGTTCGGGGCATTACACCGATCTCACGAACGATTGGACGCGCGGGGTGCTGCAACCGCTGTCCTTTACGGCGCGAGCGGTTGCGCAGGACACGGCCAACGTGCTCGTCCTGCGTCCTGGACGCCGCTCACGATGAAAAGCGCAACCGCGGAAGCGCAAACAACGTTCTGGCGGAAATGCAGCATGTTACCGAAACTCAGCGGCAGCCCACACCGGCCGCGAAACCGCAGCCCCTTGCGTTCTATCGGGGAAAACTTTGGGTGGGCTGTTGGGACAACGACAAAATCTACGGAATCGAGCCGAAAAACTGGGACGTCACCGATGAGGTTAAGGCGCCGGGGCGCCCGTACGGATTGGCGGCGCACGGCGATGGTCTAGCGGTCGTCGTGGCGCTCGACGACGACGATCGCTATCTCTTCCGCTTCAATCCCGAACGCGGGTTCGATCCTTCCAGCAAAGTTCCGTGTCCCGACGTCACGGGTTCGCATCTCGCGTCCGACGGCACGACGCTCTATGTGTGCCAGCAAGGGAATCGCCGCATCGTGGCGTTGAACGAACGGGCCGAAATCACGCGGGAGATCGCATTGACGACGCGTTGCGCCGGCTTTGCGTTCGACGCATCGGGGAGCGCGTACATGATTGCCGCCGACGCAGACTTCGACAACCTCGAGTTCGCGCGCTTCGATCTCGCAAAGAACCAAGCGGACGTCGAACGCGTGGCAACAATATCTGCTGAGGCGCGCGGCTTAACGTTCGCTGACGGCGCGTGGTGGACGTCTTATCGCGAAGAGAACGAGATCGGCGCTTTCACAGTGCAACCCCAGCCAGGTTCTTAGTATTGGAAGTACGACATTTTAGGAGAACAGGATGAATCTAACGACGGAAAAACCACGCAGCGCTAAGGACCAACTTGCGGGACTTGTCTCGCTCAAGCGCGTGATCGACAAAGCGAAAGCGTACGACGCAGGGACGTTGGGCGAGTACGATTACGATTGCCCGCACGATAAGCCGCTCTTCGAGTTTCTCGGAGTAACCGGCGACGAGTTCGCGCGGAAAGTGAAGGAACTCGGCAACGACGACGCGATCGCCGCTTGGGTGCAAAACGATCTGCTCGCCAACAAAAGCGCGCAGGACATCGAGCGCTTCAACGACAGCCGCAGACACTGGCATCCCGACCCCGGCTCGCACTCAGAACATTACTTCAACGACCTGCGTTCGAAGATCGCGCCCGGCCGAAACGACGTCGTAACGTGGTTCGATCTGCTCGATATCGACGAAGGCCGTCCGGTCCACCAGCCGACGAGCCTGAATTGACGCGCGCTGTGGCGAACCGCTCGCCACATGCAAGTTTTTGAACGGGGGCCGGGCGACGCAAGCGTCCGGCTTCTTTTCATTCACGGATGGCAGGCCGACCATCGCGTCTGGGACGGCGTCATCGCCGAACTCAGTCCGAAGTATCGTTGCGTCGCCGTGGATTTACCCGGCAGCGGCGCGTCGCGCGACGCGGGCGGCCCATATACGATCGAACGCTTTGCGGCGGGTCTCTTAGCGGTTATCGAAGAGCATGGTCTGGCGCCGGTGACGGTCGTCGGCCATTCGATGGGCGCGAAGATCGCGTTGCAGCTTGCCGTTGATGCGCCCGATGCGGTACGGTCGTTAGTGCTGATTGCGCCGGTGCCGACCGGACCCGCCGGTTTTTCGGAAAAAGGCATCGCGGGCTTGCGCGCAACGTGCGGCAATGAGGAGCACGCCCGCCGGTGGTTAAGCCGGCTCTTCGCCGGCGAGCCGGATCCCGCTGCGCTGCAACTCGTTTGCGACGCAGCCGCCGACACGCCGGCCGATGCTGGGCTTGAAGCGTTAGCGTCGTGGTCGACGACGGATCTGACCGGCGCTTCTCGCGCGCTCACCGTACCGGCAATCGTCATCGCTCCCGAACGCGACAACGTCGAAATGCAAAAGAGCAAAGTTGCGGAGCTGCTTCCCAACGCGAGTTTCGTGACGGTTGCCGGCGCCGGCCATTATGCTATGCTCGAGCGCCCGCGCGAGATTGCGCAGACCATCGCGACCGCGTGAAAACCGAAGGCGCCGGTAAACTTCTGCGCATCTTCATCGGCGAAAGCGACCGGTGGGGACATCAACCGCTCTACACGGCAATCGTGGAAGCCGCGCGCAAAGCGGGCCTGAGCGGCGCGACCGTCTTCAAAGGTATCGAAGGTTTCGGCGGACACTCCGTCGTTCACGCCGCGCGGGTCTTCGATTTGTCGTCGGATTTGCCGGTGCTCATTGAGATCGTTGAAAGCGAACAGCGCGTTCGCGCATTTCTTCCGCAACTCGACGAGATGGTCAAGGAAGGGCTCGTAACCCTCGAAGCCGTCGAGGTCATTGCGTACCGCGCCGGCGTCCCGAAGGGCCGATGAGAACGCTCGCAAGCTACTTTGCGGTTGGACTCGGGTCGGGGCTGGGCGGCATCTGCCGCTACGCAATCGGCGCGCTTCTTGTCGCGCGCTACGGGCCGGGTCTGCCATGGGGTACGTTCGTTATCAATGTCAGCGGCTCGTTTCTCATTGGTCTCGTTGCCGAGCTGGCCCAAACGCGCGCGATGGGCGTGGATCCCCTCGTGCGCATTCTTTTGACGGCCGGGTTTCTGGGCGGGTACACCACCTTTTCTAGCTTCTCGTACGAAGCCGTAACGCTGGCGCAGGACCGCGACTGGAAGCTATCCCTCGCTTACGCCTTGGGTAGCTTAGTATTAGGCATCGCCGCGTGCTATCTGGGCATCGTCGCGGGTCGCCTGCTGGGTATACCTAAAGTATGGTTTTCTTTCTACTTGCGGCGCTGAACCTGACCGCCACCGTACCGAGTTACACGTTCCACATGCAGGTCGCCATGGCGATGCGGCACTTTCCTTGGCTCCATTTCCACATGGACGGTGAGGGAGAATACATACCGTCGCAGAGTTACGTCGTTCACTTCGATCACGTACCCTGGTTCTTTCCCAAAAAGCACAACGACGTGGATCTTTCGATGCTGGATCCGGCGATGTGGCCGCAGCGCTATGCGTACGCGCCGGCCGGCCATTCGGGCGATCTGACGCTGTACGACCTTCACGCGCTCAACGATCCAAGTCTGCGCGACGCGACGGTCGCGCTCGGACCGCGCGGCGGGGCACGATCCGTCGAAGTGCATTACAACGACGGTACCACGATCGACATGCAGGTTCATTGCGATGAGGTCGACGGTTTCTTCTTGCCGGAGAATCTTTCAGCCGATATCGACGAGCCGCATATGGCGCTCTCCGCGCATGCCAGCTTCGACGATTACGTCATGCACGCGACCGACAGCGCCGGATGACGGGAGGGAGTCTCGCCGAGCGTCAATGCGTGCCGTGCCGCGGCGGCGTGCCGCCGCTGACCGATACTGAGATCGCGCCGTTGCTGGAGCGACTTTCGCCGGACTGGAGCGTCGAGCAACGCGACGATCCCAAGCACCGTTACGTCAAGATCTTAATGCGCCAATATCGCTTTGCGAATTTTGCCGCCGCTCTGCACGCGGCGGACCGCGTCGGCGAGCTCGCCGAACAACAACAGCATCATCCCGACCTGCACGTTTCATGGGGGCGCCTGGGCGTGGAAATCTGGACGCATAAGATCGGCGGACTGACCGAAAGCGATTTCATTTTCGCGGCTAAATGCGATGCGCTCATCGAGGGAAGTACGCTGGTCGCAGAACAACGGTAGTGGATGCTTGGCTATCCTGATGTTCTATTGCCGGCTGGCTTAGCGGAAACGATGGTCGAGCAATGGCACCACAGGTAAGCCAAGCACTCAGGGATGTGGCCAGCGCGATCGAGGCGGAAGGCGACATTCCGGTTCGGCAGTCAGACACGCCCCATTTTTACGTTTACGGCCATCAAAGCGGTGAACCGCTTATCCGGGCCAGTTAACCCCAAGCTGAACCTTTAGGCATATCAGACCCGCCCCCAGGCGGGTTTTTGTTTCAGAAGAGCCCGGGAGTACACGAATCGGAAAAGCGACAAGGGCATCTTAGGCTAGCCTAAGTATCTAATGAGGCATGCTTAAATGGCTGGCGGCACTGGCTGTGTTACTAGCGTCGGGTCCCGCTCCGGCGTCGGCCATTCCGCTCTTCGCGCGCCAGTACGGCGTGACGTGCGCGAAGTGCCATAGCGTCATCCCGCATCTCAACCAGTTCGGCGCGGCGTTCCTGGCTTATGGCGAACGGTTACCGGGCGTCTCGTCGGGGCCGACGGTTCCAGTCTCCCTGAAAACCAACCTCGTTGATTCGACGCAGCAGCAGGGCGACGGTCCCGGCGGTCGGGGACTGCCGCGCGCCATCGTCGATGAAGTCGAAGCGTTTACCAGCGCGACGATCGGCTCGCGCGCCAACTACTTCGTCGAACAGTACGTGGTCGACGGCGGCGAGCCAGGACTCTTACGCGATGCGTGGATCGGCGAGCGCGTCAATCCATGGAATGCGCGCATTCCGGTCTACATGCAGGGCGGTCAGTTCACGTTGCCGCTCCCGGTGGACCCCGAAACGTTCCGTGACAGCTATGAAGATTACGCGCCCTACGTCCAAACCGCCGGCGAAAACCCGTTCACGTTTTTCGATCCGAAGCTTGGCGCGCGGTTTGCCGTCGGCGATCCTCTGCGCGGTCTCGATCTCCAAGTTTTCGCCGGCCCCGGCTACGATCGGCAGAGCGGCTTGGCGCCAACCGGAACCGACACGCAGTTGTACGTCCAAAACGCGATGGGTCCGTTCACTTTGAGCGCGTTCCGCTACGACGGGTTGCGTCCGACCACGATTGGCCCGTTCGATCGCTTCAATCGTTACGGCTTTGGTTTTACCTACGGACAATGGACGCGGTTTTCAAGCGAAACGGTGCTCGTAGATGGAACCGATTCGAACTGCGTGACACCGCAGATCGTCAGTTGCGTATCGAGCGGAGGGTTCGAGCAGTTGCGATATATGTTCGGTCGGCGGCTTTTTGCAGAAATGCGTTACGAAGGAACCAACGGTGGAAACACCGGTTTCACGCGCGACGGCGTGCTGCTCGTGGGCTACGGACCCACGGAAAATACGCGCTTCACTATTGAAGACGCGATTTCAAATCAAGCGCTGCAGCGCAACACGATGAATGCGCAGTTCACCGTTGCGTACTAAGATCGCCGCTGCTTTGGCAGCCGCGCTGACGGTCGTTGCCGCGACACCTGCCGTGCGACAAATCGATGTCGAACGCTCGAGCGCAACCTTCAGCGTGCAGCATATTTGGGTTGAGAACGTCACCGGAGCCGTTCCCATCGTCCGCGGCACCATAACCCTCGCCGCCGGTTCCTTGATCCCACAGGCGGCGACTGCGGTGCTCGATGCAACGCACATCAAGACGGACGAGCGCGATCGCGACCGGGCCTTGGAGTCGTCTGACTTTTTCGACGCCGGGAAGTTTCCGCATTGGACGTTCACCAGCACGAAAATCGTTGCGAAAGGCGCCAATGCGTTCGAAATGGACGGCGATCTCACAATGCACGGGCAGACGCAGCCGGAAATACTGGACGCGACGATCGCAGGAACGCCCGAGCACCCCCGCTATCACGCCGTCGGGCACGTCGACCGGCACGCGTTCGGCATGACGCGCACGCGTTTGGATCCGACGATCGGATCGA
The DNA here is from genome assembly GCA_963738335.1 of Vulcanimicrobiota bacterium. Lineage (GTDB taxonomy): Bacteria > Vulcanimicrobiota > Vulcanimicrobiia > Vulcanimicrobiales > Vulcanimicrobiaceae > Cybelea. The sequence continues at coordinate 726,754 of CAVTWE010000007.1, forward strand.
CGGTTACGGTGACCGTCGACGTTTCTCTCGAGTGAGCGCTAGGGCGGAGAGATGGCAACCGATTCGGGAATATTGAGTCCGCCGATCGTTTTGGTCGGATTGCCGCCTTTGGGAAAGTGCCAATATCCAACGGTACCGAGCGATGCCGAGGGAACGACGATGCGGTTGCGCTTGGGATCGATCCAGAACTGATGAACGTTGGCAGAGCTGGTCAACGCCGTCTTCGTGACTTCCGTCGCCGTGCTGCCGCTGACGGAAAACTGATAGACGATGCCCGTGCCGGGACCGTTCTCGTCGGCAACGGCGACGTATTTACCATCCCACTGAACGCCGCCCGGCGTGACGATCGTTTGATTGACGCTAATATTCGTGAACGAACCCGACCCATGAGGTAGTTCGGCGAGTTGAAAGCCGCTGCTGCCGCTTGCCGAGCCGTCGGCGAAAAGATTGCCCTTGTCGTCGTAGCTGCAAAACCAGCCGCGCGAGATCGACGAATCCGTATAGAGTTTCGGCTTGCCTTTGGCGTTCTTGTAGATGGAGACGCTACCGGATCCGCGACTCTCCGTTTCGAAGTTCATGACGGCCAGATTTCCGGTGGTTGGATCGACGGCGCAGCCCGCGGGGTACTCTCCCGAATCGGTCAGCGTTGATCGTGCGCTGGTACCGCCGTGCGCGTATTCCGTGATCTTCGACGTTTCATCGTCGACGATCCACACATCGCCCGCTTTGTCGCTGCACAGACCGTATGGTTCTTCAAAACCCGTCAGTGTCTGAACGGGCGTTCCGGCTGGATACGTGAAGACCGAAACGGTGCCGTTATTCGCGTTCGAAACGTACATCAGCGTAGTGCCCTTCGCGGGCGGCAGAGCAAAGGACGGCGGCCCGGAAGAACTGAGCGGCGGCGTCGGGCTGCTCGCGCCGCTACACGCGGCAAGGACTGCGACGGCGAGCAAGGCTACGACGAGTTTGGAGATCGGTTTCATGTCGCTAACTATTTCGCACGCGATTGCCGGACTCCACTGAGGGAGCGAAACGGCCGAGGGCATGAACCCTTGAGCCGAACTGGGAAAGCAGCGGACCGTGACCTCTCGGCGACAGCTGCTTACAACGATCGGTCAAGGCGCCGTTGCCGCAGCGTTACTGCCGTTGCAAGCGCGCGCCGCGGAGGCGCTAGTTCCCGTGCGCGCGCCGCTGGCCCCAGTCATCGCCGAAGAAACGCGCGTGATTCGCACGGTGGTCGGTTTGCGGCCCTTCCGGCGCAACGGGTTCGCCCTCTCGGCGACGCGGCTCGGCAATAAGCGGCTCGTGCACAACTACGGTCACGGCGGCGGCGGAATCACGCTGTCGTGGGGCTGCGCGACGCTGGCTGCCGATTTGGTAACCGGCGTGGCGTCGCGCGATGCGGCCGTCCTCGGTTGCGGCGTCATCGGCCTCTCGACCGCGCGCATTCTCCAAGAGCGTGGCTTCGACGTAACGATCTACGCGGAAGCGCTCCCCCCGAACACGACATCGAACGTCGCCGGCGGCCAGTGGGCACCGACGGCAGTGTTCGCCGACGCCGACGTCACGCCGGCGTTTCGCAGGGTTTTTCAAAAAGCGGCCGCGATTGCGTATCAGCGCTTCGAGTTGATGGCGGGTGCGCGTTACGGAGTCCGGTGGATCGATAACTACGATCTTACGATGCGTCCCGATCAGTCCGGGCAATACGGTACGGAGGTACGCGAAGGCGTCGCACTCTTTGCCGACGTCGCGCGCATCGATCCGTCGTCGACGCCGTTTACCGCGCCCTACGTGCGGCGGTTCGCGTCGATGCTCATCGAGCCGAACACGTACCTTCCCGCGATGCTCGAAGATTTTTACATTGCCGGGGGCCGCGTTGTGGTCAAGCGATTTAACGACGTTCGCGAAGTTGCGCGCCTTCCGCACCAAACGATCGTTAACTGCACCGGCTTAGGTTCGCACGAGCTCTTCGGCGACCAAGATCTTTATCCGATCCGCGGTCAGCTTACGGTGCTCGAGCCGCAGCCCGACGTGAACTACATCGTCGTCGCCCCAGGACCGTCGTATATGTTCCCGCGCAGCGACGGCATCATCGTCGGCGGCACGTTTCAGGCACACGACTGGTCGACAACGCCCGATCTTCAGACGGTGCATGACAAGCTCGCATCCTTGCGCGCACTCTATCGCAATTGAAAAAGCCTGCTGTAATCCCGAGTGAGTACTGCAGGCCGCTCCAAGCTCCAAAGCTCCGGGGTTATCTCATGCCCTGCTAGGACGAGCAATACCTGCATCCGGCGGATCTTACCGCGACAAGCATTGTCCTCGGCAAAAATCCGCAGTCACTTCTTTGGGCCGTTCAAAACAGAACCGCAGTTAGTACAGTCAAACCCTCCCAGCAGCACGTCCCAGGGCTCGATGCTTACGGTTCTCAGCAAGCCTATTCGCGTCCACGGATCGTCAGCCATCACAGCTTCGATGGCGCTCCCGTTAACCTCCCGAGGCGCGTTCACGACGTGCAAGACGCGCGCGGCGCCGTCCTCGTCGCCGAGTGGGCCGCCGGCAATGATGAATCCGCTGTCGGCAAGAGCGTTCATGAAGGTCGCGTGCGCGCGCCATTCCACTTGCTCGCGCATCGGCATTGACCAATCCCACGACCCGCCTCGCTCGCGAATCACGACAAAATACGGCACGACAAGCGTTTTGGCGGGCGTTAAAATCAAAGCCTTCGAGAGCGTCGTCAGGCCCGGAACAAGCTTTAACGCCGATCCAATCGTTCACGATGGCTCTAGGCCGACGATTGATCAGATTCTATCGACTGAACTGCATGATCCAATTCGTCTCCCAAGTGCGGCCACCGTCAACTGAAAACGCCTGTTCCCATCGGGGAGACGCCGTACTGCACCTAGTCCATTTATAGCGCACATAGACGTCACGGCCACCCTCTGTGTCGTGACCGAACAATTCACAGCTGTCGCCGTCGAAGCCACCGTGGACTGCCGGGAAAAGATGGCCGTCAGCGTTGTGAATCCAATAGATCGACCAACGCTTGCGCGCTAGATCCAAGTGCCGATAGCTGCTGCCTCTTCCTCGTCTACCGATATCGATTTCATCGACGCTGATCAGCCCATCCAGGAGCGTCATTCCATGAGCGTGCGAACGAACGTCTTCCCACTCCAGGCAATTGTGTAGCCGCTCTTGCAGAATCTTGTGATGCACGTTCCAACGGCCGTTGAGGAAGCTGAAGTCGCCTTTCGAGCCCGTGAGCCGAATCTGCATGCGCGATCGCGACGTAGGCACCAATTCGAACAACTGGTCCGGTTGGGTTGCCGAGAGGTACGCGCGATCGGCTGCATCGACTAGAGCGACCAGCACATTTTCCGTTTCCCGAACCGGCAGCGCAGGAAAGGAGTTCGCCGATGGTTCGGTCGTCCAGCGCGCAACAACGTGCATGCCCCGCTTCTCAAAGCTCCGCACGCATTCGACATCGAACGTTCGCGTGAACTCATCGAGGCGCTGCGCATCCGGTACCGCGTAAACAACGCAGAATAGTGGTCCGCGCAGGTACATCTCCTCAGACGGCGATTCGCCATTGAGCAGTAAGACGTTATCGGAGTCGATCATCGTCGCGTTGGCTGCGTCGCGGTGCTCCTTCCACACCGGGCCGCCATAGAAGGCCGATAAACTGCTGCGTCTCGACTCCATATCCGGGAAGGAACGAGCCCATACGAACCAATCGGGACGTTCGGGATCGCAAAACGTTCCCTCAATGCGCATTCCGTCATTCTCTTGCGGCTCCGTTAGAGCCGCTTCGAACAACTCGATCAACGCGTCTCGCCGGCCAGGCCGCAACGCGTACTGACGAAGTTCAAAGATTCGAGGAACGGCACCCATGGCCTGAGAATAGGTTGAATGACCTATTCTGTCAATAACGAATGAGAAATGGCGAAATCGAAACGTTCGTACGATGCCCGGGCCACGCGCAATCGCATCCTCGACGCGGCCATGGATATCTTCCAACGTCGCGGCTACCATGAAAGTAGCATGCAGGAGCTGTTAGCCGGCGCCGGCGTCCCGGCCGGTTCGATGTATCACTACTTTCCGACAAAGAAAAGTTTGGCGATGGCCGTTGCTCGTGAACGCGTTATGCAGGCCGTCCGGGAAACCTGGATCGACGCAATACGAACAGCATCTCACCCGGGAAAAGCGGTCCTCGGAGTTTTCAAAACCGTCGCTTCGGCGATCGACGCAGGCGCGACTCCATTCGGCTGCCCGGTCACGAATCTTGCCGTGGAGTTAAGCTCCATAGATCGAGAACTGGCGGCAGCCCTCAATGAAGCGTATAAAGCGTGGGAAGATGTGCTGACCGACCGGCTCCGAGAAACTCGCAGTCGTCAGCGGGCAGCGGAGCTTGCGGCGATCGTGGTGGCCACCTTCGCTGGGGCTATGTCGATGGCGAAAAGCACAAACAGTTCGCTGCCCTTGAAACGCTGTCTGAACCCCCTGGCTGCGCTGTTGTCGTAAACGGTTGCTGCCGATCACCGGTCTGGCCGGCAGCGGTTCGGCGCCATTTAGCCGACGGCCGGACTCGAACCGGCGACCTATTGTTTACGAAACAATTGCTCTACCAACTGAGCTACGTCGGCGCTTGTTGGGCCGCCGAGCTTTCCACGACAGGCGGCGGCGCGCCTCTCGGAGCATCTGTGCCACATGAAAAGCATTCCTTTGCTCGCTTTGGCTTGGTGTTGGCTCTCCCGTGTGGGCGCGCGCGGACCAATCCGCCACCTATCGCGGCGGAATGACCGACGCCGAAAACGCCTTCGTGAGTCAGATGTCGTCCTAGCTTATGTCGCGTTATCCGACTGCCGCATCGGCCGTCAACGAGCCGGCTACGTCCGTTATACCGGCGAGGACGAAACAGGCGCCATCAGCTACGCGAATAAGCAATGGTACTCGCAAGATCTGCATCACCCGAGCCAACTCTGGTACGACAAGGATGGAAAACTGCTCGGCGCCGATTACTCCGTGCCGCTTTCCGTCAGCGCGACGCGGCCGCAGCTATGGGCATTAATCCCGGGCGTTGGGTCGAGTTCGACGCGCACGTTCACTGGGTTGCAAAAATCCCTCGACCGGCGCGCTGCTGTACGACCAGTGGGCATGGGATAAGGATTTCGCCGCTGCCGGCGGCGATCCGGATGCACCCGACCGCCGTGACGCTGGTCGCCATGAAAAAAGTCGCCAGCGCGAGTGACGTGATGACGGTCTTTCACTTTCCCGCGATTTGGGATTTCATCGTGTGGGTGACAGCCGAATCCCAACGGCGCGTTCGCTTGGAAGAATCCGTCCGTAACGCCGTAAGCGTATTCCGTGTCATGAAACGTGCCGCGCTTCGCGCGCTCGTCGAGTTCCAGATCGTCGAGCAAGTAATAGACGATCTGGCGGTCGTCAAAGCCGACTTTCGCGAGTTGCCGTCCGTCCATCTCGACGACCTCATGAATGTGGCCGATGCGGCCGGCATACGTATAGTTAATTGCAGAGTAGTTCGGGTCGTCGGGTCGCGGACGCGGCGTCGCTTTGACGCCGCGCAGCGGCGTTTGGTGCCGGTGCATGCCGGCGAGGTTCGACGCGCGTCGTTGCGAAGCATCGCCGCATGATCGTCGAGTATCGAGGCAAGCGGCCGAAAATCGCGGGTTCGGCATTCATCGCGCCGACCGCCGTCCTCATCGGCGACGTCGAAGTCGGTGAAGAATCGAGCATTTGGTTCGGCACGGTGGTGCGCGGCGATAACGGGCCGATTCGCATCGGCAGACGCACATCGGTGCAGGATAATGCTGTCGTGCACGTCAGCGAAGGCGGCGGAACGTACATCGGCGACGACGTGACGATCGGCCACAGCGCCGTCATGGAGGATTGCCGTATCGAACGTTATGCGCTCATCGGCAGCAACGCCACGTTACTCAACGGTTGCACGATCGGCGAAGGCGCGCTGATCGCCGCGGGCAGCGTCGTTGGAGAAAACGCCGCCATTCCGGCGCGCGTCGTCGCCGCCGGTGCACCCGCCAAAGTGAAGAAACCGCTGGAAGGCAATGCCGCGCCTGGATCGAGGTCGCCGCCGAAAGAGTACGTCAAACTCTCGCGCATGTATCTCGCTCAGAGCATCGGCACGATCGAAGATCAGGACGTTACGATCTAGCCGCGCTCGTTATGCTGGATGCAGCGTCGTCCAGATCAGCACGACGTTGAGGCCGAGGATGACGTGCCTGCCGCAGATCGCTGAACACGGTCACGAACGGCCGGTTTACCATATCGCCCATCACGCCGGCGCGCGCGCCCAGCCACACGAGCGCGATCACCGGTACCGGCAAGACGAAACTCAGGATGACCTGACTGACGATGAGCGTTTCCGTGACATTGAGGCCGAGTGCCACGACCGCAATCGCCGGCAGCATGGTGACGACCCGCCGCACCCACATTGGCACCGTAAACCCGACGAAGCTTTGCATGATGACTTGCCCGGCCATCGTCCCGACGACCGAACTGGAAATACCTGACGCCATAAGCGAGATCAAGAAAACCACCGCCGCCACGTTGCCGAGCAACGGTACCAGCGTACGATAGGCGGTCGTGATATCGGCAACGCCGGCGTGTCCGGTGTTATTGAAGACCGCCGCGGCCATATACATCATGGCGAGGTTCACGAATCCGGCAATTGCCCAGCGCGACGGCGACGTCCACGTACGAAAAGCGCACGATGCGCGCGCGATGTTCCGGTGTCGCGCCGACGATGCGGTCCTGCGTCAGTGCCGAGTGCAGATAGATTGCGTGCGGCATCACGGTCGCGCCGACGATGCCGACGGCGAGGAACAAACTCGACGGCCCGCCCAGCCACGGCACGACGGAATGATAGAGTGCTGCATGCCAATCGGGCTTTGAGATCAGCGTTTCCAGCAAATAGCAGACGGCGATCACGCCGACGAGCGAACCGATGAGCGCTTTCCATCGTGCGGAAACCGTAACGATGCAGCGAAAGAATCACGTACGTAATGGCGCCCGTCAGAATGGCGCCCGCAAGCATCGGAACGTGAAAGAGTAAGTTGCAGCGCGACAATCGCGCCGAGAAACTCCGCAAGGTCGGTTGCCATGGCGCCAAACTCACTGACGATCCACATGGCAAATGCGACCGGCTTCGGCGCGTGTTCGCGCGAAAGCTCCGCCAAGATTCTTCCCGGTCGCGATACCGAGTTTTGCGGAGAGTCCTTGAAAGAGCATCGCCATGAGATTGGCGAAGCACGACGACCCAAAGCAGACGATAGCCGAACGCGGCGCCGCCTTGAATGTTGGTCGCAAAGTTGCCGGGATCCATGTAGGCGACCGATGCAACGAAGGCCGGTCCGGTAAACGGCAATAAGGTGCGCAGGCCGCGACGTTCGCCGCGCAGCGCTTCCTGCGCCGCCGCGACGACGCGCGGGCTTGACGCCGCCGACGCCGTAGCTACGTTGCAACGCGCACCATCGCGGCATGCTGCCGGCGTACGCCGACGCTGCGATCGCCGCAGCGCACGCGCATGCTGCCGGCTGCGCTGCTCACCACCCGCAGCGAGGCACCGGGAAGAATGCCGAGCTGCGCCAGAACGCCGACCGCCTTCATCGTCACGATCGTCGAGGCTCACGACGCGCGCGACAATCGCACTGGCAGATACGGCCGCCAGGGTCGTCGAGCTCCCGTCGCGCCGGCGACGGATCGTCGTACGGTATCGGATGCCCGTGCGGATCGGCTGTGGATAGTCGAGCATCTCAGCGATGCGCAACGCGACGTCGTCGGAGATGACGTGCTCGATGCGCTCTGCTTCGGCATGCAGCCGCTCCATCGGCATGCGCAGCGAGCGATAGAGAAACGTTTCCAGCAGCCGATGACGGCGCACGATGGCGACGGCCAGCTCGCCCGCGACGGCTGAGGCGCAACGGCGCCGAGGCGTGCGCTCCGGTTCGAGCAGTCCGTCGGCTTGCAATAGCCGTTTTGCCTTGCTGACGGAGACGCGGCTAACGTCGAGATAGCGCGCGACGGCCGCGGCGCGCACCGGCTCGCCGCGCCCAGTTGATAGATCGCTTTGACGTAATCTTCGCGGCGCGCGAAGCGGGGAACGGTCGGATCCGACGGCGAGCAGCGCCTGCCGGGCCTTTGTTAGCCATGGTTAACGATAACCATGGTTAACGCTTATGGCGGTGTCGGAGGAACTCCTTTGCAGCCGATCACTTGCCGAATTTCCGAAGAAACGCCCAAGCGGCATTCGAAAGGCGAAGGCCAGCAAAGACGAACGGGCGCTAAGCGGCCCTGCTTAACCTTTAGGGCGCGGGTAGTGCGTTTCGTCGCCGTACGGCAAGAACAACGTATACTCGCGCTGGAACCGCAACTTGACGGTTCCCGTCGGGCCGTTGCGGTGCTTGGCAATAATAAACTCCGTGAGATCGGGTTCTTGCGTTTCCGGATTGTAGTAGCCGTCGCGGTAGAGAAACGAGACGACATCGGCCTCTTGCTCCAACGAGCCCGAATCGCGCAAATCTGCAAGCATCGGCCGCTTCTCGACTGCGGATTTCAACGCCGCGGTTGAGTTGCGCGAGCGCAACGATCGGTACGCCCAAGTCTTTGGCCGTCACCTTGAGCGTGCGGCAGATCTCCGAGAGTTCTTCGTTGCGATTGGCGTTGCGCGTCAGCACGCTCGGACGCAGCAACTGCAAATAGTCGATAAAGATCGCCGCTAATCCGACGGTGGATTTCAGCCGGCGGCAGCGGCTGCGTACGTCGCCGATGGTGAGCGCGCCGACGATCGTCGAGATAGATCGGCAGCTCGTTGAGCGTGCCCATCGCGCGCGACATGTCTTCCCATTGATGCGGTTTGATATTGCCGCGGCGCATATCGTTCATCGAGATGCGCGCTTCGGAACAGATGAGCCGCTGGATCAGCTCGTTGTTCGACATTTCCAGCGAGAAGAAGGCGATTGGGGCTCCGCTTCACGCGCCGCCGCCACCGCCATGTTGAGCGCAAAGGACGTCTTGCCCATGCCCGGCCGCGCCGCAATGATGACGAAGTTGCCCGGCTGGAATCCCGTCGTCATCTGCATCGATATCGCGGAAGCCGGCGGTTAGACCCGTGCGATCGCCGCGTTGATGGAAGAGCCGATCGATGTGATCGAACGCATCCTTCATCAGGCGGTTGACCGGCATGAACTCCGTCACGCCCCGGCGCTCGCCGATCGAATAGACGAGTTGCTCGGAGCGATCCAGCGCCGCCGGAACGTCCTGCTTCACCTTCGAAGCCGAGCTGCGTGATCTCGGTGCCGGCATGAATCAGCGAGCGCAGCACCGATTTTTCGCGCACGATCGTCGCGTAGTACCGCGCCGAGCCGGCGCTCTGCACGGTATCCATGAGCGCGCTGATATACGAGAGTCCGCCGACGCGTTCGAGAAGATTGCGCCGCCGCAACTCTTCGCCGACCGTAATCTTGTCGACGGGTTCGCCGCGATCGTACAACTCGACGAGCACCGCGAAGATCGTTTCGTGCACGTGCGCGTAGAAATCGCCGGGTCGCACGATTTCGCCGACGGCCGACAGCATCTCGCGATCGACCAGAACCGAACCAATGACCGCCATCTCCGCTTCCAGATTGTTCGGCGGAATGCGATCGATCGTGGAGTGCAGTGGTTGTACCGTCATCGTCGTGGCAGCGCTGTGCCGCTTCCCGGCGGTGAACGCCTTGTGGGCGGGGTGTGCATAACGAAACTTAATTGTGCAAAGGTATGTGCCATACGTGTGGCACTTTGCAGACTAGCGCCTCCGGCGGCGCTCGGTCAACACGCGCAGCACTTGTGCGACACTCGTCACCGGAATCACTTCGATGCCCGCGAGGGCAGCGTCGATCTCACGCGCGTTCTCCTTTGGAACGAGCATGCGTCGCATTCCGGCTTGTCGTGCGGCGTAGAGCTTTTCCACGATGCCGCCGACGCCGCGCACCTTTCCTTGAATCGAGAGTTCGCCCGTGACCGCAAGATCTTGCGGTATCGGCGTTTTCGTCACCGCGGAATACAGCGCTAAGAAAATCGCCAAGCCCGGCCGACGGACCATCGATGTTGCCGCCGCCGACGACGTTGATGTGCAGATCCAAATCCGCGACGTCGCGTCCCGTCGATCGCGCGTAGGACGCTCGTCGCGTTGAAGACGGAATCTTTGGCCATCGTGCCGGCCGTGTCGTTGAAGCGAATCGTGCCCTTGCCGTTTGGGCGGCCGGAAAGGCCACCGCTTCGATCTCGATGATGCTGCCGAGATGGTGCAGCACGCCAAGCCCGTAGCTCTTGCCGATCTCGCGCGTATTCCGGCCCTTGACGCCGCGTTTGCCGCACGAGCCGGCCCGCCTGCACGACGGCCAGCACGTCGTCTTCGGTGATTGACAGATTCTTGGTCGCCGGTCGTGCCTGTTTGCCGGGATAGAGCCGGTAGAGCGCTTGTCCGTAAGCGTCCGCGACGATCTGCACGGCTTTGCGCCCTTCAATCGTATAGGAAGCGATGAGCTTGGCGACGCCGCGCGCCGCTTTGGCGCCGAGGCGGCGAATCGCGCCCTGCACGATCGTGAGAATCTGATGGCCGCCAAGCGGCGCGAAGAAAACTTCGGCGCAGCGCGAGCGGATTGCCGGATCGATATCGTCGGGCTCGCGCGTCGTCGCGCCGATCAGCACGAAATCGGCCGGCGCACCTTCACGAAACAAGCGCTTCACGTACTCCGGCACGTTGGGCGCGTTCTCGTCGAAATACGACGATTCGAACGTCACGCGTTTATCTTCGAGCACTTTGAGCAAACGCGATTGCAGCGACGGATCCATCTCGCCGATTTCGTCGATGAAACAGCACGCCGCCGTGCGCCCGCGTTACGAGACCCGAGCTTTGGCTCGGGCACGCCGGCGTCGGCGAACTCCCGCCGGCTTCCTTGATAGATCGGATCGTGTACGCTGCCGAGCAGCGGATTGACCGTCTCGCGCGGATCCCATCGCAGCGTCGTTCCGCTCGCTTCGACGAACGGTGCATCTTTGGCAAACGGCGTGTACGGTCGCGATTTCGCCACCTCGAGCGCCAAGCGCGCGACCGTCGTCTTGCCCGACGCCCGGCGGTCCGTAGAGAATCGCGTGCTGCGGATACGGCGAACTGATCTTGGCGAGCAGCGCGCGCACCGCGGATTCTTGGCCGACGACGTCGCGCAGCGATTGCGGACGCAACTGCGCCAACGCCGACGCGGCGAGCTGGCGCTGCGAGAGCGCTTCCAGTTCTTGCGAGTTTTGCTTGCGACGACGGCGTTTCGGGGCCGCCCGGTTTCGCGCAGCGCTTCGAGTTTGAGATCCTTGACGTACTCTTGATGGCGCTCGGCCATCTTCTCGTTGACGCGCCGTTCGATCGCGTCTTCGGCATGACGCTGCGCGATGACGTCGGCCATCGCTTCCTCGATTTCGCCGACGACTTTGCGCTGCGCGCCGCGCGTCGTCGCGCGTTCGAGCGTCGGATCTTCGAAAACCAGCCGCTGCAAACCGCACAAGCGGTCCGGCAAGTTTTGCGAGCGCATCATCTTGAGCGCGTTGACTTTCCGGCGCGCAACACGAGCTTATCCTGTCCGAGCACCGAGGCCAGCATATCGTAGAGCGCGCTGACGTAGCGGCTCAGTTCGTCTTCTGCGCCGAACTTGCGCCGGAAGCGGGCCGCGTAGACCTGCTGCACCGGCGTTCGCCTTAGTGCCGCTACGACGTCCACCATGGTTTTGGCGACGACGCCCTTATGGAGCTTGATCTCGACCGGATAGGAGCCCAGCGCTTTGATCTGATTGGTCATTTCGATCTTGTGTTTGTCGATATCGATCGACGAGCACGCCGGCGATGGCGCGTCGCGACGTCGGCGTTAGTCACCGCGCCGAAGAGCTTGCCGTTACCCCCGGCTTTGGCGCGCACCGCAAGTTTCGCGGCTTCGATCTTGAGCGGCGAGCGCGCGGGCTTCGGCCAACTCGTTAGCTTCCCGCCGTTCGTGCGCTTTTTGTTGCGCTCCGAGCTTCGCCATCGCGCCGCGATCGGCTTCGCCGGCGAGTTTGCGCGGCAAGAGAAAGTTCCGCGCATAGCCGTCGGCAACGTCCACGACGTCGCCCTTCTTGCCGAGGGCTTTGCACGTCTGCAAACAACACGAGTTTCACGAAATCATTCAGCTCCGAAGGGAAGGAAGGCGATGAGGCGAGCGCGCTTGACGGCGACGGTCAACATGCGTTGATGTTTCGCGCAGTTGCCCGGAGATGCGCCGCGGCACGATCTTGCCGCGTTCGGAGACGTATTTCTTGAGACGTCCGGTATCGCGATAACTCACGGCGATGGCGCGATCGATGCAGAAACTGCACGGCTTGCGCTTCGGGCGCCGATCTTTCGGGCGCGCGCTTAATCTTGGTCTTGGTTTTGGGCGGCATGAGCTGTCCTTTCGACTAGGTGGGTGGCGGTTTCGCGGCCGCCGAGGCCACGGAACCCTAGCCAGGTGGATCGGCAAGCCCGAACCACCACCGGCCCGCGAGTATAGACTCGGCGCCGGGTTTTCGGAACGTATGTTCGCACGGGCGGTGCACGCCGGTCCTGGTGAATGGGCGGCCGGTCGTGACGCTGGCGGCCGGAATGGTGTATAGTAAGCGGGTTACCCAGGTTTCGAAGTCCGCAAGGTCCCAATGGTCCCAGGCGAGTCGGATCCGGAGAACACGATCACTTACACCTAGGAGATTCACTCGCTTAATGTACACCGATGAAATGCTCACTTGCGTGGACTGCGGACAACAGTTCCCGTTCACGGCAGGCGAACAAGAATTTTTCGCTATGAAGGGCTTCACCAATAAGCCGAGCCGTTGCACGGATTGCCGTGCGGCGCGCAAAGCCGGCCGCTGCGGTAACGGCGGCGGCGGCGGCGGCGGCGGCGCACGCAGCAGCAGCCAGCGCGAAATGTTCAAAGCAACGTGCAGCCAATGCGGCGGCGTTGCCGAGGTCCCGTTTCAGCCGCGCGGCGACAAGCCGGTCTATTGCCGCGACTGCTTTTCAAGCCGTCACTCGTACCGCTAAACTTCAACTACGACGTTTAACGATCAGGAGCCCGCGTCTCGCGGGCTCCTTTTTTCCGTAGGACCCCAGCACTTCATTTCGAACGGAAGGCCTCGATGAATCACGCCGCGACGATACGGCACCGGAATTGGACTTGCACTCATTCACGTTGGCGCGCTCGCCGCGTTCATACCGGCACTCTGGCACGTGTCCGACATCGCGGTCGCCGCGATCACTGTTGTATTGACGGGAGCGATCGGCGTGACGCTGTGTTACCATCGCGTGCTCACGCATCGCAGCCTGCGACTGTGGAAACCACTCGAGTATCTTTTCGCCTTCTTCGGAACGCTGGCGCTGCAAGGCGATCCGATCCGCTGGGTCGCGGTGCATCGCAAACATCACGCGTATGCCGATCACGACGACGACCCGCACAACATCCACATGGGTTTTCGCTGGGCGCACGTGGATTGGCTGTACAAGCATAACGTCGCGATGCCGACCGACGAAGAGATCCAGCGCTACGTGCCGGACCTCTTTGCCGATCCGTTCTATCGCGCGCTGCGGCACATGGGCGCGCCGCTGCAATTGGCGCTCGCCGTCGTACTGCTCTTCGCGCGGGCGGCTGGGCCTGGGTCGTCTGGGGCATCTTCGTGCGACTCGTCTTCGCCTATCACACGACCTGGTTCGTCAACAGCGCCGCGCACATGCTCGGCTATCGCACGTATCGCACCGACGACCGATCGACGAACTGCTGGTGGGTGGCTCTGCTCACGTTCGGCGAGGGCTGGCACAACAACCACCACGCCTTTCCTTTTTCGGCGCGCCACGGGCTACGCTGGTTCGAGATCGACATGACCTGGTGGCACGTCCGGATGCTCTCGCCTTTCTGCGCTTGGCCGATCGGATCCGCATTCCAAGCGAGCTGATGCGCAGCAAACTTGCCAAGCCGCAAACCGGGAAGCCGAAGCGGCATGAAAACCGTCGCCGGCGCGGTATACTACGAGCCTCAACACCTTCCTTCAGGAGAGTAACGATGACCCAGCCTCGCGCTCAATGGGAGCGCCCCGACTTTCAAGAACATCCGCTTGGGGCCGAAGTAACCGCGTATTTCAGCGCGCCGAAGCGGGAACCGAAGCTCTAGCCACACCGGATTCCCACAGCGGCAATCCGATCTCGTCGAACGGCTTTTAGCCGTCGGCGAGTCGCGCTATCACGACAAGCATCCGTTTCACCGGCGGCTCGTCGCCGGAGAGCTTTCCGAAACCGCAGGTCCGCTCGTGGGTCGAGAACCGCTACTACTACCAGAAGCAAATTCCGGTCAAAGATGCCGCGATTCTGGCGAACCTGCCTCCGGCGTCGCACCGTCGCGCGTGGATCTCGCGCATCTACGATCACGACGGCACCGATGACGGCAGCGACGGCGGCACCGCATCGTGGCTCGCGCTCGCCCGCGCGGTCGGACTTCGACGATGAAGAGGTTCTTAGCGAGCGAGCGCGTGGCGCCTGGAACGCGTTTTGCGGTGGACGCCTACGTCAACTTCGCGCGCCAGCGTCCCTGGCTCGAAGCCGTGGCTTCGTCGCTCACCGAACTCTTCGGTCCGCCGGTAATGCAGCGGCGCATCGCCGCGATCCTGGATAAGTATCCGTGGGTCGATCGTTCAGGGCTCGCGTACTTCGAACGGCGAATTCCTTTGGCGCAGCGCGATGCCGAATTGGCGTTGAGTTGGGTGGTCGAAGCGCGACGACGCGCGAGCTGCAAGATCGATGCGTTGCGGCGCTCGAGTTCAAATGCGACGTGCTGTGGTGCATTCTCGATGCGACGGCGCTCGCGTGCGGCGTCTTTCATGAATGAAGCGCGCGCCCTTGCGTTTCGGCAAAGGCGTACGCTTTCGTCGCGATCGCGACGGCAACGCGCTGCTGCTCGTTCCGGAAGGCGCGCTGCAACTCAACGGCACCGCCGGCGCAGCGCCGTCGAACTCATGGACGGCGAGCGCACGTTGAACGACATCGTCGGCGTATTGGTCGAGCGTTACGACGTAACGCGCGACGACGCGACGGCGGGCGTCAGCGAGGTGTTCGCGCGTCTGGCGAACGCGGCTTCGTGCAGGATCCGATGGCTGAACGTCCGCTCTCGCTGCTCTGCGAACTCACGTATCGCTGCAATTTGCAGTGCCCGTACTGTTACAATCCGCTCGACCTCTCGTCGTATCGCGACGAACTTTCGACTGCAGCAGTGGAGCGAGCGTGCTCGCCCAAGCGGCCGAGATGGGCGTGCTGCAAGCGCATTTCTCCGGCGGCGAACCGACGCTGCGCAGCGATCTTCCCGAACTCATTGCGGCCGCCGCGCGCGCCGGTCTCTACAGCAATCTCATCACGCAAGGAACCTTTCTCGACGACGCGTCGCTCGATCGGCTGCTCGATGCGGGGCTCGATCACATTCAGGTGAGCATTCAGGCGCCGGAGCGCGAGTTGGCCGACCGCATCGCGGGCACCGACGTGCACGAAAAGAAACGCGACGCGCTGCGGCGCATCGCGCAACGGGATGTCGCGCTCACGCTCAACTGCGTGCTGCATCGGCTCAATCACGATACGATCGAAGCGGTTATTGCGTTTGCTGAAGAGTTCGGCGTGCGCAGCGTCTGGAGCTGGCCAACGTGCAGTTCTACGGTTGGGCGTATCGCAATCGCACGGCATTGATGCCGACGCTCGAACAAGTGCGGCACGGTGAGGCGGTCGTCGAGGCGGCGCGCGAGCGGCTTGCCGGGCGTTATGGAGATCGCGTACGTTCTGCCCGGACTATTTCGGCGATTTTCCCAAACCGTGCATGAACGGTTGGGGACGGCAGTTTCTCACCGTCACGCCCGAACGGGACGGTACTGCCATGTCCGGCGGCGGCCGCCATCACGACGCTGCACTTCGAGAACGTGCGCGATCGCGCACTCGCCGATATTTGGGAAAACTCGATCGGCATTTGAAGCGTATCGCGGCACGGCGTGGATGCCCGAACCGTGCCGTTCGTGCGAGCGGCAAGAGATCGACTGGGGCGGTTGCCGCTGCCAAGCGTTTCTACTCACTCGGCGACGCCGGCGCAACCGATCCGGCGTGTTCGCGCAGCCCGCAGCATGCCGTCGTCGCACAACTCCGTGAGGATGCGTCCGAAACCCAGTTTGCCCCGCGACGATAATTACTGAGCGGTCGATCAGAGTGGGGCGCTTGGTGAAACGGCTACGCCCATGGGATACCCACCTGGTTTAAAGGTCAGCAACACCTTGCCGCTGGGATACTCGAGCTCCGCAACGGTGTTCGGATTTTGTCCTCCCGATCCTGAGGTGGCCTGCAGCGAGCCATAAAATGGCGCTGAAACGAATAGGCGGTTTTCGTCGCGATCGAAGGCAAAGTAACTCGGAAATGTCTGCCCGGTCTTGAGGATGCGTGACGGGGGTTTTCGAACGCCGGTAAAGACATCGATGACTCCGCCAAAATCGTTTGCAACGAGCAGCGCGCCATGCTTGTCGACCCGGATGCTTCCGATATTTTCAACGGTCTTGTCGGGAAGCATTTTGAGGCCATGGCTCGCACCCGGACCGTACCTCCGGACCTGACCTGCAAAGTTCGGCCAAATCGTGTACCCAACGTAGAGTCTGTTCTGCGAATCAAGTGTCACAGAGTACGGAGCGCCTCCCGGGCGTAGCAGACGAATCTGCTTTGTGCTGTTTGGCGCGAACACGTGCACTTCGCCTTGGCCATTCGTGCCGCAGGGATCTGCGACGTAAACGGTCCCATCAGAGCCGGCGACGACGTCCGCGGCGCACTTCATCTTGTACACGCGGCTTGGCCGGCGCGCGCCTTTTGGGTAGACCGTTACTCGATCGGCGCTCGCAACGTAGAGCGTCCCAGCGTCATCAATAAAAATTCCGGCAGGCTCGGAAACGCCAGTTCGGATTGCGCGGATCACGCCTCGATACGGATCACTGCGCAGGTAGACGTTGACGCGCTGTCCGTCGGGAATCTGATCGTTCGCCACAAAAAGATAGGAGTCGCGATCGACATAAGATCTCGAGACAAGTGGTCGTATCGCATCGGCAGCCCCGACGAGCGGCTGCGGAGCATCGCAACTAGAAAGCACTAGCGCAGACGCCCAGATGCTAAGGGCGCAACTTTGCAATGGCGTCTTTATTGTTGCGATCACTTTGCCCACGCCCCACCGTTCACTGCTGCCGCCTCGACGCTGCCTGCCGCCAGAACCGCCGGCATCGTCGGCGCACGCCGAAAGCAGTGCTATTAACAGGACGCTCGACGCTTGACCTACGATGTGCATCCTATGTGCCTGCCTGACGTGAAGCGGATCGAGGGCCGGATACCTTTCTCCGGGAAAATGCTTTTGCTTGCTATCTACTAAGGCGCGGCGCGCGTGATCGTCCGCGTGCTCGGTTCCGCCGCCGGTGGCGGCGTGCCGCAATGGAACTGCGCGTGCTCGAACTGTGCGGCCGCGCGCGCCCGCGCACAACCGCGGCGCACGCAATCTGGCTTTGCGGTCAGCGCCGACGGCGAACGCTGGCTGCTCGTCAACTGTTCGCCCGATATCGCCGCAGCAGATCGAAGCGTTCACTCCGCTGCAGCCGCGCGCCATTCGGGGCACTCCTATCGACGGCATGCTCTTTACCGACGCGAACGTCGATCATCATCGGAGGCCTCGCGGTGCTGCGCCAAAGCGGCGATCACCGCTTCATCGTGCGTTCGAGCGCCGTCGTGCGCGAGATCGCGACCGCGCAGCCGGCCTTCGCGCCGTTTGCCAAGGCGCCGCATCGCTGGTCGAGCGTACCGTTCGATACGCCGCTGGAACGCGCCGACGCTGACGACCTCGTCGGCACGGCGCTGACCGTCGAAGCGTTCGCGTTGCCGGGAACGACGCCCGGCTTCGACGGGCGCCGTCGCGTCGAAGGCGCGGTCGTCGGTTTTCGCATTGCGGCTCGCGGATCGTCAACGACGCCGCCGTCTTTGCACCGGTCTACGCAGCGATCACCGATCGCCTGCGCGACGCGGTCGCGACTTCGCGCGTCGCGTTTCTCGACGGCAGCTTCTTCAGCGACGGCGAGATGGCGGCGTCGCGATCTCGGCGACAAACCGGCGACCGCGCTCGGCCATCTGCCGGCCGGCGGCGAGCACGGTACGCTGGCCGTGCTGCGCGGCGTCGGCGAGCGCCGCATCCTGGCGCATGTCAATAACTCCAACCCGCGTGCTCGACGCACGCTCAGCTGAGTTTCGAGGAAGCGCGCCAAGCGGGGGTGGAAGTCGCCTACGATGGAATGGAAGTGGTCCTGTGATGCGTTTGTTCGTAACGCTGGCCGTGGCGTGGGCGCAGTTCCGTTTGGGGCCGCAGAACAACGCCGTAGTCGACGGTTCGCTCTACACGAGTTGGCGCGATCGAAACCGGCGGCCAAATTTCGTCGAGCCCGACGACCGCCGACGGCACGCTCTACATCGGCAACAACGACGGCGCGCTGTACGCGATCGATACGCAACGCGGCAAAGTGCTGTGGACCGCGCACGTTCCCAATCCGCTGATGAGCGCGCCGCTCATCTACAACGATCTCGTGATCGTCGGCGAAGGCGATCCGACCAGTCACAGTTCGTCGCCGTCGGAACCGATGGTGATCGGGCAAGGGCCGAGCGCGGTGTTCGCGTTCAATCGCTTCACCGGCGAAATGCGCTGGCAGACGCCGCTGAGCGGTTCGGCGATGCCCACGCCGGCGATCATTGACGGCGTGCTCGTCAACCACGACGGCGCCGGCTGGATCAACGGCCTCGATCCCGCGACCGGCAACAAACGCTACCAGCATTGGCTCGGTTCGATGGCCTCGATGTCGGCGGCGCTGCCGTTAGACGGCGGCGACTACGTCACCTTAGGCGTCGGCAGCAACGCGGCGTGGCGCGTGCATGCCGACGGCGGCGCGACGATCTGGCGCGCATCGTTTCCGCGCGGATCGTCGGGCATCGGCGATTGTCCGCCGGTCACCGACGGCAAGCGCATCTTCTGCGATTACGTCGCGCCCGTGTTACCCGATCGCTTCACCGTCATCGGCGATCTGACCGTCGAACGCGTCTACGCGCTCGACGCTGCCAATGGCGCCTCGCTCTGGGACGTCGCGCTGGAAGCCGGCATGCTCGGCATCCGCAATGAAGCGGCGATTCCGCTCATCTCGGACGGCAGCTGTATCTCGGGAGCGCGCTGGTGCCGTGGATGCACGCCATGGATACGACGACCGGCATGATGCGGTGGGAAACGCCGGTTCACGGCGTCGTGAAAGGCGGCATCGTCGAGGTCGACGGCATGTTGTATTTTGGCGATTACGGCGGCTATCTATGGGCGCTCGATGCGAAAGTCGGGCGCGTGATCGGCGATAAGCAGATGCACACCGCATTCAACGTCGGCTCTCCCATCGTCATCGGGCGAACTTTGATCATCGGCTCCGATACCGGCGCGGTGATCGCCGTGCCGTTGCAAGATATTCGCAGCGCACACGACGGCTAGCCTCGACGCAACACGGCGTGATAGGATGGCGTGAGCCGATGTTACACGAGATCGTTCTGCCGGAGACGAAGCCGGAAACGGAGTGGGTACGCGGGCGCGCGCTGCAAAAGGTGAGCCCGCTCCGAACGCACGCACGCTTACAACTCGCAATTGCGCGAAAAGCTGAATCGCTGGGCTGCGGACCGCGGAGAGGTCGGCACGGAGTGGCGCTTCCGCGTTGCGCCGCCCGGTGAAGTACGGCGCCCGCTGGTTCCAGACGTCGCGTACGTTTCCAACGAACGGCTGCGGCCGTTGAGTGACGAGGAGCTGGAGTTGCCGCCGCTGGCGCCTGACGTTGCCGTTGAAATTCTTTCTCCCGGGAACCGCCGCATCGACATTGACGATAAAATCGAAACCTATTTGCGGGCGGGATCGTCGCTGGTCGTCATCGTCGATCCGCGCCGCCGCATCGTCGAATTGCATGATCGTTTCGGTGTTGCGATGCTGAGCGAACGGGACGCGATCGAGCATCCGGCGGTTCCTGGATTCATCGTATCCGGTCAACGACTTGTTTGGAGTGCTGCGACGAGCGTAGGTCTTAGTTCGGCGGCGGCCAGACCGCAATGCCGTCGGTCCAGTTCTATTTCGACCAATCAGACGACGTTATCGTTCCGACGAGTTTGCCGTCGATGAAGAACGACGCTTGGCCCTACGGCAATAAACCGGGGATGTTTCGAACGCTCTCGCTGGCTTCCGATTGCAGTCGTTATGCGCTTTGTGCTTGCGTCGTTGCGACGGCGCGCAACACGTTATCGAGAAATAATGGAGACGAGCGACCGTAACGATTGCTCGCCAATAATCCAGAAGAGATTCCAGAGCCGGGGACTATCCTTCACAGCGCGAAGACTTATGGGTGATACAGGCAATGATTACGTGTCCGACCACCGGTAAAGTCGTGCCGGCTGGAATCGTCTTCGGGACGCTCCAAGCGTTCGATCAAACGATCCTGGAGAACAACTCAGTGCAATGCGCGGCCTGCGGTCGGTCGCATCTCGTCGATAATTTGACCGTGAAGGTATTTCCAAGCGAGCCTGAGCCTCAGCGCTGAAGCAGCCCTCATGCTGCGCACGCCCATTCGTCGCCAAGCTCCTGAGTCTCCGGCGGAGCGTGCGATTCACGCCAATTTCAGCGGAAGGGATCTTGGTTCCAGCCGTTCCACCGCAAGGTCATCTGGAATATCTAGATGGCAAAAGATATAATCTGGCGGAATGCGGCCGCGGCCCGCCGTTCGTGCAACAGGCGAGGCCGTTTTCGCGCCCGAGCGTCTCGACGGCACGAGCTGCGATGCGAGCTATCCGCACGATTCGATCGGATTCGTCGAGCTTAAGGCGCGCTTTCGCGCGAAGACGGCGGGCATACGTGCTCCGGTCGATGCCGCCGACTTCTTGCAAGAACGTCATGGCCGTGTTGGTCGATTCCGCTAGCGTACGGACGGCCTGAACAAGGATCCCGGAACGGACAAGCTGCTCGAGCTGGGTTTCACGCTGAATCCGGTCGTGGAGACCTCAACGCCGCCTAGCAGGTCGGCGATGTTCCCAGCATGTGTCATTTGATACAGAGTATGGCATCAAACGCACCCCACTGGGAAGCCACCCGATTTACGTTCGCGCGCGGCCGTAGCCACTGAGGGTGTCAGGGAACCTCAGTGGGTACGGCACCCACGCTAGTCGCTAGAACAAGTTCCAGAGGTACTGATTGTAGACTTCGTGGTGGTACTGCACTTCTTGCGGTTTGACGTAGCTGCCGAGTAAGCGCGGGCAGCGATCCGCCGAGGCTTGCTTGAGTTCCGCGTAGCGTTCTTTGACGTCCTCGCCGAGCAGTTTGCTCGTCCACTCCGACGACCGGAAGGCGCTCAGCGCATCGTAGATGTTGTCGGGAAGGTAACGCTCGGCTTGGCGTAGGTTTTTGATGCTGCTGGTGCTGCCTTCCAGACCCGTCTTGAAGACGGCGAGCATCACCATGTACGGATTGGCATCGGGCGCGACCGAACGCACTTCGGTGCGCATGCTGCGCTCGTTGCCGATCGGAATGCGCACCATCGATCCGCGATCCACCGCCGACGCTTTGATTTGGTTGGGCGCTTCAAAGTGCGGGTCGAGCCGTCGGTACGAGTTGACGCTCGCATTGAGCATCAAGCAGAGATCGTTGCCGTGCGTGAGGATGCGATCGACGAACTTCCAGCCGAACGAACTGAGCTGTTCGGGCCCTTTCGGATCCCAAAAGAGATTCTTGCCGTTTTTGCTGACCGAGACGTTGGTGTGCATCCCGCTGCCGTTGACGCCGACGACAGGTTTGGGGAGGAAACTTGCCGTCATGCCGAGCTTCGTTGCGACTTGGCGGCAGATCAGTTTGTAGAGTTGGATCTGATCGGCGGCCGCCACAACTTCACCGTAGCTGTAGTTGATCTCGAACTGCGAGGGCGCGACCTCGGGATGGTCCTTTTCGTTCTGGAAACCCATGGCGCGCTGCACTTCGGCGACCGTATCGATGAAGTCGCGCAGCGGATCGCCGGGAAGTGAGTGATAGTAGCCGCCGGTGTTGACGTACTCGAACTCGCCGGTCTCGTGGAAGCGGCGTTCGGCGTCGAGGCCTTTGAAGAGGAAGCCTTCGATCTCGTTGGCAGCGTTGAGCGCGTAGCCTTCCTTGGTGTAGCAATCGTGCGCGAACTTTTTGAGCGTGCCGCGAATGTCGCCGGCAAACGGTTTGCCGTCGCGATCGAGCACGTCGCCGAAGACGAGCACTTTGCCGGCACCGAAGATATCGGCCGGGCCCCAGTAGAACGCGCTCCAATCCAGCGCCAAGCGCAGATCGCTCTCGCGTTGCGGCGTGAAGCCGCGAATCGACGAACCGTCGAACGTCAGATTGTCGTGCGACTTCAACAAGAACTTCTTGTCGTAGTCGAGCATATGCAAACGGCCTTCGAGATCGCTGAAGAGGACCGTGAGCGCCTTGATGCGCGGCTCCTCGGCGAGGTACTTCAGGCGCTGTTCTTGCAGTGCGCGCATCGGCACGCGCTCTTGGCGCTGCTGCTTGGCGCGTAGATTGAGATCCTCGAGCTCGGAATAGGGGAGCATGAGGAAATCGCGCAGGTCCGCGTTGGTCGGCGTAGTCGTCGAAATCATCTAGTCGGCACCTCCTTGCCCTCGACGCTTACACAATTGGGAAGTGCCGCCTTTATCCAATTGCAAAACGTTTTCGCACAATGGTTGAGCGCGAATGCGGGAGCGGTGCGTTACTTGGTCTGCCGTTGGATGCTCATGGCCCAGTTGGGATCGTTTTCGCACGGTAGCGGGCCGCCGCGTCCGACGGCGCGCATTGGATAATCAGCGTACGTCGCCGATTTGAGATATTCGATGATCTCGTACTTCTCGGTATCGCTCAGCGCGCGCCCGATGCGGCCGCGGCGCGTGCGATCGTTGGTGAACCAATGTCCCGCGTTGCTGTTGCCGGTCAGCGAGACGTCGAAGCGTGCGGTTCCGGGTCCCGATGTCTGTGCGAAGCCGAGTTTGTGCGGATCGAGTTCGCGCGAGCCGAACCAGAAACGCGCCGGGCGCGTTTCGCTCAGCAGATCGTAGACCGTCGGCACCGAGCCGTTGTGCAGAAACGGCCCCGTCGCCCAGACCCCGACGAGCGGACGCGCCTTATAGCCGCACGGTGCCGGAAACTCGTTGCTTTCGCGGCCATCATACGTCGCCCACTGAGATTCCGGAATGCCGGCATCGCGATAGGCCTGATGCTTCACGCGCGTCACGACGTAGCCGAGGCCGACGTTCGCATGCACCGCGGCGCCCAGGCCCAACTTCGTGGCGTCGAACGTGTTACGCGCAAAATCGGTGGCTTGATTCGGATCGGTCCCGATGCGATTGAGTGGAAGCACCGTCATATGCCATTCGACCGGCTTCGTTCCTTCGATCACTTGCACGCCATGGCACATCGCGCAGTTGGTGGTAAAGAGCGCGCGCCCGCGCGCGGCCTTCGCGCGATCGATCGCCCCAAAAGCCGAATTCCACACCGGCGGCTGCAGGGTGCTCAACGCATTCTCCATCCAATAGAGGCTCTTGATGCGCACGGAACTCTTCCAGCGCAGCGGTTCGGGATTGAGGTTGCCCTTTGCGTCGACGAAGTGCGTCTGCACGCCGACACCGAGCGCTTCGCCGACGTTGCGTTCCATCGGTTGGCGCAGCGACGCATTGTACTGCACCCAATCGAATCGGGTGATATCCCACAGATAGGGAAAGTCCACGGGCGCGGTGCCGGCCTTGGCGTTGTGCGGGACCCCAAGATCCAGTCCAAAGACGGTCGAGCCGATCGCGTTGAGCGCATCCAGGCGCCCGGGGCCGGTGGGCGTCGAGCGTAGTGCGAACTCCGGCGTCATCTCATTGGCTGCGGCGTTGCGCTCCATCTCCGCGAGCACGGCTTTGAGCTGCGCGCGGGTCATACCGAGCTTTCCGGTTGCCCGTGCGAATGCCAGGCGACGTAGTGGACTTTTCGTGGTTGCCTGCAGCGCCTGGCGCATCTCCGCGCGGAACTCGTTGATATCCACGCCGGCTTGACCGCCTTCGACGCGGAAGATCGCACCGCGGTAGGTAATCTGTGCGGTGTGGCAGGCGGCGCAGGTGAAGCCCGCCATCGCCATGCCGGTCGTCTGATCGCGATCGATCGCGAAGCCGACGGGCCAGTTGTACGGGTTCGCCGGATCGCTGCGATCCTCGTCGACGATGAAGCCGAGTCGCCGCATGTTGGCCGGCGCCATAAAGCGTTGGCCCGACGGCGTGCGCAGCGCTTCGAGAATCGCTGCCGGTATGAATCGCGTCCCTTGCGATTCATAGTAATACCGGTGCCGCGTTGCCGCGTCCCAGCCCTGATCGAGCGGTGTGACCGGCGTGCTCTGCGCGCGCGTCAGGGCAACCGCCGAACCGGCGGCGCCTGCGATGATGAGTACGATCGAAGCGATGCGTCCGATGGGCGACATACGTGAGTCTTCCATGCCCGCGCGCGTGCTACTGCGTCTTCACTGGTCCGGACGCCTCGCGAGCGGAGGACAGCGAGCCGTGATGCGTAAGTCGCCGCATATGCATCGTATCGCCACCGCCATGGCTGCATGTTGCAGTCTGATGATCGTGGGGTGCTCGCAGAACCCCATTGCGACGCCGCCGACGCGACTCGGAGCGCTCGCACGGACGGCGCCTTCCGCGCTCTCGGAGTACCGCATTCTCTACAGTTTCGACGGAACCGAGGGCGCGCACCCGACCGGCACGCTGGCAAACTATCGCAACATCATGTACGGCACGACGACCGATGGGGGAGATAACGGTTTGGGCACGGTCTTTCACGTGCAACCCGACGGAAAAAACTCATTTCGGACCGATAGCTTCAGCGCCAACAGGGGATGCAATCCGATTGGTGGCGGCGTATTCGCAATTAGAAGCAGCGCGTTTTGGGGCACGACGACATCGTGCGGCAACACGTCCAAGAATGGGACGCTCTACGGTGCGGACATCTCATTCAAGCGCATTTCTCTAAAGCACGCGTTCGATCTGGCGACCGATGGTGGGAATCCGTACGGCATCCTCTGCCAGATCGGCGATACATTCTACGGAACGGCGCGCAACGGCGGCGCCAATGGAAAGGGGACGTTCTACAGTCTCAAAGGAGATGCGTTTACCGTTCTGTACGCTTTTGAAGCCGGCGACGACGGGGCGAATCCCATGGCGGGCTGCACCGAGCTGGGGGGTAAGTTGTATGGCACAACGTATGCTGGCGGTTCGGCGGGGGTGGGCGCGATTTACGAGTTGGATCCCGCGACCGGCAAAGAGAAGGTCTTGCACAGTTTCGATACGGCCGACGGCGCGCGCCCGCAAACCACGCTGCTAGCGTGGAATGGAATGTTGTACGGTGTCACCTCGCGAGGCGGCATCAGCTCCGCCGGCGTTCTTTTTAAGACGGACCCAGCAACGGGCGATACGAGGGTTCTCTACAACTTTGGAAGCGGCGATGCATTAAGGCCCGACGGAACGCTTATCGTCAATAAGGACGCGCTGTACGGCACGACGATGCTCGGTGGTTCCAGCGGCAAGGACGATGGAACGATCTTTCGTTACACACCTGCTACGAAAAAATATGAAGAACTGTACGCCTTCTTGGGCAAGCCCGACGGCGCTCATCCTCGCGGCGGCTTGAATTTTTCGTTCGTGGACCGACAGGATCAGTTTTTCGGCACGACATATGACGGCGGCTCAGACGATAAGGGAGCAGCGTATAGCTTCGTTCTTTAACGTGCTTGCGCTAAAATCGCGTTTTGACTTTTTCTGTGGTCGATAAACAGCCTTGCGCGTTCCCACGCGTCCGATCACTTGAAATGGCTCAAGAGAAAAAGCACCCAGCGGCGGTCGGCAAGAACTACTTTCCCTCGCCCAGTTGGAGGCATAGTGGCATCCTTTATGACATTTGGCAGGGTGACTTAAAATGCAGGCTGGAACTGGCCTTGATTCAGCTGTTGTCGCGACGCTGCCTTAAATGAATGGCCAGCCGGATGTTTCTTCACTACCATTAAGAGTAGTATTTGCGCTGTCGCAAGATCTCGCCAGCCAAGACACATCCGCTCACAACCTGCTGATCCTAACAGCCAACACGTGGGATGACTACGGCTTTAAGACAACGTTTGATTTAAGCGGAATCCATGAAGGCTCCCAATATTATCTTGGTCGTTATCGTGTACTGATACAGGGCAAGACAGACTCAGTAGAAGTTTTTCAAGGCCTGGCTCGGCGATCGGGCGGCCAGGTGGAGTTTCCAATCAAGAACATCCGATATCTGTCGCTAGCAGATGGGATTGAAGTATACCGGCGATTGCTAAAGCTTTATTATCGGACGCCCCTTCTAAAGGCCCTTCAAGCACTAAACGATGTCACGATCCTTGAAATGACGTCGCCGGATTCGGCTCACCTATCTTTACGGGAAGAAAAAGGCTTTAAGATATCACTGTTGCGCTCTACTTCTGACGAGCGCGCGTACCGTGAAGCTGCGGCCCTCATTGGGATCGCGGCACAAAGCAGGCGATCGAATAGCTTTTTTCTTCGTTATCAGCTACAAGGCTTCGTCGGGCTCCATGAAATCAGATTCCGATTCAGCCAAAAGCCACTAAGAATGCCGATAAACGTCTTGATAGGGAAAAATGGGGTCGGCAAAACCCAAGCACTGAAAATGATAGTAGAGTATATGGTGGGCATTGATAGAGGCGCGCCAGACGTTGTAGAACGCCTTGATTTTGTGCCTCTTCACCCCCGGCCGCGATTCTCGCAAGTCGTGGCAGTTTCATATAACCCGTTTGATACTTTCCCCCTTGAAGCTGAGAGCGATGAACACGGCGAGAATTCGAACGTCGCCGAAGAGCGTATTGAATTCGAGAGTTCGCGCAGGAAACATCTTGATTACGTCTTTTGCGGACTAAGGTCGAACGAACAAGTAGGTAGCCTACGCACAGCCCATCAGCAGGCCGTGCGCGCGCTCACCAGCATACTGCTTGACTATCGCGAGGACTTGAATGAGTTAGATATAAGCCGTCTGTCTGTTTCGCTTTCCGCGTTGCGACAATGCATCGATTTTGACACAATCGGAGTCAGCCTGTCAGTGAACGGCGAAGTCCGCAATATCGACCTTATCAAAGGTTCACAACCGACACACGTGCGTCCAGGAACACTGAAAGCTCTTGATGGAACGCTCTATTTCTCAAAGAGGAAACTTCCATTGTACTTGAGTGCGGGGCAGAATCATTACGTCTTGTTAACGTTAATGCTTTGTGCGTATATGAAGAACCGAACCCTCGTACTGCTAGACGAGCCCGAAATGGGCATGCACCCGAATTTAATTGTGGACTTCATGCGCGCTTTCAAGCATGTGCTTCAGGCGTTCGATTCTTATGCAGTCATCGCCACTCACTCAATGTTAGTCGCCCGCGAAGTACCGAGAAAATGCGTGAACGTGCTGTCCGCAGATTCTGGTATCCCTTACACAAGGACGCCTGTCATTGAAACGTTTGGGGCAGATGTCAGCGTCATTTGCAATGAGGTGTTCGGGGATCTCGATGTTGACCCAGCTTATGAGGGGGAGCTAATTAGACTAGCGTCGAGAGCTAAGTCTTATAAGACTTTCTTGGAAAAATACGGAGAGGAGTTAGGTCAGGAGGCACTCATGTTTGTTCTGAACGAAGTCTTTCCCAAAGAGGCAAAACGCAAGGAGTCCTCCGGTCCTTGAAAAAGCTTGCACGCCCAGTTTACGACGACTTCTCCGTTTTGCGGCAAGTGGCGGCAGGCACATCGAAATCTGCGCCAATGGTGCGCCGCGAGCTAGGCACCCTGGCTCAAAGACTGAGCGAATATGAAGGCATGTGCCAAGAGCTCATACCTCTCGGAGCCACTTCCTATCCCGCTCACGCAGATCAAACTGACTTGCTTCGGCTCTATAGATCGCCTCCGGCCGCTGCAAAGGTTCTGCTTGCAAAGATAAGGGCTATCGAGGAGCAGGTCTGTCCTTATTGCGGGGGTATGCAGCCCGAAACCCTCGATCACTATCTTGAAAAAAGCGTTTTCCCCGAGTTTAGTATCTTCTCGTTGAATCTTATCCCAAGCTGCGCAAGGTGTAATATTCTTGCAGGACACCACCGTGACGGCACCCTTGGCAGGATACACCCATATTTGCATGATTTCTTGAGTAACGTAGCTCTGAAATGCACCATCAAGTGGATCGATCATCTGCCGGTATTTGAGCTTGAACTTAGGAATACCAATTTGTCTCAATCAGAAGTAAGTCTGTGCTTACGTCACATTTCCCATATAAGATTGGAGCAGCGATTTCGAAAATTTGCTGCCGCAGAGCTCAGGCGCTACGCACGATGCTTCGCCAGTAGGCCACCTTACGCAAAGGCACTCGTCCGCAATCACTTGCTGAGAGAACTTAGGGGATTTGAGGAAGTTGGACCAAACTATTGGCACGCCATTTTATTAAAGTCTTTACTCGCCGAGAACAGAGCGATCCAATACGTAGCGGGTTATCCTTAGAACCGACTCTAGGGTCATTTAGCTCAGCGGACTCTCAAGCTGTAAGCGCTCCTTCGCGACACCAACTGCAAACAAATCAGTCGAAACTTGCCGTCAAAGCCGGGTCAACCCAAACGGCTCTTTCCAGCGTTATAACCAATAAATCAAATTAGGCGAACCTTGCGATCGCCAACCTCAAACCGACCATCTTTGCGGAGATCTCGCATACAGGTTGTTCTAGGTGTTTTCCGATTCTCCGAAGGATTAGTTAACTCCGGGTTCGTTTCACGCAAACCGTTCCAAAGTTGGTCTGTATAGATGACCTCGCCTTTTGAATGCTTCTTCATCCAAGCTTCTGCTGCGTCCGCAAATTTTGACCGACGTGCCACGTGACTAACCCCCTAAAGTTGGTGCCGATTACAAGCTTTAATAAACTGATTGAGAGTGACGCAACTCACGCGGTCGCCCCCGACGATCCAGCGGTTCAGGCCGCCCGACACATAGTAGTCGACTAGGTGGCTTCGATGCCCGTCCCCGCCAACGACGATGTATGCTCTTCCGAATTCCGAAAACTGCTCCATCAAATAGAGCAGCTTTATGACCTCAAACGGTACTTTCTCATCAGTGGTACCGGAAGTATCCTGCCATTTCACCGAAACAATGATCTTGTCGCCGTTGGGTGCTTCGACAAAGTGGTCGAGACGATGCTTTGCATCACCTAGGCTCAATCCGACGACTTTTTGGAGCGAAACCTTGTAGCCGTTTTTTTCGAGGGCCGGAACGCACACCGCTTCGAACACCTGCCCGCTTCGTGTGCCTGATCCTCCTGGCGGCGGACTCATAAGTTTAGCGTCGCCAGAATCTCGCGGGCATCGTCGCGATTACCGTCGCAAGAAATGCGGCGGGGCGCAGGCACAATGCGCACCTTGAATCCTAAGTGCTTGTAGAGGCGTAAGATACGCGGCGTTGCCTGATTTGAAGCGACTACCGGCCCTTTGTGCCTCGCTAGGCGCTCGGCGAGCCGGACTTGGTCCTCCCACCCGAACCCGCCAGCGCTGTACGAGGTAAAGTCCACATCGTAAGGCGGATCCGCATACACGAAATCACTCGGCTTGAAAGTCATACGTTCGAAGTCGGTATTACTAAACTCGTATTGCGCGAGCGCCTCCTTATATTGACCGAAATCACTTGCCGTCCTATAGGAAATTTTCTTGTACGACCCAAACGGCACGTTATAAAAACCGCTCGCGTTAAAACGACAGAGGCCGTTGAATGCCGTCCGATTGAGATAGTAGAACAGCACGGCGCTTTCCATCGAATCGGCCTGCCCAGACATGATCAGTTCGTTAAAGCGGCCGCGATTGCGTGAAAAAATCTTTGCATTATTCACAAGCTGTACATCGACGGCCGCGGGATCCAACCCCCGTTGGAGCCATCGGTAGAAGTTGATGAGGTGCCGATTGATGTCATTCAACACCGCGCGCTTCGGCGCTAGACCAAGCGCCACGGCTAAGCCGCCAACGAAAGGCTCAATTAGCCGGCGATGCGAATGGCCGCCGGTCCAAATTGGAAGCAGCGCGGGGACAAGCCATCGTTTTCCGCCTGCCCACTTGAGAGGCGGCGAAGGTGGGCGCGGGACAAGTTCAATGGCGACGGCCACGAACCGGCTATTTGATCGAATTCGATCAGATCCTTCGCTGCGGCTGTGTGTCTGGTGCCCCAATGCTTAAGGCTCGGGACGCGGGCATTGAAAGGGGCACTCGCGCGGGCGAACGGTGCTTCGCCGTGATTGCACCACGTTAACGAGTTGTCGCCGTTAGGGCCTCCGCGTGTTCACACGTTCTGTTCGCCATGGCGATGCCAGAAAAACGTGGCGCCTCCTCAGCTCATTGCACGTATGCTTGCCACGGAGAACTGCTGTCGCTGAACAGCTTGGGATCGGCATGCTGCGCGACCGCTGCGCGTATGCGTCGGACCGCGAGATCAACGTATTCTCTGTTTTGCTCGCACGCGACAAATCGGCGACCAAGACTGAGCGCCGCGACCGCCGTCGTTCCGGAGCCGGCAAACGGATCGAAAACAGTTTGCAGCGAGTTTGTCGAGGCTCTGAGGCATAAGGATACCAGCGCAACCGGTTTCTGCGTCGGATGCTTCCCGAGTTTGATCTCTTCGCGACTTGGCGCAGCGATACGCCAAACTGTTTTCATTTGGCGGCCTGAGTTCGCTCTGCGCATCTCCTCATAGTTGAACGTATGCTTGTGTTTACTTCCCTTATGTGCCTTGGTAGCCCACAAGAGCGTTTCTGTCGAGTGAGTAAAGCAGCGACATCCCAGATTTGGCGGAGGATTCGGTTTTTCCCAAGTTATGTCGTTGAGAATGCGGAAGCCCGTTTGCAGCAGCGCCATACCGATGCTTAAGTAGACGTGGACAGTCCCGCTAATCCAGATCGTGCCGTTCGGTTTCAGAATTCGGTGGCACTTCTTGATCCATGCCTTATTGTACTGATGGTCAAGCTGAATTCCTCGACTTCTGTCCCATTCACCCTTATTAACGTTCGCCATCTTGCCGGCGACGCAAGTATTCCCACCGTTTGAAAGCAGATACGGAGGGTCGGTCCAAATGCAATCGATGCTATTTTCGGGTATTGTGTCCATGAAGTCGAGCGCATTCGCTTGCACGAATACCGATTGGCCGTCTGAAGACGTCCACCGCGATTTGAACTGCATTACACGATGCTTTCGGCGGCCGCAACGCAGCCCAATCGAGTCACTCGGCGCAGCAACGTGGTATTGCCTTGGGAATTGTCAAAATCATAACGTCGCACTTTAGTTTCAACTCCCAGATCTGGCGGATTGTGAGTCCAGCAGCTTTACGGCGCAGTCGAGATTCGGTAAAGTAGATGGCGCTCCAAGCGGTGTCCTTTTAGGTTAGGATGGTCAAAGTCGTCGGTGGCGTCATGGCTCATATCGAGGCGTTGCATGACGCGCTGCGACGGAATGTTTACAGCGGCCGTCATCGCAACGACCTCTTTCCATCCCAACGTATTAAACGCATGGTTGAGAGCGCAGCGAGCGCCTTCCGTCGCATATCCGCGGTGCCAATACTCCGGAGCAAATCGCCAGCCGATTTCATACGCCGGAGTAAAGTGCGCTTCAAAGGGCACTGCTTGCAAAGCAATGATGCCCGCAAACGGCGTTACGCCAGGCACCTCGACCACCCACCAGCCGTAGCCGAGCTTATCGAGCATTCGCCGAAGGTGTTCCGCCTCGGTCAATGCGCGTTGCCGCGTATAGGTCGTCGCAAAGAACTCCATAACGCGCGGATCGAGGTTCATTGCAACCCAGGGCTCGATATCGGAGTCTTGCCAGTGGCGCAATAGCAAGCGAGGCGTTTTTATCGTTGCCATCGCGACCCGCTTCGCGCTACCCTTAACCTGACCCCATGAAGACACGCTCCGATATCCGCAACGTCGCCATCATCGCCCACGTCGACCACGGCAAGACCACGCTGGTGGACGCCATGCTCAAGCAGAGCGGCGTCTTCCGCGAAGGCCAGCAGGTCGCAACGCGGGTGATGGATTCCAATCCGCTCGAGCGCGAGCGCGGCATCACCATTCTCGCCAAGAACACCGCGGTGCGCCACGGCGACAACAAGTTCAACCTCGTGGATACGCCGGGCCACGCCGACTTCGGCGGCGAGGTGGAGCGCGTGCTGCAGATGGTGCAGGGCGTGCTGCTGCTAGTGGACGCTGCCGAAGGCGTCATGCCGCAGACGCGCTTCGTCCTGCGCAAAGCGCTCGAACTCGATCTGCGCGCAATCGTGGTGATCAACAAGATCGACCGTAAAGACGCCCGCGCCATGGAAGTCGTCAACGAAACGTTCGACCTCTTTGTCGAACTCGGCGCCAACGATGAACAAGCCGATTTCCCCGTCGTCTTCACCAACGCGAAAGCCGGCATCGCGAAACGCTCACTCGAGGAAGAGAGCGATTCACTGGAACCGCTGTTCGAAACAATGGCAACCCACGTACCGGAACCGCCCGCGGAAGATGGCCCCTTTCAACTCCTCATTTCGGCGATCGACCACAACCGGTACGTCGGACGCGTCGGCATCGGCCGCATCTTCCGCGGCAGCGCAAAACGCAACGACCCCATTGCCAAGATCACGCGCGACGGCATCGTCACGACAAACCTCCGCCTCACGACACTCCTCATCTTTGCCGGACTCGAACGCATTGACGTCGAGGAAGCATCCGCGGGCGACATCGTCTGCGTTTCGGGAATCGAAGATCTGAATATCGGCGACACGCTGGCCGCTGCCGCAATGCCGGAGGGCATTCGCGCGGTAGCCGTCGACGAGCCGACGGTCTCCATGTTTTTCAGCGTCAACGACTCGCCGTTTGCCGGACGCGAAGGCAAGTATTTGACGTCGCGGCAGATCCGCGACCGTTTGATGCGCGAACTCGAATCGAACGTGGCCCTGCGGGTCGAGGAAACGGCGTCGCCCGATACGTTCGAAGTGCGCGGACGCGGCGAACTGCATCTCGCGATTCTCATCGAAACGATGCGCCGCGAAGGTTACGAACTCGCGGTCTCCAAGCCGCAGGTGATCGTTACCGAGCGCGACGGCGAGCGTTGGGAGCCGGTCGAGTACGTCGTGGTGGACGTGCCCGAACAGTATGCGGGCTCCGTGATCGAGGCGCTCGGCAGCCGGAAGGCGATCATGTCGAACATGCTCACCGTCGCCGATTCACAGCGTCTGGAATACACCATGCCGACGCGCGCCATCTTCGGTCTGCGCGGTGAATTGCTCACGCTCACGCGCGGCACGGCGATCCTTTCGCACACGTATTACGACCATCAGCCGTGGCAGGGCGAACTGCCCGAGCGCAACGTCGGCGCGCTCGTCGCCAGCGATACCGGACGCACGACGGCTTACGCGTTGGTGGGCGTCGAGCAGCGCGGCCGCTTCTTCATCGGTCCTGGCGTCGAAGCCTACGAAGGCATGATCGTGGGACGCTCCAACGACGATAAAGATATCGCGCTCAATGTCGTGCGCGAAAAGAAGCTCACGAACATGCGTGCGGCCGGATCCGACGATAACGTCAAACTGGCGCCGCCGGAAGAGATGTCATTGGAGCGCGCGATCGAGTTCATTGCCGACGACGAGCTCGTCGAGGTCACGCCGAAATCCATTCGGTTGCGTAAACGGATTCTCGACGAGACGGATCGGCTGCGCCGCAGGAAACGCGCCGCCGCTGCAATGTCCTCCTGAAGGACCGCACGGATGTAATGCTATACTCTCAGGGCATCATGCACGACAAGCAGTCCCTGATCGGGAAGGTTGGACCCAGGGCCCGTATTCGTTTCTTCGACAAGTTCTCTCTGTGGGTCGGCTGTGCAATCGTTGCGGGGTTGATTGCGCTTCTTCTCGCTATCTATAGATAGTTCGACGTTCTATCGCAGGTGCGCTTCGAAATAGCGCGCCGTCGCCTCGTCCGACATCGCCCAGGACGCATACCGCAAGAAGCCGTGAATCTCGTTGGGTATGACGATCTGTTGGAACGGCACACGTGCAGCGCGCAAGCGCTCGACGAGATCGACCATTTGATGAAACTCGACGTTGCGATCGTCGTCGCCCTGAATAAGTAACACCGGCGATTTCCAGGTTGCGATCGCCGAATCGGGCGACGATTCCCACGCGAGCTTCATCATGGCACGCATGTCGAACTGTTGGTAGCGTTTGAGCTGGCTCGTTATGCCCCAGACCGGGTTGTCGATGTCGAGCGACCAGTCGTGCACGCCGTGGAAATCCACGCCCGCTTTAAAGATGTCGGAGTTACGTGCGAGCGCGAGCGCTGTGAGATAGCCACCGTACGAGCCGCCCCAAATACCGATGCGTTTCGGATCCACGTTCGATTGCCGCTGCAGAAACTTCGCGCCGGCGACAATGTCCTGGTATTCCGAAGCGCCTGTCGGCCCCCAATGCGCCGGGAAGTTGAAGTCGTGGCCGTAGCCGATGCCGGTCCGATAGTTCACCGATAGCACGGCGAATCCGCGGCTCGCCAGATATTGGTTCACCGCGTAGGCGTTGGAGTAGTAGTCCATGTAGTGCCACGTCAGCAGCATCTGGCGGACTGGACCGCCGTGTACGAAGATGATACCGGGATGTCGGCCACCGCCGCGTGGCTCAAAGAGCTGACCGTAAATCTTTAGTCCGTCCGCGGCGTGAAACGACACTGCGCGCGGCGCGACCAGCTGCGATGACGGGAAATCCGTCGGAAGAGCATTGAGAGCGCGTTGCGAACCGTTCACCCATAGGGTGGTGAGCACGGGCTGCTGCGCGGTTGCGGCAGCATAAGCAATAGCGTTGCCGCTGAGTGCTGCGGGCTCGAACTCGCTGCTTGCGCCAGACGTGATCTGTGATGACTCGCCGGTCCGGAAATCATAACGAAACACGTGACGACGATCGTCATCGCCGGCCGTATTTCCGGTGTTGGCCGCATACACCACCGACCATCGATCGGGCGAGATCGAGGCATTTTCCACCATGAAATGCCCGGGCGTCAGCAGGCGCGCCGGACCGCCCTCGGCAGAAACAGCATAGAGAAGGGGCCAGTTCGTTTGCTCGCTGTTGAAGACGAGACTATCGCCGTTAATCCACTCAAGGAACGGACCCAAGCCGCTTTGCGGTAGTGAATCGCGCAATCCGTAACCACTTGCCCAAACTTGGTGGGCAGACGAATTGCCAGAGTCTGCGACCCAGATTTGCCACGGTTGCGGATTCCAGTTCAGCGGATTTTGCGGCGCACCGCCGTTCCCAGGCGTTCGAATAAACGCAATGGCCGAACCGTCGGGCGACCAACGAGGCATGTCGTCTTGCGACGTCGTGGGAGCGAGATACTCGAGCGACGTCGCGCCCTTGCGGTAGATGCCGATGAAACTATGATCGCCATCGCGACTTGAAACGAAGGCCAGCGCGCTGCCGTCCGGCCCCCATTGCAGCTCCGAATCCTTACCGCGATCGAAGAATAGCCGCTTCGCCGCCGCACTGCCGTCAATTGGCGCTATTTCGACTGCGCCGGCACCGTCCACAAAAACGACGCGCGTGCCGTCGGGCGAAATCGCCGGCGCATCGCCGTTGCCGATCAACTTCGGCGCTCCGCCATCGGTGCTCACCGCCCACACTTGTTCCTGTTGCTCGACCGTATATGACGCGGGATTCGGCTGCAGCGGCACCGGCCAGTTCTCGTCGTGATCGCCACCGCGCACGTAGGCGACATAGCGATCGTCGTTGGACATAACGAGATCGCTCAGTTCCTGACCGTCGTCGGCATCCGACGACCACAGCATCTTCGGCGCGAACTGCGGTCCTCGTCCGAACCACACCGCGCGCACGCCCTGCGTATCGAGCGTATAGGCGATGGCGTTACCGCCGGCGTCGCGAACCGGCGCGGACGGGAACGGATAACTCAGAATCTGCGAGAGCGTAAAGGCGGCGAGCAGCATACCACTTCGTACGCTTCATCGCTGTTTCGTCCTTTTCTCCAAGGATTCGTAAAACTCGGCGAAGCGCGAAGTTTGGCCTTCTTTCTCGCTCCAACGCCTGATACTCGGTAGGTCCACGGGGCCAGCCTGCGCGACTGCTATTGCCGCAGCAAGTGCGCTACGATCGTCAAAGAAATAGAACGAAGCCAAGCGGTCTCGCACACAATCAGTACGAGACAGGACACGGAGAACCTCGCTACCGCGTTGGACTGTGTCGTACGATTTAATGAGATCGTCGCCGATTGCAAGCGGACCGGGTGGAAACTCGACCGTGAAGATATTCATATTGTGGTGATAAGTGCCGCCCACCTCATGGTAGCCTAGCTCGCGCAATGCGTTGCCGGCAGTAGCCGTATCACTGGAAAACGTGATGATAAAGTCCGCGTCTGAGGATTGATAGGAGCGGGGCGCATAATACGTGGCGGCGCTGCCTCCTGTGAGGACGGCGACAGTTCCAGCATCTGCCAACGCAGTGCAAACTGCGAAGCAGACGTCTTCAAGTGAGGACTCCTCGGTTATTGGCGACATCCTATAGCGCCTTTCCAGCGCGCCGTGGGCGCCGTCGCAACTCCGAAACGCGGCGCTCCAGGCCGGGATCGCGCTTTGCATATTTCAGGAGAAGCGAGCGAAGCTCGTCAACGCCGTAAAATCGCGGGTTGAGGCGCACGTCTCGGTTAGCTCCGACGATGCGGCTAACGATAACGCCCTCGCGTTCAAGATCGTTCACCATCCGCTGCACGCTTGCCAGCGGTGCACTACTGAGCCGCGCGAGCTGCCTCGGGTAGGTTTCACCGAGGAGAGCCACCAGCGTTAGTATCTTGCTTCGGGAAGTGCTGCCAAAGAGCTTCATGGGGACCATACTTAACATGTTATCAAAAATGTGGTCAGTTGACCACATTTTTGGTGCTCTTCCCGACCTCGCCTCGCGTTGGCTAGGCCGTCGTTGCGGCCACGCGCTCCCCGATATGGAACGTCAGCTCGCCGCGAACGTCGTCGAAATCCACGTTGACGGTCTGGCCCTCCGCGATCTCGCCCGCCAGAATCTTCCGCCCCAGCGGCGTTTCCAGCTCCTTCTGAATCGTGCGCTTGAGCGGACGCGCGCCGTAGTTGGGGTCGTAGCCAACCTTGACGATGTGCCGCTTGGCCGCGTCGGAGAGCACTAGCGTGATGCGCCGCTCCGCCAGCCGCTTGCGCAGCCGTGCGAGCTGAATGTCCACGATCCGCATCAGTTCGTCTTCACTCAGCGCGTGGAAGACGATGATCTCGTCCACGCGATTGAGGAACTCCGGACGAAAATGCTGCCGCAGTTCGTCAAGCACCGTCGCGCGCATCACTGCGTAATCGGCGCCGTCGAACGATCCTTTGAAATCGAGGATGCGATGACTGCCGATGTTCGAGGTCATGATGACGATCGTGTTTTTGAAATCCACCGTGCGGCCTTGACCGTCGGTGAGCCGTCCGTCGTCGAGAATCTGCAGGAACACGTTGAACACATCGGGGTGCGCCTTTTCGACTTCGTCGAAGAGAATCACCGAGTACGGACGCCGGCGCACCGCTTCGGTGAGCTGGCCGCCCTCTTCAAAACCGACGTATCCCGGCGGTGCGCCGACCAAACGCGCGACGGTGTGCTTCTCCTGATATTCCGACATGTCGATGCGGATGAGCGCATGTTCGTCGTCGAAGAGATAGTCGGCGAGCGCGCGCGCAAGCTCGGTCTTGCCGACGCCCGTCGGCCCAAGGAAGATGAACGAGCCGATCGGCCGATTCGGATCGGCAAGACCCGAACGCGAACGCAGCACCGCTTCGGCAACCGCATCCACCGCTTCGTTCTGGCCGATGACGCGCTTGTGCAACTCGTCCTCGAGGTGCAGCAGCTTCTGCTTCTCGCCTTCGAGCAGTTTCGATACCGGAATGCCGGTCCAACGGGCGATGACGCCGGCGATGTCGTCTTCGTCGACCTCTTCTTTCGAAAGGCGCGCGCCGTCTTGGTGCGCGAGCCGCTCCTCTTCGGCGCCAAGCTCCTTTTGGAGTTGGGCGAGTGTACCGTAGCGCAGTTCGGCAACGCGATTGAGATCGTACTGGCGCTCCGCCTGCTCGATCGCAACCTTCGTCTGCTCGATCTGCTCGCGCAGTTCGCGCAGCTTCACCGCGGCATTTTTCTCGGCGTCCCAACGCACACGCAGACTCGCCTGCTGCTCGCGCAATCCGGACAATTCTTTTTCGAGTTGGTCGAGACGCCGCCGGCTGGCGTCGTCGTTCTCTTTGCGCAACGCCTCACGCTCGATCTCGAGCTGCATGACGCGCCGCGACACTTCGTCGAGCTCTTGCGGACTCGAATCGATCTCTGTGCGCAGCTTCGCGGCCGCTTCATCCACGAGATCGATCGCTTTATCCGGCAAGAAGCGATCGGCGATGTAGCGATCGCTCATGGTCGCGGCCGCGACCAGCGCGGCGTCCTTGATGCGCACGCCGTGATGGGCTTCGTATTTCTCTTTGAGGCCGCGCAGGATGGAAATCGTATCCTCGATGCTCGGCTGGCCGACGAAGACCGGTTGGAAGCGGCGTTCGAGCGCCGCATCTTTTTCGATATACTTGCGGTACTCGTCGAGCGTCGTCGCGCCGATCATGTGCAGTTCGCCGCGCGCGAGCATCGGTTTGAGCAAGTTGCCGGCGTCCATCGCGCCTTCGGCTTTGCCGGCGCCGACGACGGTGTGCAGTTCGTCGAGGAAGAGAATGATCTGGCCCTCGGACGCCGCGACGTCTTTGAGCACCGCTTTGAGACGCTCCTCGAACTCGCCACGATACTTTGCCCCCGCGATGAGCGCGCCCATGTCGAGCGAGACGACGCGCTTGCTCTTCAAACCCTCGGGGACGTCGCCGCGCACGATGCGCTGCGCCAAACCTTCGACGATGGCCGTTTTGCCGACGCCGGGATCGCCGATGAGCACCGGATTGTTTTTCGTGCGGCGCGACAGCACTTGCATGATGCGCCGAATCTCTTCATCGCGCCCAATGACCGGATCGAGTTTGCCGCGCTCGGCTTCCAGCGTCAGGTCGCGACCATAGCGCTCGAGCGACTTGTACGTGCCTTCGGGATCTTTGGTCGTGACGCGCTGATTGCCGCGCACGTTGCGCAGCGCTTGCAACAGTTTATCTTTGGTAACGCCGGCATCGCGCAGCAACTTGCCGGCTTCGCCGGAACTCTGCGCCATCGCGAGCAGCACGTGTTCGACCGACACGTAATCGTCTTGCAGCCCTTGCGCTTCCCGTTCGGCAACGTCCATGATGCGCGACAACTCCGGCGCGAGGGTGACCTGCGCGGAATCCGCGGCGGATCCGCTCAAACGCGGAAGACGCCCGATCGCCTCATCGACTTTGCGCGTAAGGATTTTGGGGTCGGCGCCGGCCGCTTTCAAGATATCCGGCGCAATGCCGCGCTCTTGTTCCAACAGCGCCGCGAGCATGTGCTCCGGCGTCGTCTGCGTATTGTGCTCGTTCAACGCGCGCGAATAGGCGGCGTTAAGCGCTTCGGAAACGCGCTCCGTCATCTTCTCTACGTTCATCTCTCCATAGTACGACCGCAACAGCGGTCTGCAAGTTGCAGGTCGGTCTCCTTGTGGCAGCGGCGGCCGGCTAGGCGCTCCCCTTTTTGCGCAGCGTCCGAAGGTCGCCGCTGCGTATCGTGACGCCGTGCGCGTCCAGCCACTCCAGTAGCGGCACCGCGTATTTACGTGAGGTGCCGAGCAGGTCGCGGAAATCGGCCGCCGTCATCTGCCCGCGTTCCCGCAGATGCGTCTCGACGCGGTTTACGATGCGGGCGATCTGCGAACCGCGGTAGAGATCGTCGCCGACCTTCACCAGCATGCCGCGCGCCAGCATCGTATCGAAGGCTTTGCCGGCGCCAGTGACGCGTGACAGTTTTGCGGCAGACACGATCCCGGCGAACGGAATGGGGACGAACGGATTGGCGTCGTCGAGCGGCACCAGTGAGTCGAAGAACGCGCGTTGTTCGCGCGTCAGCGCCGGAGTGAAGTCGATCGTTGAATAGTAGCCGCCCCGTTTGGCGAGCCTGCCCGCTTCGACGAAGTGTTCCAGCACGCGAACGAGCAGCGTTTCCTCGATCTTGAGCGCGCGCGACAGCGCGATGGAGGTCGTGCCCATTGCCCAGGGTTCGGCCGCTTGCGCCGCCTCCAACTGTTCTATTGTCTTTGCGAACAGCTCGCCCGCTGCGATGCCGTCGACGTATGCGCGTGGACGCGCGATGCGCACGATGTCGCCACGGTCGGCCAGCACATTGATCGCAGCAAAGACCTGCGGTTTCGCGCAGGTTCGCCGCGGCGGCGATTTGATGGACGTCGATGCTCTCCAGGCGGCGGTCGCGAATGATATTCCGCACGGTTAGTTCGTCGCTGGTTTCTTGATGAAAGAACGTCGCAGCGTGCTCCCCTTCGATGACGCCGCCGCCAAGCAGCGTCATGGGCGATGGGCGGCGCAGAA
Source organism: Vulcanimicrobiota bacterium (assembly GCA_963738335.1). Classification (GTDB taxonomy): domain Bacteria; phylum Vulcanimicrobiota; class Vulcanimicrobiia; order Vulcanimicrobiales; family Vulcanimicrobiaceae; genus Cybelea. The sequence continues at coordinate 767,496 of CAVTWE010000007.1, forward strand.
CGAATCGAACGCCGGCAAAGGCGACCACCGGTTCACGCAAGTGAAGTCGCACGCTCACTTCGCTTTGCCTGTCGGGCAGGTTCGTCGCATACGAGCGTCCCGAGGATCTCGGCGGACCCGATATAGGCGCGCACCGGCGTGCGGCGCCGAATCAACGGCAGCGCCGCCTGCAGTGCGTGAAACCGCACCGCAAAATCGCGCGCCGCCGTAAACTCCGAACCGACAACCGCTTGTCCGCGTCGGACGTCGTGGCGATCGACACCCGCGACGTTCAACGCGACCCGCGTTCCAGCATCCGCGCGCTGTGGTACCGTACCGAAAACACCGACGCTGCGAACGTGAGCGCGCATGCCGCCAGGTTCGATGCGCACGCGATCGCCTTGCGCGATGCTTCCCTGCATCAGCGTTCCGGTCAGGACCGTTCCCAGGCCGGCTAGCGTGAAGACGCGATCGATCGGCAGGTACACCGGAGCGGCGGTGTTGCGTGGGGGTAACTGCAGCAGCGCCGCATGCAGTCCGTCGCGCAACTCTGCTACGTTCTCGCCGGTGGCGCTGGACACGGCGTACATCTCGGCGCCGTCCGCAATCGTGCCACGCAGACCGTCTGCGATGGCGCGCAGTGCAGTATCGCGTTCCGCCGGCGCGACAAGATCGATCTTCGAAGCGACGACGATAATGCGCTGCACTTCGAGCAACTCCAGGATTGCAAGATGCTCGAGCGTTTGCTCGCGGACGCCTTCGACTGCATCCACCACCAGCAGCAAGAGTTCCATCCCTGATGCGCCGGCGAGCATGTTGTGGAGGAAGCGCTCGTGCCCTGGAACATCGACGATGCCGGCTTCGGCGCCATCTTCAAACCGAAGATGCGCGAAGCCGAGATCGAGCGTCATACCGCGCACGCGTTCCTCTTCCCAGCGGTCGGGATTGGTGCCGGTCAGCGCCTGAACGAGCGCCGATTTGCCGTGATCCACATGGCCGGCGGTGCCGATGATGTGCATGAAAGAAGAGCGCCTTTACCTGCGCCGAATACGACTCCTTTGCATGTTCACCACGCAAGCAAACGTTAACGCTGAAACGATTCTGGCGGGGTTGCCGCGCATCGACGGCATCGTGCCGATGTACGTTGACGGCGGATGGCGCCTCGCGGCTGAGGGCGCGACGCGCGACGATTGCAATCCGGCAAACGGACGCACGATCGCAACCGTCGCCGAAGCAGGCGTTGCCGACGTCGAGACGGCGATCAACGCCGCGCGCCGTGCGTTCGACGATGGCCCGTGGCGCGAGATACCCGCCGCCGATCGCGCCGCGCTGCTCTTCAAAGTCGCCGATGCGATCGACGCCTGCCGCGACGAGTTCACGCGCATCGATACGCTCGATAACGGCAAGACGCTGCGCGAAGCCGAGTACGACGTCGTCGATGCGGCCAACTGCTTTCGCTATTACGCGGACCTGGCAACCAAACCGCATGGCCAAACCATCGACGTGCCGGCTGCGTCGCACACCTTTACGTTGCGCGAGCCGATCGGCGTCTGCGGGCAGATCGTTCCGTGGAACTATCCGCTGCTCATGGCGACCTGGAAACTCGCGCCCGCGCTCGCAGCCGGAAACGTCTGCGTCCTCAAGCCTTCGGAGCTGACGCCGCTCTCCGCGATACGCCTAGCGCGTATCTTTCATGAGCTGGAGTTTCCGCGCGGCGTCGTCAACATCGTTCCAGGTGCAGGCCCGACGGCGGGACACGCCATCGCCGCGAGCCCGCTCGTGGACAAGATCGCCTTTACCGGCGGAACGACAACCGGCCGCAGCATTATGCAAGCGGCAACGGGCAATCTCAAGAAGATATCACTGGAACTCGGCGGCAAATCGCCGCTGATCGTCTTTGCCGATGCCGATTTCGAGACGGCGATCGATTACGCGCTCTTCGGCATCTTTGCAAACGCGGGGCAGATATGCTCGGCGTCATCGCGTTTGGTGATCGAGCGTTCGCTGCACGACCGCTTCCTCGATCGGCTCGTCGCGCGCGCGAATGCGATTCGCGTCGGCGACGGGTTCGATCCGCAAACCGAGATGGGACCAATCATCTCGCCGGTGCATTGCGAGCGCGTCGAGTCGTATATCCACGCCGGCATCGCGGAAGGTGCAACGCTGTTGTGCGGTGGCCAACGCCTCGGCGGTGCACTGGCCGGCGGCAACTTTATCGCTCCCACGATCTTCGATCGCGCCACGCCGGAGATGCGCATCGTGCGTGAGGAGATCTTCGGCCCGGTGCTCGTCGTGCAAACGTTCAACGACGAAGACGATGCCGTGGCCATCGCCAATGACACGGTTTACGGTTTGGCCGGCGGCATCTTCACCCAAGACATCGCGAAGGCGCACCGCGTGGTGAAGAGACTGCGCGCCGGCGTTACCTGGATCAACACCTACGCGTGGACCTACAACGAAGCACCCTGGGGCGGCTACAAACAATCCGGCATCGGTCGCGAGTTGGGAACCGAAGGCTACGACGCCTATACCGAGCTCAAACAGGTCAACGTCAATCTGGACGTGCGTCCAACCGGGTGGTTTTCACCGCAAGGATAAGATTTTGTGCGTCGCTGCGTATTGCCGTTCCGTTGACCGTCGCAATAGGTAGCTCAAGATGTTGCGAGTTGACGCGACGAAGGATCAAGGGTGCCTCACTCGGTATGCCTAGCAAGGCCACCTTGGTATGCCTAGGCCAGCAGGGTCATCTCCGAGTTCGCCGTAGCCAGCGCCGTTCGTGAGTGCGGTCTTCAGTGGAGCTGATCACGCGCTAGCAACTAAGCCCGGTCAAGTGACGCTTATCACTCGACGGGCTTACAGTATCAATACCGGCTACTTTTTTCTTTTTGGAGATTAGATGACACACTATCGTAGAGCCAAGGCCTTTGTCCCGGCGATATGCGCCGTTTTAACGGCAGTGCAGCTTCTAGCACTGCGACCTGCTCAAGCGCAAGTTACGGCGAGTAGAAGCACACCTCTTGCCTCCAAGTCGACACTGCCGGCAGGCGTTCAAGAGGTTCTCGTCCCGGGTGGAACCACGGTCGTCGTGGGACTGACCGAACCCATATCATCCGCGACCGCTAAAGAGAACGATCAGGTAGCGATCGTCGTCAAAAAACAGGTCGCCATCGGCGGTTGGCTTGTCATACCCGTTGGCTCAAATGGTCACGCGACCGTCACGTCCGTCGAGCACGCGGCTGGTAATGGTAGTGGCGGCAAAATTGCCATGAGTATCGACTGGGTTTACGACGCGGCTGGTGAAAAGGTTCAACTGTCAGAGACAAACCATGCCGCAGAAACGGGCGATGCGAAAGGCGCCGCAAGTACCGCAACACTGCTTTCTTGGGTTTTCCTTGGTCCGCTCGGTTTCTTTGCGCACAATTTTGTCCGCGGCCGTGACGTTACGATCGGTACTGACAAGTCATTCACGGTTTTTGTGGATCACGACGTTCACGCTCAGGTGACGCAACACGTAGCGGAAGATCAGGGATTTGCACATTAGTCTCTTAATTGGCGTCTTCTGTTCGGAACACGTCATCTCGAGGAGCAACTGTAGGTAGGGCTAGCAACACGCGGTACACAGTCGATGCGAGCAAACACCGCCATTGATGCATCACGCAGAGGCGAGGGTTATTCCGGCATTCCGGGTTTGCCGAGTTTGAAAAACCTGGACCGAAGATCGTGCAGTCGCATCTTCACGTTTTCGGATAGCCGCACGGTAGACGCCGGCGCGCCGTGAGACGAAGCGCGCCCCTGTTTATGCGGGATCAATAAAACGGCGCGCTCGACGCCCGCTGAGTCTACGGCTGCACCGACGATCTCGCCACGATCGTTGATGTTGCCGCCAAAGAGTATGTTGCCCTCACTGTTTGACGTAACGAGCGTGTTGAGATCGGTCATCGTCCCGTTCTCCCACAAGTAGCCGCGGCAATCTCCGCTCGCGTCGCATGACTCGCCGACGACTTGCCCGCGATCGTTGATATTTCCCGAAAAACTATCCGCGTCGCCCGGCAGCGTACCGAGGTCGTTCATCGTGCCATTCTGCCACAAAAAACTATGCGTCGCGGTGTTCCCGTACAGGTCGGAGTTACCGACGATTTGCGCGTGTTCGTTGATATCCAGCGCGATGTTCACGGTACCCCCAAGCGATCCGAGATTCGTTGGCGACGAACCGTTTTGCCATAACACCGCGTGCGACGTCGAAGCGGCGCACGGACCCGAGTTTCCAACGGCCTCCCGCCCGGACTGCGTCATCGTATACGCGTACGAGACGGTATCGCCGGCGTACGGCGGCAGGATCGTAACTTTACCATTCGGCTGCCAGATGATTCCACGGTAGTCGAACACCTGTGGCGCATTGCAACTCGAATCGATAGTGCTGGTCTCCGCGGTGCCGACGATCTGGCCGCGGCTATTCACATCGTTGGCGTTGTCGTTATTTCCGCCAAGTGTCGGCAGCGATCGCATCTTGCCGTTTTGCCAACTGAAGCCCAGGCAGATATGCGATGTCCCCAAACCGCAGAAGTTTTCGTCATTCGGGTCGATGGCAGAAGTTTCAGACCAGCCGACAAACTGCCCGGGGCGGCCGTGATTGTACTGAAAAACGGCGCTGTTCGGGCCGCCGAGCGTGCCGAGGTCGATCGTGCGCGGCGGACGTTCCCATGCCTGCGCGCGCAAGACGTAGTCCCCGCTGAGAAAGGACGTCCCGCTGGCTTGTCCGCTACTGTCGATATTGATGGCGAAACTCACCGTTCCGCCAAGCGATTGCAGCGTCAACACCGAGTAACTTGGGAAGCTGCTATCAGGTCGTCCAACAGCTTTCAATTGCACAACGCTTTGCTGCGTCGATGTTGAAGGGGCAAGGCCCGGAGACGACGCACCGCCGCACCCAGAGAGCACGGCGCTGACTGCTAATGGGAGTGCCGCAAATGCGACCGCAATGGTGATTCTCATTGAAAGTTGCTCCTCGAAGCGCACAAAATGTGATGGTGCGCTGCCACCGATGCCAACGATAACGTCTGCGTCGTTCTAGTCGTGACAACATGCTACGCGTAAGCGTTACCGGCTACCGCCCCAAAAAGCAAACGTCCGCTTGGAGCCCTACATCGAGATCAACGAGATGCGTTACTTCCATCGGTCTCCGGGCGCGATCACGTAGTGTTTCCAAATATAACCCCATGGCAGCAAGAACGGCACGACCACGACACCGGCGAAGATGCCAAAGAAGTTACGGGCTGTGTCGGCGTCCACACGATGCGCCATCCACAGCGGCAGCCACGCCGAAAGCACCCAGATCAGCTTCCAGATAAACTCGAAAAAGAGCAGCGCCATCATCTTCACCGGATAGCGGATGCCCAAGAGACAGAGCAGGGTGAGAGCGCCCATTAAACTTGTGGCAACGCCGTGCCAAAAGATCCACGGATGCGAACGATGCAGGATCGCCGACCAGGTCAGGTACCCTTGCCACAGCCCGATCAGCGCAAACATCGCACGCAGTAGGTAGAGCCGATAGATTGGCAGCACGGCCTTATCAGACGCGCGACTCATTGCTGTAGAAGACAATGTTGTACCTCGCTGATGACGACCTCGTCCTCCTCCGGCGCAACCGTGCGTAAGTCGAGCAGCAGCCGATGTTCCTCGATGCGCCCGACGATGTGCGGCCCGCGGCAGCGTAAAGCCTTCGACAGGCCTGCCACATCGGGCGCGTCTATCGCGACGGCGATTGACGCGATGTGCGATTCCGGAGCCGACCCGGCGCCGACATACACGTCGCTGTGCACCGCCGTTGCACTCGCAATCCCGTGCACATACGCCTTCGCGCGCTCTTGCAGTTCATTGAGAGTATAGTTCAGCATGCGATAGAGCGGATTTCTTCGCGCCACGTATCGTCGCGATAGGATCTCAGTGTCGCACCAAGCGCGGCGAGCGTCATCTTGCCGACACGTAACGCGCGCAGCAATGGATTGTTTCGAGGCGCGCGATGAAGGGCGCTCGTCCCACGATGACGCCGCACTGGGGACCGCCCAGGAGCTTATCGCCGGAGAAGGTGACGATGCCGATCCCGTCGTTCAGCGCTTCTCGCACCGTGCGTTCGTGCCCGGCGCCGTACTCGGTCAAATCCACCAATGCACCGCTGCCGAGATCCTCAAGCACCGGAACGCCCGCGCGCCGGCCTAACTCCGCCAACTCAGCAGGCGCCGGTTCGTGAACGAACCCTTCCATGCGGTAGTTCGACGCGTGCGTCCGCAGGATGAGCGCGCTGCACGGCGACAGCGCGCGCTCGAAGTCCTCGAGATAGACGCGATTCGTCGTGCCGACCTCAACGAGCACGGCGCCGCTGCGTTCCAGCACGTCGGGGATGCGAAAGCCGCCCCCGATCTCGACGAGTTGATTGCGCGCGACGATGACTTCCCGGCCCTTCGCAAACGTGTCGAGCACCAAAAGCACGGCCGCCGCGCAGTTGTTGACGACCAGCCCATCCTCGGCGCCGGTGACGTCGCGCAACACCTGCGCAATCGCCGTGTAACGCGAACCGCGCTCACCCGTTTCGAGGTCGTACTCGAGATTGGAATACCGCCCGCCCAACTCGGCGATCGCCGTGAGGGCATCGCAACCCAAAGGCGCACGGCCGAGATTCGTATGCAGAATAATCCCCGTCGCATTGATCACCGGGCGCTGCATCGACGTCAGCCGCACCCGCTCGAGATCGCGCCCGAGCGACGCGACGATCTCGTCGTAGGTCGCGCCGTCGCCGGAAAGACGAACGCGGCCGAGAAGCGTCTCGGCCGCGCGTTTGATCCGTTCTCGCCCTAACTCGCCCTCGTACGCCGCGATGCGTTCATCGTCTAAAAGACGGTGCATCGCCGGCGGCCGATTCACGGCGCTAGGCTACGTGTTTGCCGAGCATCGTCGTAACGACGTTCTCCGGAACGTAGCCGACGACGCGGTCCACCGGCTGGCCGTCTTTGAACAGAATCAAGCACGGAATGCCGGAGACCTGGTACTGTCCCGCGATGTTCGGGTTATCGTCGGTGTTCAGTTTGACGAACTTCGCTTTACCGCTATTTGCGGCTGCCACTTTCTCGACGATCGGGCCGAGCATGCGGCACGGACCGCACCACGGCGCCCAAAAATCCACCAGCACCGGCTGGCTGTTCTTGAGGACCTCGCTCTCGAAGTTGGTTTGCGTGACCTCTGCTAATGCGCTCATACGCTCCTTATGACACTCCTATAGTTCGGTTTGTTGCGGTTCGCCGGTGATCTCGGTGATCTGCGCGGCCTGCTTGCCGAGATTCGTGATCGCGATGACTTCGTCGCCCCCGCCCAGACGCTGCAAGCGAACGCCTTTGGCGTCGCGGCCGGTCTTGCGGATGTCGCGCACCTTCAGCCGGATTACCTGATTTCCGGACGTGATCATGAGCAGCTGGTCGTCCGGAGCGACCAGAATCTGGTCGACGACTTGGCCGATGTCGTCGCGCTGGCGCGCGAACGCCTTGACGCCCTTGCCGCCGCGCTTCGTGTGGCGGTACTCGTCGATCGGCGTCCGTTTTCCGAACGCGAGCGACGTAACCAACAACACTTCTCGGCGATCGTCTCTGATGACGTCCATCGCGACGAGCGTATCGCCGTCGTCGATATTCATCGCTTTGACGCCGCGCGCAGGACGGCCCATCGGGCGGACCTGCTTTTCGTTAAAGTGCACCGCCATACCGCGCGAGGACGCCAATATGATGTCGCGGGAACCGTTCGAAAGATCGACGGCCAGCAGCTCGTCGTTTGGATCGAGATTGATTGCGATGAGACCGTTGCGGCGCACGTTGGCGAACTCCGCGAGTTTCGTCTTCTTGATGACGCCGCGTTTGGTGACCATCACGAGATACTTCTCGCCTTCGAACGTGTCGATCGGAAAGACCGCGCTCACTTCTTCTCCCGGCGGCAATGTCAGCAGATTGACGAGCGCCGTGCCGCGCGCTTGGCGCGTCGTATCGGGAATCTCGTAGCCGCGCAGCCGGTAGACGCGTCCCTTGTTCGTAAAGAAGAGTACGTGGTCGTGCGTCTTGGTCACGAAGAAATTGCGGACGACGTCCTCGCGTTTGAGGTTCGAAATGCCGGTGACGCCGCGTCCGCCGCGGCTCTGCGTGCGGAACGTATCCACGCTCACGCGCTTGATGTAACCGCCGACGGTGTAGGTAACGACCACGTCGATGTTCGGCGTCATCTGCTCGATGGAGATCTCGTCCTCGGCCGGCTGGATATCCGTCCGCCGCTCGTCGCCGAACCGTTTCTTGACGTCGAGCGCCTCCTCTTTGACGATCGTTGCGATCCGCCGCGGGCTGCGGAGGATATCTTCCAACTCCGCAATCGTCTTGATGAGCTCGGCGTACTCGTTCTCGATTTTTTGCCGTTCGAGGCCGACCAGCGTGCGCAGTCGCATGTCGACGATAGCCTGCGCCTGCACATCGCTCAACGAGAATCGCTCGGATAACCGCTGCTTCGCCTCGTCGGTCGTCTGACTACCGCGCACGATCTCGATGACTTCGTCGATGTTGTCGAGCGCAATGCGATAGCCTTCTAGCAAGTGCGCGCGTTCTTGCGCTTTACGCAGATCGTAGGCCGTGCGCTTTTCGACGACGTCTTTGCGATGCGCGATGTAGTGCTCGAGCAGTTGCTTGAGGCTGAGGACTTGCGGTTCTATCGCCACCGAACCGTCGGAACGCGGCGGCCCGACCGGCACCAGCGCCAGCATATTGAAACCGAACGTCGATTGCAGCGGCGTGTGCTTGAAGAGTTGATTCAGCACGACGAGTGGGGTCGCGTTGCGCGCCAGCTCGATGACGACCCGCATCCCTTTGCGATTCGACTCGTCGTCCATGCGCGATATGCCGACGATGCGCTTCTCCGAGTACGCCTCGGAAATCGCCTCGACGATCCGGTTCTTGTACACCTGATACGGAATCTCGGTGATAATGATCTTGTGTTTGCCGCGTTCTTCGACGATTTCGGCCTTGCCGCGAATGGTGATCGAACCGCGCCCGGTGCGATAGGCTTCGCGAATCGCTTCCTGGCCCATGATCGTGCCGCCGGTGGGAAAATCGGGGCCGGTAACGATGTCGGCGAGATTGTCGTCGGGGACGTTCGGATCGTCGATGACGGCGGCGATCGCGTCCACGATTTCGCTCAGATTGTGCGGCGGAATGTTCGTCGCCATGCCGACCGCGATGCCGCTGGATCCGTTGACGAGCAGTTGCGGCAAACGCCCCGGCAGCACCGTCGGCTCTTCGCCCTGATTATCGAAGTTGGGCGTGAACGCGACGGTCTCTTTATCGATGTCGGCAAGAACGTCGAGCGCGGTGCGCGCCAAGCGCGCTTCGGTATAGCGATAGGCTGCCGGTGGATCGGGATCGATGGAACCGAAGTTACCGTGCCCATCGACGAGCGGATAGCGCAGCGTGAAATCCTGAGCCATGCGCACGAGCGCGTCGTAGACCGAGGAATCGCCGTGCGGATGATAGCTCTTGAGGACTTCGCCGATGATACCGGCGCACTTGCGGTGCTGCTTGCTGGGGTCGAAGCCCATCTCGCGCATCGCATACAGGATGCGCCGCTGCACCGGTTTGAGGCCGTCGCGCACGTCGGGTAGCGCACGTGACGCAATGACCGACATGGCATACGCGAGATAGCTCTCGCGCATTTCGTCTTCGACGTTGACCTGCGCTATGAGTTCGTTGTTCAATACTTACCTGCAATCATGACTCTGCACTCCGAGGACGAAACAATCGCCTTTGCGGCGGCGTTCGCGAGCCGCCTTCGACCCGGCGACGTCATCGCGCTTTCGGGACCGCTCGGCGCCGGCAAAACCACCTTCGTGCGCGCAATCGTGCGAACGTTGCACGGTTGCGATGCCGCGTCGAGCCCGACCTTTACCTTTTGGCACCGCTACGACGGCGATCCGCCCATCGACCATCTCGACTTCTTCCGCATTGACAATTCCCGCGAAACCGCGGAACTGGGCTTGGAAGAGGCATTTGACGGCCGTTCCATCGTCTTGGTGGAATGGTGGCACAACGCTCCCGAGCTGATTCCGCCCCGCCGGTATGAGATTGAAATGCAAGGTTCCGGCGACGATCTTCGTACGATAATGGTTCGCGAAACACAGTGAAAATTCTTGCCATCGACGGCGCGCTGGGCGAGTTTTCGGCAGCAGTTTCCGCGGGCGAGCGCGTCGTCGCAACGGCCACCGAACCGGCCGGATCGGCCCTCGAACGCGGCGTTGGCGCGATCCAATCCGTACTCCGCGATGCTGCTACCGAGGGCGCGCATCTGGACCGCGTCGCCGTCGGTATTGGCCCCGGCAGCTTCACCGGTCTGCGCATTGCCATCGCCTACGCGAAATCGCTGGCGACCGCGTGGCGGCGGCAGCTCGTGCCGATCTCGTCGTTCGATGTGCTTGAGTACGGTGCGTCATTCAAACGCGTGTTGACGGTGATCGTCGGACGCCAGGGCGTGATCTCCGCGCGTTACCGCGACGGCGAGGCGGTACGGCGTGCCTCTGGGCGCATAGCCGAGGTCGTCAAAGAGCTCTTCGAACCCGGCGCGCCGGCGGGCACCATCACCGTCGTCGGTGCGCCGAAGGACGTACTGCACGCGCTTGCCGAACGGCGCCTTCAGGTGCATCCCGTCAATCCTGCCGTAACGCCCGCCGCTGCCGCCGCCGCGCTTGCCGCCATTTCGCGGGTCCCCGCAAATTCGGTGCACGAAGTCACCGCCGACTATGGCGAACTGCCGGCGGTTACGACGCCAAAACTCTAGCTTGTGAAGCTCTATTTATCGCGCCCCGCGCGCAGCCCGGAACGCTTAGATATCGTCCCGATGACCATAGCCGATATCTCGGAGGTGGCCCGCATCGAACGCGCATCGTTTGCGACCATCTGGCCCAACGACGCGTTTTACAATGAGTTGCGCACGAACAAACTGGCGCATTATTTCGTCGGAAAGTTGAGCGACCGCATCGTCGGTTACGGCGGCATTTGGTCGATTCTCGAAGACGCGCACGTTACGACGCTCGCCGTCGATCCCGAGCACCGTGGGCGCCGATTCGGCGAGGTGCTCTTGCTGCGCTTGATCGACGAGGCGATCGAGCGCAACGCGGCCTGGATGACGCTCGAAGTGCGCGAGAGCAACGCGGTCGCGCAGCGCCTTTACCGTAAATACGGCTTCACGACGGTCACGATGCGCACCGGATACTATAGCGACGATAACGAAAGCGCGCTGATCATGTGGGCCGGCAATCTCAAGAGCGAACTCTATGCGAACCGGCTGCGCGCGCTGCGTTCGAGTGTCGCGCTGTAGATGGCGTCGTTCGTCGCGCTCTTGCGAAACGTCGAGTCGCATTTGGGGCAACGATATCGCTTCGAGCACAGCGTGCGCGTCGCGCGGTGCGCCGAGTTGCTCGCGCAGCGTCATGGCGTGGATACGAAGAAAGCCCGCATCGCCGGACTCTTCCACGATCTTGCTCGCCTCTTCACGCCCGAACAGCTCGTCCGCGAGTCCGAAGCCCGGGGCTTCACGATCGCGCCGCACGAGCGAGCGCATCCGGTATTGCTGCACGCTCGGCTCGGTGCGGCGATTGCGCGGGAACAGTTCGGGGTAGAGGATGCGCAAGTGCTTTCCGCGATCGAGAAACACACGACGGCAGCGGCCGATATGTCGCCGCTCGATTGCGTCGTGTACCTCGCCGATTCCCTCGAACCGAAGCGGCCCTTTCCCGAGCGCGCGGAACTCTGGGATCTTGCTATGCGCGACCTCGACGAAGCGATGCGTCAGGTATTGCTCCTGACGATGAAACATCACGCCCGCGGCGCGCGCCCGCCGGCGCCCGAGACGCTCGACGCGCTCGCGCGGTTCGAACTGGTGGGGGCACGCGCATCGGCGAGTTAATCGACGTCGTGCGCGACGCCGCACTCGACAAAAAAGGCGAAAACTTCGTCGACCTCGACGTGCGCGGGCGGACCATTTTAGCCGACACGTTCGCCATCGTAACGGGCCGTTCGAAAGTGCAAACGCGCGCCATCGCGGATGCCATCTGCCGATGCGGCCGAAGCGTACCGGCACGCGACCGAAGCGCGTTGAGGGTTACAACGACGGCACCTGGATTCTCATCGACCTGGGCAACGTGATCGCCCACGTCTTCACGCCCGAGCAGCGCGCAGTTTTATAACCTCGAACGGTTGTGGTCGTTCGACGCCGTGCATACCGAGCGCAAGTCGTCGTGAAGCGCCGCCGCCCGATGCATCACACGCGTGCGTCGCGTGCGCGCCGCGTCTTTTGGCAACGCTTGGCCATCTGGATATTCATTGGCGTTTTTCGCGCTCAGCGTCGCCGGCGGCCTATTCGTTTTACGCGGATAGCGGTGCGTTGCCGTCCCTCACCCCGATTCCGGAGCGCTCGACAAGGCCGAAACTCCCTACGCGCCCGCGGGTAGGACGCCCCATGAAATTTCGCTCTTTCGTTTCTCGCTCGTCTCCATGGTCTTCGGCCGCCAGTCTTAACGGCGCTTCCCGCGTCGCCGCGCAGCCCGTGCAAGACGGCGCCGGCATGTTCTCCGCCTCGCGGTGGCCAACTCAACGAGCGCCTTTCCGCTTTCAACGCGCAGACCGGCAAAGAGATCGTCGTCGTGACGACGCCGTCACTCAACGGCGCGACGCTGCAGAGCGCGGCCGATTCGGCGTTCAGCCAGCAGAGCGTCAACGGCGTGCTGATCTTCATTGCGCGCAACGAGCGGCGCGACATGATCGTTCCCGATCGCGCCGGCGTGCAGGCCGGATGGTTCACGCCGGACGTGCTCGCCCAGATTCGCACGGCGATGGAAGATCAATTCAAAGCGGAGAACTACGACGCCGGCATCAGCGGCGCGGTCGGCTCCGCTATTGCAAATTTATCGCGCCCATCTCGGTTCGCTGCAGCAATCGCGCTCCGGTTACGCCGTCGCGCAAGGACAGCGCGTTTCGCAAGGAGTGCACATCTCGATGTTCTGGTGGATCATCATCCTCGTCGTCGGATTTTTGATTCTGCGCTCGATCATGCGCGCGGTAGCTGCGGCGCGCTATTCCGGCGGCGTGCGCCCCCGCCGGGCGGTGCGCCGCCTTCAGGCGGTTATGGTCCCGGATATGGGCCGGGCTATGGTTACGGCGGTTACGGCGGCGGCGGAAGTTTCTGGAGCGGATTGCTCGGCGGATTGGGCGGCGCATGGCTCGGTAACGAATTGTTCCGCGGCGGCGGCATTGGCGGCGGCGGGAGGCGGCGGCATCGCGCCGGCCGACGGCAGCGATATGGCGGCGCGGACGCCGGCGGTTGGCAGAGCGATGCGGGTCAAGCCGGCATGGGCAGCGGCGGCGATTGGAGCGGCGGCGGCTTCGGTAGCGATTTCGGCGGCGGCGGTGATGTCGGCGGGGGAGGCGGAGACAGCGGCGGCGGATGGTAGGCGCCTATGCGCCTGCTTTCTTTTTTCATCGCAACGCTTTTCATCAATCCGGCGTACTTCGGCGGACTGCACTGGCGGCTGATCGGACCGTTTCGCGGTGGTCGCGCGTTGGCGGTCACCGGCGTTCCGGGCGAACCGAATCACTTCTATTTCGGCGCGGTTGACGGCGGCGTTTGGGAAAGCAACGATGCCGGACGCACCTGGAGACCGATCTTCGATAACGAGAACATCGCGTCCATCGGATCGATCGCCGTCGCGCCGAGCAATCCGCGCATGTCTCTACGTCGGCACCGGCGAAGCCGACATGCGTTCGGACATCGCCTACGGCAACGGCATGTATCGCTCCGACGACGGCGGACGCACCTGGAAGCACATCGGCTTGACCGATACGCGGCAGATCGGCGCAATCGTCGTCGATCCGCGCAACGCCAACGTCGTGTACGTTGCAGCGCTGGGACACGCATATGGCCCCAACGCGGAACGCGGCGTCTTCAAAACGACCGACGGCGGCAGTAACCTGGAACAAAGTCCTCTATAAAGACGAGAATACCGGCGCGACGGCGCTGGCGATGGCGCCGGGCGATCCGAACGTGATCTATGCTGCGCTGTGGCAAACGCGCCGTCCGCCGTGGAACGTCTATCCGCCGTCAAACGGTCCCGGCAGCGGACTCTACAAGAGCAGCGACGCGCGGCGCGACGTGGACGCAGCTCACGAACGGCTTGCCGCAGCACGTCGGGCGCATCGGATTATCGGTGACCGCGGCCGCGCCGCATCGCATCTACGCCAACGTCGATAGCGTTCCGTCGCAAGGCGGCATCTATCGTTCCGACGACGACGGCGCGACGTGGACGCACACGAATGGCGAGACCGCGCATCTGGCAACGCGGCTGGTATTTCAGCGGCATCACCGCCGATCCGCACGACGCCAACGTCGTCTACGTCATGGATACGGCGACGTATCGCTCGACCGACGGCGGCCGCACGTTCGACTGCGATGCTCGGCGATCCGACCGGCGACGACTTTCACACGCTGTGGATCGATCCGGGCGATTCCGACCGCATGATTCTGGGCAGCGATCAAGGCGTCGGTCGTCAGCGTCAACGGCGCGCACACGCTGGAGCTCGTGGTACAACCAGCCGACGGCGCAGTTCTATCACGTCGCAACCGATCGCGCGTTTCCGTTCAACGTCTACGGCGCGCAACAAGATTCCGGCGCCGACATGCAAACGACCGCGAGCAAATACGGCGCGATCTCACAGCAAGATTTTCGTCCGCTCGACGTCGGCGGTGAAAACGGCAATCTCGCGCCCGATCCGCGCCATCCCGGTTTGGTCTACGGCGATTCGAGCGGTCAGGGCGGCCCGACCGTCACCCGAGAAGTTCCGGCAACCGGTTGGGAGCAGAACGTCGATCCGGCGCTCACGCATCCCGCACAGATTTGGCGCAATACGTGGACGCTGCCGCTTGCGTTCTCGCCGGCCGATCCCGACACGCTGTATTTCGCCCATCAAAACGTCTTTCGTTCGCGCGACGGCGGCAACACCTGGAGCATCGTGAGCCCCGATCTCTCGCGTCCCGACGAAGGCACGCCCGGCAAATCTCGATGCGGCGACGCTGGCCGACAACAACGGCGTCGCACGGCACGGCGTCGTCTACGCGATCGCGCCGTCGCCGCTGCGACGCGCAACTCGTCTGGGCCGGAACCGACGACGGTTACGTTTGGGTGACGCGCCACGATGGCGCGCGGACAGCTCGCTGGCACAACGTCACGCCGCCGGCACTGACGCCGTGGAGCAAGGTCGGCATCATCGAAGCCTCGCACTTCGATCCGGCGACCGCGTATATCGCGGTCGATCGGCATCGCATCGAAGATTACGCGCCGTACATCTATCGCACGCGCGACGGCGGCGCGACGTGGACAACGCTCGCCAACGGCATTCCCGACGGTTCGTTCGTCAACGTCGTGCGCGAAGATCCGGCGCAGCGCGGACTGCTCTATGCCGGCACGGAGCGCGGCGTGTACGCGTCGTTCGACGACGGCGCGTCGTGGCAGCCGTTGCAGCTCAATCTTCCGGTGACGTCCATTCGCGATATCGCCGTGCACGGCAACGACATCGCCATCGCGACGCACGGCCGCGCGTTTTGGGTGATGGACGACGTCGCGCCGCTGCGCCAAGCCGCCGCGGCAATCGCCGCCGGCGGCGATTATCTCTTCGCGCCGTCGCCCGCCTATCGCGTCGCGCCCGGCAACCAGGAAGGCACGCCGCTGCCGCTCGACGAGCCGCAAGGCGATAACGCGCCGGTCGGACTTGTACATCGACTACTATCTTCGCTCCGAGCGCGCAGCGCGGTCGACATCGACATCCTCGACGCAGGCGGCGGCAGTCGTGCGCCACTGGTCGAGCGCGCATCCGCCCCAGCCGATCGAATCCGAATTCCGTCGACTACACGACGCACTGGATCGCGCAACATCCCGTTCCGAGCGCATCGGCGGGCGCGCATCGCTTCGTGTGGGATCTGCATCAGACATCGTCCGACGGTCCGCTGCTGCCGCCGGGCGTCTACACGGTGCGTTTGAGCGTCGACGGCCGCACGTTCACGCAAACGGCGCGCGTGCTGCGCGATCCGCGCATCGCGGCAACCGACGCCGATCTGCGCGCGCAGTACGCGCTCGTCATTGCGCATCGTCGCGCTACGTCGAGAGGTCGCCGCAGCCCGCGCGTCGCGCCGAACAACTCGCCGAGCCGGCACGGCGATCCGGCACGCGTCGCCGAGCTGCGCAGAACGATTATCGGCGAACCGCCGACCGCCAATCCCGACGATTCGATGGGCGCGTACGCGCACGACTTCACGAGCTTTCTATTCTTAGAGAACTCGCTCGACTATCTGGAAAGCGCGGTTCAAAGCGCCGATGCGGCGCCCACGTCCGATATGCAGCGCGGCCTGGGAATACTGCGAGGCATCTATCGCGCGACGCTGGCGAGGCTCGACGCCTGGTAGCTCCTTGTCGAAGAGTTATCGTCCAGCGCCGAGCGTCTGCTGATACCAGCGCTCGAGATCGTCGTGGAACTGCACGAGCGCTTCGTGGTGCAGATAGACCATGTGCCCTGACTGGTAGAACCCGTAGCTGATATTGCGCTGCAGCTGCGCCGGCAGCGTCAGGTGATTGAGCGTATAGACCGTGGCGAAGAACGGCGTCGCGAAATCGTAGTACCCGTTGCCGGAAAAGACGCGCAGATTCGGATTGTAGACCATCGCCGCGGCCAGATCTTGCGCGGTGTTCGTCGGCACCGCGCCGTTGTGCTTCCAATCCCAATCGCGAAAGACGTTGATCTCGGGCAGATACGTCAGCGATCGTGTGATAGCCCAGAATCTGCCGTAAGAAGACGTTTCCGGTCGCAACGAACGCCGCATCGATCGCCGCGTCGGTCGGATCGAAATCGCTGCGGTCGGAGAGACGGTCGAGGTTGTAGTTCGTGAAGCGCGCGTCGTAGCGGCCGATGATCGTGCCGCTGTCGCGGAAGAGTTCGGTCGTATAGCGTCCGTACGGAATGCGCAGATTCGATTGGCGGATGTAGCTTTCGGAGAGCCCGGTATACTGGTGCAGCTTCGCGACCACGTCGTTGTACGTCGAAGGGCGAGAGATTCGCCCCTTGCGCCAGCGCGTTGAGATACTCGTTCATCGCAAACGACTCGACTTGCGGAAGCAGCTGGTCGAGCGTGGCCGGCTGGTTCGGCAATGCGTGATGATACCACGCCGCCGCGGCTTCCGTCGGAAGGTAGAGCGGAAACGCCCAATCGCCGCCGCCGATTGCCGTCGGCGTGAAGTTCACGTCCCAATCGAGCGAAAAGTCGAGTATCGACGAAAGCAGCACGACGCCGTTGACGCCGATGTCTTCCTGGCGCTGCAAGTAGTTGACGAGCATCGCGGAGCGCGGCGTACCGTACGATTCGCCGAAGAGAAACTTCGGCGAGTTCCAACGCCCGAACTTTGTGATGTAGCGCGAGATAAACTGCGCGAACGCGCGCACGTCGGGATCGACGCCGTACACGTCCTTTTTGTCTGCGCTGTTGATGCGTCCAAAGCCCGTGCCGGGCGCGTCCACAAAGACGAGATCGGTGCGATCGAGCAGCGAGTACGGATTATCGCTCAGTTTATACGGCGCGTTCGGCGTCGGCTGGCCTTCGCCGACTTCGACGCGCATCGGCCCGAACGACCCCATGCGCAGCCAAATCGTCGAACTGCCCGGACCGCCGTTGTACAGAAAGGTGATCGGCCGCGTCGCCGGATTCTCGCCATCAACCGTAAACGCGGTGTAGAACATATCGCCGATCGTTTGATCTTTGTCGTTCTGCAGATCGATCGTTCCGGCACGCGCCGTATATTGATACGTTCTTCCGCCAAGCGCGATCGAATGCTGCGTTACGGCATCGGGCGCCACTCCGGCAGCCGCGGCCGGCGCCGCGGCATCGCAACCGCCGCCGCAAGTACGAGCGCGAAACTAAGCATGACGCAGCGCCTCCGCATACCAGCGCTCGAGATCGTCGTGGAAACGCGCCAGCGACGCAGGATGCAGATAGACCATATGCCCCGATTCGTAGAAGCCGAAAGTGATGTTGCGCCGTAACGCCGGCGCCAGATACAGATGATCGAGCGCGTACTGCGTCGCGAAGAACGGCGTCGCAAAATCGAAGTACCCGTTGGCCGAAAAGAGTTTGAGATTCGGATTGTAGGTCATCGCCTGCGCCAGATCGGGCGTCACGTTGAGAATCTGCTGGTTGAATCCGTGCTTGAAATCCCAGCTCTGCCCGTTACCGTAAATCAAGCCATAAATATCGGAACGGTAGAGCAGCGGCGTGCGATACTGCAGCACCTGGCGCAGATAGTAGTTCGCTCGTCGAGACGAACGCCGAATCGATCGCCGCATCGGTCGCATCCCAATCGGGCGAGACTTCGGGCCGATCGAGCACGTACGTTTCGAACCGCGTGTCGATGCGGCCGACGGTTTTACCGCTGTCGCGCAACAGTTCGTTCTCGAACCGGTCGTACGGAACGCGCAGATCCGACAGCCGGATGTACTGTTCCGATAATCCGGTGTAGCGGTGCAGCTTTGCGACGACGTCGTTGTACCGGTCGGGGGCAAGCAGCGAGCCCTGCCCGAGCGCGTCGAGGTACTCGGTCAAGGCAAAGTTTTCAACTTCGGAGAGCAGCGGCTCGAGCGGACCGTTGTACGCGAGCCGGTGATGGTACCACGCGGTTGCCGTCTCCGTCGGCAGATAGAGCACGAAGCCCCAATCGCCGCCGCCGACCGGGGCGCCGTCGTTATAGTCGATATTGCTGTTCAAAAAGGACGAGAGCAACACGATGCCGTTCAGGCCGACGCCGCGATCTTGCAACACTTTGGCCAGGACCGACGTGCGCGTCGTCCCATACGATTCGCCAAAGAGAAAGCGCGGCGAGTTCCAGCGCGAGAACTGCGTGAGGTACCGCTGGATGAACTGCGCGAACGCGTTGGCATCTTGGTCGACGCCCCAGAAATCGTCGCGCGTTCCCGCACCGATGATGCGACCGAAACCGCTTCCGGGCATGTCGATAAAGACGAGATCCGACGTGTCGAGCAGCGTGTATTTATTCACCAACAGCCGATACGGCGGCGGACCGGTGAGGCGTCCATTTTCGGCCGTCGCTACGCGTACGGGGCCGAACGATCCCATGCGCAACCACATCGTGGAACTGCCCGGACCGCCGTTATACATGAACGTCACGGGTCGTGATGGGCCGGCGCCGTCGACCGTATAGGCGGTGTAGAAGACGCGTGCCGCCGGCTGATCTTCGCCATTGCGCAACGTGATGGTGCCGGCACGCGCCGTGTAGTTGAGCGCGCGACCGTTGAGCGTAATGTGGTGATGGGTTACCGCATCGGGCGTCAAGGGCGGAATGGGCTTTGGCTTGGCTGCACTGGCAGGCAGTCCAAGCGACGACGCAGCAACGGCAAGGAGCGCGGCGATAGCGATCGTACGGTGCAAAATGTCCCTCCAGTGGAGAGCGCATTATCTGCTGCGTTATTGCATAGCTCCTGCTCGAAGGCGCGTCACGATGCGGCGTATGCGCGACTTATCTCGTCGCCGTAGCGCGATTCCACGATCCGCCGCTTGATCTTCATCGACGGGGACAATTCGCCGTTTTCCTGGCTGAACTCGTCGGGCACGATAATGACGCGACGTATCTGTTCGTAGCTCGCTAATGCGCGCGTCTGTTTTTGAACTTCGTGCGCGACGAAGTCGCGGACGTCCTCGCGCCCCGCGAGTTCCTCCGCCGTCGCGGCCGCCGGAAGTCCCGGCATGCTTAGGCGCACGAGCGCCCAGTTCGGACAGATGAGCGCGACGGGATACGGCTGCCCTTTTCCGGTGACCATTACTTGGGCGACGACGGCGGAGCGTTTGATCGACGCCTCAATGCGCGCGGGAGCGACCCATTTACCCGTGCCCGTTTTGAAGATCTCGTTCTTGCGATCGGTAATGCGCAAGTAGCCGTCGTCCATCTCGCCGATGTCGCCGGTGTGCAGCCAGCCGTCGCGCAGTGCGGCGCCCGTCGCTTCGGCATCGCGATAATAACCGCGCATCACGTTGCGGCCGCGCACCAACACCTCGCCGTCGTTTGCGATAGCCACCTCGACGCCGGTAATCGGTTGGCCGACCGCACCGTACCGATTGGCCGAAAGCCGGCTCACCGAAATCACCGGCGAGGTTTCCGTTAAGCCGTACCCTTGCATGATCGGAACTCCCATCGCCAGGAACGTCATCGCGATATCGGTGTGCAACGGCGCACTGCCGCTGGTGAGAAAACGCACGCGGTCCAAGCCGAGCCGCGCGCGAATCTTCCGTAACACCAACGCGCGCGCGATCGCGTATTGCACCGCAAGCCACGGCGCGGAGCGACGTTCCAACACGGTTGCGCGCATGTACCGGCGCCCGACTGCGAGCGCCCACGGAACGAGTTTTGCCTGCAAACCGCCGGCGCCCAATGCCTGCGTTTTGATTCCCGCGAGGACGCGGTCGAAGATGCGCGGCACCGACGTCATGCCGATCGGCCGCACATCGCGCAGATCTTCCAGCAACTCCGCAGGATCGTGACAGACGAAGTACCGCACTTTCGCCAGCAGATAGATATAGATCAGCGTGTGCTCGTAGATGTGCGAGTACGGCAGCACCGAAATCACTTCGACGCCGGCCTGTAGACCTTCAAAACCGCAATCGAGTGAAACTTGGGCGTCGAAACCGAGATTATCGTGCGACAGCATCACGCCTTTTGGCGGCCCGGTCGTTCCCGACGTGTAGATGAGCACCGCCAGATCGTCCGGGCGCAAATTCGCCGCGTATGACGATGCCGCGTCGGATTGTCGAGCGCGCATTTCCGCGCCGCGCGCTTCGAACGTTCCTAATCCGTCGTCGCCGTCGCTGTCGAAAAGCACGATCGGCGTCGGACCGGCGCCCGCTTCCCGAAGATGCGCTTCGGTCGCTTTCGAATCGGTGAAGATCAATCGCGCGCCGGAATGCTGCAAGATGTAGGCCGTGTGATCCAGCGCTTGCGTTGGATAGATCGGAACGACGACGCAGCCGGCAAAGAGCGTCGCGAAATCGCAGACGATCCAATCGACGCAGTTGCGGGAGACCAACGCAACCCGATCGCCTTCGTGCAATCCCGCGTCGCGAATCGCGAACGCGAGGTTTTCGGCGCGCTCCAGCAGCCGCGCGCTCGAGGTCGGCGTCCACCGGCCATTGACGCGTTCGAGGACGACTTCGTCGCGCGTTTCGGCGAGAGCGGCCCGGATGAGCGCCGGCAGCGTTTGCGGTTGAGGAAGCTCCGGCATTGCGCTTCCAAATGCGAAGGTTTGTGCGGTGAACCCTCCGCAGCGCTACAGGTCTTGCAGATACGGTCGTGCGCGCGCCAAGCGGCTCTGCGTCATGCCCGCAACGTCGAGCAGCTCGTCGAGCGACGCAAACGCGCCTTCGCGATCGCGCAGTTCAACGATGCGGCCGGCGATGGCGCGGCCGATGCCCGGCACGCGCGCGAGATCTTCCGGCGCGGCATGATTGACGTCCACGCTGCCTTCTGCAGGAGCCGACGGCATTCGCCGGTGCCGGCGCGAGGAGGGATGCGCCGACCGGCTACGGCTCCTTCTTCGGTACGTCGTCTCGCCGGCGCGCGGCACCAGCACTTCGTCGCCGTCCGCGGCGCGCTGGGCGAGATTCACGCCGGTCTGCATCTGCGCCGGCGCCGAAACCGCCGGCCAAGGCGACGGCACGATCGTAGCGATCGCCTTCGCGCAGACGATAGAGCCCGGCCGGCGAACCGCGCCGGCGACGTAGACGACCAGCTCGCCGTGGATTGGGTCCTGGCCCGGTTGAAACCGAGAATGACGCGGCCGGTCCGGTGCTTGGGCGAAAGCCGCGGCGGCAGAGGGCGTTACCGCGGTGATCGCCGCGTGCGGCGCCGGGTGCCAGAGGGCGAGGGCCGCACCCCCGACGAGCGCCGCAAGAACGAGTACTCGCACGATCATGTCTGACATTCACGCGATGCTGCTGCAGTGCAAAGTGCGCCGAGTGAGGATGCCAACCAGGTGGCACGTTGCTACCCTATTCTTGCGGTATGCTCGCGGAGCGCTACTGTTTGATCGACGTCGAAACGACCGGATTCAGCCCGAAGGCCGACCGTATCGTCGAGATCGCCTGCGCGACCGTCGACGGCGACCGGGTCACCCAGCGATGGTCAACACTCGTGCGGCCGGGCATTCCCATTCCGGCGCGCGCAACCGAAGTCCACGGCATCACGAATCGCATGGTGGCAAACGCGCCGCGTCTTGGTTGGGCACTTGCCCGCGCGCGTCGTTTTTGCCGCGGCCGTATTGTCGCGACGCACAACGCCCGCTTCGATCTGTCGTTCGTCGGGACGCGGCTATGCGCAGAAGCACTCTGCACGCTGCGGCTCTCGCGCGCGCTGTTTCCCGAAGCGCCCAATCATAAGAATCAAACATTGCGCTACTATCTCGGCATCGACGCGATCGCCGAAGAGCCGCTGACGGCACATCGCGCCCTGGGCGACGCGCTGGTCAGCGCGCATATCCTGATTACGTGCCGCCGTCGCTTTCGCTTCTGCTGGCCGCACAAATCGTGGTACGCACTTCATCGCGCAGCATGCCATGGTGGCCTCGCCGGACCAAGCGCGCCTGACCCCGCCAAAAGGGTAGCGCGACGGCGCAGCGGCGTGTACGATGCTGCGTAATGGCCGAAGGCTACGATTTTCATCCGATCGAGCATAAGTGGCAGTCGCGTTGGGAGCGTGAGGGCCTTTATCGCGCTGCGGCCGGACGGCCGTCCGAAATTTTACGCACTCGAAATGCTGCCGTATCCCTCGGGCGATCTGCACGTCGGGCCATGCAAAGAACTATACGATCGGCGACGCCATCGCGCGCATGCGCCGCATGCTGGGCTACGACGTGATGCATCCGATGGGCTGGGACGCTTTCGGTCTGCCGGCGGAGAACGCCGCAATTGCGCGCGGCATCCATCCCGCCGCGTGGACGACCGAAAACATTCTCAACATGCGCCGGCAGATGCGGTTGATGGGAACGGGTTACGATTGGTCGCGTGAGATCGCGACGTGCGAACCGGAGTACTATCGCTGGAATCAATGGCTGTTCGTCCGGTTGTACGAAGCCGGGCTTGGCCTACAAACGCGAAGCGCCGGTCAACTGGTGCCCGCAACGATCGCACGGTGTTAGCGAACGAACAAGTGGTCGACGGCCGCTGCTGGCGCTGCGAGCATCTCGTCGAGCGCCGCAATCTTTCACAATGGTTTCTGCGCATCACCGATTACGCCGACCGTCTCCTCGACGATCTCGAGAAACTCGACGGTTGGCCCGAGCGTACCCGGACGATGCAGCGCAACTGGATCGGCCGCAGCGAAGGCGTCGAGTTTCTCTTCGACGTCGAGGGCGTCGACCAGAAGATCGCGGTCTTTACGACGCGCGTCGACACGGTGTACGGCGTCACGTTTCTGGCTGTCGCGCCGGAGCATCCCGTGGTCCAAGCGCTCAAAGCGATCGTAAACGGCCGATAAAGTGGCGGCGATCGACGAGTTTGCCGCAGAGCGTGAAGTCGCAGTCGGAACTCGAGCGCACCAGTCTGATGGAAAAACGCGGCACGTTCACAGGCGCCTATGCGATTCATCCGCTCACCCGCGAGCGCGTCCCGATCTGGGTGACGAGCTACGTTCTGGCGGAATACGGCACGGGCGCGGTGATGGGCGTGCCGGCGCACGACGAACGCGATTTTGATTTTGCCCGCAAACACGGATTTGCCGATCGTGCAAGTGGTCGTCGGACCGGATGGCGAGGCTCAAGGATCGCTTCAGAAGGCTACGTTGATGACGGCACGCTGAAGGCCAGCGATAACTTCAACGGCATGTCGAGCGAGCGCGCCCGCGCATGCGATCGCCGAACGCCTCACGGAGATGGGATGTCGGGCACGTCAGCGTCAACTACCGCTTGCGCGATTGGTTGATCTCGCGTCAACGCTATTGGGGCACGCCGATTCCGATCGTCTACTGTGCGACGTGCGGCGAAGTGCCGGTTCCTGACGACCAACTTCCGGTCGTGCTGCCGCCGAACGCACGTTTCGGCGGCGAAGGTTCGCCGCTGGCGGCGCTGCCGGAGTTCATCGAGACGCAATGCCCACGTTGCGGCGGACCGGCACGCCGCGAGAGCGACACGATGGACACATTTTTTGAATCGTCGTGGTACTATCTGCGCTATCTCGATCCGCACGACGACGCGCTGCCGTGGGAACGCGAGCGCGCCGATCGTTGGATGAACGTGGACCAATACGTCGGCGGCTCCGAACACGCGGTGCTCCACCTGCTTGTATTCTCGATTTTTCTACAAGTTTTTCCACGATCGTGGTTGGGTTGAGCGGACCCGACGAGCCGTTCCAGCATCTCTTCCATCAGGGCATGGTGCTGCATAACGGCGAGAAGATGTCGAAGTCGCGCGGCAACGTCGATCGGCGTCGACGAAACGGCGCACCGCAGCGGCATCGATGCGATGCGTCTCTTCTTGCTCTACGTCACGCCGCCCGAAGAGACGAGCGATTGGACCGACGAAGGCATCACTGGGCGCGTTCGTTTGCTCAATCGCATCTGGCGCGCCTGCGCGCCCGTTTTTCGGCGAAAGCTCAACGATGGAAACGCTGCCGCAGGCGAATACGCCGGCCGGCAAGGCGCTGGTGCGCGCCGTGCACGTCGCCGCGAAGTCGGCGATCGACGAAACGCTCTCGCGACGCTTTCACTACAATACGACGATCGCGCGTCTGGACGAACTCGTCAACGCGCTCACCGGATTAGCGAGTTCGAACGAGGACGCCGGCCGTCGTTCGTTATGCCGTTGCCGCGCTGCCGATTCTCGTCGCGCCGTTTGCGCCGCATATCGCCGAAGAGCTGTGGGAACGCGCCGGTCATACCGAGTCGGTGCACCTGCAACCCTATCTGCAACCCGATGAACGCGCGCTCACCGTCGACGAGATCACGCTGGTCGTTCAAGTGAACGGTAAGGTTCGCGCTCGGCTCACGGTGCCGGCCGATATCTCGGAAGAGGACGCAGCGGCAATGGCGATGCGCGATGCCAACGTCGTCGCACATATCGAAGGCAAAGAGATCCGCAAACGCGTCTACGTCGCGGGAAAACTCATCAACCTCGTCGCGACGTAGCTGCTCGTTCAGGTGAAACACCTGAACGGGCAGGTGGTCGTTGCACAGCAGCGGTTTTCCCGTTGGCAGACGTTCGGTAAAATGCATCCTGCCGGCCTGGTGTTTCTGGTGTCTTGGCGCCGCCTCTTGTTTTAGGTGCGGCCCTCAAGAACGCGCGGCCAGCGCTTCTAGGGATTGCCTCGCAGAGAGAAAACATCATGAGGCGCCCGTGCCGGCGGCGTTCGAAGGAGACGGAATGCTTCGTAGGTGTGCTCTACTGTTCGGCTTATTAGTGATAGGCGCAGCGCGCGTAGCGGCAGCAACACCGCTCGACGGGGTTTGGTCTGGAATGCTGGACTTTGGGAGCGGTCATCCGCTCCTGTTCGTCATCACGATCTCTCACAACGGCGGTACGCTATCGGCCACGGCGGCCAGCCCCTATCAGGGCGGCGGCGCTATCGCAGTCGATACCATAGCGGTCAATGGCAACAACGTGACGTTCTCCATCAAGAAGTTGGACGTCAGCTATTCGGGAACGATCGCAGCCGATGCGATCGACGGCTCGTTCACGCAGTTCGGTAAAACGGCTCCTCTTGTGTTGGCGCCCAGCTCACTCGGCACGGCGACGCTCGCGGGGACGTGGCTGGGCACGCTTTCCACCGCCGGCGGAAATCTGCTCCTTGCACTCCACATCCGAAATGCCGGAGGTACAATCTCGGCGACGCTCGATAGTCCCTACCAGCAAGGCTTCGGTATTCCCGTATCGACGATCGCTGCGTCCGATGGGACGCTAACCTTTGCAATGCCAAACCTCGGCGCTTCGTTCACGGGAAAGATTGAACCGCACGACGTCGACGGCACGTTTAGCCAACGGGGCGAAACTTTTCCGTTGAAGTTCGTGCGGCCCTAACCCAGTGAATCGGCGGACGTTCCTTGCGACGGGCGCTTGCGCGGCATCGAGTTTCGCGGTAACGGCCGTCGTGCATGCGAATGATACCTCCGCCGACGTGACGTTGCAGACGGCCAGCGGCAACATCCACGGAACGCTCGCATTGCCCGCGACGCTGCCCGCGCCCATGGTTCTCATTATTCCCGGCTCGGGGTCCGTGGACAGAAATGGCAACGCAGGAGCGCTGCAGGGCAATACGTACGCTCTTCTGGCGACGGCATTGGCGCAGGCCGGTTTCGCGAGCGTGCGCTACGACAAACGCGGCGTCGGGGCCAGCGCAGCCGCCGGTCCATCAGAAAGCGGTCTGCGGTTCGAGACGTACGTTGACGACGCCCTGGCATGGATACGGATCTTGCGCGCCGATAAGCGGTTTACGACCTGCGTGGTTGCCGGACACAGCGAAGGCTCATTGATCGGCATGATTGCGGTGCAACACGCAACACAAGGTGCGTTCGTCAGCCTCGAAGGTGCAGGACGGCCTGCGCCGGCGATTATTCACGAACAGCTCCAAGGAAAAGTGTCGTCGCATCTTGCCGCCCAGGCGGATGCAATCATGGCGCAGCTGTCGCGCGGTCACCTGGTGCCGAATCCGCCGCCGGAGTTGGCGTTTCTCTTTCGCGAATCCGTTCAGCCATATCTCATCTCGTGGTTTAAGTACGACCCAGCTGCCGAAATAGCAAAGGTCGGCATTCCAACGACGATCGTGCAAGGCACTGCAGACGTCCAAATAACCATGACCGACGCACGCGCGCTCAAGAAAGGGCGCCCTGGCGCGCGATTGATCGTTATAGACGGCATGAACCACGTCTTGAAGCATGCGCCGGACATCTCGACCGCCCAGGCCGTTGCCGCGGGTTACGAAAATCCGTTGCTGCCGATCGATCCGCGGGTCGTTACGGCGATCGCCGGCGCTATCCGCTGAGGCCGCCCTCTCGCGCCAACATCTCGCCATAGATTCGCCGAACATCGTCGATCGTATCGATCTGCTCGACCGGTTTGTCGTCGCGAATGCGCACGATGCGCGGAAACCGCAGGCTGAAACCGCTCTCGTGCAGATCGCTTTCCTGAACCACGTCGAACGCAACCTCGAGCACAATCTTCGGTTCGACCGGGATCTCTGACGCACGTGCCTTCGGGCGCTGATCCGTCAGACGGTGTTCGAGGAACCACGGCGTCAGCTCGGCAATCTCCGCATCGGTGAGGCCGGAGTACGCTTTGCCGACGGTCACGAGACCGCCCTTCGCGCCTCCAACGGCAAACGTGTAATCCGATAACACGTTCGCGCGCTTACCGTGTCCCCACTCCACCGCGACCACGACGACGTCGAGCGTGGTCAGCTCGCGCTTGAGTTTCAACCACCATTTGCCGCGTCGTCCCGGAAGGTACGGCGCATCGGCGCGTTTGAGCATCAGGCCCTCATTGCCGCGAACTCTCGCCTGTTCGAATCGCTCGTTGACCTCTCCAGGCGATACGTATTCGAAAAATCCGTACGGCGACGTCGTGAGAGAGTCGGCGGATGAAAGAAGGCCGTCGAGCAGTTCGAGGCGGCGCTTCAACGGCTCGTCGATGAGCAGGTCGTCGTCGAGCGCCAGCAGATCGAACACGACATAAGAAACGGGCACCTCGCGGCGCAAGGCCTCGTCGACCACTTTGCGTTGCAGCCGCGCCTGCAACGTGCGAAACGGCAGCACGCGTCCATCGCGCATTGTCACGATCTCGCCGTCGAGAATCGCGTTGCGCTGTAACGTGCGCAATGCGTTTGCAACTTCCGGATACGCTCCGGTCACGTCATTGAGCCGCCGCGAGAACAACTGCGCTTCGCCCGCCGTGACGTGCGCTTGGGCGCGAATGCCGTCGTACTTATCTTCGAAGAACCACTGACCTTGGGCCAGATCCGGATACGCTTCGCCGTAGCTGACGGGCGTTGCCAACATGAAGCCGATCGGCGTACCGTACGCAACGCGCAGTTCGCCAAGCGTACCGTGCTTGGCAGCGAGCGCGACCTCGCCAATATCGCCGGCCGCCATCATCCCGCGACGAACCGCCGCAACGTCGGCATCGAATGCACGCGCGATCGCATCGATGACCAAACCTTCCCGCAAACCGACGCGCAGATCGCCGGTCACGATCTTGATAACGTACGTTGCGACCAGCGGCTCGTCGCAGGCCCGCAGAATGCGTTCCAAGACCGCCTCGCGACGGCTGCCCGAGCGTTTGCCCGAGGCTGCCGCGATCTCGCCGAACAATGCGTCGAGCGTCGCGGGCGTGAGGTGCTCGTCGGCGAACAGCAGCGCGTCGCGCGGTGGACGCACGAGCGGCCCAAGCGCCGCCCCGAGATCGCCGGTCGCGCGATATCCCGAGCCGAGATCGGCATCGCTGAATCCCCAAACGCGCCGTGCGACTTCGGCAATCGTTCGTCCGCCGACCGAAAGCGTGCGCCGGTCGCGTGCGGCAAACGGCGTCCCGGTGAAGAAACGCGCCGCCGCAAGCAGATCGCCGTCGTCGAGTTCGCGGAAATAGTCGGCCAGCAGTGCGGTCTTTTCCAGCTTCGCCGCCGTCGCGGCGATGCGCTGCGCCGTTACTGCGAAACGCCGCACCGCGCGAAATACTCATAGGTCGCCGCGATGCCGTCCGCGAGTGAAACCTGGGGCGCCCAATCGAGCGCGACTCTCGCGCCGGATGCGTCGAACTGCGCGTCACGGGCGTCGCCTTCGCGCGCCGCCGCTCGTTCGACCGGCGGTTCGAAGCCGGTAATCGCAACCAGCTGCCGATAGATCTCGTTGACGCTCGTCTTGACGCCGGTGCCGATCACGAGCGCCTCGCCGGATGCGCGATCGAGCGCCGCGACTATTGGCGCGCGCGACGTCTTCGACGTAGACGTAATCGCGCGTCTGCTCGCCGTCCCAATCGATGCGCACCGGTTCGCGCGCGAGAAACTTCCCGATAAAGATGGCAATGACGCCGGCCTCGCCATTCGGATCTTGACGCGGCCCGTAGACGTTGCCGTAGCGCAGTGCGGTGAAATCCAGTCCACGCGTGGCGCGGTAAAATCGCAGGTAGTGTTCGCCGGCCATCTTCGTGATGCCGTACGGCGAAGTGGGTCGTTGCGGCGTCGCATCGTCGATGGGCAATCGCTCCGGCGTGCCGAACGTCGCGCCGCTCGACGCGTAGATCACTTTCCGAACACCGGTCTTCTGCGCATGTTCGAGGACGTTGAGCAATCCGATGACGTTGACGTTCGCATCGTAGATCGGATCGCGCGACGAGATGGCGACGGAGTGTTGCGCGGCATGGTGGCTCACGATCTCCGGCGCGAAATCGGCGAAGATGCGGCCGATCGCTTCATCGCGGATATCCATGTGCACCAGCGTTACATTTGCGGGAACGTTGGCGCGCCGGCCGCCGCCGTGTTCCCACAGCGAATCGATCACCAAGACGTCGTGCCCCGCGGCCCGGTACGCGTCGACGAGGTGGGAACCGATGAAGCCTGCGCCGCCGGTTACGACGATGCGCATAGACGCTCTGACGGGACGTCGCAGGTGAACGGCAATGCCATCGTCGGGACTCCTTTACTTTGCAGCGGCCGCAATTGTCGGGACGTTGGCCGCCACGCCGCTCGCATCGGATGTGCGCCCTCTCGAGTTTCTCGCACTGGGCACAGCCGCCGCGTTCGCACTCCTCGGCCCTCAGCCGCCGCGTTTTCGCGCCGCCGTAATAGGCACCCTCGTCCTCTTTGCCGTGCATGCGGCAATCGATCGGCACGACGTTCGCGAAATCGTTCCGCGCCGCACCGCGCGGTATGCGGTAACGTTACTCCAACGCGAACCGCAAACCGACGGTTCCGCGCTGGCGGCGCTCGCAACGGCCGACGGCATGATGCTGTCGGCGCGCTTGCGCGGGAATCTTCCGGAGCCCGGCGCCCAAATCGTCGTTCGCGGTCGCATAGAACCATTCGACGGCCCGCGCAATCCCGACGAGCCGAGCGAACGTGATATCGAACGAGAACGCGGCTTCGACGCGCAACTCGACGGCGCTGACATCGTCGCCGTTCGCTCCGGACGATGGAGCGTGCAAAGCGAATTAGCGGGCGCACACGAATGGGCGCACGCCCAGCTGCAAACCAGGCTGGGTGAACCAGCCGCCTCGGTTCTATCCGGCGAACTGTGGGGCGAGCGTTCGGCGCTGCCTCCTGCGTTGCGCGCGGAGTTCCAAGAGACGGGCACCGTGCACGTTCTCGTCACGGCGGGCTTGCATATCGGCGCAGTCACCGCCGTCATACTGCTCGTCTTACTCACCATCGGCTTGCCGCGTGCCGTGACGTGCGCGACGGCAATAGTGGCGTTGTGGGCGTTCGTATGGTGGAGCGGCGCCCAACTACCGGCCGAGCGCGCGGCGACGATGGCGACCGCGGCGCTGGTCGCGCGCGCTTTTGGGCGCGCATCGTTGTCGTGGAACGCACTGGGCATCGCCGGGATCGTCGTGGCATGGCTGCGTCCGCTCAGCGTCGCGAGTGCGTCGTTTGCCTTATCGTTTTCGTGTGTCGGCGCGATCTTCGCATGCGCAAACCCCATCGATCGGTGGCTCTCGTCGCGCATTGCGCTCCCCGAACGCATCCGGGAAGCGCTGACGCTCACCTTGGCGACGCAGGTTGGGACCTGGCCGCTCAGTGCCGCAACGTTTCTGCAGTTTGCGCCGTATGCTGCGATCGCGAACTTCGCGATCGTGCCGTGCGTTGCGGCGACGATGGCGCTCGCGGCGGCGCAACTTGCGCTCTTCTGGTGTGCGCCGCTCGCTCAGGCGGTCGCGAATATCAACTCGTGGCTCGTTGCCTGGATGCTGGGCGTGGTGCAAACCGTGTCGTCGTTACGGTTTGCGGTGATACCGATGACGCCGGCGCCGGCATGGTGCATCGCCTTCTACGATGCGGCCGTCCTGGCGCTGCCGTGGTGCTGGCGACGGGCCGGGAAGACGCCGGCCGCTGCGGCGCTGCTGCTCGCGATCGTGCTGGTCGTGTCGCCGCCGCGCGCCGACGATTCGGCATTACGCATCACCGTCCTCGACGTGGGACAGGCCGACGCCATCGTCATACAAACGCCGCGCGGCCGCACGCTGCTGGTCGATGCCGGCGGCCGTCTGGAGCGTGGCGGCCGCGGTGAAGATTCCGTAGCCGAACGCGTCGGCGAACGCACCGTCGTGCCATTCTTACTGCGGCATGGCATCCATGCGGTCGATGCGCTGATTCTCTCGCATCCACATGGCGATCACGCCGGCGGCGTTGCGCCGGTGTTACGGCATCTGCGCGTCGCGCAATTCGATGACGGAGGCCAGCGCTATTCCGGCCACGCCTATCAGGACGCACTGGCCACGGCCCGCACGGACGGCGTTCCGATCGTCTATCCGCGTGCCGGTACGCGCTGGCAGACGGACGACGGCGTCGTACTAACCTTCATCGGGCCGTCGCTGCCGTTTATCGGCGGACGCAACGCCATCAACAGCAACTCCGTCGCGTTCATTCTGCAATATGGCGTATTTCGGATGCTTTTCACCGGTGATGCAGGCAGCGAATCGGAGGCGCGTTTTCTCGACGAAGGCATCGACTTGCACGCCGATGTGCTGAAGGTTGGTCATCACGGATCTGCATACGGTTCATCCGGCGCCTTTATCGCTGCCGTGCGTCCGCGGTATGCGATCGTCTCCGTCGGCCGCCACAATCTCTTTGGTCATCCCGCGCCATCGACACTTGCAACGTTGCGGCACATCGGCGCGACGATCTATCGCACCGATGAGAACGGCGCCGTGACCGTTGAAAGCGACGGCCACAATGTAACCGTCACATCTGTAATTGCTGGGGCGGTCGGCCCCGGGTAATGCCGATGTCGCTCGCATTGAATCTTCGGCAACCTGCAATACGCTCGCGGCGCTCGGGTCTCTGCGACCTTCGACAAGGCCGAAGGCTATGCTCCCTGCGGCAGCAGCCTTCGGTCTTGCTTGCATTTGTCGAGGGGGCTTGCGGCTGGGCGTCCAACGCGCAAGAGATGGCAGTTGACATCGCCGAGTTGGCTGGAGTCGCCTTTCTCGTTGTCTTTTACCTTTGGCTTTTGAGCCTGGCTCTTAAGCCGATCGCATCGCTGTTCAACGGGCTTTATGTATGGCTGTGTGACGAAGCTGTCCGTGACCGAATCGCAGCCTCGACGCCTGGGAGAGCATTCTTGGCGGCATTTTTCCCCTTTGGCCGCGTGCAAGTTCGAGAAGTGACCGACGCCCACCGCGACGCAGCTGTCGCGTCGCTACGTGATGATTACCTGACAGAGGTGGATGGTGCGGCCACCGCGTTAGCTCGGCTTCTGATGGACGAAAACAGGCGGCTGTGTGAATGGAAAGTCGCCGCTATACGCGCGGTCGAAAAAAAGGCAACGAGCCAGATCGCGGCCGCTGGGATAATTCTTGCGGTGCTGGCTGCGCTGGATCGAAGTGATCTGTCAATCGGGTACAAGGCGATCCCAATTGCAGCTCTGGTCGTTGCGATCATGGCATATCTTAAAGCGAGTTACATCCGTGTTGGTGCGTTGCCGTCATTCGGACACTATCTTGCTAACGGCGTCATTATAGAACCCTTGAACGAAGGCCGCCTCGCAGTGCTTGCGGCCGGAGCTTGGCACGAATATGGTCTGGAACTCGAGGTAGTTAACGAAACGAAAGCTCGGTACGTCACGACCGGAACTTTTTGGCTTGTCTTCGCGCTTCTTATGACTCTCGCGCTGATGTTCGTACCCGGCTCGTCGAATGCTACTGCGCAAGGAGCCTTTTCTACGCCGGCTCCAAACGATTTCATGAGGAACTCCCATATTTGACGACGACGAGCCGAAGAGCCCGAGCAATCGCAGGTTTTTCGGCCTTCCCAACATAGGTGGGATAGAATTCCCGTGCTGGCGGAAAATTTAGAAGCGAGCCTTGACGGGAAGCGCATCACCATCAAACCGTTCAAGGCTCTATGACACGCCGATTTTCACCGCACCGTAAGGATTTTGCTCCGTGTCGTCGGGCAATGCGTCGTCGGGCGTGACTGCTGCTCCAATCGGCTCGGGCATGTCTGTGTGAAGTTGCCCGGGTTTCGTGGACACTTTCCACTTTGTGGAGAAGGGTCCACCGATGGCCAAGAAACATCCTCGTGCCTATCCCGTGGAGTTCCGGTCTGACCTGAGGTGGCAAAACGGCTCAAGTTGAAACTGTGAGTTCCGGGCCGTTGGCCCCAGGAGACTCACGTGAAGAAAACCCGCTTGACCGCAGCGCAAATCGTCGGGATTCTCAAGGAACTCGACGCCGGCGCAACCGCCACGGAGCTTGGCCGGCGCCACGGCGTCCACGCCAATACCATCCGCCTCTGGCGAGATAAGTATGGCGGCTTGGAAACCAGCGACCTGGCGCGGCTCAAGCAACTCGAAGCCGAGAGCGCGCGCAAGGATCGCGTGATCGCGCGACTGACGATGGAAGTCGATGCCGTTCGCGAGCTGATCGCAAAAAACGGTTGGAGCCCTCGCAGCGAAAAGAAGCCGTGAGGGCGCTGGAAGACAAGGCCTTTCTCGCGTACGTGCATGCGCGATTGTCGGGCAACCGCGGCGCACGTTGTACTATCAACGTACAACCCAGTCGCACGATGCGGCATTGATTGAGCGAACGAAGGAACTTGCGCAAGAACGCCCACGGCTCGGCTGGCGGCGGCTCATCGTCATGCTCCGTCGCGATCTCGCCGGCATCGGAGAATCCCGATTTCGGCGCGTGTATCGCGAACTCGGCCTGCAAGTCCATCCGCGAAAAAAGCGCAAAGTACGCTACGTTCGCGGTAATGCAATCTCAGCAGCGGCGCGACCTGACGAGCGTTGGTCGATCGATTTCATGCACGACCGGATTGCCACCGGAAGGACGATACGCACCATGAACATCGTCGATGACTATACTCGGGAATGCCTCGCGATCGAAGTCGCCTTCTCGTTCGGCCATGACGTCATCCGCTGTTTCGAGGCAATCGCCGATGAGCGCGGCTTGCCGCAGGCGATTCGATTTGATAATGGTCCCGAGTTTACGAGTCGAGCGATGTTGCAATGGGCCGCGACCAAATCGATTGATTTACAGTTCATCCAACCCGGGAAACCCACGCAAAACGCTCAGGTCGAATCCCTTAATGGCCGTGTTCGCGACGAGCTGCTGAACGCTCATACGTTTCTCAATATCGACGACGCTCGCGAACGGGCAGAAACCTGGCGAAAGGACTGCAACGAGATCCGCCCGCATTCTTCGCTCGGTTACCGAACACCGAAGGAGTTCGCCCGAGTCTTTTCAATCATCCCACCCTCACAGTTATAGGCTGTGCCAAAAGCCACCTCAGGTCACCCTCGAGGATAAACGAAATCGAGAAAAGTGAGATGCTTTCGCACCTCACTTTTTTCGACTATCGGAAAATGTGAGTTTCTAACAGCTCATTTTCCAATCCATTCGAATGCGACTGGGACATGGCCACTGAACGTGATCGTGTCGTTTGGTGAAAGCAGCGAGAGGCAAACTACTTGATTGGGAGCCAATATTTGCGGGCTCCCGCCATTATATTGAAAGCTCGATCCTGGTGACGAAGCAGCTGTGAACATCACGAACGATGGTCCGAAGTAGCTCGTGCCGCCGTGCGACCCTGCCGTGGCGGCTGTGTAAGGCATGCCAAGTGTTAGATGGGGCAATGTGTTAATCACAGTGT
The DNA here is from genome assembly GCA_963738335.1 of Vulcanimicrobiota bacterium. Classification (GTDB taxonomy): domain Bacteria; phylum Vulcanimicrobiota; class Vulcanimicrobiia; order Vulcanimicrobiales; family Vulcanimicrobiaceae; genus Cybelea. The sequence continues at coordinate 802,431 of CAVTWE010000007.1, forward strand.
TTTGATCGTTATATCCCTGGCAATTCGTGATAAACACTGGGACAACGAACGGCAGGCCAGCAATACTGACGGACACCGGGACTGTCAGGCCACTAAGGTTGCAGTTGTTCACTACGACGCGACCTGGGTTACCAGTCACAAGTAAACCGTAGTACGAAGGGCCGGAACCGGTGCTGCCGGTATTGTTTCCACCGTTGGCACCTTCATACGTCCCCGACAAGTTTACGCCGTCGATGAGTACGTTCGCGCCGTCACCGGAAATGCAAACGTTTGCCGAGCCGGTAGTCGGCGTCGCTACATTCCCGCCCATCTGGCTGATCTGACCACCTATAATGCTGACAGCATTACAGGTACCGATCTCAACCCCATATTGGTTGTTTTGGGCCACTCCACTGCCACCACCGGGCCCCCCTTGCCCGCTGCCTCCAAGGACATTGGAATATATGGTGTTATTCAGGAGATAGATCGGACCGACATTGACATTTGATCCGCCGTTAGAATCGATGAATACGAGTGGGCGACCATTCTTAGAGTTCACGTTCTTCGTAATCGTGTTGTTGACAAATGTCTGATTGAATATCTGTCCGTTCGACCCAATAGGTACTAAGTTCACGCAGGTAACTGTACACGCAAAAACGCAGTCCGAGATGACAGCATCCTGGGTTCCACCTTGTAATCCTGTGTCGTTGATGTCGGAGTAGTCAATGCCGTAGCTCCAAGAGTCGAAATGCACCCTCCGAATCGTAAACTCGTTGCTGCTGTAGACCCCGCCACCGATCAGAATCGCTGTGTCGGTGCTTCCCGTATGGCCACCCACGGCATTGCCGTTAAACTCACTCGGGCCGGCTATCTCGCAATTAATCCCTGCGAGAACAACGGCAGTAACGTTTGTTGGTGTAGTTATGTTCTTCCCGTACTCGATCGTGCAGTGATCCAAAAAACAACCTAAGCTCTGGATGTTTACGGCGGTTGGGCAATCCGTAAATGTACAGTCTCGCGCAGTGTTGTTCCAGTATTTTAAATAAAGGCACGTGTCGAGGTTATAGCCAGGCGTATTCCATAGGAATGCGATCTTTTCGAAGTAGGTACCACCAGACGTATGCGGGCCATTGCAATATAAGAAGACATTCGGCCCGTTGTCGCCGTCGTAAATGGAGAAGTGCATCTTGTCTTCCGAATTTTGGCCACCAGTCCCTAATGCTTGAAAGACTGACTGCGGCGGGACGATCGGCGGGAAAGCGCTTGAAGTCGGATCATAATACCAAGCATTCACAAGGAACTTATATTGTGTGATGCGCGCAGTGCCACCGCCCAGTCCCGTCGCGTTCGGCATTACGGTAAACAGCGCTTCCAGTGCGGCGCTGTTGCCAGCTGCGGTTCCCCCAAAGATGTCAGCGGTAACACCGAAGTCCTCGGCGTTGTAGATGGTATTGTTGTCGCTGCCATACCAGCTCGGCCACGTTGATTCGAAGGTGCTTGTAGCCGGATTATAGTTTGAGTAGTAATGAATCGAGCCGTCGGGGTTTTGGGCCGATGCATAGGCTTCCTGCGGACCATCGGGGATGATTTGCCAGTCAGTGCCGTTAAACTCTGCGTTGTATGCCCGAAAGAGATATGAATTATTGCTGGCGTCGCTGTACTCTTGATCGGTGTGAAAAATGCTATCCCCGTCCGTTGGCTGAAACTGTACGAAAGGGTAGGGTCCACTAGCGGTGAGGTTCATTGTCTTTGCGTTCCTTTATTTCACATGTGCTTGTTAGAGGGAAGCCCAGAGCTCAACGTTGAGGCTGCTCCGAGCCTTTAACTTTTCCGATGGCGTAGCAAGTCAATTGGAGCTAGGTTTTTTTAGGATCCACATCACGGTTCAATCTACTTAGTAATATCAGAAGTGGTTTACGAAGTATGGTGAAAGCATTCGCGAAGCAAGGTTGCCGCGACTCATTTTTGGTGAATCACCCGCGGCCTCACGCGGTGCCGCTGTGCATCTGTGTTTCAGCGATCTTTGTAAGCAATAAATGTCGGTCGTCTGGTTTGCGTGATATAGGCTCCTCGGCGCCGCAGATCTGCAACGATCCGTTCCCCGCTGTTGATGTGTCGCTTTCCAAACCGGCCAGTACGCAAGAGCTGTGTTGCCAATTTGGTAACCGAACCATAACACCGTTAGTGCAGGTCGCTGCACCTTGCACATATTGGATTATACCCTTGAGATGCTGATCGTGTTTGCGCAACGCGGCTCTGCGCACTGCTGTGGAGCTAAAAGCTGTCAGTCCCATGTCGCCTCCATGCGCGATTTGTATAGAAAGCACTGTTGGTATTTTGTTTTCGTCCTGGGGTTTAAAAATATACGTCGCTGCTTTCTTCCGCGTCAAGAGATGCGCCCACACTATTTAGACAGAAAGCAATATGCGTTAATTTAAACTGTAAGCGTCGTTAGGACAAAAGAATACTTCGCGTCGAGCGACGACTTAAATGCATCAAACGACGGCATACAATAGAGTTGCTGTGACGATCAAGAAAGGCTTATTTTGAATGACCGCACCTGTGGCAAATGCCATACGTAAGGTGGCGCTCCCCTAAATCACCCCCTTAAAGGATGCCGCTGCATCTAGCAATCCAGAGTTTTGGTGCGCCTGTTGCCGGGATTATCGACTTGAGCGGATCGGGTAAAGCAGTAGCCCAGCGATAAAGATCCCTTAGGCAGTTGGGGAGAATCCCGATTTTAGAACTCGAAGGGACGGGCTTGCTCAATCTAGAGACCCCAGAGGGCTTGTGATTGTTAATTAATGGCGAGATTCTGCGGCTGCCTGGCGCTCACAAGTCGTTCGACGCGAGGTGTCGCATCTGATCTTTAAGTGTAGTCTTTTAACGCCTCGGGCATAGCATTGCGGCTCTCGTGAAAGTGCGCTTCACGGCAATAATGGCGGATAATATGCCACGCCTAGGGGATGGGACGTCCCGTTCGTAATCATCTTAGCCGAGGCCTTAACCGAATGTGGGGGAAACTCAATGATCGCCGCTTCGCCGGCGGTCTGTCCCTGATCTGCAACGTAAAGCCAGCCATTCTTGCCGATGACAACATCCGAAGGGAAAGAAAGCTTATCCGTTATCGTTCTATACGGCGTGCTTTCTCCCGATTTATATTCCTCTATCTGGCCCTCAGCTGAAACTGTTGTCACGTACAGCGTTCCATCTGCATCAACCGCAATGCCATCTGGAAATGCAATGCCATCAGTGATGGTTCTTGACGGTGATGTGCTTCCCGCTGAATACACCTGAACATTCTGCGCGCTATAAGGCTGATAATTGGAGACATAAAGATTTCCTGCATGATCGATCGCGACGCCGATTGGATATGTCAATCCTTTTGTGATTGTCGCATGGGGCTTTGTCGAGCCTTTCAAGTATTCCACTACATCGACTGCGCCGATATTAGCCACCCATAGGTTTCCCGATGCATCAATGGCGCAATACCCAGGGTAATCGATGCCCTTGGTTATTATGCGAAACGGTTTCGTTTGACCGAGCGCGTATTCGGCAACCCAACCTGTTCCGCTTGGAGAGTTCGTAACATAAAGAGTCCCGTCGCCGTCAATGCACGCCCCTCTAGAGTTGTCAATATTTTTTGTAATCATTGCAATCGGCTTCGGATCGCGAGCTTTAGCCCTGTAGACCCCGAGTGGCGCCACCGTGAAACCATAGTTTACCGCATAAATCAGCGGGCTAGATGCTTTGTAATCTTCTGATTCCGATTGGTTACGCAAAACATGATGCAGCCCGAACGCTTCCGATGGGCTCAAAACGGCCGTCTGTGAGGTGTCGCAAGCGGTCGGCAATAGCAGTGTCGCACTAAGACTTAAAGCGAAGCAACCAAATATCGAGCTTTTCATCCTAACTCTCCCAGCACAGCCAAATAATATGCGAAGTGCTTTCGGTAAGATCTTTGGTAGTTCCGGTCTGGTATGCAGACATCCAACCAAAAAGCAACTTACGTTGCCTTCTTTGAACAATGGGTTCTGAGCAGCGATGCGGGTGGTACCGACCTGAGAGGGAACTGAGCATAGTTCTTAGTCCCGCGCCGATCGTAAGGAGCAGACAGCGATACTGGCGGCGAAACCTTTGAGGGCGCCTGCCCAAAGAAAAATGGCATCAAGTGAAACCGTAGACGAAACTCATTTTATGCAAGATTGAGACGTCACGCGCCTTATTAGTGGTTGCAGTTTGAAGAGGATGGCGCACGTTTCGCGTGCGTCCATCCCGCAGCCTAATGAACGATTCGTCCAGCTAGTGTTTGTGTCGCTTTGCGTCAGGTCCGATTTGCGCGTATGTCAAGATTTCGTCGTATCTGGAGTTGACCCGGTTCCGTGGACACTTTCGTTCTTACAGCGAAGGAGTCCAGCATGGCAAAGAAGCGCCCTACTTACCCGCCGGAGTTCCGGCATAGAGTTCTGGAACTGGTTCGCGATCGGGCAGCACCGTGCTGTCGGATGTCGCGAGAGTTTGACGTCTCGCGACAGAGCATCATGAACTGGCTGAAGCAAGATGATCTCGACTCAGGTCGACGTGACGACGGCTTAACAACCGACGAACGCAAAGAGTTACGCAGCTGCGCCGCGAAAATAAGCGGCTCAAACTCGAAGCGGAAATACTGTCAAAAGCCGCGGCCTGGTTCGCTCGGGAGACCAACGCGGTTCCGAGCAAATCTTCGGATTCATGAAGGCGTACCAGGCCAAATACACCGTCACCATGCTGTGCCGCGTTCTCGACGTCTCCCCGAGCGGCTACTATGCATGGTGCAAACGTCTGCCGTCGGCGCGCCGGCAAGCCGACATCATGCTCGGAGATCGCGATTGAAGCGATCTTTCGCAGATCGAGGTCGACGTACGGAAGACCGCGACTCATGCCGATCTCAGTGGATGAGGGCATCAGAATTCGCGGCAAACGCATTGCGCGGTTGATGCGCGAACGCGGAATTAAAGGCGCTTCTCGCAGAAAAGGCGTCATCACGACGATTCGCGATCGCGATGCTCGGCCGGCGCCGGATCTGGTCGATCGGAAGTTTACAGCCAATGGCCCCGATCAGATCTGGGTTGCTGATATCACCTACATTCCGACGTGGGCCGGCTTCTTGTACCTTGCCATCGTTCTTGATGTGTACAGCCGTCGTGTCGTCGGTTGGGCGATGGCCAATCACTTGCGCACGGAACTCGTTCTGGATGCGCTCAACATGGCGGTGTTCCGTCGCCGACCAGCCAACGTGATTCATCACTCAGACCAGGGCTGCCAATACACGTCGATCGCGTTCGGAAAGCACTGCGAGAAGGCGGGGATTCGGCCGTCGATGGGTTCGGTTGGCGATTGCTACGACAACGCGATGTGCGAGAGCTTCAACGCAACGCTCGAATGCGAGCTGCTCGCGTTTCATCGTTTCAAAAACCATCAGTGAGGCGCGGCCGCGATCTTCGATTTCATTGAAGGATGGTACAACCCACATCGCCGGCACTCAGCCATCGGTTATCTCTCGCCCAACAACTTCGAGCGGCGAATGGATCAACGCCGCTTGATGTCCAAATCTCACCTCTCCACGAGAGCGGGTCAACTCCATATTCTATTGTTCGGCGAAGGGCCGACGCTGCACGCCGTGTTGCCTTGTGCCACCGTATAGACGAAATCGGTTCCAGTATATCGGACGTTGAACGTGCAATCCGCTGCACTGGTGGTGCCGCTTGCGGGACCGTACGTGATTGGCAAAGTCGACGACGACGTACAGTAGTACGTGTACGACAGCGCTATCGGATCGCTTTGCTGACCAAATCCGCTAACCGATGGCAGGCTCGGGGATATAGTCCAACATGACGCGGAGCCGCTCCCCGAAATAGTTGCAATCGAATCGTTCTTGATGCCCACGATCGTCGAGACCGTCGTCAAGGGCGAGACGCGAGAAACAACGGGCGACGACCCCGGAGCGCCAATTCCTTGAGCACCGCCGGCGCAACCGACAGCAAACAGAACGCCAGAAATTTCGGGCCCCAGCGAGTTCAACGGCGGCCAGGTCGGAGGAACCAGTACGTGCATGTCCATCGGTCGCGGCGTACCCACCTCAAACGGGATCAGCATCCGTCGGATCCACATGACTGGGTTCAGCTATGCTCTCGATTACTCGGACAGGAATAATACCGGGATGGGCAGCGGGTCGCAAGACAATGTGATCTCCGAATGCGTTTTAGATGCACCCATCACGACTGTTTACGTGAGCCCGCTTACATCTGCCGGCCAGATATTGAATCAGAAGTTCGTTAACAACACCATTACGAAAGGTCAAGACTCCACCGACGGTTCGCCCATCGTATACATCGACTCGAACGGCGGAGAGAGTTCGAATATCTGGCCGATCGATCTCCTCAACAATACGATATTCTCCGATGTCACCGGAGGCACCTCGAGGGGCACTTCAAAACCGCACGCCTGTGGGCACTTCAAAACCGCACGCCTCAGGCTAAGTGATTATTGTCGCAACGGTTGGCTACGCGCTCGGCTTCGCCTTCCGATGGCGGGCTGCGATGCTGTGCTCGTGTAGCCGGTAGCTCTTGCCGCGAATCTCGATCAGGTGCGAATGGTGCATCAGGCGATCGAGAAACGCCGCAACCGCCGGCGTATCGCCGAACAGCTTCGGCCAATCGTCGAGTGGGCGGTTTGAGGTGAGAATCGTCGAAGCGCGTTCGTACCGTCGCATGACAATCTCGAGCAAATCCTCGGCGGCATTGGCTGGCAGTTTACGCATTCCCAAGTCGTCGATAATGAGCAGCGGGATCTCGCTAAACGTCGCGATTGCAGTGCTGCGTTCGCCGGTGGCGCTGGCGAGTAGGAGATCTTCGAAAAGTACATGGGCCTCGCGATAGAGGATGCGGAATCCGGCGTGGATGGCGGCCATACCGATCGCTTGCGCGATGTGGCTTTTGCCAACGCCGGCGTTGCCGAGGATCAAAGCATCCTCGTGCTGTTCGATAAAGCGGCAGTTGGCTAACTCAAAGATCAGCGCACGGTCGAGCGCGTTGAACTTCCAGTCCAACGTGTCAAGTGATCTCTGGTCGCGAAATCCGGCGGCTTTAACGCGGCGTTCAATGAGGCGATCGCGCCGGCGTTGCAGCTCGTCGTGAACGAGCAGTCCGATGAAGTCGATCGGTCCGAGGTTTTCGGCGCGAGCTTGTTGCGATCGAAGCGCAACGGCGTCGGCCATACCGCCCATCCGCAGTTGCCGAAGCGATCGGTCAAGTTCGTCATTGGTCATGGGGTAGCTCCTTGCGTAATGATGGCGAAGTGCGTTGTGTAGGTTGCGATCTCGGGAATAATCCGATGCTCGGCTTGAAGCTTGAGCGGCGTTGCGTGGTGTTGCAGGTACGTCCGAACGAACCGCAAGCTGGCAATGCCCGACGTCGCTGCGAATGCGCAGGCTTGGTCCACGGAGGCCGCTTCGTAGCGGCGAAGCAAATCGAGCATGCCGTAGAGTGCGCGCAGCGCCATCGCACCGCGGATATCAATCAGCTTTTGTGCAAAATCGCGGCAGCCGGTACCGGCGCCGGCGATCCGAGCGGCCAGTTTCTCGACCTTGATCGGCGTCTGCTGCGGGCGATCGGCGTCATGCGTGCGGCGCTGGCCTTTCTGCAGCGCGATCACATGTTCGCGCAAGCACTCATGCGTCTGGCGATCGAGAATTCGCAGCCAGAGCCGTCCGACGTGTACGACGACCTTGCTGCCAACGTACCGCGGTGGTGCCGAATAGTAGGCGCTGTCAACTTCGATGTAGCCATCGAAGTGCACGGTGCGCTCGAAGATGCGGTAGTATTCGAACCGCGTCGTCGGCAGCGCTACCAGAAACGGCCGCTCCTCATCCAACATGGCCCGCACTTGGCGCTTGGTCGTGCCGTGAATGCGCGTTGCCGCGCAAGTATCGTTCCACTGCACGAGGAACGCGTTTTGATCCTCGATGCTCTCGTAGCGCTTTCCCTTCAGTGCCGTATTCTGCGTGTGCTTGACAGCCGATTCGACTTTGCCCTTGAGGTCGGGAGCGTACGGGCGGCAGGGCAGTGGTACGACGCCGTAGTGATCGAGCATCTTGGCGTAGAGCGGGTTGAGCTGCGGGTCCCAGATGTCGGGCTTGAGAACGCCCTCTTTGAGGTTGTCGAGGCGAATCGTGTGCGTCGCGCCGCCGAAGTATGCGAACGCTTCTTCATGCAGGCGGCACCAAATCTCTGTCGACGATTTCCAAACGACTTTCCGAAATGCGTGGCGGCTGTTGCCCAGCGTCATCACAAACAGCCGCGGCTTGCGGTACTTGCCGGTGCGCGGATCGCGCGTCAATGCACCTTCACCGTAATCGACCTGCGCTTCTTGGGCGGGTTCGGTTTCGAAGCGGCAGCTGATCTTCGGTTCGCGCTTTCGTAAGCTGCGAGCGAGCCGTTTGATCGCGTCGTACGAGCCGGTATAGCCGCGGTGCAGCATCAGGTCTTGGAAGATCGCTCTAGCGTTGCGGCCCTTGCGCAGCTCGGTCTCGATGAACTCTCGAAACGGCTCGGCGCTGCTTCGCGTCGATCCGGTGGGCACTTCGGCGCCGGTGTGCGGTTTTGGGAGCGACCCGGTGGGCACTTCGGCCGGGGTGTGCGGTTTTGGGTCGGTGGCCACTTCGGCCGGGGTGGTACATTTTGCCGGCTTGGGGGCCAGGATGCCGGCTTCGATCCCGTAACGGCGGATCGTTTCGTGCCGGTTCCCGGTTTCGCGCGCGACGTGCCGGATGCTCCAGCCCTTGCGCAACAGGTCTACGATGCGGTTTCGATCGGCCACGTCCAATACGTTCATGGCGGCGCTCTTCGCGCTGCCACCCTTGGCGGGCCCGAGGCTCTACATCAGGTGTGCGGTTTCCGACTGCCCACCGGGTAGTGTGCGGTTTTGAAGTGCCCCTTGGTGTGCGATTTTAAGTGCCCGCCGAGGCGGAGGCACGGGCCAGCAACCCCATGAGGATCACACAGGCGTCGCGCAAAACAACCAATACGGGGTCCAAATTGGCAACTGCGGCGCTGTCAAAATCATCGGCGGTCAAATCAGCCAAATGGGCGGAAACAACGGAACGACGGGCTCCGCGAACGTCTACGTTTCCGGCGCGCCAGGTTACGTGCTCCTTGAAGGCGTTGACCTTTCGACAACATACGCCGGCGCTAACGCCGGAAACTACACGGGCAGCACCGGTTCAGGCCCGTCCTACTACGGCATATTGATCCACGGCAATCCGGCGCAGATGCTCGTAAACAACTGCAACCTCACGGGCGTGACGGTGCCGTTATCCGTTACGATCACCGGCGAAGAGGACACGCTCAACCTGCTCGTCACAAATTGCCCCGGGTACAACGACCAGAACACCCCAATCAATACCCTTGCCCACCTCACGACGGGCGTACCGTACTCTGCAGCCACCCAAGGGTCGAACCACGGAACGAGCTACTGGGGACCCTCCTTCGTCATGTTCACCACGACTGCAGTGCCGGGCACGGCGCTTCAATACAACGGCGGTTCGCCTCAGCTGTTGCCCGCTGATCAGGTTCTTTGCTTAACCCCAGCATCGCCGAACGACACGATTCAGTTCAACTCGCATCTGCCCGTGGCATTTCAATGGATTGGTAAATAGACACCGCAAAAACAATAAACGGGTCTATGACTTCACGGCTCTCCTTTAGCACAACAGAGGCGCTCGCTTAAGCGAGCGCCTCTGTTGTGATCCCTCGAACTACAGCAAGCTCCGATCTCAATCGTCGTTCGCCCATATCTCGCACGTCGGCTACCGCACTATTTTTGGCTCGTTCGGGATCGCCCCGGCCTCCAACTGACGTTGCAACGCCGTGCCTGCCATCGAAGACGCCTCGATGCCAAACGCCCACAGCGCCTCCTGATACAACTCAACGGCGAAGCTGCCGTGATCTGCCGCGAGATTCTCTACTGAAATGCATCGTCCGAGCCTTGCGACCTGTTCAGTCCCTGGATGACCGGGACCGCCAAGCGATGCCAATGTACGGTGACACCTGGGAACCGTTTCGAGTCATCTTCAATGGCGCGATTCGCAAGCCCACCCACTGCGACCACGATATCGATGCCTTCTTCATCAGTCGCCATCTGTTGCGCCAGTCGCGCAGCAAACTCCAGCACGAGCTTCAACTCTAACGCAAGACCCAAAAATGGAACCGGCCGCCCGAATTGCACGGTATTGTTCTCGTCGTATTCCGGCGGCAGAATGCGCTGATAGATGAGATAGCCGCTGGTTCGAAACACGCCGGATTCACATTCCCGCAACTCCGGACAGTTGCGCACGATCATCACGCCGTTGTGCGTATTGCGCAAGTCCGCGTCGGCAAAGGGCGTGGATGCCGACGATTCTCGTCCATCCAGCGACGCACGAGCGGCATTTATCGCGCTTTTCAGTTTCATTCGAGGAATGCGATCGCGAACGTAGGCAGTCGGTCGCATCATCAATTCGATTCTGACAACCGTCGTCGTAGCCCCAGATGGCAACCTGAAGTTAACTTCTTCGTCACGATACTCCGCGTCGTATGCTGAGCGTGCGGTGTCCTCACCGTCCGGCTCAGCCTCTACACCCTCCCCTTCGTCATCCATGCCCTCATCGAAAGTGACCGAGCCTCGAATGTTGCGCACCACCTGATTCCAGATCGTACGCCAATCGTGGGGTTCGCACAGGCGCGCAGTTTGCGCAGCCGGCGTTCGAATGAATACGTCCCCGCGACGAAAGTGACCTCGCGGACCGTCGTGCCCTTTTCCGCCACATTGGCTGTCCCTTTGGAAACACGGTGGCGTCTCGGCGAAACCTGGAACATCAAGAATCGCCAGGCGATCACCATCATGATCAACTACCTCGACCCGAATCGGCGGCAGCGGCTGCAGCAGGCTGCGCGCAAACTCGTTAACGCGCGTCGTTTCAAATGTTTTAGCCTGCTCTTCTGTCAGCGAACCGGTCGACTTATCTTCATCGTTGCGACCGATGATGAGCCAACCGCCGCCGTACGTACACAGCGCACCGATGTCTTTGACGAGTTCAACACGATCGCATGAATCCGTCTTCGACCAACTCATCGCGCGCTTGAAATCGATGCCGGGCTCTTCAACGGCAGCTTCGACAGCAGCGACGTATCGCTCTCGATTTTTGCTTGGGCTCGACATGTTCGTGTTTTCCGACGTTGTTGAAGGGCGCCTTCCTCTTTACGTAGCGCGCTGATCCCTTCGCGCACGCCGCGCTCTGAGTGCTCCATAGGCGATGAGGATGTCGTCGCACACAGTCTCGATCTCACGCCACACGCCCAGGCTTGTGCGCTCCTGCTTTTTGACCACTTTCTCGCCGAAGAGATCGATGTACCAGACGGCGTCCAGATTCGGCATGCGTTCGCGCAGCACGCGCAGGGCGATTTCGCATCCGATCTGGGCGTAGCAGCGCAGCTTGTCCACGACATTGATATCTGGGTAGATCGTACGGGAACGCTGAACTACTGTGCGGCGTCGTTTATCACGCGCACGCCCATTCAATATCATTGGGGCGAAAATATCGTTGATCTCGACGGAACGCATTCGCCGCAGTTTTCGCGCAACGTGCAAGTCGAAGTGCATTCATACAGCAAGCGCATCCGCCAATCGAGCGCAACGCGCGCGCAATCTCAGTCGGGCGGCGGCATGATAACGACAAGCACCTCCCGCACTGTAACGGGCGGCCCGGTGTTCGGTACAACGGAATATGTTTAGAAAAGCTACGGGCCGAACGCTCGTATACGGTTTCAAATCTTAGCGGCGGCTCATCGAACTCCGGACCAACGAAGTTCGCCTCGGAGTCAGGTGCCGAACGTTACATTTTTGCGTAGCGAACAAGACCTCGCCCCAATGCGATATGATGGCACAGCAACTCCGGCGCCAAATCTCAATGCATAAGTACCCGATCAAGCTCACGGCACCGATTACGCAAGCGGCGCTTCCGATCATGGATGTGACCGCTGATTTGCAGATCTACGGCTGTCCGCTGCCACTCTTCAATCGCAATCCGAGCACCCGCGGCAGCAGCAACGGCGGTTACGGTTACTGGCCACGGCAGATTATCGAGCGCGTCGACCCGGATTACGGCGCGCTGTGGGAGATCGATGCGGTGTCGCATACGTTACCGCGGGGCGCCGTGTAGTAGATGTAGATCGTCACGTTGACGGATGAGCGATGGGCTCATTGAGCCACGCGCCTGCGATGTACAGCAGAATGAAACTCCTCGAGGAGGACCGAAGTAGCTCGAACTGTGGTGGCCACATCCGATAGTCGTGAGTCGAACCCGAGTGATGCTGGCTTAGATGCGGAGCTGGAGCTTCTGGGCTGCGGCCCGTATCACGAAGACTGGAGAGAAAAAGTCGCGATTGCCAAGGAGGCACGCGACTTGGGGGCGCGCAACCATCCTGAGCCAACGCCTACGCAAATAGGCGCGTGTGGTCCATATAAACTGAGTTGACTGACCGCACCCCGCTTTTCGAAGCCCAACACGCGTTGCGTTATCAGCGGCAACAATTAATACGGGACTACCAGGACAAGTACAGGTGTCGTTTGATTGTGCTTTGCGGCGTGATCACGCCGTGGAGCCCGATGCTGCTGGAAGAACTACTTGTCGGATCTGACTGCAAGAAGGATCTGCATCTGATTCTTGCATCCCCCGGCGGCGACGGTGAAGTTGCCGTTCGCTTAGCTCGAATAGCGCAATCGAGGTGCCGCGAGTTCATTGTCATCGTGCCGGATACTGCGAAGAGTGCAGGAACATTACTTACGTTGGGTGCGCATCAAATATGGATGGGAGCCGCGAGTGACCTGGGCCCGGTCGATCCGCAGATCCAACTTCGTCCCAACACACCATTTGTCGCAGCTAAAGATGTAATCTCAGCAGTTGAAGAGGCTGCAGAGAAAGTTCAAGCCGCTCCGGCCGGCTCGGGAACCTACGCGTTATATTCGGCACTCTTAAGCGACGTAACAGCCGTCACGCTACAGCAGGCACGGTCCGCAGTGAAACGCACCGGCGACATTATACGCGAGGCGCTCAGTTGTAATCCAGACCGCAAGCCAGATGACGTGGAGGCTCTGGCGATCGAAGTCTTATCGTCGTTAGTTGACCAGCCCAGCTCTCATGCTGCTGCCGTCGGCGCAAAGCTTGCGTTGAAGATCGGCTTACCGGTTAAGGAGATGCGCGCCGACGACGAACAGTGGCAACGTGTGTGGACTCTCGCCGCGCGCTATGCGCTACTGCAGCAGCAAGTTTACGAAAGTGAACAGGCTTGCCAAATGTTTGCGTGGCCGGGCGCGCCGGCGGAATAGCAGAAAGGCTGCACTGTGAAGTTTAACATCAGCGTGGACTACACGCTTAACGGCCGCCGAGTATCGCGGGAAGAATGGCTACAAAGTATGTCGCCGGAGGCAATAACCGCGCGCACTCTTGAAGCTCAAGCAGAGCAGATAAGAGAGCAGGTGGCTCGCCTACACTGCGATCTGCACGGCACAGATGCTTCGGTGGACATTAAAATTCGCGGCAAGGACATGAACATCACGGGCAACTTTTGTTGCACGGACCTCAAGGAACGGACCGCGGCAATTCTCGAGCCGTTCGGAGGACGGGCTGGCCCGCGATAGCGATGCAAAGGTGGCGCGGCGAATGATCACCCGCTTCGACCAGTCGCGTTATGCGCTGGGATCGCTACGATGGCAATGCGGCGCTGTTGTTAAACGTTGGAGCGTACTGAATATGTTCGCGCCATGGCCGGGCAAGTTATAGTATCGTTCCCCGCGCCTACTGACCCGTGCCACTTTGGTAATGCACCCCCTAAAACGGCAGCCATTCTCGGGGGATAAGATGCGAGCAATCGGGAAGGACACACCGTGGACCACGATCGGAGTGCGTAAATGGCGATAGCTGTACCGCGCGCAATGCAAGACGGCCTTAAGGAGATCGCGTCGGCATCCGATGTTCAGTTGGAAACGCTAGCGGCCTTTTTGAACGGCGTTGAGCCCGCCATCTTCAATGAGGAATCGCTGGAGCGACTGTATTCTGGTGCTGCGGCGACGCTACCGTTTTCGAAAGCATCGTTTGAAAAGATTGTCAGTGCGCTTTTGGTGTTTCACAACGGCCAAGTCTCGGTAGCGGTGCCACGCGAACGATTTCTTCGAGATCTCATGAGTTCGGATTACGTCGAAACCGAAATACCCGAGGATGGGCGCGAACTATTAAAGCGATGGCTTCCACGGCTTGTGGAAATCGAGTCACTCTACGTGTCGTCGAAAGCTACTGACGTACTGTTTGATTGCCCGGCACACTTTATTTCGGCGCGGATTCTAACCGATGTGAGGCCGCTGTTCGACGATGATGCGAATATCGAAGGAACGACGATAGCGCATACACTGAGAATAGATTATCATGAAGCCCGCGACTTTAAGCGCTTCTTCGTCGCCTTGGATGCTTCGGACATGGACAGCCTTGTAAAAACACTGGAACGCGCAAAGCGCAAGAACGTGGTCCTTAGTGACTATGTCACAAAAACCGGTGTGCGGATTGTGACGCGAGCGCCAAAAGGCAGCGAATGAGCATGCCAAATAAAGCCGAATTCCGTGGTAGGAGTGACCCCGAATGCGATAAGGATACGCCTTACGACCCCATGGGCGTTCAGGCTATCCAAGAAGCGCTACAACTACAATATCACCAGCGTGAGTCGACGTGGTATCTTTACCCCCACGCGATTCCAACGCCGGTCGTCTCTATTGCTGACTGGGTTCCGAGATCAAATTCCGAAAACGCGGCGTCGCTTCACACTAAGAAACGCGGTGCGGTGCGCGAGGTATTCGAAACAATGCGTAAGCAATGGCGAGCCGAAACGAGGTTCGACTCGTCGGGATCAAATCGCGTTAACAACCCTGCTTATTTCCGTATTATAGGCTTAGGCCCGGACGTTATACCGATTATTTTCCGGTCAATGCGTGACGAGCCGGATTATTGGTTCGTGGCACTTGAGGCACTAACTGGAGAGAACCCTGTGCCTGATGAGATGGCTGGTGATCTTCAAGCTATGACGCGCGTGTGGCTACAGTGGGCGGATCAAAATGGATACGTTGCCACGCAGCTTTCTTACGTGGTTTAGCCGACTGCGCTTGAGAAAGTGGATGACCTAAACAACCCCGTTGTCAGGGCTAATATTGCTAGTGCCTTCGAGAGATTAGGTGAACGCTTCGAAGTCAAAAGCTGCCAAACCAGAAAATACAACTGCATCGCTTGGGCGGCTGACGACACCGGTAGATGGTGGTGGCCGGAGCGATTTAACTATTGGCCTCCCGGAGTGCCGCGTGTTCTTACGGTGGATGCGTTTGTACGAGCATTTGAGACGCGTGGCTACATGGTTTGCGACGATGGTGAGCCCCAGCGCGGCTTCGTTAAAATAGCGATTTTCGCTAATGCTGCAGGCGTTCCAACGCATGCAGCTAGGCTCTTACCGAGCGGTTCTTGGACGAGCAAGCTGGGCGAAGAATGGGACATTGAGCATCGGTTGGATAAAGAGATCGGCGGCGCAGCCTATGGCGAGATCGCGATGTATATGCGAAAACGGATACCTAACCGAACGTCAAAACGGCGGAAAGTTCGAAAGCGAAGTGGGCGTAAGCGATAACAGGTTTACTGTGAGTGCATTCGTCGATTAGCTAGCGCTCCAGCGCCGCGCGATCCCACTTGCCGAGATTCGCCGCCGCTTCGTAGGTCGCGTTGAAAAACTGCAAGACCGTCGCATCGGGATCGCTCGCGGTTCGCACCGCTTCGTACGGTAAGAGAAACTCGCGTAGACCGTCGTACCAGAATCCCGGTTTCGGCACCGATGCTTGCGCCAGCCCCGGCGGTTCCGGATAGGCGTACGAATAGAACGCTGCCTCGGCGCCGGCGCCGCCCGGCCAAAAACCGACGCTCTGTTCTTCGCGCGAATAGGCTTCGCGCGTCGCAGAATCCGGCATATTCGGAATGCCGCCGGGATGCGGCGGCGCCGGACGCCCGGAGAACCGCGTCTCCGCTAAATCAAAGCTGCCCCAAAAGAAATGCACCGGACTCGCCTTGCCGAGAAACGGCGCGCGAAACTCCTTGCACAAACGGTCGGCCTGCAGCAGCGCGCGAAAGAACCGCTCGACGTAGGCGGCATCGTACGATGCGTGTTCCGTATCGCGGTCGAACGGAACGGCATCGGCAATTTCGTTCGGCATGCGATTGATGCGAACGTGGAAATCGAGCGCGTCGAGCCGTTGCATGAGTTCCCCGTAAAACGCTGCGACGCTCATCGGCCGCAGGTCGAATGCGTCGCGCTCGCCGTCGCAGCCGCTGATCTCCAAGCGATGCGCCAGAAAATCGAAATCGATCGAAAACCGCCGGGCGGCACCATAAGGCATCGCCGAGGTGGTTAGCCCGCGCGGCGTCACGTAGAGCGTAACGTTCCACCAGTGATTCACCAGCGGCGTTAATCGCAAGCGAATCTTACCGACGATCTGCGTCCACAGGTGCAGCGTTGCGAGCGTATCCTTCCACTCCGCATACACGAGCGCCGGCCAGCGATCCATCGCCGAACCTTCGCGCCGGAGAATGAGCTACCCGCCGCGCCGGAAAAACCTCCGTCCATGTGCCGGAACATCAAGACGCTCTACAACTTTGCCCCGCCGGCGACGGAGGATGAGATTCGTGCTTCGGCCGTTCAGTTCGTCCGCAAGCTCAGCGGTTTCACGCATCCGTCCAAAGCAAACGAAGCCGCCTTCGCGCACGCGGTCGACCGGGTCAGCGACGCGGCGCGCGAGCTCCTCGGCGTGCTCGTAACCAACGCCAAGCCGCGCGATCGCGTCGTCGAAACCGAGAAAGCCAAGCGTCGCTTTAGCGATCGCCGGCAGGCGTCGCCATCGGCAGCTCGATCTGGTGCGGATCGATCTCCCCGTTAGTCCCGGCAATGCGATAGTGCTCGGGCGCGAAACGAAGATACATGATCGGAATGAGCAGCAGCGTCAAAACGAGCGAACTCGACAGACCGCCGATCACCACGATGCCGAGCGGGCGTTCCGCCTGCGATCCCGGATCCAGCGCGAGCGCTAACGGCAGCATGCCGGCGATCATCGCGATGGTCGTCATGACGATCGGCCGGAATCGCGCGTGAGCGCTCTCCACGATCGCATCGAGCTTATTCGTACCTCGTTCTCGCAGTTGGTTGGCAAAGTCCACGAGTAGAATGCCGTTCTTCGCCACCAAGCCGACGAGCAGGATGGAACCGATCAACGAGAAGAGATTGAGCGTTTGGTGTGTCAGGGCGAGCGCGCCGAGCGCGCCGACCACTGCGACCGGTACGGTGAACATGATGATGAACGGCGTGATGTAGCCATTATACAGCGCCACCATGAGCAGATAGACGAGCAGAATCGAGAGCGCGAGCGACACGCTCATCTCGGTCACGGTGTCGTGCACGTTCTGCTGATTGCCGCCCGTAACCGGCGCCACGCTGACGTTCGCCGGGAGATGCAGCGCCCGCAAGCGCTTCTCGAACGACCGCTCGACGTTCGAGAGAATCGCCCCGGGAGCGACGTTGGCGCCGATGAGCACGACGTTGCGGCGGTTGATGCGCATGATTAACGGGGGCGCCGGTTGCCATACCAAGTGCGTGATGTCGCCGACGCGCACGATCGAGCCGTTGTTCGCGCGAATCGGTATCGCGGAGATTGCGTCGAGCGATTGCAGATCCGACTCCGGATAAATCACCTGCACGTCTTTGAGTCCGTTGGGTCCCGTAAACTGTGTCGCAGTGTCGCCGCCGAAGGCCGCACGAACGGCCGTCGATGCGGTGCCGATACTCGCATCGAGCGCGCGCGCGTTGCCACGGTCGAACTCCACCTCCACCTGCGGCGCTTCATTGGAGAGCGACGTCGTTGCGTCGATCGTTCCCGGCGTTGCCTTGAGCGCGGCAAACGCTTGGGCGGCGGCCGGTCCGGGATCGGTTGTCAGGCTGGAGACGACATAGCCGATCGGCTGCGCGATGCCGCCCGACGGATCGGTTGCCGGAACCGCAACGATGCTTGCGCCGGGCAGCAACTGTGCGATACGCGAGTGCAGGTTCGTCACCCAATACGAGGTCGAATGCTTGCGCCCGTCCTTGAGAAAGATGTGGATCTGCCCGATCGAGCCATTATTGATGTAGCCGCTGATCTGCCCTTGATAGGCGCCGGCCATCGACGTTTCCGACTGCATATCCGGCATGCCGTCGATCACCCGTTCGGCGCGCACGATGGCGGCTTGCGTTTGCGTCAACGGCGTGCCGGTCGGATAGTTGATGTTGACGAAAATCTCGCCGCGATCGACCGGCGGCATGTATTCGAAACCGACGATGCCCAGCGGGATGAGAAGCAGCGCAACGATCAAACTGATGAACGAGACCCAAACGACCAACGCGCGGTGCTGCAGCCCCCACGGCAACGCACGCTGTGCGTACCAGCCGCGCACCCGATCGAACCCGTGACCGAAGCGATCGATGACCGGCCACGGCTTCCACCGGGAGTAGAGCGCCCAACGTCCGGCGAGCGACGGCGTCACGGCAAACGACACAAAGAGCGAGGTGAGCGTCGCGACGGTCACCACTAAACCGAACTCGCGCAAGAACAGGCCGACCGATCCGGGCAGGAACGAGATCGGCGCGAAGACCACCACGATAACGAGCGTGATGACGATCGTCGCGACGCCGATCTGCGTGAGGCCGTTGATCGCCGCGACTTGCGGCGTCTCGCCCTGCGCGTGATGACGCTCGATATTCTCGAGCACGACGATGGAGTCGTCGACTAAGATGCCGATCATCAGCGTCATCGCGAGCAGCGAGACGGTATCGAGCGTAAAGCCGGCCACCCGCATTGCCGCAAGCGTCACCAGGAACGATGCCGGCACCGCGATCATCACGACGATCGCGTTGCGCCACGAGCGCAGGAAGAAGAGCATGACGATGGCCGTAAAGATGATGCCTTCGATCAGCGTGCGAGTCACACCGGAGAGCAACTGCTTGGTGTAGGTCGACTGCAGGCTCAGCACCGAGAAGTTGATCTGCGGATATTGCGCCCGCAGCGACGGCAACTGCGCGAGCACCGCATTGGAGGCGGTGACTTCACTAGCGCCCGCAGCCTTCTGCACGTCCAGTTCAACGGTTGGATGGCCGCTGGTATAGGCGAAGACGCGCTGCGTTTCGTAGGTATCTTGGACGTTGGCGACGTCGCCGACGCGGTATAAGCGCGACGATGCGCCCCATGGATTGATCGTGCTGCTCGACGATCCGGCCGCAGTCGTCGTGTTGCCGAGCAAGAGGTTCGCAACCGTGGGAACGTCTTGTATATCGCCGCGGATATCGAGGTTCGTTTCGCGATCGGGCTCGTAGACGATGCCGCCGGGGGCGCGGACGTTGTTATTGGCGACCGCGTTGATGACGTCGGTGAGCGTGAATCCCGAGGACTGTAACTCTAGCGGGTTGACGTTGACCTGAATCGACGCGGTGACGTCGCCGTTCTCTTGCACGTACGAGACGCCCGGCACTTGCTCGATCGCGGGCACGACGTTGTTCGTCACGATCGCCGAGAGCTGCCCGAGCGAGAGGGTCGACGACGATGCGCTCAACGAAACGACGACCGCTTCGCTGGGATTGTAGATCGAAATCTGCGGCGTCGGCAGATCGTTGGGCAACTGATGCAGCGAGTTCTGCACGCGCCCTTGCACCTGAACGAGATCGGTATTCTGATCCGACGTCAAGGAAAAGACCGCGACGATCGAAGCTTGGCCCGGTTGAATCGACGTTTCGATGTAGCTCAGATCGGGCGCGCCGGCGATCTGATCTTCGAGCGGGCGTACGATCGCGTCGCGCATCTCGGTGGTCGACGCGCCGGAGTAGGTCAGCAGCACTTGAATGGACGGAACGTCGTAGTTCGGCAACTGCTGTTTGACGAGGTTGACGCCGGCGATGGTACCGCCGAGCAGCACCAAGCACAGAAACACCATGACGAGCGTCGGACGCCGGACGAAGAGACGCGTGAACCACATAGGCTACGCCCCGGCTCCCGAATATGCCGGCTCGCGCGACGAAGCCGCGGCATCAGCCGTCGCCGAACGCGCCTTCGGCCCAAGCCACATGAACATCACGGGAACGAGCACGAGCGTGAGCAGCAGCGAGCTAATCAAACCGCCGATCACGACGATGCCCAGCGCTTGGCGTTGCGCGGCACCGGTATCGAGCGCCAAAGCGATCGGCGTCATACCCGCGATCATCGCGCACGTCGTCATGACGATCGGACGGAACCGCTCGCGCGCCGCTTCGATCATCGCATCGGCGCGGCTTCTGCCGCGTTCGACCATGTGATTGGCAAAGTCCACCAAAAGAATGCCGTTTTTCGAGGCCAAGCCGACGAGCAGCACCGTACCGATCAACGAGAACAGGTTGAGCGCTTGATGCGTAATGGCTAGCGAGGTCAGCGCACCAACCGCGGCGACCGGTACCGCGAACATGATGATGAACGGCAGACGGTAGCTGTCGTACAGCGCCACCATGAGCAAATAGACGAGCAGAAGCGAGAGCGCGAGCGACATCGCCATGCCGCGCACCGTGTCGGAGAGGTTCTGCTGCTGACCGCCGACGTTGGCGTGCACGCGCACGAACTGCGGCAGTTTCAGTCCGGCAAGCCGGCGCATAAAGTTGCGCTGCACGATCGATTGCACGGCGCCCGGCGCGAGATTCGCCTGCACGTGCACGACCGTTTCGCGGTTGACGCGCGTCATGAGCGGCTCGGACGGATCGGAGACGTAATGCACGACGTCGCCGATGTGCGCGATGTTCCCGGTAATCGTGCGCACCGGTATCGCGCTGACGGCTGCCAAGGACGTCTGATACGCGCGGGGGTAGAGCACTTGCACGTACATCGTGCCGCGTGCGGTGTCGAACTGCGTGGCGAGCGTGCCGCCGAAGGCCGCGCGTATCGCGGCGGCAGCCTGACCGATGTTGACGCCGAGCGCGCGCGCGCGTTCCCGATCGAACTCGATGTCGATCTGCGGCGCCAACTTTTCCGCGGAACTGTTCACGTTGGCGGTTCCCGGCGTCTCGCGCAGCGCTGCGGCGACCTGTTCTGCGTACTTTTCCGGATGGTCGTCGGCCGACGTCACGAGATAGTCGATCGGCTGCGAGTTGCCGCCGCCGGTTCCGGTCGCGGGAATAGCGATGACGCGCGCGCTCGGTGCGACCTGCGAGCCGATGCGTCCGAGGATGCGCGACCAATAATCGGTCGGATGTTTGCGCTTGGTCTTGAGGAAGACGTGAATCTGGCCGACCGATCCCTGCACGAGCATCCCGCCGAAGTTCGACTGCGTTCCGCCCGCCAGCGCGGTCTCCGACTCGACATCGGAGAGTTTGGCAAAGCGCCCGGCCATCTTCGCAATCGCCGCATTGACCGTCGCCAAAGGCGTTCCCGTCGGATAGGTGGGCTGCACGAAAATCTCGCCGCGATCCACCGGCGGCATGAACTCGAATCCGACCGCGCCTAACGGAACGAACAGAATCGAGAGCACAACCGCCGCCGCCGAGATAGCCGCAACGGGAATGGGGCGCCGCAACGCCCAGGGCAATGCACGGCGCGCGTACCATTGCCGCAAACGCTCGAATCCGCGCGCAAAACTTTCAATCGGCCGCGGCGCTTTCCACTGCGAAAGCAACGACCAGTTGCCCGCCAAGGCCGGCGTGATCGTAAACGAGATGGCCAGAGAGGTGAGCGTTGCAGTAACCACGACCAGCGCAAACTCGGAGAGAAACTTGCCGACGGTCCCCGGCAGAAAGGCAATCGGCAGAAAGACGACCACGTCGACCAGCGTGATCACGACGGCTGCGGGACCGATCTGCGTTCGTCCGCTAATCGCGGCCTCTTTCGGCGCCTCGCCGTCGTCGTAGTGCCGTTCGATATTCTCCAGAACGACGATCGAGTCGTCCACCAAGATACCGATGATAAGCGTCATCGCCAACAGCGAGACGGTATCGATCGTGAAGTTGACGATCCGCATCGCCGCCAGCGTGACGCAGAGCGATGCGGGAATCGCGATGAGCACGACGACCGAGTTGCGCCAACTCTTCAAGAAGAACAGCATCACGATTGCGGTGATGGAGATCGCTTCGATGAGCGTATGAAAGACGCCCCAGATCTGTTGCTTGGTGTACGCCGCTTGATTGTTGAGGATCTTGAAGTCGATCGCCGGATAGGCCCGTTCGATCGCCGGCAATGCCTTCATCACGTTTTGCGCGGCGGTCACTTCGCTTGCTCCGGTCGATTTCTGCACGCCCAGCGAGATCGTCGGAACGGTTCCGACATAACTGTACTGACGCTGCGGTTCGAACGAACTCGCGACGGACGCGACGTCGCCCACGCGAATGACGCGCGCCGATGCGGTCCATGGATTGATGCTCGAAAGCGACGGGCCGCCGTACGAGCCGCTCGCCACCACCGCCCGCCGGTGCGTTGAAGTTCGAGGCAGCGGCTGCGGTGGGCGCGGCGGTGGCGCTCGTCTGCGCGATAACGGATGCCGCCAGATCTGTTGACGCGCCGGGACGCTGCTCGGCAGCGGGGTCGGCGTCGTTCCGGGCAAGGCGCTCGCAGTTGGTCCGGCGCTCGGAGACGGTACCGGCGTGACGCCAGGCACCGCAGTCGCCGGCGGCAGCGTCGGTAAGGGTGAGGCGCCGGCGCTCCCGCCCGATCCGGATGCCGCGCCCGGCGACGGCAAGGCCAGAGCCGCACCGCCGCCGCCTGCAGCGACGCCAGAACTGACGGTTGGCGCACCGGGCGCTCCGGCGACCGCGGGTTCGCTGTACGATGCGTTGCCGAAAGTCGTCGTATACGCGGACGCAGCAAAGACCGGCAAGTTCGCGACCGTTGTGGCGTTGGTCACGTCGCCGCGGACATCGATCGTCGTTTCGTGCCCCGGCAGATACGCGATGCCGCCCGGCTCGCGCTCATTATTCTGCTGGATCGTGCTGACGATGTCGTTGAGCGTCAATCCGGACGCGTTGAGCAGATTCGGGTTGACGGCAACCTCGATCGCCGGCGTCACCGAGCCACCGACGTTGACGTTGGAGACACCGTCGACCTGTTCGATATCCGGTACGATGTTGTTGGTAACGATCGCCGAGAGCATTCCCGGTGACAGCGTCGCCGAACTGACGCCGAGCGTCACGATCGTCGCTTCCGCGGGATCGAACGTTCCGACCGTCGGCGCCGGCATGTCGCTGGGAAGTTGCGCTTGCGCCACGAGGATGCGGCGCTGCACTTGCACGAGATCGGTCGTCTTATTTGAGGTGATCGCAAAGACGGCGGAGATCGACGCTTGCCCTTGCTGCACCGTCGTATTGATGTGGTCGAGATCCGGCGCCCCGGCGATCGCATCCTCGATCGGACGCACGATCGCATCGCGCATTTCCGTCGTGGAACCGCCGGGATATGACGCGCGAACCGAGATCGTCGGAAAGTCGATATTGGGAAACTGCTGTTGTACGATCGTGCGAGCGACATCGCGCCGGCGACGGCGATCAACGCGAGCGCGACGAAAACGAGCGCGGGACGAAGAACGAAGAGACGAGTAGGCCACATAACGTCCCGAGTGCTTAGGGACCGTTATCGGCAGTGCCGGCGATCTGCTGTCCCGGCGTGATCCCGAGCTGACCGTTCGACACGACCTTGGTGCCGGTTGCGATGCCGCTCACCACCGACGTTTTGCCGTCGCTGCCCAGTTCTGCCACCTTCTGCACCTTCGCGGTTCCGTCGGCATCAACGATCATGATGCTGCCGTGCGAATCGTCGAGAAAGGCGGTCGCCGGAACGCCCACGCCGCTGACCGCCGGAAGGTCGATCGTTCCGGTCACCGCCATGCCCGATTTCAAGCGGAATCCCGGATTGGCGATCAGCGCCTGCACGGTGAAGTTGGTCGACCCTGGCTGCACTTGCCCGAGCACCGCGTCGATGCGTCCGCTATAGGGCGCGGCATTCACGCCGGCGACCGCGATCGAAACCGCGGCGCCCCGACGGATGCGAAAAACGTCCGACGACGACGCATTGAGTTCGGCATACACCGGATTGAGTTGTTGAATCGTAAAGAGCGTGCGCGAGCCGGGATATTCGCCGGGATTGAGGTTCCGGTTGACGACCACGCCGGTCGACCGGCGACGCGATGACCGATCGCGCGATCTGCGCTTGGATTTGATCGGCCTGCGCGTGCGATGACGCCGCGTCGGCTTGCGCCGACGCGACGTTGGCGGCTTGCAAACCGGATTGATAGGAACCGTTGACGCGCTGATTGAGGGTGGCAGATTGCAGCGTCGCGCGCGCGGAGTTCACTTGCTGCTGATCGTTGCGCACCGTCGTGCGCTGCTGATCGACTTGCTGCTGCGAAACGTAGCCGCTGTTGAGAAGGTTTTGATACCGGTTGAGATTTTGCTGATCGAGCCGCAGCGTTTGCTGCGCTTGGGAGACGGATCGCTTGAGCGTTGCGCACTTGGTCGCTGCCCTGCCCGATGTTGAGTTGCGCTTGATACTGCGTCTGCGCCACGCGCGCATCGGAGGAAGCCGCGCTACTCTGCGCTGCCGCTAAGCTGGCGCGCAAGTCGGTCGTATCGAGCACGGCCAACGTCTGGCCCCGGCGGACGACATCGCCCTGCACGACGTCGACCGAATCGGTCGGCTCCGATAGCGCGCTCGATATTGCCACGTTTTGAAAGGGCGCAATGATGCCTGCGATCTGCACCGTCGGCCGCACCGTCGCAGGCGCAGCGGCGGTCGTCGGAATGGCGGCTGGGCTCGGCGAGGCGCGATGACGCCCGCGGCCTCCTCCGCCACAACCTGCGACGATCAGCGCGACCAGCGCCACCGTTACGATCACTCGCATGCTAGGCACGATCTTACGGTGCGATGCGCAAGCCGGCCTGAGAGCGCAAGCCCGCCCACCTTAAAAGCAGAAGAATAATTGCGGCAAAACTCGCGGCGCCGAGAATTGTCGCGACCAAGGCGAAGTTTGAAGGCATCAGCCCGAGCGGTTCGGGTCGCCCCGTAAAGACGATCAGCCCGGCAAGCACGACGCCGAAGAGACTCTCGCCGACGATGAATCCCGATGCAACGAGAACGCCGGCTTGCCGCATGCGATCGGGTTGCGCGCACCGCGCCGCCCAGCGATTGTAGAGCCATCCCGCAACCGCGCCAACGACGACCGGCGCGGTGGTCGACGCCGGGAGATAGATCCCTAACCCGACGGCGAGCGGCGGCAGCGCCTTATTGCGCTTGCGCAACAACTCATCGACCACGACGACGACGGCGCCGACGATCGCACCTGCGCCGATGAGCCGCCAATCGATCTGACCGCCGATAACGCCTTTGGCGAGCGCGGAGATCAGCGTCGCTTGCGGCGCCGGCAATGGTTGCGCGATCCCGGAATGCACGCCCGGCGTGCCGGCAAAACCGTAACCACGATTGAGCAGATTCAGAATCGGCGGAATGACGAGCGCGCCGACGATGACGCCCGCGAGCAACGCGACTTGCTGGCGCCACGGGGTCGCATCCACGAGCTGTCCGGTCTTGAGATCTTGCAAGTTATCGTTGGAAATAGTCGCGACGCACAGCAGCACGGCGGTGACGAGTAATGCGTACGCGACAAGATCTTCGGCAAACGGCAAACCGCCCGCACGCGAAATCGCGAGCAAAATGAGCGCTGCGCCGAGTACCGCGAGAATCGCCAAGCCCGACACGGGACTGTTCGAGGAACCGATCAGCCCGGCCATGTACCCGCAAGCCGCCGCAACGAAGAACCCGGCGACGACCACGTAGAGCAGGGCTACGACCGTCAGGACGACGCCCAGCGGCGCGAGCCGCCCACCCGCCAAGAAGGTCCACAACAGGACGGCCAGCGGCACTAAGGAGGCTGCTGCGATCAGCGTCACGACGGTGATCGGCAGGTCGCGCTCGGTTCTCGGTTCGTCGCGGGTCGAGCCTAAACGCCGGCGCCGCGATGCGGCCAGAGCGGAGGCCACGCCGCCGATCACCGGCCGGGTCAGGCGCCCGAGCGACCAGAGCGCGGCCACGCCGATGGCGCCGGCGCCGATGAAGCGAACCTGATGCGACCACACGGCACCCGCCACATCGGCGGCGGCTCCGGCAGCCGGATGCAGCGCGGTCAGCACCGGCGTTGCCACGCCCCATGCGATAACGAGCCCGGCGAGGATCGCCAAACCAACTTGCAGTCCGATCAGTTGGCCGGCGCCGACCAGCGCTAGCGACAGTGAGAAACCCAATCCCGTGGTGGCCGCGCCGATGCGAACGTAGCCGGCGAGTTGCGATGCAAAAACGCGCATCGCCACGACGATCGCGAAGACCGCGGATGCGAGCGTCCCCGCGATGAGCGCGACCAGACCGGCGTTCGTGCGTTCACCCCCGTCGCGCGACGCCGTGCCGGCTTTGAGGACCTCCGCGGCGGCGACGCCTTCGGGATACGGTAAACTCGATTGCGCGACCAGTGCGCGCCGCAACGGTACGCTATACATGACGCCCAAAATCCCGCCGAGCGCGCAGATGCCGAAACATTGCCAGAATGGGAAGCCCTTCCACCAACCGATCATGATGAGTCCCGGCAAGACGAAGATGACCGCGGAGAGCGTTCCGGCAGCCGAAGCAACGGTTTGCACGATGTTGTTTTCGAAGATCGTCGCGTTCTTGAACGCTCGCAGCACCGCCATCGAGATGACGGCGGCTGGAATCGTCGAGGCAAACGTGAGGCCGACTTTGAGGCCGAGGTAGACATTGGCGGCGGTGAAGACCAGCGTGATCGCCGCTCCCAACACCACCCCGCGTGCGGTTAGCTCGCGCCTCTCCACGCTCGCTTCTTGCCCGGGGAGAGCGTCACGGCCTTTTAGCACAAAGCAAGGCCCGCGACGCAAACGTCACGGGCTTGCCAATGCCTATGCGAGGCGTTACGGCTTCATCGTATTCATCGGCGTTGCGGACGCCATTGGCGACATCGAGGCCATCGGCGACGCCGTTGGTACGGGCTGCGCCGTTGCGGCGACCGTTGTGGCGCCCGCCACAATGGTTCCGACGAGCAGAAGACCGGTGAACCAGCGGTTCATAAAATGCAGTGCCTCCCTTACTGAGTAGGAGTGGTTCTCCTTAGGCTCCTACCCAGGCGCTGGACGCCCCTAACCTGAGCGAGCCGGCGCCCGGCCCTGCAAACGAGTGCACGACGAGGGGTTAATAGAAGATAGAAGCCCACATGAATCGCATCGATTTGCCCCAGCGGGAGGGCCTTGACCCCGAAACCGTGCGAATTTTCGAGCGCGCGGAGCGCGTCATTCCGCGGGTCGAGTGGCCGTTACACGCGCCCTACGTCGCGGCCATCAATAGATTGAAGGCCGAGCGCAATGCCGTCATTCTGGCGCACAACTACCAAGTTCCCGAGATTTATTACACGGTCGCCGATATCGTCGGCGACTCCCTTGCCTTGGCGATGCAAGCGGCGCGTACGGATGCCGACGTCATCGTTTTGTGCGGCGTGCACTTCATGGCCGAGACCGCGAAGCTGGTCAATCCCGGCAAGACGGTGCTCGTTCCCGATCTGCGCGCCGGCTGCTCGCTGGCGGAATCCATCACGCCGGCCGACGTTCGCCTCTTGCGCGAAGCGTATCCGGATACGCCGGTCGTCACCTACGTTAATACGTCGGCGGCGGTGAAGGCGGAATCCGACGTGTGCGTCACCAGCGGCAACGCGCTCGAGATCGTCAATGCGTTGGGCGTGCCGCGCGTGATCTTTCTGCCCGACGAATACCTTGCACAGTACGTCGCGTCGAAGACCGGGGTCGAAATCATCGCCTGGAAGGGCCATTGCGAAGTGCACGAGCGCTTCACCGGCGAGGACGTTCGCCGTTTTCGTGAAGGGGAACCGAATCTGCGCGTGCTCGCTCATCCCGAATGTCCGCCCGGCGTGCTCGCCGAGGCCGATTACGTCGGCTCGACCCAAGGCATGAGCGATTACGTCGGCGCGCTTTCCGCGCAAGGCGGTGCACGCGTGCTGCTGATGACGGAATGTTCGATGGCCGATAACGTCGCCGGCCGTTATGCAAACGTGGAGTTCGTGCGTCCCTGCAATCTCTGTCCGCACATGAAGCGCAATACGTTGCCAAAGGTGCTGCATTCGTTGCAGGCGATGGAGTATGAAGTGACGATCGATCCGGCGATCGCAGAGCGCGCGCGTCGCGCCGTCGACCGGATGCTCGAGTTTAGCCGGCCACGCGATTGAACCACCGGAGCGACGCGCTCGTCGTCGGCGCCGGCATCGCCGGCCTCATCGCCGCATTGAAAATCGCGCCCGCTCACGTGACGGTTCTCTGCAAGACGCCCTTAGGTAAAGGGTCGGCAACCGATTGGGCACAGGGCGGCATTGCCGCCGCCATCGGCGCCGACGATTCGCCGCGCCTGCATGCGATCGACACCGAGCGCGCCGGCGCCGGCATCAACGACGCGAAGATTGTCGAGATCCTCACGAGCGACGCGCCGGCGCGCGTGGAAGAACTGCTCGCGCTAGGCGCCGCGTTCGACCGGACGGCGCAGGGGGAGCTCGCGCTGGGGCGCGAGGCCGCACATCAGCGCCGCCGCATCGTCAAGGCGGGCGGCGACGCGACGGGTCACGAGATCCTCAAAACGCTGATCGAGGCAGTCTGCAATCATCCCACCATCGACATCGTCGAGAACGTCACGGCGCTGGATCTCATCGTGGAAGAGGGACGCGTCGCCGGCGTCATGGCGCTCGACAACCGCAGCGGCGAGCGCATCGCCTTTCACGGCGGCGCCACCATTCTCGCGACCGGCGGCGTCGGACGACTCTACCGCTACACCACCAATCCCATTCAAGCGACCGGCGACGGCATTGCAATGGCTGCGCGCGCCGGTGCCCTGCTCGCCGATATGGAGTTCGTACAGTTTCATCCGACCGCGCTGGATATCGGACGCGATCCGATGCCGTTGGTAACTGAAGCGGTGCGCGGCGAAGGCGGAATCCTGCTCAACGATCTCGGGGAACGATTTATGCGCGCCGTCCATCCCGATGCCGAACTGGCGCCTCGCGACGTCGTGGCGCGCGCCATCTTCGAACAACAGCAACGCGGCCGCACCGTGGGACTCGACGCTCGTTCGAGCATCGGTGACCGTTTTCCCCAAGCGTTTCCAACCGTCTTTCGTTTCTGCATGGACGCCGGCATCGATCCGCGCATGCAAAATATTCCCGTCACGCCCGCGGCGCACTATCACATGGGCGGCATCGCGGTGGACGAATGGGGTGGAACGTCGCTCGAAGGTTTGTGGGCCTGCGGTGAAACGAGCGCGACCGGCGTGCATGGCGCCAATCGGCTGGCGAGTAACTCGCTGCTCGAAGCGCTCGTGTATGGCTCGCGCGTTGCCACCGACATCGCGAACCCGCGTCCGCGGCAGCACGCGCCAGGCAGCGAGTTACGGACGCTCGAGGCAGTCCCTTGCGCACAAGTGGCCGAGACGACCGAGGCGCAGGGCGTGAGTGACTTGCGCAACGTCATGTACGCCAACGTCGGCTTACTGCGCGACGACGCAGGATTGCGCGCGGCGCTCATGCGCATCGCAGAACTCGAAGGTACCGCTGTGGGACGACGCGGTACGTTGCGCAATCTGCTGGTGGTCGGCCGGCTCATTGCCGAAGCTGCGCTGGCGCGCACCGAGAGCCGGGGCAGCCATTATCGCAGCGACCATCCACGGAGCGACGCAGCGCTTGCAAAGCGCTCGTTTACGCGACTTGCCGGCGTCGCTTGAGGCCATTGCCGCGCCGCTCGTGCGCGCGGCGTTGGAGGAAGACTTCGGACGCGGCGGCGACATCACGACCGAGGCCATCGTCCATGCTGACGGCCGAGCCTATGCAACCATCGTAACGCGGAGCGAGGGCGTTATCGCGGGACTGGACGTCGCAGCACTGGCGTTCGTCTACGTCGACGAAACGGCGCTCTTCCAAGCGCGGGTTGTGGACGGCGATCGCGTTACGCCCGGACAAACGGTTGCGACGCTCGATGCGAACGCGCGCGCCGTGTTAACCGCCGAACGGACGGCGCTCAACTTCCTGGGGTTGCTCGGCGGCATCGCGACGGCGACGCGCGCTTACGTCGATGCCATTGCCGGCACGCGCGCCCGCATTGTAGACACGCGCAAAACGACGCCTGGCTTACGGGCGCTGCAGCGATACGCCGTTCGCTGCGGCGGCGGCTGGAATCACCGCTTCGGCTTGGACGACGGCGTGTTGATCAAGGACAATCATCTCGCGGTTGCGTGTTCGATACACGATGCGGTGGCTGCGGCGCGCGCACGCGCCGGCCACATGGTGAAGATCGAGATCGAAGTCGATACCATCGAGGAGTTGCACGAAGCGCTCGAGGAACCGATCGATGCCGTACTGCTCGATAATATGACGCCCTCGCAGTTACGCGAAGCAGTGGCGGTCGTCAACGGACGGGTGTTGACCGAAGCCAGCGGCGGCGTAACGTTGGAGAACGTCCGGGAGATTGCGCAAAGCGGCGTAGATCTTATCAGTGTTGGGCGAATTACGCACAGTGCACCGGCACTCGACGTCTCTCTGGAGATCGATCACCGGTAGAGCATCAACGCGAAGGCCACAACGGCGCCGACGACCGCTACCACCATGGAGATGACGTAGCCGGCCGCTCCGGGCAGCGAAACGACGCGATCTTGCTCTAAGCCGCGCGCGGTCGTCGCGTAACGCCATGCGCCGAAGAGCGCCATCACGATGCCGCAGACGGCCATTGCAGTGCCGAACGCCGTCGAAACCCCCGGCGCCGCGTCTTTGGAATGCACCAGTTCGGCAAACTCGCGCGCAAAAAGCGAGAATCGCGCGATCACGAAACCGAAAGCGATAAAGGCAAGGGCGGTGCGGACGTAGGCGAGATAGGTGCGTTCGTTAGCCAGGACGTCGTTCGCGCGGGGCATGACCCCGCGCTCATTAGGCGAAAGCCCGACGAACCATGTCCACCGAACGCAACGCGCCCCAAACCAGCGAAACCACTCAGACGAGCTACGATTTTCAGCCGCCGCAAGCGCTGATCGACTTTATGTCGCGGGACTGGATCGATCGCCCGGTGCGCGCGACCGCACATCCGCAGACACAGCGTTTTGCGGAGCGCCGGGCGGCGCTCTCCGGCGCCTATCGCGGCACGTTCGTCATCGTGCCGGCCGGACGCGAGCGCGTGCGCGCCAACGATACGAGCTTCCGCTTCCGTCCGTCGAGCGATTTCGCGTATCTCGCAGGCATTGGTGAACCCGATGAAGTTTTAGTGCTCGAACCCAACGGCACCGGTCACCGTAGCGTTTTCTTCGTGCACGACCACAATCGCGGACGCGCCGAGTTCTTCACCGATCGCGTCGCCGGCGAACTTTGGATTGGTCCCCATCGGGGCGTTGACGAAAGCAAAATCTACTACGGCGCAGATGAATCTCGTCCGTTGAGCCAGATGGAGACCTACCTCGACGAGATCGGTGCTGCAAAGCATCCGCTGCACGTGCTGCGCGGACACGACGAACGGATCGACGCGCGCTTCGAAGCCAAGGCCGGCGACGACGAGCTGGGCGAGCGCCTTTCGGAGATGCGCTTGGTCAAGGACGAGTACGAACTGGAAGAACTGCGCCGCGCATGTGCGCTCTCCAAGCTCGCGTTCGAAGACGCGATTCGCACGATGCGCACCGCGAAGACCGAACGCGAGGTCGAAGCCGCGTTTTGGGCGCGCGCGCGGATCGAGGCCAACGACGTCGGTTATCTGACGATCGCTGCGGCGGGACACCACGCCTGCACGCTGCATTGGACGCGCAACGACGGTGCCGTCAAGGCCGGCGATCTGCTCCTGCTCGATGCAGGGGTAGAATGCGATTCCCTCTACACTGCAGATATCACGCGTACGCTGCCGGTTTCGGGGACGTTCTCGGCAGAGCAGCGCGCGATCTACGAACTCGTTTGGGAAGCGCAGCGCGCCGGCGTTGAAGCGGTCGCGCCGGGCAACGATTTCCTCGAACCGGGACGCCGGGCTGCGCGCGTCTTAGCGCAAGGACTCATCGATCTCGGCATTCTACGGTGCAGCCTCGATGAAGCGCTCGACCCGGAAAAACTCTATCACCGCCGCTACACGCTGCATGGGGTCAGCCACATGCTCGGACTCGACGTGCACGATTGTGCGCTCGCGCGCCAGGAAGAGTATCGCTACGCGAAGCTGCGCGAAGGCATGGTCCTCACCGTTGAACCTGGACTGTATTTTCAACCTGACGATGCAACGGTGCCCGAGCGATTCCGCGGCATCGGCGTGCGCATCGAAGACGACGTCGCCGTCACGAACAGCGGCGCGGAGAACTTGTCGGCGGCCTTACCGGCGAAAGCCGACGACGTGGAACGCTGGATCGCTACGGTGCGGGCATAACGGAAGAACCCGGCGTGGTTCGCGTAGCGTTAACCCCCCGGAGGGCGTCGAGCTGGTCCTGAATCGGCCAGCGTCCGAAGGCCAAAACGATCATGCAAATGAGCGCTCCTCCCGGAATCAGCCCGAGCAGCGATAACGCGCCGGAGTAACCGGCTTTTTCGAAGATTCGCCAATACGTCCAAACTGTAAACGCCAAAATGGCGATGATAATCACCGCATATACGACGAGTAAAACGACGAAAAGACCCGCGGTGCCCGTCGAGCTAGTATCCATGTGTCAGACGCTCCTTAGGAGATCCCGATAAGTTCATAAAAGACGCCGTTATGCCGGCTGAGCGATTAACGCGGCTCTGCGCCGACCGGCGCATCAATGTACCGTTCAACCGCGCGGCGGCGAGCCCCAGCCCGACTGCACGTACGTTCCGTTGACCACAATCGCCGGCACGGTGGGATCGCCCGCGGTGTATTCAAACATCCTCGATCGCGCCGCGCGGTCGTTTTGTGCGTCGTGCCGCATGTACGGCGTACCGGCGGCATCGTAGAATGCCATGGCCGCTGTACAATACGGGCAACGCGGCGAAATGAAGAGCTCGAGCTTGGCGCCCGGAGGAATGTGCTCCACGTCGAATTTCGCCGTCATGCCGCTGGTCTTCGTACCGACGCCGCTCGGGAACCTGCGTGATGTGACGCTTCGCGCACTCGATACCTTATCTTCAGCGCGACTGATCGTCGCCGAGGACACGCGCGTGGCGCGCAGGCTGCTCGCAGGCTTAAAGATGACGCCGCCGGAGATATGGAGTTATCGCGAAGCCAACGCCGGACGCGTGACCGCCGCCATTATCGAACGCGCCCGCGACGAACTGGTCGCGGTGACCACCGATGCGGGCATGGCGGGCATCTCCGATCCGGGTAGCGATCTCGTTGCGGAAGCGCGGCGTGCGGGAATCGCGATAGAAGTACTGCCCGGGCCAAGTGCTGCGCTGGGCGTCGCATTGCTGTCGGGATTTCCATTGCGGCGCTTCATCTTCGAGGGTTTTCCACCCAGAACGTCCGGTGCGCGCCGAGAACGCTTTGCGCGTTCGTTGCACAACGAAGCGACGACCATCTGGTTCGAATCGCCTCAACGCATCGCGCGCTGTCTCGCTGATCTCGCAGCCGTCGCACCCGCCGCGCGTGTGTTTCTCGTCCGCGAGTATACCAAGCTGCACGAAGAACAGATCTGGGGCACGCCGGAAGGCGTTGCAGGGCGATTGACCGGTCCGGTCCGCGGAGAGATTGCATTCGCCGTCGCCCCGCAAGCAGCGCCGGCGGAGGATGCGGTTACCCTTGCTATCGATACCGGTGCCGCGATCGACGAACTGCTCGCCGACGGGCGGCGTGTCGCCGAGATCGCACGCCTTCTTGCCGCTCGCGGCCTCGGGGAACGACGCGAACTCTATGCCGCCGCTGCGGCGAGGAAGGCCGCCGCGAGCGAGCCGAACAAGCAGCGCTGACATCGTGGAACGCTCGTATTATGTCACGACGCCGATTTATTACATCAGCGGCTATCCGCACATCGGTCATGCCTACACGACCGTGGTCGCCGATGTCCTGGCGCGCACCGCGCGTACGTTTCGCCCGACGTTTTTCCTTACCGGCACGGACGAGCACGGGCAGAAAGTCGCTACCGCAGCGGCCGCGGCCGGCAAAGACCCGCAGGAATGGTGCGACGAGCTGGTGCCGCGCTGGAAGGAGCTCTTCGCGGCATATCACGTCGAGTACGACGATTTCATCCGCACGACCCAAGACCGCCACATCGACAAAGTCAAGCGCGTTTTCGAGCGTTTGCGCGCGAGCGGCGACGTCTATCTCGGCAAATACGAGGGCTGGTACTGCGTTAACGACGAGACGTTTTGGCTTGAATCAAAACTCGTCGAGGGATGCTGCCCAACCTGCGGACGCGAGGTCACATGGATATCGGAAGACGACTGGTTTTTTCGGCTGTCGGCCTATCGCGATCGTCTGCTCGAACACTACGCGAGCAATCCGCAGTGGGTCGCGCCGCGCAGCGTGTACAACGAGATGATGGCGATCATCAACGATGGATTGGAAGACCTTTCGATTTCCCGCAGTAACTTCGATTGGGGAATTCCCATCGACGGCGGCGGCGTGATCTACGTCTGGCTCGACGCGCTCTTGAACTACATCACTGCCATCGGCTGGAGCGAAGACGACGAACGCTTCCGCCGCTATTGGCCGGCCCAAGCGCAGTTGATCGGTAAGGAGATCGCGCGCTTCCACACGATCATTTGGCCGGCAATCTTGTGGGCGCTCGGTGAATCCGCGCCGGAACTCGTTTTCGCGCACGGCTGGATCACCATCGACGGACAGAAAATGGGCAAGAGCCTCGGCAATGCGGTGGATCCGTTCGCGCTTGCAAGCCGCTTCGGCGCCGATTCCATGCGTTATTTCTTGTTGCGCGAAGCGCCCTTCGGCAGCGATTTCTCGTACTCCGAAGAAAAGATTCTCCAGCGCCATACGAGCGATCTCGCCAACGATCTGGGCAATCTGCTCAATCGTACGCTTTCAATGCTCGGGCGCTATCGCAACGGCGTCGTTCCGCAAGCGGCAGAAAACTCGTCACGCTTCGGTGACAGGTTCGCGCCGTTGCCCGTCGTGGCGCGGGAACGCATTCTCGATTTGCGTTTTCGCGAAGCGCTCGAAGGCGTGTGGGAGTTGATCACCGCGCTCAACCGCACGATCGACGAACGCAAGCCGTGGGCGCTGAACAAAGAGGGCCGCAACGACGAACTCGATGCGGTGCTCTACGATCTCTGCGAAGGACTGCGATGGATCGCCATGCTGCTCCATCCGATCATGCCCGAACGGATGACGGCGATGTGGCGGCAACTCGGCAATCCCGGGCGCATCGACGAAGACTGGAGCGTCGCGCTGAATTGGGGAGGGTTGAAGGGCGGTACCCAAACCGAGCTCGGGGAGCCGCTCTTTCCGCGCGTCGAACCGCCCGAAGCCACGTGATCGACACGCACTGCCACGTGCACGATCCGGCGTTCGACGAGGATCGCGACGAGGTCGTGCGCCGGGCGCGGGAAGCCGGCGTGCGCGCGATGGTGACGATCGGCGAGGACTTGACCGACAGCCGCAAAGCGATCGCGACCGCGCGCACATACGCGATCGCTTGCGCACCCGGCATTCATCCGCATCGCGCTCGAGAAGCGCCGGCGGATCTCGCCCCTCGACTCTCCGCATTGCTCGACGAACCCGGCGTCGTCGCCCTCGGCGAGATCGGTCTAGATTACTACTACGAGAACAGCCCTCGCGCGAAGCAAATCGACGTGCTGCGCGCGCAACTCGAGGTCGCGCGCGAGCGCAACGTTCCGATGATTTTCCACCAGCGCGACGCCTTCGACGACTTCGTTGCGGTGCTGCGCGACGCGTGGACTCCCGGTATGCGCGGCGTCGTGCACTGTTTCACCGGCAGCGCGAGCGAAGCGGCGATCTATCGCGACGAGTTCGGCCTATTGCTGGGCATCGGCGGCGTCGTGACGTTTCCGAAGGCGCAGTCGTTGCGCGATGCGGTTGCTTCCGTCGGAGCAAACGGCATCGTGCTGGAGACCGATTCTCCGTACCTCGCGCCGGTGCCGCAACGGGGCCGGCGCAACGAACCGTCGTTTCTGCCGCACACTGCGGCGGCCGTCGCGTCACTGCTCGCCCAGCCGCTCGACGATCTGATTGCCATGACCGACGCCAACGCGCAATCGCTTTTCGGCATCTAAATCTGGCGCATTGGTTAGATCCGATTTATAGAGGCCTTGACCTCCGTCGACTGATTCGCTAGCAGGTGCAATCCGCAGGGCTTGAACGACTTTAATAGCATGTCGTAGACTATTCAAACTCGTCCGATTCGTCTGATAAGTAGGCAAAGTCTATAGGCGCCGCACCGTGAGCTTGACTCCATGTGAAATCATCACTCCGACGGACAGTCACGCCTAAGAACGTCAGTGCTGGTGGAATCTTTGTGGCTTGCTCCACGTGCCACTGATCAAAAGCATCTTGAATCATCTGCACGTTCGCTGTTTCGTTTGCAATCGCGTATAAGCGTACAGATGTCGCGTGGACAGTTGACGGCAGTGCTCGAATCAAAATATCAATCAACGGTTCGTGGTCAATTGCGCCATCCTTGAAAGCAGCACGCAGTGGCTTTAGAATATGCCTCTCAATAAGATCATCCACGGCAAGACGGAGCCGTATACTCGCAACTTTTTCGGACGCACGAAGATAACCACGCTCATCTGCGAAGCCCTGAAGAGGCTCTCGGTTAAGTAGCAGCGCTTTCTCCACCGGCGCCTCAAAGCGCAAGTCGGCTACCCAGAGATGGTTCTCCCCAACAAAGCGTGGGCCATCGAGGCGAACTAATTCTCCAACCTTATCTTTACGAATCAGCCCATCTTGTCCGTCCGTAGTGTGCCCAGCGATGTCATACACAGGAGACACCTGAACAAAAGGATATTTGGCGCTGCGCTCACCGGCAATATCACAAGTCTGTGATGTGAGCATAGCGAACGGCAGCTGCACCTGCACGCCTATAATTCCTGTCCCGCGGTCAGCTGCGTCGTCCGCAAGGAGCGTGATCGGCCGCTCAGCGTCAGCGCAGAACGCAAAGCCTAGATTCTCGACCACGTCTCCTTGGCGAAATCGTTTGCACGCATCAAGAACGCCCTCGTGCCAATTAAATTTGTCGCGGCGTGCATGAACCGGCAGAAACAATCAGATACGCTTCCCGCTTCGCGGTGGACGCTCGGCAAAAGGAAATTCACCTGCAAAATCATCGCGGTCATCCTCGAGATGAATGCTCGGCCTCACCATGCGCGTCTTACTAAAAACACGATGCTCAACCGCGTTGGCGAACGCTTCAAGGCCACCATCGCGCAAGAGACGCGAACCTTCGCCATGGAGCCAATCAGGTGCGGCGAGTGGATCATTGTCACGTAAAGCGCGAACAAGTTCATGCAATCGCAATATCTTCGCCGCAGTCGGGCCTTTCGGTCGCGTTTTGCCGAGATTCGCAAATGTTGCGTAAGAAATTCCCACTGCGGCCGCAAGCAACTCAAGATTGAGCGTAAATGTATTGCGTATTGACTCGCGCACCGACTTCCAGTAAACCAGTGCACTCGCTTCCTCTTCGCTTGCAAGTGGCATCGTCACCCGACCGACAATCTGAGGAAGCACTTCGGTTTGCACCTGCGTATTCGTCTTAACTACTTCCGCAAACACAGGCGACGACCGGAACGCTCGAATGTTCTTAAGCGCGTTGCTATGATGAACCTCGAGGCGCTCCAAGTCATGCTCCATTATAGTCGAGCCCTGCGGATTTATTCGAGCTTCCAAATTGGCCGCCAGATACGTTTCGAGGTACTGGCCCGAGTTTACGATTGCGTCAACATAATCCTTAGCCGTTTCAAATATGAAGTTAATTCGGGTCGGCAATAACTTGACTGGGCCGGATGTGATTGGCCATCTCGCGACGGCAACGTCCTCAATACCGCCGTAAGGGCTGCGCTCAGAGAGCGCGGAATCGATGAATTGCAGAAATGAGGAACTACTTCCGTCGGGCGCGTAGGCGCCAAAAGGCAGCATATGCACGCCGAAGTTCGGAACCCTCATCTGAACGCCGAACGGCTTCGGCGTGGTGTCCGCAACCTCAAGGAACTTATGATCTGCGCTAAACTGCCGCACGGAGTTCTTCCGCGTAAGCGGTGGTAAGGATTGAATAGAACAGCTTAAGTGCTACGGAATGGAGGGCTTTAAAACTGTCCACGAACTCGTTACGATGCATCTCCCTGATTGCTTGTTGATACACCTCGGTCACGAAAACTACCGCTTGGCACCCTTGATGGACGCGGTCGGGCTGCGTGCCTATTCTCAAGTCGGCCTGTTGGTCGCCTGCGGCAAAATGAAAAAGCGATACGCCTCTTTCGTAGTCATCAGCCAGATTCTGATCTCGTAGTGGGCCGAGGTAATGTTGACGAACTTTATCATTCCAGAAGCTGACGTCTTTTGCGCGCTCGTCGCTTAGAGCATTAGAATAGCGCAACGAAATCTTCGTTTGAATTTTGGGCGCGAGTAGTTCCTCAGTAGCTTCGTAGACCTGCGAACACTCCTCGAGGAAACGATCGAACCCGGGGTACTGATAGCGCTCAACGTTAAAGCCGGTGGAAAACAGGCACGCATTACTCAGACCATCCTCAAAAAATGTTTGCCATCCGTTCCGTTGAGAGGCCACACTAGCTTGACCCGACGCCATATCCATAGTGACGACGGCCTGCTTGACGCTATTTAAACGTGGGAGTTTCAGATTACGACCGGTCAGAAGGCGCTGCCACGCAATTCCGTCCCTCGGTTGCAAAGGGCGTTCTTCCTCGAAATGTCAGCTGGAGCATAACGATTTCGACCGGGGCTTGCCCTGGAAGAGGATCAGCGTCGGGGGCGGGCAGCTTTTCAAACATAGGGCTCTATTATATAAAACTTATATAGGAACCTGCCGTCCGTTGACCGGGCCGATCGGCCTGTCTGAGCCATTACAATCACCCGCGTGAATCGGTTCGCTTGCCGCGGAGGCTTTATAACGGGGATCGGGGCGCAAAACTCCGGGGCAGGGTTGGCAGGGCCTTCTTCAAGCAGCTACATCATTGGCTGAAGGGGGTTGTTGACTTTACATTGCTAGGTCTGCGCGAAAACTTGAGAGTTCAGATTCTGGTCTCCTTACTTCGGCGACCGGCGGCGGTGGTGGTGTAGGCCGCGTTCTAGACTATGAACGCTTGAGCCGTTCGCCACTGCGCTTCTAGTCGCTCGCGCACCGCATGTACGATGGCCGGGTCGTGCGTGTCGACGCCCCAGTCGGCCTCTTCATCGCCGGGAATTGCCAGCGTTGCATTCGCGGAACCCAACCACGCAGCGTTGCCGCACGCGGCGAGTTTCTCCGAATCTCGGCTCACGCGAACGCTCACCCCTTCGTCGGTCAACCGTTCGAGCAACGCATGTTCGCGTGCGTTGCCGTGCAGATCGCGTTCGCAAACCAACAATCGCGGCGAGACTCCCGCCCGCGCCAGTCGTTCGAGTGCGGCCGACACCGCGTTGCAACAGCCGAACGACTCGCTCTCCACGATGGCGTCGTCGTTGCGTGCAGCTCCGTCGATCAGGCCGCGCTCTTCTTCCAACGCCGCGTGTTTGACCGCTGGGATGGCGGCGGCTTCCCAGGGATCGTCCTCTGAGACGATGAGGTCGTCGGGCCGCCAGTTCTTACCATCCAGATAGAGCATCGAGTCGGCTGCGATCGCTTTGGTGTGTTCGCCGTGCGCGAGCACCGCGTCGGCGCCGCAACGGCGCAGCTCCGCCGCGACCCGAGCATTCTCACGCGCCAAGCGATGGGCTCGATCGTCGAACGGTGCTGCTTCCAACTCGACCCGCACGGCGGCGCCTCGACGGGCGGCCGCTTCAACCGCGTGCAATATCGGACCGTGCAGCGTATAGGCGGCGACGTCGATGCGCCGCGCCGCCCGCAGCGCCGCAAGCACGGCATCAAACGAACTCAGTGCAAGCATCGGTAACGCAATCACGAGGGCACTCCCGCTCGTCTAGGTCCCGCCCTAAGGCAGGGGAGAGCGCGAAACGATTGGGAAGCAGCGTTACCAGGAATGAATTCGACCGCAATGCCTTCCGCCGGGTCCAATACCTCCAAAGGTGCGTTCGTACGCGAGATGTTCGCGCGGATCGCCCCGCGGTACGATCTGACGAACCGCATGATGACGGGCGGGCTCGACGAGCGCTGGCGCCGCCGGGCGATCGTGCTGCTCGCGCCGCCGCGCAACGGCAGCGTGCTCGATCTTTGCTGCGGAACCGGCGATCTCGTCTTTGGCCTCGCCCGTCGCCAGCCGTCGCTGCAGATTACCGGTATCGATTTCTGCACGCCGATGCTGGAACGCGCGCGGCAGCGCGCGCAGAAAGCGGCCTCACGCGCATCCTTCGTGGAGGGCGACGTGATGGAACTGCCGTTTGCCGACGAGTCGTTCGACGGCGCAACGATGGGATTTTCGCTGCGCAACGTCGTCGATATCGACGCGGTGCTACGCGAAACGTTCCGCGTCTTGCGCCCGGGCCGGCGATTCGTCAACCTCGACGTCAGCAAAGCGCCGAACCCAACGTTCAAACGCTTCTTCGATCTCTACTTCTATCGCATCGTGCCGATACTCGGCGGCATCATCGGCGGCTCTCGTCAAGCGTACAGTTATCTGCCCAACTCGCTCACCCACCATCCGAACGCCGACGAGTTGCGCGCCCGTTTCGACCGCGCAGGGTACGTAAAGACCGGCTACGTGCCGCTCATGGGCGGTTCGATCGCCATTCATTACGGCGAGCGGCCATGAACCTGCTCAGAGCCGAAACGCCGTATAACGATCTCGAAGTGCTCGTGGAGCGGTTCTTCGCCGAGCGCTTCGCGACCGACAACGCCGTCGTCACGGAGGCCATCAAGCGCATGTTGGCGGCCGGCGGGAAACGGTTGCGTCCACGCATTACGTTGCTGGCTGTTGCGGCATGCGGCGGCAATTCCGGCGAGCATTTACCGCTTGCAGCGTACATGGAACTCATTCACGTCGCGACGCTGGTGCACGACGACGTCGTCGACAATGCGCACATGCGCCGCGGCGTCAACGCGACTGCGGTCGACTATGGCAATCGCGTCAGCGTGCTCGCCGGAGACTATCTCTTCGCTTGGATATTCAAGAACGTTACGATGCACTATCCGCCGCCGGTGCCGCACGTGCTCTCGGCAACGTTAGCCGACATCTGCGACGGCGAAGTACTTCAACTGCAAGCCCTCGGCAATCTGGATCTCCCGCTGGAGCGGTACGTCGAAATCGCGCAAAAGAAAACCGGCTCGCTCTTCGCCGCGTCGGCGCTCTGCGGTGCCGTCATGGGAGGCGGCACGCCGCAAGCAATTGAAGCGCTGCGCGCGTTCGGTGATGCATTCGGCATTGCGTTTCAGATGAAGGACGATCTGTTGGACGTTACTGCCGACGAACGATCGATCGGCAAACCCGCTGCCAACGATCTCGCCGAGCATAAAACGACCTTACCTCTGATCGCGGCCTTGGCTGCGGGTGGGACCAGCTTCCGCAAGGTACTGAACGCTTTCTACGACCAGCCGAACGGCGCGACACTCGCTGAGGTGCTTGCCGGGATCGAGCGAACGGGAGGCGTGGCCGAGACGCAAGCCGAGATCGCGCGCTATGTTGAACAGGCAAAGCGCGCATTGGAGCCGATCGAGGACTGCGCCGCGAAGAGGGAGTTGGCGCGGCTAACGAACGCCTTGCTGTCAAAACGCGTATAAAAGGATGACCCATATGACGATACATCCGCTGCTGGCCATCATCGACGCACCGATCATTATCGGTATCCTCGTGATCGGCGCATTGCTTTTCGGCGCCGACAAGCTGCCGAAGCTCGCGCGCAGCGCCGGCCAAGCTAAAAAAGAGTTTCTAGCCGGCCAAGCCGAGGCGGACGAAGCCGCCGCGAGAATGCGCGAAGAAGCGCGACAGCGCGGCGCTACCGCCAACACCGACATCATGACCAACGTCGAAGCCGGATCGATCGGCGGCGAATCGGTTCCCCCGCCGAATCCGGGCCGAGGCACGCAAAGTTCCTGAACCGCTGATGCTGCTGCCGCGCGTCGAAGAAAGCGCGTGGGACCAGAAGGAGATGCCGATTACGGAGCACCTGCGGGAGCTCCGTAATCGTCTCCTGATTGCGTTTGCGACCGTCGGCGTTATCGCCGTGCTGCTCTTCTGGCCGTCGCAGTTCGTCATCCAATGGATGATGCGCGAATATTTCGGCGGTCTGAAACTGCACGCGTTCGGCCCCGCCGACGTCATCTTGACCGAGCTGAAGTTTTCGGTGGTCGGAGGCATCGTCATCGGCCTTCCGGTGTTGCTTCAGCAACTATGGCTGTTCGTCGTTCCGGCGATTGCGCCGCGGGCGCGACGCATGGTTTACGCGTTCATCGTTCCGTCGCTCTTGCTTGCTGCGCTCGGTTTGGCGTTCGCGCACTTCATCGTCATCCCGCGCGTGGTTACGGCGCTGCTGCACATCACCGACGCCGTTGCGACGCCGACCTTCGGCATTGCCTCGACGTTGAGCTTCGTTATCGTCTTGCTCGCGCTCTTTGCGATCATCTTTCAGACGCCCGTCGTGTTG
This sequence comes from Vulcanimicrobiota bacterium, assembly GCA_963738335.1. Taxonomy (GTDB): domain Bacteria; phylum Vulcanimicrobiota; class Vulcanimicrobiia; order Vulcanimicrobiales; family Vulcanimicrobiaceae; genus Cybelea. The sequence goes on from CAVTWE010000007.1 coordinate 845,267, forward strand.
GTCGGCCTGGCGCGTTTGGGGATCGTCAGCTCCGCGTGGCTGGCCCGTTACCGGCGTCATGCGATCTTTGCCTTCTTCATCGCCGGCGGTTTTGCGGCGCCGGACGGCAATCCGTTGACGATGGCGTTGCTCGCGGTTCCGATGTATCTCTTGTACGAAGCTTCCATCTGGATCATCCGCCCGCTGGAGCGACGTTGGCGAGCGACGTAAAAAGCGTATCTCCTAGCCTCTACGACGAGTTCGTGCTCACGTTTGGCAACGTGCTCTTTGCGGTGTGCTTATTCGTCGTATGGGGCGTGCTCACGCTGATCGGCGTCATCGTCGATCAAGGTCAATCGCCCGATCAGTATCTCCAAGCCTACGCCGCGCCGATTGCGCGCGCGATCGTACGGCTGCAACTCGACAACGTCTACCACTCGCCGTGGTACGTCGGCATCATCGGCTTGATTCTGCTCTCCCTTGCGGTCTGCACGTTCAAGCGCGTCATACCGGCGCGATTACCGCCGCTGCGGCCGGTAAAGATCGACCGCATGCCCTTACACGACGAGTTTGAAATCGCCGGGACCGAAGGCGGCGTACAGCAACGGCTTGCGACATTCTTTACGTCGGGCGGCTGGCGTCTGCGCAAACGCACCATCGACGGCACCGAATGGAGCTTTGCCGACAAGCACGATTGGGCTCGCCGAGGCGTGCTCGTCGCGCATGCCGGCTTCGTCATCATCGCCGCCGGCACGACGCTCTATTGGGCGCTCGGCTTCTCGGGCGAGTTCGGTATCGGCGAGGGGCAAACGCTGCGGATCGCGCGGACCGGAGCCGTAATGCGCCTCGACAACTTTACCTATCGCATCGCACCCACCCAAACCAAAAGCGGAATCGTCTACCAACCCATCGACTACGTTTCGCGCGTGACCGTGAGCGGCCGCGACGGGGTCGCACGCCATACGACGGTTCGCGTCAATCATCCCATCGACGTCGACGGTACGCTCTACTATCAAGCGAGTTACGGATTCGGCCTTCGCTTTCGTCTCGAACACAACGGTCGCCCCGATGCCACGGTTGGCTCGCGCACGTTGCTCGAGGGCGAATCCTTCGACGTGCCGGGCACAACCCGCAGCGTCGTGTACGAACGTTTCGTTCCCACGGTGGATCGCAGCAACGGCATGCCTACCGCAGACCCGCGCGTCAACGATCCCGCCGTCGCGTTAGCCGTCACGCAGAGCGGCGTTCCAATCGGCGAGGAGATGCTGCCGCTGCGCGGTTGGATCGATCTGGGCGACGGCTGGCGTGCGGCGCCGGAACGTTACGTGCTGTACAGCGGATTTCAATATCGCCACGATCCCGGCGTGCCGCTCGTCGGCATCGGCGCGTTTGTCTTGCTGGCTGGATTGGTCATCTCGTTTTACTTCTTGCCGGCACGGCTCTACGTACGCGTCGACGATCTCGGCAACGAGCGCTGCCGGGTGGGGGTGGCGGCGACAACGGTGAAAGGTTATGACGTTTTCGCCAGCGAGTTTATCCGGTTAATGGTAGGCTTGAAAGCCTCGACGGCATGACGATTGCATGGGACGAACTGCTGCTGGCACTCTCGCTGGCGGCCTACGTGTTGGGAGCGCTCGCGCTCATGCTCTTTTTCTTTACGCGCCGCCCGGCGTTCCGTTCGCTTGGTGCGCCATTAGCCATCGCCGGCTGCGCGGCCCAGTTCGTCCAACTTGCGGTGCGCTTCGAAACGACGCACGTTTGGCCGCTGCTCAATCTCTACGGATCGCTCTCGCTCTTTTCCGCGATGTCGGTCGCCATCTTCATCGTTTTCGCGTACCGGTACAACTTGTGGTTTGCCGGCGGGTTCGTCTTGGCGCTGGCCGCGATTTTTCTCGCGTACGGCGTTACGTGGTACGAGGGGACCATGCCGCCCGTTCCCTCGCTGCAATCCTATTGGGCGAAGATCCACGTACCGATCGTCGTTTCATCGTACGCCGCGTTTCTGGTCGCATTCGTCTTCTCGTGCATCTACTTGCTGAAGTTCTACGCGCAACGTCGCGCGAGCGCTGCCGTGGGATGGCTGGAATCGCTTCCCGCTCTGCCGCAACTCGACGTCATCGTCTATCGCGCCGTAGCCATCGGTCTGCCGCTCATCTCCGTCGGCATCATCACCGGCGCGATGTGGGCGCACGAGGCGTGGGGCGCGTACTGGCAGTGGGATCCCAAGGAAACGGCGGCGCTCTTTTCCTGGATCGTCTACCTCGGCTACATGCATCTCCACACCCGCCACGCTTGGCGCGGTCTTCGCACCAGCTGGGTCAGCGTAATCGGCTTCGTTTCCATCATCTTCTGCTACCTCGGGGTGAACATCTGGATTTCCGGATTGCATAGCTACAAGGTGTGATGCAAGTCTTGGGCAGCAGGTGCAGGCAGGGCTTATAATCGCGCCAAAAGAGCCTGCCCACCGAACCTACGATATTTGGAGCAACAGCCTGTGTCTGACCCTATCGCCGGCGCCCACAGCGCCCCGCCGGAGAGCGAAGAGGAAATTAGCCGCCGGACGTTCATGGCGAACGCCACGCTAACGATCGGCGGCATCGTCGGCCTCGTCTTGGCAGTGCCGATCGTCGGCTCGCTCATTCCATCCCGGAGCGACGTGAGCGGGACGTGGGCGCCGTTGAGCGCAGAGGAAGTGGATTCGCTCCAAAAAGCGACCAGCAAGCCCATCAAGCTGTCCTTCACGATGAAGTATAAGGATGCATATCTGCCCGAGCAAGCGGCGGACGAGTATGCGTGGGGCATCAAGATCGATCTCGACAAGTTTAAAGCGGCACGCCCGGACATCTTCGACACCCCGGGCCCCAACGGCGATCTGACGTATCCGCCGGTCACCATGGGCTTTGTGGTGTTCAGTCCGATCTGTCCTCATCTGGGTTGCTACTACGCCTGGAACGACGCGCAGAACCGTTTCATGTGTCCGTGCCACGGTTCGCAATATACGTTTGACGGAACGCACATCGCGGGGCCGGCGCCGCGCGGACTCGATCCACTGCCGCTGCGCTCGCGTAACGGCGCCGCCGAGGTGACGTGGATCGTGTATCAATCGAATACGCCGCAGCGCATCGTCGTGTCGTATCAGGCATAGGAGAACGCTGATGCTGAACTGGATCGAAAAACGCACCGGCTTCGTTTCGCTCGCCAAAGATTTTCTCACCGAGGACGTGCCCGGCGGCGCCAGTTATTGGTACGTCTTCGGCAGTGCGACGCTGTTCTGCATGATCGTGCAGATCGTCACCGGTATCTTCCTGACGTTCTTCTATGCACCGTCGGCGGCGACGGCATGGGAATCCACCCGCGCCATGTACCTCAACCCATGGACCCATTTTTTGCTGGCGGTGCATTATTGGGGCGCGTCGGCGATGATCGCGCTGGTTTTCCTGCACTTGTTGCAAACGCTCATTTGGGGCGCGTACAAATCGCCGCGCGAACTGCAATGGGTCGTCGGCGTCCTGCTCTTGCTGGTGACGCTCGTGCTCGGTCTTACCGGATATCTGCTGCCCTGGGATATGGACGCGTATTTTGCGTCGCAAGTCTCGCTGAACATCACGGGTTTAGCACCCATTGCCGGCCCCGTTCTGCAGCATATCGCCCAAGGCGGCGGCGGCATGGGCACTGCGACGATCAATCGCTTCTTCGGGCTGCACGTCTGGTTGATGCCTGCCGTTCTCGTATTGCTGGTCGGGGCTCACCTCGCGATCTTTCGGCACAACGGTTCGGCCGGTCCGGTGGTCGAGGATCGCCGCACGTTGCGTCCGGGCCCTTTCTGGCCGGATCAGTTTTTCATGGATGCGGCGTTCTCGTTCATCGTGTTCATCATCATCTGCTTCCTCGCCATCGCGCTTCCGCCGTATCTCGATGCGAAAGCCGACCCCACGAAGTTCTTCGTGCCCTATCCGGCGTGGTATTTCTTGTCGTTGTTCGGCCTGCTCGCAGTCGTGCCGCCGGAAATTCATCTCGGTCCCATTTCCATCGGCACGGAACTCATTGCGACCATCATCATCCCAACGCTGTTCTTGCTCGTCGTCTTATTTCTACCGTGGCTGGATCGCAGCCGCACGCGCAGTTTCACGGCGCGCGGAGGCATCTTGTGGACGACGACGATTGTCGTTGGCGTGATCATCGGGCTGTCGATCTTCGGCCAGGTTGAGACCATGGCAAAACAGGCCGCCGCGCCGCCCTCACCTGCCGAATCCGTGGTCCTGAGCGAACAAGGCGCGAGTGAAGCGGCTGCCGGCACGCCAGGCACGGTTCCGGCCGGCAACGCCGGCGTCGCGACCGCCGGGGGCGAGACCAATGCGAGCGGCGCCAAAGTCTTCGCGGCCAACTGCTCGAGTTGTCACGGGGCGCAGGGCCAAGGCACGCCCGGCGCGTTTCCGCCGCTGGCAAACAATCCAGTCGTGACCGGCGATGCGAGAACCGTCATCGGCATTGTGCTCAACGGATTGCACTCGCGCATCACGGTAAATGGCCAAAGCTTCAACGGACAGATGCCGGCATGGAAAGGCAATCTTTCCAATGGCGATATCGCCGATGTGATCACGTTTATCCGCGGCGGCTTAGGCAACAACCACGCATCCGCCGTGACGGCCGCACAAGTCACCGTTTATAAGAAGTAACCCTTAAACGGACTCGCCGCAGCGCTTTAACTCACCGCCGCGGGGACGTTCCTCGGGCCACATCGTGTGGCGCCGCTACTCACGCGCTTTTCGCGCCTAGCGCTCTCCGTCGGGGCCGTGAAAAATCGCGACGCCCCGCTTACGGTGCGCCAAAACGCTGCAGGCGAGTGCTCGACGGTTCTGTGCCGACTTATTTTTCATAACCGTAACACGTTATAATAACCGTAAGAGTATGCAGGTCGACTCGGCTTGCTTTATTGGGAACTTGCGAAAGGAGTAACCTATTAGATCAGCATCGTTGAGTCGCTACAGGCGGATTATGTACATCCTGCCGTGGAGCTTGTCCACTTGCTGAAAAAGTAAAATTGATCGTATCCCGTCGCGCGGCGAACGTAACTTCATGAAAAGGGTAAATGATATTGGATTACCGCGTTTGTAGGACGCTGGCCGGCGTGCTGTGCCTCACCATATGCTTTATAGACATCGCCGCCGGCGCCGCAGTGCCGGCTCGTAGCGGTCTCTTTAGCGTAAGATTGGAGTCGGACCAGACGGTTTATCGCCCCGGACAACCGATCGAGCTGCGAATAACGCTAACGGATAAGGCGTCCCAAGCGTTCCAGACTGAGGCAGGCCCGCCATTCAGCCTCACCTCATTGATCGTGCGCGATGCCGAGGGCCGGACGCTTCATTCTCTCGGTTCCAGCGGCTTTTCGCAGCTCAACATTATGCCGTACACGTTCAGCCCACAGAAGCCGATTTTACTCGAGTATCCAGACCCAAAGGGAAACGGCAGGGTTACCGCTTGGGCGAATATTAGGCGCTGGGGGTATGATTTGACACAGCCAGGGACGTATTACATCACGGCCTATCCCCACTTCGCGGCCGCGCCGGTCGGAGCAACCGGTGATCAGTTCTTGACGCCCAGCAGTGACCTCTCGAACAGGATCCGCATAACTATCCTGGGCTCTGTTCACTAGGTAACTGCAGCTAACCGACTTCGGTGGATGGTTTTTGATGGGGATCATGTTCCATATTCCCGTTCGAAATCGATCGGCGACAGGTAGCGTAAGGCCGGATGCGCCGGGTGTGGGTTGTACCAGGATTCAACAACGCACGACGGTTTTTAATTGCTGCAGTGCGATCCGTTGTAAAGCAGTAGCGCCGCTTTGCGATCGACCGCGACGACGCGGACGTTACGGCCGTAACTTGGATCTGCAGTCGCAGTAACGGCCGGGACGACGACCCACGCACGCGGCGACGCGCAAATGATAGTGCGCGGGTCGTCCTCACTCTGCGGATCGCCCTCATTGGGCGGAGCGAGCACATGTACGACCGGACGCGTATAAAACAGCAGCGCATTGCCGCCGGAAACGCCTTCAATCGCCACCGCATCACCCGGACGCCGCTGCGTCTGAATGATCGAAGCCAATCTCGGAATCGGTTTGAACGCTTCGGCCTTCGGCAGCATCGTTGCGCCGAGCAGGTCGGTCGCGATAATTGCGGCGATCGCCAGCGCGTACGGCGCCATTGCTTCGGTACGCGCACGAGCCAGCATCACCGCCGTCACCAGCGAACCGATGAAGATGGCCGCTCCCATCGCAGCGAGGGGCGGTACGGCATGCGCAATCTCCGCCGTTAACCGGTTATTGCGAGTGAAGAGCCAGATCGCAAACGCGAGCGCGCCGATGGTCACCGGCACCGTCGCAGCCCAAATCACGGCCGAACGCGCGACGCCCCGCCGCACCACCGCATCGAAATACAATGCCGCGATCAGCGCGAGCGCCGGGAACTCGAGCGCGAGATAGTTCGGCAACTTCGTGCGCGCAACGCTAAAGAAAAGCAGCGGCACGATGCTCCACACGATCGCCAAACGCAATAGCGTGCCGTTGCTATCGCCTTCGCGCAATCGTTTCAGGCTGGATGCAATCGCCGCGGGCAGGAACGCGATCCAAGGAAAGAACCCGAGAATGATGACGGGCAGATAGTACCAAAATGGCCCAGACTGATTTTCGATCACGCCGGTATACCGTCCGATCGTATATTCACCGACGAGTTTTTGCAGTGGGAAGAGACCATCTCGCGCGACCAAGATTGCCGGCCACGGCGCGGCAACCGCAATGAACGCGAGCAATCCGGCGACGCACACGCGCAGCGACGGCACGGACGTCGTCTCGTGCCGGCGATTCCACAACGCGAAAGGCACGATAACCATGAATGCGATCGCCGGCGCAACGAAGCCTTTGGCCAAAAATCCGAACGCTGCCGCGATGAAGCCGTAGACGACGTAGCGCGCGCGGCCGGTCTGTATGCCGCGGAACCACCACAATATCGTCATCGCGACCGTCAGATCCAAGAGCGCGTCCATGATCGCGAGCCGCCCGATGACGGCCTGCATCAAACACGTCGAGAGAATCACCGCGGTATAAATGCCGATGCGGCTGCCGGCTTGTCGTGCAACCGCATATCCGGTGAACGCCGATAGTGCGATCGTCGCGAACGCCGACGGAAGACGCATGGCGAGCGCCGTCGGACCGAAGAGCAACGAGCAGACCGCCGCAAGCCAAAAATACAGCGGCGGTTGTACGAAGTAGGGCACGTTGTTGAGGTGCATCGTCAACCAATCGTGCCGCAGGAGTATCTCGCGAGCGACCTCTCCATAGGCCGTTTCGCTGTTATCCCATAGCGTACCGGCACCCAATCCCGGAAGAGCCATGAACGCCGAAACAATGCCGCCTGCAACCGCCGCACGAACGGCACCATCGGCTCTAACCGCCATAACGAAGGGCGGCTTTTGCCTTCGGATGCTGAACTCTTTTCCTCGCTATGCTATCGACGACGCAGCGGGCCGTCTGCGCGACACGACGCAGTCCGCTGGCGATGATGCAGAGCCGCGCGGTTGCCGAACGTTTAGCCGGCCGGGGTATCGCCACGACGATGCTCGGCGTGACCACCACCGCCGACCGAGATGGGCGCCCCATCGAACGGATGGACAGCGTCAACGTCTTCGTCTCTGAGTTGGAGCGCGCGCTGCGCGAGGGACGCGCCGATTATGCCGTTCATTCGTGCAAGGACCTCCCGAGCAGCCTCGCGCCCGACATGCGTCTCGCCGCGATCGGCGATCGTACAGACGCGCGCGACGCGTTCTGCGGCGAACGCTTTGCGACGTTTGCCACGCTTCCCGCGGGCAGCGTGGTCGGAACGTCGAGCCCGCGCCGGCGCGCTCAACTGGAAGCGTTGCGTCCCGATCTGCACTATGAAAGCGTGCGCGGCAACGTGGAAACGCGCTTACGCAAACTGCGCGACGGCAACTATGACGCGATCGTGTTGGCGATGGCGGGTCTGCATCGTTTGCAGATTGGGGCGACCTACGTCGTGCCATTTTCGGCCGACGAAATCGTGCCGGCGGTCGGCCAAGGCGCTATCGCGGTCGAAACGCCGGCGGAAAGCTCGCTCGCAGATGCGATCGCCGAGGCGTTCGACGATACTGCGGCGCGCTTATGCGTCACATGCGAGCGCTCGGCACTGGCCGCGATGCATGCCGGATGCAGTGCGCCCATTGGGATCTATGCCGAGCTGGAGGGGCACGCTATGAGCGTGCGCGGCTTCGCGCAACGCGAAGCAACCGGCGCCGTTCGAGCGCGGTTGCAACGGGATGTGACCTCACTCGAAGCCGCCGAAGCGCTGGGCCGCGCCATCGCCGAGGAGCTTTCACGATGATCGCGATTCGTCCGCGCCGCCTTCGAAGGACGGCCGTCATGCGCGATCTCGTTGCAGAGCATCGGGTTCGCCCCGAGCAACTGGTACAGCCGCTGTTCGTCGTCGAGCGCCCCGAAGACGCCGGACCCATTGCAGCGATGCCGGGCATCTCACGCTATACCGTCGACGGCGCAATCGCCGAAGCACGCGAACTCTTCGAAGCCGGTATCAAGAGCGTGATGCTGTTCGGTATCCCGGCAGAGAAAGACGCGGACGCGTCGAGCGCGTGGGATAACGACGGCATCGTGCCGCAGACGCTGCGACGTCTGAAAGTGGAGTTGCCGGGAATGCTGGCGGTCGCGGATGTGTGCGCGTGCGAGTACACCGATCACGGGCATTGCGGCATTCTCGATCGCAGCGGCGACGTGGACAACGACGCAACGCTCGAGTTGCTCTCGCGCATCGCCATCGCCTACGCGCAAGCGGGTGCCGACGTTATCGCGCCCTCCGATATGATGGACGGCCGCGTGCGCGCGATCCGCGCGGCGCTCGACGGGCAATGTTTCACGGGTGTCGCGATCATGGCATACAGCGCGAAATATGCTTCGGCGTTCTACGGACCATTTCGCGAAGCCGCGGGTTCGGCACCGCAACATGGCGACCGTCGAAGCTATCAGATGGATGCACCCAACGCGCGGGAGGCGCTGCGCGAGATCGCACTCGATCTTGCCGAAGGCGCCGACATCGTCATGATCAAGCCTGCGCTGCCGTATCTCGACGTGGTGCGCGCCGCGCGCGATCGTTTCGACGCACCGATTGCCGTCTACAACGTGAGCGGGGAGTATGCGATGATTCAAGCGGCGATTGCGGCCGGCTGGCTCGACGGCGAACGCGCCGTTGACGAGGTGCTCACGTCGTTTGCGCGTGCCGGCGCCGACGTCATCGTGACGTACTTTGCGAAAGAGTATGCACGACGCCATGGTTGATGCCGTTCTCCTGTTAGCGGGCGGGGCGTCATCGCGCCTGCCCGGCAAACTGGAACGCGTGGTGAACGGTAAACCGTTGATCCTTCACGCATTCGACAACCTTCGCAATCTCGGCTGGCCGATCTACATCGCGGTGTCGCGGCAGTTTCCGCTGGCGATTTCACCGCCACTCGATGCGACGCCGATCTACGATGCCGTCCCGTTACGCGGCCCTCTTTGGGCGCTGCTCGATGCGAGCGCGCAGATCGAGGCCGAGCGGATATTCGCCGTCGCAGCCGATCAGCCGCACGTCGATGCGGCGGTGCTGCGTCGGCTCACCGGCGCATGGCAAGCCGGAGACGACGCCGTGGTGCCGCAACATCCCAACGGGGCCGAACCGTTGTCGGCGCTCTACGATAGGGAGGCGTTGCAGCGCGCTGCCCGCACGTTGCCGCCCAAGACGCGTGCGATGCACGAGCTGCTGACGGCGTTGCGCGTGCGTTACGAAGCGATGGATTCACGCTACTTCACCAACGTCAACACACCCGGCGACTTGGAACGCGCGATCGCATGAAACTCGAGATCGATCGCGGCGTTTGCGCGCGCCCGCAAGGTAATCGCGGGCGGCGTCAACTCGCCCGTGCGTGCGATGCACTCCGTCGGACTCTCACCCGTCTTCATGCGCAGCGGCAACGGCGCCGCGCTCTACGACCTCGACGGTCACGAATACATTGACTACGTGCAATCGTGGGGAGCGTTGCTCTTCGGCCACGCGTATCCGCCGGTCGTGCGCGCAATTACGAATGCCGCGGCGCGCGGAACGTCGTTCGGTACGCCGACGGAACTCGAAACGGAACTTGCCGAACTGATCGTCGCTTCGGTCCCTTCCATCGAGCGCGTCCGTTTCGTCTCGAGCGGCACGGAGGCGGCGTTCAGCGCGGTTCGGCTCGCGCGCGGTTATACGGGCCGCGACAAGATCGTGAAGTTTGCCGGCTGCTATCACGGACACGCCGATGCATTTCTCATCGCGGCCGGTTCCGGCGCGCTTACCGGCGGGGTGCCCGATTCACCCGGGGTGACGCGCGCGGCCGCGGCCGATACGATCGTGCTGCCGTTCAACGACGAAGCGGCCGTCGAGGCCACATTCGAACGCGATGGCGAGCGCATTGCCGCGCTCATCGTCGAGCCCTATCCCGGCAACATGGGATTGATTCTGCCGCGCGCCGGCTATCTCGCCAAACTCCGCGACGTCTGCACGCGCTTCGGCAGCATCTTGATCTTCGACGAAGTGATGACCGGCTTTCGCGTGGCGCGCGGAGGCGCGCAAGAGCGTGAAGGCACCCGTCCAGATCTCACGACGCTCGGCAAAGTTATTGGAGGCGGGATGCCGGTCGGTGCATTTGGCGGCAAGCGGGAAATTATGGAGCAACTGGCACCCGACGGTCCCGTTTATCAGGCGGGCACGCTGTCCGGCAATCCCGTGGCAATGGCCGCCGGCATAGCGACCCTTCAACTCATTGCGCAAGATGCGACGCTCTACGAGCGCTTCGACGAAGCGAGCCGCTCACTCGTGCACGGCTTGACCGGCGTCCTGCGAGAACGCGGCGTCCCCTCGTACGCGACCGCGGCGGGCGCCATGTTCTGCCTCTTTTTGACCGGCGGTCCGGTCGAAAATCTCGTGGACGTCCGGCGCATCGACCGCGAGATGTTTGCGGAGTTTTATCGCGCCGTGCTGGAAAACGGCGTCTATTTTGCGCCGTCGCCGTTCGAAGCCAACTTTCTTTCCGCCGCGCACACGCTCGACGACCTCAACCGCACGCTGGCGCTCTGCGCCGCGTCCCTGGACGAGGTGCTGGAAAATCGCTTGCCCGCGCCGGCGGCTAAACCGTAGGATAGCGATATGCCGCTGACCTGCATCGGCCTTTCGCACCGAACGGCGCCGCTAGAAGTCCGCGAGCGCCATGCTTTTCCCGCCAGTAGAATGTCGGAGACGCTGGTGGCATTGCGAGACTACCAAGCGGTTGGTGAAGCGGTGATGCTGCAAACGTGCGGCCGTTTGGAAATCTACGCCGAACTGACGGACTACGAAAGCGGCGTCGCCCAACTCAAAGCCTTTCTTGCGAACTTCCGTCACGGCGAGACGGGTTACGATCTCGAATCGTACCTGTACACCCATCTCGGGCAACGCGCCGTCGAGCATCTCTTCCGCGTCTGCACGGGCCTCGATTCGATGCTCATCGGTGAAGCGGAGATTCTCGGACAAGTGAAAGACGCGTACGTCGCCGCGTCGCAAGCGCATTCCATCGGCAGAACGCTGCATCGGCTCTTTCGCGATGCGATCTCCGCCGGCAAGACGGCACGTGCAAAGACGGGAATCGGCGATAAATCGATCTCCCTTGCAACGGCGGCGATTGAATCCGCTCGCGACGGATTAGGAACGTTCGCCGGCAAGAACGTACTGGTCATCGGTGCCGGTAAAATGGGCGCGGCTGCGGTGAAGCGATTGGCCGCTGAGCACCCGGCTCACATTGTCGTCGCCAACCGCACGCTGACGCGTTCGTGCGAACTGGTGAGCCAAGCCGGCTTCGGTGAAGCGATCGAACTGCAAGATCTCGATGGCGCGCTCGCTGCTGCCGACGTCGTGATCGCGTCGACCGGCGCGTCGCAGTTCGTCCTTGATGCGCGGCAAGTCGATGCCGCAATGCGGTTGCGCCCGCGCGGCCGTTGTTCGTCGTCGATATGGCCGTGCCGCGCGACGTGGATCCGGAGATTGCCGCCATTCCTTCGGTGTCGCTCGTCGACGTCGACGGGCTTCGCTCTGTCGTTGACGAGCGGCTCAACGCGCGGCGACAAGCGGTTCCGGCGGTTGAACGGCTCATCGCCGAGTACGCCGAGCGGTTTGAATCGTGGTATCGCACGCGGGCCACCGTGCCGGTCATCGCGCGGCTGACGCAAAAAGCGGAAGCGATGCGCGCGCGCGAAGTGGAACGCCTCTTTGCGCGTTGTCCGGAGTTAAACGAACGCCAGCGTACGCTGATCGTGGGCACGAGCATGACCATCGTCTCGAAACTGCTGCATTCGGCGATTCTCAAGCTTCGCGATAAGGCGGGCGTGGATCGCGCGGGGCTCTTTCGGATGCCCGCACGCTCAACGAGCTCTTCGATCTCGACCTCTCCGGCGAGCTCGCCGACGCAATGGCGGGCGTTCTGCCCGATGCACCCTAGCGGCGATCGGCCGCTGCGCGGCAAGCGCGTCCTCATCACGCGCGCAGGCGAACAATCCGACTCGTTTGCAAGCGCGCTGCGCATGCAGGGCGCACAACCGCTCGTCGCGCCCACCATTGCCATTTGCGCGTTGAGCGATCTTTCCGCCCTCGACGACGCTATCCAACATCTTTCGCACTTTTCATGGCTCGTCTTCACCTCGCAAAACGGGGTGGACGTTTTCATGCCGCGTTTGGCGCGCTACAACGCAACGACCGCTGGAGTCAAGATCGCTGCAATTGGCCAGCAGACCGCCAACCGCTTGCGAAAGCATGGCGCGAGTGTGACGCTGACCGCCGAGCAGCACGTCAGCGAAGCGCTCGCAGCGGAGTTGATCGCGGTCGCGACACCCGGCGAACGCATGCTGTTGGTTCGCGCGTTCGAGGGACGCGAAGTATTGGCGAGACGCTTGGAAGAGAGCGGAGCGAAAGTAACCACGGTGCCTGCGTACCGCACGGCCATCGCGCAGGATCCGGCGTTCGCGGCCAAAGTGGGCGGCGTCGATGCCGTCACGTTTACGAGCGCGAGCACGGTGCGCGGCTTCGACGCGCTGCTGCAGGGACGCGCCGCGGAAGCGAGCCGTGGCAAATGCATTGCTTGCATTGGGCCGGTCACCGCCGAAGCGGCAAGCCGGCTCGGATTGCACGTGAACGCTATTGCGGTGCATCACACCGTCGGCGGACTCATCGATGCATTGCGCACGCACTACGGCGTGACCGCATGACGTGGCTTCTGGGCGCCATGTTCGCCGCGATCGTGGCGCTGGTTGCGCTCCGCGTTAAAGCACTCTCGCTCGATGGCGCCGTCGCCGCATTCGCCGTCGGCACGATCGTTTTTGGCGCCGGCGGTCTGCCGGCTGCCCTCGTCTTGCTGGCCTTCTTCGTCCCGTCGTCGCTGCTGACGCGCCTCGGACGTGCGACCAAACGCCGCGCGCTTGCCGATGCGAATCATACCGCCCGAACCGCGTGGCAAGTGCTCGCGAACGGCGGCGTTGCAGCGGTCTGCGCCCTTGGCGCACTTCACTGGCGCGCGCCGTTCGAAGCCGCGTTTGCCGGTGCAATTGCTGCGGCGTCGGCCGATACATGGGCGACGGAGATCGGCACGCTCTCGCCTCGACCGCCGGTCTCCATCGTCACGCTGCGTCCCGTGCAAACCGGCATCTCCGGGGGCATCAGCGCTCTGGGTATCGCTGCGTCGGCCGCCGGCGCCGTCTGCGTCGCCATCGTTGCGTGGGTTTTTCGGGTCGCGTCGTTGCCCGCAGTGGCCGCGGGCGGATTCGCGGGTTCACTGCTCGATTCGCTTGCAGGGGCGATGCTGCAATCGCGGCGGTGGTGCCCAATGTGCCGCACCGAATGCGAAACGTCCGTGCACCGCTGCGGGACGGGCACGGCGCAGCGCGGCGGGATTGCGTGGCTGCAAAACGATGCCGTGAATTTTCTAGCAACGCTCTGCGGCGCGCTCGTCGCCGCTGCGATCGCTCGATGATTCAGCGCGCACATGACCGCCGGGTCGCGCGACGGCGTGCGGCACCACAACACGCCAGCGTGCCGCCCTTACCATCGAAGCGTTACGATATCGTCTACGTCGATCCGCCCTGGTACTACTACGGAAGCGCGGTAAAAGACGCCGCTGCCGGCAAGCACTATCCATTGATGTCGCTGGACGAGCTGGCTGCCGTCGACGTCAAAAGCATGCTCAACAAACGCGCCGCGGTCTTCTTATGGGCCACGTGCCCACGGCTCAACTTTGCGTTCGCACTGTTTGACGCATGGGGCTTGCATTATCGCGGCGTCGCTTATGTTTGGGTCAAGGTTAACCGGCGTGGCGAAATCATCGCCGGCCAGGGCGTTCCGCCAACCTTCACCAAACCGACCACCGAGCTATTGCTGGTCGCCACGACGAATGCGACCGGACGGCCATTTCCCATTCGGAATCTCGCTCAGCCGCAAGTGGTCTTGCAGCCGCGCGGCGCGCACAGTGAAAAACCCGCCGTATTCCGGGACCTTATCGAAGAGTTGTGCGGCGGTCTCCCCCGCATCGAGCTCTTCGCGCGAACCCAGGCAAAGGGCTGGGACGTGTGGGGTGCAGAAATCGCGCCATCCGCCGCTTCGTCACGGCCGCGCAGCGAGGGTCGTTAAGAGTAGCGAAAGGCCTTTCCCGATGATCGCTTCCGTCGCCAACGCCCGAATGCAACGAGCCACCCTCGGCTCGATGGCGATTCACGTCGTCGCGGCGCTGATGATTCCCGCGCTGGCCTGGAGCTTTGCCGACACGGCGCAAGTGGAGACCGTCAGCTTCACGCACATCACCCATATTCGCATCGTGCATCCGCGCGCGCCCTTGCCGCATCCGCGCGCGGCAGCCCCGCAACGCGCAGCAGTGCCGACACTGCATTTCGCGCATCGCATCGCGCTGGTGAGGATGGCGCGCCGCTCGCCCACCGGAAAGACGGTGGTCGCGACCAACTCGCCGGCGGCGCCGAATGTCGCGCAGATTGCGCAAGCCGGCGATGCTGCCGCAGAACAAGGCGCAACGCCGTCGAACGACCCCACGCCCGCGACGCGCGACGTCTCGAGTACCGACAAACGTCAAAACGGCGGCTACTTGCCGTTCGGCGCGGAGCAACCGGTACCGGTTCTCGATCCCCAAATCCGCAGCAAGCTCGACACGCTCGGCGCGCACGTGACGCTGATCGTTACGGTCGGCGATGACGGGCACACGACCAACGTCGTCTTTGAGCCGCCCATCGATACCGCACTCGAAGCAAAGATTCGCGCGTTGCTCGCCGATGCGAACTGGGATCCGGCGGTGTGCGGCGGCGGCGTCGCCTGCGAAGCGGTAGCAACGATCAAATTGTAGCGCTAGAGAATCGATTTACCCAATGCAGAGCAGATGAGATCGACGGCAAGTGACGCCGTCTGATTACGGTTGTCGAAGATTGGATTGATTTCGACGACCTCGATGGAACCGAGTTTGCCGCTCTCCGAAAGCATCTCCATGACGAGATGCGCTTCACGGAAGCTCAAACCGCCCTTCACCGGCGTTCCGGTTCCCGGGGCTTCGCTCGGATCGATCGCGTCCATATCGAATGACACATGAATCGGCGCCTTGGATCCGCCGGCAATCGCAATCGCTTCCTGCATCACGCCGACCATGCCGGCCTTGTCGATGTCGCTCATCGAAAATGCGCGGACGCCAAGATCGCGGAGCAACTTTTTCTCACCGGGATCGACGTCGCGTAATCCGATCTGCACCGCACGCCTTGGCTCGGCGAACCCATTTTGGATGGCAAAATACAGCGGCATGCCGTGGACGTTTCCGGTTGCCGAACTATCGGGACTGTTGATATCGGCGTGGGCGTCCACCCAGACCAAGCCGGGAGCCTCCTCGTATGCGCGCGACAAACCTTCAAGCGTTCCCATCGCAATGGAATGGTCGCCGCCGAGCACGATCGGCACCCCGCCCGCTCGAATGGATTCTTCGACGACCGCCGCCAAATCGTGACAGACGCCGGCGATGACGTCGAAAAATTTGGCCGACTCATCCGCGGCGTTTGCAGATTCCGCGATTGGAACGTGCAGGTTACCGTGATCTACGATCTGTTGAATTCCCAGACGTCGCAAGCGCTCTTCGAGTTTGGCGTAACGAACGGCTGAAGGACCCATGTCGACGCCGCGCCGGCTCGCGCCCAGATCCATCGGCACGCCAACGACGTCCACGCGCTTCAACTCGCGGACCGATGCGCTCACGACGCTTTCGCCGCGGCCAGCATGCGGTTAGCGACGACGCGAACGACTCCGGCAATCGGGACCGCGACGAGCATGCCGAAGAGCCCGGCGACTTCGGCGCCGACTAACAACGAAAGCATGACGATGAATGCGCTCAAACGCACTTGCTTCCCCACGACGTTGGGGGCGATGAAATGTCCTTCAGCTTCGTAGATGACGACGAAGGCGGCCGTGACGACCAGCGCGTTGATCCAACCGTTGCCGATCACCGCCGATAGGACGGCCGGTATGTACGCCGCGACCGCGCCGACGTACGGAATGAGATCGCCGATGCCGGCCAGCAACCCGAATAAGAACGGATATGGTACGTGCAGCAGCGTCAGTGCGATGGTGATCAATATACCGACGGTCAGCGCGACGAACAGTTGCCCGCGGATGAATCCGCCGATGACGCCGTCGATCTCCCCGAGGATAGCCAACGTGGTTCGCCAGCGCTCCTCGGGAACGATAGCGGCCAAACTCCGCTTCAAGTGCTCGAGATCGAGCAGCAGATACGCCGTCACCATCGGCACGATGACGAACACCGCGAGAATCGCGAGCGTTCCTTCGAGTACCGTGATCACGTGCCCGAACGCCGCGAAGCTGCGGCCGGCCAGCCACTTCGCAACCTCGTTCGGCGCCCCGGCCAGTCCCTGTTGCACCCACGGCGGTAATCGCGACGTGACGGGATTGTGCGGATCGAAGATCAGGGCGTGAAACTTCGCCACCGACGAGGGAAACTGTTTGCCGAGCGCGTCGACGTTATCGATGATGTGGGGGACGATGAAGAGCGCCGCCACCGCAAACGATCCCAGAATGGTGACGTACACGACCACGATCGCAGCCACCAGACCCATGCGCTTTCGTAACCACTGGACGGCCGGAAAGATGAGGTAGGCAAGAAAGATCGAGGCGATGAGTATGTAGATGACGGTGCGGATGCGGGTGAGGATTTCGATCAGGAATTGGCCGACAAAGAGAATCAGCACCACGACCATGAGGCACTTCAACAGGTACGTTAAGCGCCCGTCGGTCATCCATCGCCAGGGATTCCTGCGCGTGCCTCTCATTGGCCGCTGGCTTCACCGTTCGTCCGAGCGAGCCCCGTGCGTGGCCTGCGAAGCAGGAAGGACATCGCGGCGCGCGATAAGCGTTCGCCATGTTAGCACGTGCGGCATATTCTTGCTCGCTCGTCCTCGGCCTCATTCTTTTGAGCGCTTCGGCCGTCTCGGCCGCAATACCACCACCCTTGACGCGGCTGACTGCAGAGCTTCGCAGCGTCGCGCGGCGCGTACCGGCCGCAATTGGCCTCGACGTCGTCGACCTGCAAACCGGCTTCAACGCCGGGTTCAACGCCGGCAAGAGCATGCCGGCCGCGTCCACCATCAAACTTCCCGTGATGGTCGCGGTATTCGAAGCGCTCGCGGCCGGTAACTTCGATCTCAATCGTCGCATCATGCTGGAGGGTCAGGATAAAGATTACGGTTCTGGCGATCTGTGCGAAGCGCCCGACGGCAGCACGTATGCCGTAACGGATCTGCTCGACCGAATGATCGACGTCAGCGACAACACCGCGACGAACATGCTGATCCGCGTCGTTGGACGACAGAGGATCAACGGGGAGATGTCCGATCTGGGTTTGTTGCGCACCCGTCTACTCGGCGACGTCCGCACCGAGGCATGGTCGGTCCGTTCGACGCTGCGCACCTCGCCCGCCGATCTCGCACATCTGCTGACCCTCATGGCGAAAGGCGAGTTGATCGATCGATGGTCGTCAAACGAAATGATCGCGATCTTGGAGGCGGATCGCATTAACACGCTGCTTCCGCAGCCCTTGCCGCCCGATGTCGCGATCGCACATAAGACGGGATCGTTTTTCGACACGCTCAACGACGCAGGGATCGTCTACGCCGGCAACTCGCCCTACGTCATCGCCGTCATGACGACGGCACTCCCGTCCCAGGATCTGGGGCGCGCCTTCATCCACAAGATCTCGCGTTTGACGTACCGAGACGAAGTGCGCGCCGGCAAATGGCGGCAAATGCACGGCATCGTCAGCGGCAGCTCTCCGGACGTAGACTATTGGACCGAGACTACACCTTAACGCGCGCCGACGCGTACACCGGAGTGAGCCACTCGAAGTAGCGTTGTTCGCGTCCGGTGACGATGCGCGAATAGAGATTGCTTAATGCCGCCGTCACCGGACCCATCGAGCCGTCGCCGACCGCGCGCCGATCCACCGATGCAACGTACGCGACGCCCGCAGCCGTACCCGTCAAGAAAATCTCGTCCGCCGAGTACAGCTCGCCGCGGTCGATCGAGCGCTCGACCACCTCGAGTCCCAGCACGTGGTGTGCGATCTCCATGATTGCGCGGCGCGTGACGCCTTCGAGCACGTTCTGGGACGGATCGGGCGTGTACACCACATTACGCCGCACGAGGAAAATGTTTTCCGCGGAGCCTTCGGAGACGTGGCCGTCGTGCGAGAGCAGGATCGCCTCGTCGTAACCGTTCGTGAACGCTTCGCTCTTCGCCAAAGCCGAGTTGACGTAAAGCCCGGTAATCTTCGCGCGCGGCGGCGCCATGGTATCGTCGGCGCGGCGCCAGGAACTGACGCAGACGTCGAGACCGCGACCGGCGTCCAGATATTGCGTATATGGAATCGGCACGATCGCGAACGCGTCGGGAACGTTGTGCAAGCGCACGCCGACGTCTTCTGCGGCTTTATACGCAAACGGACGCACGTACACGTTGGTGGTGTACTTGTTGCGCAGGCAGAGTTCGACCGTAATGTCTGCCAACTCGTCCGGCGTCTTGGGCAAAGACATCGTCAGAATCTTCGTCGACGTTTGCAGTCGCTCGTAGTGATCGCGCAACAGCACTAAGAAGAGTTCGCGCTCTTCGGGCATCCAATAACCGCGTATGCCTTCGAAGCAACCGGTGCCGTACTGTAAGCCGTGCGTGAGTAGACCGACTTTCGCGTCTTCATAGCGGCGAAATCCGCCCTCGGCGTAGACGACGACTCCCGAAAGATCCATGATCTCGCCTCCTTTGCGGCGGTTCTGTTGTGGGCAGGGGTAGGGGCTTCCTACCGGAACCGTCTTCCCCATATGAGCGCTGCATCCGCGCGTGGACGGAGCGACAATCGCATAGGTTCGCTGCCCAACGTCCCTTCGGAACGTACGCGTAATCTCAAAGCACGCATCGCCGGCGCCAATGCGACGGTAAGCGTCTGTCCCTACTGTGCGGTCGGTTGCAGCACGCTCGCCTACACCGGCGCCGACGGCAAGCTGCTCGACGTCGAAGGCAACCCCGCAAGTCCGATCTCGGGCGGACATCTTTGCCCAAAGGGTTCGGCGATCTTCGGATTGACGGTCAATGAAGCGCGTTGGACGACCGTGAAATATCGCGCGCCCTATAGCGCGCAATGGGAAGAGCGGCCGCTGGAATGGGCGCTCGAACGCATCGTGCAGCTTATTCACACAACGCGCGAGGAGACGTTCGTGCGGGAATGCGACGCCGAAGGCGGACGCAAACGCGTTAACCACACGCTCGGGATAGCCACGCTGGGCGGCGCGACCTTCGGCGTCGAGGAGAACTACCTCCTCGGCAAGTTGGCCCACTCGCTCGGCATCGTTTCCGTCGAAAACCAAGCCCGAATATGACACTCCTCGACGGTGCCCGGTCTGGGCACCTCGTACGGACGCGGCGGCGCGACGGTTTGGCTTCCCGATCTCGCCAACGCTGACTGCATCCTCATCCAAGGCTCGAACTTTGCCGAGAATCATCCCGTCGGTTTTCGCTTCGTCATGGCCGCCAAGGAACGAGGCGCCACCATTATCCACGTCGATCCGCGCTTCACGCGCACGTCGGCGATGGCGGATATCTACGCACCATTGCGCAGCGGCACGGACATCGTCTTCCTCGGCGCTTTGATCAACTACGTTCTCACCAACGACTGCTATTTTAAGGAATACGTTTCCGCCTACACCAATGCCGCGCATCTGCTCAATGCACGGTATCGCGATGCCGAAGATCTGGACGGCATTTTCTGCGGCTACGACCCGGAGAAGCGCACCTACGATACGTCGGCATGGGCGTTCGAGAAGGACGCCGCCGGCGAAATCGTCGACGATCCGACACTGCAAGATCCGCGCTGCGTCCTCAACGTTTTACGGCGGCACTACGCCCGCTACACGCCTGAAATGGTGGAGCGCGTTTGCGGCACCCCCAAAGCGCTTTTCGAACGCATTGCCGAAACGTTGGCACGCAATAGCGGACGAGACCGGACGACCGCCTTTGCGTACGCGGTTGGCTGGACCCAGCACACGGTTGGCGTACAGTTCATTCGCACGGCGGCGATCCTCCAGTTACTGCTCGGGAACGTCGGGCGTCCCGGCGGCGGCATCATGGCGCTGCGCGGTCATGCCAACATTCAAGGCGCGACCGATATCGCGACGCTCTACGATTTGCTGCCGGGCTATCTTCCGATGCCGTCTGCATTGCGTGCCGAACAGACGCTCGACGAGTATTTGAAATCGGTGACGAAGCCGGCCGGCTGGTGGGTGAACACGCCGAAGTACGTCATGTCGCTGCTCAAAGCGTTTTACGGTGAAGCGGCAACCCGCGATAACGATTACTGTTTCGAGTACTTACCGCAACTGACCGGAGACCACTCGACGCTGCCGACGATCGTCGCGATGAAAGACGGAGTCGTCAGAGGCTACATGGTGATCGGGCAAAATCCCGCAACGTCCAACCAGAACGCAGCACTGGTATGCGCGGGCTTGGATCGTTTGCAATGGTTCGTCAACATCGATTCCTATGAGAGCGAAACCTGCTCCTTCTGGAATCGGGAAGGCGCCGATCCGACCAAGATCGCGACGGAATGTTTTTTCTTGCCGGCAGCCACGATTCTTGAAAAAGAAGGGACGATGGTGCAGACGAGCCGGGTGCTGCAATGGCATGACAAAGCGGTCGAGCCGGCCGGGGACTCGCGCAGCGATCTGTGGTATTTTTACGAACTTGGCAAACGGCTAAAAGCGGCGTACGCGGATTCGAACGATCCGAAGGACCGGCCGATTCTGGACATGACGTGGGATTACGACCATGAGGATCCGGAGGTACGCGCCAAAGGCGAACCATCGGCGCTGCGTGTGCTCCAAGAGATCAACGGTTTCAATACGGCGACCGGCGAGCAACTCACGAGCTTCACCGAGTTGCGCGACGACGGTTCGACCGCCTCGGGCGGCTGGATATTCACCGGTGTCTGTCCAGATAGCATCACCAACAAGGGGCGTGCGCGCAACGGCGACGACACGACATCGCTCGGTTGGGGATGGGCGTGGCCGGCGAATCGCCGCACCCTCTATAATCGCGCGTCCGCAGATCCCGACGGCAAACCGTGGAGCGAGCGCAAGAAGTACGTATGGTGGGACGAGCAGGCCAAGCAGTGGACCGGGCTCGACGTTCCCGACTTTCCGGTCGCCAAAGCGCCGTCCACGCCGGCCAAACCGGGCGCCGGCGGCATGGACGCACACTCCGGCAGCGATCCCTTCATTATGAACGCTGATGGGAAAGGGCAAATCTTCGTGAACGACGGCTTGAAGGATGCGCCGCTGCCGACGCACTACGAGCCGCGGCAGTCGACTATTGAGAATCAGCTCTATGCGCCAGCAGAGTAGCCCCGTGATGGGCGAATGGGTGCGTCGCGACAACCCGTACAACGACGCGGTCGACCCCGAGTTTCCATACGTTCTGACGAGCTATCGCATCACCGAACATTCCGGCATCATGACGCGCTACAACCCTTGGCTTGCCGAGCTGCAGCCGGCGGCGTTTTGCGAGATCGATCCGGAGCTGGCGGTTGCGAAAGGCATCGTCAACGGTGACTGGGTGACCCTCTCGACGCGCCTGGGCTCGATGGAGGCGCGGGCGCTGGTCACGGGACGGCTGCGCCCCTTACGTATCGGCCGCGGTCAACGCGTGCACCAGATCGGCCTGCCGTACAACTACGGACGCTTCGGGTTGGCCAAGGGCGACTCGCCCAACGAACTGATTCCGCTCTCGATGGATCCCAACGTGTCGATTCATGAAGCAAAGTCGCTCACGTGCGACTATTCATCCCGGACGTCGCGCGGCGTACACGTCAGGGCGCCGTGGACGCGCCGGTGCCCGAATCGCAACGTTCCCGCAACGGACAACCGCTGGCACACGGCATCGACGACTCGGCGCTCGCGCGCAAGCTCGACGCACCGGTTGGTCCCGGTGAAACGACGCCGCATCATGGGACGCGCCACATGGGCAAAGGCGATCAAGGATGACGACCGGGTTTTTCACCGACACGACGCTCTGCATCGGCTGTAAAGCCTGCGAAGTCGCATGCAAGCAATGGAACGAACTCCCGTCGGACGGTTTCACGTTTACCGGCGATTCGTACGACAACACGGGCGCGTTATCGGGAACCACGTGGCGTCACGTCGGGTTCGTCGAACAGACGAGCGTCGAGCGCGATACCGTCGTCGAGCGCTGGCTGATGCATTCCGACGTCTGCAAGCATTGCGCCAATGCGGGCTGCATGGAAGCCTGCCCAACCGGCGCGATCGTGCGCAACGAGTTCGGCGCAGTCTTCGTGCAGCCGGATATTTGCAACGGTTGCGGCTACTGCGTCGTCTCCTGCCCCTTCGGCGTGGTGGATCTCATTGAGAAGTTCGACCCGAACGGTTCGCACTACAATCTCGCAACATTGCGCGACGATCGCCGTCGCGAAGATGAGACGGCCTTGCAAGCGACCGGGGGCGTCGCCGGCAAGTGCACGCTGTGCTACGACCGCCAGCGTCTCGATCTGCAGCCGGCGTGTGCCACGGCATGTCCGACAGAATCCATTCAGTTCGGCAACCTCGACGAACTTCGAGAACGTGCGCTTCGACGCGTCGAAACGCTGCGCCAACGTGGCGTGGAGTCGAGGCTCTACGGTGAGAGCGACGTCGGCGGCGGGATTGGGCCGCTACATGCGTTCTTTCTCTTGACGGATACGCCGGAAACGTACAACTTGCCGATCGAACCCGTGCTGCCTTCGACGCGCCAGCGCGACGGGTACACCGCCGCGGCGATCGCTGCAGGTGCGCTCGCATTGACGGCGTTCGGCGATCTTTCGCAGCGCGTAACCGATGCACGAGAAGCCGATCCTCAAGGCGCCCGAATGGAACTGGAAAGTTTCGGCCTATCTCTTTCTGGGCGGCATCATGGGCGGATTGGGATTGCTTGCGATCGTCGCGCGACCGAGCCGTCCGGACGAACGCCGCTTGCGGCGCACCGTGCGCTTTGCCTCCTTTGCGCTGGCGGCCGCGAATCCGGCGATCCTTATCACGCACCTCGGGCGCCCCGAACGCTTTTTGCACATGCTGCGCATCGTGAAGTTTCGCTCGCCCATGTCGCTGGGAGTGTGGGGTTTGGTGATATATTCCGGCGCGGCGGGCGCGAACGTGGTACGCGAACTCGCCGAAACGGGCGCGTTGCCCGGCTGGATCGGTCGCGTCGTGCCTCCTTTCGCATCGCCGCTCCAGGCGTTGACCGGGGCGTTCACCGCCGGCTACACCGGCGTGTTGCTCAGCGCGAGCGCAATCCCGGTGTGGGCTGCAGGAAAGCGCCACATTCCACCGGCATCCGTCTGCTCGGGTTTGAGCGGAGCGTGCGCGCTCGCATCGCTCCTCGCGCTGCTCGATGGTAACGATGACGGTGGCGCCGAAATTGGAGCGGCTGGAGATGATCGCATCGACGGCGGAGCTGTACATTCTTCAAGATTTTCGCAAGCAGGGCGGACGCTACGTCGCGGCCGCTTTTTGACGGTGCGATCGGCGAACGGCTGCGCCGGCATACGGTGCTCGCGCGGGATCGCGTTGCCGATTGCGCTCAACGTACTTGGGCGAAGTTGTTGTCCTGCCGCGACGCAGTCGACCGGTTGAGGCGATTGACGGCCTCGGTGTTGACGTCGTGGGCGGCTATGTGTTTCGCGATGCGCTCATCGAAAGCGGCAAGCTCTCCGCGCGCGATCGCGAGTCGGCGTTAGTGCAGCCGGCGATGACGCCGCACAAACGTTGATGCGTCCCGGGCGCACCGTCGAGGCGGCAGTCACGACACTCGACGGCGAGAGCGTACCACGAAAACCGACCTCGTCGTCACCGAAGAGCCGCTCGAGCTGCGATTGAGCGACGGCGCCCGCACGCGCACGCTGGCAATCACGATGCGCACGCCCGGCAACGACTTCGAACTGGCCGCCGGCTTTGCGTTCAACGAATCGCTCGCTGCGCAGATCGCGACGCGTTGGCGGGCATGACGTACTGCTTGGATGCGCGACGTCGATCCCGGCCCAGCAGTATAACATCGTGACCATCCAGTGCGCCTCGCAGACTTCGAACGGAATGCCGAACGCTTGGAGCGTCATTTCACCACCAACAGTTCGTGCGGCATCTGCGGAAGCGCGCAACTGCAATCCATGCGCGATCTGGGCATGACTGCCGCTCGAACGACGATCTGACGAATCTCTGCATCGCTGCTGTACTCGCTGCCCGAACGGATGCGCGAGCAGCAGCGCGTCTTCACCTCGACGGGCGGACTGCACGCCACGGCGCTGTTCGATGAAAACGGCGACTGCATAACCGTGCGGGAGGACGTCGGCCGGCACAACGCCTTCGATAAACTCGTCGGCTGGGGTTTTCTCAACGGGCGCCTGCCGCTTGCGCGGAGCGATCGCATTCGTGAGCGGCCGTGCGAGTTATGAGATCGTGCAGAAAGCCGTCGCCGCGCGCATTCCGGTGCTCTGCTCCGTTTCCGCGCCGAGCAGTCTGGCGATTTCGGTGGCCCGCGAGTTCAACGTCACGCTCGTCGGCTTCTTACGCGGACGATCGAGCGAATGTCTACACGGCGCCTGAACGCATTCACCGGCAGGACAATAGGAATAAACGGCAGGAGCAAGTCGCTCCTCGATGCGCGCAAGCTCCGCTCTGGTATGGGCCGGCGGTCGCCCATCCAATCGTTGATAATCAGCGAAAACGTCACCGGACCGTGACGCGCGGTCTGCAGATAACCCGACAGTGCGCGAATGTGCGTTTCGTTCCCGTTTTCGCAAAGACTCGTCCGTTCAAGGGGTTCCGGAAAAGCTGTGCGCGAGCGTGCCGCTGACGCCCGCTTGGGTAGCGCCGCAATAACGTCGTCGCGTTGCCCGCCGTTCCAATCGCGTTTGCAAAATCGTGACGAGATCGCGCGGCGTGATGAGATCGTATGCCGAGGAACCCGAGCCGTCGGAGATTGAGACCGTTCCATTGTCCACGCCGATAGACGCAAGATATGCGCGTTCGGCGGCGATGCCATTGCGTACGTTCCCGGTTCGCCGTTGTGTCGCACGCCGAGTTCTTTCAAGAACAACTCGCCCATCAGATTGTCGCTGGGCAACCAAAAATCGGCGAGTAGTTGCGGCATCGCTGGGGACTCGTGACGCCACAGCGTCACCGCCGAAGGCGGCGTGACGCCGCTACGCGTTCCGCCTGCAACCGTGATGCCGTCGGCTTCGAGCAGCGCAAGAGTACATCGCCCGCATATGATTCCGGGTCGGGAACGCTGGGTTCGAGATCGTCCGACTCACGCGCGCCCAGCGGATAGCTTCCCACAACGCGAATCGTCCCCGGCATATTCCAGGGTCGTTGCACATCCGTCGTATCCTCCGAATGCGGCGGTCCGGTGACGGCATCGTTTTCGATCGTAAACGCATCGTCGGATGGATCGTTGCGCAACCGTACGGGATCGCCGGGCGCCTCGCCGGCGAAACGTAGAGATGCGTCATACCGTCTTGCAGTTCCAGCGCCGTGACGACCGGACCGTACTCTTCGCGAAAGATCGTCCCACGCCCAGCCCGACGGGTGGCGCATCGCGTCGTCGTGCGACGCATCGGTGATAAGCGCACCGCTCGCCCCCGTCACGCCGTCACGCTGCAGCTCCGCCGCCGCTCATGCAGATCCGCGACGCTCAAATGCGCGTCGCCGCCACCGCGCAGATAGAGATTTCCGTCGATGCGCCCGTCAACCGGTGCGGCGTCCGCTTCAATCGTCGTTACGAAATGAAAGTTCGGCCCGAGATCGCGTAGCGCGGCCGACCCGACGAGCAGTTTAAAGTTCGGAGCTGCCCGCATCTCGTCGTTGGCATCGTGCTCGTAGAGCGTCGTGGAGTGCACGGTGTCGATGGCGATGAAGCCGACGTGCGCACCGCGCAGCGCCGAATCGGTCAGCGCAGCATCGAGTCGCTGTCGCAGCGTTGCAACGTCGTGAGCGCTCCATGGCGCGCCGTCCGGCCGCGGCGCGGATACGCCGAGTGTCGCGATAAGAGCCGCCGCGCAGACCGTTTCGACCGCATTCATGTCAAATTCGTCTGGCGCTCCAGAAACTCTCCCAGAGAGCGCGTTAAACGCGAGCGCATTGTCCGCATTGGCGACGTGCCCGGCATCGGGAATTTCGGTCAAAGCTGCATCGGGAATCCCAGCCGCGATCTACTTCGGAGAGTTCACGCGGCGCCACCCGATCGTTGGCGCCGTAGGCGATCTGACGCCGGAACGGTGATGGACGACAGTATCGCGGTATAATCGCCGGTCCACGTCGCTTGGGTGGATGCCAGATAGGACGCGACCGATTTGCACGCCATTTGATCGACCGTTTCTCGCATCCGTTCCGGCGGCAATCCGAGCTGCGCGGCGCGACGCTCCGCAAACACGCGCATGCTGCCGGCGTCGCGGACCGCATCAGCGACGTTGGCGGCGTACCGCTCGTCCGTCGGGATATCGAGCGAAACTGCCGAGAATCACCATGGCGTCCAAGCGATTCCGATGCGACCGCCAAAGCTCGAACGCGACCACCCCGCCCAGACTGCAACCAATCAAGCTGCATCGTTCGATCCGTAAAGCATCGAGCACCGTGACGACGTCGCACGCGAAACCTGCGCGGGTGATGAGTGCGGGATCGGGATCTTCTTCAACACCGTTGCCGCGCAACTCGATCGCAACGCTGCAATAACGGCCGCCGAACGCGTCGAGTTGACGATCCCAAATCGCCGCGGTTGAGCCAACGCCGTGCACGAAAATGAGCGCCGGCGCTGAATGCGAGGATGGTTGCGCGATCCGGGTCCCGATCCTCGCACCGTCCGGCGTGGTGTAGCGTGCAGTCGCGATCACGCCGCGTTTCGCTTGCGAGCGACGAAGGCTCGCACTTCCTCGAGCGGCTTCGCATTGAGGACGTCTGTCCGCAACGATGCCGGCGCGGCGCGCCTGACCGACGGCGAACTCCACGTTCGCCAGATCGCCGGTTCGATGCGAATCGCTATCGAGCGAGAACGTAACGCCGAAACTCTTGGCCTTGCGCGCGAGCGAAGCCGGCAGATCCAGACGCGCCGCCTGGCCGTCGATCTCGATCGCCGTTCCGGTGCGCGCTGCTGCGGCAAAGACCGCGTCGTAATCGAACTCATAACCCTGAAAGCCGTCGAAAACGCCGCCCGGTCGGATGGCCGATGATGCTGGTATACGGATTCTCGCAGGCGCGTATCAGTCGCGCCGTCATCTCTTCGCGCGTCTGCCGGACCGCGCTATGAACGGAGGCAACCACGAGGTCGAGTCGCGCGAGCACGTCGTCATCGAAATCCAGCGAGCCGTCGGGCAGAATATCCACTTCGCTGGCTTGCAGCGTCGTAATGCCGTACTTGGAACTCAGCGCGCGAATCTCGTCACGCTGGCGTAGGACCGCCTCTCCATCCATGCCGAACCGGCGACCGCGTCCGAACGAATGATCGCTGATCGCGTGATATTCGTAGCCGCGCGCTGCCGCGGCGGCGATCATTGCCTCCAGGGTATCGTCGCCGTCGCTGTACGTGGTGTGCATGTGAAAATCGCCGCGCAGATCGTCGCGCTCGACGAGCTGGGAATCGCGTTATTCAACGCCAATTCGACTTCGTCCAGCCCATTGCGCAGTTCGGGCGGGACATACTGCATGCCAAGCGCCGCATAGACGCCCGCCTCGTCCTTACAGGTCACGACATCGCCGGTATCGAGATTGAGGATGCCGTTTTCACTGACGCGCAAGTTCTTGCGTACCGCGTATTCGCGCAACCCGATATTGTGTTCGCGCGAGCCGGTGAAGTGTTGCAGCAGATTGCCGTAGAGATGATCCGGTAAGACTCGCAGATCGATCTGCAAGCCGTCTTGCAGCCAGATACTGGCTTTGGTCGGCCCTTCCGCCAGCACGGCTTCGGCGCGGCCCCATCCTGCGAAATGCGCGATCACGGCAGCCGCATCGCCGGACGTGCAGACGAGATCGATATCGCCGACGGTCACTTCACAGCGACGCAGACTGCCCGCATACGTCAGGCGTTCCAGCGGCGGCCCTGCGCGCACGTATTCCATCGCTTCGCGCGCGGTTGTCAAAGCAATCGGCAGCGGCGTGCGCCGCAAACGGCCGCGATAGGCGAGGATGCCGCGCTTCCAGTTGTCGATCGTCTTGCTGCCCAAGCGCGGCGCGTTCTCCAGCGCACCCGATGCGATGGCCGCTTCCAAATCTGCGAGCGAGGCGACGCCATAATCGGAATACAGCGTTGCGGCGGTCTTCGTGCCGATGCCGCTGACGCGCAGCACTTCGAGCAGCGTCGGCGGGTAGCGTTGATAGAGATCGTCGAGGATTGGGGCGGTGCCGGTCTTGACGAGCTGCTCGATAACGCCGCCGATGCTCTTGCCGATGCCGGGAAGTTTGAGGTGCTCGCCGCTTGCGACGAGATCGCCCAACGGCGAGGCGTTCTCCACCGATGCGGCGGCCTTCTCGAACGCCATATACTTGTAGAAGGATTCGCCCGACATCTCCATGAGCGTGCGAATCTCGAGCAGTTTGCTTGCGACTTCGGTATTGTTCAGCACGGGAATAGTGGTGTTTGGCGGCGCGAGTTGAAGGCTACTGCCGAGATGCCGCTGCTGCGCATGAGAGAGGCCGGCTTTACCAATGCGCGCGTTTCGGTCGGACCGATCAGCGCTCGACCTCGAGCCCGGCAGGCAGGATGGCGCTGCGCTTGCAGACGCCGCAACAGGCGACGGTCGTCGCGCTGATGGCGGCGGGGATTGCCAAAGTCTCCAGCGGCAGCGTGTTGATCTGCGACTTCGACCCTCGCGTGCAATCGGTGCATTGCAAACGGATTGCCGGTTTCGTTCCGCACGAACCGCTCGCGATTGAGGAAAGCGAGTTCCCACGCTACATCGCATATCGCGCCGCGCTCTGGAACGTCGAGCCGCAACGTGCCGCAGCGCGTGCCCAAGAGATTCTTGCGCAACTCGACGAATGCACGAGGCGCTCGCATATCCCTTGATCGGCGCCTTCGTCGCCGCGCCGCAACTATTGGTGATGGATCGACCGCCACCGGTCTATGCGCGGCAGATCTTTGCGGTGACGAGCGGCACGGCATTATTGACGACGCACGCCGATGCGGCCGGCGAAGCGCGCGTTTCGGTTGTGAGTTCCACCGTCGGCCGGCCGTCGTTCGCATTGCTGCAGGCGCGCTTGTATGTAGCGCGGCGCTTCGTTTTCTATGCCTGTGTCGGCGCAGCCGTTGCGGCGTTCTTGGCGCCTGCCGGCGTGCCGTTCCGCTTGTTCGTGTGCGGCGCGCTCGGCATCGTCGCGGCACTGGAGCAGACGCCCGGGACGACACGCCACCTCGATCGATGCGAGCAAAGCGCGCCGCTCTTCGGCCGCCAACTGGCGCGCGCAAAAGCGCTCGTGCCCTGCGCTGCAGCCGTTGCGGCGGTCGCGTTGTACGCCCTCGTTGCGAGCGTGCGCGGACTGCATGGCGCCGGTTCGAGCGGACTGATGTCGGGCATTGCGGTCATAGCGACGACGCTCGTCGCACTCTCTGCAAGTCTGCGAACCGGATGGTCACGGGCACTCTACATCGTTGCGGCGTGCGCAGTCAGCGGCACCGCGTATGGCTTGAGCATCTCCGCGCCGTACGGCATTCTCGTCGAAATGGCATTTTGTGCGATCGTCGCGTTCATCGCGTTACGCCAATACGGCGAAACGCTCGCGCGTTACGATCCGGTATAGTTTTAGGGAACTTGAACCGGAATCGCCGCTGCCAGCTTCTCGAGCATGGCGCGATTAAACTGCGAGAGGTCCTCGCTGTTGCGGCCGGAGACCCAGTTTGAATCCGAGACCGTCGGTTGATCGCGATAGAGTCCACCGGCATTGCGGATATCGTCGGCAATGGAGTGAACGCCGGTGACTTGGCGCCCGCGAGCCAGTTGCGACGAGATCAATACCTGCGCGCCGTGCCCGATCGAGAACATCGGTTTCTTGAGCGTGTCGAACTCGCGCACCAGACGCTGCACGTCTTTATTCGTGCGAATGCGGTCGGGCGAAACGCCGCCGGGAATAAGCAGCGCGTCGAAATCTTCCGCGGTGCAATCGCCGATCAACTCTTCTGCCCGCAAGCTCTGACCATCGTCGAGTCCGCGTTTGCTGCGAATTTTCTGCCGCGAACGCTCGTCGATACCGACGATGGTCACGATGACGCCGGCCTCTTCCAGCGCGCGCCGCGGTTCGGTCAGCTCGATCTCTTCAAAGCCATCGCCAATAAGCGCCGCGACTGCGCTTTCCTTCAACTCCCTGCATATCGGCCCCGTCATTTCGCCCCGCCGGGTAGGCCACCTTTGGAGCAGCTAGCCGAAGAGACCGCGCGTCAGGCCGCCGTCGACGGAGATCGTTTGCCCGGTGACGTAGCTTGCCGGTTCGCCGCACAAGAACACCGCCATGCGGTGCGAACTCCTCCGGCGATGCAATGCGACCGGCCGGTACTTCGCTCGCCGCTTGCGCAGACGGCTTTGCATCGTTGCCGTACAAGCTCGCGAAGCCGGTCCGTTTCGATGCGACCGGTCGCGATGGCAGTTGACCGTGACGCCGTCCGCGGCGACGTCCGTCGCCAGCGTCCGCAAGCGGCCGACCAGGGCGGTGCGAAACGTGTTGGAGAGCGCGAGCGTGTCGATCGGTACTTTTACCGAAGTCGAGGTCAGCGCCACGATGCGTCCCCAGCGATGCTCGCGCATCGGCGTGCACGAGCGCGCCGACGAGCCGGAGCATGCCGCGCAACAAGAGGCGGTAGGCGCCGTCCCAGTCGTCGGCAGCGAGTATCCTGAAAGTGACCGGCCTTGGGCCCGCCGCCGTTGAGAATCGCGATATCGACATGGCCGTACGCGTCACGACATCGTCGAGCAGCCGGTCGATCGAGCGGTCGTCGGTAACATCGAGCTCGAAAGCCGCGCGCATCTTGCGCGCCGGCCACGCGTGCTCGTGAAGCGACTTCCTCCAGCCGCTCGTATGCGCCGCGCGGCCACGGCCAATCGCACGCCTTCGGCGGCGAGCCCCATGGCGACCGCCTCGCCGATCCCCGAACTGGCGCCCAAAACGAGAGCGCTCTTCCCCGAATCCCCAAATCCACGCGTGCCGCCTTTCGCGCGAACTGTCCGATACATGCCCTGCAGCCGATGCTCCGAGCATGTAGCACGGGCTGCGACGTTCCGCAAGCGAGACGGCATACTCACCTGCTGCGAGAGTATACCCGGCAGACGCGCCAGGGCTGCTCTGCTATCCTACTCCGGTCGCCGGGACGGAGCGAGCACTCTGTACCCGAGCGAGACCATCCTGAACGAGGAGTTATGAACTGCCGCTCACCAAAGAACGCAAGGCGGAGATTTCCGCCAAATACGGCCGCGGATCGAACGATACCGGTTCGGCCGAAGTGCAGATTGCGATGCTGACCGCGTCGATCAACCACTTGACCGAGCATCTTAAAATTCACAAGAAAGACCATCACAGCCGCCGCGGCTTGCTGCTGCAAGTCGGTCAGCGCCGTCGGCTGCTCAACTATCTGCAGGCGAAGAATCTCGAGCGCTATCGCGTCGTTGATCGGCGAACTCGGCCTGCGCCGCTAGGCGCTTTCCGCGCGTAAACGCTGCGTGCGGCGTCGACGATCGAGTCGACGCCCATGCCGTAGTACTCGATCAGTTCGGCGGGATCGCCCGACTGTCCGAAACGATCGTCCACGCCGATGAACTCGATCGGCACCGGATGCCGTGCGCGCTAGAATCTCGGCGACGCGCGATCCCATGCCGGCGGCTTTTTGATGCTCTTCGACCGTGACGATCGCGCCGCACGTCCGCGCGGCATCGACGATCGCTGCTTCGTCCATCGGTTTGACCGTGTGATTGTTGACCACCCGGCATTCGATGCCGTCTTGCGCTAAACGGTCGGCCGCGAGCAACGCGTTGTAGACGAGAATTCCGCAAGCGACGATAGCGACGTCGTTGCCCTCGCGCAACGTCTGCGCCTTGCCGATTTCGAACGGCGTCTGTTCGGTCGTGACGACCGCCGATTTTTCGCGTCCGAAACGCAGATAGACCGGGCCCCACATCTCCGACAGCGCGAGCGTCGCCTTCTTCGTTTGCACCGCATCGCACGGCACGACGACCGTCATATGCGGAATCACCCGCATGATCGCGATATCTTCGATCGCTTGATGCGTCGCGCCATCGGGTCCGACCGAAACGCCCGCGTGCGCGCCGGCGATCTTCACGTTGGTTTCGTTGAGCGCCATGATGGTGCGCACTTGCTCCCACGAACGTCCGGGATTGAACATCGCGTAGCTGGCGATCCACGGAATCTTGCCGACCGCTGCAAGGCCCCCGGCCATCGCGACCAGCATCTGCTCGGAGACGCCGATCTCGAGATACTGCTGCGGATGCGCTTTGCGAAAGCCCTCGAACCGCGTCGACTCCGGAAGATCGGCGCAGATGCCGACGATGTCGCGATTGCGCGCGCCCGCCTCGACCAATCCCTCGCCAAACCCGTTGCGCGTGGGCACCATTTTGACGTCGGCTGCGCGATAATCCGCCAAATGCATTTGCGCGCGACATCGAGTTCGCGCTCACGCTACGCATGGGCTAGAATCCTTTCCCGATCGGCGGCGAGTTCTTTGAGCGCCTCTTCGCCCTGCTGCGCATTCGGCGGCTTGCCGTGCCAGAGATAATCGCCCTCCATATACGAGACGCCCTTACCGGGAATGGTGTTCGCGATAATCACCTGCGGCTTGCCGCGAACCTCGCGCGCGCGTTGCGCTGTCGCGATGAACGTCGCGCCATGTCGTTGCCGTTGCACTCGAGCACCTCCCAATTGAACGCGCGGTATTTATCGGCGAATGGTTCGAGCGGCATGACGTCTTCGGTGCTGCCGTCGATTTGAATGAAGTTGCGATCGACGATCGCAGTGAGATTGTCGAGCTTGAACTTTGCGCCCGTCATCGCAGCTTCCCAATGCAATCCGCACTGGTGCTCTGCATCCGAGGTGACGACCCAGACGTGAAAATCTTTGCCGTCCATCTTCGCGCCTTGCGCCATGCCGACGCCCTGCGCCAATCCCTCGCCAAGCGGACCGGAGGTCGTCTCGACCGACGGCAGCTTCACGCGTTCGGGATGCCCTTGCAAACGGGAACCGAACTTGCGCAGCGTCAGCAACTCTTCGACCGGAAAGTAGCCGAAGTTCGCCATCGCCGAATATCGCACGGGCGCGATGTGACCGCACGAGAGCAGCAAGCGGTCGCGATCCGGCCAATTCGGGCCGCTTCGGGTCGTTGCGCATCAGAAAACCGTAGAGCGCGGTAAAGACGTCGGCCATGTCGAGCGGCCCGGCGGAATGGCCCGAGCCCGCGGCGAGCAGCGAGCGGATAATGCCCTGCCGCACGTCGTTGGCCTTGAGTTGCAGTTCGGTCAGGCGTTCGGGGGTGAGGGTTTGCATGGGTGCCTCATATACCAGGGCCACAAGCACGGCCCCTCGGCGCTACCGCCGCCTTGGCGGGCAGGTCGCAGATTGAAACGGCCCGAAACGGGCGCGGTTAAATCAAAAACAGTAAACATTTAAAGTAGGAGTTATTGTGCCCGAATCCGTGACCTTGACGGTCGGCGGGCGCACGATGGTCATCGAAACCGGCGAACTGGCGAAGCAAGCAAACGGCTCCGCGCTGATTCGTTATGGCGATCAAAACGTCGTGCTCTGCGCCGTCACCGCATCCGAAAAGCCTCGTGAAGGCATCGACTTTTTCCCACTCACCTGCGATTTCGAAGAGAAAATGTACGCCGCCGGTAAGATTCCGGGCGGCTTCATCAAGCGCGAAGGACGTCCGTCCGAACACGCCGTTCTGAGCTCGCGTCAGATCGATCGTCCGATCCGCCCGCTGTTTCCCGACGGTTTCCGTAACGACGTCCAGATCGTCGCGACCGTCTTATCGGTCGATCCGGAACTCGATGCCGACGTGCTCGGCGTCTGCGCCGCGGGTGCTGCATTGGCGCTTTCCGACATACCGTTCGACAAAACGGTCGCCGCAGTGCGTGTCGGACGCGATGAAAACGGCGCGTACGTCTGCAATCCCACGCTGCCGCAATACGCAACCGGCGGCATGGACATCGTCGTGGCCGGCACGTCGGACGCCGTCATGATGGTGGAAGGGGAAGGCAAAGAGATCGCGGAGGACGACTTCCTCGGCGCGGTCGCGTTCGCGCACGAGGAGATCCGTAAAATCGTCGCGGCCATCGACAAGCTTGCGAAGAAAAACGGCAAGAAAAAGCGACGAGTATCCGATCGCAAAGGCCGATCCGGCGCTCGACAAATGGGTGCGCAAAGCGTTTGCCAAGGATGTCGCTAAGGCGATGCGCACCGTGGACAAGCAGCAGCGCGAAACGCTCTTCGCCGAAATCTCGGTCGAAGAAGCGCTCAATCGCTGTGGCAAGAAAGACGAGGCGATCCGGGAGCAGCTCGAACATCCCGCAGTCGGGAAATCCTTCGATAAGATCGTCAAGCTCATGCAAGAAGAAGAGCTACGCGTCATGGTCGTAGACGAGCACAAGCGTCCCGACGGCCGCAAGCCCGACGAAATCCGGCCGATCTGGTGCAAAGTGCATTACGTGCCGCGCGTCCACGGCTCGGGCATCTTCACCCGCGGACAGACGCAAGTCTTCACCGCGGCGACACTCGGTTCGACCAGCGACGCACAGCGGCTCGACGGCATCGTCGCGCTCGAAGACAAGCGCTACATGCACTTCTACAACTTTCCGCCGTACTCGGTCGGCGAGACGCGCCCGATGCGCGGGCCCGGACGCCGCGAAATCGGCCATGGCCTGCTCGCCGAACGTGCGCTCAAAGCGGTGCTGCCGCCAAAGGAAGAGTTTCCTTACACGCTGCGCCTCATGAGTGAAGTGCTCGAATCGAACGGTTCGTCGTCGATGGCGTCGGTCTGCGGTTCGACGCTCGCATTGATGGACGCCGGCGTTCCGATACGCGAGCACGTCGCCGGCGTGGCGATGGGCCTCATTCTCAAAGACAAGAAGTACACGGTGCTCACCGATATTCAGGGTCTGGAAGACGCGCTTGGGCGAGATGGACTTCAAGGTCGCCGGCACGCGTAACGGCATCACCGCAATCCAAATGGATATCAAGGTCCAAGGCATTACCATCGAGATCATGCGCGAAGCGATGGAGCAGGCGAAAAAGTCGCGTTACTTCATCATCGATAAGCTTGCCGAAGCGATCGCGCAACCGCGCGAGCAACTCTCGCAGTTTGCGCCGCGTATGATCGTCGTCAAGATCGATCCGGCGAAGATCAAAGACGTCATCGGACCCGGCGGCAAGGTCATCAACAAGATCATTGCCGACACCGGCGTCGAAAAGATCGACATCGAGGACGACGGAAGCGTCTTTATCACCTCGCTCGACGGCGCATCGGGCGACAAGGCGAAGCAAATCGTCGAGAACCTCACCAAAGAAGTTCGCGCCGGCGAGACCTACACCGGAACCGTCACGCGCATTATCCCGATCGGCGCCTTCGTGCAAATTCTGCCGGGCAAAGAGGGCTTAGTGCACATCAGCCAGCTCGCGCTCAATCGCGTCGAGAAGGTGGAAGACATTGTCAAACTCGGTGACGAGATCACGGTGAAGGTCACCGAAATCGACGGTCAAGGGCGCCTCAACCTCTCCCGCAAGGCTTTGCTGGCCGGCGGAGTCGCCGCCAACGGCAACGGCAACTATCGGGAACGCCGAGAAACTCCCGGCCGCAGTGAACGGCCTGCCCCAGTAGGTGCCGCAAGCGCCGCGCCCGCCGCAGCACCCGCCGCGCCACCGGCCGACGCACCGGGCGCACCGCCGACGCGCCGCCGCAGACGTCCCAGCGGCCGCCGGGACGAGGACTAGCCGCCCAAGCGCAAACCGACGTCGAGGAACGTCCGTCGCAGACGGTCCTCGACGCCGGCATACCATCGCAAACGCTGGATGATTGGTCCGGAAAGATCTCCGTCTACGTGATAGAACGGCGCGCCGTCGAGCAAATCGCGCCGATAAACGGCATCGACGCGCAAACTGCCGTTCGCGTCATAGGTGAGCCATGCGGCATTCTCCGTTGGGGCCGGTGCGACGGGGTAAAACTCCAGCGTCGAAAGCGTGGGTACCGTATCGGCGACGTGCATCGTCCACACTCGCAGCGATAATGCCGGCGCGATCTGCCAGGCGGCGGCGATGCCTGCCGACGTGATAACCCCCGATGCCGAGCCGGCAACGTGCTGCGACGCCGCCTCGAGCGCGACGTGCACGCGCGACTCGTCGGTGTAATCCAGAGATATGGCTTGCAAGGCATTGCGTTGTAAGGCGATCGCTGCCGGCGAAACGTACGCGTTGCCGTAGAGCTGGTCGAATGCCGGCAGCGTGAACGAACCGGACGCTTCGATCGTTCCACCGAAACGCGCGTTCGGAAAAATCTGCGCTTGCAACGAAGGTAGCACGAGCGCGGATTTTAACGGTTGCTGCGCCTCGCCGCCGCCGTACTGTAACCCAAAACCCCCGATGCCGGCGACGATTCTGTAGTCGTTATCGCCTGCGGTGATTCCGGCATCTGCATGCAGTTGGCGAAAGTTCGCGCCGATTTGCGGCAACACGTACTCGTACTCCGATGACGTATACGTTCCGCTGGATGCGCGCACGCCGAGGTCGGCAAACGTCGAGATCGTTGCGTTCGAGCGGACGCCGGCGGTAACGCCCGCATCGGACCAGTTCGTCTGCGAAGCGTACTCACCATTTGCCAATGCGTCGTTGCCCCGGTCGGTCGTCACGGAGACGTAGAGATTTGCCAACCGCACATTGTCGTACGTCGCATCGGTAAACGCATAACTCCCGGCAAACGGCGCGTTTACAGAAAAGGTGCGGCCCTGTTCGCTGCTGCCGGCAACTGCAAGCGTTTGACCGTCGCCCGGAGAGAAGTTCGCCGAGACGTCTGCGCGTTGACGCGATTCCTCGCCGTTGCTGAACGTTGCGAGCACCGCTCCCGCGGCGTTGCTGCCGGCTTGCACGCGCGCAATGGCGTCAGTTCCGCCGGCGATGAAGTCACCGCTTTCATCGGTGAACGGCGTTGCAACGACGGTGCCGCCGCCGGCGCGGTTGCCGTACAAATACGCTTGACTGGCATCGACGACGCTCACATCGTTCTCGAAATGCGCGGGAACCAACGCATAGGGCGACGACCCCGCCGCAATATCGTAGACGGGATTGCCGTCGTCTAGGAACAGCGATCCAGTCGGTGAGAGGCCGCGATCGCTCAAGCTCGAGCCCGGGTATGCCGTCGAAGTTTGCGAGAGCAGCGTAAAGGGACGCAGCGCGATCGCCGATTCCACGTGTGCGTACGGCAAGTTCTCGAGATCGGAGGCGGTCGGTGCGTCGGAGAGCAGCGCGTCATAGCGTTGCACCACGATCACCACGGGCTGACCGGCGTTCACCCTAGCGCGCGCCGGCGCACAGAACCGGCAGCTCACGCGCACGGCGGCGATTCCGGCACCCTCCAACGCGAACGTTCCGGCCGCATCGGTGATGGAGCGCACCGGCGCAGCACCGTCACGCAAACCCAAGACCTCGGCGCCGG
The DNA here is from genome assembly GCA_963738335.1 of Vulcanimicrobiota bacterium. Taxonomy (GTDB): domain Bacteria; phylum Vulcanimicrobiota; class Vulcanimicrobiia; order Vulcanimicrobiales; family Vulcanimicrobiaceae; genus Cybelea. Next base: position 883,627 of record CAVTWE010000007.1, read on the forward strand.
CAAGCGCCTCGCCGTGTTGGTCTCGGACACTGCCAACGAGGAGGGGCGTCTGAGCGCTCGCCGGCTGCGCCACGGTCACAACGAGCAGCGCCAGAATGGCGTCGGCCAGGCGTTTCACAGATTCTTTAGACTTTCGGCTATGATGAAAGGAGTGTCAAGGTCTCTCAGATTCTCGCTGGCGGCCGGCCTCCTCGCAGTCTCGCTCCTGTGCGGGCATGCCGCCGCCGGCGCGACCGCCTCCATCGAGGCAGCTATTGCCGGCCAATTCAGCGCCTTCGGAGATGCCGGCGCTACTCGGCCCGATTACCTCGGGCGGTCGCGTCGGATGGGAATGCAAACCGGAACGCGCCGCCAGCGCAACCGCTTGGCGCGACGCCGAGCTTCCGCGCGACTCCGGCAATCCATAGAACGATGCGATCGTTGGTCGCAACGGTCGTTTTCCTCAGCGCGATGGCTGCGCCGGCATGGGCGCAGTACGCCACGCCGCGCCCCCAGCCGCGAACCACCTCGGTGCCTGCGTTACGTGCGCTCGCAATCCGCCGGGAGGTTGAAGAGCGTTTTTCCATAGGTCTGCGCGCCTTGACGCGCTCCGATTTTGCCGCTGCCGCCGCCGAGTTCGACCGCATCGTTGTGCTGAACCCCGGCGAACCGCAGGGTTCCACCGCACGCTACGACCTGGCCCTCGCGTACGCGAACGCAGGACGTACTGCCGAGGCGGCAGTACAACTCCGCGCGGCAATCGTGCTCGATCCCGGTTTCCTGGCCGCAATGGCCAATCTCGTCTCCGTCGATTTGGCGCTCGGAAATCTTGCCGAAGCACGCCGCGTCGCAGATCGTTACGTCGCACTCGCTCCCGACGCGGCGCGTGCGCTCTACGCACGCGGTATCGTCGCTCTACGCAGCGGGGACGCCGGGACGGCCCGCGCAGATTTCGGTAAACTGTTGCATATCAATCCATCGTACGCACTCGCCCACTACGATCTCGCGCTGGCCGAAGAACAATTGGGACGGTACGGCGCAGCGGAACGTGAACTGGAAGTCGCGGTAACACTTGCACCGAGCTACGCCCGTGCGCGTTTTGCGTTGGGCGTCGTTCTGCTGCGGCAAGGGCGGCGCGCCGACGCTCGAGAGACACTCCAGCGCGCGGCGGCCGATGCGACAGGCGATGCCGCGCTGGCCAACTTGGCTGCCGCGCTGCGCGATTCCATCCGCACTCCGTAGCAACGACCGCTTCAGACTTTCTTCACCTCGGCGCCGTAGCATCGGCGCATAACGCTCTAGTGGGAGGAACGACATGATGAGAACGTCCGCGTTTTGTGTTGCGGCACTTTTTTTAGCGGCATGCGGCGCCCGCGGTACCGGCGTGGGCAACGGTAATTACACGTTGCCGGGCATGCCCGATATCGCGCTACGCGCCACCCTTCCGGACGGCACGCAATGGAAACCGCCGGCTGGTACCGGAAAGATCAGCGAAGAGTTGCCTTCGGAAGGCCTGGGCACGATCAACGATCCGCATTGGAGTGCGACGCTTGGCGGTTTCACCCAAGAGAAGTATTCGCAAGCGCTCGGCTTTCCGCCAAAAACGAAGATCACGCTAACGAACATATCGACCGGCATTCCGCACACGCTCGACGTCGTCGCAACGATCAAAGGGCCGCCGGCCAATTTTCCGAGCAATCCGAAACTCTCCGAGACGGCGCAAGGCAACGGCAAGCTCAAGAAAGGCTACGCCAGCGGTGTCATCGAGCCCGGCAAGTCCGTGACGCTGACGCTCGTGAAGCCCGGCATCTACCTAATCGGTTGCTACTTCCACTACAGCGAAGGCATGCGGGACGTGCTCGTCGTGGCTCCCAAGGCCACGCCTGGGCCAGAGGCCACTCCGCCGGCACGATGAGAATGTCTGCGCCGGCGTTCGTTTTCGTCGTGCTGTCGGGATTCGCACTGGCCGCATGTACGAACGGTGGTGGGTTGACGAGTAACGGCAGCGGGGGTCCCCCTTCCCCGCTGCCGTCGGGCGGAATCGGCCTCGGAATACCCACGGGACGCATCGGCGTCGAATCGGATCCCGTGTGGGGAACGGTCGGCGGCTTCACGCAGAATAAGACCTCGCAAGTGCTGGCGTTCGCTCCCGGTACGACGGTAACGATTCACAATCTGTCGTCCACGTCGCCGCACACACTCAACGTCATCGCCGAGTCGAACGGACCGCCGGCGAAGTGGCCGAAGAATCCAAGCCTTTCTTTCTCTCCGAGTGGTAACGGCGTGCTCGGGGCCGGTTACGCGAGCGGCAGCATACAACCCGGCGGTGACCTCAGCGTGAAGCTCAGCAATCCCGGCACGTACCTCATCGGCTGCGCCTACCATTACATTGGTTTCAACATGCGGGACATCGTTCAAGTTGAGGACGGCGCCTCGCCGGGGCCAACTGCATCTCCAGGCCCCGGCGGGTACGCTCGTCGGCGCAACAAAGGCGCCGCGCCGGTCGTCTATGGCGAACCGCATCTCATCGATCAGCGTGGGCGTCGTTTCACGGTCACGTCGCTGGTCGGATCGCCGTTTGCGGTCGCCTTCGTCGCAGCGCGCTGCACCGATGCTTGTCCGCTGATCAACGCACAGTTTGCTCTAACGGCTCAACGCTTAGAAAGCGCGAAGGTTCGCGCGCATCTGCTCACTATCACGCTCGACCCGCAACACGACACGCCGGCCGTGATGAGCGCTCTTGCGCGGCGCTTCGATGCCGATTCGCGCATTTGGCTGCTCGGGAGCGGTTCGGAACTCGACGTTCGTGAAATCCTCAACGTCTTCGGCGTACAGGCGCGGAAGAGCCGGCGCGGCTATCCCGACGAGCATACGACGTTCGTGTATCTCTTCGACGCGCGAGGTAATCTGACGCAAACGATGCTCGCATCGTCCGCGCTCGACGAGCAGCTCTTCACCGCGTTGCGTTCGAGCAACGCGGAGAGGCCCGCATGAACGCAATGCGCTATGCGTGGGCTGGGTTACTCGTATTGGCGTCATGCACGAACGGCGGAATCGCCACCTCCTCGGGCGGCGGTGGCGGCGGTACGACGGTCGACATCAATCTGACGCTCTTTCAACCCACGAAGACGCAGTTCGGCGAGAGCGGTGGGTTTTCGCCGCCGATTGCGAGCGTGGCGGTCGGATCGCAGATTCACTTTGTCAACACCGACAGTTTTGCGCATACGGCGACGGAGATTCCGAATGCGACGCAGTTCCCGAGTGGATCGCCGTTCAACATTGGAGCGCTCAAACAATACGGCACGAATCTTTCGGGCGGATTCAGTTCGGGCGCGCTGCAGCCCGGTTCGTCCTCGCAAAACTTAACGGTCGATCAGCCCGGGACCTATTTGTTCGGTTGCTTCTTTCACTACGGAGCACCGATGCGGGCCGCGATCGTTGCGCAGTAGCGTTGGGGCCGCACTCCTTTCACTTGCGTTCTTTGGCGCCTGTATCCGGCCCGCGCACGCCATTCCGATTTTCGCTCAGCGATACCATTTGCATTGCGGTGCATGCCATAGCGTCTTGCCCGAGCTCAATGCCTTCGGCAACTATTTTCGCAATCACGGATACCGGCTGCCGTTACCGGAACACGGCACGACCGTTTTTGCGCTGCGCTATCAACTCGAATACGACGAGCATCCCGCGGCCGGATCGAGAGAGTTTTCTCCCGGCGGCATCATTTTGGGTAGCGCGAACATCGGTCCCATCACCACGTTTCTGCATTACAGCCTTGGTGCCGGCGGAGGGCCCGGAGGAACGTTTCTCCTGTACGCCGCCGGCTACAGCGAACATACGCAGACGCTCGTTCGCGGCGGCCTCATCGAACTGCCCCTCGCGCAATCGCCCGGTCAGCGTCTCGACGATCTGGAGCAGTACGGTTACTACGGCGCACACGTCGGACTCAACAATCTGCCGCTCTCCTCACCTCGCTGGGGGTTACAGATGGAACGAACGTTCGGTCATCTGAAGGTAGACGGCGTCGCGGCGGTCGCCGCCTATCAAGGCGCAGCGTACGGCGGCAAGCCGATTGCGACGGGCGAAACGACGTGGATGCGCAGCCCGGAGTTCAGTTTATGGTTGCGCGATACGCTTGCCGAAACGTCGCAAGGCGAGTTGGATATCGGCGCAACCGCAATGGGCGGCACGCTCGCGGTGCTGCCGGAGGGACGCTTGACCTTTGCCGATTTGTACGAACGCTACGGTCTGTTGGCGCACGCGAGCTACGGCAACCTCGATTTGCAAACCGAACAATGGTACGGCGACGATCACGATGCTGACGGGCTGCTCACGAACCAACACTCCAGCGGCGGTTACGTGCGGTTGAAGTACTATCCGATCGAGCACGCGTATTTCGGCATCCGGTACGACGCGTATGCTAATCCGTTCATCAATCGCGACGTAACGTACTACGGCGCCGTCCAGATCGCGCCGTGCCGGATCCTTCTCCAAGAAGTGCAGCCTCCCGGAGAGCATCCGTTCCTGAGCGGGGCCTTTACAGTAGCTTTGCCGCCGCCGTTGAAATACTAAGGCACACCATCATGCGCGTCCTTGTCATTGAAGATAACGAAGCCGTCGGCGACTCGATTCGCCGCATGCTCGAAGCGCAACGCTATGCGGCCAACGTGGTCGCTGACGGCGAAGCGGGGCTGGATCATTTGGTCAGCCGTTCGTACGACGTTGCGGTCGTCGACGTCGGCTTACCGAAAATGGACGGTTTCGAGGTAGCGCGTTCTGCCCGGCGAGCCGGGGTCCATACGCCCATTCTGATGCTCACGGCCCGCGACGCCGTCGAGGACCGGGTCGCCGGACTTGCACTGCGGTGCCGACGATTATCTCGTCAAACCATTCGTCGAAGAAGAATTGCTCGCACGCTTGGGCGCGATCGTGCGGCGCTCGGAACGGCCGTGCGTCGGTGTCGTCACCTCGGGAAAGTTGCGCATCGACCTTGCCGCTCGCAGCGTAGCGTACGACGAAACGCCGCTGACGCTGGGCGCTACGGAGTTCCGCGTGTTGGAGTTCCTCGCACGAAACGGCGGCATTGCGCTCTCGCGATCGCAAGTCGTCGAACGCATCTGGGACTACGACTTCGACGGGTCGAGCAACATCGTCGACGTGTACGTCAGCCAGTTGCGCCGGAAGTTCGCCAAACTCGGCGCCAAGAACGTTATCGAAACGGTGTGGGGTATCGGCTACCGCTTTCGCGCCTGTTGACCTCGCACACGCGGTCCCCGTTCTTCGCACCGCGGCCCTCTATCTCGCCATTTTCGTTTGCATACTCATCGCGCTCAGCGCCGGCGCGTATGCCTTCGTGTGGCGTGAATACGTTTCGCTGCTGTCGCCGGCGTTGGCAATGCCGGAGGGAACGCCGCGCTGCATGCGGCGATGCGGCGCGTCGTGCTCACGATCCTCGAGATCGACGTTCCACTCATCCTTGTCGTTGCGGTCGCCTCGTACGCGCTAGCGCGCGCGGCGATCGCGCCGTTAGAAGCGGCACGCGATCGCGAGCGGCAGTTTGCCGCCGACGCGGCGCACGGACTGCGTTCGCCATTGACGGCGATCGTCGCAGTCGCGCAGGCGGCACGCGCAGCGCCGGCGAGAAAGAGCGCGGCGACTTCGAGACGATTTCTCGTAACGCATTAGCAGCGTCGGACGCGATTGCCGACCTCTTGACGCTCGCGCGGCGTCCCGGTCCCGCCGTGCTGCAACGCGAACCGGTGGATCTGGCCGCAATCGTCGTGGCGGTCGCGCGCGAACTCGCACCGGTCGCCGCAGCGCACGCGATCGAACTCGACGTCCAAGCGCGTACTGCAATCGTCGACGGCGACGAACGCCGCTTGCGCGAGATGGCACGGAATCTTCTCGACAACTCGATCCGCCACGCACGCTCACGGACGCGCATCGCATCGCATTGCGACGGACGTACCGGTGAGCTGGTCGTCGAGGACGATGGCGCGGGCATCGAACCGGCCGAACGCGCGCGCATCTTCGAACGGTATTACCGGCACAACGACGACGGAACGGGCACCGGTTTAGGCTTGGCGATCGTGCAATGGGTGGCGCGCGCTCACGGCGGCGAGGTCGTCGTGGACACCGCATTGCAGGGCGGTGCGCGTTTTGTCGCAAGCATTCCGGCGCGCGATGTGTAAAACGGCGATATGCCCTATGCTTCGCTGCGCGACTTCGTCGAAGCGCTTCGCACGGCCGGTGAACTGCACGTCGTCACGGCCGAGGTGGATCCTCATCTAGAGATCAGCGAGATCACCAATCGGGTCGTTAAAGCGGGCGGTCCGGCGCTGTTGTTCACCAAAGTCTCCGGTTCGCCGTTTCCGGTATTGACCAATCAGTTCGGTTCTCAACGGCGCATGGCAATGGCGCTCGATGCTGCGAACCTCGACGAAGTCGGCGAACGCGTACGCTCGCTCATCGCTATCGCGCCACCCGCTCCCGGCTCCTTCTTCGAAAAGATCAAAGCGGCGCGCGCCCTGGCGCCATTGACTCATGCTCTACCGAAAATCGTGCGCAGCGCCAGCGCCCAAACGGTCATTTCGGAACAACCGGATCTCACGTCATTGCCGGTGCTTACGACGTGGCCACTCGACGCCGGCCCTTTTATCACGTTACCGCTGGTGATCACCAAAGATCCGAAGAGCGGACGCAGCAACGTCGGTATGTATCGCATGCAAGTTTACGGACCGAACGAGACCGGCATGCACTGGCAACGTCATAAACACGGGCACGCGCACGCCGCCGCATGGGGCGAACGCATCCCCATCGCCGTCGCTCTAGGCACCGATCCGGCGCTAACCTACGCGGCAACCGCGCCGCTTCCACCGTTGCTGGATGAGTTTGCCTTCGCCGGCATACTGCGCGGCAAGCCGGTCGAACTCGTGCGCGCGCGCAGCGTCGACCTGCTCGTTCCCGCCGATGCCGAGTTCGTGCTCGAAGGCTATGTGGATAACGGCGATCTGCGCGTTGAGGGGCCGTTCGGGGATCACACCGGCGTCTACAGTTTGGCCGATTCCTATCCGACGTTTCACGTCACCGCCATGACGCGCCGCCGCGATCCGATCTATCCCGCAACGGTCGTCGGTAGACCGCCGATGGAAGACGCGTGGCTCGGCAAAGCGACGGAACGTATCTTCCTTCCGTTATTGCAGGCGGTACTTCCTGAAGTCGTCGATATGAATCTCCCGGTTGAAGGCGGATTTCACAATCTTGCCATCGTGTCGATTCGCAAATCCTATCCCGGCCACGCGAAAAAAGTGATGAACGCGCTCTGGGGCTTGGGCCACATGATGATGCTGACGCGATTGCTCGTGATTGTCGATGACGACATCGACGTGGCCGACACGCGCGAAGTGGCGTGGTACGTGCTCAACAATCTCGCGCCCGAGCGCGACGTCGTTACGATGCCCGGTCCGGTCGACGACCTCGACCATGGTTCGTACAGCGTTGCGTATGGGATGAAGATGGGCATCGATGCCACCCGCAAGGATGCATCGGAAGGTTACATGCGCGAGTGGCCGCCCGACATGCTCATGGACGCCGCGACGCGCGACCGCGTGACGCAACGCTGGGAACGGTACGGCCTCGAGCGGGTGCTGCAGTCGCTTGCGCCGGACGCTTGGTCCGGCCAGGGCACGACCGCGTACGAGCGGCTCCTTCGCTCTCCGGACGCTCGCCCGTGAAGCCGTTGCGTCTCTTTCTGGCGGAGATCCGCGTCGAGCACACGCTGTTTGCATTGCCTTTCGCCTATGTCGGCGCCATTTTGGGCGCACGTGGGCTTCCAGCAGTTTCCAAGCTCTTTTGGATTACCTTAGCGGTAGTGGGTGCACGAACTGCGGCCATGGCCGTCAACCGTTATCTCGATCGCGAGATCGATGCGCGCAACCCGCGGACGGCTCGCCGCGCGCTGCCTAGCGGCCGCCTCACGCCGGCAGCGATGGTCTGGGCGACTATCGCAGGCCTGCTCCTGTTGACCGTCGCAGCGTGGATGCTCAATCCGCTCTGCGTCGCCTTGCTGCCCATCGCTGGGGCGTTGCTGCTCGTCTATCCGCTTTGCAAACGCTTTACGTGGTCGGCACATTTCGTGCTCGGCGCGGTCGACGGTTTGGCGCCCTTGGGTGCGTACATTGCCGTCGCGGATACCGTTACGCCCGCTTCTCTAGCGCTCTTTGCCGCCGTCACGCTGTGGGTAGCCGGATTCGACATTGTCTACGCGCTCATGGATCTCGGCGTCGACCGCGCCCAAGGGATTCGCTCTCTGCCGGTACGCTTCGGCGAAAGTACCGCGCGTCTCGCACCGGTCGTCTTACACGCGCTCGTGCTCGGGTTGCTCGCGCTTGCCGGAGTCTTGGACCGCGCCGGCGCGGTCTATTACGTCGGCGTCGGCGGAGTCGCCGTGCTCATTACGTACGAAGAGATGCTTTTTCGCAGTGGGGCCGCGCTGTCGTTCATCAACCACCGCGTCTTTCTCTCGAACATGGCGTTCTCGGTATTTTTTTTGCTGACGACGGTGAGTGCGTACCGATGAAACGGACGCGCTTTCTTGGCGGTGCAGCGGCCGCACTGGCTGCCTCGAATGGACGCGCGCGCGCGCAGATCGTTCCGGGCCAACCGATTCTGCCGTACGGCCAGTTCCTGCAGCAGCTCTCCATCGCGGTCAACGTGACGCTCTCGGGCGAACTCGGCAAGTACGGCCAAGACGTCTTCAAAGGCGTGCAGGCCGCTGTAGACGAGCAGAACCGTTTTAACGCGCCAATTTCACACGCGTGGGCTGCTCGCGGACTCGACGACCGAAACGATCAGGGCGTCGCAATGTCAAACGTCAACGCCGCGGCGGCCGACTCGACCGTCGTCGCGGTTGTCGGAAATCTTACCGCCGCGATGACGCTTGCCGCTCTCCCGCGCTACGCCAATCAAACCTTCGCAGTCGTGGTACCGACCGTAACGGCCGATGCAGTGACACAGCGTGGATACCACAATGTCTATCGTCTGCCCGCCAAAGATAGCACGTCGGGGAAACTCTTCGCACAAGTCGCGCTCGAAGGGAAACGCGGTGTCAACGCCATTGCGGTCGCATTCGACGGCGATTACGGCTACGAGGTCGCGCGCGGCTTCGTCGGCCAGGCGCAAGCCGACCGTCATCCCGCCGACGTGTTGCTGTTTCCGGCCGCCACCACTGACCCGGCTGCGGCGGCGCGCAGCGTCCTCGACCGCTCCCCGGGTTACGTCTTTCTCGCAGGTAAGACGATGGCCATGGGGCCGATCGCTTCGGCGCTGCGGCTCGCCGGTTACAACGGCGATTTTGGCGCGAGCGACGGATTTTTCAACATGGAGACAATTTCGACGTACGCCGCGCAACTCGACGGCGCATGGGTGGCATCGTCGCTGCCGCCGATCAACAAGATTCCCAGCGCCACATCGTTGATTACCGATTTTCAGCGCGAAGCCGGCGCCATCACACTCTTTTCGCAGTATGGCTACGCTGCCGCGCAGTTGATCATTCTAGCCGCTCAACAAGCCGGCGCGGCCTCGCGTACCAACGTACTGCGCTCGTTGCAGCGAGGCGGTTCCTACACAACGCTGGCCGGGCAGTTCTCCTTCAACTATGCCGGCGATCCGCTCATCCCAAACATCTACCTTTACGTTGTCGGGAAAGACGGCTTTCGCTATCTCCGTCCGGCGGTGAGAACCGGCTTCGTTCTGTAACTCGATCGCCGCCTTCGGCGGGCATCGCGACGTCGTCCAGACGAAGCACGAGTTGCAAACGCCACGAACCCAGAACGAGCGAACATTGCGTTCCAAAGAGCTGCATCGCTTAAGCCTCCACGCGTTCCCAGCGCACCAGCGCTAACGCTGCATAGACGACGAACAGCAGGATCTCGATGCCGAAGCGCATCGCGAAATCTGTTCCGGAGTACGTCACGGTGCCGTTTTCGTCCGGCGTCGCGAACTTCAGGTAAGTCAGCGGATCGAGGCGCGAGAGCACCCATGCGGCATCGTGGACCAGCAAACCCAACGGCGTGCTCACGTGCACCACCGCCAGAACGCCGACGACGATTGCGACCGGCCATGCAAATCCGAGCACGGCGCCGTAGGCGCGCGAGAACCACGTTGTTGCGGCACAGAGCAGGGCGTACCACGCCGGAGGCATCATCAGGCCCATGAGGATCGCGCGCCAATTAAGGCCGCTGAAATCAACGCGATACGTGCCGAAGAACAGTTCGCAGATATAACACGCAATCACGGCCACAGCGCTCGCTAGCACGATGCCGGCAACGTCTGCGCCTATGATACCGATCGCGTACTTCACGCGCGAGACCGGTTTGGTGAGTGCGATCTCGAGATGACCGTCCATTTCACGCGCGAACGGTGCCGCGAGCACGGTCGCTATGATGAGCGCGATGACGTCCGCAAACCCCATGAAGTACAGCATTGGCACCGCGCCGTTGGTGTCGATGGTTGTCGTCGTGAGATTTCCTTGGCGGGATTCGTTTACATGGATGCTCCCGATCTGCACGTTTGACGAATCCTTATGCGCGCGGCTTGCCGGTTCCGTGATGACGATATGGGTACCGGCCTTTCCGCGGTCGTCGACGACGACGTGCGTACGGTCGGCGGGACTGTCGATGATCGTTCGCTTCGTGCCGTCCGCGAGCGTGAGATGGGTCTGGGTAGCGGCCGGCTCCCGTGCAATGTGCCGCACCCACTGGGCCGGCGACATGTAGCGCGAGAGCGAAACGCGTAACACGCCGGCGACCGCGACAACGATGAGCAGAACGAACGCCGTCGTGCGCAAGCAGTTACGGACGCGTAACCATTCGATGTAGTTCACAATGCGGGCTCCTGTACGACGACGTCGGTCGTCGCGTCAGCCGGTGATACGGCGTAGAGAAAGATATCTTCCAAGTTCATGTCGAGAACCCGGATGCCGGTCGCGCCGGCTTGCGCCAAGCGCCCCGCGATCTCGGGTGCGCCGTCGGTGACCAACAGGCGAACGACGCGTTCGCTGCGATCGCAGCGCGCGACGCGCGCATCGCGAGCAATGCCGTCGAGCACAAGGCCGGAAACCGGCACGACGCCTTCGACGATCTTGCGATCGGCTTTGAGATCGTCGACGAGACCCTGAAGGATCGATCGCCCGTGCTGCACGATCGCGATGCGCTCCGCGGCGCGCTCGACCTGACCGATTTGGTGCGATGAGAAGATGATCGAATGCCCCTTGGCCGCCTCGCTGATCATCAAACTCAAGACGTGACGTTGGTTGACGGGATCGAGGCCGCCCGTCGGTTCGTCGAGCACCAGGATCTGCGCTTCTCGCGAGAACGCCAGCGCCACCATCACAGCGGTCTTCATGCCTTTTGACAGCGCGCGTACGCGTTTGCGCGGGTCGACGCCAAACTGTTCGAGCAGCGCTCGTGCACGTGCCGGCTCGAACGCGCGAAACGCGCGCCGGGTCATCTCGATGTGGTCGTCGACGGTGAAGCCTTCATACAGCACGCTGCGTTCGGGGACGTACGCAATACGCTCGAAACTTTCGGGGCGCAATGGCTGGCCGTCGTAGCGAACGTCGCCGGCGGTCGCGCGCGCCAAACCCAGCATGCATTTAAAGGTCGTCGTTTTTCCGGCGCCGTTCGGTCCGAGCAGACCGAAGACGGTTGAGTCGGGCACTTCTAGCGAGAGGTCGTCGACGGCGGCGACGCTGCCGTACTCTTTACGCAGGTGGGAAATCGTTATGGTGCTCATCGGTCATGCATCCTTTGCAGCATTGATAAACCAGCGGCGCAACGCCGTTTCGAAAAGTTCGCGCACTCGATCGGCCGTCAAGCCGACCGACTTGGCCTCGCGCAGCGCCACGTCGAGCGCATCGCCCGCAATCTCGGCCGCCACGCGGGAGGAGTCCACGCCACCGTCACGTCTCACGAAGGAGCCTCGGCCGACAGCCGTCTCGATGACGCCATCGCGTTCCAACTCGCGGTAGGCGCGCGCTACGGTGTTCGGATTGACGGTCAGTTCGAGCGCAAGCTGCTTGACGGTCGGCAGTTGCTCGCCGCTCGCCAGGATCCCCAGTGCAACGGACCGCTTGATCTGCTCGACTACTTGCAGGTAGATCGGCACGCCGCTGCGCGGATCCACCGTCAGGACGGCGGGCACGAAGGCTCCTTAGACTTTCGGGCCCCAGCCAGGGAAGAGTCCCGATTCACGGCGGGCCGGAATCACGCTGGGACGAGCATCGTTTGCGGGGGCGGGCCGGTAAAACGTGGAGATCATGGGTGAAGTCCTTTCTGAGTGCTATTGTATTAGTACACTAGTACAATAGCGCATTAGTACGAACCCGTCAAGCGTGAGGCGCAAAAATCTTAAGCGCCCTGGGGAGCACCTCAAAGACCGCCGGCGTGGTGCCTGCCAGCTCGCCGTCGGCCGCGATCCGGTGAGGATGCGGACCGCTGATACGAACGGCCGTTCCCCGGTAGGTGCGAACGCCCGGCAGTCCGTGAGCGCCGCGGCGGATCGCTCCGAGGAGCAAGGAGAACACGGGAAAGATGCCCGCGGCTTCGATCGCATAACAGTCCAATGCGCCGTCATCGATCGCCGCTTCGCGAACGTTGATGATTCCGCCAAAACGATTGCTATTGGCGACGGTGATCTGAATCACGCGCAGCGCGTCGGTACGATCGCCGCATTCGACGGTTGCGTGAAACGGCCGCAGGTAGCGCAAACCGTGAACGGCGCTTGCGGCGATGGCGCCCCACCCGAGCCGTTGTTTCTCTTCGCTGCGTTGCAGCCACGTGATGCGGCTCGACGCGCCAATGCTCGCTTCGTTGACGTAGTAGGCGCCGTTGACGAGCGCAACGTCGATCGTTCTCGTGACGCCGTTCGCAATGATCGAACACGCACCGGAAACGTCGAACGGAATCTCGAGCGTTCGGGCCAGTTCGTTGAACGTGCCGCGCGGAATAACGCCGATGGGAACGCCCAGCTCGATCGCCTTCGGAATCGCGCGTGCAATGCTGCCGTCGCCGCCGGCAACCACGATGCCATCCGGGCGTTCTCGATCGTGCTGCTGCAGTATTCCTACGCCTGCCGCGCGCAACGCAGCCTCTGCTGCCTTCAATGCCGTCGCCCCTCGGCCGGCGCGAGGATTGGCAATCAAATGAACGAGCACGTCAGACTTTGCGTGCGGTAAAGATGAGCCGGACGATCTGCACCGCAGACCACAGTGCGATGAGGCCGAGGATGAGCGAACCGCCGATCATCGCAAAATAGCCCAGCGTAACGCCCATCTGCGTCATTGGATCGACATAGCCGACCGCATTCGCCGCACGGCTCAAGTCGACGTAGACGTTGTGAAAGACGAACCACACGATGACCGCTGCCGGAGCCGTCAAGGCCAGCATGATGAGATGGTGCCCGATATCGGAAGGCACTTTCACAAGAGCCACTTCGCTGGAGGGCGCCGAAGACGCTTTCCGCCATGTTTGAGCCACGGCGGGTTCGCCCGCATAACCCTATGCCGGAGTCGCCCAGCGAGGTGCTTGCGCTGTTCACTGGCGCGATGCTGGGCGCGTCGCTCTGCATCATGGCGACCGGGGCGCTCATGCCGTTCATTCGGGATACCCTGCACCTGGATCAAGCGCAGCTCGGCTGGATTCTCTCCGTGCAGTTCGTCGGTTCGGTCGCGATGACGTCGATGGCCGGACTCTTGACCGACCGGTTTGGCGACAAAGCCGTCGTCTTATGGAGCGGCATCCTCATGGGCGTGTCGCTTATCATCGCAGGGCTTCATGCGAACTATTGGTGGCTTCTCGGCTTTTTGCTGCTCTACGGCGTCGGCTACGCAGCGGTCACGCCGGCCGGAAGCCACGCCATCATCTTCTTCTTTACGCGCGAACGTCGCGGACTCGCGATGGGAATCCGGCAGTGCGGCGTACCGGCCGCCGGCGTCGTGGGATCGCTGCTCCTGCCGTTCATAGCGCAGCGCGTCAGCTATCAAGCTGCGCTCGGCGCGGCCGGCGTTTTGACGCTCGTCGGCGGCGGCATTGCTTCGCGTTTCTATCGCGAGCCCGACGAACTGCATGGCGACCGCGTATCGCTGGCCACCATGCTCGTCGGCATGCTGTCAATCGCCCGTGAATCGCGCCTGATTCTCATGACCTTGACGTCAATGGTGCTCATCACCGGACAACTTGCGCTCGTTGGATTTTGGACCCTCACGTTGGTGCATCGGGCCGGCTATTCGTTGGGCGTTGCACTCGGCTTGTACACCGTCTCGCAACTGGCCGCGATCGCCGGACGGCTGTCGTGGGGATGGCTAAGCGATCATCTTTTCAAAGGAAGCCGTGCCTTGCCGCTCGCGACGGTGTGCGTACTCGTCGCAATCACCGCCATCGGCGTTGCTGCAGTTGGAATAGGCACACCGGTTTGGATCGCCACGCTGCTTTCGATTGCGTTGGGTTTTACGGCCGAAGGGTGGTTGGGCGTCAGCGTCATTGGGTTCGCCGAAATCGGCGGCGAGGAGCATTCCGGAAGCGCGCTCGGCGTCGGCCTGACATGGACGTTGCTTGCGGCGTTTGCGACGCCCGCGATCTTCGGCGCTCTCGCACAAACGTACGGGTACGATGTCGCATGGCGATTATTGGCGGCGTTGCAGCTCTGCGGCATCGTGCCGGCGTTGCTGGCTAGCCGCAAGGTCGCACCGCGCGCTATATAAGGATCCATCTGTGCGCATGAACGCCCGTTTAGCCGGCGGATCGTCGGCTGGTCGATGACAAACGACCTGCGCCCGGAAGTGGTCCTTGACGCGCTCGATATGGCCATTCATCAACGCACCAACGCGGTGATCCATCATTCAGACCAAGGCTCGCAATACACATCGCTCGATGGGTTCCGTTGCCGATTGCTACGACAATGCGATGTGCGAGAGTTTCTTTGCCACACTCGAGTGCGAGTTGCTCGCACGTCGCCGCTTCCGCACACAGGCCGAAGGACGCTTGGCGGTCTTCTCGTTCATTGAATCCTGGTACAATCCTCATCGTGCTCATTCGGCGCTGCAGTACCTGTCGCCGATCGATTTCGAAGGGGAACACGCGGCGTGATCACCAATCAAAAACTATCCACGAAGGTCGGTCAACTCCAACTCCAAAGACTCTCGCTACGACCATCGCCACCCATCGTTTGATCACCGAATAGCCGCATGAATACCCGGGTATGGCGGACATCTGCTAGAACCAAAAGACAAAGCCCAAGTACGAGCAGCATCCCGTAGGAATACACGAAACCGGTAAACCCCACCGAGTTCGTGATATCGCTGCTGCCATGCCCAGAAAGGGACTCGAACCCCCACGGTGTTGCCACCACTGATACCTGAAACCAGCGCGTCTACCAATTCCGCCATCTGGGCGCGGCGGGGTTCCGATTCGTGAAGAGCCCAGGAGCGCCCCGCTGCGGCGAAACTCCCCCGTTGCGGCAAGCGGTTGGAGGAGCGCAATGGCAGTTTCCGTCTCAACGCTCGACCGCGCGTCGTTCGAACTCGATCCGTACTCTGCGGCGGTGACCGCGGCCGCGGAGCGCGTCAGCCAGTCCGTCGTCGCCATCTCGGTCCGTCACGACCGCGGTCAGGGATCGGGCAGCGGCTTCGTCTTGGCGCCCGACGGCTTCATCGTCACCAATAGTCACGTCGTGCACGATGCCGGCGCTATCGGCGTCACGCTGCTCGATGGACGCGAGTTCGCCGCAACGCTGGTCGCCGAAGATCCGCACTCCGATCTCGCAGTGCTCCGCGCCGATGCACCGCTGATGGCCGCCGAACTCGGCGATTCCGCGACGCTGCGTCCCGGTCAACTCGTCGTCGCCGTCGGTAATCCGTACGGGCTCGCCTACACCGTGACCGCGGGCGTCGTGAGTGCGCTCGGCCGATCGCTGCGATCCCAATCGGGCCGCCTCATGGACAACATCATTCAAACCGACGCCGCGCTCAATCCCGGCAACTCGGGTGGACCACTGGTCAACGCGGCAGGCGAAGTGGTCGGCGTCAATACCGCGGTGCTTCCCGGCCAAGGCTTGTGTTTCGCGATTGCGATCAACACCGCCAAACACGTGGCGGGATTGTTGATGCGCGACGGCCGCGTACGACGCGGTTACCTCGGCATCGCCGCGCAAGACGTCGTCGTCGGGGCAGCATTCGCGCGACGGTTCGATCTCGCCGATCGTAACGCGGTCGCCGTCGATTCCGTCGAGCGCGGCAGTCCCGCGGATACCGCCGGCATCCAAGCCGGTGACGTGCTGCTCGCCTTTGAAAACGAACGCGTGCCCAATGTGGATGCGCTGCACCGAACTCTCACCAGCATCGATCTCAGTCGCCCGTACAAGATGGAGATTCTGCGGAAAGGCGAACGTCTGTCACGCATCGTGTTACCGATCGAGGCGCGATGATCGTTCGCCTTCTGCCGATCCTCGGCGTAACGTTCATCGACATCGTCGGATTCAGCATGATGATCCCGATGCTGCCGTACTTCGTTACGCACTTCGGCGCCTCGGCGGCGGTGGTCGGTTTACTGATGGCGACGTTTTCGCTCTGTCAGTTCGTTGCCGCGCCGATTTGGGGCATGGTCTCCGATCGCGCCGGACGCAAACTCGTGTTGATCGTCAGCCAGATCGGCGCAACGATCGGTTGGGCAATGCTGGGAGCGGCGCCGAAGATTGCCGTACCGCTGGCCGTCGCGCCGATCGCCGTCGTATTCGTCGCGCGCATCATCGAAGGCATCTCCGGCGGCAACATCAGCATTACACAGGCGTACGTCGCTGATCTCGTCACGCCGCAAGAACGCGTCGCGAGCGTTCGGCATGGTCGGCGCGATGTTCGCTGCGGGGATGGTATTCGGACCGGCCGGCGGCGGAATTCTCTTCGCGAAGTTCGGTTTCGCAATGCCGTTCTACGTTGCGGCCGGCTTGCAGTTTCTGACACTAGTCATCACGGTCGTCATGCTGCCGGAGTCGCGGTCGCGCACACACGACGACTACGAACGCTTTTCGCTCCGCGCGGTTCTGTCGAGTTTTGGCGAACCAAAGCTCGCTCGTATCCTATGGCAGAAACTCGCGCTATCGCTCGCGCTCTATGGATGGTTTGCCGTGTTCGCCCTCTACTTCCAACGGCAACTCGGTTTTTCGCTCGCGCAAACGGATTACTTCTTCTCGTTGTTTGCCGTCTTCAACGTGTTGAACAACGCCGTTGTCGTCGGACGGGTGTCCGCGCGTCTCGGCGACCGCGGCATGTCGAATCTCGGATTGGCGTCGTTGGTCTGCGGCTTTGCCGTCCTTCCGTTCGTGCACGAACTCGCGCTCATGACGGTCACGATGCTGCTGTTCTCGTTCGGCATGGCTTTGGCCAATACCGGAATCGTCGCGCTCATCAGCAACGCCGCTTCGGATCGCGAGCAAGGGAGGGTGCTCGGCGACGAGCTCCGCGCTCGACTCACTCTCCGGAATGCTCGCGCCGCCGGTCTCGACGAGTCTGCTCGGCGCATTCGGCCCGCGTTTTGCCGGCGTGGAATCGTTGACGCTGGGAGCGATCGCGCTCGCAATGGGACTTCGCGCAAGCGCGGTGCCGCAAAGCGAGGCGCCGGACGGCGCTTAGGCGGCGGTCTTTTTGCGGCGTTTGCTCGTCGCGGCTTTGCCGTTCGTACCGGTGCGCCGCTTCTTGCTTTCTTCCAAACTCTGCGCGAGCACGTCCATGAGGTTGACGACCTTCGAACGCGCCGGCGCCTTCTTGGCCTTCGGTAGTTCCTTGCCGGCCGCGCGCGCTTCGATCATCGTCATCAATTCGTCGTGATACTTATTCTCGAACTTTTCGGGTTTGAACTCGTCAACGCTCATCGTGTCGATGAGCATGCGCGCCATCTTCATCTCTTTCTCGGGCAGCTTTTCCTGACCCGGAACGTCGAGCGTATCGGCGGCAACGATCTCCTCGGCCCAATGCATCAGTTCGAGAACCAGCGCGTCCTCGACCGGTTTAACGGCGGCGATATACTCTTTGGTGCGAATCACGACGCGCGCGATGGCAACGCGCTTGCTATTGGCTAGCGCTTCGCGCAGCAGCGCGTACGCGTGGCGCCCTTGTTTGGTCGGCTCGAGATAGTACGGCTTGTCGAAGTACATCGAATCGATTTTCTCGAGTTCGACAAACTCGACGATATCGACGGATTGCGTCGCCTCAGGATTAACTTTTTTGAAGTCCTCGTCGGTGAGCGTGACGTACTCGCCCTTTTCGAACTCATAGCCTTTGACGATCTCGTCCCAGGGAACGGGCTTGCCGTCAACGCTGCAGACCCGCTCGTACTTGATGCGCCCCTCGTCTTTTGCGTGGAGCAAGTTGAACGACAGATCGTTCGTCTTGACCGCCGTGAAGAGCTTGACCGGAATCGTGACCAGTCCGAAATTGATTGCACCCGACCAAATTGCATGCGCCATAGGTTGAGTATTTTACCCAAGGCGCCCGCCCGTTTGCTAGCCCTCTAGGCGCTCCAGCGCCGGGCAGCGCGGCAGAGGCCCGGTCGAGCCGCTGGCGCTTCCAGCCGGCGCCGGCCCAAAGGTCGCCCTCGCGCGTCAAGGCGGCGCGGCATTGTGCGCAATGGTGTGTTTGGCGAATTCGTCGGCCGGCAGCGTGGCGCCGCGGCGCCGCGCGAAGGCTTCGACCTCTTCCCAGTGCAGCGGCGTCGACACCGGCGCGCCGTCGCGGGCGCGGACCGAGTATGGCGGGACGATGGTCTTGCCCATCCCGACCTGCACGTAGTCGATGTAGACCGCATCGTCGGGGCGTTTGGCAATCGTACGTTGCAGCGTCGCCCGTTCGCCAAGTTCGCCGGCGGCGCGGCGCGCGACGATCTCGGCAAAGATCTTCGCGCTGTCGTACGAGTAGCCGGCGGCCAACGGCACCACCACGTGCACGCCGAATCCGCCGGTCGTTTTCACCAACGGCTGCAGTCCGATCTCTTCGAGAAGCTCGCGAACGGCCAGCGCGACGGTTGCCAGCGTGCGCAGCGTGCACCGCTCGCCCGGGTCGAGATCGAAGAGCACGTAATCCGGTTCGTCGAGATGCGGAAGGTGCGACGTCCACACGTGCAATACGATCGGCTGCCAGATTGGCGAAATAGACCAGGCTGCGGTTCATCGTTGCAGACCGGGAAGGTCGTTTCGCGCTGTCGGCCGCCTGGCGTGGGAAGCGCAATGCGATCGATCCAATCCGGCATGCCGCGTGGCATCTGTTTTTCAAAGAACTGCGCGCCGTCGATGCCGTTGGGATAGCGTTGCAGCGTCAGCGGATATCGCGCGCAGATGAGGCACGAGAGCCTGGCGACGCTGCGATAGTACTCGATGAGATCGCCTTCGTGTAGCCGTCGCGCGGCCACAGCACCTTAGTCGAGATTCGAAAGCGAGAGCGTCTGGTCGCCGATCGGCACGCTCACGCGTTGCGCCGCGCTCATCCTGTTTGCCGGCTTCTCGGCGACCACGTCGGCCGCATCTTTATCGAGGCGAATGCCGAGATATGCGGGGTGGCGCAGATAACTGTCGCGCGTCCATTCCGTAAACCGCACTTGCACCACCAGCTCGGGTTTGCACCAATGCGTCGGCGCATTGGCATCGACCGCATTGACGAACGGCGACGTTTTGCGTTCCAGCTTGCGCAGCCGCTCGTACAGATCGGCCAGCACTTTGCTTGAAAAGCCGGTGCCGACGCGAGCCGACGTAGCGCAACGACTTTCTCATCGTAACGCCGATGAGCAGCGCGCCGAATCCTTTGCGGCTGCCTTTGTGGTTCGGTCCAGCCGCCGACGACGAACTCTTGCTCCAGGCTCGTTTTGATCTTCACCCAATCGCGGCTGCGGCGTTCTTGATATTTCGACGTCGCGCAGCTTGCCGATGATGCCTTCCAGTTGCCGCTCGCGCGCGATCTCGTAGAGATCTTTGCCCGTTTCCACGACGTGCTTGGAATACAGCACGAGCTCGTTGTCGCGAATCAAGCGCTCGAGCAGCGCCTTGCGTTCTTCCAACGGCTCCTTACGCAAATCGCGGCCGTCGGCGTAGAGCAGATCGAACGCCACGAACGTCAGCCCGGCCGGCCGTTTTTGCGATTCTTGCAGGCGCTGAAATGACGAACGGCCTTCGGCGTCGAGGCTGACGATCTCGCCGTCCACGACGATCGGCACGCTTTCGAACGCGCTCGGCAAGCTCCGATAGGCCGGGAAAGCGGCGCAGCATATCGAGGCCGTTGCGCGAGACGCAGCGTGAGACGAATTTTCCTCAATGGTGCAGATTGCGCGATAACCATCCCACTTGATTTCGAACAGCCAGTCCGGATCGTCGAACGGTTTTTCGACCAGCGTCGCCAGCATCGGCGATGTGATGTGCGGCACCGGATCGCGCTTCGCCGCTGCGCGCGCGCCGCGGCGCCGCGGCGTCGCCGCGACGCGCGGTTTGGATTGCCACGTCTTGGCATGCGGATCGGCCGCGATGTCGGCGAGCGTCTTACCGCTCTTGACCGATTCGGGATGATCGGCCGGATCGTATTTCGGATCGACGTGCTCGTCGCGATCTTTGATCAGCAGCCAGGGATCGCCGTGCTCGTCTTCACGCGCGCGAATCTTCACCAGCGTAAACTCGCCTTTGAGTTTTTTGCCGTGCATCACGAACTTGATCTTGCCGTTGGCGATCTCGGCCGCCGGATCGTCGCCTTCGGCGAGCGAATACGTGCCGCGATCCCAGACGATGACGCTGCCGGCGCCGTACTGGCCCGCGGGAATCGTGCCTTCGAAGTCACGATAATCCATAGGATGATCTTCCACGTGCATGGCAAGCCGCCGGTCGCCTGCAACCAGCGTCGGTCCCTTCGGGACCGCCCAGGATGCGAGCACGCCGCCGGCTTCCAGCCGAAAATCGTAATGCAGCCGCGTCGCCCGGTGCATCTGCACCACGAAGCGCGGGCGTTTACGCCGACGACTCCTTGCGGCCGCTCGGTTCCGGCGTCTCCTTGAAGTCGCGCTTTTTACGATAGGTCGGCAAGCGATCCGGGTCGCGTTCCGGTTTTCTTTGCGGCCATTGCACGTGGCGTTCGACGGTACGACAGCGCTACTCTTTAGACATGCTCTACAGTGCGGCAGGGGCATTTCTGGCGGCGGCAGTCGCGATTGCGGCCTGGCGTCGCAGCCGCGGCCGAAGCGGGTATTACGACGGAATGGTGTACCGGATGGATGCCCGCACGCACCGTCGCTACTGCGTGCTGAGCATCGCGTTTGCCGCATACTTTGCGATGCGCGTGCGCTCCTGGGCTGGACGGCGGCCGGTACCGCGGCGCTGGCAGCATATGCGACCATCGCCGTCTTTTACGGCGCCTCGTTTTTCCGCGGGTCTTCCGATGACCTCGAGTGAGTTTCGCTTTTCGCCGCGTCCCAATCGCGCGGCCGAAATCCACTGGATGGCTGGGACGACGCTGCGTTCTCGCGTGCTGCCGCCGAAGACAAACCGATCTTGCTCTCCATCTCGGCGGTGTGGTGCCATTGGTGCCACGTCATGGACGAAACGACATACTCCGATCCCGAAGTCATCGCGACGATCAACGAACGCTTCGTGCCCATCCGCGTGGATAACGATCGCCGTCCCGATATCAATGCGCGCTACAACATGGGCGGCTGGCCGACGACCGCCTTTCTCACGCCGGCAGGACGAACGCTCACCGGCGCGACGTACCTTCCTCCGGCACAGATGCGGCGCGCGCTCTTGGAGATCGCGCGTTTCTATACCGAACGCAAAGACGAGATCGCCACGCTGCCCGACGTTGCGCAAAATAGCGCCGGACGCTTCGCTTAGAAGCGCTCGACGATACGCCGGTCGTACGGCTGCGTGAAGAACTCGAACGCAGCTACGATCGCAGATTCGGCGGCTTCGGCAGCGAACCAAAGTTTCCGCAGACTGAAGCGCTCGAGTTTCTTTTGACTGAATGGCGCGCGACCGGCAAGCAGCAGTTGTACGACATGGTCGCCGGCACGATGCGCGGCATGTCGCAGGGCGGCACGTACGATCACGTTGAGGGCGGATTTTTTCGCTACTCCACGACGCGCGATTGGAGCGTTCCGCATTTCGAAAAGATGGCCGAAGACCACGCCGGGCTTTTGCGCGTTCTCGGCGATGCTCGTGTTCTACACGCCCGACGAAGCTGTTTCGGCGCCACGCTGCGTTCGGCAACCGAGTACGTTCGCAAGCGTCCTCTACGATCGCGCGACGTAAGGTCTTTGCCGGCAGCCAAGACGCGGACGAAGCGTACTACGAACTGCCGCTCGAGGAACGCCGCAGCCACGAACGCGCCGTTCGTCGATCGCACCTCGTATACGAACTGGACGTGCGGTCTTGGCAGGTGCGCTCTGCTGGGTGGCGCTCGCGCTCGACGACGCAGCGATACTTGCGCGAGGCCGAAGCGACGCTCGATGCGGTTCACGAGCGTCTACTCGATTCCGACGGCGTGCTCTTTCACGTACTCGGCGAAGACGATCGCGCGTCGGTGCGCGGGCTGCTGACGGATCACGCAGCGTACCTCCGTGCGCTTTTCGAGGCGTACGAACTGGGCGGCGAAGCCCGTTTCTTGCGATCGCGCGATCGCAATGGCGACGACGCTGCGCAATCGTTTCCAAGCTCCCGACGGCGGCTTCTACGATCGCCTCGAAGAAGCCGGCGCATTGGGCCGCCTCACGTTGCGCGACCGCCCGATCACCGATAACGGGATCGTCGCCGAAGCGCTGTTGCGTTTGCATGCGCTCACCGGCGATGCAACGTATCGCGAGATGGCGCAACGCACGCTTTCGGTCTACGCAGAACGCGCCGGCGCGGCCGGCTCCTTTGGCGCATCATACGCTCGCGCGCTGCGGCGTTATCTTTCGCCCGAAGTGGTCGTGCGTATCGCCGGCGACGCCGAGAGACCCGCGCGCTTGCGAGCGGCCGCGTTGCGATTGCCGTCGCCGTTCGTCGACATGCGACCCTGACGCGCGAAGCGTCGCAATCGGAAGGCCTGCCGGCGCACCGTGCGGCTATCGGTTTGCGCCGGAACGCGCCTGCGCGCGCCGGTGGTGCGACGCCGACGGATCTTACGCCGCGCGTACGAAATGCTGCCAGTACCAGCAGCCCCATAAGCCTGCCACTATCGAATACGCGGCCAACGCGTAACCCCATTTCGGAAAACTTCACGCGCACGGCGAGCAGCATCAAGCGCCGACCAAGAACGGCTCAAAATCCAGCGCGTGGCGCATGCCGAACTGCGCGAAGCCGTTCACGTAGTAGAGCAGATTCGGTATGGCGGTCGAGTATCGTCGCAACCCACAAAGCGACCGTCCAGCGCAACGGCGTGCGCGCGCAAGAAAGGCGAGCAACAGCGCCGGCGACGTCCACGTGAGCGCGACGCCGGAAAACTCGGGGCGCAACCACGGAAATCCGGCAGCAGCGTCGGCCACTGCACAAAGAACGACCACAACTGATTCGGAAGATACTCCAGACGAAATGGCGAGCCGGTCGGCATGCCGACCTGGTCCTGATGATACCATGCCGTGTAACCGATGTCGTTCCACGTTCCCCAACGCGCTTGGTTATACGCGACCCACCACGCTGCGGCGACGATCAAGACGCATGGCAAAACCGCGAACGCACGCATCGTGTTCATGTCCAAGCATCTGACGTCGCTTCCCTTCGAAACGTCGCATTCGCGGTGACACATAAGCAGATAGGCATAACCGGTAATCGCGGCGATCATCGAGAAACGCGATTCCGACCGCGCACACCGCCACAAGCGACGAGCCACCCGCGGCGCTTTCCGGCAAGCTCGACCAGCGCCAGCATCGTGAAGCAGCAGGCCGAAACGTGCGCCAGAAACCACACGTCCCCGAAGATCGCGCACCACAAGAGATCGGTGCCCGCCAAGAAGAATCCGCAGATCCACGCGATGTTGGCGCGCGGCACCGCAAAGCGTTCGCCGAGTTCCCACGCTGCGCCGACGGCGATGCGCCGCAAGCAATCGCTCCCAGCAGCGTTTGATTCGTATGCGCGCCGAACACCGCAACGGCCGGCAAGCAAAAGCAACGCCGGCAGCGGCGCTTCGATGACATAATGCTGGCCGTTGTAGGCGAGCGCGTCGATGTACGCGCCCGGCCAATCGATCCACGACGTGCCCGCCAGCAACGCCTGCGCGAGCAGCACGTAGTTGTTATACGGTGTCGGCCGAAGATCCGAGAGAAGCGCGACGATCAAGAAGGCGACGACGCCGGCGGCGTATGCCGGCCGCAGCCGGAACGACTCAAATCGGCGGCAGCGCTGGCGTGCGGAAGCGGCTGCGGCGCTTTAAACGTCGAACGGCGGCAGACGGGATGGGAAACCGGTAGTCGCTCCAACCGATGCGCTCGTCGGCCGGCTTTGCCGTTGATCCGTCGCGCTGGCGGTAGCGACGATCGGCATCCAGTAGGAGCCGAAGGGGCCGTATTCCACTTCGCCGCTGCCGACGGTCCGCTATCGCTCTGCGTATGAAAGTGCACGCTGCGCGGCAAAAAGTTCGTGCCGTCGATCGTCATGCGATCGATCCAGGCGCTCGCGCCATGGGTGAGCGGCGTGGCTTCGTACGTATAGTCGAGATGCCGCCCGTCTTTGACGGTTCCCAAGAAGAGCAGCTCGTAGGCGCCGGTGCTGGGCGCGAACCGCGCGACGGCGTAACGGTCGGCGCGCTGCTCGAAGCGCACGAGTTTGCGCCGCAACGGTATGCCGTCGATCGACAGCGTTTCGTCGCGCACGTCGAGGCCGCTGCGATACAGCCGATGATGCTGTTCGATGTTGTTCGGGCCCGTCTGCGAAACGGTATATGAAAAAACGACGACCGGAAGGCGCGCGCAACGCCTGCACTGCGCGCGCGTACCGCGCGAGCACGTCTTGCGAATCCAGGCTGCGGCTGGCGTACTGCCGAGCAATAGCAGCGGCGCGGCGACGCAAGCAGCCAGCGTTTCACGTCGAGCACCGCGTCTCGTATTGCGTCGAGCGCAGCCTCTGCGCCGCCGGGATTGCTTCCGCCGCCCTGCGCCATCGCCGCCTGTCCGCCGCCACGGCCGCCGACCAGCGGCGCCGCGAGTTTGACGAGGTTGCCGGAATGCACGCCGCCTTTGACCAGATCGTCGCTGACGCTGACCAACAGGTTGACGCGTTCGCCGTCCAGCCGGCCAAAGCGATGACGCCGCTCTTGCAGTTGCGCGGCGAATCGCGCCGTTGAGATGGCGCAACGCTTCGTTATCGGCTTCGCGCACGATTTCACCGACAAACGCGCGGTCGCCGTTGCGCTGCGCGCGCTCCACGTACGTTTGCGCCTCGGACGATGCCATGCGCGCTTTAAGCTGACCGAACGCGGTCTGCAACTCTTTCATCTCGCGCTGCATGCGCTCGACCCGGTCGCGCAACTCGTCGGGCGACGCCGACATTGCCGAGGAGAAGCGAACCGATCAAGTCGCTCTGCTTAGCAACGTACTCTTCGGCAGCATCGGAGACGCACGATTCGATGCGCCGGATACCGCTGCCGATCGAACTCTCCGATAAGATGACGAACAAACCCAGTTCGCCGGTGGAAATGCGAATGGGTGCCGCCGCAAAACTCGAGCGACGGTCCCGCCTGCACGACGCGAATGCGATCGCCGTACTTCTCGCCGGCCATCCAAACCGCGCCGGTTTTCTTCGCTTCTTCCAGCGGCAGCACGCGCGTTTGACCAGATGTGCGTCGTCGCGAATCATCTGGTTGACGCGATGCGAGACGTCACGACGCTGTTCGTTGCTCAAGCGCGCCGCCCGGCCAGCGAAAATCGAAGCGCATGCGGTCGATACCGACCCACGAACCGGCCTGATTCACTTCGTCGCCGAGCACGTCTTTGAGCGCCCGCTGCAAAAGATGCGCGGACGTGTGATGGCGACGAATCTCGCGGCGCCACCAATCGAAGACGCCTGCCTCGCACGCGTTCGCCCGGCCCGCAGCGTTCCTTCGCAGCACGACGCCGTGATGGGCGATCGCTTCGCCCATGTACTGCGTGTCGCGCACTTCGAAGACGCCGCTCGGGGCCACGATCCGTCCGCGGTCGCCGATCTGGCCGCCGCGCTCGGCGTAAAACGGCGTGCGATCCAGAATGAGCGTGCCTTCTTGACCGGCGGTCAGCTCCGCGACGGTGTCGTTCTCTTGCAGCATCGCGACGATCTCGCCTTCGCCTTCGAGCCCCTCGTCGTAGCCGGTAAACTCCGAACGCGTCGCCGGCAGATCGGCCAGCGTTACGGCGGCGCGTTTGGATGCCGCATCGCGCCGTGCGCGTTCGCGCTGCCCTTCCATCGCCCGATCGAAGGCGACGGTATCCACGACGGCGCCGCGTTCGGCCGCAACTTCGCGCGTCAGTTCGAGCGGAAACCCGTAGGTGTCGTGCAGCGTAAAGGCAGCTTCTCCGGCGATAATGCGTTCGTTTTTTTCAATCGGCTTCGTCGATGACGCGCTCGAGCATCGCCATGCCGCGCTCCAGCGTGCGATCGAAAACCCTTTCCTCGTTGCGCAGCGCGTTCACGATACGCGGTTGACTGTCGCGCAGTTCCGGATACCCACTGGCAAGCGATTCAACGACGGCGGGAACCAGTTCGGCGATGAAAACCCTCCGGGTAGCCAAGCAGTTTGCCGTTGCGAATCGCGCGGCGCACGAGAAAGCGCAGGACGAAACCGCGATCGGTATTCGACGGGTAGACGCCGTCGTTCACGAGAAACGTCGCCGCGCGCAGATGATCGGCGATGATGTTGCGCCGCGCGCGTTGTTCGCCTTCGTCGAGCGACGTTTGGCCGACCGGCGGCTGCGCTGCAACCAGATCGGTGAAGAGATCGGTATCGTACATCGATGCTACGCCGTTGCAAACGGCAAGCATGCGTTCCAGTCCGGCGCCGGTATCGATGTTTTTGCGCGGCAGATCCTCCAGTTTACCGTCCGCGCTGCGATTGTACTGCTGAAACACGACGTTCCAAATCTCAACGTAGCGATTGCCGAGATTCGGTCCCGTATCGTGCGGTCCGTCGGCATACCGCTCGCCGGTATCGTAGAAGATCTCGCTGCACGGTCCGCACGGACCAGTCGAGCCCATCGTCCAGAAATTATCTTCATCGAACCGCGTGATGCGGGACGGCTCCAGACCGACGTCGTCGATCCATATGCGTTCGGCTTCGTCATCGCCGGTCGTGCACCGTCACGTACAGGCGTTTGCGGGTCCAGGCGCAAACGCCGCGTGACGAATTCCCACGCCCAGACGATCGCCTCGCGCTTGTAGTAGTCGCCGAAACTGAAAGTTTCCGAGCATCTCGAGGAACGTGCCGTGCCGGCCCGTTCGTCCGACGCTCTCGATGTCGCTCTTCGCGCCGGCCACCCGCAGGCAGCGCTGCACCGTTACCGCACGCTTCGCCGGCGGCGGCTGTTCCCCCAAAAAGACCGGTACGAACTGCTCCATGCCGGCAATGGTAAACAGCGTCGTGGACATCTCGTGTGGGATCAACGTGGCCGGCGGAAGCAACTTGTGCTGCTTGCCGGCCCAATAGTCAATCCATGCCTGCCGTAGTTCTTGGCTGTTCATTCCTCGGGAACGATTATTCGACGAGGACGGCGCGGAGTTTTTCTAAAGCCTTGGCTTGCAGCCGAGAGACATGCATCTGCGAGACGTTGAGGCGCTTGGCGATCTCGGTCTGCGAGACCGACTCGTAGAATCGCAGATAGATGATGACGCGCTCCCGCCCGGTCAGCGCCTGAAAGGCGCGTTCCAGGTTAGCGCGGTCTTCGAGCAGCTCGAGCCCCGAATCGGCGATGCCGACGGTATCGGCCAGCGTCTGCGATTTCTTGTCGTTTTCGCCGGACACTTCACTGTCCAGCGAGAGCAGATTATACGCTTGCCCGAGTTCCTGCGCTTCCAGGATTTCATCTTCGCCGGCATGGAGGTGTTCGGCCAGTTCGGTGACCGTCGGACTGCGTCCTAAGGCAATGGCCAAGCTTGTCGCTGGCGCGATTGACGGCCAGATTGAGTTCTTGCAAGCCGCCGCGGAACCTTGACCGCCCAGCCTTTGTCGCGAAAATATCGCTTGATCTCCCCGACGATGGTCGGCGTCGCATACGTCGTAAACTCGACCCCGCGTTCCAAGTCGAAGCGGTCGATCGCTTTGAGCAGCCCGACCGTTCCGACTTGCACCAAGTCGTCGAGCGGCTCGCCGCGATTGGCGAAGCGCACGGCCAGAAAGCGCACCAAATTAAGATGCACCACGACCAGCTCGTCGCGCAGGCGCTCGTACTCCGGATCGGCCGTGTCGGCCGGCGAGACTGTCCCGGCGCAACTCGATAAATCGCGCAAACAGCGCCCGCGTTCGCTCGCGGTCGCGTCGCGCGTCGTCGCGATCGTGCACTAGACGTCCGTTTGCGTTTGGAGTCTTTTGACCATGGTGAGGTCGGTTCCGGACTGTGCGTCCACGTCGTACGTCACTTCATCCATCAAACTGCGAATGACGAAGATGCCCAGACCCTGCCGTTCGCGCTTCTTCAAAGTTCACCGGACCGCTGGCCGTGCGAAGCGCCGTGACGGCCGCTATCGCGCACCCGCACGCGCAGCGCGTCCTCGAGCGCCTCGCAAGTCAGGTCGATGAATTCGCCGTGCGCATCGTGCTGGATGACTGCCGCGCACGCTTCGGCAACGGCGATCTTAACGTCTTCGATCTCTTCCAGCGAAAAGTGGATGCGGTTGGCGACGGTGGCGGCGGCCAGGCGGGCCAGCGCCACCCATTCCGGACGGGCGGGGATGCGCAGTTCGACGAGCTCCAGCTTGGAATGCTCGACGACTGCGTCATGCGACTTTCATCGCCGCATCTTCGCTTTCGAAGATTCCGAAAATTTTCACCAAGCCCGTGATGTCGAAAATCTTTTTGATCTGCGGGTTGGTGCAGACGAGATTCACCGACCCGCCGTGTTCGCGCACGCGCTTGAGGCCGCCGATCAATACGCCCAATCCGGTTGAATCGATGTAACGCACTTTTTCGAGATTGATCACGAGATAGTATACGCCGCGATCGATGAGTTCG
Organism: Vulcanimicrobiota bacterium; assembly: GCA_963738335.1. Classification (GTDB taxonomy): domain Bacteria; phylum Vulcanimicrobiota; class Vulcanimicrobiia; order Vulcanimicrobiales; family Vulcanimicrobiaceae; genus Cybelea. Next base: position 912,785 of record CAVTWE010000007.1, read on the forward strand.
CCGATCGCATCCTTGACTTTCGGCGACGTGTAGACGTCGATTTCGCCGCTCAGGTCGACGACGTAGCAATCACCCGGTGCCTCCCGTACGTTCACCTTGATGTCCAAAACTTATCCCTCGGCTTTCCGCTGCAGCTCGTCGTGAGTCGTTTGCGCCGTCGTCTGTCCTTCCACAACCGCGGCGTCGATGTTCGATCTGCGCTCGGTCGACGACTTGACGGCCTCGCTCGTACAGATCCGAAACGCTCGACTGCCACTGCGACGTGACGCCGCCGACCACGTCGCCGGCTTCGCGCGCTTTGCCGGCGAGCCGCTCGCGTGCGTCATCCTGCGTTAAGAATGCGGCGGCTGCGGCGCCAGCAACCGCGCCGATAAGAAAACCGGCGAAGAATCCTCCGCCATTACGGTTACCCATGATGCGATACTCCCTAGGTTGTCGAGTCTTTTCCCGTAACCAAGCGGCGTAAACCGGCCGTAACGCCGCTGAGCGTCGCGCCGAGGTTGACTAGCGCGGGCGAAACGGCGCTTCTCGTCAGATCGGCGGTGCGCGATAAGCGATCCGGCCGTGTCTTCGAGCGATTTGGTTACGACGTCGACATGCGTTAGCGTGTTGGTCATCGGCGTGCCGATGTTTTCAAGTTGACGATCCACTTCGTCCAGTGTCGTTCGCAGGCGTGCCCATCGTTTTTGCGGCCGCCAGGGCGGCGATGAAGAATGCCGAGGCCGACGAGCAATGCGCCAATCCCGCCAAGGACGTCGAGCACGAGGCCACCGTAGGTTTCGTTCAAGCTTCTGCCTCCAGCCGCGCGCGGTTCGTTTTGAGTCTACCCAATCCCCCCGCACAGATCCGCGCGAGAGATTTCGAGCGACCCGGTCGATATCTGCCGCTGTGGTGCTGGTACCCAAGGAAAAGCGAATGCCGCCGCTGGCGGGCGCTCCCATGGCGGCCAGAGACGTGGCTGGGTTCGAGCGCTCCGGTAGCGCAGGCGCTTCCGGCCGAGACCGACACGCCCGTAGAGATCCAGCGCAACGAGCAGTTCGCGCCGCCTCAATACCTTCGACGCTCACATTGGCGATGTTGGGTAACCGCGCGGCGCCGGCGCCGTTGATCGTGCTGCACGGGATCATTGTACCGAATGCCGCGTTCCAGCCGGTCGCGCAAATCGCCGACCACGCGTTGCGGCCTGTTCCCGGTCGGCAACCGCCAGCTCGAGCGCTCGCGCGAAGCCGACGGCCGCTGCCGACGTTCTCGGTACCCGAACGCAGGCCGGCCTCCTGACCGCCGCCCGACTATGAGCGGCGGCTCAACGGCACACCGCGGCGGACGTAGAGCGCGCCGATTCCGCGCGGACCGTACACTTTGTGCGCCGAGAGCGAGAGCATATCGGCGCCAAGTCGCCCGACGTCCAACTCCAGCCACATCGCCGCCGCGACCGCATCGGTGTGGAACAGTACGCCGCGTTCATGGGCGATGCCGGCGAGTTGCGCAACCGGCTGGATCGTCCCGACTTCGTTGTTTGCGTACATGACCGACGCGAACCGCGTGTCGGGCCGTAGCGCCCGCGCAAAATTCGCCGGATCGACCTAGCCGTCGCAATCTACCGAAAGAATCGTTGCTTCGATGCCTTCTTCGCGCAAGAGCGCGAGCGGGCGCAGGATCGCGGAGTGTTCGATCGCCGATACGATGACGTGCGCAGGACGAGGCATCGAACGCAAGAGGCCGGCGAAAGCCAGGTTATTCGCTTCGGTTCCGCCGGAGGTAAAGACGATCTCGCGTCGCATCGCGCCGATCGCCGCGGCGATCCGCTCCCGTGCGCCGTCCAATGCCGCGCGCGCTGCGCGCCCCTCTGCATGCAAGGAACTTGGATTGAATCGGGATTGCGGAGCAGCCTGCGCCATGGCCGCGGCCGCTTCATCGCGCAGCGGCGTGGTGGCCGCGTAATCGCAATAAATTCGCTGCCTTCACAGTACGTTCACAGTCTGGCGTTCTAGTCTGTGCTTGTGCGAAGCTCCAACGCACGCTCCGAGAAGTAGCAACGGGAAACTGGCGGTCCGAGAAATCACTCGGACCGCCGCTTTTTTTCTGTGCCTTGCGTACCGGGTTCGTAGTATCGCCGTCCCCGCAAATTCTCAGGAAGATTGAACTGCTTGACGGCATAATCGTCGTGGGCATAATGGTAGCCTTCGGCATATCCGAACTCTCGCATCAGGTGCGTCGGCGCGTTGCGCAAATGCAATGGAATCGGTTCGTTGCGCGTTTCTCGGACGTCCTGAAGCGCCGCAGAATATGCCCGCCCCACGCTGTTGCTCTTCGGCGCGTTGGCGAGATAGAGCGTCGCATGCGCCAGCGGATAAAAGCCTTCCGGCATGCCGACGAAATGTACGGCTCTGCTGCGCGGCTACGGCAACTTGCAAACCGTTTGAATCGGCCAAGCCGACGTCTTCCGACGCGAGAATAATAATTCGTCGCGCGATAAATGACGGATCCTCTCCGCCTTCGATCAAGCGCGCTAACCAGTAGACCGCGGCATCCGGATCGCTCGCGCGCACCGATTTGATGAACGCGCTGATCGTATCGTAATGCGCTTCGCCGCTTTTATCGAAGCGCGTTTCCCGCCGCTGCACCGCTTCGCGCACGATCGCGGCGTCGATGCGTGCCGCCTTCCCCGATGCCGCCGCGGCAAACTCCAGCGCATTGAGCGCGGCGCGCGCGTCGCCGTTGGCCAAGCCGATTAAGAGATTTCGCGCGTCTTCATCGATTTGGATGCTGCCGTTCAGGCCGCGTTCGTCGGCCACCGCCCGATCGACGATGCGTCCGACATCGTCGTCGCTCAACGCCGACAAAACGAAAACGCGCGCCCGCGAGAGCAAAGCGGAGTTCACCTCGAACGATGGATTCTCCGTCGTAGCACCGATGAGCGTTACCGTGCCGTCCTCCACGAACGGCAACACGGCATCTTGCTGCGCTTTGTTAAACCGATGAATTTCGTCGATGAAGAGGATCGTCCGTTTTCCGTCGCGCCTGCGTACCCGCGCTTCGCTCGTGACTCGGCGCAGATCCGCAACGCCGGCGGTTACCGCCGACATGCGTTCGAAATGCGCGCCGGTCTGCGACGCGACGATCTCTGCTAAGGTCGTTTTCCCACTGCCAGGCGGTCCCCACAACACCATGGAAGGCACGGCATCGCGTTCGATCGCAACGCGCAACGGGCGGCCCGGACCAACGAGAGCGTCTTGCCCGGCGAACTCGTCGAGCGTTCGCGGACGCATGCGCGCCGCAAGCGGCGACGCTACGTTCGGAACGTCGAAGAGCATGTCGCCCATGCAGTTACGGCGAGGGACTCTTCGGCGCTAGCAACCCGTGCTTGGGAAGATTGAGCGGTTTAGGCGTAGCGAGATGCCGCCGAAACTCGCTGGGAAACTGCATCGTTACGTCGCCTTGCGCGTGAGCGTTCCCGGTGGTGGTATTGTAACGCACCGTCTGCGCGCTCATCTTGCGCGTGCCCGACGCGATGTGAACCGAACCTTGCAAGAACAGCGTATGGTCGGCGTCGTTGAGCGTCCCATTATCCGCAGTGACGACCGTTTCGCCTTGCACGTAATGTACGTTGCCGATCGCTTTGTAGACCTTGGCATCGCCGTCGATCTGGGCGCGATCCGCGGTCAGGGTCGAAGGGCCACCGGAATGCTCGGCGCCCGACGCCTCACCCATGCCGGCCGCGCCGCCTTGCGCATCGTGCATCACGACGTGGCCGTTGAGATAAAGCGTCTTCTTTTTATAGTTACCGTTGGCGCGATCGGCGCTCACATCGCCGCCGCTGCGGGTCATCACGATCTTGTTGGGCGTACTGAAGTCGCCGGTCTTGAAGTTTGCGTCGAGCGAACTTGCGTGCACCGTCCAAACGCCTAAATCGAACGACGCCGGCGCACTGGGCGGCGGGACGGGCCGAGGCGCAGGCAATGAGACCGGTTTGGAGACCGGTGGAACCGTCGGCATCGGCGACGGCGTGCCGGCAGCGCGCGCGATGCCGGCGGCGAGACAGAAGGCGGCCAGGAGCGCCGCGGCGTGACGAATCATGCTGTGTTACTACGTACCTTTACCGTAGGACGTTCAATGGGGCCTAACAGCTCGACGAGACGCTGCTCACGAACCGCTCCCTCGCGTAAAAGGCGCGGATGCGCTCCGGTAAGGTCGACGATCGAGGATTCGACCGCAAACCGCACCGGCCCATGATCCACGAGCAGGTCAGCGGGGGGAAGCATCGAGCGGTCTTCACCGCCCGTGTACGGGAGGCCGCCTCTGGCGATGGCCGTGGTGCCGGCAATCGGTCCGGACCGTTCGAGCAGCGCGCGCGCAAACGGGTCGTCCGGAACGCGAAAGGCGAGGGTATCCATGCCGGCCGCGAGTTCGTCGCTGATGAAGGCCGGCTTGCGGATCACCAGGATGACGGGCGCCGGCAGCAGCCGCTTCGCAGCGTTTGCGGCCAGCGAATTATCCGACTGCATATTCGAGAAACTCGGCCGCCGATGCCACGTGCAGCGTGAGCGGACGATTATCGGGTCGTCCTTTCGCCGCGTAGATGCGATCGATTGCCGCCGAATCGTAGGGATCGCACCCGATGAGATAGCTCGTATCGTTGGGAAGAATGACCGTACCGCCGGAAAAAACCGTCTCCGCTACCGCTTCGGCGACCTCGTCGAGCGGCATGGCCTGCGCGTCGATAACGCCGCGGAACGGACGTCATGAACGTATCGTTCCATGCGAAGCCTTGGCTTCGCTGTGGTTTGCGCCGATGACCGCTAGAAGCGCAGCCGCGCGCCGGTTCCAATCGCAACGCACGACAACGGGTCGTCTGCGACGATCGCCGGCACGCCGGTCACCTCGGAGAGCAGCTTTTCAAAACCGCGCAATAACGCGCCGCCGCCGGTGAGAATGATGCCGCGGTCGATGATGTCGGCGGCGAGTTCCGGCGGCGTCTTTTCCAGCACCGACTTCACCGCTTCCACGATGGCGCCGACCGCCTCGGAGAGCGCTTCGCGAATTTCTTCGCTGGTAATCTTCACCGTCTTGGGCAATCCGTTGATGAGATCGCGTCCGCGAATCTCCATCGCAAGCTCTTGCTCGAGCTTGTACGCCGAGCCGATCTTGATCTTGATCTCTTCGGCGGTGCGTTCGCCGATCATGAGATTATAGACGCGACGAATGTAGCGCACGATCGCTTCGTCGAGTTTATTGCCGGCCACGCGCAGCGATTGGGAGACGACGATACCGCCTAGCGAAATGACCGCAACGTCCGTCGTGCCGCCGCCGATGTCCACAACCATACTGCCCGAAGGTCCATCGATCGGCAGTCCGGCGCCGACCGCCGCGGCCATCGGCTCCTCGATGATTTCGACGTCGCGCGCGCCCGCAAGCTTCGCCGCATCTTTGACGGCGCGTTCTTCGACGCTGGTAATTTCCGCCGGAACACAGATCGTGACGTGCGGTTTCGGCTTGAGGATCGACGACCACCACGAACGATCTTTCATCACTTTCTTGATGAAGTAAGAAAGCATCGCTTCGGTCACTTCAAAATCAGCGATGACGCCATCGCGCAGCGGGCGTATCGCTGCGATGTGCGCAGGCGTTTTGCCGAGCATTTGGCGCGCCTCTTCACCTACCGAAAGCACGCGCCCGGTGTTCATGTCCTTCGCGACGACGGACGGCTCGCGCAACACGATGCCTTTGCCCTTGACATGCACCAACACGTTGGCGGTGCCAAGGTCGATTCCGATTTCCAAAAGTGCTCCTATTTATCGAAAGCGCGACCGGTCGTTAACCCGCCGACACGCGCGGATACTCGCTCGTCTCGAAGAATCCCGCCGGTTCCACCAGCGGCGTGACGCCGCTACTACGCTGCACTTGGCCACCGAGCTCGGAGAGCATGTCTTCCAGCCGCTCGTAACCACGGTCGATGTACTCCAGTCCGATGATCTCCGTTTCGCCGGCGGCGGCGAGTCCCGCGACCACTAAACCGGCGCCGGCTCGTATGTCGGGCGCCTCGACCGGTGCGCCGGAGAGCGCTTGCGGTCCTTTCACGACCGCCGCATTGCTTTCCATGGTCACCTTGACGTCGGCACCCATGCGCGCGAGTTCGTTCACGTACGAAAAGCGCGCGTTGAAGATGGATTCTTCGACGACGCTAGTCCCCGGTGCGGTGCAAAGAAAGGCGACCGTCTGCGGCTGCAGGTCGGTTGGGAATCCCGGATACGGGGCGGTAATGATATCGGTGCCGCCGGTGATGCCGCCTGCCTTCACGCGGATCCAATCGTCCCCGGCGACGCTCAGTGCGCCGCATTCGGCAAGCCTCTCCATGAGTGCTTCCAAATGTTCGGGCCGGCATCCGGTGACCGTCACGTCGCCGCGCGTCACGCACGCGGCAAGCAACAGCGTCCCCGTCACGATGCGATCGGGAATGATCTCGTATTCGACGCCATGCAGTTCGCGCACGCCGTCAATAATAATCGTGTCGCCGCCGTGCCCGGCGATGCGTGCGCCCATCGCGTTGAGAAAGTTTGCAAGATCGACGACTTCGGGTTCCATCGCCACGTTCTTCAGTGTGGTCGTGCCGTCGGCGAGCACAGCGGCAAGCATCGCGTTCTTCGTTGCGCCGACGCTCGGCATGCGAAACTCGACCGTCGCGCCGCGCAGCCGCGGCCCGCGCGATTGTGCGATGAGATAACCGTGCGCGCTGTGCACGTCGCAACCCGAGCGCGACGAATGCCTGCTCGTGCATGTCGGTGGCGCGCGTTCCTAACACGCAACCGCCGGGCAACGGCACTTCCGCACGGCCGAATCGTCCGAGCAACGCGCCCACGATGTCGAATGATGCGGCGAGTTTGCGCACCAGTGCGTACGGCGCACGATACGACGCGACGTTGCTCGCATCGATTGTTACGGTCGAATCGCCTTCGTAACGAATACGCGCGCCGAGCGCTTCGAGCAACGACCACATCACCGAAACATCGGTAATGTGCGGCATGCGATGCAGCGTTACGGTGCCGCGCGCGAGTAACGCGGCGGCCATGATCGGCAGCGCCGCATTCTTCGCGCCATGGGTTGCAACCGAGCCTTCGAGGCGTGAGCCGCCGCGAATTCGGAGCGTGGTTTCCAGCCGGTCGAGCATCGTTACTGCGGTTTACCGTTTGGGTGGCTTGGTCACCCGCCTAGGAACCCATAGGCTATGGTGGTTTTCGGATTTGGCGTTGAATTTTGATGCATAGCCCTACGGTTTCCTAACCGTGGCCGGTGAGGCGCAACTGGGCGTTGGCATAATCGACGATCCGCTGTTCGCGCCCGTACGCTTCGCTGTCGGCGGACTGGCCTTTTTGGCGATCGAGCGCCGCCTGCAAGCGTTCGCGCGCCGCAGCCACGTCGACCTGATCGAAGGCACGCGCCTCGTCCACGAGCACCGTCACCGCGGTCGGGGAGCGCTTGCATGAAGCCTTCGTCGGTCGCCAGCTCCAAACGCGAAGCCGCTCCGTCGCGAACGACGTTGGCTCGCAGGACGCCCGGACGCAGCGCCGCCAAAAACGGCGCGTGATGGGCGAGGATGCCTTCCTCGCCTTCGGTCGTGACGGCAATGACCAACTCCGCCTCGCCGTCGAAGACGACTTCGGCGGGCGTCACGAGTTTGAAAGCGAGCGTCTGCGCCATTATTGAGCCGACGCCATTCGCTGCGCGTTCTCGCGCACTTCGTCGATCGTGCCGGCGTAGAAGAACGCGCTCTCGGGCAGATCGTCCACCTTGCCTTCGAGGATCTCTTTGAACGACGCAACGGTATCCGCGAGCTTGACGTATTTGCCGGAGCGTCCGGTGAACTGTTCGGCGACGAAGAACGGCTGGGAGAAGAATCGCTGAATGCGCCGAGCCCGTCCTACGGCGACTTTGTCGTCCTCCGAAAGTTCTTCAACGCCGAGAATCGCAATGATGTCTTGCAGGTCGCGGTAGCGCTGCAACACTTCTTGCACGCCGCGCGCGACCTCGTAATGTTCCGCGCCGATGACCTGGGGATCGAGAATGCGCGAGGTCGAGGCTAACGGATCGACCGCCGGATAGATGCCCAGTTCGGAGATCGGACGCGACAGCGCCGTCGTTGCGTCGAGATGCGCGAAGGTCGTCGCAACCGCCGGATCGGTGTAGTCGTCGGCCGGCACGTAGACCGCTTGTACCGAGGTAATCGACCCTTTGCGCGTCGAGGTGATGCGCTCTTCCAACTCGCCCATGTCGGTGCCGAGCGTCGGTTGATAACCGACCGCCGACGGCATGCGGCCCATCAGCGCAGAGACTTCCGATCCCGCCTGCATGTAGCGGAAGATGTTGTCCATGAAGAGCAGTACGTCGGCGCCGAGTTCGTCGCGGAAATACTCGGCCATCGTGACGCCCGTTTGCGCGACGCGGAAACGCACGCCCGGCGGTTCGTCCATCTGGCCGAAGACGAGCGTCGTCTGATCGATGACGCCCGACTCTTTCATCTCGAGCCACAGGTCGTTGCCTTCACGCGTCCGTTCGCCGACGCCGGTGAAGACGGAGAAGCCTTTGTGCACGTAGGCGATGTTGCGGATAAGCTCTTGAATGAGCACCGTCTTGCCGACGCCCGGCGCCGCCGAAGAGTCCGACCTTACCGCCGCGCGTGTAGGGCGCCATAAGGTCCACGACTTTGATGCCGGTTTCGAAGATGCGCGCGGTCGGTTCTTGATGCTTCAGCGCCGGCGCCGGGCGGTGAATCGGCCACTGCGCCGCTGCGTTAACGGGCGCATCGCTATCGATCGTTTTGCCGAGCACGTTGAAGATGCGCCCGAGCGTGCCTTCGCCAACCGGGACGGTAATGGGACCGCCCGTGCCGCGCACCGGAGCGCCGCGCACGAGGCCATCGGTCGAACCCAGTGCCAGACAACGCACTTGGTTGTCGCCGAGTTCGTCCTGCACTTCTAAGGTGAGCTCGCGGGCGGCCATCGCCGTTCCGCCCAGGTCGCCGTCGTTTGACGTCTTCTCAGCGGCGATTAACGGTAACGACGAGCGCGTCGTTGATGCTCGGCAGCGTCTCGGGCGTAAACTCAACGTCCACGACGTTGCCCAAGACTTGAACGATCTTTCCGGTATCGGTAGGCATGGTGTTAGCGTTTTTCCTTTCGTGCATGTTAGTTCTGTGCCGTAAACCGGCGAATAGCAATCCGTGCCCATCGTCACTCGACGCCGAGCGCTTCCGCGCCCCCGACGATTTCGAGCAACTCTTTGGTGATAGCGGCTTGACGCGCGTTATTCATCGCGATGGTCAGTTCGTCGATGAGTTTAGCGGCATTGTCGGTCGCATTCGTCATAGCGACGAGTTGCGCGGCAAAGAACGCCGCATCGGTCTCCAGCATCGCCGAATAGATCGTGAACTCGAGATACTTCGGCAGCAACCGCGAGAGCACGAACTCCGGCGACGGCGCAAACTCGATCATCGATCGCGCCTTCGACTGCGCTCGCTCGCTTGCGCCGATGCGGACTCGGTGCCTCTGCCGTAATCGGGACCAGCGTACGGGATTGCGGGCGCTGCACCATCGTCGAAACGAGTTTTTGCGACACGAGCACGATCTCGGAGATCTCGCCGTTGGTGAAATCGTCCGACACGCGGGCCGCAACGTCGCGCGCCGTATCGAGTTTCGCATCGCCGCCGAGCGTCCAGGATGGCGCATCTGCGCTTCCCATGCGGCGCACCGCGTTACGCGCCTTTGTGCCGACGGCATAATAGCGCACCGCCGAACGCCCGCGCGCGAAGGTTTCGGCTTCACGAATGACGTTGGAGTTGAATGCACCGGCAAGGCCTTTGTCGGCGCTCATCAGGATGATGCCCGACGGTGCGCCGCGCATTGCCGGGCTTCATGAACGGATGATCGACGGATGCGACCGCGCCCATGAGATCGCCGAGCATCTCGGCGATAGCATCGGCATAGGGACGCGCGCGCCGCCGCGCGGCTTCGGCGCGGCGAATCTTCGCAGCGGCGACCTGCTTCATCGCTTTGGTGATCTGCTGCGTATTCTTCAGCGACCGTGATGCGGTCGCGTAGGTCTCGTACCGAGGGCACGCGTTCTTCCTAGAAGCTCTTGTTGAACGCGGTAAGGGCCGCGTCGAGCTGCTTGCGCACGTCGTCGGAGAGCTGGCCGCTCTCCGCGATCGCCGCCGGAATTTCTGGGTGCTCCGCGTGCAGACAGTCCACCATGCCCGAGGCCCAGTTCGCCAGCCGCGCCGTCGGGATGTCGTTGACGAATCCATTGGTCGCGGCGTAGATGATCGCGACTTGATCTTCCATCGACTGCGGTTGGTATTGCGGCTGTTTGAGCAGCTCGGTGAGCTTCTCACCGCGCATAAGCTGGTTCTGCGTCGCCTTATCGAGATCGCTCGCGAGTTTGGCAAACGCCGCGAGATCGCGATACTGCGCCAGCTCGAGTTTCAGCTGGCCGGCAACCGACTTCATCGCTTTGGTCTGCGCGGCACCGCCGACGCGCGATACCGAGAGACCGATGTCGACCGCGGGGCGGATGCCTTGAAAGAAGAGTTGCGGCGTAAGGTAAATTTGTCCGTCCGTAATCGAGATGACGTTGGTCGGAATGTACGCGGAGAAATCGCCGGCCTGCGTTTCGATGACCGGCAATGCGGTGAGCGATCCGCCGCCCATGTCGTCGGAGAGCTTCGCCGCGCGCTCGAGCAGACGCGAATGCAGATAGAAGACGTCGCCCGGATACGCTTCGCGGCCCGGCGGACGGCGCAGGAGCAACGACATCTCGCGATACGATTGCGCGTGCTTCGTGAGATCGTCGTAGATGATGAGCACGTCTTTGCCTTGATACATCAACTCTTCGGCCATCGCGCAGCCGGCAAAGGGCGCCAGCCAGCGCAGTGCGGCGGCCTCTGCGGGGCTAACCGTGACGATGGTCGTGTACTCCATCGCGCCCTTCTGTTCGAGAATTTGCGCGAGGCTGCGCGATGGTCGAGTTCTTCTGACCGATCGCAACGTAGACGCAGAAGACGTTGCGTCCTTTTTGATTGATGATGGCGTCGATCGCAATCGCGGTTTTGCCGGTCGAACGATCGCCGATGATCAGCTCGCGTTGTCCTTTTCCGATCGGAATGAGTGCGTCGATCGCCCGGATCCCGGTCTGCAGCGGCTGTTTGACGGGCTGGCGTTGCACGACGGTCGGCGCGACGTTTTCGATCGTGCGATAACGCGTCGCGACAATCTCGCCCTTACCGTCAAGCTCCTGTCCGAGCGGGTTGACGATGCGCCCGAGCATGACGTCACCAACGGGCACTGACGCGATCCGGCCGGTGCGCCGCACGGTCTGCCCTTCCTTGATCTCGATCGTCGGGACCCATGATCACGACGCCTACGTTATCCTCTTCGAGGTTGAGCGCAACGCCCAGTAAGCCGTTGGAAAACTCGACGAGCTCCGAGGCGCGGACACCTCTCAAGCCATAGACGCGCGCCAAGTTGGCGCCGACCTCGATGACGGTGCCGACTTCGTCTTGCTGCGCGCCGGTCGTAAACTGCTCGATCTGCTGTTTGAGAATTCCGGCGATTTCGTCTGCGTTGATCATGCGTAGCTTTCTTAGAGGTGATTAAGCGGTAGTAGCAAGTTCTCTGGCCAGCGCGTCGAGACGGCCGGCGATCGACGCGTCGATCCGCACGTCGCCGAGCAAAATTCGCAAACCGCCGATCAGCGACGGATCGACGCGTTCGGTGACTTCCAACTTCTTGCCGGTGGCGCGTTCCAGCCGCTCGACGATTCCGCGCATCTCGTCGAAATCGAGCGAACGCGCCGTCTGCACGGTCACGCGTTCTGCGTTGCGCGCTTGGCGCGCGAGCCCTTCGTATGCCGTCGCCAGCGCCCAAAGCAGCGTTTCGCGGCGGCGCCGCACCAAGAGCAGCAGGGTGTGCAGCGAGATCGCATCGACGCGTTCCTCGAACGCTTGAGCGAGCACACGCTCTTTCTGGCGGCGCTCCACGACCGGCGCAACGAAAAAATCGTGCAGCGCTCCGGACGTGCCGATGGTCTCGGCGATGGAATGGAGATCGCGTCCGACGCGGTCAGTAATGTTCCGTTCGAGGGCCAGCGACCATACCGCATGTGCATAGCGTCGCGCGAGCACTTCATTAACCACGCGACGTCTCCAGCGATCCGACCATCGCGTCGACCAATCGCCGCTCGCCCGCGGCACCGAGGCGTTCGGGCGCTTCGGCTCGCGCAATTTGCAACGCGCCGGCGATCATTGCGTCGCGCAAGCGCTGCTCGGCGACGCTGCGCGCCCGGTCCAGCTCCCCTTCGGCGTCGCGCATCTGCCGCTCGCCGGCAGCGGTGGCTTCCGAAAGCGCCGCCTCGCGTTCGTGCCGTCCATGCACCTCGGCGCGTTCGACGATGAGGCCGGCATCGCGGCGCGCGCTGTCGATCTCCTCGTGCAGCGTGGTTAGCGCAGCACGGGCTTCGTCGCGGTGCCGCTCCGCTTCGGCGATCTGTTTATTGCTGCGTTCTTGCGCCGCCATTACGACCGGAAGAATCCAACGCATCCAGATAAAGACCAAGACGCCCATGAAGACGACTGCCGAAACGATCTGGCTATAGAGCGCAAGCTTAAGGTAGAGCTGTGCGTCGCTCATTGCGAGATCTCGGGAACCACTCGCTCGAGCATGAGGTCCGCAAGCCGGCGCACCGCGGCGCTTTCGCCGGCACGAGCGGTTTTGAGTTCCGCTGCAGCGGCGCTTTGCGCTGCTTCGACGACGCTCTTTGCCTCCTGCGCGTAACGCGTTGAGATCTCCGCGGCTTCGTTCGAGGCGCCGGCACGAGCGGCGGCCACGGTTTGCTCCGCTTTGCGACGGGCCGCGGCGCGTATTCCTTCAGCCTCTTCGCGCAGTTTTTTTGCCTCCGCCTGGTACCGGTCGTAATCCGCCACCAAACCGTCGATATATTGGCGGCGTTTGGCGATGGCACGCCCGACAGGCCGCAAAAAGACGACGTTCAACAGCGCGAAGAATATCGCGAAGTTGATAAGCTGAACGACGAGCGTGCCGTCGACGCGAAGGAACATCGCGGGTTAGTGACCCATCACCTTGGCCATCAACGCGGCCAACGGGGAGAGACTAAAGATCATATAAAACGCGAGGCCGAGGCCGATGATCGGGAACGCTTCCAAGACGCCGACCCCGAGGAACATGAACGTCATGATATTCGGACGCGCTTCCGGTTGACGCGCGATCGCTTCGACGGCCTTGCTCGCGACGATGCCGTCGCCGATGGCCGAACCGAATGCAACGCCGGCGACGATAATGCCGAACGCCAGCAGGGTAAAGGAGGCTACTAACGCTTCAGGACTCAAGGACGTAACCTTTCTTAATGACTATCGCCGATCGCCAGCGAAAAGTAGACGATCGCCAACAGGGTAAAAACGAACGCTTGAACGGTGCCGACGAAAAAGTTGAAGAACTGAATGAAAAATGGAATCACCGTTACGGCGAGCGAGAGGTTGAGCGCGCCGATCATGATGTGCTGGCGTATGATCGATGCAATGACGATAAAGAGCAGCTCGCCGACAAGGATGTTGAAGAAGAGTCGCGCCGCAAGCGTGAGCGGACGAGAAAACTCTTCGATGATATTGATCGGCAGAAGCGCTGCGAACGGCTGGAGCAAGTGCTTGGCATGGCTTTTGGGATAGAGCACCCAGGTTGCAATCCAAACCGTCAACGCTAGCGGAACAACGGTATTGATGTCCGCCGTGGGAGAGCCGCCAATAGGGAGGTCCAGCGGCTTGAACGGCAGCATGCCGAACTGATTCATCAGAAAAATGAACACGAACAGCGCAATGAAAAACGGAACGTAGCGCTCGCCCCGCTTGCCCAGCGTGCTGGTCACCAAATCGGCGACGTAGTTGACGACGCCTTCCACGATGACCTGACGCTTGTTCTGCGTCGGACGCCGGTAGCTTGCGCCGACCCATGCAAAGAAGGCGAGCGAAAGCAACATGACGATCCAGGTCGTAACGATCGTATCGGAATGCACGGCGCCCAGCACGGGCACGTGCCATAGAAGGTGCTCGCCGAGTCTCTCATGCACGAAGGTGTTCTCGTTCTACTTTCGCTGGAATCCGAGCATCGCGCCAACTCCAAACAATGCTAACGGGAGAAAAAAACCGGCGAAGTACCATCCCATCGACCACCAGGGCCCGTGGACGGCAAACGCCACCGGGACTATACCGAAGACGCCGATTCGCAGGAAACTACTTAAGACGAAAAGTCCTACGGTCCGGTTCTTCAACAGCAGTTCGCCGCTGCTTCCGGTGAGATAGGCGTTGATCACGCCGCAGATTCCACCGGTTACGAGCGCTAACGATGGGACGGGGAGCCAGCGAACCGCCAAGAGTGCCACCACGACGACGACCGCCAAAGACCAGATCGAAACCGCCCGCCGAAGCGTAAGATAAGCAACGAGATCGGCCGCCGCGTCGGCCTCGCTGTACGCACCCTTCTCGCGCTTATCCTCCTCCATAAGGGGATTAGACCGACCGCATCAGCATGCGGAATGCGGAGTATCCGCCCACGGCAAGTCCCAAAAATAGGCCGGCCACCGCTATGATCGGCGTATGGAAATGGGCGGCCAGCCAAGCGCCCGCAAAGAGTCCTACGATCGTGCTCAGCGCAAATGTGCCGCCCGCAGCCAGAACGGGCGTCACGGCGTTCATGCTGCAAACGGTTCGGGATACGCGCCGCCGGCGAGCCGCGCCGAAAGCCACGCGACGATCCGCCGTGCGGCAAAACCGTCACCGTAGGGATTCACGGCCTGCGCCATCGCCTCGTAGGCATCTGCGTCCTCGAGCAGCCGTCGCGCTGCCGCAACGATTCGTCCGCGGTCATGACCGACTAACTCGAGCGTACCTGCGGCCAAGCCTTCAGGGCGTTCCGTTTCCTCCCGCATAACGAGCACCGGCTTACCGAGGCACGGCGCCTCTTCTTGTAGTCCTCCCGAATCGGTCAGCACAAATGCGGCGTTTTTGACCGCGGCGACCATCGCACCGTACTCAATGGGTTCGACCAAGGTCACGCCGGCCACGCCGTCGAGCAGCTCGTGTGCGACCGGCGCAACGCGCGGCGAGGGATGCACGGGCCAGTAGAGCTGCGGGCGCGATGCCAGTTGTGCGATCTCGCGCAGCGCGAGCGCGATCTCGCGCATGTGCTCGTGGTTCTCCCGACGATGCGCCGTAACGACGATAACCGGCCGCTGCGGATCGACCTTGTCCCATGCGGGGGGTGGCGACAGATTCGGTCGCTTGGCGGTCTCCAAGAACGCATCGATGACCGTGTTTCCGGTCACGACGATCTCCTTGGGAGCCACATGTTCTTGAAGCAAATGATCGCGTGCAAGCGACGTCGGGGCAAAATGGTACGATGCGATCGTCGCGGTGAGCCGGCGATTCATCTCTTCGGGAAACGGCAACCAACGGTTCTCCGTGCGCAATCCCGCTTCGACGTGACCCACCTCGACCTGACGGTAGAATGCTGCCAACGCCGCCGCGGTGCTGGTCGTCGTGTCGCCGTGCACCAAGACGACGTCGGGTTGCGCCTCAACGAGCACCGGCTCCATGCCGGTCAACACGCGCGTGGTAATCTGCGTGAGCGTTTGATCTTCCGTCATAACGTTCAGATCGTAATCGGGAACGATTTCGAAGAAGTGCAGCAGGTCGTCGAGCATCTTGCGATGCTGCGCGGTCACGCAGACGAGATCGTCGATCGACGCGTCTTTGCGCAACGCGTGCACCACCGGTGCCATCTTGATCGTGTCCGGTCGCGTCCCGAACACGCTCAAAACGCGGAGGCGTTCGCTCACGTCGCGTGCCGGAAGACGTGCGTGAACTCGCCTGAAAACGCCAGCGCCACCGCACCCAATACGAAGCAGACGGCATAGAGCAGGAGCACTGCCTGGCGCACGTTGAGTCCGAATCGAAAGATCAGTTGATGGTGAAAGTGACCGCGATCGGCTTCGGTGATGCGCTTACCGCTGCGCGCTCGTCGCACGATCGCCGCGGCAGTATCGAGCACCGGCAACGCCAACACCAACAAGGGCACGACGACGCTAATGGCAATTGCGGTCTTACTTTCACCGATGATCGAGACCGTCGCGAACACGTAGCCGATGAAGAGTGAGCCGGCGTCTCCCAAGATGATGCGGGCCGGGTTGAAGTTATACGGTAGAAAGCCGAGCGCCGCGCCGGCCAGCGTGACGACCACCAGCGCAACCACCGGATTGGCGTGTAACAAGGCGATGGCAAACAAAAAGACGCCGGAGATCGTGGTAACGCCGGAGAGCAAACCGTCGAGCCCGTCGAGGAAGTTGATGGCGTTCATCATGCCGACGTACCAGACGAGGGTGATCGGAACGCTCGCCCAAAGTGGAAAGTCGATCCAGTTCGTTGCGGGATTGCGATCGAACGGGTTGGTGATGCCCGGAATGATGAAGCCGTACAGCATTGAAATGAGCGCGACGACGATCTGTGCGATCAGCTTGTTGCGGGGACGCATCTGCATGACGTCGTCCCAGACCCCTACGCCGACGATGAGCAGGCTGCCGAACAGCAAACCGACGAGCCGATGCACCGCATCGAACTGATCGGCCGCCGGCAGTAAGGAGCGCGGCGCCGTCATGGATACGCCCAGCACCGTGAACAGCGCAAACGAAAAGCCGAAGAAGACCGCGATGCCGCCGACACGTGGTTTGGGCATGTCGTGCATGCGCCGTTCCTCCCCGTGCACGTCGACGATGCCGAGGCGGTTGGCGAGACGGACCACTAATGGCGTCGCCCAGCAACTGACGATGGCCGCAATTGCAAAAGCGGCGATATAGATTGGGGCTGCGCCCGCGTGCGGCATCAGGCGCGCAGTCCTTCCAAGGATCCGTAAGCGACCAGCGCGACGCCGGCCTCTGCAAGCAGTTGCGCCGCCACTGCATCCGGATACGCGCTTTCGTAGACGATTTTCGTCACACCGGCGCTGATGAGCAGCTTGGAGCAGTTGACGCACGGTTGATGCGTGCAGTAGGCGAATGCGCCGTCCACGCTGATTCCATAAAGGGCGCCCTGAACCACGGCGTTGGCTTCGGCATGCGTGGCACGCAAACAATGGTCGTTGCTCATCGTGCAACCCACTTCGGTGCAATGCGCGACGTTGCGCGGCGCGCCGTTATAGCCCGTTGTGAGAATGCGATGGCCGCGCGTGAGCACGCAGCCCACTGCGGCGCGCGGACAGGTAGCGCGCGTAGCGACGGTGCGGGCAATCTGCATGAAGTATTCGTCCCAGCCGGGGCGCATACGATGAGTTACGGCACGTCGAAACGCGACGTCAGCTCGCGCACGCGGCCGCGCAAGCGTTCGATCTGTTCGCGGGGTTCGATGTCGGCCAACGCATCACAGATGATGCGTGCGACCTCGCGACACTCCTCCGGGCCGAATCCGCGGGTCGTGATCGCCGGCGTGCCGATGCGAATGCCGCTGGCAACGAACGGTTTCTGCTTATCGAACGGAATCGCGTTCTTGTTCACCGTCACGTTGATCTGATCGAGATACGCTTCAACCGCTTTTCCCGTAAGATTCTTCACGGAGACGTCGACCAGCATGAGATGCGTATCGGTGCCCCCGGCGACCAGTCGCAAACCCTTGCGCACGAACTCTTCGGCCATTACGCGCGCGTTCTCGACCACGCGCTGTTGATAGGCAGCGAAATGCGGACGCTGCGCTTCACCGAAAGCGACCGCCTTCGCCGCGATCGTGTGCATGAGCGGTCCGCCTTGAATGCCGGGGAAGACGCTCTTGTCGACGGGTTGGGCCCACTGTTGGGTCGACAGTATAAAACCGCCGCGCGGTCCGCGTAACGTCTTGTGGGTCGTCGAGGTGACGAAATCGGCATGCGGCACCGGCGAAGGATGCAAACCCACCGCGACCAGGCCGGCGACGTGCGCGAAATCCACGAGCAACGTTGCGCCGGCCTCGCGCGCAATCTCCGCGAATGGCTCGTACGGCATCGTGCGTGGATAGGCGCTCGCGCCTGCCACGATGAGCTTGGGTTTGTGCTCCCGCGCGAGTGCCCGCACTTCGTCGAAGTCGATGAGTTCGGTATCTTGCCGGACGCCGTATGCAATCGCGTTGTAGAGCTTGCCGGAAAAACTGACTTTGGTTCCGTGCGTGAGGTGGCCACCGTGAGCGAGCGACATGCCGAGCACCGTATCGCCGGGCTGCAGGACGCTCATGAAGACGGCCATGTTCGCTTGCGCGCCGGAGTGCGGCTGAACGTTCGCATGCTCGGCGCCGAAGATCGCTTTTAAACGAACGATCGCAAGATTCTCCGCGACGTCCACCCATTCGCAGCCGCCGTAGTAGCGCTTTCCGGGATATCCCTCGGCGTATTTATTGGTCATGACGCAGGCGTTGGCTTCGCGTACCGCCTTGCTCGCGTAGTTCTCCGAGGCGATCAACTCGAGGTTGTGGCGCTGACGCTTCTCCTCGCCGGCGATGGCGGCGAAGATTTCCGGATCGGTCGCTTCGATGTAGCTCGGCGTCAGGATATCCATCTAATGGCCTGTAACGCCGGGAGACGTAGCGCCGTCTTCGGCACCACGAGTGCGATTGGCAAGACGCGAGCAGCGAGCAGAGTACATTCTCTTCGAGCGACCAGCAACGCAGCCAGCCCACTCGTGCTGTTCAAGACCCGAAGGGCTGGCCGTACTTGAACGAACTGCTTCGTCGCTCTTCACTCGCAAAGCGCTGCTTTTGTCGGTCATCGCTCCTCGCATTTCGTCACAAGTACGCCCAGCGGCGCTGCGCATCCCGGCGTTACAGGCCACTATAGGAGCTCCTTGGGGGTTTCCGCGCCGGTTACCTCGCCCCGCTCGAGGTCTTTGAGGGTTCGCATGCGTTGCGCTTCACCGAACTCGAAAAGCTGTTCCGTTCGGTGCGCGTGGCGGCCGCCGTCAAAGGGCGTGGCAAGAAACGCTTCGAGGATCCGTTCGATCATGTCCCATCCGCTCAATCGTTCGGAAAGGGCGATAACATTGGCATCGTTATGGCGGCGCGCAAGTTCGGCCGAGTACGGTTCCATAACCGGAGCGCACCGCACGCCCGGAACGTGATTGGCGGCCATCGCGATGCCGAGGCTCGAGCCGCAGACGACCATGCCCCGCTCAGCCTGTCCGGTAGCCACCGCTTCACCGACGGCGTATCCGTATTGCGGATAATCCACCGGCGTCGCATCGTGCGTCCCGTAATCGAGCACCTCGTGACCTTGTTGGCGCAGCAATGCCGCGATGCGATCCTTATAGTCGAAGCCGGCGTGGTCGGCGCCCATAGCGATTCTCATGAGTGCATCAGTAACTCTTTGTCGAGGGTAAGCGATAACAAACTATCGAAACGTCGCCGCCGATGAAGATTGCTTGCGCCGGCAGCGCGCTTGCCCGCGAGATCGAACGCGGCGCCATGACGCAACTCGAGTTTGTGGATCTTTGTGCGCGTGAGTGCGCGTGCGACGGCATTGTTTTGGATGTTCTGCAGTTTCCGCGAACCGACGACGACTACCTCGCGCAGCTCAAGAAGATGACGGTGGATTGGGGGCTGTCCATCGCCGGACTTTGGGATACCGCCTTCTTTCGCGCGCAATCGGAATCCATGCTCGAAACGCTGCGTATTGCGGTGGTTTTGGGGGCGCCCTTGGTTGCCGCACCGCTCGCCGGCGAAACGGAATCGGCGTGGAGCGATCAATTGGGGCGCCTGAGCATTGCAACCGGATTGGCAAAGCAGCTCAACGTGACGCTCGCCCTGCGCAATGCGCCGGGCACCTTCGCAGCGACGACGCACGACTGCAAACGGGTGGCGAAAGAAACCGATTCGGCCTGGTTGCGATTCGGGCCCGAACCGTCGTCGTTCGATGCCGCGTCGCATCCGCAAGCGTTGGCAGCCGACAGCATTCTTCTATGGAGTACAACCGGCGAAACCGACGACGCAATTGCCGACGAGATTGCAGCGTTCCCCAATTTCCGGGGATTCGTCGCGCTGGACGATGCGCACGGAGCGGCATCCATAAGCGGCATTGCCGCGGCGGTAACCCGCTGGCGCGGGCAACTCGACCGGGCAAGAAAAGAACTCAACCGCAGATAGCGTCTTGCACATGCGGCGTTCGAACCTGCGTTCTCGCAGGTGGGTGCGGCCCGGGCGCCAGTCG
Source organism: Vulcanimicrobiota bacterium (assembly GCA_963738335.1). GTDB lineage: Bacteria > Vulcanimicrobiota > Vulcanimicrobiia > Vulcanimicrobiales > Vulcanimicrobiaceae > Cybelea. Next base: position 933,055 of record CAVTWE010000007.1, read on the forward strand.
TCCGGCCTTAGGCCCGGCATCCGTCGTGTCCGGAGCTGATGCTCCCTAGTGGTCTTAGTCGGCTCGGTGCCTGCATGCGCTGCGCGCTAAGCGCAGTCGAGCCTCTCTACCGTACCACCGCCAGTCAAGTGGCACGGGAGCCAAGCCGGTAGAAGGCGACGGAAGCGAGAAACTGCGGAGCGATGTCTGCGCTGGGAATTCGAGTGACGCCGTTGGAGATGCCGCTCGTTCATGTCTTCAAGATCGCGCGCAGCGAGGAATCTGTCGCGCGCACGGCCATCGTTCGAGTGTACTGCAATGGCGGCGAGGGCATCGGAGAGTCCGCGCCGACCTCCCGCTACGGCGAATCGGTCGAAAGCGTCCTCGCTTTTCTTGCATCGTACCGTCCGCGCACAAACGATCCATTTCTCTTGCAGCGCTTGCTCGACGAGGAGATACCACGCGCCGCCCGCGCCGGATTCGACATCGCGCTGCACGACTACATCGGCAAAACACTCGGTAAGCCGCTCTACGCGTTGCTCGGCCTCGATCCGAGCTTGGCGCCGCCGACCTCGTTCACGATCGGCATCGCAGATCCCCAAACAACGCTCGGCAAAGTCGACGAAGCGGCGCACTTTCCGATTCTCAAGGTGAAACTCGGGAGCGGAACGATTGAAGAGCAGGTCGAGACCATCGCGGCCATTCGTGCGCGGTACACCGGCCTGCTGCGCATCGATGCGAACGAGGGCTGGAGCGTGGACGACGCCGTTCGCATACTGCGCGAGTTGGCGCGCTACGATATCGAATACTGCGAACAGCCGGTGGCGGCCGGTCACCCGCAATGGTTGCGCGCGGTGCGGGATCGCGTCGACATTCCGATCGTCGCCGACGAAGATTGCCTGGACGCCCGGGATCTTCCGGCGCTGCTCAACTGTGTGGACGGCGTCAACGTCAAGCTCGCAAAGACCGGCGGTATTCGTGGGGCGCTCGAACTGATTCACACGGCGCGCGCAATGGGCATGAAGGTGATGATCGGATGCATGGTGGAGAGCGGCGTCGCAGCGACGGCTGCCGCGCATCTCGCGCCGCTCGCCGACTGGATCGATCTCGACGGACCCTTGCTGATTCGTGAAGATCCCTATCCGGGCGTCCGCTACGACGGCGCCCGATTGCTACTTTCCGGCGCGCCCGGACTGGGCATCGCGGAAACGGCCGTGACGTGAAACGGCGCTACGCCATTTTGGCGCCGCAGCGTTTTGTCGAAGATGCGAAAACGGCGCACGGCGTGATCCGATATGGCGAAGACGACGTCGTCGCGGTCATCGATCCCATGCAGGCCGGGCGGCGCGTCTGCGACGCCGTTTCGTATTTACCGAGCCAGGCGCCGATCGTTGCAACCGTGCGCGAGGCGCTGCAGCACGAACCGACCGCATTGCTTGTCGGCACGGCACCAAAGGGCGGCGGGTTACCTTCCGATTGGCGCGCGGCGATTTCCGAAGCGATCGCGGCAAAGTTAGAGATCGTCAGCGGTCTGCACGAACTGTTGGGCCGCGATCGCGAATTTCGTTTAGCGGCGCAAGCGGCAGGCACGCGCATTTGGGACGTGCGGGAACCGCCCGACGTCCCGCTCTTTTCCGGCGAAGCGTATGCCGTCAAGGCGCCGATCGTTCTGACGGTCGGCAACGATTGCGCGGTCGGAAAGATGTCGGTATCGCTCGAGTTAGTACGCGCCGCCAACGCCGCGGGGCGTACCGCACGCTTCGTTCCGACCGGTCAAACCGGCATCATCATCGCGGGCTGGGGCATCTCAGTGGATCGCGTCATCGCCGACTTTGCACCCGGGGCGGCCGAACAACTCGTGTTGTACGCCGCACATCAAGGCGCCGATACGATCGTTGTGGAGGGTCAAGGCGCGATCAATCACCCCGCATATGGCGCGGTGACGCTGGCGCTTATGAGCGGGAGCGCACCCGACGCGCTGGTCTTAGTCTGCGATCCGTCGCGCCGTCACATCGAGTCGTACGACACGCCCGCGTTGGGGTATTGCGAACTGATCGCCCTACACGAAACGCTGCTGTCGACAATGAAACCGGCGAGCGTGATCGGCATTGCGCTCAACACGCGTGCCTACGACGAAGCAGGCGCTCGCGCGGAGATCGCGCGAGCGGCCGAGATCACGGGCTTGCCGGCCGCCGACGTCGTGCGTTTCGGCGCCGAGGATTTTTACACGGCGATTGCGCCCGCCATCGGAAAACGCCAACCGGCGCGCGCTTGAAAATCCGAAGCCTGATCGCAATCGCGCTCGCGGCAGCACTGGGATCCGGAGCCTGCGCGCAACGCAACGTCGCCGGGCAACACGGACGGAACGCGTGGACGATCCCGGGCGTTCTGCGATTGGGCGAAGACGAAGAGCCCGACAACCTCAACGTCATGTACTCGCACACCGCTGCGAGCGACACCGTTGCGGGCCTCCTGTATTCGTTCTTGCTGCGGTACGATGCGAACGGCAATGCGATTCCGGACCTGGCAACCGCCGTGCCGACGCTGCGCAACGGCGGCATCAGGCACGACGGACGCACGATCGTCGTCCATCTCCGCCGCAATGCGCGCTGGGCGGACGGTGCGCCGATCACCGCGGCGGATTGGCTGTTAACATACCGCATCGTGCGCGATCCGCTCAGTTCGGTGAAGAGCACCTATGGCTGGGACGATATCGCCTCGGCGGTGGCGCCCGATCCGTACACGCTGGTACTGCATCTGCGGAAACCCAGCGTTGCAGTGCTCGGAATTCTCGCCTACGGCGGCGCGGCCTATCCGCCGTTACCCGATCATCTGCTGCACCGCGTTCACGATCTGCGCGAGAGCGCCTATGACGAGCACCCGCTTTCCAGCGGCCCGTACCTTCTCACGCAATGGACGCACGGCGGATCGCTCGTCTTTGCGCCGAACCCGCGCTACTTTCGCGGCAAGCCGCATCTGCGCGAGGTCGTGTGGAAGATCATTCCCGACCTTAACTCCCTGGTCAACGCGTTTATCACTCACGATGTGGACGTTTATCCCAGCGTCCAGGCCGACGTCTTACAACGCGTCCGCAACGTGCAGGGGACGACCGTGGTTTCGCGGCTAGTCGCGAACTGGCGTCATCTCGGCATCAACTGCGCTCGTCCGCAACTGGCCGACGTGCGCGTGCGCCGGGCGATTGCTGAAGCGGTAGATTGGGCGCGTATCGAGCGCAGCGTCTACCATGGAATCGACCGGCTCGCCGTCTCGGATATCTTTCCCCAGTTGTGGGCAGCGCCTGCACTGCCTCCGTACCGCTACGATCCGGCCGGTGCCCGCGCATTGCTCGCCCAAGCGGGATGGCGCATGGGCGCCGGCGGCGTGTTGCATAAGGGCGCCCTCGCGATGCGCTTGAGCATTGTCGCCACGAGTGGACACCAGCAGAACTCGCAGTCCCAGTTGCTCGTTCAATCCATGCTGCGCGACGTCGGCATCGACGTCGAGGTGAGAAACTTCGCCGGGAGCTATCTCTTTGCGCAGAACGGCCCACTCTATACCGGGCACTACGATCTCGAATGGTCCGTCGACACCAACGGTCCGGACCCCGACAACTCGGGCGATTGGAACGGCGCCTTCATTCCGCCGCACGGCGGGAACACGTCGTGGTTGAACGACCCTGTCGTGAATGCGACGAGCCTTGCGGCTGCGAGCACGTTCGATATCGAAAAGCGCAAGGCGCTCTACCAACGCGAGGAGTCGCGCATACGCGACGTCGTTCCGGCCGTCTTCTTCAGTTGGGAGACGGACAACACGGCGATGAACTCCGACCTCAAAAACTACGTACCCGCCGCATTCCTGGGCGATGCGTGGAACGCGTGGCAATGGACGATCTGAACGCGGTCTATGCGCAGCTGCTCGGGATCGAGGAACGGGCGCGATTGCGATTCGCGCCAACGCGTACGGGGGTGCTGAGTTGGAACACGCATGCCGATCGAGGACGCATCGCCTTTCGCTTGTTGCGCGCCGGCACGCCGGACGGCGACTGGATCGAACACTCGACATGGGAGCCCGGCGGCGCAACATCCTTGAATCCGACGCACGATGGAACCAGCGTCAACGTCGACATTATTACGGCGAAGCTGCCGTTCGACGGTATCGATGTTGCGGCGACCGGCGTTCGTTTTGAACTTCTCGCGTTCTCCGCGCCGGTCGCGAGGAGCGCCGGCACTCGGCGAGCCGGCAGCGCGTTCATTCTCGACGTTCCCCAACTCTCACAGTACGCCGCCGATCGCGACGAGCGCGGCTGGTGCAGTCCGGCAAGTCTCGCAATGATCCACGCATATCACGGCATCGCGGAACCGGTGGACACGGTAGCGCGCGAAGTCTTCGATCGAGCCTACAACGGCACCGGGAACTGGTCGTTTAACGTGGCCTATAGCGGCCGGTTGGGATTGCGCGCTTGCGTCGCGCACTTTGCCGGATTCGAACATGCGCGGAGCTTGATCGAGCGGAATGTGCCGTTGGCGATCTCCTATTCGTGGCGCGAGAACGAATTGAGCGGAGCGCCGCTGCCGCATTCCGACGGCCACCTCGCCGTGTTGTGCGGATTTACCGGGAACGGCGACTGTGTGCTCAACGATCCGGCCCAGCCGGCGATTCGCGTCGTCTATCCGCGTACCGAGTTGGAGCGATTATGGCTGCGCAACGACGCCGTCGCATACGTCATCGCGCCGATGGGCATCGAGTGCGCGGACGTCTTACGCCTCATTTGACCAGGGGCTGCTACGCCTGGAAAGAAAAAAGCGGCGCATGATCGATACCGTTCGCAATGGCCTTCTTATCTCAATAACCGCGGTCATTGCGGGCTGCGCCGTACCCAGCGCCAGTGCGCCGCCTGCGGCCGGCGCGCTCCAACGGCCGTGGATCGCCTCTCATGCAAAGCAGCAACCGCTGCTGTATGTTTCGTCAATCTTGACGGACGACGTTTACGTATATTCCTATAGGACTCAACGGTTGGTCGGAACGCTCCACGGGTTCACGCAGCCGTACGGTCTCTGCGCGGACGGTAAGGGCAATGTGTGGGTCGTTGACGACGGCGCCCAACAGATCGTCGAATACGCTCACGGGGGGACGAGTCGGATGACGACGCTGCAGGATACCGGCGAATATCCGGAGGGCTGTTCGGTGGACCCGGTTACCGGAAACCTTGCGGTAACGAACTTTTACAGCTCTTCAGGTAACGGCAGTGTTTCAATCTACGCCCATGCCGGCGGTACGCCGAAGACCTATTCGGATCCGACGATCGCGAACTACCGCTTCTGTGGCTACGACGCGACCGGTAATCTCTTCGTCGACGGAGCGAATACGGCGTCCGTCTTTGCCTTCGCCGAAATGCGCAAAGGCAGCACGACGTTCACCAACATCACGGTGAATCACAGCGTCGAGTGGCCCGGCGGCGTTCAAGCGAGTGGCAAGGAGATTGCCGTCGGCGACACCGACGCTGGAGCGATCTATCTCGTCAAAGGCGCTTCCGGCAAAGTGAAGCGCACCGTTGAACTCAGCAACTCGAGCTATGTCAACGAGTTTTGGATCGTGGGCCACACCGTCGTCGCGGCCAACCAGGACGGCAGCAGCGTCACATACTACCCGTTTCCTGGCGGGGGAATGCCGACCGCAACGATCACGGTATCGGAACCCTTCGGTGTGACGGTCAGTGCAGTGCGGTAGACGCGGATTTTGCTGACGTGCGCGCATGGGTAAGCCGCAATCGCTGTCGTCCATACGGCTGGGCGTCGTGGAGTGCCGGCGCTGTCCCGAACTACGGGCCTACATAAGGCAAATAGCGCACGACAAGAAGCGAGCACATCGTGATTGCGAGTATTGGGGACGTCCCGTACCGCTCTTCGGCGATCCGGGCGCGCAGTTGCTGCTGATCGGACTCGCGCCCGGCGCGCACGGCAGTAATCGTACCGGGCGTCCGTTCACGGGCGATGCGTCGGGCGAGTTTCTCTATCCGGCTTTGCATCGCGCCGGATTTGCGTCGGCCGCAATAGCGCGCGAGGCCGACGACGGATTGGCGCTCTTGGATTGCGCCATCACAGCCGCGCTGCACTGTGCGCCGCCGCAGAACAAACCGACACCCGACCAACTTCGGCGCTGCTTTCCGCACCTGCTCGCCGAGTTCGACGCGCTACCCCGCCTGCGGGCCGTCGTCGCGCTAGGATCGATCGGGTTTGCGGCGACGCTACGCGTCTTGCGCCAACGCGGCTTCGTTCTGAATCCGGAGCGCCCACAATTCGGCCACGGCGCCGAAGCCGTCGCAGGTAAAGGCGCCCGCCGCATCACGGTCATCGCGTCGTATCATCCAAGCCGCCAAAACACGAACACCGGGAAACTGACCCGGCCGATGTTCGACGCTATTTTTAGCCGCGTGCGCCGGATTCTGGCAGAGTCAGCGGACGAAGATGCAGATCGCGCAGCAGTTTCTCGGGCACCGGTCCGGGCGCATCCATCATGAGATCGCGCGCGACCTGGTTCTTCGGAAACGCGATGACCTCGCGAATGTTCTCTTCGCCGCACGCGATCATCACGACGCGGTCGATGCCTAATGCCATCCCGCCGTGCGGCGGCGCGCCGTACTCGAGCGCGCGCATGAAGAATCCGAAACGGTCGTCGATCTCCTCCGCGCTCAAACCGAGCATTTCGAAGATCTTACGCTGTTCTTCCGGCTTATGTATGCGAATTGAGCCCGAGCCCAGTTCGTACCCGTTGAGCACCAAATCGTAGTGCTGCGCGCGCATCTCCATCGGCGCACGCTCGATCAGATCCCAATCGCCGGGCGCAGGGGAGGTAAAGGGGTGGTGCGCCGGCATCTTCGTGCCGGTCTCTTCGTCGATTTCCAGATACGGAAAACCGGTAACCCACGCAAACGCGTACGTTTTCGGGTCGCGCAGTTTGCAACGGTCGCCGATCTCGTTGCGCATGCGTCCCGCAAGGCCGTACGCGAGCGCTTTGCTATCTGCGAAGAGCAGGATCGCATCGCCGGTCTCCGCGTTCGTTCCCGCACGTAGCGCCGCAATCTCTTCGTCGCGCAGAAACTTCGCCGCCGGCGACTTGACGCCGTCGGCGCCTAACGCGATCCAGACCATGCCCTTGCCGCCGAACTGTTTGGCGGTTTCCGTGAGCGCGTCAAAATCGCGCCGAGAGAGCGCGCCGCCGCCTGGATAGCGCAAGGCGACGACGGCGCCGCCGCCTTCGAGCGCGGAGCGGAAAACGCCGAACTCCGTGGCCGCAAACGTGGCACCGGCGTCGTGCAGTTCTAAACCGAAACGCAGGTCGGGTTTGTCGAGACCGTACTTTGCGATTGCCTCTTGGTGGGTTAGACGCGGAAACGGCGGGACGTCGATGCCGAGTGCCTCGCGCCACACGTGACGCATGCACGATTCCATCGTTTCGAGCACTTCGTCTTGCGTGCAGAACGAAAGCTCGACGTCGAGTTGCGTAAACTCCGGTTGACGATCCGCGCGCTGATCTTCATCGCGCATGCAGCGCGCGATCTGCATGTAGCGGCCGAACCCCGCGATCATCAAGATCTGTTTGAGCATCTGCGGCGACTGCGGTAATGCGTAGACGGCATTGGGATAGAGCCGGCTCGGCACCAAGTAATCGCGCGCGCCTTCCGGTGTCGATTTGATCAACATCGGCGTCTCGATCTCAACGAAGCCGCGCGCGTCGAAGAAATCCCGCATTGCCTTGATGATGCGATGACGCAGCCGCAGATTTTCTTGCATGCGCGGACGGCGCAGATCGAGATAGCGGTATTCGAGCCGCAGATTTTCGTCGACGCGCTCGTCGGAGTTAACGACGAACGGGGGAACCAGGGCGCGGTTGAGGATCTCGAGTTCCTCGATGGCGACCTCGACGTCGCCGGTACCCAAACGCGGGTTCTCTGTCCCTTCAGGACGGCGGCGAACCGAACCGCGCACGCGCAAGACGTCTTCGTTGCGCAGATGTTCGGCCTGCGCAAAACTCTGATGCTCCGGGTTGAACACGATCTGCGTCACGCCGGTCGCGTCGCGCAAGTCCACGAAAATCAAACCGCCGTGGTCCCGGCGGCGATTGACCCATCCATAGAGTTCGGCGCTTGCGCCGGCGTCGCCGGCGCGCAGAGCGCCGCACGCAAACCTAGCCATCAGCCGCCTCTTTGATGCCGCAGACGTAGTAATACTGCAATAAGAGCGCGCGCGCGAGCCGCGAGCGCGCCGCGGCGCGGTCGAGCATCTGCAATAGCGCGGGCAATCGCGTCAACAGCGAGTGGGCGCCGAGCGACAGCGGGGTCATGCCCAGGCGCAGCATCACTTCGGGACGCGGATGCTTGCGGTAGAACCGGGCGGTCGAGCGGCCCGCTAAACGCATCTTCTCCTTTTGGTCGCCGTAGGCTACGTCCTGACAGTGGTAGTTCACCGCTGCGGGTTCGTAGCAGATCCTGATGCCAAGCCGTGCGAGTCGAAAGCCCAGTTCCAAGTCCTCGTGACCGTAGCCGGTGAAGCTCTCGTCGAAGCAACCGGCGCGCAGCAAATCTGCTCTGCGCACAGACGCATTGCCGGTCAGAAAATAGAGCCACGAGATTTTCCTTCGTGATGGCGGATGAAGATGCCCTCGCGCCGGCGGATGGTCGCGTTTGTATGCATAATCGGCGACATCCCGTGCTTGCACTTCCAAACCGACGACCGCGATGCCGCTGCGTTCCCTGTGGCGCCGCCAATGCTCGGAGAGCAGGCTGGGCGACGCAAAGATGTCCGCATCGTTAAAGAGCACCACCTCTCCGGACGCCGCGACAATTCCGGCATTGCGAGCCGCCGCGCGGCCCGAGTACGCGCCGCGAAGATGGCGTACGTTCGGATGACGGTAGACCGTTTGCGCTAAATACTCCGCCGTCCCGTCGGTCGAGTTCGAATCGCAGACCAAGATCTCATAGCGTTGTCGTTCCATGTCCTGGTCGAGCAGTGTGGGCAGCACGAGCGCAAGCATGTCGAGCCGGTTGTAGGTCGGAACGACCACCGAGATGTCGGTCACGGCGTCATGCTTCCATCAGTCGCCCCACGCCGGCGACGATCTCGGCGCGAAAACGATGGAGCAGCGCAGAATCCGCGTGAGACGGTTTGCGCACCAGCACGTGCGGAACGCCGTAGGGTGACCACTCTTGTGAGTTGAGATTGAAGTAGCGATGTTCGAACGCGACGAGCGTCGGCCGGTGCATCGCGCTCGCAACGTGCGTCGCCCCGGTATCGACGGTCACGACCACGCGCGCTCGTTCGAACACGGCTGCCCACTCAAAGAATGGCAACCCGCGCAAGCATCGCATTACCGCCGCGCTCTTCTCGAACGCCTCCGCCTGCGCTTGCGACTCATCGGCACAGGTCACCACGAGCGGTCCAAGGGCGGCAAGTTCTTCGGCCAGTTGAAGCGTGGACTGCAGCGTGCTGCCGTCGCGGAACCAACGCGACGCGACATGCAGCACGATAGGATCCCTCGGCAAGCTCGCGGCAACGGCGCGATCGCTATCCAGGAGGTCGATACGCAGCGTGGCTATCCGCTTGGTTGCGCCGGCGAGCGCAACCAGATCGAGCAATTGATCGACTTCGTGGCGCACCACCCGGCCCGGTTCACGGTCGCACAAATAGGGATCTGCTTCTGAGATCATGATGCGGTTGAGCAAGTACCGAGCGCCCAAGCGCGCGAACCACCGCCGCTCATACGTATAACCGACGCGCACCGGCGCGCGCGTTGCGCCGGCGATCTGCAAATCCACAAAGCGCGGCGCGAGCGCGATTGCCAGATCGTAGCCGCGAAGCGTCGAGCCGAACGCGCGCGCGTGGATGCCAGGCGGCATCACGATCACGTCGTCGAGGTCGGGATTGCGTTCGACCACCACTGCATTGTAGGCGCTGGTCACGATTGCGATGCGTGCCTGCGGAAAGGAGGCGCGTACCGTTGCGATCGCCGGCGTCGAGAGCACGAGATCGCCGATCCGGTCCGTGCGCGAGAGCAAAACGTTCACGCGTGCAGCGCACGCTCCAACTCGTCGTAGTACGCCTCGTTGGCCAGCGCATGCAACGCCGCTGCTTGGGTTCGCGTGAGCGGATGCTGGGCGCCGGTCTGTGAGAGTCGCCGCTCCAGCGCGCGTCCGACGTGAAATCGCCGTCGCAACGCCGCCAGTCCGCGCTGCAGCGGGTTGATGCCGGTTGCAAGCGCGGTTCGCCATCCCGGGTGCAATCGCGTCAACGCGACCGCCGTTCGCGCCTTGGCGCGCGCTTGCTTCACCGTCCTGTCGCGATCGGCACCGTACAGCGGCGGCTTGACATGGAAGACGAGCGCCTTGGCATTGAACGTCGCTTTGACGCCGGCCGCGCGCAAACGCAAGCCCACGTCGATGTCTTCCCAGCCGTACTCTGCGAAGGACGCGTTGAATCCGCCGACGCGGCGGATCGTTTCGAGGGGAACCGAGACGTTGGTCGTCCAGAAATAGTTCGCGCTGTAGTTGCGAATGCTCCACAGCGGGACCGGCAGTTCGTCGATATCGACGACTTCGATGGCGCCGCCGCGCACGATGTTTCCCGGCTTGCGTTCCGCGCTGCGCAAATGCTCTTCCAAAAAGTTCGGTAACGGCAGCACGTCGTCGTCGATGAACGCAATGCGTTGCCCGCGCGCGCGAGCAATCCCGGCGTTCCGTCCGGCGGCAAGGCCGCTATTCGCCTGACGCACGACGGTCAGCGCGCAAGTGGAGCGCCGCATCGCGCATTCGAGCACGGTAGGCGTTTCGTCGGTGGAACCGTCGTCGACGACCACGACTTCGTAAGACTCGGCTGCCAAGGTCTGATCGAAGCAGCATTCCAAGACGCGCTCGAGCAATCGCGCGCGATTATAGGTGCAGAGTTGAATGGTGGCACGCATCAGGAAAGCACCGTATCGAGCGCGGCAACGATTCGCAGGCGATCGAGATGTGCGATACATGCATAATCGGCGCATCGTTCCTTACTGTCGCCGCGATGGCATCGGAATGAGGGCCGCGCCACCGCCGTCCGTTCGCCGAGGGGCGCCCAGCGATCGGGATAGTCGGTTTGAAACGGAAATATCCCAACGGTGGGACAACCGACGGCCGCCGCGACGTGCATGGAACCGGTAGTAATGCCGACGAACCCCAGCGCGCTCTGTGCCAACGCGCCGAACCCGCCCACACCGGTGCTTCCTCCGATAGAGACGACCCGATCGCACGCAGCCGCCCGCGCGATTGCGTGGGTGATGGGGGCATCCCCGGGAGCGCCGGTAACGAGCACGTCGGCATCGTAACGTTCCACGAGCTCCCGAGCGAGCGCAGTCCATCCTTCCACGGGCCAACGATTGCGCCGGGATGCGATCGCATTGCACGGATTAAGCAGCAGAAAGCGCGCGCGATTGGCACGCACCGCCTCCGCTTCGCGTTCATCGTGCGCGTTGGGCACGAAGCGATACCGTCGCTCGGGAGTGTCGCATCCGACGGCCCGCGCAAAATCCAATAAGACGTCGGACCAATGCGAGATGACGTCGCCGCGTTCGCTGCGCACGACGACGCGCTTGGTGAAGCGAAACGAGTACATGCGCCGAGCTTGTCCAACGCGCACCGGAATCCGCGCGCGCTGGGCAACGCGCGCCGTGCGGGCCGTCGCCCACGTGACCACGCACGCCTCGTATCCGCGCCGTGCAGCGTCCGCCGCCACGGCTTGGGGATCGCCTTGGTCGGTTAGCACCTCGTCGATGTCCGGAACGCGTTCGAGCAGCGCTCGATGACCGGGCAACGTCAATGCATCGACGGCGTTAAAGCGGGTACGCAAGGCGCGCGCGACGATCGAGGCAACCAGCGAATCGCCGATGCCGCCGCCGGCGCAGTAGAGCAGCGCACGTCCATTGGCCGTGCTAGACATTTGGGGCGCGAACGAGCTCGCGCGCGTAGACCGCATCTAAAAACTGGCTGCGAGCAACGGCTCGCAACCAGCCCGGAGTCCCGTCGTCCGCCGCAACACCGGCGCATAGCACGACGTAGCGTTCGGGCAATAAATAGCGAGCGCGGAAGAGATTGATTGCGTGCGCGCCGGTTGCCATGCGAGCGCGTGCCGAGGGATGTTTTTCGACGAACCGCCGCGCCATGCGCGCCTTTTCGACGGCTTTGCGAGCCTCGATCTCGAGCGGCGCTTCGTCGGGAGATTTCACATGCCAGAGATAGGCGTCCCACGCAAACCGGCGGCGCGCTCCACCGGCACGTAACCGAACCCCGAGCTCGGTATCTTCCCAACCGTACAGATCGAAGCGCTCGTCAAAGCCGCCGCAACGCACGAAGGCTGCTTTGCGCAACGAGACGTTACACGTGCAGAGAAAGGCGCGCGAGTAGTTGGCGAGGCGTGGTCGTGGCTCCGCATCGGCAGACGTTATGTTGATGATCGGACCGTTCACGACGTCGTCGTCACCACTGTGCGCGGCGACGTGGGCGGCGATCCATCCCGGCGGAACGCGGACGTCGTCGTCGCAAAAGATGATGTACGTCCCGGTCGCTCCAGCGACGCCGCCATTCCGAGCGGCGCCGCGATTCGCTTTGGGCTCGTAACAGTACCGCACGTTCGCCGTGCCGGCCGCACGTTCGACCGTCTCTCGGGTCGCATCGGTCGATCCGTTGTCCACGACGATCACTTCGTACGGCGGTGCGCCTTCTTGCCGCGCCAGCGACTCCAAAGCCCGCGCCAACGCGTTGCAACGATCCCGCGTGGCGATGACGACACTGCACTCGACGGGCATAGCGTTCAGGCGGCGAGCCGCAGCAGCGATTCTGCCATCCGCTCCGAGGCTCCGACGTGCGCGCGATAGAGTTCGGCCAGCCCAGAAGACGACTCGGCTAACCATGCCGCGTCGTCGTAGGAATCGAGAGCGACGCGCGCCACACGGCCAGGCGTGACGGTACCGTGGAGTTCCCGGATCAGCGCCCGTCCGGCATCGATATTCGGCTGCGTGTGAAATTGAAATCGGCGCGACACCGCAACGGCGGCGGCCCGCTTGAGCGAGGCGCCGATGCCCGGAATGCGCGCGAGATACGTGAGCGGGCCGTTGATCGTCACGAGCTCTGGCGCGTTGAGCGGTGTCATGGCGATGGCCGGCTTCCCGAGCGCCGCCAGCTCGATCGTTTTCGTTCCGGGTATCGTCAGGACGAGGCGAGCCCGCCGCGATGCCGCTAAACCGTTACGCAGAATCGGGATGCGCACCGCGCCGTCGCCCGTTGCAAGGTACTCGCATCCGTCTTCGCTGACAAAGCGACCGGTGCGACCGAACATTCGCGGATGACCGCCGCTCTCGATCGCTGTGAGCACCTGCTCTTGCGTCGTGAACGGTGAAAGCGCGAAGGCCATGGGCAACGGCCGTTCTTGACGTATGCGCAAAGCGACGGCGAAGTAGAACGGAATTAAGTTTGCGACTTCGTAGGGACGCGACCCGGGCATGAATAGAATGCCGTCTTCGGGCGCTCCGGGCTCGGGCCGGAGCGCTGCCTCTTGCAGCGCGCCGTCGATCGCGAGATTTCCGACCGTCTCGATACGCTCGAGCGGCGTGCCGCATCTTTGCAGTTCGCGTGCGTTGCGCGCATCCACTGCAAATGCGCGGTCGAACAAGCGCCGATAGCGGTGACGCGAAAACTTGTAGGTTGCGATCCGGCCGCGCAAACGGCGATGGAGTAATGCGGCGTGCATGAGATCGCCGCCGATATATTGCAAAACGTCGACACGGGCCGGCGCGTTTTTGGGACGCGCGCCCAAGACCATCTTGACGTAACTGTTGGGCTCGACGACGCGCGCGTTGGGAAAAACATCCCGCAGCATGCGCGCTTCGTAACCGCTCGCATAGTCGTCCGGTACGAGAAAGACCGTCACCTTGAGGTCGGGACGACGAGCGTAGAGCGCGCGTAACAACGGCCGCACCCAACCCGCGACTTCACCGGGGCCGTTAGCCGTTACGGCGATATGCATGCAGGATGCGCGCAACGATATCGGTCGTACTCTTGCCTGCGGCGTGCGGCGCGAGGGCGATGCGGCCGCCGCCCGCGAGTACGACACTGCGTTCGGGCAGCTCGTCCTCACGATATTGATCGCTCTTGACGTGGACGTCGGGTCGCAGGCGCTCGAGAACGAACTCCGGCGTCCGTTCGGCAAATCCGACCACGGCATCCACGCTCCGCAATCCCAGCAAAACGTGGGCGCGATCGGCAAACGGCACGATCGGTCGCACGGCACCCTTGATCTCGCGAACCGATGCGTCGCTATTGAGTCCGACGATCAATGCATCGCCTTGCCCGCGCGCCCACTGCAAGTAGTCGACGTGCCCGGCGTGCAGCAGATCGAAGCACCCGTTGGTGAAGACGACGCGACGCCCGCGGGCACGCAGCGCTTCGCGCCACGCAACGGCTCCGTCGAGATCGAGCAATGCTGGCTCGGGGGCCGGCATACTGCTACGCGGTAGGTCCGGCGAGCGCGACGATCTCATCCGGCGATGCGGTCGCCGTACCGAGTTTTTCGACGACGACGCCGGCGGCAAAGTTCGCCAACTGCATCGCCGTTTCAATCGAGGCGCCTGACGCCAGCACGAGAGCCAGGGTTGCGATCACCGTGTCGCCGGCACCGCTGACGTCATACACCGTTCGGGCGACCGAAGGAATTTGCAAGCGCTCGCCGTCGCGTCCAAAAAGCGCCATGCCGTGCTCGCCGCGCGTGATTACCGCATACCGGCACTCGAGCATTTCCAGCAAGCGCGTGCCGGCGCGTTCCAAGTCATCATCGTTGCGTATGGTGATCCCCGTCATGCTGCCGGCTTCCGCCGCATTCGGAGCGACCAGCGTCACACCGCGCACCATCTCGATGTTTTGCGGTTTGGGATCGGCCAGCACGAGCGCGCACGCAGCCGTCGCCTCGACGATGTCCCGAGAGATCAGGCCCTTGGCGTAATCGCTGATAATGATCGCGTCGCATTCGGGCGCCCGCCGCCATACGAAATGTGCGATTGCAGCGCGGTCACGGTGCGACAGGGTCGACGTCGATTCCCAATCGGCGCGCACGACCTGCTGGTTGTGCGCGACGACGCGCGTCTTGCGCGTTGTAGGCCGATCGTGGACGGTGACGACGCCGTCATCGTCGACCTGCTGTGCCGCGAGCAGCTGGCGAATCTGCGCTCCGAACGCGTCGTTGCCGACGGTTCCGGCAAAGCACACGTTCGCACGCAGCGCCCGCAAGTTGCTGGCTACATTGCCGGCCCCGCCAAGCGTGAAAGAATGATCGGCGACGGCGACCACCGGTACCGGCGCTTCAGGCGAAATGCGCGTTACCGTGCCCCAGATCCACTCGTCGACCATGAGATCGCCGATGACGAGGATGCGCCGTCCGTTCGCGCGCTCGAAAATGGTGCGCGCGCTGGGAAGCGCGAGGGCGCTCACGCCAAGCCGTCCTCAAAGATGAGTCGCTGCTCGACGAGATCGCAGACGATGTGCGCCATCACTTGGTGCACTTCTTGCACGATCGCGGCGTAACCGTCGGGACCGAGCAGAACGAGATCCGCATGTTCCAGCACGGTACCGCCGCCGTTACCGGTGAAGGCAATCGTGACGGCACCGCGCTTCTTTGCGGCTTCCAGAGCGAGCACCACGTTCCGCGACGTTCCGCTGGTCGTCATGCCAATCACGACGTCGCCCTTCTGCACAAACGCTTCAACTTGCCGCGAAAACACCCGTTCGTATCCGTAATCGTTTCCCACGCACGTCAGCGTCGACGAGTTCACCGAGAGCGCTTCACTATTGAGCGCGGGCCGCTCGCGCAAGTACCGTCCCGAAAGTTCCGCTGCCATATGCTGCGCCTCGGCAGCGCTGCCGCCGTTGCCGCACCACAAAACCTTCTTGCTCGCGCGCAGTGCGGTGACGACGGCGTCGACGATCGCTGTGACTTGTTCGCGATACCGCGGCTCGTCCAAGAGTGCGCGGCGATCCGCAAGCAGTTCCTCGAAGCCCCGTCGCCCGTGATAATCCTTCGTCGTGCGTTGCGCAGTCACGAACGCGGGTCGATCCATATCAGTTCGTCGCCTTGCGACACGAGTTCGCCGTTCTCGGGCAATATGCGTACGATCGTTCCGCCGTAATCGCTTTGGATCTCGTTGAACAACTTCATCGCTTCCAGTACGCAGACGACGTCGCCGGCGTCGATGCGATCGCCGCCTTCGATGAAGGGCGGTGCATCCGGCGAGGGTGACCGATAGAAGACGCCGGTCAACGGCGCGAGAACTTTGGCGAGGTTCGGGTCGGCGACCGGCAGGGACGTTTGGGCCGCCGGCGCCGCGGCCGGCGCGGCGAAGTTCGCAATCGGCACGTTCGGTGCGCGCCGCGACAGCTCGTACACCGCGCCGCCGAGCTTGACCTTGATCGTATCGAGGTCGTGCTCGTTCATCACGTCAAGCAGTTCGCGCAGCGTGCGCAGTTCGTCGGCATGCCGTCCGTCCATCAGGCGCCCGCTTCTACGAGGAGCTCGATAAGGACTCTCGTGGGGGAAAACGGCACGGAACGATCGCTGCGTCCCTGCAGATCACGCAAGACCGCATGACCGGCAGCGAGTTCCTCGCTCCCGAGAATGAGCGCGTACCGAGCGCGATTGCGATCGGCGATCTTTAGTTGAGCCACGAGTTTGCGGTCGAGGTAATCCATGTAGGTCGGCGACGCGAGCGAGCGGCGCAGTTCTGCAACGATGGGCGCCATGACGGCACGCGCCTGGGCGCCAAGTGCGACGGCTTGAATGCCGGTGCGTTCGGGTTCGGCCCGTTCGCCAAGCGCCTCCAGCACCATCAAGAAGCGTTCCATGCCCAAGGCAAAACCGACCGCGGGCACATCTTGACCGCCAAGCGAGCGCACCAGCCCATCGTACCGCCCGCCGCCGCAGACGCTGCTCTGGGCCCCCAGCGCAGTCGATGAGATCTCGAACACGGTGCGGGTGTAGTAGTCGAGGCCGCGCACGATGCGCGGATCCACGACGTACGGAATGGCCGCAAGATCGAGATACGACTTGATGGCGTCGAAATGCTCTCTGCATGCAGCGCACAAAAACTGTTCAAACGCGGGCGCCGTTTCGACGAACGGCATATCGGCGGGGTCCTTACTATCCAGTAACCGCAGCGGATTCCGTTCGATGCGACGGCGCGATTCTGCGCTCATCGAGGCGGCATGCGGCCGGACGTGTGCCAACAACGCGTCACGATATGCATCGCGACAGCAGCGGTCCCCGATCGAGTTGACGCGCAGTTGCGCGTCTTCGATGTGGTGCTCGCGGACCAACTCCCAGGCCATCGAGATCACCTCCAGATCCGCTTCAGGTCCGGCATAGCCGAAACACTCAACGCCGAACTGATGGGATTGCCGATAGCGGCCGCGCTGCGGACGCTCGTATCGGAAGATCGGACCGACGTAATACAGCCGTACCGGATTCTGCCCAACGAGATGATGCTCGAGCGCAGCGCGTACTACCGGAGCGGTCCACTCCGGCCGCAGCGTCAAACGACGGCCGCCGCGATCGGTAAACGTGTACATCTCCTTTTCAACGATGTCGGTCGTTTCGCCGACGCCGCGCACGAAAAGATCGGTCGATTCGAAGAGTGGCGTTCGTATCTCGCCATAGCCATAACGCGCCGCCAGCGCGTGAATACGCCGTTCCAGCGATTGCCAACGCGATGAGTCGGGCGGATACAGGTCGGCCGTCCCGCGGGGAGCGCCGATATGCTCGGCCATCTTACGTGGTCATCCCTGGCCACCCGTTCGCCGGGCCGATTCACTAGCCATTGCGCGGCGGCGGCGTGATGGGTGCGCGTGCGCATCGCGCTCTATGCCGTCGGAACGCTCGCACTCGCGGTGGCGTTTTCCCCCGCATTGATAGCAAGCGTATTTGCGACCGCTGCGAGCGTGCTCTGCGAAGCGGTGCCGTTTCTGCTCGGAGGAGCGATTCTACAAAAACTGACGCGTGACGATCGCCTTGTCGCATATTTTGGTTGCGGTTGCACGCGCGGGCCGTCGGCGCGCTCGATTCCTGCAGCAGTCGCGACTGCAATGCTCTTCGGCATTTGGGTTGCGCTCGCGCGCCTGATCGCAGCCTGCGTCGTTGCGTCCACAATTTGCCGGCACGCGAATCGCCATGCGTGCGCGCCGCAACGAACGCTTCTTCTCGGCGACTTGCAGGCATTAACCTTCGCCGCACTCCTTACCGGACTCGCATCGCAAGCGACGGCCTACGTAAACGTCGCTGTACTGTCGCCGGCGTTGGCAGCGCTCGCGGGTCTCGCCCTTGGCTTCCTTGCCGCTCCCTGCGCGTTGGGTGCCGTGGCAGTCGCCGCGGCACTGCACGGCCGCGCACCGCTTGCCGCGACGTCGTTTCTTTGCGTCGCCGGCATCGTCGACATGCGTGCATTGTTCTGGAGACGCCCGCTTTGTGGCGGAGCGGACGTGACCGCGTACCTTATGGTCGCCGCCGCCTTGGCCATCGTTGCGGCTCGCCATGGCGATGCGCTGGTGCATCCTGCGATCGTGCCGGTTCTTGCATGCGGCTCGGTCGTTGCATTGGTGTGTGCGCTGCGCTACCGCCGCCAATCGAACCCCGCCGCGCGCTTCTCGCCGGCTTTGATGTTAGCCGGCGTACTGGTTGTAGCGCCGCCGCCGCCGTATACCGCAACGGAAACGACGTTGACCGACATGTTCGCCGGCGAACGTTTGCGCTTTACGGGGCGACTGGCGCGCAACCGCAACTCCGCCGCATTGGTGCGTTACGCGATCACCTGTTGCCGCGCGGACGCCGCGCCGGTGGTCCTTCGCCTCGACACTATTCCATCGTTGCGCGACGGTACGTGGGCCTTGGCAACGGGCAGCATCGAGAACGTCGGCGGCGATTTCCGCCTACGCGCCTCGCAACTGAAAGAGATCGCCTCCCCGGCAGATCCGTTTATTTATCGTTAGCGGTCGCGTCGCGGCTCGAGGAGTTCGACCGGGATGCCGTTGGGGTCTTCGACGAATGCGATGGCACGCGTACCACCGGGCGAGGTATAGACATCCTTCAGTATCTTGACGCCGCGCTCGCGCAACGTTGCGACGTATTCCTTGAGATCGCCGTCGGATTCGATCGCCAGATGTTCGTACCGGTTGCCGATCTGATACGGCGGGTGCGCCTCCAGATCGTAGACCAGTTCGACATACGCGTTCCAATCCTGACCGACGAACGCCATGTCGGCATTCCCCGGGTAATGAAACGGCCCGTCGAGCAATTTGAGTCCGAGTTTATCGCGATAAAACGCGATCGACTCGTTCATGTCGTTAACGAAGATCGAAGTATGCAAAAAGCGCGGCATACGGTCTCTTTCTCAGAAGTTACACTTTGTTACGAAGAGCTATGGATTAGTTCGCTTTCTTCTCGAAAAACACGTACCGTTTCGGGATTTCGGTCAAAGAACTCGTCCCAGAAATTCGGTTCTGTCCAGGCTTTGGGACTCAGTCCAAGTCGCTTGTCGTGGAAAACTGCCACCCAGTTGGGAGGCAACGTGCCATCTATTGTTTCAAATTCGCTCGGCGAAAACACTGCGGGGATGTTGGGTTCATCGCCAATGAGACGAAGGGCGATCCCTTTTTCAGGATCGATTTCGACCGCCAATACGGTGTATGTCTTGCCCACAGTATACCAAGGGCTGCTCTCGACCGGCTTTCCGAACGCGTTGGAAACCTGAATACACTTCACGTCTCATTTGAAAAAAACCGCAATCCTCAGTGCAAGAAATACCGGTACGTCGAAAAGACGAGGGCGACGCCACGACGATCGGCGGCTTCGATAACCTCGGCATCACGCACCGAACCGCCCGGCGCGATGATCGCGGTGCAGCCGGCGTCGACTGCAGCCTCGAGTCCGTCGGCGAAGGGGAAAAAACCGTCGCTCGCGCAGGCCGCGCCGCGGGCTTTTTCACCCGCACGTCCGGCGGCGATAACGACCGCGCTAACGCGATTGGTCTGTCCGGCGCAGATGCCGCGCGTCGTACCGCCGTTGACGATAACGATACCGTTGCTCTTGACGTGCCGAACGACATCCCATGCAAGGGCGAGGTCGTGCCACTGCGCGGCCGAGGGTTGCCGGCGGCTGACGACGCGCCACTCCTCCGCAGGAGCAGCCGGGTCACCATCTTCGGCCAACACACCGCCAAGGGCGCTGCGTAAGCGCAGCTTTCGCGACAGCTCACCCGGCAAATCGCCGGCAAAACGCATGATGCGCAGGTTGCGTTTCTTTCGCAACAGTGCAAGAGCGTCTTCGGCAAACTCCGGCGCGGCGACGATCTCCAAGAAATAGCCGCCCAGAATTTCGGCGCCGGCGCGGTCGAGCGAGGCGTCGACGGCCACGATGCCGCCGTATGCTGAAATCCGATCCGCCTCGAGTGCCTCGCCGACCGCGAGCGCTACGTGCGAACGCTGGGCGACGCCGCAAGGAACGGTGTGTTTGACGACCGCCGCCCGCACGAACCGCTCGCGCTCGCTGCCGAACTGCGCGCCGAGCGGGGCACGCGCGAGTAGCCGGAGCGTCGCATCGAGGTCGAGCAAATTATTGTAGGAGAGCGCCTTGCCATGCAGTTGCTCGGGGAGCCGCTGGGGCCGCTCGAGATAAAAGGCGGCTCGCTCTTGCGGATTCGTACCGTAACGCAGACGCGTGGCCAACGGCAACGTAAGCGCGAGCGCGCCCGGTAAGTCACTGGGCAACACTTTGCCCGCGGTGGCCAGATAATGCGCGATGGCCGCGTCGTATTCGGCGGTGCGTTCGAACGCCGAGATCGCGAACTTGCGTCGCAGCGCAACCGGCACGCTGCCCGCTTCGATCGATTGCCGGTACTCGGCGTACTGCGCCGGATGCGTTAAAACCGCGACGTGCTCGAAGTTCTTTGCTGCGGCTCGCAGCAGTGCGACGCCGCCGATGTCGATCTGTTCGAGCGCCTCTTCTTGCGTCGTTGCGTCTCTTGCGACCGTATCTTCAAAGGGATAAAGGTTGACGACGACTGCCTCTAACGCCGGAATCGCATACGTGGCGGCTTGCTGCCCATGCTCCGCGTCGCTGCGGTCGTAGAGTATCGCTCCGAAGACTTTGGGATGCAGCGTTTTCACACGGCCTCCGAAAAGCGCCGGAAATCCGGTAAGCTCCTCGACGTCGTGCGCCTGCACGCGGGCGTCGTTGAGAAACGCACGCGTTCCGCCGGTTGCATAAATCGTCACGCCGCGATCCGTCAGAACCCGAGCGAGATCGGCGGCTCCCCTCTTGTCGGAAAGCGAAAAAAGCGCGGCGCGAGGCGCGCCGTCAGGCAACCGACATGACCGCCTCCGCGGCGGCGAGCTCTGCAGAGACCACGGCCGTAACGCCGGCTTCTCTCGTCGTCACGCCGTACATGCGGTCGGCGCTCTCCATCGTCTTCTTGTTATGCGTGACGATGATCATCTGAGAGGTGACCGCGAACTCCCGCACCATATCGCAAAACCGCTCGATGTTGGCATCGTCGAGCGCGGCGTCGACTTCGTCGAGGAGATAGAACGGCGCCGGTTTGATTTGAATCAAGGCGAAGATCAGTGCGGCAGCGGTCATCGCGCGTTCGCCGCCCGAAAGCGCTGCGATCGGCATCTGTTTCTTGCCGGGCGGCTGCACCCCAAACTCAATGCCCGTTTGCGAGAGATTCTCCGGATCGGTTTGCCACATCTTCGCCGCACCGCCCGGAAACAGCCGGCTATAGGTATGCGTAAAGGCCTCGGCCACGCGTTCGAAGGTAAGGTTGAACTGCGCTTGACTGTCGCGCTCGATCTCCGCGATGGACTCCAGCAGCGTTGCTCTGGCGCTGGCGAGGTCGTCGAGTTGCGCGCGCAAAAAAGCCTCGCGTTCCGCAACTTCGTCGCGCTCGGTCTGCGCGTTGAGATTGACGTTGGCCTCCAGCCGCGCATGCTCTTCGCGTAAACGCGGCAACTCGGCAAGAACCTCATCCGATTCCTCGCGGTACCGCGTCTCCACGTCGGCACACTCTTCATCGGTGGCAGGATGCTGTGCGAACTGAGAGACCAGCATGCCCAACTCGGCCTCGATCTGCGCCAACCGCGTACGGTCGCGCTCCCCGGCGCCGGCCGCCTCGCGCTCCTCCGCTTCGGCGGCGCGACGATCCGATTCAATACGTGCCTGTGCGGTGGAGAGCTGCTCTCGCTCGCGACGCGCTTCGTCCAACTGCCCGTCGAGCGCGCTCACCCCGTGCTGCAAGCCCTCGAGGCGCGCATGCAGCGTACGCGTCTCTTGCATCAACGACGCGATCTCAGCGAGCATGCGTTCGCGCGCCAGCCCGGCGCGCTTCCGATCGACGTCCAGCATCTCTAACCGGGCCCGTGCCGCGTCGCGTTCCGCGGCCAAGGCCGCGCTCCGTTCCCGCAACTCGGCGGCATGCGCGTTGGCCGCAGTCTCTTCATTTTGCGCGGCGGCAATCTCGTCGCGCACGTGAGCGAGTTCGCGCTCCAATCGCACGCGCGGTTCGTCGTCGGATGCATCGCTCGCTTCGGGCGCTTCATATTCGCGCTGTCGTTCCCGGACGGTTTCAATCTGGCGCTGCAGCGTCTGCGCGATCTCCTTGCCCGTTTGCAGTTCGCTGCGCGTGCGTTCGACGTCCGCGCTGACCGCTTCGTCCTGCGCTTGCAATCCAGCTAGCTCTGACGCAATGCGAGCGTGCCGTTCGCGGCAGGCGTCGCGCGCCTCGATCGCTTCCTGCACGCGAAGATGCGCGCCCGCCAGCCCTGCATCTGCCTCTTCCAAACGAGCGCGAATTCCCGAAAGCGCTTCCCGCAAACTGGCCGCCGTAAAACGGCGCGACAGGATTGAGCGTTCGCGCGCGAAGCGGCCGCCGGTCAGCGCGCCGCCGCCGGTAATCTGTTCGCCGCCCAGCGTCACGATGGTATCGCGCACTCCGCGCGCGCGCACCAGCTCGATACCCGTTCGCATCTCGTCGACGACGAGGACATTGCCGATTAGGAACGCGACGATGCCGGCGTACCGCGGATCGGTTTGCAGCAGGGTATGCGCGTAACCGATGACGCCGGGCACTGTCGCTAACGCCGGATCGAGCGTACGCCCCTGTCGATCGGCGAGAGTATCCAACGGTAAGAACGTCGCGCGTCCGGCAAGCTTGCGATTGAGAAACTCGACGCAGCGCTCCGCATCTTCAGAGGTCGTCGTGACGACGTTCGAAAGGCGCGCGCCGAAAGCGACGTCCATCGCATGAGCGTAGCGCTCTTGCGTCGTCACCAGATTCGAAACGATATTTTCAATGCCGCTCAACTCGCCGCGCTGCCACGCTTCGACCACGGCGCGGGTACCCGGTACGTGCCCTTCCAGTGAGTTCTCGAGTTCTTCGATCGTGTGCAGTCGCGATTGCGCCGCCGTCAGTTCCGCTAGCCGATCGCGATGCAGCGAGAGAGCATCGGCGACGTTCGTTTGGGCGGTTGTCGCAAAGCGCTCGGCCTCTTCGGCGCGCGCGGCGGCATCGGCCAGCGCTTCGTTCCTCGCCGCGATACTGCGCTGCAGTTCGCCATGGCGGTGGGCGGCGGCGCCGGCGACGATTTCCATGCGTTCCGCGCGCTCGCGCGCGCCGCGCTCTTCGCGTTGCAATCGTTCCGCTTCAGCGCGCAACGCGTCGGCTTGCGCCCGCCGTCCGGCCCGGCGTTCCGCGGTTTGAGTGGCGCCCGCATCGAGCGTGCGAAGGTCGGTAAAAAGCGTCTCCAATCGCCGGCGCAATGCCTCGAGCGCCGATTCTGCCGCATCCTCGCGTTGTTTTGCTTCCTCGAGCGCAGCGATTAACGGTTCGAGGCGGTGCGAGAGGGCCGTACTTGCCGACATCAACGCCGCGCGTTCGGAGGCAACGCGCTGTGCGTCTTCCGAGGTCTGCGTAGATTGGCGCTCGAGCGCTTCCCGCCGGGCTAACGCCGCAGCGTACTCCGCCTCCATTTTGGCGACATGACTGCGCTCGCTTTGCGTCTTCGATCGCAGTTCTTCGAGTTGCAGCTCGCAACGATAGAGCGCCGTGCGCAAATGCGCCGCGTCGGCGCCGAGCGCCGCGGCCTTGCCTGCCGCTGCGGCGCGCACCTCGTCTTGGCGCTCCACCGCTTTGGTCAACTGCAAACGCTCCTCGCGTCGTGACGCCCCGGCGCGCAAATAGCCGAGGATTTCCAGATCGCGCGCGCGGCCGACGATGCGGCGGTAGCGTTTCGCTCGCCGCAGTTGGGAATCCAGTTCGGGTATTCGCCGCTCGAGTTCCGCAATGAGATCGGCAATGCGCACCGCGTTCTGTTCGGTGCGTTCTAACCGGCGCAGCGAATCGTGCTTGCGCACGAGGAATTTACCGATGCCGGCGGTCTCTTCAAAAAGGGCGCGTCGTTCGGAGGGCTTGCTCTCGAAGATCGCGTCGACCTGTCCTTGCGAGACGATGGCATAGGAGCCGGGCCCCAAACCGGTGCCCATCAGCAGATCGATGACGTCACGCAAACGCACTTGCGCTCGGTTAATGAAGTATTCGCTCTCGCCGACGCGGTATGCGCGCCGCGTAATCTCAACTTCGCTAAACTCGATCGGCAGAGCGCCGTCGGCGTTATCGAAGAGAATCGAGACTTCGGCCAAGCCGAGGGGCTTGCGCGTCTCGTTGCCCATGAAGATGACGTCTTCCAAACGCCCCGACCGCAAGCTGCGGGTGGACGTCTCGCCGAGCACCCACCGGAACGCGTCTACGAGATTCGATTTGCCGGAGCCGTTCGGTCCGACGATCGCCGTAACGCCGTCGCCGAAATCGAGTCCTACCGGTTCGGCAAACGTTTTGAAGCCGAAGCAACGGACGCGTCTGAGTTTCAACGCGTCACCGGCTCGATCGTCGCCAAAGCCGCCTCGGCGGCGGCTTGCTGCGCCGCTTTCTTCGACGAGCCTTTGCCGCTGCCGAGCGTCTTGCCGCCGACGACAACGCGGGCGCTAAACGACGGATGCTGCGGGGTTCCGCGGTCGGTCTCCCGATAGACGGGCGTCGCGGACAGATGTTCTTGTGCGTAATGCTGTAAGCGCGTCTTGGCGTCGAGCGGGGCGTCGCCGCTGTGATCTAAGCGTTCCACCAGCTGCTCGATGACGAACCGGCGCGCTTTCTCAAGTCCGAAACGAAGAAACAGTGCACCGACGAAGGCTTCGAAGGCGTCGGCAAGCACCGACGTGTTCTCAACGCCGCCCGTGGCGCGCATGCCGGCGCCTAGGACGGCAAGCTCGGAAAACCCGAGGCGGCGCGCCGTCCCTGCGAGCTGTCCGTCGTTGACGATCGCCGCCTTGCGCAACGTCAGCCGTCCCTCGGAGTCCTCCGGAAAACGCTCGAAGAGCCATGCCGCAGTAATGCACCCGAGGACCGAGTCGCCCAGAAACTCCATCCGATCGTTACTGATGCCTCCCCGTTCGCGAGCATAGCTCTGATGGACGAACGCCGTTTCAAACGGCGTCAAGTCGTCGACCTTTCGCACGCCGGCCAAACGCAGCAAACTACGCAACCGTCTGCGATACGCTTCCCCGCTCATCGCAAACCGCGATTAGGTGCGCGTTAGTCCACGCCGGTCGAGGGAGCGCAGGACGTGCAGAGCGAGCGATCCTGAGCCGTGCCATGCCGTACAGCGTGGACGTTATCAGGTACGAACTTTGCCCAAGACGATCACGCTGTTGTGTCCGCCGAACCCAAACGAGTTCGTCAGCGCCACGCGAACCGGCGCTTTGCGCGCGACGTTGGGAACGTAGTCCAAGCGACATTCCGGATCCGGAAACTCATAGTTGATCGTTGGCGGCATGAGATCGTTCTCAACGGCCAATGCCGTCGCGACGCCTTCGATGCCCCCCGCAGCGCCGAGCGCGTGGCCGTGCATGGATTTGGTCGAGCTAACGGCGATGCGCATCGCGTCTTCGCCGAAGACTTTTTCGATCGCCCGCGATTCCGCCGGATCGCCCATGGGCGTCGACGTTCCATGCGCGTTGATGTAGTCCACGTCGCCCGGCGTAATACGAGCGCTCTCGAACGCGCGACGGAATGCGAGACCGACGCCTTTCCCTTCGGGGTCGGGCGCAACCAGATCGTAGGCGTCGGCGGATTGACCGTAACCGAGCATTTCGCAATAAATGTGTGCGCCGCGCGCTTTCGCGTGCTCGTACTCCTCGAGTACCAAGATGCCGGCGCCTTCGCCGAGGACGAAGCCGTCGCGTTCGCGGTCGAACGGCCGGCTGGCGCGCGCGGGATCGTCATTGCGCGTCGACATCGCCTTCATCGAACAGAATCCGCCAATGGCCAACGGCGAGACGGTCGCCTCGCTGCCGCCCGCAATCATCGCGATCGCGTCGCCGTAAACAATGGCATTGTAGGCAGTGACCAGCGCGTCGTTGCCGCTCGCACACGCGCTAGCGGCCGCAAAAAATGGCCCTTGATAGCCAAACGCCATGGAAATATGCGCCGGCGCGGCATTGGCCATGAGCATCGGAATGAAGAACGGCGTCACTTTGGACCACGTGCCGTTTTCGTTTGCTTTATCGGAGTTCAGCCAGAAGGTGATGATGCCGCCGATCCCCGTCCCCACGACGCCGCCGACCCGTTGCTTGAACGCTTCGTCGTCAGGGAGTTTGGCGTCTTCGATCGCTTCGCGAGCCGCGACGAAGGCGAACTGCGTGAACCGGTCCATCCGCCGCGCCTCTTTGCGTCCGATCAGCTGCTCGGGATTCCACTCTTTCACCTCCCCGGCAAAGCGCGTGGTGAAGCAGGGAGGCGTCGAACGCGGTGATTGGCGCGATGCCGGATTCTCCGGCAATCAGGCGCCGCCAGAACTCGTCGCGCGTGTTGCCCACGGGGGTTACTGCTCCCAACCCGGTCACGACGACGCGCCGGCGAGCAAGCGGTTGGATTTCGGGGAGGCTCAAAACGTCAGCAACCTTACGGCGGCGTCGGGGTGGTTCCCCCCGCCATCTGTGGCATACGGTGTCCTTGCGCCGGACGTGCTCGGCGGATATAATCAGGGGCTGTCTGCCACAAGGGTGTGGGGCACTACTCGTTCACCGAAGGGACCTTATGAAGCGGACGTTTCAGCCGCATAATCGACGCCGTAAACGCGTGCATGGATTTCGCGAACGCATGAGCACTAAAGCCGGACGCAAGGTGCTTGCACGACGCCGGAAAAAGGGACGCCATCGTCTTACGGTCTGATGCATCGGCCGGCAAGCCTTCGCCGGCAGGCGGATTTCGCGCGCCTTCGCCGCTATGGCCGACGCATCGCAACCAAGAGTCTCAACCTTTATCTTGGTGATGCGCGCGACGGCGACATCTCGTCGCTCGTCGGCATCACCGTCAGCAAAAAGATTGGAAAGGCCGTGCTCCGCAACAAACTGCGCCGCCGGTTATCGGCGATTCTCGGAGAGCTGCTGCCCGAGCAGCGGCTCATGCGCGTGCTCGTCATTCCGCATCCCGATGCGGCGGCGTCGGCGTTCGCCGATCTGCGCGCCGAAGTGCGTGCCGCCTTCGGACTTCCTCTGACGTGAGCGCAAGGGTTGCGGTCGCACTCATTCGCGCGTACCAACTGGTCTCGGCGCTGTTGCCGAGAGCCTGCCGCTTCTATCCAAGCTGCTCCCAATATGCCGCAGATGCCATCGGTGGGCACGGCGTAATGCGCGGATCGCGGCTCGCGCTCTGGCGTCTCGCGCGCTGTCACCCGTGGAACGCGGGCGGCGTCGACTTCGTACCGAGGCCGTAGCATGCACCTCATAATTGCCGCGTCGTGGCTCGATCCGATCGTCAACGCGCTCTTCGCCGTCGTTCAGGGCATCGACAAGCCTGTCGGCAATCTCGGATGGAGCATGGTCATTCTGGCGGCCATCATTCGTCTGCTTTTTTGGCCGCTCAACACCGCCCAGTTCAAGGCGATGTTGAACATGCAGAAGATTGCGCCGCTGCTCAAGCGCGTTCAAGAGAAATACAAGGACGACAAACAGAAGCAGCAGCAAGAGACCATGGCGCTCTACAAGGAGCAAGGCGTCAATCCGTTTGCCGGTTGCTGGCCAATGCTGGTGCAGTATCCCGTGATCATCAGCGTCTACTATGTCGTGCTCAACCACAAGCCGGCCTTCGCCAAAGAGAACTGGCTATGGATCGGATCGGCTCTCACGCATGCGGTGACCGCACCGAAGATCTTCGGCACGCCGGTTTTCGCGGCAAACCTCGCCGCCGCCGATGTGGTTTTGATTCTCGCGTACGCGTTCTCAATGTACTTGAGCGTCCGATACGTCAGCATGCCGTCGAGCGATCCGCAGCAGGCGCAGATGCAGCGCTCGATGGCGATCATCTCACCGCTGATGCTGGGCTTTTTGGGCTGGAAGTACCACTGGCCGTCGGCAATGGTGCTCTACTGGTTCTCATACAACATTTTCACGATGGGGCAGCAGTTCTATCTACTGCGCCGTTACCATCAACCGCTGTCGGCGGTCGACAACGAGCGACCCGTCACCGCGTCGGTGCCGGCCGCAAAGACTAGTCCCAACGGCCAGCCGGCGGCGCAACGCCAAAAAACGGCCGGATCCAAGCGTAAGAACAAGCGAGGGAAATAACCGTTCATGCTTTACGAAGACGATTTCGAGTTCGAAGAACAGCCGGCCGATATCCGCGATCGCACGATCGGCGGACGCTCGGGCGGCGGCAGAAACGGTGGTAATCGCCGGCGTCCGCCCAGCCGGCGCGGTCAGATCCCGGAGAGCCGCGGGGAGGTGCCCGATCAGGCCAAGCCGGCGCGCGATCTCCTGGCCGACATCTTGCAGCGCATGGGGATCGGTCCGGTCGACATAGGCTATATTTCACGGCCGGAAGGCGAGTATCTTGAAGTCAACGGACCGGATCTCGCAGCGCTCATCGGTCGCCACGGCAATACTTTGGAAGCGCTCAACCTCGTGTTCAATAATGCATTCAACTCGGGCGTGAAGAATAATCGTCACTATTACACGATCGACGCGGAAGGCTATCGCGCGCATCGAGCCGATCAACTCAAACGTTTAGCGATGCAGACGCTCGAGCGTTGCGTACGCCAGCGAGCGCCGCAAAAACTTGAACCGATGCTGCCATCCGAACGCAAGATCGTTCACCTGACATTGGCAGAATCCGACGCCGTGCGCACGGAATCCGAAGGTGAAGAGCCCGAACGCCGCGTGGTGATTTTTCCTCGCTGAGCGCGCGCTCAACGAGGACGTGAACGGCAACGGCCGCCAGTGACGATCGTCGCTGTCGCGACGCCGCCGGGAAAGGCCGCCATTGCGATCGTGCGTGCGAGCGGTTCCGCGCGTCGAAGAGATCTGTCGCACGATGATTCCCGGTGCGCCGGCATTGCGGCCCCGCACCGCGACGATGTGACGGTATGCGATGAGCTCGGGCGTGCGCTCGACCGTGCGATCGCGCTCTATTTTCCGGCGCCGCACAGCTATACCGGCGAAGACATGCTGGAACTCCAGCTGCACGGTTCGCCCGTCGTCGCTCGGGACGTCGCCCTGGCGATGCTGGCGTCCGGCGCGCGTCTGGCCGGACCGGGGAGTTCACGCAGCGCGCCTTTCTCAACGGCAAGATTGCGCTACGGAAGCGACCGCCATCGCCGATCTGATCGACGCGCGAAACGAGCGCCGCGGCGCGCGCCGCATTGGCAAACTTCGACAGCGCTCTGGTGCACGAGATCGCAGCCATGCGGGAGAGATTGCGGAAATGGTCGACACAATTGGAAGCGTCGATCGATTTTCCCCGAAGAGGTCCCGAACCCGAACGGGCCCGCTGCTGCAGCAACTCCGTGTAGTGCGCGGGCGCCTGCGCGAACTGCTGCGCAACGGCGAGTTCGGCCGTCTCGTCCGCGACGGCGTCGCCGTCGCGATCGTCGGGCCGCCGAACGCCGGGAAATCCTCGCTGCTCAACGCCTTGCTCGGCACGGAACGCGCCATCGTTTCCGAGATTCCGGGCACGACGCGCGATACGATTGAGGAGAGCATCTCGATCGACGGTGTGCCGGTGCGCCTGGTGGATACGGCCGGAATTCGCGGTCACGCCGGGCGGATCGAAGCGCAGGGCATGGCGCGAAGTATCGCAGCGCTCGACGCGGCCGCGCTGGCGTTACTCGTCTTCGACGGTTCGGCTCCAATCGAGCGACAGCGGCCGAGAATTGCTCGCGCGCACCGCGCGCCGGACGGCGCGTCGTTCTCTTCAATAAAGCCGACCTCGGCCTTGTGCCCACGCGTCGCAAACGACGCACCCAAGCGATCGTCGGCAGCGTGCGAGACCAGGCGAACGTCGAGCGCGTGCGCGCGGGCCATCGCGGCAGCCGGTTGGAACGCGCAAGCCGCCGACCTCGCGCAGCCGCAGTTCAGTGCGCTCCACGAACTGGCAGCGATATCCGACGCGACTCGCGGCTATCGAACACGCCTGCGACGCGCTGGAGCGGGGCGGTCCGACGGATTTTGCCGCCGGCGAACTGCAACGCGCATTTTCAGCGCTCGGGCATGTAAGCGAACGGGCCGCCGCCGAAGAGGTCGTCACGCGTATCTTTGCGCGCTTCTGCATCGGCAAATAACTCTTCGTTCGCAGCGACGACAGACTGGAGGATCGAACATGATGTCATCGGCCATGGCGGGCGCGGTCGCGCGCCACTGGTGGATATGGTTGGTGCGCGGCATTGCTGCGGTTGTCTTCGGCGTGCTGGCGTTTCTTTGGCCCGGACCGACGATTTTCGCGATCGGCGTGCTGTTCGGCGCCTACGCGTTCGTCGACGGCATCTTCGCCTTGGTTGCGTGCGTCCGCGTCGCCGAACAACACGGCCGCTGGTGGCCGTTGTTCCTCGAAGGCATCGTCGGACTGATCATCGCCGCCATAACGTTTTAGGATATTCGCATCACGCTGTTGGCGCTCTATTTCACGATCGCCGCGTGGGCGTTTCTTACCGGCATCTTCGAGATCGTCGCGGCCGTGCAACTGCGCCGGCACATCGCCAACGAAATATGGCTTGATCGTCGGCGGCATCGCATCGATTATCTTCGGCGTACTGATGCTATGGTTTCCGCTCGCCGGCGCGCTCGCGATCATCTGGATCATCGCCGCATACGCAATCCTGTTCGGCATCCTGATGATTGCGTTCGCATTCCGCTTGCGATCGCACGGCACGGCCGCGTTGTAACGCAGCATGACTGACGACGCCGCCGTCATCGTGGTCGGCGGCGGCCACGCCGGCGTGGAAGCGGCGCTGGCCTGCGCGCGGCTCGGCGTGCCGACGCTGCTGCTCACGGGCGACCCGCAAAAGATCTGCACGCTCCCGTGCAATCCGTCGATCGGCGGAAGCGCGAAGGGCCAACTCGTGCGCGAGATCGACGCGCTGGGCGGCGCGATGGGACGGCTCGCCGATCGCTGCAGCCTGCACGCGCGCTTTCTCAACGAAAGCAAAGGCCCGGCGGTGCGCGCGCTGCGGCAGCAGATGGACAAACCGGCGTATCGCGCGCTGGCCGACGCGACGTTGCAGCCCAGCCGAACCTCACGATCGTCAGCGGAACTGGTCGAAGGGCTCGTCGTCCGGCCGGCGCGGTCACGCGGCGTCCGCTGCGCGGGCGGACGATACGTACACGCGCGAAAAGGGTGGTCCTTGCGACCGGAACGTTTCTCGGCGGAAAATCGTTTTGCGGCGATGAAGTGCGTTCAGAAGGCCGCTTCGGCGAAGCGCCCGCATGGGGTCTTGCCGGAGATCTGCGGCGGCTGGGTTTTCCGACGCAACGGCTTGAAGACGGGAACGCCGCCGCGCATCGACCGCGAGAGCGTCGACTATGCCGCGATGGCGCTGCAGCCGCCCAGCGCGACGCCGCTGCTCTTTTCATACAGCGGCCCGCTCGGCGTTCGCGGGTCCGCAACTGCCGTGTTACGTCACCGAAACCAACGAACGCACGCACCAGCTCGTGCGCGATAACTCGCGCGCTCGCCGCTCTACGGCCTCGATTTGATCCGCGGCATCGGTCCGCGCTACTGCCCGTCGATAGAAGACAAGGTCGTCAAATTCGCGCACAATCCGACGCATCAGATCTTCATAGAGCCCGAAGGCTGGGACGAGCCGACGCTGTACGTCGGCGGCTTTTCGACGTCGCTGCCGGCCGACGTCCAGCTCGCGATGCTGCGGACGCTGCCAGGGCTGGAGGCCTGCGAGATGCTGCGTCCGGGATACGCGGTGGAGTACGACATGGTTCCGCCCACCGAACTGCGCGACACCCTCGAAACGCATCGCCTCGCGGGTCTCTATCACTGCGGGCAACTCAACGGAACGTCGGGATACGAAGAAGCTGCCGCACAGGGATTAGTGGCCGGTCTCAACGCCGCGCGTGCGGCGCGCGGCGACGACGCCGTTGCGCATCGGCCGGGGGCAAGGCTACATCGGCGTGCTGATCGACGATCTCGTTACCCGCGGCGTGGACGAGCCGTATCGCATGCTGACGTCGCGGGCCGAACATCGGGTCGTCCTGCGTCACGATAATGCCGATCTGCGTTTGACTCCGTTCGGGCGCGAAGCCGGCTTGGTGAGCGACGAGGAGTGGGACGCCTTCGAGCGGCGCCGCGGCGCGCTGGACGATGGTCGTCACGCTGCCGAGCACACGCGCCTTGCCTCGTCCGAAATTGGCGGCGAACGTTTTGCCGCCGGCGCGACGGTCGCCGACGCGCTGCGGCGGCCGGCTGCTGCAGTTTGCCGATGTCGCCGCCGGAATTCGAGCCTCCGCTCGCGCCGCGAAATCGGCGAGCGGGTGGCCATTGAGCTAAAATGCGCGGGCTACGTGCGGCGTCAGGAATGGCGATCGCAAAGGCCGCAAAAAGCGAAGCCGCCACGATTCCCGACAGACTTCGACTACGGCGCGATCAAGGCGCTGTCGCGCGAAGCGCGCGAGAAGTTCGCCGCCTGCGGCCGCGTACGCTCGGCATGGCGGGTCGCATTCCGGGCATCACGCCGTCGGACGTTGCGATCGTTGGACTCTTCATCCGCGACCGGCTGAACGCGAGATCAGCCGCGGCGCTCGAGGCCCGTGCAGTTGCGCCGGCGGTCGCTGCGCGCCTTGCGCACTACGGGATGCTGGTCCTTGAAGGTAATCGCAGGCTCAACCTCAGCGGGGCGAAGACGCCGGTCGCCATCGTTGACCATCTCGCCGACAGTCTCACCGTTCTACCGTACGTCGACGGCGCCATACATTGACATCGGCTCGGGCGCGGGCTTCCCGCGATACCCGTGGCCGTCGCCGCCGGCCTTGAGCCGACGCTGGTCGAGGCGACCGTCAAGAAGGCACGCTTCCTCGAATCGCTGCGCGAAACGCTTGGCATCGAGGCCTCCGTGATTCAGCACGTGCCGAAACGTAGCGCATCGACCGGAACTCCGTGAAATGTTCGCCAGCGCGACGTGCCGCGCCGTCGCTTCCGCGAGCGCCTCCCTCGAACTGACGCTGCCGTTTCTGCGCATCGGCGGCGTCGCACTATTGCAGCGCGGCGGGATAGATCCCGCCGAACGCACCGCGCATGAGGACGCCGCCCTCATCCTGGGCGGCTGCATCGAGGACGAAATCTCGTCGAGGGCGTCCGGCGGATTGTTCTCGTGCGCAAAGTTGCACCGACGCCCACGCGCTATCCGCGCCGTCCCGGTGTCCCGGACCGGCGTCCCTTGTGCTGTGAAGGAAATCGCGATCGTAATTCGAGCGAGTGACGTCTCGATTGTTTCCCGTGAAACACTGTGACCAGTCTGCCTCTTTGTCGCACGTTCGCTGCGGCGACTCGATAGCTCTCAATGTAGAACGAAGCAAGCCGCTCGCTTGAGCGCCTGGAACATAGGGCGGACACTCGCGCCGCAGGTCAACGTCAGTGCCAAAGCGTAAACGCAGCGTACCCGCAATTGCGGAAGACCGACGCAGATCTTGCTCCGCTCGGGCCGCAGGAGAAGGTCCAACCAGAACGCTCAGGCCAACGTCTCGTTTGCTGTTGATGTTTCCCGTGAAACACTTGAAGCGTACCCGAAGTGACTGGTCGCGGAAAAGCGAGGCTCGAGGGCGTGCCCCGACAACGCCTGGTACGATAAGGCGGTGGAGATGCTTCCATGGACCGCCGTCTTGCTGCCGTTTTGCCGGCCGGCAGCCTTGTATGCGGTCGGAGGCCGCGTCCGGGACGAAATGCGGCAGGGTTCGAGGGCATCGCAATACCGCGCAACGATCTGGACTACGTCGCGACCGGGCTTGCCCTCCCCGAACTGCGGGGCCGGCTGGCGACGGCCGGACGTGTCGACGTCGTGGGCGCCTCCTTTTCGGTGCTGAAGTTCAGGCCGTCGATCAAACGGTGGACATTGCCCTCCCGCGTCGGGAGCGATCCGTCGGGGTCGGCCACCGCGATTTTGAAGTCGAGTCCGGGCCGGCGTCAGCCTGGAGGAGGACCTTGGCGCGGCGAGATTTCCGCATGAACATGCTGGCGCGGCGATTCCCGCGGGCGAAATTGTCGATCCCTACGGCGGCGAGGCGGATATTCGGGCGCGCCGCATCGATATGCTTTCCGACGCGGCCTTCGAGAGAGGATCCTCTGCGAATGCTGCGCGCGGCGCAGTTTGCCGCGCGCTTCGAGTATGCGGTACCGAACGCTTGCGCGCCGCCATGACGGCGCCGCGCCGCTGGTCGTCAGCGTCTCGGCGGAGCGCGTGCAGGACGAACTCACGAAACTGCTGGCGCAAGCGTCGCGCCCCTCGATCGGCCTGGAACTTCTGCGGGAGACCGGCGTCCTGCAGCATCTCTGGCCCGAACTCCTCGAGGGAGTCGGCATCGACCAGAACGAGTGGCACGCGTACGACGTCTGGCACCACCTGCTCGAAACTGTCGACGCCTCTCCCTAGGCGATTTAAGCGTGCGCTTGGCAGCTTTATTGCACGATGTCGGCAAACCGCGAACCAAAGACGGCCCGCATTTTTATCGGCATGAAACGGTCGGCGCCGACATGCGGCAGAGATGCTCGATCGCTTCCGTTTTCCGACGCACGGTAGGCGCCGCGGAGCGGCTCGTACGCCAGCATATGTATTCCACCGATCCGGAGCTCAGCGACGCGGCAATCCGCCGCTTCATCCGGCGCGTCGGACCAGAAAATATCGAACGTTTGTTCGCCGTTCGGCATGCAGATATTGCCGGCTAGCGGCCTGCCAAAGCGTGGCGACCACAACGAGCGCTTTGAGGAACGCGTCCGCGCGGAATTGTTGAAACGGCGTCCGTTTGCAGTCGCCGATCTGCGTATTCGGCGGCCACGAGATTATCGCCGCGTTACAGCGTCGTGGCGAAGCGCCGCCGAATTCGCCGGCGACGCGCGCGTCGGCGCGGCGCTGCACTGGCTTTTCGAGCAGGTCACCGATGAACCGGAACGTAACGAGCGGACCTTGCTGCTGCAGTTGCTCGAGCAGTATCTCGACGATCGTCGTTTGCATTCCGGCGGAGAGAAACGCTGAGTCGCATCATCGCGTTGGTCAATCAAAAAGGCGGGGTCGGTAAAAGCACCACCGCCGTAAATCTTGGGCGCCGCTTTAGCGATGCTCGGTCGACGCGTGCTGGTCGTCGATCTCGATCCGCAAGGCAATGCGACGACCGGTTTAGGCATCGATAAGACCCGTCTGTCGCAGGACGTCTATCACGCGCTGGTCGGAGACATACCGCTCGAATCGGTTCTCGTGCGCACCGAAGTTGATAACTTGCGCTCGCGCCGGCGACCATCGATCTTGCCGGCGCGGACGTCGAGCTGGTTGCAGCATTATCGCGCGAAACGCGCCTTCGTCAGGCGTTAGGTCCGGTTGCCGGCAGCTACGACTTTGTACTCATCGATTCGCCGCCGTCGCTTGGCCTTCTTACGATCAACGCATTAACGGCCGCGAGCGATTGTATCATTCCGGTGCAAGCCGAGTTCTACGCGCTCGAAGGTTTGGCGCAACTGACCAAAGTGATTTGGCGCGTGCGCGACGCGCTCAATCCGACGCTGCACGTCAGCGGCGTACTGGTCACGATGTTCGACGGCAGAACGCGTTTGGCGATCGAAGTGATTCGCGAAGTGGAACGCTATTTTCCCCAGCAGATCTTCAAAACGCAAATTCCCGCGCAACGTGCGGCTCTCCGAAGCGCCGTCGTACGGTAAGCCGGTCATTCTCTTCGATCTGAAGAGCCGCGGAGCCCAAGCGTATATTGCCGTGGCACGCGAGATGCTGCAACCGGCGCAGGCGTCGGCATGAGCGCCCCTCGTCGCGGATTGGGACGCGGCCTGGCGGCATTGCTCGGAGAGAGCGCCGTGCCGACGCAGTCCACGCATGACGTCGTCCGCGATATTCCGCTGCACGACATCGTTCCAAACCCCTATCAGCCTCGTAAAACGTTCGGCGCGGAAAGCCTCGATCAACTAACGGCATCCATTGCCGAGCTCGGCGTGCTCGTCCCCATCATCGTGCGACGGCGCGGCGACGGCTACGAATTGATCGCGGGCGAGCGCCGCTGGCGCGCGTGTGCGGCGTTACAGCGCCCGACGATCCCGGCGATCGTGCGCGCTACCGACGATCGCCAAACGCTCGAGGTGGCTATTGTCGAGAATCTCCAACGCGAGAATCTCAATCCACTCGAAGAGGCTGCCGGCTTCGCGCATTTGATGGACGAGCACGAACTCACTCAGGACGACGTGGCGAAGCGCGTCGGCAAGAGCCGTCCCGCGATCGCCAACGCGTTGCGCCTTTTGACGCTCGACGGCGCAATTAAGGCAATGCTGGCCGCCGGCAGTTTGTCGGCGGGGCATGCGCGAGCGCTGCTGGCGGCCCCCGCGGAGCAGCGTTTCATATTGGCACAGCGCACGGTGAACGAGGGCTTATCGGTGCGGACGCTCGAGCGTTTGGCCAACACCGTTCCGGCGGTTGGCAAGCAGGCGAAGACCGCCGCTGCACTGAGTGCGGACGAACGCGACTTCGAATCGCGTTTGCGCGAACGATTCGGCACGCACGCCGCGATCATCCGTTCGGGGCGCGGAGGCCGCATCGAACTGCGCTTTCATGACGAGACCGAGCTGTTGCGCCTAGGTGATTTGCTGTTACCGAGTGAGGCGTGACGTTCTTTCCCGTTACGCGCATCATCGCGTTGCTCATGGGCGGCGTGCTTTGTTTCGGTCTGCTCGTGCCGCTCGCGCTCGCGCGTCATAGCCGCGCGTTGGCGATATTCATAGCCGCCGTCTACGTCGCCTATCTTGCAGCCAATGCGGTGCTATGGCAGCGGATGCGCCGTCGCACGTAACTCGCGCGCAACGTGTGCGGCGTTTGCGCGGCCTGTACGTCATCCTGAACGACTCGCCGAGCACGCTGGTGCTTGCGCATGCGGCGTTGGATGCCGGAGTGTGCGTGCTGCAGTATCGCGCCAAGAGTGGCACCGATGCGCAACGGTTGACCGCGTTGCGCAGGCTGACGCGCGAACGTGGCGCACTGCTCATGCTCAATGATGACTGGCGAACTGCACGTGCGAGCGGTTGCGACGGCGTACATCTCGGACCCGGCGACGACGGCTTCGACGATCCACGAGCACTATGCGATGCCGCCCCCGAGCTGCTGGTGGGACTTTCATGCGGTACGGCGCGCGAGGTGGACGAGGCATCGAGGGCAGGCGTGGATTACCTGGGGATCGGTTCCGTATTTGCGACCGTATCGAAGCACGACGCCGGACCCCCATCGGCGTTGATGGCCTGCGGCGGTTAGCCGCTCGCACAACGTTGCCGGTTGCTGCTATTGGCGGCATCGATGCGGCGAACTTGGCCGAGGTGCGTCTGTGCGGCGTCGCGATGGCCGCGGTGATCGGCGCCTTCGCCAACGCCGCCGAACCGCATGACGCCGCTCTACGGCTCGTCGGAATCTGGAACGCTAGCCGGGCGCCCGGCCCATGAGCGCCATCGTTATCTCCATCGGCACCGCGCATCCCTGGAACGTTGCGGGGGTCGGCCGCGATCTGATCGTCGGCCGCTCTTTTGAAGCCCGTGTGTTTACCGCGATTGCAGCGGTCAGCGCGCAAGATGCCGGCGGCGTCGTCGCGCTGGAAGCGGTTTCCGAAGAGCTCTTTGCCGCTCAGTTGGGAGTCCTGCCGTGGGCAAGCGCGGGGGCCGCGCGTGTCGGCGCGTTGCCGAACGAAACGGCGGTGCGCGCCGTTGCGCGGGCGCTGCGGGAACGGCCCTGGTTGCCGTGCGTCGTGGACCCCGTCTTTGCCGCGAGCCGGGGCGGTACGCTGATGGACGGGAACGCATTTGCAGCGCTAGACGACCAGTTCGCGGCGCTTCCTGCCGTGGTTTTGACGCCAAATCTGGCTGAGGCAACGCGACTTCTGGGCCGCAGAAGCATCGGTCGTGACGAGTTACCTCAGGCAGCCCGCGAGTTACGGGAACGCGGCTGGGGTGCGGCGCTCGTGACCGGCGGCCATCTCGCCGGCGATCCCACCGACGTACTAGCGTGGTCCGAAGGCGTCGAGGTTTTTAGCGACAGCCGCATTGCGGGCTCCATGCGCGGCACGGGCTGCACGCTCGCCATGGCGCTGGCTTGCCGGCTCGCCGCGGGCGACCCGCTGCCGGCCGCCGTACGCGCCGCGCGAGAGTACGTGCGCGCCGAACTCGCAAGGCATTGACGCTTGCACGTCACATTGTCGCGCGGATGAACGCCACCAAACGACGCGTCATGTCCGGCATGCGCCCGACGGGTCCGCTGCATCTCGGCCATCTCGTCGGCGTGCTCACCCAATGGGCAAGTTATTGCCAAAGCGACGATGCGTTTTTCGAGATCGCCGATCTCCACGCATACACGACCGAGTACGAAGACAGCGCGACGATCCGAAACGCGCGTGAAGAGATGGTTGCGGTGTGGCTGGCTGCAGGTGTGGATCCCGACAAGGCAACGATCTTTCTGCAATCGGGCGTTCCGGAGATTTCAGAACTGCATGTCCTACTCTCAATGATCACCCCAATCTCGTGGCTCGAACGCGTTCCAACGTTCAAAGGCCAGATAGACGCGCTCGGCGCGCATATCGCGACGTACGGTTTTCTCGGTTATCCGCTATTACAATTGTGCGATATCGCCGTCTTTCGCGGGCAGTACGTCCCCGTCGGTCGCGAT
Source organism: Vulcanimicrobiota bacterium (assembly GCA_963738335.1). Taxonomy (GTDB): domain Bacteria; phylum Vulcanimicrobiota; class Vulcanimicrobiia; order Vulcanimicrobiales; family Vulcanimicrobiaceae; genus Cybelea. The sequence continues at coordinate 972,326 of CAVTWE010000007.1, forward strand.
CAGGTCGCACATCTCGAACTGGGGCGCGAGATCGTGCGGCGCTTCAATCACATCTACGGCGGCGGAACGGAAATCCTCGTCGAGCCGCAAGCCACGCTCTCGGAGTTCCCCGAAGTTCCCGGCATCGACGGACGTAAGATGAGCAAGTCGTACGGCAATGCGATTTGGATCGCCGACGACGAGGAAACGACCGTGAAGAAAGTGCGCTCGATGATCACCGATCCGCTTAAGGTCCGGCGCGGCGATCCCGGGCGGCCGGAAATCTGCACGGTCTTCGCGTTATGGCGTTTCGTCGATCCGGCGCGCGTCGACGAAGTGGCCGTGCAATGTCGTTCGGGCGCGTTGGGTTGCGTCGCCGATAAGACCGACTTTGCCGAACGGCTCAACAACTATCTGCGCCCGGTGCGCGAGCGCTATGCCGCGTTTCGCAGCGACCCACCGCTGGTGCAGCGCATCATCGCGCAAGGGACCGAACGCGCGCGCTCCATCGCCGCCGGCGTCTTGGCGGACGTGAAGTCGGCGATGCGGCTTACTCCCTAAACGTCGGCAGCGTCTTCGCGATCGATTCCAGCGCCCAGTCGATGTCCTCTAACGACGCCGCATACGAAAAGCGCAGATAACCCGCGCCTGCCCGACCAAACGACGATCCGCCGCCGCAGGCGATGCCGCCTTCCTCTAACATGAACTTCGCCAGCGCCCGATCGTTTTGCGTGATCTGCGACACGTTGGGAAACGCATAAAAAGCGCCTTCGGGAAGCAAACACGACATGCCGGCGATTTGATTCAATCCGTTGACCAGCCGGTCGCGCCGCTGACGAAAAATATCGTTCATGCGCAAGACCGGCTCGTCGGAACCCGTCAATGCCGCGATGCCCGCCATCTGAATGAAGGTCGCGACGCAACTGAACGTGTTGTTATTGAAAAGCGTCACCGTCTTGGCGAGCCGATCGGGCAGAATAGCGTACCCTAAACGCCATCCGGTCATCGCGTACGCTTTCGAGAATCCGTCCACCACGATGGTGCGCTCGCGCATGCCGGGGAGTGCAGCGATCGACAGATACTCCGTATCGAGATAGAAGTTGCGGCTGTAAATCTCGTCGGCCAGAACCAAGAAATCGTGACGCTGCGCGAGATTTGCGATGAACTCGAGGTCCCCACGCGTCAGAACGCCGCCGGTAGGGTTATGCGGCGAGTTGATCACCAGTACTTTGGTCTTGTTGGAAACGCACCGCGCCAATTCGTCGAGATCCATACGCCAGTTGTGCGACTCGCGCAACGGAATCGCGGTCACGTTCGCTTCGAGATACGATGCCGCCGACGCGTACGCCGGATACGCCGGATCGAAATAGATGAAATCGTCGCCGGGATTCAGCAGCGCGCTGAGCGTGTTCCAAATGACCGGCTTTGCGCCCGGAGCAATGACGACGTTCTCGGCCGTCCATGCCGGCGAAATCCTACGAAAGCGGCTTGCGTATTCGGCGATCGTTTGCCGCAGCGACGGTAGCCCCGCGGACGGCGTGTAGTGCGTGTGATTATCGTACAACGCATCGACGGCGGCTTTCTTGATCGCTTCGGGCGTGTCGAAGTCGGGTTCGCCGATCTCCATGTGCACGACGCGTCGTCCTTGCGCTTCGAGTTCGCGTGCTCTCGCCAATATTTCGAACGCATTTTCCGATCCGAGCCGCGCTACCGCAGCGGCGAGACGGTCTTCGTGAACTGCGAGCATCCTAACAAGCCTTCCCTTTCTACAGATTCGTGGTTCCGATCGCGCCAGACAGTCGCGGGAGCCGCCTTAACGGCGGCGAAACGTGCCCGCGTCATGCGACCGCTGAGCGAGGTTTTTGCCCCAGGCTCCCCAACGCTGCCGGAGCGGCTGCGAACGCTCGTCGTTTCGCCCGAGCGCGAGATCGAACCTGGAATGACCGTCCGGGCGACGTTTACTTTTCGCAATCAAGGAGGCGCCCCCGCAACCGGCGTTCGATTGCGCTTCAACCTTCCCGACGGTTTGGTCTACTTAGTCGGCAGCGGGCGGCTGCATGGAAACGAACTCGACGATGAGTCGGGGACTTCGCCGCTACTTTCGCGCACCGGCGCTCCCATCGGCGACGTTCTTCCCGGCGAAGAGCGCCGCATCGAAATAGCGTACAGCGTCGCCGGCGCCATTGAGAACGGCACTATGGTGGAGCTACAAGCGGCCGTGGCGTCGTTCGAACTCGCGCCGATCGGTTCCAACGTGGTACGGCTCGTTGCGCGCAGCAAGCCGCAACTCGCCAATGCGATGACGAAGATCGGGATTGAATCGACGCGCGATCCGGTCCCGGGTTCGCAAGCCGGGGTCACGCTGCGCATTCATAATGCCGGCGAATCCACCGCGCGCGACGTCGTCGTTGTGGCGCCTATTCCCGAATATGCGTCCTACGTACCGGGTTCGGCAAAGCTCAACGGACGCGATCTCGAACGCGAAATCGGTTTCCCCTTCGACCGCTGTTACGCACCGATCGTCCTGCGCTCGCTCCCCGCGCGTGCATCGGCGACGCTGGCGTATCGCATTGCCATAGATTCTCCATTGGCGGGCGGGACCGCAATCGTCGCTCGTGCGCAGATCGCATCGCAAGAAACGTCCGCCTTTGCCTTGGAACCTGCATCGCTCACCGTCATCTCCGCACCCGATTTCAACGACGAGCGCACGACGCTCACGACCGGGGGCAATACCCGCGTGCAACCGGGAGAGCGCGTTGCGTTCGCGCTGACCGCCCACAACGCAGGAACGGCGACTGCCGATTCCGCGATCGTGCGCCTCGATTTACCCGACGAGTTGATCTTCGTTACCGGTTCGCCGCAGATCGACGGACGGCCGCTGCCACACAAGCGGAAGAGTGCGCTGCGCTTCGACCTGGGCCGCATCGCGTCGGGACAGTCGGTGACCCTGCGCGCCGATGCGATCGTGGTTGCGCCCTTGCCCGATAAGACGTCACTGCGAGCCGCCGCGACCCTCGAGTGGCAGCCATCCGGACGTATCTCGCCCCGTCAACTCGAGTGCGCGTTGGAAGTGCGCGCCGAACCGGCGTTTTCACCTCGCAAAAATACTGCAGCACGCGTGGGTAGCGTGATGACCTCTCCGGGACAAGCGATTCAGGTCGAGATATCCATCGAAAACGATGGCACGGCGGACGCACACGATGGCGTCCTCGAGTTACGCATCGCGCCACCGCTCTCCGACGTGGCCGTCCGCGAAGGCGATGCGCCGCTTGTGCCCGCGCCGAATGCCCGCGACAACCGAGGTGTCGTGTACGAGATCGGCGCGATTGCCGCGTACGCGCGTCGCAGATTTACGGTGGGCGCTCGCGTGCCGTCGCCGCATGCCAACGCTGCAGAGATCGTGCTGGATGCCAGACTTCACGCGCGTGAAGTCGGCGAGCTGCCGCTATCGCCCGTACGCTGGCGCGTCGAATCGCATCCTGCGTTCGATACGGAAACCTCGCGCCTGGAGATCGCAGGCGAATCGATTCTGCGGCCGAACCAACTTGCCGACGTGGATATCGTGTTGACCAACGTCGGCACCGACGTCGCCCACAACGTCGCCTTGCGCTGCTACATTTCGCCGGAAGCTCGTCTTGAAAATGTCGAAGGAGCGTCGCGCGATAAATCGATGCTGCTCTTCGGCGAGGTCGCCCGGCGGCGCGCGCCCGCGCGCGTTTGGGGTTGCGGCTGATGCGCGGTTTGGCCAAAGATTGGCCGGTTACCGTGGACGCGGTCTTGAGCGCCGACGGAATGCTTCCCTTGCCGCTGTCGCGTTTAACGATCGCCACCAATGCCGAACCCGATTTTGCAACCGGCAGTTTTGTGAGCGTGCCGGCGGAGACGGTCGAGCTTGGTGACGCGGTGCAATGGACGCTGCACGTGCGCAACGGCGGCGACGGCACGGCGCGTCTCGTACAGATCGAAATCCTGCAGCCCGACTCGCTGATCTACGTCCCGAACTCCACGACGGTCAACGACGTGCCGATCCGGGATGCCGGCGCGGCGGCACCCTTCTCAGCGGCTCGCGGCATCGTTCTCAACGAGGTGGATCCCGGGGTGGAAGCGACGATCTGCTGGCGTACCGTCGTGCACAACGCGCTGCCGGCCGGTACCGCGATTTCGTACTAGCGCGCACGTGCGCTACGACGGCGAACGCGACGATGTCATTGCATCGCCCGAGAACTTACCGTGCGCGCCGGGCCGAGCTTTGAGAACGCAATACCCGGACTGCCGTTCGGACTCGACGGTATGCTTGGCCCGGCGTTGGGTGCCGAACGTCGCGCGTTGACGCAGGACCGATTTGTCGAACTTCCGCCCGCGACGCCGATCGCGCAAGGGAACGGTTCGCATCCGTTTGCAATGGTCACCGGCCGCACTGGGCGACGGCGAGAACTCCGACTACTACGCTGTGCCGGCCGCTCGGGAGAGCGTCGGCACGGCCGCAATTTTTCGCGACGGGGCGGCTCGAGCGAACGGCGCGGTTCTTACGCGAAGCGCGTTTTGGCGGATTAATCACGCATCTCTTTGCCGTACGCGCATTTCTTCCCGAACAGATCGGGGACGGGCGCTGCGCGTCGTTGCGAACGCTTCGTGAACTGTTGCGCGAAGAGTTCGATCGTCTTTTCATCAAGCTGCGTTTGCCGCGTTACGCGATTGCGGCACGCGACGTCGAAACTCCGTCGTTGCGCTCGACAATCGAGCACGTGCTCCGCGAAAGCGCTGCCGCGCACGGGCATGCCCGCGGAGTCGCCGACGCGCGTGTCTGACTTTGCGCGGCACGTTCGAACCGGACGACATTCAAGAGGTCGCCGAGCGCCTCGCCGCGCCCCGCTCGCTAGTGCGGTGTCCTGGTCTGCACTCGGGCGTCTTTTGCCCGACGAGCCGCCGGCGTTCGCCGACTATCGCGCGTTGTTGCTGGAAACGCTGGACGGCTTCGAACCCGGCGAAAGCGAGGAGTTCATCGATGCGCTTTCCCAGGCGTCCACCCGCGGGTCGACGAAGCGCTCGACGCAATGCTGGCTTCCGTTCACGCGATCGCATAACGGTCGTCCATGACCGCATTGCTCGTCGTCGTTGCCGTTGCCGTCGTGGCGGCGGCGATCTATGCGTTGCTGCGACGCAAGCGCCGCGCAGCCGCCGTTGCAACTGCCGCCGACGATTTTTCCGGATTTAAGCGAAGCGGAACGTTGCGATTATGTCTTCGCGCTTGAGCGCGCTCGACGATCCGGCAAACGTCCGGTTTTGCGTAATGCGCTAGACGATCCGTCGGAAACGGTCGCGATTGCCGCCGCGCGCTCATTCGTTGCCGCCGGTCGCGGCGCCAGAAGTGCAGAGCCTTCTCGCACGACGCGGCGATGCCAGATCGCAGCATATCGCGAGCACGCTGGAGCTGTTGGCTTAACCTTTCTTATTGAAGTATTTGACGAGAATCTCTCGCGCGATCGGTGCCGCGACCGTCGCGCCATAGCCGCCGCTGCGGTCGACGAAAACCGCTAACGCCACGCGCGGATGGTGCGTCGGCGCCCAGGCGACGAACCACGTCGTATTCGGACCGTTGCCTCCCGCCGTCTCAACCGTTCCGGTCTTACCGGAATAAGCAAGGCCGTCGATTGCCAAACCGTACGCCGTTCCACCGGGATCGGTAACCCGCGCCATGCCCTCGCGCACCGCGGCCAGCGAGGCGCCTGGTCACCGGGACGCGCCGGATGATCGTGCGCTCGGAACGCGCCACGACGCGTCCATCGGGTGTACGAATTTCGCGCATGATACGTGGCTTGTAGAGCGTTCCGCCGTTGATCACCGCGGAGGCGACGTTGGCGATCTGCAGTGGTGTCGCTTGCATTGCGCCCTGTCCGATACCTAAGAAACACGCGTCACTGGGCTCCATCGGCAGCCCGAACGTGCGCATCTCCCAGGCGTTCGTCGGCCAGTTACCTTCGTTCTCTCCGGGCAGATCGATACCGGTCTTTGCGTCGAGACCGAACGCGAGCGCGTAACGGCGAAGCCGCTCGTTGCCCAGCCACCACGCTAACCGGAAAAAATACCCATCGCTCGACGCGGCGAGTGCCGGCACGAACGTCGTATCGCCCAAACCGCCCGCCGCAATATCGCGAGCGTAATAACCGCCGCAATCCCATCCGCCGGTATCGTCGATCACCTGATCGACCTTCACCACGCCTTCGGTCAGCGCCGCAGAGCCGGTCACCATTTTAAACGTCGAGCCGGTCGGCGTCGCGGCGGCGATGGCGCGGTCGAAGAGCGGCTGTGATTTGTCTTGGAGGTCGAAGGCCACGCGCTTCCACCGGTCCGCACTAAAGTCGTTGGGATCGTAGTTGGGATAGCTTGCCAAGGCGAGAATTTCGCCATTCCACGGATTCTCCGCGACGACTGCGCCGGAGAGGCGCCGACTCGACGATGGACGATCCCGGAGGCAAGCGCCGCTTCAACGATGCGTTGCAATCGCCAATCGATATTGGTGACCAGCGTGTCGCCCGGAATGGCGCGGCCGCGCGCTCAACTTTGCCGTTGGAACGACGGCACCGGTCGCATCGACGACCACGCGCTCCCCGCCGGGCACGCCTCGCAGATAGCGATCGTACGAGTACTCCAATCCGTCTTTGCCGATGACGTCGTTTGGCGAATAGCCTTCGGATTTACGTTGTTCGTATTCGTCTTCCGTGATGGCGCCGACGTAACCGGTCAGATGAGAGCCGCGTGCGTCCTGCGGATAATCGCGTTGGGGTTGGACTTCAACGTCCACGCCCGGCAAATCGCCCAATACCTCGGAGACGCGCGCAACCGCCGGTACCGAAAGATTCTTCACGAGCACGACCGGGCCGTATGGTTCGGCGGCCGCTACTTCATCAAAGCTCGTGTAGTTGATCGCCGCGATGGTGCAGCAGATGCTGCCACAACACCGTTGCCGGCACGCCGGCGATTCGCGACACGGTCGCCAGTTCGCGTTGCGCGTCGTGGACTTCCGACGGAATGAGTGCGAGCACGAACGAGGGACGGCTGCGAGCCATAACGATGCCGTTGCGATCGGTGATCAGTCCGCGCGGCGCTGCAACCGGAATCAAACGCACTTGATTCGCCTGAGCCGCCGCTCGGTAACGTGCTCCGTCGAAGAGTCTGCACCTCGACGAGGCGCGCGAAGAGCCCAAGGAGGCCAAAGCGATCACGGCAATAAAGCCAGCCAACCGCCACGACGGAAGCGCCATTCGACCGGCGGATGCCGTGTCCGCTGGTTCATTGCGGCAGCCGTGATGCGCCGCACGATCAGCATCGCAGCCACGATGAGCGCGACGTTGAGCACGCCGGAAAACAATGCTTCATGAAAATGCATGCCCGGCAAGCCCCGGTCGGATAGCCGAAAAGTGCCATCACGATCCAAAAAATCAGCGCGCGCAAAAGCGTGATGGCAACGGTGATCGCCGCAACCAATGGAACCGAATCCGCAAAAAAACCACGCGATAACATGCTCGCGACCAGCGCACTACCGCCGTGGCGATCGTCCACGATGCGCCGGTGCCGGGGGCCAGCGCATCTTCGCAGGCGCCGGCAATCAATCCGTACAGCGCGGCGCGGCGCGACGTCCACCCGCATCGCATACCAGACGACCACCACCAAGACGAGACTCGGAACGACGTTTCGGATCGCGAGCTGCGTGAACGATCGTCGTTTGCATCACGAGCGCCACAGCGAGCCATGCCGCGGCGACATACCAGCGGGGGCCGACGAACGGCGCGACGTGCGGTTTACTTCGTGAGGACGACAACGCGGTCGAGAGCGCCGAGATCTACCGCCGGTGCCAGCACCGCGGTTTGATAGAGTAAGGAACTGCCGCGTTGGACATCCGTAATCGTGCCGATCGGAATGCCGGAATGGAACGAACGCCCTTCTCCGGTAACCACGAGGTCGCCGTCATGCAGCGGCGCATCTTGTTCGACGTATTGCACCGAGACGCTGCTGAGATTGCCGCGCGCGATTCCCCACCAACCGCCTCGCTGCACGATCGCCGGAATGCGGCTCGTATAGTCGGTAACGAGCAGCACGCTACTGGTCAATGGGCGTGACCGACTCGACCCGGCCGACGACGCCGGCGCCCGCAACCACGCCGTCGTCGCGCCGCATGCCCGCCGCCGAACCTTTATCGATCGTTACCGCGCGCGATTCGTTTTCCGGGGGAAAGCCGATGACGCGCGCTTCGATGCCGCCGTAGAGATCGAGCACCGGCTGCAGCGTCGCGCTGAGACGCATCGGCAGAGGCGGTCCGACGCAGTCGCACATTCTGGCGTTCCAGTTGCACGATTGCGATTGACGCAATGCCGCATCGTCGCTCAGCAGATGCGGGAAACGAAATCACGGCCAAAACCGCATTCGCACGCCGCGCGACATCTGCTGTCACGGCGCTTTGAGCAAACCCGGTCGTCGAGCCCGCAATCGCCGCGATCGGACTGGTCGTGCCCGAGCGCTGCGCGTTGATCTGCAGCAATGCTAAAAATGCGGCGATGATGATGATGCCGATCAGCGCGAAGAGGTTGCGTTCGTCCCGGTAGGTGAAGATGGTTTAGCTGTTCCTAAGAGTGGCGCGTGGCGGACGGCGGCTACTTCGGTGTGCGCAGCGCAAATCCCGACCGGCGCAGCGCGCGCACCACGCGAGCGAGCGGCAGTCCCATAACGGTATAGAAGTCGCCGTCGATGCGCTCGACGAGCGCCGCCGCCCGCCCTTGAATGCCATAGCCTCCGGCTTTATCGAACGGCTCGCCGCTGCCGACATACTCCTCGATTTCTTGGGGATGCAGCCGATAGAACCAGACGCGCGTCGTCACCGTCTCCTCGATGGTGCCGTCTGCACCGGGAACGCGCAAGCGCATAGGCCGTGTGCACCAGGTGATCGCGTCCGGACAGCGCGGAAAGCATGCGGGCGGCGTCGTCGGCGTCGCGCGGCTTGTTCAGTGAGACGCCGTCGAGATCGACAACCGTATCGGCTGCCAGCACCGGCACACCTTCGGCTTGGGGAAGATGCAGTACGGCCCGCAGTTTCTTGCCTGCGTGTAAGGCAGCAAGTTGTGCGGGCGTCAGGCCGGCCACGTCCTCTTCGCCGTAGCCGCTGGTGACGCAGTCAACCTCCATGTCGAGCGAACGAAGGAGTTGCAACCGCCGTGGTGAGGCACTGGCGAAGAGCAAGCGCTGCAACGGTATGGAACGGCTATTAATAGTACATCGTGCCGCGAAGATCCACGTACCCGTTGGCATGATGTCCGCGCGGATCGCGATGTGTCCAATGAATGACGCCGCCGCCCGCATAGTACTCGTATTCGCCTTTGACGACGACCCGGTCGCCAGGCTGCAAAGGGATGGCGCCGGTAAAGTCCGTGTTCGTTTCGACGCGCACCGTCAACGCACAACCGCCGCTAAGCCGCACAAGAAAACCCTCATGCGGGCTTTCTCGGCCGGCACGTACGCCCAACACCCGGCTCACCGCGCCGCCGGCGACCACTTCAACGCCCGAACGTCCGGCCGCATACGCGGAACAAACCGCGGCATCGTCCGGCGTTTGCGTCGTTGCGCAACTCACTACAGTACCACTCAATAGCGCCGCGACGTACAGCGAGCGGACGACAGCGTTCGTAAGGAAACGTCTATGCGGCAGCGTCGTAGCCGTAGAGCCGGTGATCGACGATGTACTCCCATACCGCGTCGGGAAGGAGATAGCGAACGCTGCGGCGCTGCGCGATCAGCGTGCGCACCAGCGTGGACGATTCGGGAATCTCGGGCATGTTGAGCGCGCTGACCCGTTCGCGCAATCGCTGCGGCACCGCGCCGAGCACGCGGCTGAGCGTGTCGGCTTGAACGCCCGGGCGCGGCGCAATCGACGAAGCGCTCGAGCGATTCGAGCACCTCGTCGAAACGAACCCACGGCGTACTGACCAGCGAATCGGCGCCGATGATAAACGTCAACGATGCCTCCGGATATTTCCGATGCAGCAACGGCAGAAGGTCTGCGGTGTAACCGCTGCCGCCTGGACGGAGGTCGGTTTCATCGACGCGAACGCTGAATTCGTTTCTATCGCGCCGAGCAACATCGCACAGCGATGTGCCGCGTCGGCCTGCGGCCTCTCACGGTGCTTTCCGTTTCCGTTGGGAACGAAGAGAACGCGATCGAGACCTTCCAGCACGCGCGCCGATTCCGCAACGAACAGATGCGCGTTATGTATCGGATCGAACGTTCCGCCGAAGACGCCGATTTTCATGAGTACGTAAACTCGTACGGTCCGATGCGCACAGTATCCCCTTCGGCCGCGCCCGAGTTCGATCAACCGTTTCTCGACGCCCATCTTTGCCAGCGTGCGTTCGAAACGCGCCAGCGCTTCATCGGAGTTGAAATCCGTCATTGCAGCAAGCCGTTCGACGCGCTCGCCGGTGACGACGAAGTCCCCTTCAGGTGAACGTTCGACGGTAAATGGGTGCGCGCCGCGCAATTCGATGTGCACGGCCTGCGGTGCGACGACCTGAGGCAGCGGTGCCGCGGCAATCGCGTGCCAAACCGACATCACGACATCGCGTACGCCTTCGTGCGTTGCGGCGCTGATGCCGCGCACGTCACCGAACTGGTCGCGCAATGCGGTCAAACTTTCACGAGCGTCCGGCAGATCGAGCTTATTGAGTACGAGCAGCGACGGCTTCTCCGCAAGGCCGGCGATTCCACGCTCAAGAGTTCCTCTTCGATCGTCCGCTTGTCGTGCAGAATTTCGTTCAGCGGTTTGGCGCCGTCGAGCAGGTGCACGAGTACGCGCGTCCGCTCGACGTGCTTGAGGAAGAGGTCGCCCAATCCGGCGCCCGCGTGCGCGCCTTCGATCAATCCGGGAACGTCCACCATGACGAACGACTCGTCGTCGGAAAGCCGCACCACGCCAAGTTGCGGCTCCAGCGTCGTAAACGGATAGTCGGCAACCTTCGGACGCGCCGAGGACACGACTGAGAGCAGCGTGGATTTGCCGGCGTTGGGTACGCCCACGATGCCGCAGTCAGCCAGTAACCGCAGTTCCAGACGCAGGTGGACCCGCTCGCCCGGTTCGCCGCGCTCCGCAAAGCGCGGCGCTTGGCGAACGCTGGTCGCGAAATGCTGATTACCAAGGCCGCCGCGTCCCCCTTTAGCCACCAGCGTTCTCGCGCCCGGCTCGGCCAAGTCCACGACACTTTCGGGCCGGTCCGGAACCTTGCGGTAGACCAACGTACCTACTGGGACCGCAATCGTCAGATCCTGACCGCTGCGCCCCGATTTGTTGGACGTCCCTCCCGGCTTGCCGGAGTCTGCGGCAAAGGTGCGCCGAAACCGGAACTCCACCAGCGTCGAGAGCTCGGGCGTCGCTTCGAGGTAAACACTGCCGCCATGGCCGCCGTCGCCGCCGGCAGGGCCGCCCTTCGGTACGTACTTCTCACGGCGCCAGGCGATGAGTCCGTCGCCCCCGTCGCCGGCGGCAACCTCGATCTCAGCTTCATCGATGAACTGCACGGCGCCAACTTCTCCGGAAAATCAAACGGGGCCTAACGGCCCCGCAGTGCGCTGAACAACCGGCGCAGTGGTTATGCCGCGGGCACGACGGAGACGTGCTGGCGCTGCCGGCTCGTCCCAAAGGTGACCACGCCGTCGACGAGCGCGAAGAGCGTGTGATCGCGCCCCATGCCGACGTTCTGGCCCGGGATAGAATCGCGTTCCCCGCTGGCGAACCAGGATATTACCGGCCGTCACCTGCTCGCCGCCAAAGCGCTTCACGCCCAGCCGCTGAGCGTTGGAATCGCGGCCGTTGCGGGTAGAACCGGCGCCTTTTTTGGAGGCAAAAAGCTGTAAATCGAAGTCGAACATCGCCGGGGTATTGTAGCAAAGACCCGGTAAAAAGCAACGCCCCCTTGTGGAACGGCACGGTGCGGCGCGGCCGCAGCTGCACGCCGCCCTCGTCAGGGAGGCCCTAAACCCCCGGAAGTGCGCCACACTCTCCACACCTGTGGACAGGGTTGTGGAGAAGGCCGGAATTCGACTGGAAGGAGGCGTTATTCCAGCCTTACGCCGCCGAAGGTTTTCGCCACGGAGGCCCTCGGCGGCGGCCCGGTTCATAATCTCGAAAAATGCCGGAAAAGCCGTTCCTGGCGACCTGTGTATAAGTGCATAACTTCGTGCATAATTCTCGCAGGAGCGCTACTTGATTAAGCCAACCTGGAGCGTCCTCACGGGGGTGGCTAGTCTAGTTAGGGGACCCACAGGATGGCGTTTGCGATCAACTCGGACATCTCCAACGAGCTCTGGCAATCGGCACTGGATACCTTGGAGCGCACATTTTCGAAACCGGTTTTCGAGATGTGGATTAAGCCGATTCGCTTTATCTCGTTGCACGGCAATGAATTGCACTTGGCCGTGCATAGTAAGTTTGCTCAGGATTGGATAGGGAGTAAGCTACGCGCACAAATGGTGGGCGTCCTGAGCGAGCTCTTCGGCACCCAGCTGGAGCTACGGCTGTCCGTGGCGGAGCCGGCCGAGGTGGGCCGCACCCCGGCCGCGGTGGCCTCCCGGCCGCTTGAAGACTTTCGGACCGCCAATCTTAACGCGCGCTACACCTTTGAAGAGTTCGTCATCGGCAACTCCAACCGATTTGCCCACGCCGCGGCTCAGGCGGTCGCCGGTGCCCCGGCCCACGCCTACAACCCGCTCTTCCTGTACGGTGGTGTCGGGCTTGGGCAAGACGCACCTCATGCACGCGATCGGCCATCGGGTCATCCAGGATAACGTGGCTGCCAACGTCGTCTACCTGACCTGCGAAAAATTCACCAACGAGTTCATCATCGCGCTGCAAAACAACCGCACGCCGGAGTTTCGTAACCGCTACCGTCAGGTAGACGTGCTGCTGATCGACGACATCCAATTTCTCGCGGGTAAAGAGACGACTCAAGAAGAGTTCTTTCATACGTTCAACGCGCTGCACGAATCCGGCCGGCAACTCATCATTTCGTCGGATCGTCCGCCCCGGGAGATTCAGACGCTCGAAGCGCGACTGCGCTCGCGGTTTGAATGGGGCTTGCTCACGGATATTCAGGCGCCCGATCTTGAAACCCGCGAAGCGATTTTGCGCAAAAAAGCCGGAAGCGAAAACATCCCGGTGCCCGATGAGGTGACGTCCTTTATCGCCAAAGTGATTCCATCGAATATTCGTGAGTTGGAAGGCGCGCTAATCCGGGTGATCGCGTATGCGTCGCTAACGAAAGCGCCGATTACGACCGATCTCGCCGCGGACGTGCTCAAGAGCGCCGTCGCCCAAGCGCCGCTGTATCGTATTACCATCGGCAAGATTAAAGAGACGGTGTCGAGCGCACACGGATTGACCGTGAAAGAAATGGACAACGGGCGGCGCGATCAGCGTTTGGCGGCGCCGCGGCAAATCGCCATGTACATCGCCACCGAGTTGACCGACTATTCGTTACCGCAGATCGCGCGGGAGTTCGGCAAGAAGGATCACACCACGGTGATGTATGCGCGTGACAAGATTAAGGACCGAATGCAGAGTGATGAAGCCTACCGGAACAAGATCCGGCAGCTCATCGCGATGTGTCAGAACCCGTAGCATCCCACTTCACAGTTTCAACAGGCTTGCACACATGCGGGCGCCGCCGTACGGGGATAACCCTCTCTCGCGGGTCACCTGGTCATAGCGTGCATCGTTCGACCCGGCCATCCACACGTTATACATCGGAAAAACGCTCGTAACAGCCTGAACAAATCGGCATTGTCCGCACATTCCACAGCACTACTGCTGCTACGGCTCTTGGGAAATTCTCCTAGGAGAACGCGGCCTTACGACCAACGGTGGAAGCGATGAGATTCGCCTGTTCTTCAAAGGACATCGCCTCGGCGGTGGGCGCCGCCAGTAAGGTCGTCAATGCCCATACCACGGTGCCGATTCTCTCCAACGTCCTATTGCAAGCCGATGGGGACAAAATCGCCGTCCGAGCGACGGATCTCGAACTGACGCTGGAACATGCGTTTCCCGCGCAGGTCAGCGAAGGCGGCTCCGTGACGGTTCCCGCCAAGCTCTTCGCGAGTTATCTCGGCAACCTCGCGGCCGGAACGCTCGAAGTCACCGGAACGCCGACGCGCGCGAGCGTGAAGTGCGAACGGAGCAACTACGACTTCCACGCGCTGCCCGCCGACGAATATCCGCCATTACCGGCGGCAACTCGCGAGGCTCGCACTTTACGATTGCCGCCAAGCGCTTCCGCGAGGGGATTGACGGGACGATATTTGCCGCGTCGGGTGAAGAGGCGCGCGGCGCCGTGCTCATGGGAACGCTCTTGGAAGTGGACGGCAACGCGATCACCATGGTGGCCACCGACGGCTATCGTTTGGCGAAGTTCTCGACCGCGCTGGACGACGGCATCGGGGGCAACGAAAGATACATCGTGCCGTCGCGCGCCCTCGCAGAGGTGTCGCGAAATCTCGGCGCCGGCGAACGCATAGCGGTCAGTGCGCTCGGCGCGCAGAGCAATCAACTGCAAATGACCAGCGGCGACGTGGCGATTACCGTGCGGTTGGTGGACGGCCAGTATCCCAACTATCAGCAAGTCATTCCGTCAAAGTTCGATCGCAGCGTCAGAGCGAATACGACCGCGCTCATCGGAAGTCTGCGGCGCGCGGAACTCGTCGCCGGCGATCGCGCAAGCATGGTGAAGCTCTCCATCGCCAATCACACGCTCATCGTCACGGCCAGCTCCGACATATCGGGTAATGCCTATGAAGAACTCGAGGTCGAGCAGACCGGCGAAGATTTAGCAATCGCCTTCAACGCGCGCTATCTCGTGGAAATCCTCAATCACGTGAAGAGCGAACGCGTCGTTATGGAGTTTCTTGGGCCGCTGTCGCCGGCGGCGATCCGCCCCGCTGAGGCGATCGAGGGCGGCGAACAGCTCTACGTGCTCATGCCGCTGCGGCAATGATGTGCACCTGCGGCATCTAGCACTATCGAACTTTCGCAACTACGCTGCCCTCGATCTCGAACCCGCAACCGGATTGAACGTCTACGTCGGCGCCAACGCGCAGGGCAAGAGTAACTTGCTCGAGAGCATTGCCATGCTGGGGACCGGAAAATCGTTTCGCACGGCACACGATGCCGATACGGTGCGCGCTGGTCTCGATCTCGCGGTCGTGCGCGGCGACGCGAAGGTGCGTTCGGGCAGCGTCGAGGTCGTGTGCGCGATCGAGCGTACCGCACGAGGGACGCGAAAAACCTACACGCTCAACGGCGCGGCCGTGCGATATGCGGGCTATCTCGGAAACATTCGTGTCGTGACGTTCGTCCCAGCCGATCTGCAGCTGGCGGCCGGTACGCCGGCGGGGCGCCGTGCGTTTCTCAACGTCGCGCTCGCGCAATCCGAGCCGCGTTACTATCACGAACTGGCACGCTATCGCCGCGCGGTGACGCAGAAGAACGCGCTTGCTGCGCGGTACCGTCGCGCCCGATTCGGAGCTTCTGAAGATCTACGAGCGCACGCTGGTCGAAGCGGGGACCAGCGTCATGCTGGCGCGCGACCATCTCGTGCGAGCACTCGCGCAAGCGGCCCGCATCGCGCACGGACGTTTTGCGGCAACGAGTCGCTCGAAGTGACATATGAGCCGAGCGTCGCTTTCGACGCGAACCGACGTATGACGCCGTAGCCGCGGCGTTCGAAGCGCGATTGCGCGATGTTGCCGATGCCGAACGCGCGCGTAGAAACGCGCTTGTGCGGTCCGCATCGCGACGACGTCGGTCTTGGCCCTCGACGGCGTTTCGCTATCGGATTACGGCTCGCAGGGACAACAACGCACCGCCGTGCTGGCATTGAAGATCGCCGAGTATGCGGTGTTAGCGAGCGATGTGGTGAAGCGCCGCTCTTACTGCTCGACGACGTGCTCTCCGAACTCGACGAAGCCCGCGCGGCAGCGCTGCTCGGCGAGATCTCGCAGTTTACGAACAAGCCTTTCTCACGGCAACGCATCTGCCGGAAAAACTGCAAGCGAGCGCCCACGTTGCGCGCGTCAACGCTGCACATATCGAGCGGTACGCGTGCTGAAACTTTCCAACGCATTGCATGGCTGGCAACCCGTCGGAAAAAGCGAGCGCAAGGACCCATCTTGTCTTTTAGCGCAGGGTGGGGCGAGATCGTCGGCGACGACGTCGCAGCGAGTTCGGCGCCGCTGCGCGTCGCTAACGGAACGCTGCTTGTCGCCGTCCGCTCGAGCGCCTGGAGCCATCAACTGAGTTTCCTTTCGGAACGCATCATCGAGAGCGTCCGGCAGCGCCTCCCCCAAGCGGGTATCGAACGCCTGCGCTTCAGGGTCGGCTCGATGCCGAAGCGCCGGGCGGCCGTCGCCTCCCCTAGGCAGGCATCCTTGAGAACGCCCGATGTGGCGCGCGAGCCGGCGCAAGCGCGCGAGAAGCATTAGCACGCTTCCAAGGAGCGTTGGGCAGGCGCAGCGCAGGCGGCGGGCCGTCGGCTGGCGTGAATGCGACCGTTGCGGGGCGCTCGGTGAGGGTAGCCGGTGCACGCCCTGCAAGGCGGCCACGGAGGAGACTCGAACGTTAGCGACCACGCGCTTGCTTTTCGAAGCGCCATGGCTGGGTTATAGCCGGAACGGCGGCGCTCGTTCACGGGTTATATGAAGTGGAGTACGAGCGGATCCGCCGCCGGGTCTTACGGCGCTGGTGGGGCCAGCTCGACCAAGCCCGCGCCGCCGAACGCCTGTCGCGGGACGGCCGGGAACGACTCATCGCGAGTTCTTACGTCCTTTTACGCAGCAAACTGCCGCCCGAGCGTATAGCGCCCGCTACAGTGCGCAGCGTGCTGGGCGACGAGCTCCACGCGCTTCTCTATGGCGACGAACATAACGGATAATGTCAACAAACTATACTGGCGAACAAATTGAAGTACTTGCGCGGTCTGGAGGCCGTACGCAAACGTCCCGGCATGTACATCGGCAACACGGCCGAGCGGGGCTTGCATCAACTCGTGTACGAAGCGGTCGATAATGCCGTCGACGAAGCGATGGCCGGATTCGCGCATACGGTGCGCGTCGTGCTGATGGCCGACGCATCTTGTCTGGTCGAAGACGACGGCCGCGGCATCCCGGTCGACATCCATGCCGAGGAGAAGAAGCCGGCGGTCGAAGTGGTGATGACCATGCTCCATGCCGGCGGCAAGTTTGGGAAAGGCGGCTATAAGGTATCGGGCGGTCTTCACGGCGTCGGCATTTCGGTTGTCAATGCGCTTTCCGAGTGGATGATCACCCAGGTGAAACGCGACGGTTCGCTTTGGGAAATGCGCTTCGAGGCCGGCAACACCGTCAGCAAACTCAAGAAGATCGGCAAGACCGACGGCACGGGAACGCTGCAATGGTTCAAGCCCGACCCGGCGATCTTCGAAACGACCGAGTTCCATTGGGACATTCTGCAAAAGCGCCTACGCGAACTCGCCTTTCTCAATCGCGGGCTCTCGATCACGCTGCGGGACGAACGCGGCGCCGAGCCGCGCGAACGGACCTATACCTTCGATGGCGGCATCGTCTCGTTCGTGGAATGGCTCAACGAGAAAAAGGACGCCCTGCATCCGATCATTTCCACGCACGCCGAGCGGGACAACGTGGACGTGGAGGTGGCGATGCAGTATACCGACACGTACGCGGACCAAATTTACTCGTACGCCAACAACATCGGGACGATCGAAGGCGGCATGCATCTGCAAGGCTTCCGTCAAGCGGTCACCACGGCGGTCAACGGCTACGCGCGCAAACGGGGAACGCTTAAAGAGTCCGATAACTCGCTATCTACCGACGATATCTTTGAAGGACTCACGGCGGTGGTCTCCGTGAAGCTGCAAGATCCGCAGTTTGAAGGACAGACGAAGACGAAGCTAGGCAATGCGCGGGTGCGCAGTATCGTTGCCGGGCTGCTTGCCGAACGCCTCGACTTCTTCTTGGAGGAGAATCCCAAGTACGCGCGCGCCATCGTCGAGAAATGCATGCAAGCGCAACGCGCACGTGACGCCGCAAAAAAGGCGCGCGATCTTTCGCGCAGGAAGAATGCGCTGGAAGGTTCGGGTCTTCCCGGCAAACTCGTGGACTGCAAGAATACGAATGCAAGCGAAAGTGAGTTGTTCTTAGTCGAGGGCGATTCTGCGGGCGGTACCGCAAAAGGCGGTCGCGATCCGAATAATCAAGCGATCCTACCGTTGCGCGGCAAGATCCTCAACGTCGAGAAAGCGCGCTTAGACAAAGTACTCGCCAACGAAGAGATTCGGACGATGATCACGGCGCTCGGCACCGGCTTCGGCGACGAGTTTAACGTGCAGAAACTGCGCTATCACAAGATCATCATCATGACGGATGCCGACGTGGACGGCTCGCACATTCGTACGCTGTTGCTGACGTTCTTCTATCGTCAGATGAAACCACTGGTAGAAGAGGGCCACGTCTTTATCGCACAGCCGCCGCTCTACGGGATCCGCAAAGGAAAACGTCAGTGGTGGGCCTTTAGCGAAAGCGAGTTGCGGTCGATCGTCGGCGACGACGGCAAAGACTTCACCATCCAGCAGTACAAAGGTTTGGGCGAAATGGATGCCGAGCAGCTCGCCGAGACCACCATGGACGTCGGCAATCGTCGCCTCAAGCGGATTATAGTCGAAGACGCGGTGGAAGCGGAACAGATCTTTACCGACCTGATGGGCGATAAGGTGGAACCGCGCAAACAGTATATCTTCGATTACGCAAAGAGCGTCAAGAATCTCGACGTTTGAGCGCGCTTCTTTAGAACCTGCTTAGCGCGGCGGGGCCAATCGCAGCGTTAGCGGTATAAGTATCGCGAGGGCTCCACGTGCACAAACGCTTCGTCATCGGCCTGGTGGCCATCGCTATCGTTGCCCTGCTCGTGGTCGCCGCCGGCCGCGGGTTGCTGCCTGCTGCGCTTCGCGGAGCTGCCGCCCTCGCGGGATACAATTTGCAAACGACGTCCTTTCAGATGGGCGAGGGACGCATCGCTCTCACCGGGCTGCGGGTGGATCGCGACGGCAAACCGTTGTTTCGAGCGGCCCGGATAGCGCTGCGCTATTCGCTGCGCGACCTCTTGCCGGGCAGTGCGCACCGCTTTGGCCTGACCCGCGTCGATGCGAGCGGCATTCGCATTACCCTGACGCGTCTTGCGAACGGCAATTTCAATGTGCCGCTGCCCACGGGGAACAGCGCGCCCACGGGACCGCCCGGGTCAATAACGTTCCGCTGAACTTCGCCTTTCACGTCACCGATGCGGGCGTCGAATTGCGCGAGGAGAACGCATCCGACGAAAGCGCTCGGATCATCCGCATCGGTGGAGTTGCGGCCAACGGAGCGATCGACACCGCCGGCGTGACGCAGTACCGTGTCACCGGCGCATTTCACGAACGTCGTCCCGAGCCGTTCGCCGTTACCGGCAAGGTCGATAGTATCGCCGGTTATGCCATGCACCACGCCACGGCGGCCCGCTTCCCATTACGCGCCCTCTCCAACTATTTCGCGCAAACGCGCGACGTGCGCATCTTGCGCGGCGGTGCCCGCAACTTCGACGCGCTCCTTTATGCGACAAATGTTGTTTCCAACGCTGCCCCGCAGTATCATGTCTCGCTGCGGCTCGACGTGGACCACGGACGCCTGGCAATCACACCGCTCGCTGCGCCCATCGACGATGTGGTCGGACGCATGCGCGTCGTGGACAACGCGTTCTTCATTGAGAACGCAACCGCGAGTCTGGCCGGGATACCGCTGACAATTCGCGGCGGAGTCTACGATCTAGCGGGCGGCCTTACCGGGCATCAACAGTTGCGCGTAGCGGTTTGGGGACGCGGCGATCTGCTGGCATTTCGCCACGCCTTTGCGTTCATGCGCGATCAGCCCATCTCGGGCATGGCCACATTAGGCGTGTTGGTGCAGGGGCCGGTCGACGATCCCCTCATCATCGCGCGCGCCTCCGGTCCGCATGCCGTTTACCGGCGGCTGCCGTTCGACGATATTTCTGCCGGCGTCATCTATCACAACAACGTCGTCGCATTCGAGCCTTTGCGCGGGAACTATGCCGGCGTTGCACTGCAGGTGCGTGGAGCATTGTATACCGGCAAGCATCTCGGTTCCGATTTGGCGTTGCACGTCAACGCTCCGGCAAACCGGCTTCCGTATTTGGACGAAATGCTCGGCGACGAACCGATGGTGATCGACGCGAGCATTACCGGCAAAGATCTGCTCTTTCAGGTAACCGGCGCAGCCGCATCGGTGCGCGGCACGAACCGCGTCGCGGCGTTGCTGCAAATGAATCGCGACGGTACTGCCGTCGTCAATCCGTTCTGGCTGCGCACGCCGCGCGGCGAACTCTACGGCGGTTACGTGCTCGACCGTCCGAACTCGGCCAGTGCATATTGGCTGACGGCAAGTAATTTGCGGATGCGTGCGCCGCGCTCGGGTGTCTTCCCCAATCTGCAACTCCCGGAGATGCCGCCGATCGACGGCGGGATTATCAATGCGGCGATAGCCGGCGGGGGTTCCGGCAAGAACATTCTTCTGGCAGGCACTGTCCGCGGAGCCGGCGCGAGCATCTCCGGTGTGAAGTTTAACCATCTGGAAGCCGACATGGCGGGAACGCTGCAAGGTGCGCCGATCAACCGGTTACGCGCCTCGGGACCGTGGGGCGATTTTGACGGAAGCGGAGATTTTTCGTCGGAACGATTTGTCGCGTTCGGCGGCTACCACGGGAGTTTCGAAGGATTGCAGCCGATGTTGGGCAGTGCGTTCGTCGGTCACGGTCCGTTGACCGGAACGGTTGCGATCGCGATCGAGCCAAAACGCATCGTCGTCTTGGGCAAAAACTTGGCGATGCCCGGCGCGACGTTGCACGGCATCCCCATCGATCGCGCCAGCCTGACGTTGGCGGTCGAGGGTCAGCGGTTGCGCATCTATTCCGCGCACGCGCATGCCGCCGGCGGCGACGTCGTCGCCGCGGGAACGTTCGCACTATCGCCGGCCCAGAATGCCGGCACATCCGGCTTTGCGTTGGTCGCTCGTGCATTGCAAGCCTCGCAACTGCACGGCGTCGGTTTGCCGCTCAGCGGCGGCACAATCGCGGCTACTGGGAAGCTTCGCGCCGGCGCGCAAATTCCTGAGTATGCCGGAGGCGTGATCATTGCGGGTTCGCACGTCGCACAGTTTCCGATTGCGGGTAATGCCGACGTGCATTTGGCGAACGACTCGGTCGGACTTGCGCGCATGGTCGGCGAGTTGGCCGGCACGTATGCGGAAGTCAACGGCAGCATCGGCGCGCTCTCGTCCGGATCGCCGACGTACGAGTTGAACGCGAACGTACCGGCGGCGCGTATTGCGCACGCACTCCGTTCTTTCGGCTTGCCCAACTACGTGACGGACGGATCGTTCAACGCACGATTGCTCGTTGGCGGCCGTAGCGTTGCGCCGTCGGTGAGCGGATCGATCGGCGTTCCGGCGGGCGAAGTCAACGGATTGCCGTTCATCAACGGAAGCGCCGAACTTGCGGCCGACCGTAACGGCGCGAGCATCCGCGCCGGTTCGGTACTTGTTGGAACGACTGCGACGCAATTTAGCGCGGTCTCTCGTCCGCGCACCAGCGTCGTGCACGTCAGCGCGCCGCGCGCCGATCTCTCCGATTTCAATAACTTCTTCGATACCGGCGATACGCTCGACGGCAACGGCAGCGTGCGCCTCGCGGCCGCATTAAGCGGCCGACGCGTGACGACGAACGGCGACATCAACGTGCGCGGCTTCCGTTATCGCAACTTGCCCATCGGCGATACGCATGCGATATGGTCGACCGCGCGCAACGTCGTCAATGGCTCCATTGCGGTCGGTGGATCGCACGGCGATGTTGCGTGCGGGCGGTTCGATCGCGTTGACGCCCAGCGAAGCTTGGCTCGATACGCTCGAGCGTTCGCGCTTCGACCTTAACGCCGCGGTGGATCGCTTCGATTTGTCGCTGTGGTTGCCGGCGCTCGGCATGGGTGGCGTGCCGGTCACGGGCATCGCGTCGGGCGGGCGAC
Organism: Vulcanimicrobiota bacterium; assembly: GCA_963738335.1. Classification (GTDB taxonomy): domain Bacteria; phylum Vulcanimicrobiota; class Vulcanimicrobiia; order Vulcanimicrobiales; family Vulcanimicrobiaceae; genus Cybelea. Next base: position 994,454 of record CAVTWE010000007.1, read on the forward strand.
GGTGCGCGGACGTTTTCCCAAACGTCGATCTGCGTGGCGATGTTCGCGTGACCAATGGCACGCTCGGGCCATTGACACTCGATAGCGCTCAGGCGACCGTCCACGCGGCGCGCGGCGGTATCGTCGTGGACTCCGCCGAACTGCGGACGCCGGATTTGCAAGCAACGGCGAGCGGATTGCTCGGCCTTGGCGCCGAGAAGCCCATGGATCTCAACGTGCACGCTGCCACGGATCGCCTGGCACAACTCGTTTACGACGTCTCAAAGCGGCGCGTTGCCGATCTAGCGGTGCGTTCGAATCGACGCTGACGGTTCGCGGCACGTATCGCGCGCCGTTGTTGTCTGCAGGGTTCGACGCAAGCAACGTACGCGCATTCGGTATTCCGATGACGTCCTTGTTCGGCGAAGTGCGGCTGCAGTCGCGGTGCGCTTGTGCTATCGAATACCGGCGTTGCATTCGCGCGCGGCGAAGCGACGCTTGCGGGATCGTTGCCGTTATCGCTTTCGCCCTTGCGCATCGGGCCCGCGAACGAACCCATGAGTTTCGATCTCGGCGTCGTCGGTTTGGATCCTGCGATCTTCGACGAAGTATTCGGTTACGGGAGCGACTGCACGGCGTCATAGACGCGCACGTCGGACTTTCAGGAACGTTGGCAAAACCGCAGATCGTCGGACGCGTCTCGCTCGACGAACGGTTCCTACATCAGCACGCTTGAGCGCACGCCCTTGAGCGCAATCGTCGCGGATTTGGTGTTCGATCACGCGTTCGGCGACATTGCTTGACGAGCGCCCGCGCCGGCAGAGGCCGGCTCCAAGGCTCCGGAAACATAGCCTTTCCCAACGGTATGTCGTCACGGGGGCTATCGTTCACGTGCGCGGGCCGTCGCCCGCGGCGCACAACTCGATCTTCCCGCGTACGGCAGCGGGACGCTCGACGGCGTTTTGGCACTCTCCAAGAACCGGCCGCGATAGCGGTGCTGAGCGGTAACGCGACTTTGAGCAATGCGACGCTGCCCTTCGCCTCGTTCATCAAGGCGGCATCGGGCGGAGGCGGACCCGGGCCTCGCCCAGATTCCCCTCGCCTTCGACGATGCAATGCGAGCGCGGGCAAGAACGTACGCGTGCGCGGGAGCGGATATGGCGCCGGACTTAGATATCGGCGCAACCGGGTCGGTTCAGTCTGGCGGGCACGCTGGCGTCGCCGACGCTGGCAGGCCAGTTCGAATCGACCAGCGGCACGCTTACCTACTTTGACCGCGCCTTTCGCGTCCAACAGGCGAGGTTCGCTTCAATGCTGCGGACGGCGTGCTTCCCACGCTCCACGCGGTCGGAACCACCAGCATCGTCAATCCGGATCCCGATCGCGCACGCAACCCGTACGGCAGCGCCGAGGTGACGGTAACGGTCGACGGGCAGATCGAAAACTTGAAGATCGGCCTGCAATCGAACCCGCCGGCTACTCCCGCGATCAGATCCTCGCGCTGATCGCGCCGTTCGGCGGATTCGTCAGCGGCATCGCCTATAGTTCGCAGTCGGCGCTGGCCCGTCAGCAACCCGGCGGAATAACGCCGCTTGGGCACCGTCTCGCCGATCCCCAACGTCATACTGCCGCAGAACAGCAGCATCACCGTCGGCCAAGAAGCGTTCAATATCGTCAACGCGCAGTTTACCGCTGGTTTGCTTGCCCCGTTCGAAAGCACGCTCGGGCAGAGCCTCGGGTCTCTCCAGCGTCAACTTCACCTTAGGATATTACGGAAACGTCGGGTTTACGGCGACCCGCTTGCTCGGCAAAGCGGTGAGCGCCGTCTACGCCGTGACGTTCGGGTTGCCGCAGATACAATCGTTCGGTTTGGTTCTGCAGCCCAACGCCGCAACGGCGGCGTCATTGAACTTTTTCGTGCAGAAGCGGGCCGACGAAGCTGCTGCAGTTGCCGGGTTCTCCGCTCGGTTACAACACCGGCTACATTCAAGGCCAGCCTCTCATAGGAAACACAGGATTCAGCCTTACCCTTCAGCACTTTTTCTGGTGATGGCGCTTTGATTAGAACGCGCGCGCGAGCGTCTCACCATAGCAAGGACACCGGCAGAGGAGGGCGGAACGGGGGACGCGGTTTGAAGAGACGTTCGTACATCGCTTTTGCCCTCATTTCGGTGCTCGCGCTGCTGGCATCCAGTATGGCTCCCGCCGAATCGGCGCCGGCGCCGAAGATCGTCTCCGTTGACGTCACCGGCAACTTGCACGTTCCGACGTCGACGATCATGGCGGTCATTGCGGCGCGGCCCGGGCAGACCGTACGATCCCAAGGTCGTTCAGGCCGATTTGGCGCGCATCAACGCCTTGGGTTACTTCGCGGACATCGCTCCGCCGCTGGTTCGTGCGCGCCCCAACGGCATCGCGATTACCTATCGCGTCGTCGAAAATCCGGTGATCAGCAAGATCGGCTTCGTCGGCAACCAGAAGGTGCCCAGCGATACATTGCTCGCCCTGATGGATCTTTCGGTCGGCCAAGTCTTCAACACAAAACACCTTCCGCCAAGACGTCCTCAAGATCAATAACTATTACGAGCGCATCGGTTATGGCGGCCAGCTTCCCACCCACGTCAAGGACATCAATCTCGACCCGCAGACCGGCGCCTTGACGCTGACCGATCCAAGAGGGCCTGTCGTCAAGTCGATCGAGATCGGCGGCGATCCGCTGCTCGCCGCCGCCCCTGATTCTGCCGACGCTGACGCTGAAGGTTGGTAGCGTTTACTCCGACGCCGTGCGCGACGCCGATTACAAAGCGCTGCAGAAACTCTACGAAAACAAGTACCATCTCGAACTCGGCAACTTCGAAGGCGGCATCGTCCCGTCGTCGATCAACTTGCCGCCGGCACGGCCGACGTCAAGTACAACATTTATGTTGCTCGCGTTTCGGCCATCGAGATTACCGGCAACACGCGCACCAAAGATATCGTCATTCGCCGCCAGCTGCGCGAACTGCCCGGCATGGTGCTCAACACGGACGCGATCAAACGAGACTACGAGCGCCTCAACGCGTTGAACTTCTTTTCAAAGGTCGAACCCGACGTCAAGCCGGGCCCGGATCCGAAAAAACCGCAAGACGTTACGCTCGTGTGGCACGTCACCGAACAACGGACGGCATCTGCGTCGGTGGGTTTCGGCTATTCCGGCGGGCTTACGGGCCTGGGCCTCTACGCACCGTTGGGCTTGACCGACAATAATTTGCAGGGCACCGGCAACTCTGCCGGCATTCAGTTCGAGGAAGGCGCGCGCACCGGCGTCGCAACGATTAGCGGCTCGGTGCCGTATCTCGGCGACTCGCCGCAGGCACAAAAGTACACGGCCGGCGCGTCGCTGTTCTCCAACCATTCCACGTACTATTATCCGGTCTACAGCATCACCGGTCGGGCAGTGCGGTGGCTCGAGCAATCCGAACGTTCCGATTCCGGTCACGCTGTACCCAACGTCCTAGTCGCAAGAACTGTCGCAACATCGTCGCGACCAGCACCTCGAAAAACATCGGCGCGACCGCGAACGTCGGTCGGCGTCTGAGCGATTACACTATACTGTCGCTCTCCGTGACCGGCGAAAAGATTCGTTACGACACGACGGTGCCGTCGCCGTACTACTTCCAAGGCAATCAGCCGAACATTATCGTCGGCCCGACACCGCGCCGCTCAGCTGGTCAAGCGCAGAACTACGGCGGATCGTTCGGCATCGCGGCGTCTTCTATTGCCAACGTCAATACCGGCGCGCCGTACAATCTCGCCACGACCGGTCTGAGCCTGCAAACGATCACGCTCGACGACCCGTTCAATCCGCGCAACGGCGTCAAAGCGATGCTTGAGCACTAACTATCTCGGCGCCGGCGATCGGATCGAACTTTTCGTTCACGCAGAGCACGGTGGATATTGCGAAGTTCTTTCCCGGTTCTGCGCACCGCGACGCTGGGCGTTCACGGCGTCGGGTACTTCACGACGGGCGTCATTCCGCCGAGTTCGCTCTTTACGTTCTCCGACCAAGCGATGCGCGGCTATAATCAAGTGTTTTATGCGACCAATGCGTATCTTGGGTCAGGCGGAGCTGCGTCAGCCGCTTGGCGTTGGACCGCCGCATCACATTGGCGTTTTTCGTCGACGAACTCGACTATCACATTCGCGGCGCCTATCCGTTGCTCGATCCGTACACCAATCGCATCACCGGGTACCCGTCGGACTGGGCGCTCTACGGTGACGCCGGGTTCGGCGTCCGTTTCGACGTGCCGCAGCTTGGCCTGCGAACCGTACGCATCGACTTCGCGAAGGGTCTGTACGGAACGCACACGAGTTTCGGCATCGGCCAGAGTTTTTAGTCCCGGCCGCGAAGCTGGGAGGGCGAGATGAAACGACAAGCACTGTTATCTTCTTTGGCGCTGGCCGCCGGTATGCTGTTGGCACCGCTGCGACCGCTGCCGATTTGACCGACGTCGGCTTCGTCGATCAGGCCGATATTGCCAACTTCCGCCGTTCGTTTCGGCGAACCGGCAACTGGCATCGTATAAGTCCCAGTTGGATCGCACAGTACAACGCGCAGGTGCGTCGCGGCGGCGACCGATGCGGACAAGCAGCGCATCACGATGCAGTTTCAGCAGCAGCTCAACGACAAGCAACAAGAGATCGTCGGGCCCCTCTATCAGCGTTTACAGTTGGCGATCGCCGCCGTGAGTTCGACGCGCAATCTCTCGGTCGTCGTGGACAAACGCATCGTGATTTACGGCGGCCAAGACATCACGCGCGACGTCGAAACGATCTTCTCCGGGCCGCAGGCGATCTCGCCGCCTGCGGCCTCGCCCGCCGCCATCGGAGATCGGGTTCGTCGATCAGAACGTGCTCGACGGGCTGCCGCGCGTGCAAACCGCCAACAGCGAGATGTCGCAGTTCGAGAGCACCCAACGTCAGCTCTACGCGTCAAAACTGGCGTTGGCGCATAGCCAAAGCGACAAGCAGCAAGTGCTGAGCGACTACAATAAGTCGATCTCCGACAAGCAGAATCAGTTGCTCAAGCCGCTCGTCGATCAAACGCGCTCGGTCACCGCCAACGTCGCGCGCAAGAAGAACTTAATGTTGGTCGTCGATCGCGCCGACGTAATTTACGGAGGCACGGACATCACCAGCGATGTCCAGAACGCGCTCGCAAAGTAGTGCGATACGCGTGCTGCAGGCGTCGCGGTCCTGCTATCGGGACGGCGGTTGCAGGCTGCGGCGTCAACGTGCATTCGGCAAGCATCCGCGGGACCGCGTACGTTCGACTGAACGACGCGGTGAAAAAGCATCCGCTCTACTCGCAGCTGTCGCAAATCGACGATGCCATTGCTGCAATATCCCTGCGATCCAGCGCGCCGCACGTTCCGCTGGGCGCTCGAAGGAAATCGCGGCGCAAACCGCGGCGCTGAATCGCGAACTGCGTGCGGCCCAAGACCGCGCCAATAAGATACTCGCCCAGAAGCAGCGGGATTATAGCTGCGCGCGAACAGCAGGCCGTTGCCGCAGCGCTTTCCGCTGCCGGCGTTTCCGGGTCCGCGGGCGCTCTGGCGGCGCAGCAGATGAGCGGCGCGTCCGCCGCGGGGCGCAAGAGGCGGCGCAGGCCGCCAATGCGGATTTTCAATCCTATCAACGCAGTGTCGTGTCGCAAGATAACGCTGCCGCCGGCGCTATCGCGAACCAACTGCAGACGCAAGCCTCGCAAAAATACCGTGCGAAAGCCGAGCAACTGCAGCAGAACGAGACCGATCTTTCGTCTGCGGCTGACCCAGCAAGACGCCAGTGCCCGATTGGCGATCAAGATGCGTCTTTCGAATCTCGGCCATGGATCCTCAGCGCGCGCAAAGCGGCGCAAGCGCAGCTTGCCGCCATCGACGCCAAAGAGGAGGTGCAGGTCAGCCGCGATGCGCAACGCCGACACCGCGACCCTGCGTGCATACCGACGCGCAGCTCGATCGTGAAACGTCGAAAGTCGATCTCGACGCAGACCGGCGCAATTGCCGCGCAGACGCGCGCCAAACTGGCAAGAGCATCGAAACGAAGTCGGAGCGCAGCTGCGCAGCCTTGCACCGGCGCCGCCGGCGCAGAACCTTTCGCCGAGACGTGCGTGCGCAGATCGCCGCTATTCAGAAGAAGTATGCCGGCGCATTTCAGGCCGACGCCGCCAAGACGATCGGAGCAATATCAGGCGACGAAGAGCGACCTCGATCGTCAGTTTGCTGCCCTGCACGGCGCAGACGTCGGCGCGACCGGCGCTGCGGGTCAGGAGCTGCAATCGCTGCAGAAACGGCGCACCGATCTCTACAACCAGATCGTTGCTGCGGTCGAGCGCGATGCCAACCGCATCGCCAAAGACAAGGGCTTCAACATCGTTTTCGTCAACGTTCTGGCCGCCGGCGGCGGCTACGACCTGACCAATCAAGTTATCAGCGACATCGAAAGTCAACACGAGTGAGAAAGATTAACTATGCTAGTGCGCTCTTGGCCGCGATGGTGGCCGGATGTGCCGGTCATAGTTCCGTCGGCCTCGTCGACGTGCAGCGCGATCGTCACCAACTGGCCGGAATATCAGACCTACCAAACCCAGCTGCTCGGGCGAAGAGCGTTCGATTGCCGGGCGCCGGGAGAGCAGTGGGCGCAAACGGAGCGATGGGCCTGCACTCGAACATAAGTACGCAACGGTGACCGACCGCCTGTCGCAACAAATTCGCGACGCCGCCGCCAAAATAGCCGCACAAGATAGCCTCAAGCTCGTGCTTACCCGCGAGGGTATCGGCTACGGCGGCGTGGACATCACCAAGGACGTCGAAAAGGCGCTCAACATTACCGAGAAAGCCACGCCGACGCCGGGCATTTAACGTGCTCGGCGCGCTCGCCGATCTGGCGATCCGGGTGAACGGGCGCGTCGTCGGCGACGGTGACGTCACCATCGAGCGAATAGCGGGCGTCGACGATGCCGGACCCGGGGCGCTCACCTTCGCGACCAGCGAGAGCTATCTCGCTGCTGCGTGCGAGGGTAGCGCCGCCGCGGTTCTCGTGGACGAATCGCTTGCAGCGTGTGAAGCCGCTAAACCGCTGCTCGTGGTCGCAAACACGCGCGAAGCGCTCGCCGTCACTGCTGGAAATGATGGGCCCAATGCGCCCCCGACCGGTCCGTTCCGTCATCCCACGGCGATCGTCGCGCCCGGTGCGCGCGTTGCCGGGGATGCCTATCTCGACGCGCATTCGTTCGTCGGCGAAGGTGCCGTCGTCGGCGCGCGCAGCATACTCTGACACGGCGCACACGTCGGCGAGAACGCCCACATCGGCGACGACGTTTGGCTCAAGCCGCAGGCGTGCGTACTCGACGGCTGCACCGTCGGGGATCGCGCCGTCCTGCATCCGGGCTGCGTCGTCGGCAGCGACGGTTTTGGTTGGGCATTTACGCGACGGGCGAGCACAGCGCATTCCCCAAGTCGGCAACGTCGTGATCGAAGAGGACGTCGAAATCGGTGCAAACAGTTGCGTCGATCGTGCCCAGACCGGCAGCACCATCGTCGGCGCCGGAACGAAGATCGACAACCTCGTGCAGATCGGGCACAACTGCCGCATCGGCAAAAACTGCGTGATCGCCGGATTGACCGGCTTGGCCGGATCCACCATCGTTGGCGATGCGGTACGCGTCGGCGGGCAAACTGGTTTCAAGGGTCACATCACGGTGGGTTCCAACGCGACGATCGCCGGCCAATCGGCGATTTGGAGCGACGTTCCGGACGGGGCCACGGTGTCCGGTCGCCCGGCGCACGATCATCGCGACGAGCTTCGCCAACAGGTCATGATTCGCAAGCTGCCAAAGCTCTTCGATCGTGTTGAGGCTTTGGAACGCACGTCCTCGCACCGCACGTTAACGGGTTGCGCGACCGGTCGTGATGCAAGCGACATTGCGCGAACGCCTCGAATTTGACGGCGTCGGTTTGCATACTGGAGCGGATTGTCGCGTTTGCATCGTTCCCGCACCGCCCGATGCAGGCCTGACGTTCGTCGCCGGCAACGTGCGCGTGCCGGCACTCGTGGACAACGTCATCGATACGTCGCGCGCAACGGTGATCGGGCGCGACGGTGTCAGCATCTCCACGACCGAGCATCTCTTATCCGCACTCTTCGCACTCGGGGTGAGCAATGCCGACATCGTCGTGGAGGGTCCCGAGATTCCCGTCTGCGACGGAAGCGCCGCCGTTTTCTGCGAGCGCATAACGCAGACCGGCATCGCAACGCAAAACAGCGCGCGTCCCACATTCAAACTGAGCGAGCCGATCGTCGTGCGTGACGGCGAGAAACTCGTCGCCGCTTTCCCGGCGCCGTCGTTGCGCGTTCGGTTTGTCGCCGACTTTGCCGAGCCGATCGGTACGCAATACTTCTTACGGCGAAATCGAGCCCGCAACATACATCCGGGAGATCGCGGCTGCGCGCACGTTCGGCTACTTGCACGAAGTTCAGGCGCTGTTCGAACGAGGGTTGGCGCGCGGGGGCAGTTTGGAAAACGCCTTAGTTTTCGCGCCCGATGGCCCCCTGCAACCGCTACGCTGGGGCAACGAAGCGGTGCGCCACAAGACGCTCGATCTGATCGGCGATCTCGCGCTCCTGGGCGCCTGGCCTCAGTGTGAAGTTCTTGCCGTCAAGAGCGGGCACGAACTGCATGCTTCCATGACGCGCGCCTTACGCGACCGTTCGCAGGCGCTGTTCGCTTAGGGAGAGCACGATTGGCCGAACTGGACATCCGACAGATTTTTGGAATCCTGCCGCATCGGTATCCGATGCTGCTGGTCGACCGCATCATCGAGTTCGAACACATGGTGCGCGTTCGCGGCTATAAGAACATTACGTATAACGAGCAGATTTTTGCCGGCCACTTTCCCGGCAATCCGGTATTGCCGGGCGTCTACATGATCGAAGCGTTGGCGCAGCTCGGTGGTGCAATGATCCTCGAGCCCGGCGAGTTCTCTCGCAAGACGCCGTATCTCGCCGGCATCGACAAAGCGAAGTTTCGGCGTCCGGTCGTTCCGGGCGATCGCCTCGACATGGAGGTGATAATGCTGCGTCACAAGCGCAACATCGGTTGGGTGAAGGGAGAAGCTACGGTGGACGGCACGTTCGCGTGCTCCGCCGAGCTGATGTTCTCGATTTCATCGGACCCGCGAATGGCCGGCGCGGATTCCACGGTTCTGCACATCTAGGACGCGGCGATCCATGATGCATCCAACCGCGATCGTCCACCCGCGCGCGGAGATCGGTAAGAATGCGGAGGTCGGTCCGTATTGCATCGTCGGCGAGCACGTCTCGATCGGCGCGCGAACGATACTGCAGGCGCACGTCGTCGTCAATGGCTGGACGGAGATCGGCGAGGATTGCCAGCTCTTTCCGTTCGTCACCGTCGGCGCGGCGTCGCAGGATCGCAAATATGCCGGCGAACGTGCAATAACGCGCGTCGGCAATCGCACGACCCTGCGCGAATACGTCAGCATTCAGCGCGCGACCGGCGAAGACGAAGTCACCGCCGTCGGCGACGATTGTCTGCTGCTCGCCTACGTCCACGTCGCGCATAACTGCATCCTCGGCAACGGCGTCACGATGAGCAATCTCGCGCAACTCGCCGGTCACGTTACGGTCGGCGACTACGTGACCATCGGCGGACAAACCGGCATCCATCAGTTTACCCGCGTCGGACGGCACGCGATGGTCGGCGGCATGAGCAAACTGACCAAGGACGTCCCGCCGTACTTTTTCGTCGAGGGGAATCCATGCCAACCGTACGGACTCAATAGCGTCGGTCTGCGTCGTGCGGGGTTCTCCGTCGAGGATCGCCAGGAGATCAAACGCTTTTACAAGCTCTTGTACGATCCGAAACTCAACGTGTCGCAAGCCATCGCGCGGATGAAGGAAGAGGCCGGCACCCAACCGGGGCGCGAGATCGTTGCGTTTCTTGAGGCGCCGTCGCAGCGCGGCATCTTGAAATAGGCCATGCCCGGGGATGCGATACTTTCTTTCATCCGGAGAGGCATCGGGCGAAGCTAGCGCCGTCGCGCTGGCCGAAAAAATTCGCGAACGCGACGCGGAGGCAACGTTCGAAGGCATCGGCGCATCGGCGATGCGCGATGCAGGCATCGCGTTGTGGCGAAACCATACCGGTTGGGCCAGCATGGGACCGGCGGCCGCGATTCCGCGCATTCCCAAACTGCTGCTGGCGATGCTCCGCACGGCGGCGCATATCAAGAGCGTCGCGCCCGGATCTTGTGGTCCTCGTCGATTTCGGCGTCTTCAATGTGCGTTTGGCGAACCGGCTTCGGCAGCATCGGCTACGACGGTCCCATTCTCGATCTGTTTCCTCCCGGCACGTGGCTCGACGATGCGGAGAAAGCGCGCCGCGTCAGCGCGCTGTGCGTTCCGGTGACGGCCTTTGCGCACCAGCGCGATTTCTATCGCAGTCTCGGATGTCGCATCGAGTTCTTCGGCCATCCGCTCGCCGGCCGGTATGCCGAGCGTTCGCAACGGCCGGCCGCGCCGCCCGACCGCGGCATCGTTGCGATGCTTCCAGGAAGCCGCGGCGGCGAACTGCGGCGGCACGTGCCGCTGCTGCTCGATGCATTTGCAGCCCTGCGCCGTCGCCGTCTCGAATGTCGCAAGGCCGTTTCGCTGCGGCCGACGCGCGCGCTGAACGCTTCATCGCGCAAGCGATCGGGGAACGAAACGCAACGAACGTCGATGTCGAACGCGGCATCGCGCCGGTATTGAAGAGCGCCGACGGCGCGTGGGTCGCCTCAGGCACGGCGGTGCTGGAAACGGCGTTGGTCGGCGTGCCGGCAGTGGCGATCTATGTCATTCCGCGCGCACTCCTATGGTACGGACGGCGCATGATCAAGCACCGGTTCATCACGCTGCCGAATCTCGTGCTCGAGCGTGAGGTCGTGCCGGAGCTGTTGCAAGACGCCGCAACGCCCGATGCGTTGGCCGATGCGCTCGACCGCTTGATGCAGCACCCAGACGAACAGTTACGCGCCTTCGCAGAAATGCGTGCCGCCTTAGGCCCCTCCGATGCGCTGGATCGCTGCGCGCAGTTTGCCGTTGCGCTCGCGCGCAACGGCGCCTGATGCGTCTCTACCACACGTCCGATCTGCACGATCGTCGCGGTATCGCGCCACGGTTGAGAGCTTGCGCGAAGAACGGCCCGGATTGCTTTTCGATTGCGGCGATGCCTTGCGCGGCAGCCAAACGCGCTACCGTCGCGTGGAACCGATCGTCGCGGAGATGGACGCGGCCGGATACGATGCTCAAAGCATCGGCAATCGTGAGTTCCATTATCTCTTTGGTTTGCTGCGGGCGCGCGCACGGCGCATGCGCCATCCGCTGGTATGCACGAACCTGCGCGATACGAAGAATCGGCCATTGCCGTTTGCGCCCGTCGCTGCGCTTGCAGACTGCGGGCGGCATCACCGCGCACGTGCTCGGTCTATTGATCATGCAGTATCCCGTCGGCAGTGCGTGGGAGCGCGTCTTCGGATGGCGTTTCCTGTTACCGTGGGACGCGATCGCGCCATACGCCGCGCAAATGCCCGACGGCGACGCATTAATCGTCCTCTCGCATCTGGGTTTAGCCCTGGATCGCGAACTCGCGGCCCGCGTGCCGACGCATCGACATCGTGCTTGGCGGACACAGTCACGATACGCTCTGCGCAACCGGAGTATGCCGGAAGCGTACCGATCGTGCATGCCGGACCCTACGGCAAGTTCGTCTCGCGCACCGAGATGGAATACGACGCAGCCGCGCGCCGCTTTGTCATCGAGAGCTTCAGCCTCATGCCGTTGCTGGGCGCATCGTGACACGCGTCCTTTTCGTCTCGAACGGTCACGGCGAAGCGGCGATCGCCGGACGCATCGCGCGGGATCTTCGTGCGGACTGTGCCGGTCGTGCAGATCGATCATCTGCCACTCGTCGGCGATAGCCGTTCGCCGTACATGCATGAAGTCGGCCCGCGCCGCACGATGCCGAGCGGCGGACTCGTCGCTATGGGCAACGTGGGCAATCTGGTGCGGGATCTGCGTGCGGGACTGCTTGCATTAATCGTGCAACAGCGGCGTTTTCTTCGAAAAGCACGGGGTCGATATGACCTTGCGATCGCCGTTGGCGATGCGTACGCGCTCGGCATGGCGCTGACGGCAAAGGTTCCCGCGATCTTCGTCGGTACGGCGAAAAGCGTGTACGTTGCGCCATACGGACGCTTGGAACGGCGGCTCCTCGCGCGCGCGTTGCGGCGCTTCGTGCGCGATGAGCCGACGGCAGAGCGATTGCGCGGTCAAGGGCTGATTGTGGAGCCTGCTGCGAATGTCATCGTCGATCTGTTTGCCGGCGATAGCGACGCGCGAATCGTCGAAGCGACCCGCGACGTTACGCCGCTGGTCGTGATGCTGCCAGGCAGCCGCGCCGGCGCCTATGCCGACGCCGTCTTCTTGCTCGGCGTCGTGCGCGAGCTCTTGCCGCGCTATCCCGAACTGGGAGGTGTGCTCTCCATCGCCGCCGGATTGGAAGCGTCCCATTTTGCCGACGACGCCGCCCGAGGCGGCTGGGAAGTGGGCGCGGGTAGCGGCGACGTGGTCTTTACCCTGTCACATGGCGGACGCCGCGCCGTCGTCGCCTGGACCGGTTCGCTTGCTGCAGTTTTCGCACGAGCGACGCTGGTGCTCGGTCAAGCCGGCACCGCCAATGAAGGCGCCGCCGCTCAAGGGTTGCCGGTCGTTGCCTTCGCGGGAGAACGCTGGGGCGCATCCCGTTGGTATCGGCGCCGGCAACAAGGATTGCTCGGCGATGCCCTGGCCGTCGTGCCGCGCAAGCTGCCCGATGCAGTCAACGCGGTTACGCAGTTACTCGACGATCTCTCGCGCCGTCGACGCATGGGAGATGCGGGGCGCGCACGCATGGGCGCTGCCGGCGCCGCTGGCCGCATCGCCGATACGATCGCGAAGATCCTACGGGAGCGCGCATGCGTCGCTTGATGCCGTGCGCGCTCGGTTTGATCACCGCGGCGTTGCCGTTGTTTCCAAGTTTTATCAGCCTTACCGGTGTCGCATTTCCGGGGGTCAATCTGCTCGGACCGACCGCAATCTTCACAGTACTCGGCATGTGTTGCGTCCTCGCCGTTTATGCCGTTGTGATGTTGGCGCGCTTCCCGTTGCGCGGCGCGCAGCCGCTTCTGCTTCCGCTCACCAGCGTGGTGGCGGCGGGTTTCGTCGCCGGCATGCTGGGCTTCGATCCGGGGGCGGGCTTGGTCTTCACTGGGATCGGCGCACTTGGCGTCATATGGCATTGCAGCGTGATGCGTTTTTATAGCGATCGCAACGCCGCCACAACGCTCCTTTCGGCGTATCTGGTTTCGGGCGGCATTGCGGCTTCGGCTGCAATCGTCATGGTGCTCGCGCGCACACCCGCCGCCCTGTACGCCATCGCGCACGGACGCGCCACGGGAACGTTCATCTTGCCCGGTGAGTTGGCCGGTTACCTTATCGTGCTTATTCCAATCGCATATGCGATCGGTGTGATAGCGCGCGTCGCATGGTTGCGGACGTTGAGTTATACCGTGCTTGCGGTCAGCATCGCCGCGTTGGCCATGACCTTCTCGCGAGCGGGCTGGATGGGATGCGCGGCCGCCATCGCCGTACTGATCGCAGCGCGGACTCATAAACCGGCGGTTGCGGCCGCCAGCGTCGCGGCCGGAGCGTGCGCAATCGCGGTCTTGTTCAACGCACATCACGATCCGAGCGAAGATTACACGCGTCTGTCTATCTGGCAGGCCGCAATAGCCATCATCGACCGATTTCCGCTGTTCGGTGTCGGTCCGTTCGATTTTTCGCGGCTCTATGCCGTCGTTCGGGCGCCGGACGCCGACGCGACCGCCTTCCACGCGCATAGCCTCTATCTGACCTTCTTTGCCGAACTGGGTTTGGCCGGCGTGGCGGCCGTCGCGTGGACGATCGCGCGTTTCGTCACCGAGCTTCGACGGCGTTTGAAGGCCGCAACGCCGTCGGCGGCCTTTCTCTCATGCGCCGTCGCCGCCGGACTGGCGGGAGTGGCCGTGCAAGGACTGATCGATACCGTCAGCGTGGTAATCTTCGGATTGTGGATGCCTACGATGGGACTAGCGCTGGCCGCGGCGCGCGGAACCCCAGATCGAGCGCTCGAGTGACGGGACGAAATCTGGTCGCCTGCGTCCTTTGCTTCTTGGCGGCCTGTAATCCGGCGCCGCCCAAGACCGTCAGCGGAAAGCCTTCGCCGGTCGCCCGGGCGACCAAAACGACGCCCACGCCTCTCGTCCTTTTTGTCACGGGCCACGGGACGCGCCAGCGGCCGGTCCACGTCTTTCAGCAAGTCCACAACCGTATCGAATACGATCTACTCGCAAGCTCGTACGAGAGTAAGGGACCCCCCAATCGCATGCGGTCGGTTTTTGCCGACGCGCGGGCGACGTTTGTGGACGCGCACGGCGCACGAATCGTCGCAAGCGCCCCACAGGCGATCGTGGATCAGAACTCCGACGCCGTCACGATGACCGGCGGGGTGAACGCCCGCAGCTCGACGGGCATGACGCTGCAGTGCGATCGCCTCGTCTATGTTCGAGGCGGCGCAACGCTACATGGAGACGGCAACGTAGTGATCACGGACCCCAAAGGTTTTCGAGCGACCGGTTCGAGCTTCGATTCAGACATCTCGCTCACGCACATCCGAATGCAATGAAGAACGAGTCGGCGATTAAACTTCGCGGTCTGGTAAAGCGGTACGGCGAGCGTACCGTCGTCAATGGCGTGACCGCCGAGGTGAGGACCGGCGAAGTCGTCGGTTTGCTCGGGCCGAACGGCGCGGGAAAGACTACGACGTTTTATATGGTCGTCGGTTTGATCAAACCCGACGGCGGCACCGTTTCATTGGTCGAACCAGATCGCCAAATCGATTTGACGGGGGCGCCGATGTATGCGCGCGCTCGCAACGGCATCGGCTATCTCGCGCAAGAAAACTCGATTTTCCGCAAGCTCTCCGTCGGCGACAACATCCGCTTGATCTGGGAACAAACGGGCACCGGTCACGACGAACGCGAACGGCGCCTGCCGGCGCTGCTCGAAGAGTTCGGACTGCGGGCCTTCGTGGACGCGCGCGGCGACAGCCTTTCCGGTGGAGAACGACGCCGCGTCGAGATCGCGCGAGCGCTGGCCATCGAGCCGGCGTTTCTCTTGTTAGACGAGCCGTTCACCGGGATCGACCCCATCGCCGTGGCCGATATTCAAACGATGATCCGGCAGCTGCGCGACCGCGGTTTAGGCATTCTGATCACCGATCACCAAGTGCGCGAGACGCTCGCCATCGTGGACCGTGCCTACATCCTCAACAACGGACGGATTGAAGTATCGGGTTCCGCGCAGGAAGTGCTCGACTCGCCGATTGCGCGCCAGTTCTACCTCGGCGAAGGCTTCCGGTTATAATTTTCGCTCTGCCCGCGCCCTGTGCTTCGCTGGGTCCTCAACAAAACGTCGCGCTGCGCCGCCGCTTCGACGAACCTCTTTGGTGGATGGCCTAACCGGGATGCGGTTTACGATCCTCGATCGCTATATGCTTACCGAGTTGGCGGGGCCGTTTCTCTTTGGTTTGTGCGCGTTCACGCTGATTTTTGCCGCCACCGAGATTTTGAATATCGGGAAACTGGTGAGCAACGAGCACGTCCCGCTGTGGGCGGCGCTGCTCGTCTTCGTATGGTCGCTGCCTGCCGACATCGTCCTCGTTATTCCGATGGCGTTGTTGCTGGGAACGCTGCTAGCGGTGCAGCGCCTATCGGGTGAAAACGAGATCACCGCGCTGAAAGCGGCGGGTATTACGTTTGCGCGGATCGTGGCGCCGCTGCTCGTCGTCGGTTTAGTGATGTCGGTCGCGACCTACTATCTCCAAGAGAGCGTCGTTCCATACGCCAGCGACCAGCTTACCGGGATCGAAAACAATGTGATCAATCACGTGAGCGCATTTAATCGCGACCTTACCGTATCTGCACCGTTGCCCAGCGGCGGACGGCAAGTCACCATTGCAACGGCCTACGATCCAAACTCCCGCGCATTGCTTCACGTAACGCTCATTCAGTACGATAAGCATCACGATCCGCGCCAAATCGTCTTCGCCGATCGCGCCGAGTTCGGCGCCGACAAATGGACGCTGGAAAACTCGAGCGTCTATCGTTTCAACGCCGACGGTACGACGTTGGCGGAACCGCACATTGCGCAACAGGAGGTCCAAATCGGAGAGACGCCAACCGATTTGGTAAAGCGCATGAGCAATGACGATCCCGAGAGCATGAGTCGAGGCCAGATCGCCGACGTCGTACGCTCCGGGCAGCTCACCCAAACCGAGTTGCGCAAATACGTCACGACCTATCAAGAGAAACTGGCTCGTCCGTTCGCGTGTTTCGTCTTTATTCTGATCGCGGTGCCCTTCGGCTTACGCTCGATTCGCTCCAGCGGTAGTACCGGCATCGGTTTCGGCGTGTCGCTGGCAATCGTATTCGTCTACTACGTTGTGATGACGGTCTGTTCGTTCGCAGGCGAGGCGTTTCTGACGTTCGCCGGCTTTTGGGCGTGGGTACCGAACTTGCTCTTCACCGCCATAGGTCTCGTGCGGCTGCGGCGGGCGGCGGCATGAATCTCGTCGAGATCGGACGGGGCATCGGCAACGTTGCGCTAGTCATGGTGCTCGCCGGAACGGTGGCGTACGTCGGCGACCGCGTCGGCCATCAAGTCGGCCGCCGCCGGCTCACGCTCTTCGGCATTCGTCCCCGTTACACGTCGACGATCGTAGCGATCGCCACCGGAATGCTCATTGCGCTGGTCGTAACGTTGGGCGCGATCTTTGCCTCCGAACAGGTCAAGACGGCATTCTTCAAACTCAACGCGATCAACGCGCAGATAGGGGATTTGCAAGCGCGACAACGCGATCTGGAAGCCAAAGTCAACAGCGGAAGGCTCGTGGTACCGGTGGACACCTTGATGGTTCCATTTTATCGCGTCATCAGTCAATCGTCGGGCCCGAAGCAACGCTTGACGACGATTCGCGACTACTACGCTTTCGCCATCAAGTACGTCAACGCAACCTATCCCCGTTTGGGCTTGCGCCCGTACGAACGGCCGGCCGATTACGACAGTAAACTCAGCGGCTTGGCGTACGATCTCACCACGGCCGCCAAACTCTCCCAAGCGAACGTCATGCTGACGGTCAGTTCGGACCAAAATCTCTTTGAGAACGATCAGATCCACTTTGAGATCAACGTAACGCCCGATATCCGCTACTTTCAAAAAGGGCAGGTGATCGCGCAGCTCCTCGTTCCCGGCAAGAGCAACGCCAGCATCAACATCGCGCTGGGCCAGTTGGAGAACTATATTTCGTTTACCGCCCGTCGCTTGCAGTTGCCGCCCTTCCTGACCACGGTTCAGCCGATGCAGCTCATCCCGGACGCGCAGCAAATGCAGGACCGAATCGGGCATGCCGGGACCTACGTGCTCACGGCGTTTGCGGCTCAGGATTTCTATCCGCACGTCGGCGGCATCCCGATCGTCATCGTTCTGACCTCCCGGCCGTGACTGCGGTACTCGGCGTTGATCCCGGGAGGTCCAAGGCAGGCTACGCCGTCGTTAGGGGGGACGGCAAGGCGCTCGTCCAGGGCGTGGAGCGCTTAGAGGCGCTGCCGTCACGATTGCAGGCCGTCCTGGCGCTACATACTGTGGATGCAATCGCATTGGGAAGCGGAACGAACGGCCGCCGGGTGCGTGAGTTACTGGATCGCTTCGGACTGCCGATACATTGGGTAGATGAGTTCGAAACCAGCCGGACCGCACGCAGTCTGTACTTCGCCGACTATCCGCCGCGAGGCTGGAAACGGCTCTTGCCCATTGGATTGCAGCTGCCGGCACGCTCGGTTGACGATTATGCGGCAGTGGCCATCGCGCGGCGCTTTCTTGCAAGGGGTGCTGCCGGTACACCTCCAAGGTAACGTGGGAGAGTTTCCATCGATGGGAGGGAGTTTGCGTCGGGTATTGTGTGTCGCCGCCGGTACGGCTCTTGCCGTGCTCATGGCGCATGCCGGAGCCTACGCTTCATTGTCGTCCAACGAGGCCGCCCGGTACGACTTTGCGTCCGCGCTCATGCTGAGCGTCTTCGGCGAGACCACCGATGCCAATGCCTCGTTTTTCGCGCAGAACGGCGATCGCATCAGCGAGTCGCCGCTGCACGAG
The DNA here is from genome assembly GCA_963738335.1 of Vulcanimicrobiota bacterium. Classification (GTDB taxonomy): domain Bacteria; phylum Vulcanimicrobiota; class Vulcanimicrobiia; order Vulcanimicrobiales; family Vulcanimicrobiaceae; genus Cybelea. Next base: position 1,012,763 of record CAVTWE010000007.1, read on the forward strand.
TTGGCGCTTCGGGTGACGCAGCCGGCGCAAAACCTTACCGCGCAAATCGCGTACGTCGCTCCCGCGGCCGTACCCGCAGTGCGATTGTCCCTGGGAAGCCTTGGAGGCGACGCATCGGAGCTCTCTCGCGCCGTTTCGGCGGGACTCGTTCCGGCGAGCGGCGGTTTCTCGCTGCCTGCGCCTGCGGGCGACGCGCAACACGTTGCGGCGCCTCTTTCGTTGCCCGATACCCCGACGTACCGCCCGTTGCCGCCGATTCCAAGTAGCGCTTCGGGAACCGTGGCATTCGATGCGGCAGCAACCGACGGTCGGGACAATGCCGGCATGCTCTCCGTGCAGCCGAATCGTGCGCTGACGCTCTCGGAAACGGCACCGGACGTTACCGCGCCGGCCTTCAATGCGCCGGCCGTCACTGCGCCGAGCGACGCGCTTCCGAATCTGACGCTCAACGATCGCAGTGCACTCGACGGCAGCCTCGCGATGCCGCAGTTGCACCGTGTGACGCTGAACGTCAACGACGATCTGCAACATCCGTACGGCGACGATGCGATGGCAGGCGTTCCGAATCTCGGACCGGCGCCCAATCTCTATGCCGGAAAACTGACGTACACCATTCCGTCGCTCTCGAGCACGCTCTCCGTTTCCGCGTATCAGGAGCGTCTGGGTCAAAACGTTCTTCCGCCCAACGCCTACATCAACAACGGCGGCGACGTCAACTTCACCGTTAAGTTCTAAGCACATCGCGCCGCAACGGCGGTTCCTGCTGAAGATCTCGCTTGCGGGCGTCATCGTCGCGCTCGTCGTCGCATTGGGCGCGTTGCAACTCGCTTCCGAGGCGCTCGAAGCGCGCGCTGCGGCGCCTCATACGCTGCCGCATCGCCTATCGCGGTCATACGGACGGCAGGTCTACGCATTCCTCGATCGTCTCGCACCGGCGCCGTACGTCGAAACCACGCTCGCGCGCGACGCGCTGCAACGCGACGAGGTTACGCGCGCGCAGCGCTACGCACTCAAGTTGCCGCCGTCTACCGTCCGGGACGCGGTGCTGGCCCGGATCGAGCGCGCTCGCGGACGCCCCCAACTCGCGCTGGAGTACGACATCGCGGCGTACGATGCGACGGCGGTGGAATCGGCAGCCGAACGCATAGCCAAGAACGATCCGGCTAGCGCGTACCGCCTCGAAGCGCTGTTCGAGCGCCGGCTCAACGCGCGGGCGACGCATCCCGACGCGGTTGCCCAGGCAGACTGGCAGATGGGACTCTTCGCGAATGAAACCGCATGGCGTCAAATACCCGGCAGTCCCGCACAGCGGCAATGGCTGTTCGCCGGCACTGACTGATTTCGACGCCGCCGCGCAGCTTGCACCGCTCTCGGAACGCTATGCGATTGCCGATGCGAACCAAGCCGATCTTCTGCAAGAGCGCGACCGCGCTCGGCGCCTCTTTGCGCACGCGGCAGCGATCGACCCGGCAAGTGCCGACGCGCTTGCGGGGCTCGGCGTCGTCGCACTCGAAAATGGCGACCGCAGCGCGGCTAAGGCGTATCTCGCGCAAGCAAGCGCGCGTGATGCGCATTCCTTGATGGTCGCCGCGCTCGCTCGGCGCCTGCGGTGAGAATCGCGTTCGACGCGCAACTCTGCCGTCGGCACCGCCACCGGCATCGGCGAATACGCGATGGGTTTATCGGCGGCATTACTGCGCCGCGGTTGTCGAACTCGTCGAACTGTGCGAACCGCGTCTCGATCCGTGGCGTTTCGACCGGCGGGTGCTCTGGGATCAAGTGATTTTACCATTACGCGCGCGCCGAAGCGGCGCCGCGCTGTTGCATTGTCCCGGCGGAACGATGCCGTGGATGGCGCGGGATGCCGGTGGTGGTGACGGTGCACGACCTCGCGTGGCTGCGCGTGCAAGGTCACGCGCGGCGATACGCGCGTTGGTATTTCGGCCGGTTTTGCGCTCGCCCAATACGCGCGCGCAGTCGGCGATCATTGCGGATTCCGCGTTTTCGGCAAACGAATTGCGCGAGGCGATGCCGCGTTGTGCGGTCCCCGTTGCGCGTCGTCTATCCCGGCGTCGCGCACGATTTTTCGAGCGATCGCGCGCGGCCGGCGGAGACGGGACGAACGATTCTTGGCCGTCGGCACGGTCGAGCCGCGGAAAAATCTTGGCGTTGCTCGTGCGGCTGCTATGCCGCGCTGGCCGCAGGCGCGTCTTGATAAGCGTTGGGCCCGCATACGCCGTACGCGACGCGAATGCGTGGCGCTCGCGCAGCGACTCGGCGTGGCCGATCGCGTCGAGCTGCGCGGCTACGTCGCCGCGCGAGGAACGTTTTAGCACTCTATCGCAGTCGCTGCCGTCGCGGCGGTTCCATCGTTCTACGAAGGTTTCGGCTATGCAGCGGCGCAGGCGCTCTGCGCCGGCGTGCCGTGCGTCGTTTCGGATCGCAGTTCGTTACCGGAAGTTGCCGGCGGCGACGCGGAAATCGCTGCCGCTCGACGACGAGGAGCGTTGGACGGTGCGGTACGGGTCGGCGCTGGAGGGCGCGGCGCGACGCATCTGCGGCGCAGGCGCGATCGAGCGCGGTCGCGCGCTTTTCGTGGGATGCCGCGGCCGCGGCCATGGAAGAAGTGTATCGCGCCGCTGTCGCCGGCGCTTAGTAGATCGGCGAGCCCGGCGCACCCGGCGCGACGCTGCCGTCGTCAGGCGCAAAGATCAAACGCATCGGAAGGCTGGATCCGGCTTCAGGCATCGTGACGATCGTCACGCGCACGAAACCGTGCGCCGGCACCACGTACTGCCGCACTTTATAGCGCGAGAACGGCGGCACTTGGTGCGACTGCACGAGAACGCCGTCGATCACGTACGTTGCGGTGGCGCGCCCGCCGCGCGGATTTTCGTACATGGCGATCGCTTGCGGGGACCCCATCGGATTCTCAACGTTGACGACGAACGATTGCAGCACGCCGTAGTCCCCCGCTAGCGCCTGTCCTTTGAGATCGTTCGGCAGCGGTAGTTGTCCGATCGGCAGTTCGAGATAATCGCCGATTGACTTGCCATTGCGTGGCGGCAGTGAAACTCCGCGATGGGATAGATGCCGCGCGCGTGCCGGTGCGTTCCTTGCAGCAGTGTGTCGTCGGTGGCGCCGGCGCCGGGATCGGCTAACGCATCTTGGGCGACCAGCGTTAGATGCACGTTGCCGCCGGAGAGCACGCGCAGCTGCAGCAAATTGCAGACGACGGTTCCGGCCGGCAGATCTTGCGCGGCGATCGGAGAGTGACGCTTTACCCGGAATGGTGATCAAGCCGCCCTTGATTCTGTTCGATATTGATCAAGAAACGTTTGGTCGCGATTGTGACCGACCTCCATCTCGTTCGCCGGACGGACCGCCGCGGCCGGTAATCATCTGCACGATGGACGGTTCGGAGGAAAGGTTGTCCGCGTGCAGCACGATGCGCCGGTCCGGCTGCCCCGGCGGGTTGTAATGAAAATAGAGAAAGCGTGAGGGTTGTTCCGACCGCAACGTGGCGGTGAAGAGCGTACCGTTCTCGGTCAAACGTTCCGGGATAATCGCTGACCATCAGCGAGTCGGGCGATATGCGCGGCACGGCAACGTTGCGGACGTCAACGCGCGTCGATGCCGTCCACTTCGAGATCGCCGTTGCCTTGGATCAAGACCGGAACGTCGAAGGACGGCGACGTCGTCTTGGTCGAGACGTCCGCGGAACGGCACGTCGTCGGAGCTGACGACGATCTGCGCGCCGGGCCGCACTTGCGCCGCAGCGCGCGACCGCGCGCGCGACTTGTTCGCGCACGAAGTCGGCCGACGCTGGATCGCCGGTGAGCTCGAGCGTCAGCGTGCGGCGCAATGCTGCCGGCAAAGAATGCGACGCGCACCGGAACGTCGCGGCGTCAGACCGCGCGCATCGGTGACGGTCACGACCGTCGCGCCGGGCATCTTGCCGGCAACGGTAAGGCGTTGCGACGATGGATCGACGGTCACGTTGGCGATAGCCGGGTCGCGCACCGCTGCGGTAATCGGCGCGATCGCCGAACCAACGGTGACGTACGCCGACGCGCCGACGCCGACGGTGAGCGCTTCCGGCGCGACGGAGATCGGCGGGAGGCGTGGGCAGTCGGCTACCGGCGCCGGAGCGCTGTGGGCGACCGGCGTCGGCGATGACAGGGGGGCGGGCGTTTGTCCGTACACGCCCGCACAGAGCGCCGTGCACGGACGACAAAGAGCGCCTGTACTCCGCTACGCAATTTGCGGTTCGGCGTGCCGAACGGCCGACGCCAGCAGCGTCTTATACCCGACGCTTGGGAAACAGCACCGTCACGAGGTCGCGTTCGGTGCGCTCGACCGTTCCGACACCGAACTTCGCATGGTGCACGACGTCGGCGATGCGGAAACCGCCGGTCGTCGCGGCGTCGTCCAAGCCGCGGCGCAGCGCGGCCAGGCAGTTATCGCACGCTCCGCAGTTGCTCTGTTCGAAGTCTTCGCCGAAATAGTTCAGGATGAAGCGCCGGCGGCATGACGCCGTCTCGGCGTACTGCAGCATCATCGCCAGTTTGCTTTGATCGTACGACTTTTTCGTGTCGTAGTTTGCCAAGTTCAGAATGAGATCGCGGTTCTTGCGCACCGCTTCGGTCAACGCATACGCGGAGCTGCCGGAGTGCTCGATGTAGCCCGATTTCTTGAGCAGCGCCAGGATGACTTTGAGTTTGGTCAGCGGCAGTTGCAAGAATCTTGCGCAGATCGACCATGGAGACGCCGGTCGGTCTGATCGCCGAAGACTTCGATGGTGCCGAAGACGCGCTGCACTTCTTCGACGTCGGGATACTTGCCGGTTAAAAAATAATTTTGTACGCGCGTATCGCTCATGCGATAGATGAGGATGCAGCGCGACGGCAGGCCGTCGCGTCCGGCGCGGCCCGCTTCTTGCGTGTACGCTTCGATGGATCCCGGCAAATCGTAGTGCAGCGACGAAACGGATGTTCGGCTTGTCGATGCCTAATCCGAAGGCGTTGGTCGCGACGACGGCGCGAATGGTTTCGTCCATGAAGAGATTGTGCACCGACGTGCGATCTTCTTTATGGAGTTTCGAATGGTAGACGGCGGCCGGAATGCCGAGTTCGCTGCGTGAGATAGCGCTGCACTTCGAGCGCGTTCTTGATCGTCGCGGTGTAAATGATGCCGGTGCCTTCCAGCGGATCGTCGCCTTCGAAGAGCGCGCTGAGAATCTTGAGCTTGTCGGCTTCTTTGTCGGCTTTGCGCGCTTCGTAGACGAGATTCGGACGGTCGAATCCGCGCACGATCGGCTTCGACTGCTCGATGCCGAGTTGGTGCAGAATGTCTTCGCGCACCGACGGCGTCGCGGTGGCCGTGAGTGCCAGCACCGTCGGATGTCCGAGTTGCGCGATGACGTTGCCGAGCGCCAAATACGCGGGACGAAAATCGTGTCCCCATTGGCTGATGCAATGCGCTTCGTCGACGACGAATAGCGGTATCTTGATGCTCTTGAGGAGTCTGTTGGAACGCTTCGTCTTCGAGTTTTTCGGGCGTCGTGTACACGATGCGCAGCTTGCCCGAGGCGATGCGCTCGCGCGCTCGCAGCTCTTGATCTTCCGAGAGCGTCGAGTTCAGCGCGATGACGTCGGTGATGCCGCGCTCGCGCAGCATGTCGAGCTGATCCTTCATCAGCGCGATGAGCGGGACTGACGACGATCGTCGTCCCGTCGAGCAAGAGAGCCGGCAGTTGATAGGTCAGGCTTTTTCCGGCGCCGGTCGCCAGAATTGCTAAGGTATCCTGGCCGCGTAAGACGCGCGAAACGACCTCTTCTTGGCCTGGATAAAAATCGTCGAAACCAAAATTTTCTCGGAGCGCTGCGCGCAAATCCACGGACATCTTTCCAAAAACGGATCCCAACAAAAACGAAGTAACGCGCTGCTGGGAAGCAACTACCATAACACGGTTCGCCGAGGAACTCGTTTCACCCATACCCGCAGGCAGGCGCCACCAAACGGCCAGGCAAAGGTTGACCGCCCGTGTCCCTCTATCGAAACTGGCGGCCGAAGACGTTTGCCGATCTCGTCGGCCAGGATGCCGTCGTTCGCACCCTGACGTCAGCGCATCGAAGCGGGACGCATCGCGCACGCCTATCTTTTCTCCGGTCCGCGCGGCTCCGGCAAAACGTCGGCCGCCAAAATCTTGGCGCGCTGCATCAACTGCGTCAACGGACCGACGCGCAACGCCGGATAACACCTGCGAGAATTGTCGGGCCATGCTGGCCGGAACGGCGCTCGACGTGTTGGAGATCGACGCGGCCAGCAATCGCGGCATCGACGAAATCCGCGCACTGCGCGAAGCGGTGAAGTTTGCGCCGGCGACGATGCGCATGAAGATCTACATCGTCGACGAAGCGCATATGCTCACCAAAGAAGGCGCCAACGCGTTCCTCAAGACGCTCGAGGAACCGCCGCCGCACGCGGTCTTCATTCTTGCGACGACCGAGCCCGGAACGCTTGCCCGCTACGGTGCTCTCACGCTGCCAGCGCTACGCGTTCCGGCGTATCGCCGTTCCGGTCATGATCGAGAAGATGCGCGAAATCGCCGACGGCGAGGGCATCGCGGTCGACGATGCAGCGCTCGCGGCAATCGCCTATCGCGCCGACGGCGGTCTGCGCGACGCGCTGACCATGCTCGAACAACTCGCCGGCCTTTGCCGGTGGCCGAGACGGCAACCGCGCAGACGTTGGACGTCGCTTTCGGATCGAGCGGCCGTGAGTTCGCGCGGCGTGCATCGTCGACGCGGCGTTGCATCGCGATGCGGCGGCCGCGCTCAACGCCGTCGAAACGGCCACGGAAGCGGGCAGCGACCTGTTGGTGCTGATGCGCTCGCTCGTCGCGGCGTTTCGCCACTGCTGGTCGCGCAGGTGGATCTCGCGATTGTTGCAGCGCGATCTCGCTCGCGAAGATGCGCAGCGCGTCGCAGCGCAGGCGCGCGACGTTCCGCAGAGCAGCGCTGCTCGACGCGCTGCGCATTTTTACCGAAGCGCAATCGCTCGCACGCTCGGGGGGTAATCCGCGCATCGAATTGGAGAGCGCGTTGTTGCGATTCATCTTAGGCGCCGAGCGTGCCGTGCGGCACGGACCGCGCACTCGGCCGCGCCGTGCACGTCTACGCGACCACGCCCGACGCCACCTCGCGACCGGCGCCGCAACCGCCATCGGCACCGCCGTCCCTCGCCGTCGCAGGCGGCCGCGACCGGCCGCGGAAAGCGGCGCCGGCGCTCACGCCGTCAAACATTCAGCGAGTGCGCGCGGCCTGGCAACAACATTCGCGCCAACGTGGAGAGCGAACGGCAGTCGCTGGCGGCGCCACTTTCGCGCGCCGCGATCGAGTCGCTGGAAAGCAACGCGATCGTGCTGAGCTTGCCGAACTCTGGAGCGCCGATATGCTGCGCGAGCACGTCGGCGCTCTTAGAGCGCGCCATCGGGGAGGTGCTCGGCACGCCGCTCAAGATTACCGATTCGGCGTGAACGCGTCCGCGGGGCGCGTCGCAGACCGGAGTCCGAAGATCCCGACGTTCTTTTCGACTACGCTAAGCAACGGATACGATAACGCATGAATCAAGCACACCTTTTGGCCCAAGTCAAAAAAATGCAAGCCGAGATGGCGAAGGCGCAAGAAGAACTGGCCAATACCATCGTCACGCGGCGCTGCGGCCGGCGGCTCGGTGACCGTCGACGTCAGCTGCGATCAGCGCGTCAAACGCGTGAAGATCGCTGCCGAAGCGGTCGATCCCCAAGACGTCGAGACGCTCGAAGATCTCGTCATGGTTGCGGTCAACGACGCGCTGAGCTAAAGCGAACGAAACGTCGCAAAAGCGCATGGCTTCGGTGACCGGCGGCATGCGCGTTCCCGGATTGATGTGACGACGGTCGCCAGCCCGGTTGCCGCGCTGATCAACGAGCTGAGCAAACTTCCGACCATCGGTCCGAAAACCGCCGCGCGGCTCGTCTTTCATCTCCTCAACCGTCCGCGCAACGAAGCGCAGAGTTTGGCGGAAGCGATTCTCGCCGTCAAAGATAAAGTGCTCTTTTGTTCGATCTGCTATTCGCTCTCGGAGAGCGATCCGTGCGAGTTGTGCACCGACGAACGACGCGACGCGCACACGATTTGCGTCGTCGCAGAACCAAAAGACGTGTATGCGATCGAACGCACCGGCGCGTATCGCGGGACGTTATCACGTGCTCGGCGGATTGATCTCGCCCATGGACGGCATCGGCCCGGCGCAACTTCACGTCAAAGAACTCGTCGAGCGCGTGGGCCGCGAAGAGCCGCGCGAAATTATTCTAGCGACCAACCCGAACGCTGAAGGGGAAGCGACGGCGATCTATATCTTTCGCGCTTATTGCAGCCGCTGGGCGTCGTCGTGACGCGCCTTGCCTACGGTTTGCCCATTGGTGCCGAACTCGATTACGCCGACGAATTGACGATCACCAAAGCGATCGAAGGACGCCGCGCGATGTAGCGGCATCCGCGGTCCTAATTATGCCGATCGTCAGAAGCGAATGGTCTGAATAATTCGTTGGGTATAACATACTTGACTAAAGTGCCTTAACGCGGTATGATGGTCGTATGGCGCAGCAGCCGATTCCCGAAACGATGCTCGAAGCCGTGCGGCAGTTTGCAAACAAACGGCAGGCGCACGATTTTTTCGTGCAAATCCGCTTCCCGAACGGCGTTGCTTGCCCGCGTATGGGCTGCGGTTCGGCTGCGGTTGCCTATATGCCTAAGGTCATGCGGTGGTATTGCAATGAGTGCAAGAAGCAGTTCTCCGCCAAGGTTGGCACGATCTTTGAGGACTCGCCAATCGGCCTTCATAAATGGCTCCCGGCGGTTTGGCTGATCGCCAGCAATCGCAACGGCATTTCGTCTTACGAGATCGCCCGCGCCCTCAAGGTCACGCAAAAGACGGCATGGTTCATGCTGCACCGCATCCGCGAGGCATTGCGCGAGGACTAACTGACTTTGCGATTCGAAGGCCCGGTAGAAGCGGACGAAACCTTCATCGGCGGTCAGCGTCCAAGAGCATGAACAAGAAGACCGAGCGCGGCTAAGGTCGAGCGGACCTGGAGCGGCGATAATCAAGACCGCCGTGTTCGCAATGGTCGAAGGACGTTCCATTAAGGGCAAGCCGAAAGGTCGTGCCCGCGCTATGGTCGTGCCGTTTATCGAAAAGGAGTTTTTGCAGGGCAACATTCGCAAGAACGTTACCCCTGGTTCCGAGGTTCACACGGACGGCTTTCCGGCCTATCGAGGCGCTAAAGACGCGACTACAAGCATCAGGTCATTGACCACGCTTACGAGTACGTTCGCGGCCACGTTCACACGAACAATCGATTGAATCGTTCTTCTAGCGTGCTGAAGCGGACGATCAAGGGAACCTACATTGCCTCGGCGTCAGAAGCATTTGCAGCGGTACGTCGAGGAGCAAGTATTCCGGTTTAACGAGCGGGAGAAGGAGGAGGGTCCGCGGTTTGCTAAGGCTATGAAACAGACCGAAGGGAAGCGTTTGACGTACGCTCGCTTGACGGCGAGACGGTAGCTTCTGAAGGCTGCAATGCGGTTAGCATTACGTCCCGCATCTTTAGTGCAGCCTGAGGGTCAGTAATGAGAAGGTGCAGCAATAGGCGAGCGTTTTCGTCGGCAGAGCAATTCCCGGTCTTAGCACGGCCAGCGACTAACGCGTCATAAACCGAAGATTCGCATTTGAATGCAACCTCTGGCCGGGTATCGGCTTTTTTACCCGGTGGAATCTTGTCCGCCGGGTCCTTCTTGGCCGTCACAGCGGTAGTATAACAGAGCGAAGAATATCCCGCATATCCCGGGATTAATCTCGGGAAATGCCTTGCAATCGGGGTTTTCCGGGTAAGATACGTTATGGAGGGACTGCGGAGCGGGCCCTCTGCTTCTTTTTCAGGGGAAGATTATGAGCCCCGCGCCCTTGATTATCCCTCGCGGCGTCCGCCTCATTTTGTGTCCGACGCGCAGGGCGCGCTTACGTGGCTTTCCACCCGCATAGCGGGCGATCGGGCCGGCGGCCAAGTCCGCGATCTGAAGTCCAATGGCCTCCGGCTGCTTGGCCTGAAATTGTATTTCTTTGTTCAATGCAGCCTGGAAGCGGCGGCCATCAAGGGACTGCGTCCCGTCGTCCCACAGTAACTCATACTGCTCTAGCAAGATGGCGTCGAGATGCGCACCTCGACTTTCGGCGACTGAACCCCGGCTCGGCTTCCGCTGTCTTCCATCTCGAATGTGAATCGTTCCATGAGGAACGCCAAAGTTAGGTAGTACGGGTCATATGCAACTTTGCCGTACCGCTGCAGGTGTTCGTCTTTTTGCACAACAGCGCAGACGATTAAAAATTTGAAGGTGGTCCATTTCGGTTTGCAGTTCCGACCAGAAACGCGCTCGCACTTTGCTATCGTCTAAGACCTTAAAAGGTGGCTCGCTGCGCGTGATCTCGCGCATATGCAGGCAAACATCGCGGCCAAAAAAGCCGGTCTTCCAAGCGGTTAGCGCGGTGGCGGCGGGATCGTGGCTCGGTGTCGCCATAAGAACGCCAGCGAGACCAAACAGCGGGTATTGCGGGTCAATAACCGCCATGCTATGGTCACCGGATTCATCGAGAAAGACCGTGTACTGTTCGGGTGCTAACTTGGGCGCAGCCAAGCCTTTATTGCCTGCTTCCCTCTTTGATGTTTTTCTTCTTCGGAAGAACTGCTGGCACGATTTCGCTCAAAATCTTCTTGAGTTCATCAAGCGGTATCAACTTGAGTTTGGGTTCCTGCTTGCGTCGTCGCGTCGGCATCTGTACTTGATTGTACCATCGCCGTATAGTATGCGGCGAGCCCCCCGATGGTTCATCACCCGGAGGGCTCGGCAAGCCGCCAGCGTGCCTCAATGGGTTACAGGCCCCGACTGTTAATCGGGTAGCCCTCCGGAACTAGACCTTCCGGGGGTTGCGGGTTCGAGCCCCGTCGCTGGCGCGTCCGCTTGTTCGGCGGATTGGGCTCCTCCGCAATGCCTGGCTAAATTGGTTCCTTCGGTAGTAGACCCTCCTTTTAGCGCCCTAACCGTACCATATAACCCTTAGAGTTTTCAATTAAGATGCGCCTGGTTGGAAGGCGTTCACCGGCGCAATGCCGAGGTAGCGGCTGCCACCCGTCACGGTACTTCACCATCCCCAGAGCAGACGACGCTGTGGGAGGCAAGCGTAATACAAAGTAAAGTTTGATTGCCTGAATCCCTAGTTTGGCGGAAAGAGACCGCTCCGCGTCCTGGTTCGCCTTGGCGTCCTGCGCCTTGGCATTGCACGCATCGAACGAAGGAAATGGCACCTTCTCATTGATCAATACGAGCGGATGTGCTGCTTCGTGCCGTTCGTCCACAGTAGTCACCTGCAAGTGCCAGACGGTGCCAATGTGCGGCCTGGCAATTAGGTAGAAAAGTATGATCGCAAGCGCAATCCAAAAACCTCGCGGTCCCGATGCTTGTGGTCGTTCCCTGTCGCGGCGAACCAACCATACCCCCGGTATTTTACCACTCCTCGGGCCGTCACTCCAACTCACAGTCTTCCAGGGTTATGCTGCCCGCGAGCGCCCGCACGATCTTGCCAATGCCCGACACGGTAGCCCCCTTTCTCAGGACCGATAATCGGTTCGACCACTCCTTGGAGAAATACATCATTATTAAACTGCTCTCATCTGTCGTTGTAAGGATAAGTTTTTGGCCACCAATATGGGCGTCTTCTATTTCAAAGATCGTTCCAGAGGCGCGAAACCATTTGTTGAGATAAACACTAAAGAGCTTGTCGGCTTGTATTGTCGTGTGCTCTCTGAAGGGTTGCGTAAGTTGGCCAACCGTACCTCCACAAAGATTCTTTCGTGATCTTGGCTCGACCGCACAACTCCTTGAGGGGCAGCGACCATCTGGGGCGGTCGAAACTCGACGGCATGGTGAGTGGGGGTGCCATTTGCACCGCTATTGGCGCTACGGCGGTGATCGTGTCTCCCATCGCCGGTTTTTCAAAAGTAAGTAGCACAGAACCACAGCAAGACCCAATGCGGCAACGCCTGGGAAAAACGGTGGAGTGGAAATAAGCGACTAGCAACGTCGTGGTGGTGCTGAGCCAGACTAGCAATCGTTTCGGCACGCCCGATAACATCGATCACGACAATCGCCCCGGTCCAAAACAACAGGCCAAACCGATTAACACGGCAGCGACCCTTGCGAGCCCTCTTCCCCACCACGCTAGGGTTGCCGGTCGCTTACCCCCACCCCTTAAGGATACCACATACTTTACGCAAGTATATTATACCCAATTCGTTGTTACAGACCGCGCTGCGCGGGCCGCTATACTGGTATTTGGGTGTGGGGGTGTGGGAGAGGAGGCGCCGGCGGAAGTTCGGCGCCTTTACTCTGTAACCAGCGCTCGCCGATCGCCGCGTTACCCGGTTCGAGGACGTCGCAATAGATGCCGAGCCAGGCGCGGCGCTCTTGCGCCAAAAAGCGCAGGATGCGAGGATCGCTCCGCTTGCCCTTGGGATGATACGTCACCGCGACACACCGCTCGATTGCGCAACGAACTCGCAAGCGCACCGTTCCCAAGCGTCAACGCTGCACCTTCAAAGGCTTCTTCCGGTGCGATCGACCCATTGGCACGCACGAAAAAGTTCGGCCGGAAGCGCTCCCATTCGACGGTATAGCCGAGTGCATCGTTGAGCGTCTGCATCCAAGCGTCCACGAGTATGGAGATCGGCGCATCGTCGAAGAAGTGCTCGCCGCGGCGTAGTTCGACGGCGTGACCGCGATCCGCCGCTAGGACTGCGGCATCGCGCGCATCGGTCTGCAGATGTAAGCGGTCGTTCTCTTTGCCGCGATAGGTTTTGCCCGCACGTGCGCCTTCGAGCGCAAAAAGGGCACGCTCGCGATCGCCGGCGATGCCGAAGCCCTCGACCCGAACGCTCATGCAACACTTCGCCGCCCAAGCTTTTCACCGGATAACGCCGGATCGCCGCCAGCGTGCCGATTTGCATACACGGCGTTTCCCCGAGGGTTTTAGGGAAGCCTTGGCGCAAAGCGCGCGCGATGGAGTTGCGCCCGCTCGATCTCTCGGGCATCTTTTCGCGGGCCGCGACGCTCTACGCGCGATACTTCCCGTGCTTCGTTGCGATGGTCCGCAACCGCCATCGTCCCGCTGCCGTGCTGCAATACTTCATCGCCTCAAGCGAGCGGCCGCAACTCGATGCCACGATGGCGTGGCTGCAGCAGCCCGCAAGCGTTCAGATGCGCCACGTTCCGCCGATGCTTCACTCGCCGCGGACCGGAAGCTGGTTGCGATCGCCTGTTCTTCGGCTATGCGAGCTCTTGGTGCTGGCATCGCAGCTGCGGTCGCCGGCAGGCGTCGGCGGCTGCAGATGCGTCGGTGAAAGCCGTCTCGTATCGCGCGTGCATGTCGACGGCGCTGCGTCATTGGCGCGCAATCGTCGGCGGTCGTCGTACTGTTGATGCGTGCTTGCGGTTGCGCTGCGGCCGGCGGTCGTCAGGCCGTTATCGTCGCTGCCGCTCGCGTCGTCGCACGCAATCGCACCGGCTGCTATCCGTCGGCGATGATGGCGGTCGGCGTTCTTGGCGTTGCTCATCGCTTTCTGTCGTACTTGTTCACCATGCTCGTCTGGTCGTCGGCGACAGCGCCATCTATGCGGTAACGCTCGAAGAATGCTCGCCGTGGGAGGCGGTGACGGCGCACGCTGCGACGCACGTGCAATCGCCGTGAGATGCGGCACGCGCTGTCTTTTCGCCTCGGTCGGTAAGCCCGATCGTCATCGTGGCGACGAGCTGTGCCGATGTCGCCGGTTTCGCATTGTTGCAGCGGCGCCGGCGGCTGTATCTCGGGCTCGACGCGCTGGCGCGTGCGGCCGTCATGCCGTTCGCCGCCATCGTCTTTGCGGTCTACTATTTCGATCTGCGCGTGCGGCAAGAAGGGTACGATCTCGGATGCGCGTCGAAGCGATTGCAGAAGCGGGCGGCGACGACGATATCCGAACGCGCGCGAGTCCAGAATGGCGTGCAGTATGCGCCAACGCGCTATCTCTCAGGTGAAGAGCGCGCACTCGTGGCCGCGTTATCGAGCGACGTGCGACGCTCGACGCGGCCATACCGCCGCGATCTCGCCGCACGCATCGCCGATCCGGTGCGCGCACGCGTTCCCGAAGACCTCGCGCCGATGGATGACGAAGCGTTGCTGGAGCGGCTTTAGCGGCGAAACTTCGTCATCGACGTCGCGCGCCAAGCGCATGGCATCGCTTTTCGCGCGATCGTAGAGCGTCGCTGCCTCGCCCTTTCGTCATGTGCTGTCCGTGCTCGTGAAGGAACGTAACGCTTTCGCCGACGACGATCGTGCCGGCATATGCGATCGCGCCTTTGATCGCGATGCCCGCGATCGGTACGAAGCCGACGAGCTCGCGCGCCAGCGTGCGCCAGCCGAAGCCGCCGCCGATGATCGGCAGCAGTTGCCACGTGCGTCCGAAGATCGGGATCGCGCCCGTATACCGCCTCGATGTGCAACATCAGCATGACTTGAATGCCGGTGATGGCGACCATGTCGCCGGCCGACGCAACGGCGCCGAGGACCAAACCGACGACCGGAATGTGATCCACGACCGCGCTGGCCAGCGCAACCTTCAAGCGCGTTCTGCGCCGCGTCGCGCGTCAGTTTTGCGGCGACGGTTTCGCGCAACACCGGCAAGTTGCGTCCGACGGCGATTTCGACGCCGCGCGCGCAGTCGCACGAGATGCGGGAAAAAGCGTCCGCGCAAGCGGCCGCGTCCAGCGCCGGCTCGACGTACTCGCTCCACGTGCCGCGCGCCGGCGCGTTTGGCGGCCCGCTCGGCGCGCGCTTCGGGATCGACGGTCAGCGCGAGAACCGGAACGTCGAGCGCCGTCAGCGAGCGCATGTCGGCAGATGCCGCGTCGCCGCGCCGTCCCAACGAAGATCGCGGCGCGCAAGTCGCGCGGTCGGCCAGCAGGCGGCACGCCGGCGTGCAGCGTTTCCAGGCACGCGGCAACGTGCGGCGGAACGGCGCCGTCATGTCCCGAGAGCAGCAGCGCGCGCAAGCCGGCGACCAGCGACGGATCGCCGGCCAAGCAGGAAGCGAAACGGCTTGCGCACGTGCGCGTGCACGTTGCGAACGTCGATGCCTTTGCGAACCAGCGGGAAGAGCGCGCGCGCGTCGCCCGCAACTGCCATCGTCACGCCTACAAACCCAGCTTGTTCGAAGTCGACGGCCATCGTGCCGTCGGCCTTGCGCAGTTCTTTGGCCGGATCGTCGGTGTAGTCGAGATAGACCAGTCCCATGAAGATCTCCAGCGGCCAAGCGTGCATCTTGTGCGCGTTGGCGACGTCGATGATCGTTTCGTTGCCGCTCTTGGCTTCGGCGATGATATTTTCGGGCGTGCTTTTCACGTCGGCGGCGACGATGGTCGCGGCGACGACGTCGCCCGGCGTCAGGTCGTCGTGCAGCATCGTGCGATAATCCACGCCGGTCGATCCGAAACGCTGCTGCAACGCGTACTGCAGCGTGGAGTACATCTCCGGCGACGTGCCCACACCCAACAGCGTGATGCGCGCGGAGAGTTGGCGCGAGCGCGCGAGGTTGAAGAGTTGCGACGCCTTGCGACGCGGCGGTGGCGGCGGCGCTCAGTTCGTCGGCGGTCTTCTTCATCGCCGGCGCGATGGCGGCATAGTCGCCGGCGCTGATATCGCCGCTGAAGCCGAGCTGCAAATGCACGAGCTGCTTGAGGAACTCGTCGAGATCGCCGAGCGATTGATCGAGCATCGTCAGCGACGCGCGTGCCGCATCGACCGATCGCAGCATCTCGCCGTCGGCTCGCGACAGCTCGTCGATCATGTGCGGATACGACGGCAGCAGCGCTTCCGATTCCGGCGGAATGCCGTCCATCGAAAGCGGCGCCTTCATCTCGTCGTAGATGTCGGCGCTCTCTTTGAGCAGGCCGCTCTCTTTGTTTTTCTCGAGCGAACCGACGCCGCCCAGCGGGCTGGTGTCGCTGCCCGCGTCGTCGAGCGTGCTGTTGACCGAGCGCGCCATCGAGGTGAGGTTCTTGACGATCGCTTCTAACCGCGTTCCGCGGCGCACGTTGACGCGGCTGAGATCGGGAACTTCGTACTGCAGCGTTTGCAGACGGCTCTGCACCGATTTGAGTTGATCTTTGCCTTCCGTCGCGCGCGTTTGGATGTCGCCGGCGTTTTGCACGTGCGACGCTTGCGCCGCATCGAGCGCTGCCCTGAGTTTCGGAAGGTTCGGTTTGGTGAGCGTGATGCGCTGCACTTCCATGTGGCGCAGCGCGGCAATGCGTTGGTCGGCCGCCGCGCGGGTCTCGCGTCGAACCGAGCGCGGCTGCCTCGGCCAGCGTCTGCTGGCTCTTACTCGGTAAGACCTAACGCGAGTTCGGATTGTCCCAGTTCGAGCAGCGCTTGCGGCGTTGTTGGGATCTTTGGCCAAGACTTGGTTGAGGCGCAAGCGCGCAAACGCGTAGCGCGCGCGTTCTTCATCGCTCGACGACTTGCACGAGTTGCTGCGTCGGCGTGACGGTTGTCGGATCGAGTTCCGGATAGCCCATGAGATGCGCGACGCGCGCCGACGGATCGGGATGGTCCTCGAGATACTTGGTGACCGCATCGCTGTGCTCGTCTTCCAAGACGCCGAGGTGCGCCATGACCGTGACCATGGATTCCGGATCGTATCCGGCGCGCGACATCAACTGCAATCCGTAGCGGTCGGCTTGAATTTCGTCTTCGCGCGAGACTTTGGCGATGAGTCCCGGCCTCGGCCAAGCCGCCAAACTCGTAGAGAATCGGCGAGAACAGCGACGCGAGCCCGAACAGGATGTTGAGAATCTCGATCTTCGAGCTGGTCGTGATGACGTGGCGGCGTTCGATGTGGCCGGTTTCGTGGCCGATGACGCTGGCAAGTTCGTCGTCGGATTGCACGAAGTCGATCAGTCCCTCGTCGATGTAGACGAAGCCGCCCATCGTCGCAAACGAGTTGATCTGGCTGTCCTTGATGATCTTCGCGTTGTAGGGCAAGTCTTTGCGCGCGACCTGATTCCAAAGATTGCCGGCGATGTTCTGAACGTAGGCGTTGAGCAGCGGATCGGTTTCGACGACGCTGCCGGCGACGATCTGCTGGTCTTCGGATTGGCCGAGCGCGATCTCGGATTGCGTGGACATGGCGCCGCCGGGTGCCGGGCTGATGGCACAGAGCAGTGCGAGAATGACGACGATGGAAACGGAGCGGCGGAACATGCGATGTATTTCCTTTACCGGACGCTAACCCGACGAAGTTACGGACGCCGGCTGTGTATGAGATGTGGACAATGCCAAGAACTTGCGAATCCCGTGTGGATGGCGAGAGGGACTGCGGGCTATTCTTCTCGCAGAGCAGCGCGTGACACTCTTGCGGGGACGGCGCGACGGCCTCGAAGTTCGCGTCTCTCCCGAGGACCTCGACGGCGGCTTTACCGAGCTGCAAGCTCGGCTTACCGAACGGCCGAGCTTCTTCCGCGGCGCCTCGGCGGTCGTCGATTTCGGCGACACGCCTTCCGACGATCGACGACCTCTGCTCGCTTGCGCGGTATCTTGGAGGAAGCGGGCGTCGAACTCCGCGCGCTTACCGGTTCCGACGATGAGATGCCGGCGCTGGCCGGCGGCGCGTCGCTCGGATTCCAGGAACCGCGGCTCTCCGAGTCGGCCCGCAATTTCGTCGCCGATTTCGCCGGCGCGCGCAAGCGACATCGCGCAGCGCCGGCGGCGGGGCGATACGAGCGTCCCGCGATTGGTCCTATACCGAACCGGCGCGTCCGGCGCCGCCGCTGCACCTGGTCGAAGACCGGCCCGTCCACGCTCTACCACGCCGCGACGCTGCGCGGCGGTCAGGTGCTGCACCACAGCGGAAACATCGTCGTCGTCGGCGACGTGAATCCCGGCGCGGAACTCGTCGCCGGCGGCGACGTTCTCGTCTTCGGCCGGCTCGCCGGCATCGCGCACGCCGGCGCCCAAGGCGACGAAAACGCGCGCATCCTCGCGGTCGAGCTGCGCGCGACGCAACTGCGCATCGCCACCTTCATTGCCGCCGAGGGCGACGTCGCGCACGCCGAACGCGGCGTGCCCGAAGTCGCCTTTGCGCGAGATGGGAGAATCGTCATCGTGACGCTCGATCGTTTGGATGCAGCCGCGCTGCCGGAGCACGCCTCGTGAACGGCCGCCGCATCGTCGTCACCTCCGGCAAAGGCGGCGTCGGAAAGACGACCACGACCGCCAATCTCGGCGCGGCACTCGCCAAACGCGGCAAGCGCGTCATCCTGGTGGATGCCGATATCGGCTTGCGCAATCTCGATCTCGTTCTGGGCCTGGAGAAGCGCATCGTCTTCGATCTGGTCGAGGTCGCCGAAGGGCGCTGCCAACTGCGTCAAGCGCTGATCAAAGACAAGCGCTTCGAATCCATGTCCGTGCTGCCGGCGGCGCAGACGCGCGAGAAAGACGCGGTGACGGCCGAACAGTTTGCCGGCCATCGTCGACATGGCGGCCGAAAATGCGGATTACGTGTTCGTCGATTGTCCCGCCGGCATCGAAACCGGCTTTCGCAATGCCGTCGGCGCGGCCGCCGAAGCGATCGTCGTGACGACGCCCGAGGTGAGCGCCGTTCGCGACGCCGATCGCGTCGTCGGCAAGATCGCCGCGCAGCACAAACCGATGCGGCTGATCGTCAATCGCTTGCGCCCGGAGATGGTGCGCAACGGCGACATGCTCTCGGTCGAGGACGTCTGCGACGTACTCTCGGTCGAGTTGCTCGGCATCGTTCCGGACGACGAAGAGATCATCGATACGACCAACCGCGGCGAGCCGATCGTTTTAAGCGAAGGCAATCGCTTGGCGGCGGTCTACGATAAGATCGCGCGCCGACTGGAAGGCGAGATCGTGCCGTTCACCAACTTCGACGGCCAAAGTTTCTTCGGACGTCTCGTCAGCGCACTGAAAGCAGGGTAGCTCGTGCAGCAAACTGAACCGGTTCCCAGTCGCCGTCGCAACCGCTCGAGCGCCGTCGCGGCCGGCCGCGCGATCGTCATTACGTCGGGCAAAGGCGGCGTCGGAAAGACGACCACGACGGCGAACCTCGGCACGGCGCTCGCGCAGCGCGGCGCGCGCGTGGTGCTCGTCGATGCCGACGTCGGTTTGCGCAATCTCGACATCGTGCTCGGACTGGAAAGCCGCGTCAAGCATCATCTTGCTCGACGTGCTCGAAGATCGCGTGCCGAACTCGACGAGGCATTGGTCGGCGGCAAGCACTGCGAGAACTTGTTCTTGCTCGCCGCGGCGCAGTCGCGCGAAAAAGAGGAAGTCGACACGGCGAGCATGCGCGCGCTCGTCGCGCGCTTGCAGCGAACGCTTCGATTACGTGCTCATCGATTGCCCGGCCGGCATCGAGATGGGCTTTCGCAATGCCGTCGCCGGCGCGCAAGAAGCGATCGTCGTCTGCACGCCGGAGGTCTCGGCGGTGCGCGACGTCGATCGCGTCGTCGGGTTGCTCGGCAACCGCTTTCGGCCGCAACTCATCATCAACCGATTGCGTCCGGCGCTGGTCAAACGCGGCAAGATGCTCTCCGTGGACGACGTCAACGGCATTCTGCGTTTGCCGCTGCTGGGCGTCATCGCCGACGAACCGGAGATCATCGTGACCGACCAACCGCGGCGAGCCGCTGGCGTTGCGTCCCGATAATCCGACCGGCGCCGCGTATCGCGCCATCGCGGCGCGCATCGCCGGCGAAGACGTCGCCGCTCCGATGCCGGCCGCTGCCACGAACGCTCGTTGCTCGAGCGCTTCAACGCGTTCTTTGGAGGAAAGCAGCCGTGATCGATTTCTTCCGGCGGCTCTTCGCGCCAGCCCGGCTCGAGTGCGACGGCAAAAGAGCGGCTGCGCTTGGTGCTGATGACCGATCACTCGAGCTGGCACCGGACATGATCGAGTCGATGAAGCGCGATCTCGTCGACGTCATCGGGCGTTACGTCGAAGTCGACCGCGAGAAGATCGAAGTGAACTTCGAGCGTCAAGATCGGGCGCTGGCGATGCTGGCCAACATTCCGATTATTTCGGTCAATCGGCCCAACGGCAACGGCGCGCGCGTCACGCTCGAGCCGGCAGCACTGCCGCGTCGCGCCCGCTTCCGCAAGACGTCGCAGCGCCGGCGGCCGCAACCGCCAAGCGCCGTGGCAAACGCCGCCGTCGCGCAAGCGGCGTAAACGCGCGCCGAAGAAAGCTGCGGGCGGCAAGCAACGCCGCTTCCGCACACGCCGACGCCGGTCCCCGCGAACTAACCGGCGGCTCCGCTTCGCATGGCGGTTTTAGCGCTCGGCGCCAACGCGCGACGGTTCCTACGCAACGTCAACTGGCCGCTGGGCGGCGGCGCCATCGCCATTGCGCTGCTCGGCCTGGTCTGCATTCGCTCTGCCGGATCGCACGCCGGCGACGGCGCCGCCGAGTTCCACAAGCAGATGCTCTATCTGTTCCTCGGCGTGCCGCTCATGATCGCGCTTTCGCTGCGTGGACTATCGCAACTGGCGGCGATGGGCGCCGGCCTTGTGGTGCGTCAATCTGCTGCTGTTGCTGTTCATTCTGCGCGCCGGGCACAGCGCGCTGGGCGCGCAGCGTTGGATTTCGCTGGGACCGCTGGGAACGTTTCAGCCGTCGGAGCCGGCAAAGCTCGTCGTCGCGATTTCCCTGGCGGCAGTGCTCTGCGCCGGCACGTACGAGAACTTGCAAGACATCTGGAAACCGCTGTTGACCGTCGCGATTCCGGCGTTGCTCATTCTCAAACAGCCCGATCTCGGCACCTCGCTCGTGCTCGTGGCGATGCTCACGATCGCGCTCTATTTCGGCTTGCCGAAACTCGGCGACTTCGGCATCTATGCCGCCGCCATGGTCGTCGTCGGCGCCGCAGCGGTCGGCACCAACGCGGTGCTCAAGCCCTTTCAGCGAGCGCGGCTGTTCGTGTTTCTCAATCCGAAAGCCGATCCGCAAGGCGCCGGCTACAATCTCGCTCAGTCGAAGATCGCGGTCGGCAACGGCGAGTGGTTCGGACGCGGGCTCTATCACGGAACGCAGACGCAGTTGAACTTCGTGCCGGAACACTCGCGCGATTTCATCTTCACCGTGCTGGCCGAAGAGTTGGGCTTCGTCGGCGCGACGGCGTTGCTCGCGTTGTACGCCATCGTTCTCTATGCCGGCATTCGCACGATGATCGCGGCGCGCGACCGTTTCGGCTTCATCCTCGCCAGTTGTTTGGTCGGACTGCTCTTCTTTCACGTGCTCGTCAACGTCGGCATGACGATCGGCATCATGCCGATCACCGGCATTCCCTGCCGTTTATGTCGTACGGCGGCTCGGCGATGCTCACCGATTTCGCGGCGCTGGGCATACTGCTCAATATCTATTCGCAGCGCGACCGGGACGTGCTCGGGTAACGCCTAAGCAGGTCGCATCGCCGCGCTGCGGGAACTGACATGCCAAAGATTTCTAGATTTCCGAGCTGGCTGCCGCTGCCCACGGCGCAGTCCTTGCGCCCCGAATAACGGCGGCGCGGCGAGCGGCGAGCTCTACAACTGAGGACAATTTGTCGAGCGAGATATTGATCTCGAGCGATCCCTGGGAAAACCGGGTCGCCATACTCGAGGACGGCGAGTTAGCCGAACTCTACATCGAGCGCGAAGAAAAAGTCATCGGCTCGATCTACAAAGGAAAAGTGCAGAACGTGCTCCCCGGAATGGGAGCCGCGTTCGTCGATATCGGCCTAGGCCGCAACGCCTTTCTCTACGTCGACGACATCAACAAACAGCCGCTCAACATCGGCGACGTCGAGATCACGCAAGGTCACGGCGGTTTCACGATCAGCGAAAAGGTCAAGCGCGGCGACGACGTGCTGGTGCAGATCGTCAAGGAGCCGCGCGGACTCAAAGGCGCGCGCATTTCGACGAACATCTCGTTGCCCGGGCCGCTATCTGATCTTGATGCCGACCGGCAAGTACTCGGGCGTCTCGCGCAAGATCGACTCGGCGGAAGAGCGCGCGCGGCTCAACGGCGTGATGAAACGCATTCGGCCCGAAGGCATGGCGACGGTCGTGCGCACCGCCGCGGCCGGGCGTCAGCGAAGCGGAGCTCATCGCCGATCTCGGCGTGTTGATTCGCATGTGGCACGGCATTCTCGAGATGTACAAGCGCGCCGCCTCGCCGTCGCTGCTGCACAAAGACATGAACCTCGTCTACAAGGCGGCGCGCGATTTCATCAC
Source organism: Vulcanimicrobiota bacterium (assembly GCA_963738335.1). GTDB lineage: Bacteria > Vulcanimicrobiota > Vulcanimicrobiia > Vulcanimicrobiales > Vulcanimicrobiaceae > Cybelea. The sequence goes on from CAVTWE010000007.1 coordinate 1,035,191, forward strand.
CGCCGACGTCGATACGCGTGCTCATCGACGACGAGGAAGAGTACCGCAAGATTCGCGACTTCTTGCAGCTGCTCGGGCCGCAATACATCGACCGCATTCAATACTACAACTCCGGCCGTTCGCTGTTCGCCGATTACAAGATCGACGCCGAGCTGCAAAAGCTCATGAAGCCGAAGATCAATCTGCCGTCGGGCGCGTCGATCGTCATCGAATCGACCGAAGCGCTGACGGTCATCGACGTCAACTCCGGCAAGTTCACCGGCGGCCGCAATCTCGAAGATACGATCTTAAGACCAACATCGAAGCGGCGCAAGAGATCGCGCGCCAAGTGCGCTTGCGCGATATCGGCGGCATCATCGTCGTGGACTTCATCGACATGGCGTCGGAAGCGTCGCGCGACAAGGTCGTCAAAACGATGGAAGACAGCCTGCGCCGCGATCGCACGCGCGCGACGATTCAATCGTTTTCGAATCTTGGATTGCTGGAGTTCACGCGCAAACGGATCGGCAAGGATCTCGGATCGCAGTTGCGCGGCGCCTGTCCGACGTGCAACGGCATGGGCAGCGTCATGTCGTCGCAATCGGTCGCCATCGAAACGTTCCGCCAGATTCGCGGCACGCATCTCAACGGCGACGGCGACGTGCTCGTCCACGTCGCGCCGACCGTCGCCGTGCAAATGGATTTCTGGTACGAAGACGAGTGCAACGAACTCGCGCACTCCATCGACGCATCCGATTCACGTGCGCGTCGATCCGATGCTGCATCCGGAGAAGGCGCGCATCGAAACGGTCGGCGGCAGCGAAGCTCGAACGCGAGCCGCGCGCTGCGCGTCGGCGACGAGCACGAAGTCGAACTGTTGCCCGGCCGGTTGCCGAATCCGACGTCTGCGGCCGCGGTCGTCGACGGTCGCGTCGTGGAGGTGGAAAACGCCGCCAACAACGCCGGAAACACCGTGCGCATTCGCATTCTCGACGTGGAAGACGAACGCGACCGCGTGCTCGCCGAGATGGTGACCGCCGAAAGCAAACCGCGTCGCCGGCGCGGCGGCGCGCCGCGCGCCAACGGCCGCCGAACAGACACGTCAACTGCGCGAACTCGCCGAAGATGCGGCGCGGCAATCCGCGGCGCGCGCGCCGATCGGCATCACGACGATTACCGAAGAAGAGGAAGCGCAAGACAAGGCGCTGAGCGCCGAGCGGCGCGGCGAAGCGCAGCCGCACGCCATCATCATCGCCGACGGCGCGGTGCAGCCGCACGCCGATCGACGACGGCGACGGACGGCGCAAACGCCGCCGCCGCCGTCGCGCGGCCGGGGGCGCGACGAAGCCGCGGAAGCTCCGGCGCAGCGCCGTCGAGGCGCCGGTGCAAGAGCAGCAGCAACCGGTCCCCGACGAAACGCATCGTCGCCGCCGCCGGCGCCGTCGTGGACGGCGCGGACGCGGAGGCGGCGGAGCGGCCATGCCCGATCGCCACATTTTCGAAGTGTCGTCCGACGGCGGTGCGCATCCCACCGGAAGCACGGCACCGCCGGAACCGGTTCGGGCCATCGCGCCGCGCGCCGCAGCCGGCACCGCCGGCCGTCGCGCCGCCGCCTCCAAGCCTCGTGGCGCCGGCTGAGGAACCGAAGCGCGCGAAGCCGGCGCGCCGGCGCACGTCCGACCACGCGCGCGCGCCGCAACCGCCGAACTGCAAAGGCACGTCCGCGCTGGCGTTGCCGGCTGCGGAGAAGCCGGCTCGGCGACCGCGCAAGCGCGCGACCGCCGAAGAGCCGAAAGCGCCCGAAGGAGACGCCGAAGCGCAGAACGCGCGCAGCGGCCTCCGCGACGAGCGCCGGCGAAGACCGGCGCCGGCGCGCGAAACCGGCGCGACCGAGGAGACGCGCGACGAAGACCGAACGGCCTAGCGCGCTTAGACGCCGTTTGCGGCGTTGAGCTGCGCCAGCTTCGCGTCGAGAAAATCGAGCGCTCGGCGCAGCTGATCGTCTTTGGCGGGGTCGCCGTACTGCGGGTGTTTGTTCTCGGCGACGACGATGTCGGGCGTGATGCCGAAGTGGTTGATGTCGCGGTTGCGCGGCGTCAGATAGCGCGCCGTCGTCACTTTGATGGCGCTGCCGTCGGGCAGCGGAACGATCGTTTGCACGACGCCCTTGCCGAACGTCTTCGTGCCGATGATCGTGCCGACGCTGCTGTCTTGAATCGCTCCGGAGTAATCTCCGATGCCGACGCGGTGTAGCCGTTGACCAGCACCGCCAGCGGCAGCGGCGCGATTGCGGTATCGTCGGCTTCGAGCGTCGTGATGTTGGATGCGCGCGACTCCACCGAGACGATCGGACCGCTCGGAATGAACTTGGAGCTGACGGCGACCGCGGCTTCCAGATAACCGCCGCCGTTATCGCGCAGATCGAGCACGAGCGCGCGCGCGCCGTTGCGTCTGAAGGCGCGTCAGCGCCGTATTCAAGTTCGTCGGCGGTGTCGCGGCCGAAGACGGTCAGCGGCGACGTAGCCGATCTTTCCGGGCAGCATTTTTTCATAGACGCTGAGCTGATGGATCTTCGCGCGCGTGATCGCGATCGGCGCGGCAAGCGCCGCGCCGTCGCGCGAGATCGTCAGCGTTACGCGCGTGCCTTCCTTGCCGCGCAGCTTGCTGCTGGCGGCATCGAGGCTCATGCCTTTGGTCGAGACGCCGTCGATCGTGGTGATCAGATCGTCTTGCTCGACGCCGGCTTTATCGGCCGGTCCATTCGGGATGACGTTTTGCACGGCGATGTACTTCGTCTTGTCGTCCACGCCGATGACGATGCCGGTTCCGCCGAAATCGCCGCCGTCGAGTCCTTGATTGAGGCCCGCGAACTCTTTCGGCGTCAAGAAAACGGTATACCGGTCGTTCACCGAACGCATCATGCCGTCGAGCGCGACGTAACTCAGATCGTGCAGCGAGAACTTGTGCTTCGATTCCGAAGCCGCGGTTTCGACTTCACGGTCGATCTCGCGCACGCGCTGCGGCCGTGCCTGCCGCGTGCATGACGCGGCAGCGCTGCGGCTTTCACGCCGGCAGTGCGCATCGCGCTCAACAGCGTCGTGCGGATTGAGTTAAGCACCGCTTGCGCATCGACGTGCTTGTAAAAGTTCTCGGTGAGATAGGAGTAACTCGTCGAAATCTCCGCGGCATCCTCGCCGTTGAGCTGCGGCAGTGCGGCTGCCGAAACGGCGACGGGATGGGCGCCCGCGGCGCCCATAGCGAGCAAGAAGGGTAAGGACGAGTGTGCGTTTCATCGTTTCCATATCAACGTAAGAGCGTGCGTAAACGTGCCTTCGCCGCGGCGAGTTGGCGATCGGCCGGGGTATCGATCAGCGTCGGATTGGGATCTTGATTCACCACGATATCGGGTTCGATGCCGTGGTGCTGGATGTCGCGGCCGGCCGGCGTGACGTAGCGCGCGGTCGTGATCTTGAGCGCGCCTTGATCGGGCAGTCGCGTAGATGCTCTGCACGACGCCTTTACCGAACGTGCGCGTTCCGACCAGCGTTGCCAAGTGATAATCTTGCAGTGCGCCCGAGGTGATCTCCGATGCGCTCGCGGTGTACTTGTTTACGAGCACGACGAGCGGACGCAGGCCGCCGATGGCGTCGCCCGCGCGCTTCGTCGCTGGTCTTTTGTCCGTCGCGACGGATCGTCGAAACGATCGTGCCTTGCGGGATGAAGAAACTCGAAATATCGACCGCAGCGTCGAGCAAACCGCCGCCGTTGTCGCGCAGATCGAGAATATAGGCGCGCGCGCCCTTCGCTTTGCCGTCGAGCAACGCTTTGCGAATCTCGTCGGCCGAGGTCGTGCCGAAATCGGAGAGGCGAATGTAGTCGATATTGCCCTCCATCTTCGCGCGCACCGTTGGAACGTGAATGATCTCGCGCACGATCGCGAAGGCTGTGCTCGACCGACGGCCGATCGTACGGATGCGCCTGCACGTGCACGACGCGTTCCGGCTTTGCCGCGAATCATCGCCTCCACGCGATCGATCGGCAATCCGCGCACGGTGCGCCCGTCGACGCTGTCGATGATTTCGCCGGGCTTCATGCCGGCTCGCGCTGCCGGCAAATCTTCGATCGGTCCGGCGACGACGCGGCCGTCTTTGAGCTGATAAATGTAGACGCCGATGCCGCCGAAGTTTCCGCCGGAGAGCGATTCGTTCAAGTCCTTGAATTTCGCGCGGCGAAAGAAAGACGGTATACGGGATCGTTGCACCGAGTTCATGATGCCGCGCAACGCCGCATCGGTGATGTTCTCGGCGCCGTCCGGTCCGAGCGCGGCGGCGTAGTGTTGTTGCGCGTAGGCTAGCAGCGACGCGGCGCGCGCACCGTCGGCGATCGACGTCGCCGGTCGGACGTCTCGACCGGCAGCTGGGCGCCGACGTGTTTGGCGGCCAGAAGCTGACGCAACGCCGTCGTTTCGCCGCGTCAGCGGCGTCTGGGGCGAAATCGGCTTGTAGTACGCGCTTTCCAAACGGCGCAACGCAAGATCGGCGATCGCGGAGGAAGGCGTATCGTGCATCGGCAGCAGACCGCGCAGGTCGCCGGTCGTGGCGACTTCTAAAACCGATTGTCCGGCAAACGCGCCGGTTTTGTAGCCGGCGTAGAGCGCGACGACCAGGACGAACGATAACGCGACGACCAGCGTCAGGATTAGGCGAACGGAGAGGCTCATCAGACCTCTTATCAATACCCGCCCTTCGACCGCAGTCAAGGGCGCGGCGGTTGCTTTTCCTTATGGTACTCGCTAAGTCTTAATGCAGCCGGGGCGCCGGGTCAACCGGTTTGCCTGCAATCCGAATTTCGAAGTGCAGATGGGGCCCGGTCGATTGGCCGGTGGAGCCGACGGCGCCGATGGCCTGCCCGCGGCTCACGCTCTGACCGGTCGAGACGTAGATCGCCGAAAGGTGACCGTACCCGGTCGAATAGCCGCCGCCGTGGTCGATGAGGATGTAGTTGCCGTAGCCGCCGTACCATTGCGCCATGATGACCGTGCCGGCCGCCGCCGCGCGTGACCGTCGTGCCGGTGGGCGCGGCGATATCGAGGCCCTGATGAAACTCCGGCGCGCCGCCGAACGGATTGGAGCGCCAGCCGAACGGTGAGGTGATCGTGCCGGTGACCGGCCAGGAAAAGCTTCCCGGACGAGCGCGCTGCCGCCGCCGGCGATGCCCGCCGCGCGCTGTTGCGAGGCCAGCTCGCGCTCGCGTTCCAGAATCAGCGATTCCAACTCCGCTTCTTGCGCGGCGGTCAGATTTTCGATCTCGGCGACCTGCGCGGCGACGCTATGCCGCCGCGTCGCCGCGAGCTGCACGAGGTTCTCGCGTTCGCCGGCAAGCGTATCGAGCTGGTTGCGGGTTTGCTGCTGCGCGCGCTCTTCGTTTTCCAGCTCGAAGCGCGCGCGTTCGAGATCGGCTTGAATCGATGCGACCCGTTCTTCGGCCGCCTTGCGCTCGCGCACCGCGCGCTGATTGGCGGCGATCAGCAAGCGAAAATCTTCCCACCGCTCGACGAACTCGCTGAACGAACGCGCCGCAATCAACGCGTTGAGATAGCTGAGATCGCCGTACTCGTAGATGTTGACGAGCCGGCGCTTGAGCAGATCGTCGTGCAGCTGCAGCGAGCGTTGCGCCGCCGCCAGCTGCGTCGTATTCCAATCGAGCCTGCGTTGCGTCGAATCTTGTTGCTCGATCAGCGACGTCAGACGCGCGTTGACGCCGCCGATCGCCGCGTTCGTTTCGTCGAGCTGATGTTGCAGATCTTTGAAACTGCAACGTTGCGGTGTGCAGCTCCGCGCGTTTTGCGTGCAGCTGCGATTGCAAACTGCTCGGTGCGCTCGCGCTGCGCGCTGATGCGCTGTTGCAGCGTCGGACCGGCGGCGAGCGAGCGACGGCAGAAGCGCCGCAGCGAGGAGTGCGCTGCCGAAACGCTTCACGCGCGCAGGTGCCGTCCGACGGAGATCCAGGATGCCAGTATGCCGATCGCACGCGCCGACGATCAACAACTCGGCGCCAAGCAGCCGCGCGTCCACCGGAACCGCCGGTAACGATGCCCACGGCAACGCTTCGAGCAGCCGCGGCCAGAGCGTTCGGCGCGCCAGCGCCAGCACCGCGATCGCGATCGCGCTGCCGGCGATCCCGGCGAGCAAACCTTCGCAGATGAAACGGCAGGCGAATGTACGTGTTCGTCGCGCCGACGAGCTGCATGATGCCGATCTCGCGGCGCCGCGCGAAGACGGTGAGGCGGATCGTGTTGGCGATGATGACGCCGGCGACCGCGACGAACAGCACGATGACGCCGACGCCGACCTCGCGCATGACCGCGCCCAAGCGCCAGCAGCCGCTGCACGATCTGCTGGCCGTACACGACGTTATCCACGCCGGTGAGGCGCCGAACCGTCGCGGCGACCGCTTCGACGTCTTGCGGACGATGCACGCGAATGCGGAACTTGTCGGGCAGCGGATTTTCGGTCAGCAGTGCGGTGTCGATCATGCCGCGCGTGCGTTCCCGCAGCTCGGCGAGACCCTTGGCGCTTGGGCACGAAGGCGGCGGTCGCGATGCGCGGATCGCGCGCCAGAAAGTGGGCGACCGCATCGGTCTGCGCGGGCGTTGCGTCGGCACGCATGTACGCCGATATCTCGATCTCGTCGAGCAGCCGCGCTCCGACGCGCGCTAAGCGCCGCGTGAACGAAGAGAAAGGCGCCGAGAAGAACGATGGTGATGGCGACGGTGCCGATGGCGGTGAACTGCATTGCGGTGTTGCGCGTGAAGTTGCGCAGCACCTCACCCAGAAAGAACTTGACCTTGCCCGAGTCCAAGATAGTAGTAACCCCGTTCTTCATCGGTCGTGATGCGGCCGTCTTCCAAACGGACGACTCGGCGCCGCATGCGGTCGACCACCGCTTGGTTGTGCGTCGCGACCACGACCGTGGTGCCTTTTAAATTGATGCGCTGCAACAGCGCGGTGATCTCCGTAGTGTTCGCCGGGTCGAGATTGCCGGTCGGTTCGTCGCAGAGCAGAATCTTCGGATTGTTGACCAGCGCGCGGGCGATGGCGGTGCGCTGTTGTTCGCCGCCGGAAAGCTCGCCGGGATACATGCGGCTCTTGTGCGCGAGACCGACGAGATCGAGAACGCGCGGAACTTGCCGCATGACGTCGCGCGTATGCGCGCCGGTGACCTGCATGGCGAACGCGACGTTTTCCCAGACCGTCTTGTCGGCAAGCAGTTTGAAATCTTGGAAGACGACGCCGAGGTGACGCCGCAGTGCCGGAACGCGGCCGCGCCGCAGCCGGTCGACGCGAATGCCGTCAACGACGATTTCGCCGGTCGTCGCGAGCGCTTCGCGATAGAGCAGCCGCAAGAGACTCGACTTGCCGGTTCCGGAATGTCCGACGAGAAATACGAAATCGCCCTTGGCGATATCGAGGTTCACGTTGTCGAGAGCGCGCACGCCATTAGGATAGACGAGTGAAACACCGCGGAGGGAGATCATCGCTAACGAAGGGGTTTTTCGCAGGCTAGCGGCTATACCTCCGCCATGGACTTCGATTTAACCGACGAGCAGAAGGCGATACAAAACCTCGCCCGCGAGTTCGCGCAAGACGAGGTGCGCCCGCGCGCCGAAGAGATGGATCGCGAAGAGCGCTTTCCGTACGAGCTCGATCGCGAAAGATGGCGGAACTCGGCTTCATGGGTCTGCCGTTTCCCGAAGAGTACGGCGGCGCCGGCGCCGACACGGTGAGTTATGCACTGGCCGTTATGGAGATCGCGCGCGCGCGATGCCTCGACGGCGATCACGATGGCCGCGCACGTTTCGCTCGGCGCGACGCCGTTCTTCTTGTTCGGCACGCGAAGAGCAGAAGCAACGCTACCTCGTGCCGCTGGCGCAAGGCAAGATGCTGTGGGGATTCGGATTGACCGAACCCGATGCCGGCAGCGATGCAGGCAACGTGCAGACGCGCGCCGAGCTTCGCGACGGTCACTGGGTCGATCAACGGAACCAAGGCGTTCATTACCAACTCCGGCACCGACATCTCGGGCGGCACGACGATCACCGCCGTCACCGGACGCCGCTCCGACGGCTCGCGCGAAATTTCGAACATCATCGTGCCGCAGGACACGCCTGGTTTCACGCGCAGCCGCAAGTACCGCAAGATGGGATGGCGCGCCTCCGATACGCGCGAACTGTCGTTCGTCGACGCGCAAAGTGCCCGAAGAGAACCTTTTAGGACCGCGCGGCGAGGGCTATCGGCAGTTTCTCACGATTCTCGACGGCGGCCGCATTTCGGTCGCCGCGCTCTCCATCGGTCTGGCGATGGGCGCGTACGATGAAGCGCTTGCCTACGCCAAGGAGCGGCACGCCTTCGGCCAGCCGATCTCGAAGTTTCAAGCGATCTCGTTCAAACTCGTGGATATGCTCACGCAGATCGAGCACGCCAAGCTCATGATGCTGCGCGCCGCATGGGAAAAAGACACCGGCCGCGATTACGTGCAGAGCGCCAGCTTCGCCAAACTCTATCGCGGGCGAACTTTCGCATCGCGTGGTCAACGAGGCGCTGCAGATTCACGGCGGCTACGGTTTCATGGACGAATATCCGATCTCGCGCATGTACCGCGATCAAAAGATCAATGAGATCGGCGAGGGGACCAACGAAATTCAGCGGCTCGTCTTAGCGCGCTTGATGGGACTGTAGACCGGTGAGCGGGGAGCAGTACTTCGCCGCTGCGTCGGTGGTCGTGTCGCTGCTAGCACTGGGCTTCTCGACGCGTACTGCTCACTCGCCAAAACAAGCAACTCGAACACGAACGCAACGCATTGGCGATTATCGACGCGATCGGCCGTCTCACCGACCCCGCGATCGTCGACGGCGTTCGCGCATCTCGAGGGCATCGACGGCGTTGCTGACGACGATGCCGTCCGCGCGGCTCGAAGTTCGCAGACGACCGGGCGCTCGATACTCGTCGCGCAGTACGTCGAGACGGTCGCTTGCTTCGCACGCCGTCGCGTGCTCGACGCATCGCTCCTGGTCGATGCCGTCGGGTTTCATGTTGCGCTCACGATGGAATACGATCCGTCCGTTCGTCGAGCGCTTGCGGCGCGTACGGGATAACGCATACCTGTTCGAGAACTTTCGAGTGGCTGGCAACCTACAGCGCCTGGTGGAAGGACGTGCCGCGGCCGCACGGCGACCGCAACTACGATCCGGCGCAATTTGCCGGCGTGCAGTTCAAAGTGTAAGATGCTACAGAACGGAGGTTTCATCATGACGATTTCACGCATACTCTGCACCGGCGCGCTGGCCGTCGCGGTCGATCGGCGGCGCCGGCGTCGGCGCAGCTCGCGATCGGAACCAAGGCGCCGGAGTTTGCGCTGCAGGCGACGCAGGGCGGCAACGTCTTCAGCTTCGATCTCGGCGACGCGCTGCGCCACGGCCCGGTCGTGCTCTACTTCTATCCGGCCGCGTTCACGACGGGCTGCACGATCGAGGCGCACGAGTTTGCCGACGCCATCGATCAGTATAAGGCGCTCGGCGCGACGGTCATCGGCGTATCGCACGATCCGTTGCCGGTCTTGCAAAAGTTTTCGGTCAGCGAATGCCGCAGCAAGTTCGCGGTTGCGGCGGACGTCAATGGCCGCGTAATGGCGGCCTACGATGCGGTGTTGGCCAAACATCCGCAATACGCGAATCGCACGTCGTACGTGATCGCGCCCGACGGCACGATCGTCTACGCGTACACCAGTTTAGACCCGACGCTGCACGTGCAGAACACGTTGAACGCGCTCAAAGCGTGGCGGGCGGATCGAGCGGCAACGCCTCCTCGTTAACCCAGAGTTGCTGCGAACGGGCACGCCGTTTGTTCGGCGTGCCGGCGTCGAGCGAGGTGACCGCGCGCGGCACGACGTCGATCGGCGGAATCTCCTCGAGCTCCGCACCGGTCAAGCGACGCTTCGTCCTTGAGTTTGCGGCCTTGCGGCAGCAGTTTGCTTTCGTACGATCCGACGGCGCCGTTGAACGCGTTGACCGAACGCTCGAGATGCTTGCGAACCTCGACGAGATGCTCGGAAAACTTCAACGCCCGCTCGTAGAGCACGCGTCCGATCGAAGCGATGCGCTTGGCGTTCTCTTCCTGACGCACGGCTTGCCAGCCCATCGCAAACGTCCGCAGCAGACTGATCAGCGTGAGCGGTCCGGTGATGAGCACGCCTTTATCGAGCGCGTATTCGATGAGCCCGGGATCTTCGGCGCAGGCCGAACTGACGAACGCTTCACCGGCCACGAACATGACCACGAAATCGGCCGAGCCTTTCGCGGTTTGGTAGCCGCGGCGCGCCAATCCATCGACGTGATCGCGCAGTGCTTTGGCGTGCTGGCGCACCAGCGACTTGCGCGCCGCGTCGTCGGCCGCTTCCATCGCCGCCTGCATCGCGTCGGTGGGCGCCTTCGCGTCGACGAAGACGAAACGGTCGCCGGGAAGATTGACCGTCATGTCCGGACGTACGCGCGCTTCTTCCAGCGCAACGGTCTGTTGCTCGGAGAAATCGCAGAACGGCAGCATGCCGGCCTTCTCGACGACGTTGCGCAACTGCATCTCGCCCCAGCGCCCGCGCGATGCGGGATTGCGCAATGCCGTCACGAGCGTCGACGTCTGGGTGCTCAACTGGGCGGCGGCGTTTTCGAGTTTGCCGGTGCGGCCCAACAACTCGCCGAAAAGCCGATCGAATTCGTGAAGTTTTTCCGCGACCGGCGACACCAGCTCGCCGACGCGTTCGCCGGCGCGCATCGCGGTCGCGTCGCGTAATTCGTTCTTCGCGCGCTCTAGCAGCGCTTCGACCGCGATTGCGCCGTTGCGCTGCGTGTGCTCGAGCGTCGCCGCTCAATGCGGCGTGTTGCGCGCGCGCGGCAAGCCATGCGATGAGCGCGCCCAACGCGCCGCCGAGCAGAAAGCACGACTGCGCCGATGGGTACTACGATCGTCATGGGCATTCACGTTTCGGCGAGCGCTGCGGCCGCCCCCTCGCATGAAGCGCTGCAACGGCGGCGAACGAGTCCCGCGCATGTTGCGTAAAGACTTCATCGCCGCTTCGGCATTGGCGACGGCGAGCCCGTCGCTCGCAACGTTCCGGGCGGCGTCCACGCCGTCGAACGCACGCGCGGATTTCGATGCTGCGGCATTCGCCGCGGCGGTCGGACGTCCGGCGGCAATACGCGAGGTCGTCGAAGCGGTCGGTTTTCATCCGGCGGTGCTCAATAACGTCAAGAACGCGCTCAACGGCCTGCAGTTCGGCTTTGGTTATGCGCCCGCAATCGATCGCCATCGCGTTGGCCGGTCACGGGCCTTCGTCGGTCTACGCTTACGGCGACGAAATGTGGGCGAAATACCGCCTCGGCGAGTTCTTGCATATCGACGATGCGACGCGGCGCGCCGCTCACGCACAACGCGTTCTACGCGCCGAACGCGACGTTTCGACCGCAACGCCGATCCCGACGATCCCAAAGGTATGTATCAGGATGCGTCGGTGGAGATGTTGCAGCGGCGCGGCGTCATCGTGCTGACCTGCCATACGGCGGTAATGGAGCAGGCGCGCGCGTCTGGTCGCCGCCGGCTTCGCACCCACCGGTGCAGCTACCGCGCGCGACGTCGGCGCGGATATTCTCACGCATTTGGTGCCTGGCGCAATCGTCGTACCCTCGATGGTCGCCGCGATCGCGGTGCTGCAAACGCAGTACCGGTACGCGTATCTGACGATCGCTCTATGAAGGCGCGCGTTGCGGCGCACTATCGTGCTTCGCGCTGCTCGTACTGACAGCATGCGCGACGCCGGCGAAACCGTTGCAGCCGGTGCTCTACGATCCGAACGCTTTGCCGCGCGGTCCGGTCGGGCGAGTCGATCGAGTACGGTCGCGCCATCATCACCAAGACGCCGTGGCTGATGAAGCGCTACGTTCGCGCGGATATGACGTGCGCCGCCTGCCATATCGCCGGCGGGACGCAAGCGCGCGGCGGAAGCTTCGTCGGCGTGTACGCGCGTTTTCCGCAGTGGAACCGGCGCGCCCATCGCGTGATTACGCTGCAAGATCGCATCGCGGAGTGCTTCCTCTATAGCATGAACGGCAGAGCGCCGGCGTACGCTTCAAAAGAGATGGTGGCGATCGTCGCCTACATCGCATGGCTTTCGCGCGGCATCGCGGTCGGTTCCGCACAGCCGCAGAGCGACCGGTATATCGAACCGCTTCCGAGCGCCTCCCCGAGCATCGATCGCGGCCGAGACGATCTACGCCACGCGCTGCGCCGGATGCCATCAACCCGGCGGCGGCGGCATCTCCGGCGTCTACCCGCCGCTGTGGGGCAAGCGTTCGTTCAATCGCGGCGCGGGCATGGCGCACCTCGACCGCATCACGGGCTTCATTCATGCCAACATGCCGCAAGACGCGCCGGGATCGTTGACGCTCGATCAGGCGTACGACGTCGCGGCGTTCGTTCTGAGTCACGGCCGTCCGGCTTTTGCCGGGCGCGCGCTCGTCAGCCCTGCCGGCGCTTCCCGGCAAATTATTTCTAGAGGCCCGGCACCGGAACGAATCTACAGCGGCCCCAGCAGTCATAGGCCTCGCGCGCGCCGGAAGATAAGATGAAAAGCGCTTTGGCAGAGAGTTTGGTCGACGTAACGCTTCCCGAAATGGGCGAGTCGGTTACGGAAGGCGCGATCGTCGAGTGGCGTAAGAGCCGTCGGCGATTTCGTCGCCGAGGGCGATCCATTGGTCGAGGTGACGACCGATAAGGTCGACGTCGAAGTTCCGGCGACCGTTTCCGGCGTCGTCACGCAAATCGCCGCCAAAGAGGGCGACACCGTTGCGGTCGGCAGCCTCTTGGCAAAGATCGACACCTCAAAGAGCAACGGCGCTCCGCGAACAAAGAGCGTGTGCGAAAAAGAACGGCGCCGCTGCAGGCGCAAGCCGCGCCACAGCCGCCGGCGCGCTCCGCCGCCGCTGCTCCGGCCACCGGCGCAATGTCGTTGCGGACGTCGCCGCGCAACGCGCGGCGCATCGTCTCGACGTCGATCTCAAGCTCGTGCGGGGCACCGGCCCTAGCGGTTTGATTCTGCGTTCCGACGTGGAAACGCAAGCCGCGACCGCCCGCCGGCGCAGCGGACCGCCTGCTCCGCCGAATCCGCCGCTACCAGCGGGCGCGAAGACGACGCCGTTGCGCGGGCCGGCCGCCGCGCTCACCGGTTACATGGAGCAGAGCCTCGCCATTCCGACCGCGACGAGCTTTCGCACCATCGCGGTCGACGTGCTCGACGCGCGCCGCAACGAGCTCAACGGCGCGTTGCGCGGCGCCGGACGCACCGAGAAAGTTTCGTTCACGCATCTCATCGCGTACGCGATGGTCCGCGCCGCGCACGAACTGCCGTTCATCACGTATTCGTTCCGTCGCGACGAACACGGTGCGCCCTCGCGCGTGGAGAGCGGCATCCATCTCGGTCTGGCGGTCGATAGCGAGCGTAAAGACGGAACGCGTTTCCTCATCGTTCCCGTCATTCGCAATGCCGGCGATCTCGATTTCGCCGCGCTTTCGCTCGGCGTACGAAGACTCGTCGCGCGCGCTCGCGAGAACAAGCTCGGCGCCGACGATCTCGCCGGCGCATCGTTCACGTTGACGAATCCCGGCGGCATCGGCACCGTTGCATCGGTGCCGCGCTTGATGCCCGGGCAAGGCGCGATCCTGGCTGCAGGAGCGATCGGCTATCCGCCCGGGTTTCGCCAATGCCAACGAACAGACGCTGCGGCTGCTCGGCGTCGGCAAGGTGATGCAGATCACGAGCACCTACGATCATCGCGTCATTCAAGGCGCGCAGTCGGGCGAGTATCTGCGGCGCGTCGATCAATTGCTGCAAGGCGCCGATGCGTTTTACGAAACGGTTTTCTCGTCGTTCGGATTGCAAGCCGCACCGACGTTGGCCATCGCCGCACACCGGCTGCGCCTGCCGGGCCGTCCGTCGGACGATATGCTGCGCGCGGTCGCGGCCGGCATGGCGATCGTTTCCGCGTACCGTTCGTACGGGCATTTGGGCGCGCAGCTCGATCCACTGGGCACCGAACCGCTCGGCGATGCATCGCTGCAGCCGCAGACCTACGGTTTGACGCCGGCATTGCAGAGCGCGATTCCCGCAAGCGTTCTGCACGTCAAAGTGCCGGGCAATACGCTGGCCGACGTGCTGCCGCGGTTGCGTCAAACGTATAGCTCGACGATCGCCTACGAGATCGAGCACATCTCCGACGAGCGTCAGCGCGTGTGGCTCCGCGATTACATCGAATCCGGGACGCAACACCGTCGCATTATCGGCGGAACGCAAGATTCAGCTGCTCGAACGATTGACGCGCGTCGAAGCGTTCGATCGCTACATTCGCAAGACGTTCCTCGGGCAAAAGACCTTCTCGGGTGAAGGCCTCGACGTGATGGTGCCGATGCTCGAAGAGATGCTCGACATGTTCGCCGAGGATGGCATCGGCAACGCGGTCGTCGGGATGGCGCATCGCGGCCGGCTCAACGTCATCGCGCACGTCGTCAACCTTCCCTACGAAGAGTTGATGATGGAGTTCGAGGCGGCGCAGTACCGCGGCAACGTCGGCGACGACGACGTGCTCGGCGACGTGAAGTACCATCACGGTGCAACGGGTACGTACACGACTGGCAAAGGCGGCAAACATCACCGTGACGCTGGCGCACAATCCCAGCCACCTCGAAGCGGTTGATCCGGTCGTTGAGGGCAGCGCGCGGGCGTTGCAGACCGATCACTCGCCACGGCGTTCCGAAGCACGAACGCAAAGCGCGCGGTGCCGATCCTCATTCACGGCGATGCGGCCTTCACCGGTCAAGGCATCGTCGCCGAAGTCTTCAACCTGCAGTCGCTTGCGCGGTTACGAAACCGGCGGCACGATTCACCTCATCGCCAACAATCAAATCGGCTTCACCACCGACCCCAGCGGATGCGCGTTCGACGCGCTACGCCTCCGATTTAGCCAAGGGCTTCGACGTGCCGATCGTGCACGTGAATGCCGACGACGTCGAAGCGTGCATCGCCGCCGTGCATCTCGTCGTGGATTTCCGCCGCGACGTTCGGGCGCGACGCGCTCATCGATCTCATCGGCTACCGCCGTTTCGGTCACAACGAACAAGACGAACCCGCGTACACGCAGCCCGCGATGGTCGAGCGCATCAAGAATCATCCGACCGTGCGGGAACTATTCGCCAGCAAACTCGTCAATCAAGGCGTATTGCCGCGCGGAGCGCGCCGCCGCGATGAACGACGAAGCGACGACGCGCTTGCAACAAGCGCGCAAAAACGCGCGCGGAGCGCTCGAATCGCACATGAGCGGCCGCAAAATGTCGGGCAGCAACACGTTCGCGCGGTACGGTGCCGCCGCCGGCGGATCGTGCGCAACTTCTCGCGTGGACGTCCGGCGCTCACCAGCGTTCCCGACGGTTTCACGTTGAGTGCCAAACTGCGCAACGCAGTTCCAGCGCCGCGCGGCGGTCATCGAAGAGCGCGGCATTGTCGATTGGGGCACGGCGGAGTCGCTCGCCTTTGCCTCGCTGCTCTGCGCCGGCACGCCGATTCGCTTGACGGGTCAGGATACCGAACGCGGCACGTTCAGCCATCGGCACGCCGTTTTCCACTGCGCCGGACGGCGCGACCTGGATACCGCTGCAGCATCTGAGCGCAACGCAATCGTCGTTCGAAATACGCAATAGTCCGCTCTCCGAATACGCCTGCATGGGCTTCGAATACGGTTACTCGACGCAAGAGACGGCACGCGCTCGTGCTGTGGGAGGCGCAGTACGGCGACTTCTTCAATGGCGCGCAGATCGTCGTCGACCAGTTCATCGCTGCCGGACAGGCGAAGTGGGGACAAACCTCGCGTCTGACGCTGTTGCTGCCGCACGGTTACGAAGGTAGCGGCCCCGAACACTCCAGCGCGCGGCATGGAACGCTTTCTGCAGCTGGTTGCCGAGGGTAACTTGCGCGTCGCGGCGCCGTCGACCGCCGACAACTATTACCATCTGCTGCGCATGCAGGCGCGTTCGCCGATCGCCGTGCCGCTGGTGATCTTAACGCCGAAGTCGCTGCTGCGCGCGGACAATGCCGCCGGACGGCTCGACGCAATGGCCGGCGGGTGCGTTCGCGCCGGTCATCGACGATCCGCGGGCGCTCGAACGCGACGCGATCGAACGGCTCATCCTCTGCAGCGGCAAAATCTACTACGATCTCGTCGCACAAGAGGCGTACAACGAGCTGCGCCATACCGCTATCGCGCGCATCGAACTGCTTGGCGCCGCTGCCCGTTACGGAGATCAATCGCGTGATCGCCGGCTATCCGCACCTCAAGAAGATCGTGTGGGTGCAAGAAGAGCCGAAGAACATGGGCGCGCGCGCGTTCGTGCGGCGCCGCCTACTCGAAGGCAAGCGCGACGGGTTCGATATCGAGTACATCGGACGCGGTTATCGCGCGAGCCCAAGCGAAGGTTATGCCGGCCAGCATGCCGTCGAGCAGGAGCGCATCGTCGCGACGGCGCTTGCCGAGTAGCGCCGCTAGAAGAGCTGCGTCAATAGATCGCTCGATCTCGCTCGCCGCAACCAGCAGCGCGCGATTTGCCGGCGTGAGAAACCCTCGCTCGACCATCGTCGTCGAAGAGCCGCAGCAGCGCATCGTAATAGCCGCGATAGTTCAGCAAACCAACCGGTTTATCGTGGATGCCCAGTTGCCGCCAGCTGAGCGCTTCGCACAGTTCGTCCATGGTACCGAAGCCGCCGGGCAGAGCGATGAAGGCATCGCTGAACTCAGTTCATCAAAGCTTTGCGCTCGTGCATCGTTTCGACGATATGCAACTGCGCCAGGCCTTCGTGCGCGATCTCCGCCGTCGCCAATGCTCGAGGAATCACGCCGATGACTTCACCGCCGCATTCCAGGGCGGTATCGGCCACGATGCCCATCAATCCGACGCTGCCGCCGCCGTAGACGATGCCGTAGCCGGCGCGCACGATGGTTTGCGCCGTTTCGCACCGCAAGGGCGGCGTAGTCGCCGCTCGCGCCGTTGCGCGAGCCGCAGAAAACGCAGATGCGCTTCATCGTTCGCTCTGCGAACGCCGATGCGTAACGAGCGCCATGCGCGCTGCCGCGGCGTCTATGGTACTGGGCCGCATTCGAATTCGTCGTGCTGCGCGCGCTTGCGTGCGTTCGCGCGAAACTGTGGACGTACGGTTCCGATACCGGCACGTTCGCGCAGATCGTGCACGACGCGTTCGGCGGCATGCGCAACGGCGTCGAAAACGGTTCGCACTATCGCTATCATTGGTCGCCGTCGCTGACGCTGCTGTGGCCGCTCGTCGCGCTAACGCGAAGCGCGCTGCCGCTGCAAATCGTGCAAGCCGCAGCGACGGTTGCGTGCGCGCCGCTGGTTGCGTCGCTTAGCGCGGCGCTATGTCGGCGAACGGCTCGCCGTTCGCTTGGGCTATGTGACGCTGCTCTATCCGCCGTTACTCGCATTAGGCTTCGACGAGTTCCACGAACTGGGACTCTTTACCGCGTTGGTGCTCGGCATGTTCGTTGCAATCGACGAAGGACGTTGGATCTGGTTCGCGGTGTGCGCCGCGCTTGCCATTGGATTGCGTGAAGACGCCGCACTGACGCTCGATTGCTTTCGGCGCGGTGCTGTTGCGATCGGTCTGCGGCCGTCGGAGCGCGGTGCAGGTCTGCTCGACGGGCGCCCGCGCAATCCGCAAAGCGGTGCACGATCGCCGGCGCGCTCGACGCATGGTGTGCAGCGTCGGCGTGCTGTTGCTCTACTATGGCGTCATCGTGCCGCGCTCTGGGCGGTTGGAAACCGAGTCATTTTTACGTCTACCCATTTGCGAACGGACCGCGTGCGCGCTCGCTCGTGTCGCCCTTCACGCATCCCATCGCATTCATCGCCGCAATTTTTACGTTCGGCCGCCTCACGTACGTGCTCGAAGCACTCGCGCCGCTGGCGTTTCTGCCCGTTGCGCGCGCGCTGGACGCTCTTGGCGTTGCCCGGCGCGGCGGTCGTATTGCTGGCGAACTCCGGTTATGTTTGGCGCATGGGCGATCACTATGCGGCGCTTGTGGATTCCGTGGCTCTTGGTCGGCGTGATTGCGGCGGTTGCGCGCTTGGCGCGCTTGCGCGGCGAATCCGCGGCCGCTCAACTGGACCACCGCGGCCAGTGCCGTCTGCGCATTCTTCTTGATCGCGTTCGATCCGATGCATCCGCTGCATTATCTCCATCCCTACTACCACGATCTCGCCGATGCGCGCCGCGCCATCGCATGCGTTCCCGAAAATGCTTCGCTGGCAACGTACGACGAATGGTTCTCGGCGGTTGCGGCGCGGCGTCCGCTCGCAACGATCGATCGCACCGGCGGCGTAGCGTACCTCGTCTACGCCGAAGACTTTCCGAGTCCGTCGTATCAGTTCGGCATCCGGCCCGCGGTCGCGGCAAAAGTTGCGACCGGGAGATATCGTCCGCATTTGCCGTTACGGCGAAGTGACGACGTACCAACAGGTGCATCGATGAACACGGACGCATTGCCGGACCCGAGCATGGCGACGACCCTGCGCGGCCTGTTGCCGGTGCCGTTCCGCCGTTTTCCGGCGTTCTTGCGCGAGATGACCGCACGCTACGGCAACGTGGTCGCGTTCGCGCTGCCCGTGGCGTTCCTACGTTTTCGTCAACGATCCGGCGCCCATCAAAGAGATCTTGGTGACGCAGCAAAACGCGTTCTCGAAATCGTTGGGTACGCGCGTGTTGCGGTTGTTGCTCGGCGAGGGACTATTGACCAGCGAATATCCGCGCCACCGGCAGATGCGGCGCATCGTGCAGCCGGCGTTTCATCGGGAACGCATCGCCGGTTACGCGCGCATCATGGAGCGCGATGCCGCCGAGTTTGCGGAGCGGCTGCCCGAACGGCGAGGTCTTCGACGCGCATCGAGGCGATGACGGAACTCACGCTGCGCATCGCGACCGAAACGCTTTTCGGCACCGACGCCAGCCACTCGGCGGCCGTCGTACGCGACGCGTTGCGTTTGATGATGAACGAGTTTCCCTACATGCTGACGCCGCTGGGCTCGCTGCGCAGCCGTTTGCCGTTGCCGGCGACGCGCCGTTTTTGGAAAGCCCGCGCGATGCTCGACGAGATCGTGTACGGTTTGATCGCGGAACGGCGTGCGTCGGCCTCGGAACGCAGCGATGCCCTGTCGCTGCTGCTCGCCGCGCGCGATGCCGAGCGCGAAGACCGGCCGTCGGACGAACAGATTCGCGACGAGATCATGACGCTTTTCATGGCGGGTCACGAAACGACGGCCAACGCGCTCACGTGGTCGCTCGTACTCCTTGTCGCGTCATCCGCATATCGAAGCGCGCGCGGCGGCCGCCGCAGCGCGACGGCGACCGTGCGTATCTCTTGCGCGTGGTCAAGGAAGTGCTGCGGCTGTATCCGCCGGCATGGATCATCGGACGCGAAACGCTTGCGCGACGTGACGCTCGATGGCGGCATACGCATTCCGGCACAAACGACGGTATTTATGGCGCCGTTGCTTTTGCATCGCCGCCCCGATTTCTTTACGCGATCCCGAACGCTTCGATCCGGATCGATGGCTGGGCGAGGAGCCGCCGCCGTTTGCGTACATTCCGTTTGGCGCCGGCGCGCGGCGCTGCATCGGTGAAGAGTTCGCATGGCAAGAAACGGTCATCGTATTGGAAGCGCTGTTGCGCAAACGCCGCTTCGAGCTGGAAGGTCCGCGGATCCGCAGATTGCGGCGCTGGTTACGCTTCGTCCGGCCGGCCCGGTTCCAATGCGCGTCTCCGGTAGAGTCTGGCCGTAGTTTGCTAAGATTGGGTTATGGCATCGGCTGACCTGGATTGGAACGAGATCGCCGGAATACCGGGCGCTGATTTAGTCCGGGAGGGTCTTTCTGATTTGGACGAGAGCCGGCAATCCATCGCCGCGCTTCTGGTCTGCGTGGGAGCGCCTCGCCTGCGGTCGCTTGGATTCTCGGTGCCCAGCGCGTTGGACCAACCCGAACTGCGGCTGTACCGGCGGCTCGCAGAGGAATATGGCGATGAGGCGCATTCACGGTACAACGGTTTCATCCGGCGTCTGGTCAGTTTCGAGCGCGCGTTGTGCGTGAAGTAACGGATCGTCAAAAGGTCGAGCGCTTCATGGCGTCGTTGGGCCGCGAGGTCAAGGACGAAGTGCGAGTCTTTCTCGTGGGAGGTGCAACGGCGGTTCTTTATGGGTGGCGTGTAACGACCGTGGACGTCGACTTGAAACTCGTGCCCGAGAACGACGACGTGCTTCGGGCGCTGCCGGCGCTCAAAGAACGGTTGCGGATGAACGTCGAACTCGCGTCGCCGTTGGATTTTATTCCGGTTCTGGATGACTGGATGGATCGCAGTCCGTTCGTCGCTCAGCACGGCCGGGTGCAGTTTCGCCATTTCGATCTCCACGCGCAGGCGCTCGCCAAGATCGAACGCGACCACGTGCAAGATCGTGCGGACGTTGCGGCGATGTTCGATCGCGGCCTGATAAGCGCGAAGACGCTTTCCGGCTACTTCGCTGCTATCGAGCCGCTACTGTATCGTTATCCTGCGCTCGATCCGCCGTCGTTCAAAGCACGCGTGGACCGTGCGGTCGCAGAGCGGACGCCCTAAGCGACGACGAGCTGTTCGTCTTCTGCGCCGGCGCGCTCGACCGCGTTGAGAATCATCTCGTGCGCCATCTCCGGTGATTCCCAACGGCGTTGTGCGTCGCCGGCGAGTTGGTCGATGGGATCGAAGTAGAGGAACGCTTTGCCCGGTTTGACGCTCGGCGCTGCGTAGACGGCGATGCCGTTGTCGCGATCGTAGTACTCGTACGAATGCACGTCGCGTTTGCCGCCGCCGCCCGGTGCGTCGCAGACGAACGTCGGCGTGTTGAAGCCTGCGGTGCTTCCGCGAACGAACTTCTCGGTTTCAACGGCGGTGTCGATCGTCGTGCGCAGCTCCTCGACGCCTTTGACCATGTCGTGCATGTAGACGTAGTATGCGTGCACGTTGAGATGACCCAGGCGTTTGACGAGCAGCTGCATGCGTTCGCGCGTCATCGTTGACGCCGCGAATGAGCACCGATTGATTGCGCACGAAGATGCCGCGCTCGAAAAGCATCCGCATCGCCGTTCGCGTGATCCACGTGATCTCTTCGGGCGCGTTGAAGTGCGTGTGCAGCACGACCTCTTTGCCGAGCGTGCGCCCGCGTTCGACGATCGCCGTGAGCGCATCGAGCCACTCGCGCGTGCGTGACGATCTTCATGGGCATGATCGCCGGCCCTTTGGTGGCAAAGCGCATGCGCCGCAGATGCGGAATGTCGAGCAGCGCGTTGCCGATCAGCTCGATATTCTTGGGTGCAAGCTGGTACGCGTCGCCGCCGGAGATGACGATATCTTCCAGCTCCGGACGAGAAGCGATGTAGTCGAAATGCCTCGTGCCACTGCTTGGGCGTTTTGGCCAGCGAGATCTTATCCACGTTTTCGGTATCGGGCCCGATCGCATAGCTGCGCGTGCAGAACCGGCAGTAGACCGGACAGACGTTGAGCGGTAGAAAGAGCGCCTTATCGGGATAGCGGTGGACGAGCCCGGCGACCGGCGAGTCTTCCTGTTCGTGCAGCGAATCGAGCGTCAGCCGCGGATGATCCGGCAATGCCGTCGAAGCCAGCGGAATAAACTGCCGCCGGATCGGATCGTCGATCGGATCGTTCCAATCGATCAGCGAGATCGCATACGGCGAGACGCGTACCGCCATGGGCGCGCGCCGAAAGCCTTCCTCGGCATCGGCGTAAAACTCTGGCGGAGCAGACGCCGCGAATCGTTTCGAGCAGCTCTTCCGCGGTTTTCACCGATTGCCGCTGCTGCCATAGATGGTCGAGGAACGTCGCTTCGTCGATCTCGCGCATAGGCGGGAATGTGCCGCCAGAACTCGCCTTGCTTGAGATTCTTGTAGTCGAAAAAGTCCGGCGCGACGCGGCGGTTTCTGCGCGTGTTGAATGCGTGAGCGTTTGCGTCATGGCGATGTCCTCGCGTAGGTTTGCATGAAGTACCGATGGAGTTCGGGATGATCGCGCAGCGTTTGCAGCGCGATCTCGGCGTGGCCGTGCGTATAGCCGTTGCCGATGATCATGGTGACGTCGCGACCGACGCCTTCGGCGCCCAGCGCCGCGGCCGTAAACGACGTCGCCATCGAGAAGAAGTAGACGGTTCCGCCGTCGCGAGCGCAGAGAATCGACGCGAGTTCGGTGCCACCGACGTTGACGCAGTTCACGACGACGTCGGCAAGCGCCGGCGGCTCGCGTCACTGCAGCGCTCGTGGCGAGCGCGTCGCGCGCGTCGGCGACGACGAGGTCGACGCACGAGACCGCAACGGCGGAGCAACTGCCGCGCCGGCGGTCGTATCGTCGGGAACGACGCCGATCACGCGACCCGTCGGACCAACGCGTTCGCTGCGCTTGCGCGCACGAGAGCAAGCCGCTCTTCCCGTCGGCGCCGACGATCGCGACGGTCTGACCCGTCGTGCACAGGCGGCGAACTTGCGCCGGCGCGCCGGCGACATCGAGTGCCGCCAGAGCGACGCCGTCGTCCATATCGTCGGGTAGACGCGCCCAGAGGCCGCTCGAGAAAAGAATCGCTTTGCCGCGCAGGACGATGCGCGCTCGCGGGACGTCGACAGCTGACGATCTCGTCGATGTGCAGCGGCGTCAGCGTCAGCGAAACCAGCGATGCGATGCGGTCGCCGACGTGCAGCCTCCACATGCCCTTGCAGTTGCGGCGCCGATCTCGGCGACGCGTCCCACGAACATGCCGCCGCTGCCCGTGACGGCGTTGTGCTGCTTGCCGCGCAGCCGAACGTTGGCGGCGACGTGGTCGGCGATGCGTCGCGGATCGCCGGCGCAGGCTTCGGCGATTTGCTTGAACGAGGCCGAATCGATGTTGAGCGCCTCAACGTCGCACAGAATCTCGTTCTCTTCGATGGACGGCGTGTTATCGAGACGCCACGCTTGCTGCGGCATGGCGCCGGGCGGATCGAGCACGCGATGCGTTCCGAGCGGATGACAGCGCGTCGTTTGGCGCGCGTTCATGTGCCGTTGACCGCCACGCCGCCGCGATCGAACGGCACGCCGAGAACGATCGTCGTGCGCGTGCGCGCCATGCCCGGCGTCGCTTTCAAGCGCGCGAGCAGATCGTCGAGATGCTGCGTCGAACGCGTAGCGACCTTACAAACGAAAGCTTTCCTCGCCGGCAACGGAGTGAATTTCGCACACCTCCGGCATGGCGCTCAGCGCGCCGGTGAACTGCTTCGTAGCTGCAATCGGGTGACGTGTAACAACTGATGAATGCGGTCAACTGCAAGCCGAGGCGGCCGTGCATCGAGCTTGGCGCCATAACCGCGGATGTAGCCGCGACCTTCAAGCCGCTTGACGCGGTCGTGTACCGCCGGCGCCTTGAGGCCGACGAGCGTTCCCAGTTCCGTAAAGGTCGAGCGGGCGTTGCGCTGCAACGCCTCGAGGATCCGAATGTCGAGCTCGTCGAGCCCTTCAGTACTGTAAATCCATACGCTAAAATGCAAATTTATCCGAAAGATATGTCGGCTATCACAGCATAGCACCACGAGCTCCGTTCGGGGCAATAGGGGCGCTTATCCTCATTTTGTTCGCAGCTGCAAGCAGCGGCTGCAGCCGAGACGGCACAGCCGCCCGCCGGACGCGGTGCGCTTCGACCTGGCGGCCGACCCGCAGACGCTCGATCCGCTGCTTGCCAACCCCGATGCGGCGTCGGTCGGAGGACCAGTTGGCGCGGCTGAGCTTCGAGCCGTTCGTCGAGATGGACAGCCGCAGGACGGCTGCAGCCCTGCCTGCTCGCCCGCATTCCGACGCGCGCAGAACGGCGATCTCTCCGCCGACGGACGGACCATCCGCTACCATCTGCGTCCGGGCGTGCGCTGGAGCGACGGCCGGCCGGTCACCTCCGAGGACGTGCTGTTCACGCTGCACGCGATCCTGGATCCGCGCAATCCGGTGCGCTCGCATGCCGGTTACGATCGCATCGATCGAGCGTACGCGCCGAATCGGCAGACGGTCGTCGTGCACCTCAAAGCGCCGTGGGCGCCGGCGGTAGCGACCTACTTCTCCTCGGGCCTCGTACCGTTTTTCGTGCTGCCGGCGCACGTACTGCGGAGGCAAGGACCGCTCGCGCGCGCCGCCTTCAACAGCGCGCCGACCGTCGGCGACGGTCCGTTTCTCTTGCGCTGGTGGCGGCGCGGCGAAGGTTTGCGCTACGATGCCAATCCGCTGCTATTGGCGAGGCAAACCGGCGGTAGCGTCGCTGGCGATTCGCACCGTTCCCGATCCCTCGACCAATCTACTGTTGTTGCAATCGGGCGAACTCGATTGGAATCTCTTGGCGCCGGCGCAGGTCGCGGTCGTGCGCGGCAACTCGCAACTGCGCTTCGTTAAAGTGCCGACTGCCGTCGTTGCCGGCTTGGCGTTCAACACGGCGCGTGCGCCGCTCGACGATACGCGTCTGCGCCGCGCGCTCGCGATGTCGATCGATCGCAACGCGATCTCGCGTAAAATCACGCTCGGCATCTATCCGGTCACCGAACATGCTGCAGCCGCAGTTTTCGTGGGCGTTCGATCCGTCGGTGCGGGAACCGGCTTACGATCCGCGCGCCGCCGATGCGGCCTTCGATGCGGCCGGTTGGCGGCGCGGACGCCGACGGCGTGCGCCGCCGCAACGGCGTGGCGTTGCGATTGGTCTACGTGCAGTTCCCCGAAACGGCCACGGGCGTGCGCGTCGCGGCCGACGGTGCAAGCGGAGCTGCGCGACCGCGGCGTGGACGTTGTCGATCAAAGCGGTGAGCAACGCGCAACTCTTTCTGCCGCGCACGGGCGTACTCGCGACCGGCAACTTCGACATGGCGTACGTTCCCTGGACGATGGGCGCGGACCCCGACGATTCCGACGTGTTGCGTTGCGGCGCGCCGTCGAACTATATGCATTGGTGCAATGCGCGCGGTCGACGCGCTGGAATCTGACGGCGCTCGCGCAGACCGATCGGGCCGCGCGCAAGACGCATCTATCGCAGCATCGCGCGGATCGTGGCGCGCGACGTTCCCGTGCTCTATCTATTCAACGCCGATTACGTCTATGCGTACCGCCGGCGGCTTGAACAACTTCGGCCCGAACGCGTTCGTGCCGACTTGGAACGCGTACGCGTGGCGTTTGGCGGCTACAGCGCCTTCACCGCCGCGGTAAGCGCGTCGACCGACGCTTTTGCGTCGCCGAACAGCATCGAGCAGTTCGGCATTTCGTAGAGCGGATTTTCGATGCCGGCGAAACCCGAACGCATGGAGCGCTTGAGCACGACCACGTTCCCGGCCTTATCCACGTCGAGAATCGGCATGCCGTAGATCGGCGAACTCGCGACGTTGCGCGCCGCGGGATTGGTGACGTCGTTAGCGCCGATGACCAGCGCTACGTCGGCGGTCGGAAACTCGAGGTTGGCGTCGTCCATGTCGAGCAGTTGGTTGTACGGAACGTTCGCTTCGGCAAGCAGCACGTTCATGTGGCCGGGCATGCGTCCGGCGACCGGATGGATGGCATACAGTACCTTGACGTTGCGCTTTTCGAGTTGATCGGCAAGCGCTTTGACGCTGTGCTGCGCTTGCGCGACCGCCATGCCGTAACCGGGAACGAAGATGACCTTCGAGGCGTAGGCGAGCATGACGGCAACGTCGTCGGCGCTCGTGCTGCGAATCTGTTGCGGCGCAGCCGCCGGCCGTTGTCGCTTCCGTGCCGCCGGCAGCGCCGAACGCGCCGAACAGCACGTTGGTGAGCGGACGGTTCATGGCGCGGCTCATCGCGACGGTCAGAATGGTGCCGCTGGCGCCGACCAGCGCGCCGCAGATAATGAGCAGCGTCGAACCGATCTCGAAACCGGTAATCGCGACCGCGACGCCGGTAAACGAGTTGAGCAACGAGATGACGACCGGCATGTCGGCGCCGCCGATCGGCAGCACGAACAGCACGCCCAAGAGCAGCGCACAGAGCAGCAGCACGCGGAAACGCCCACGGCGCCAGCGCGCCTTGCGTCACGACGAACCACACCGCGAGCGCCGAGAATCAAGAGCAGCACGATCGCATTGACGATCTGTTGGCCCGGTATACGTAATCGGGCGGCCGGTCATGAGTTCTTGCAGTTTCAAAAACGCGACGATGGATCCGGAGAAGCTGATCGCGCCGATGATCGCCGAGAGCACGAGGGAAACCGAAACGACGTCGGGATCGGTCGCCGACGCCGGGCGACGCGACGTGGAGCTGAACGGTCGAAATCAGTGCCGCCGCGCCGCCGCCTGCGCCGTTGTAGAGCGCGACCATCTGCGGCATCGCCGTCATCTTCACTTTGATGGCGGCGTAGATGCCGACGGCGCCGCCGAGCAGGATGCCGGCCGCGATTGACGGCCAGCCCATGCCGCTGCGTCTGCCACAGAATGCCGACCAGCGCGATCGCCATGCCCGCCATCGCGAAACGATTGCCGCGTCGCGCCGTCGCCGGCGAGTTCAACTCGTGCAATCCGTAGATGAAGAACGCGATGGCGACAAGATCCGCGAGATCGATCCAGACGTTCACTTGACCGTCTCCTTTGCGGCGGAACATCTGCAGCATGCGTTCGGTGACGGCAAAGCCGCCGAAGACGTTGATCGCGCCGAACGTGACCGCCGCGATGGAAAGCGTCGTGAGCAATGGGCCGTGCGAAACGCCGGCCAATCCGGCGCACGACGACGATCGCGCCGGCCAGCACGATGCCGTGGATGGCGTTGGTTGCCGACATCAGCGGCGTGTGCAGCGTCGTCGGCACCTTCGAAATGACTTCGAAGCCGACGAAGACCGCCAGCACGAGCACGGTCAGCGGCGCGATGAGTTGCGCGAGCTCGTTCAGGATGCGGTCCCTCCAATGAGTAATGCGCCGTCGCGCGCGATGACGGCGCCTTTGGCGACGTCGTCGTTCATGTCGACGTTGAGCGTGCCGTCGGCGATCCACGGCGACAGCAACGCGTGCACGTTGCGCGAGTATAAGCCGGCTCGCGTCCGACGGCATCGTGCTCGGCAAGTTTGTCGTGCCGACGACCGTGACGCCGTTTGCCGTGGTGACGATCTCGTCGGGCACGGTCAGCGCGCAGTTGCCGCCGGCTTCGGCGGCGATATCGACGATGACGCTGCCCGGCCGCATCGCTGCGACCGCGGCTTCGCTGATGAGGACCGGCGCGCGCCGCCCCGGAACCAGCGCGGTGGTGATGACGACGTCGTTCGCGCCGATCTGCTCGACCATCCATTGCGCGTTGCCGCTCTTGTTGTTCGGGCGAAAGTTCTTTGGCGTAACCGCCTGCGGCTTGCGCGTCTTCGCCGAGATCGAACTCGAGAAACTGCGCGCCGAGCGACTGCACTTGCTCTTTAACGACCGCTCGAACGTCGTAACCGCTGACGACCGCGCCCAAGCGGCGCGCCGTTGCGATCGCTTGCAGTCCGGCAACGCCGGCGCCGAGCACCAGCACCTTTGCCGGCGGTATCGTTCCGGCCGCCGTCGTGAGCATCGGAAAAAACTTCGGCAGGTGTGTCGCGGCCAAAAGCACGGCCTTATAACCGGCGATGTTGCTTTGCGACGAGAGTGCGTCCATGGATTGCGCGCGCGTGATGCGCGGGATCATCTCCATGGCGATCGCCGTCAATCCGGCATCGGCCAACCGTCGGGCGAACGCCGGATCGCCGAGCGGATTGAAAAATCCGACCGCGACGCTGCCGCGCCGCAACGCCGCCAAGGCTTCGTCGCCGGGACGGCCGACGGTGACGAACGTGTCGGCTTGGCGCGCCAAATCGGCGACGTCGTCAACGATCGTCGCGCCGGCGGCGGCGTACTGTTCGTCGGGAAAGGCGGCCGCGACGCCGGCGCCGCGTTGAACGGCGACTGCGACCTGCGCTTTGGCGAAGCGCGCGACGGTTTCGGGCACGAGGGCGACGCGGCGCTCCTTAACCGCGGCCTCGCGGGGAACGGCAACGATCATAGTCGCAGCCTTACGTCCTGACGGCGAAGCTGCCCTTTAGTCGAATAGCGATCGTGTTTTCCAGCGCGCCGATGCGTTCGATCTCGATCCGCAGCACGTCGCCGTCCGCGAGAAACTCGGGCGGATTGCGCGCGAAGCCGACGCCGTCGGGCGTACCGGTCGCGATGACGTCGCCCGGCAACAGCGTCATGCCTTTGGAAAGTTCGGCGATCAGGCGCGCAATCGGAAAGATCATGTCGGCCGTCGTCGCGTTCTGTTTGAGGACGCCGTTGCGATAGAGCGCAATGCGCAGCGCTTGCGCGTCGCCGACTTCGTCCGGCGTGACGATCCACGGGCCGATGGGACAGGCGTCGTCCAAACTCTTGCCTTTGAACCATTGGCCGTGCTCGCGTTGCAGGTCGCGCGCCGTCACGTCGTTGAGCGCGGTGTACCCGAAGATGACGGCGTGGGCGTCGGCCTCGCGTAACGTTTTTACAGGCGATGCCGATGACGACTGCGAGCTCGGCTTCATAATCGTATTCGCTCGAGACGTGCGCCTGCAGATGCAGCGTCGCACCCGGCGCCGCAATCGACGTGCGGCGCTTTCGTGAAGAACGTCGGCACGTCTGGGCAGCGTCAGCGGCTTGCCCAAGGCGCGTGCGCCCTCGCGCGCGTGCTCGAGATAGTTGCGCCCGACGCAGAACACGTTGCGCGGCGGTACGATCGGCGCTTCGAGCGTTACATCGGTAAGGGGAATCGGTTCGTCGGCGGCATGCCACGCGATGCGTTCGTGCGGCGCCAGCTCCAGGTAGTCGCGCAACGTCGCCGTGGAAATCGCGCGCACGGCGTCGCCTTCGACGACGCCGGGTCTCGACCGGCCGTCTCGGCGGCCGGTACGTTACGAACTTCACATTGGGCGGAGCGTTGGTTTGGGACTCGGCGTAACGCCGCGTATCTCGTTGAGCGAAGGAAGCTTGGCGTTCTGCTGTTGCGCGCGCTTCTGCGCTTCCAATGCTTGTTTGCGCGCGTTCTCGATCATGACCGTCGCCGCGCCCGGCGCATCGCCCCAATTGCCGCCGAGCTTTGACGAGCGAAATGTGCCGGGCGACGTTCTTGGTGTTCGGATCGTAGTCGTAGGTTACGCGATAGAGGCCGACCTGCGCCGTGCCGTCGGGACGCCGAATCCACATCTGCAACGCATTCCCGAACGTTTGCACGTTAAAGGTCGTTGACTTTGCAGGCTTTGGTTGAGGTGATGCGCACGACTTGACCGTGCTTGTTCACTTCGACCGTAACCTCGGTGTGCAGCGCGATCTTTGGAAGCGGCGGCAGCGTCGCCGCAACCGCCGGCGCCGCGATATTCGCAACAAGCGAGATTGCCGCCAAAACGAACGCAATGAGCGCACTGCCTGTGGGCGCGCGGTTATGCCCGCCGAGCGTCCTTCGACTCGCATCGCTCGCTCAGCATGACGTCGAAGCTGCAGCGAGGCGAACGCAAGCCCCGACCATCAGCCAAGCGGATCAATTGCGTGAGAGGACCGCGAAGGGATGGCCGCAGGAACCGCATGCGACGACGACCTGCAGGTGCGATTTCTCGCGCACGCTATTGTGCGGCATCGTCGCTTTCTTCGTAGCCGCAGAACCGGCACCGCGTCGAAGTGGGCGCGTTCTCCCGCCGTTTGTTCGTCCACGCTCTGCGCTTTACGCGGGCCTCGCAGTTCGCCCTGCCGAAGCAGCGCACACCAATGTTGGCCACCCGTCTGGTCGCCGCCGTCCTCGTGCTGCTTCTCATCAACGTTTCAGCTGCGCGGCGCCGAGCGGCCGATCGTCGATCTGCATCGCTTCGACGCGTACTTCGAACTGTTTGCCGCCGATTCCAACGTGCCGTGGAAGCCGGCGACGGTTCGATTGGATACCTATTCGAGCGCGCCGGTCGCGATATCGGTTTATGACGTCGATCCGGTCGACGTTCTAACCGCCGGAGCGAACTTCAGTCCGCGCGCCAATTGACGTCGCGACGTCGTCGCGCAGTCGCATCCTTTACGTTCACGCCGCCCGGCGGTTATCAGTTTCAATCGAATCAAGTGAATCTGCCGCTGGGCAATCGCGAAGGATTTTTCGTCGTCGAAGCGCGTCGCGGCGACGTCGGCGAACAAGTGTGGATCAACCGCACGCGCGTCGGACTGATTTCAAAAGAAACGCCGGGCGGGTTTTTGCTGTACGGCATGGATCTCGGTACCGGCATGCCGCTGGCGCGCATGCGCGTGCAGTTCGTGGTGCACGACTGCCTTCGTCACGGCGTTCACCGGCGACGACGGCATCGTTCGCTGGAATCGTTCCCCGCGTCCGGTGTTTGCGCTCGCACAATGGGGTCCAAGCTATGCTTTTCTCAGCCTGTTGCCGCAAGCGCCCGTTCCATCGGCGATCGTCGGCGTGCGCGTCGATTCGGCGGTAGTTCATGCCGGCGGCGTCGTACGCGCCGCCGGCTTCGTGCGCCGGCATGCCGGCGGCATATTGCGTCCGCGAAAACGGCACGCGTGCTCGTCAGTTTGAAGAACGGCGCGCGCCCCGTTGCCGTCTCGACACGTGCACCGTCGATGAAGCCGGCGCCTTTTCGACGACGCTCGCCGTGCCCGCAAAACGCGCCGGCCGGCGATTATACCGTACTCGCGCAGGCCGTCGGGCGGCGCGACCGGCGGTGCGTCGGTGCACGTGGACGCAAACGCCGGCGCCCTGTCGCTGGAAGTGACGTCCGAGTGCGGCTCGCGCTGCGATCCGCGCGACGACGTGCCGCTACGCGTGCATCGCGTCGAAGCCCGGCGCAACGGTTCGCGTCACGGTCGTGCGCTCGCCGCACGTCTACTTCGGTGAAGCGCCCGAGAATCCGGATTGGGCGACGACGCATTGGTACGACACCGTCGTGACGACCGACGACGACGGCAACGCGACGGTGCGCATTCCGCATCCGCTCGACGATCTCGGATCCACCTACGGCATCGACGGTCGAATCCGCACGGCGCGACGGCCGACACGCGCGTCGTCGTTCCGACGGCCGACGCGGCGATTCACGTCACGGTCGAACGCCAGGAGCAGAGTCTTGGGTCGCCGTTGGCGTTCGCGGTCGACGCGCAGCGGCTCGACGGCAAACCGCTGGCCGGCGCGCGCGTCGCCGTCGATTTGACGCACGGCAATGCGACGCAGCGGCAAACCTTGACGCTCGACGCGCAAGGACGAGCTCGCGGAAGTTTCTCATCGCCCGAACTCGGCACGAACTTGTTGTTCGCTTCCGTCGAATACGGCGGCCGCGCGACCGATGCGACGCAAGTGCAGATCGATCCCGTATGCGCCTACGTCGAACGGTGAAGGCGACGATCCTAACGTGCGTATCGCACTCGACGAGAGACGTGTACCGCGCCGGCGAAAGCGTTGCACGTTACCGCCGAAGCGGCCGGCGCCCAGGGCGAGGCGCTGCTGACCTTCGAGTCGGCGCTCGGCGTACAGTACAGCGTCGCGCGCGTGCACGGACGGACGCGCGGTCGGCGCACTTCCGCGCGCTGGACGCGGCGGGCGAGTTGCAAGCCGGGCGCGGTGATGGTCCACGACGGAGCGCTGCAATGGAGCACGGTGCCGGTGATCGTTGCGCGGTGCCGGACGCGCGCACGTCGCCGCATTAGACGATTGCAGGCGCGCGCATGGCACGCCGGCACGACCGCGCGCGTTGCGTTCGACGGCGCCGGTGAACGCGGAACGTATATCGTACGCATTAGCTGCGGGAACGCCTTCCGGCAGCGCCGTCTTTTCCTCTGCGCCGGCACTTGCTGGCGATCGGCGTGGCGACGACGCAAAGCAGCGCGCCGGAGGGAACGACGTGGCATCCATGGGTTGACTCGACCGGTAATCACGCGCAAGTCATGTCGTTCGTGCGGCGGTCGCAGCCCCCGGCAGACGAATCGCTGGCGCAAGCCGAAACGCGCACGCTGGAGTGGAAGGTCGAACGCGCCGGAGCCGATGGTTTGGCGATCGTGCTGCCGTCGCGCGGGGGCCAGTACGTCATTTCCGTGCTCGATATCGCGGACGACGGCAGCGTGACTGCCGGAACGTCGTCGTTGGACGTGCGCTGACGCCATGGCGCTGATGTTGCTCGATACGTACGGCCTGGTCTATCGCGCGTTCTTTGCGCTTCCCGCTTTGACGACCAGCCACGGTCAGCCGATCAATGCGGTTTACGGCTTTCACGATGATGCTGAACAAACTCATCGCCGAAGAAAAGCCGACGCACGTGCTGGCGGCCTTCGATAAAGGCATGCCGGCGGAGCGCGTCGAGCTCTTTGCCGAATACAAAGCGCAGCGCCGTGCGATGCCCGACGAATTGCGCAGTCAGTTTGCGCTCGTACGCAAAGTACTGCAGACGTTCGACATTCCGGTCGTCGAAATCGAGGGTCAGGAAGCCGACGACGTCATCGCGACGCTCGCGCGTCAGGCCGAAGAAGCCGGCGAGCAGACCGTGGTGGTTACCGGGCGATCTCGACCTGCTGCAGATCGTGGACGAGCGAACCACCGTGCTCGTCACGCGTCGCGGCATCACCGAACTCGGGCGATACGATCCCGCAGGCCGTGCGCGAACGTTTCGGCTTGGAGCCGTCGCAACTCGCGGATTATCGCGGTCTTAAAGGCGACCCGTCCGACAATCTTCCCGGCATTCCGGGCGTTGGCGAAAAGACCGCGAGCAAACTCATTGCTGCCGCCGGATCGCTCGACGCGTTAATCGCCAATCCGCAGCTGGCCGGAAGCGCCAAGCTGCAGCAACTGATCGAAACCTACGGGCAGCAGGCGTGTCTCTGCCGTGCGGTCTCCACCGTGCGCCGCGATTTGCCGTTACACGTGGACTGGGAGAGCAGCCGTTACTCGCCGCCGGACGAACGCGAGCTGTACTGCGCTCTACAGCGAACTGGAGTTCAAGACGCTGCTCGCTAAACTTCCGATTCCCGAAGACCTTCCGCTCTTTGCCAGCGAAACGCGGCTCTCGGGCAACTATCGCAGCTACGTCCACGCCGTCGATCCGCCGGAGTACGAGCAGCTTGCCAACGAGCTGACGGCGCTGGCCGGCAAAGAACGGCTCGTCTTCGCGCTACTCGACGGATCGCTTGGGCGTCAGCGCCGCGCAAGGCGAGGGCCTCGCCTTTTCAATCGGCGCGCTTGACGCACGACTTCGGTTCGCCAGGCGCTGACGAATCTTTTCGCGCAAACGCAACGTCCGGGCGGTTACGATACGAAGCGGTTGCTCGCATGCGCTTGCAATCGGCCGGCATCGAGAACGCGCATTTCGCCGACGATGCGATGATTGCGGCGCATCTGCTCGATCCGTCGCGCGGTTTTGCCGATGCGGAAGACGCCGTGACGGTATTGCTGGGCAACGAACTGCCGCCCGATGCCGCCGCACACGCCGACGCCGCCGGACGCCTCATCGAGAACGCGCGCGCCGAACTCGAGCGGCGCGGACAACTCGCGCTCTATGAAGACGTCGAAATGCCGCTGGCGCCGGTGTTGGCCAAGATGGAACGTGCCGGCGTTGCCATCGATCTCCGCGAACTCGAGCGTGATCGGCGAACGCGTCGGCGCGGCCGCAGCGGATTTGAGCCGGCGCATCTTCGATCTTGCGGGCGAAGAGTTCAACATCGGCTCGCCGCAGCAACTCGGCAAGCTGCTTTTCGGCAAACTGCAGATTCCCGGCGGGAAACGTACCAAGACCGGCTTTGCGACCGGCGTTGAAGTGCTGCAGAGCCTTTCGCGCGAGTATCCGATTTGCGCGCTCGTGTTGGAATGGCGCGAAGTGACCAAACTCAAGAATACGTACGTCGACGTGATCCCGCAACTCGTCGATGCGCGCGACGGCCGGTTGCGCACCGAGTTCAATCAAACCGCAACCGCGACCGGGCGGCTCTCTTCGACCAACCCGAACTTGCAAAACATTCCGGTGCGCGGCGAACTGGGCCGGCGCATTCGACGTGCCTTCGTCGCGCGCAGCGACGAGTACGTGTTGCTCGCGGCCGATTACAGTCAGATCGAACTGCGTTTGATGGCGCATCTCTCGCAAGGACGCCGCGATGCGGCAGCGCGTTCGACGAGGGCAGGACATTCACGACTTCACCGCTCGTCAAATCTTCAGCGTCGGCGCCGGGCGAAAGCGTACGATCCGAACCAGCGGCGCATGGCCAAGAGCGTCAATTTCGGGCTGCTCTACGGCATGTCGGATTTCGGGCTGGCGCAGCGCTTGGAGATCGGGCGCGCCGAAGCCAAAGCGATGACCGCTGCCTACTTCGCGCGCTTTCCTTCGGTGCGCGCCTACATCGAACGCACCATCGAAGATGCGCGGCGCAGCGGTTACGTTGAAACGCTGCTCGGACGGCGGCGCTATATGCCGGGACTGACATCGGGCAACTACATGTTACGCGCGGCGGCCGAGCGCGAGGCCACCAATGCGCCGCTCCAAGGCAGCGCGGCCGATCTCATGAAGTTGGCGATGGTGCGCATCGACCGCGCCTTGAGCGAGCGCGAATTCGACGCAACGATGCTGCTGCAGATTCACGACGAACTGATCTTCGAAGTGCGCAAGGACCACGCTCAAGGACGTCGCCGGCCTCGTGCGTTCCTGATGGAGAACGTCGTGCCGCTGTCGGTTCCGTTGGAAGTGACGGTGAAGACCGGCGACAACTGGTACGACGTCGAGCCGATGCGCGAAGAGGAAACGCTGGAACGTGTTTGACGCCGTCGACCTTAGCGCTTCTGACGACCGTAACCGTGCACGCTCCGAAGCACGATCTCGTGCTGGAGGTGGCGCGAACGCAAGCGCAACGCGAGCGCGGGCTCATGGATCGGAAAGACGCTGCCGCCGCACACCGGAATGCTGTTCGTGTTCGATGCCGACGAGCCGGTCGCGTTCTGGATGAAGGATACGCTCGTGCCGCTCGACATGATCTTCATCGCCGGCGACGGACGCGTTCGCCGCGTCTTCGCCAACGTGCCGGTCGTGCGCACCTCGCTTGCCGACGATCGCATCCCTCGCGAAAGCGGCGACGTGCGCGATACGTCATCGAACTGCCGGCCGGCGAAGCGGTCGAGGACGGCATCGTTGCGGGCGTGCAACATCGAACTTGACGGCCGTGCCGGCGGCACGGTAAGGCCGCGTTGCCGGAACTTCCTGAAGTCGAAACGATCGTTCGCGGGTTGCGACGCGGCATCGTCGGCAAGACGATTGCACGCGCCGACGTGCGCTTGGCTCGCATGGCCGTTGCGCCGCCCGGCGTAGGTTTCGCGCAAGCGCTGACCGGCGACCGCATCGTCTGCGGTGCAACCGGCGCGGGAAGTATGCGGTGATGGAGCTGCAGTCCGGCCGATTGCTCGTCACCGGCTTGCGCATGACGGGCCGTCTGGTGGTGACGCCGGCACCGACCGAGTATCCGCGCAGCCCACATCGTCATTGAGTTCAGCGATGCAGAGCCGGCTGCATTTCGCCGACGTGCGGACCTTCGGGCCGCATGCGCCTCGTCCAGCGCGGACGAGGCGTGGGACGCGCAGCTCGGAATCGAGCCGCTCTCCGAACGCTTTACAGCAGAAGCCTTTATCGGTATGCTGGCGGGGCGGACGAGCCCGATTAAGGCATTTTTGCTCGATCAGCGGCGCATCGCGGGCATCGGTAACATCTATGCATGCGAAGCGCTCTGGCAGGCTCGAGTTCGTCCCAGTCGGCCCGCACGGGCATTGACGAGAGCGGCCGCCGGCCGCTTACGTCACGCCATCGTTGATGTTTTGGGACGCGCCATCGAACGGCGCGGAACCACCTTCGACGATTACGTGGATGCCGACGGTGCTGCAAGGCGGTTTTCAAAACGTCCTTGCGGTCTACGGAAAGCACGGACAGCGCTGCGCGCGCTGCAGGACGGGCACCATCGTTCGAACCGTGATCGCCGGACGCGGCACCTGGTGGTGTCGCCGGTGCCAACGATAGATCCAAAAATTATAATATAAGGTAGGAAACGACACATCTCTACAATCGAAGCCGCTCCCACGCAAGAACACGAAGAAGAAGATCAGTTAGCGCTCGAACAGCGCCTCTACGAAGAATCGCTGCGGGTCCTCGACGAGGGCCAAGTCCTCACCGGCACGATCGTGCAAAAAGACAAAGACGAACTGCTCGTCGACGTCGGTGGCAAATCTGAAGGCGTTCTTCCCTTCCGCGAACTTTCGCTCGCGGTCGATCCCAGAACCCTGCGCGTCGGCGATTCCCTCGAAGTCATGGTCCATCGCATCGACGAAATGGACGGCACGCTCTTTCTTTCGGAACGGCGCGCACGCGCGCTGAAGACGTGGGAGAAGGTGATCGAGGCGCACGATCGCGACGAAGTCATCGAAGCCACCGTCACGCAAGTCGTCAAAGGCGGCGTCTTGGTTGACCTCGGCATGCGTGGATTCGTTCCCGCTTCGCAGATTCGCCGTCAGCCGGTCGGGAATCTCGAAGAGCTCGTCGGACAGCATCTGCGTCTCAAAGTGATCGACCTCGATCACAAGCGCCATCGCGTCGTGCTCTCGCAGCGCTTGGTGCTCGAAGAAGAGCTGCAGGCCAAGAAGCAAGAGCTGCTCGATACGCTCGAAGTCGGACAGATTCGTGAGGGCGTCGTCGTGCGACTCGCCGATTTCGGCGCGTTCGTCGATCTCGGCGGCATCGACGGCTTGATCCACAACAGCGAGTTATCGTACGCGCGCATCAAGCATCCGTCGGAGGTCGTGAAGATCGGCGACGTCGTGCAAGTCGAGATCATGAAGTTCGATCCCGACGCCAAGAAAGTAAGTCTGTCGCTCAAGCACGCATTGCCGGATCCGTGGGACCAATATGCGGATCGTCTGTACGAAACGAACAAACTGCCGGCGCAA
This sequence comes from Vulcanimicrobiota bacterium, assembly GCA_963738335.1. Classification (GTDB taxonomy): domain Bacteria; phylum Vulcanimicrobiota; class Vulcanimicrobiia; order Vulcanimicrobiales; family Vulcanimicrobiaceae; genus Cybelea. The sequence goes on from CAVTWE010000007.1 coordinate 1,072,287, forward strand.
ATCGTCAAAGTCACGCCGAACTATCTCCTCGTCGAGGTGATTCCCGGCATTCTGGCGATGGTGCCGAAGGGCGAGTTCGATGCGAACGCGCAGTTCGCCGCCGGGCAAGAGGTCGAAGTCACGCTGCTCACGATCAATCACGCGACGCGACGCATCACGGCGTCGATTCAACACGTCGCCGACGTTCCGATCGAAGAGATCGAAAAGATCGTCGAGGAGGATCTCGGCGAGGTCAACGCGTCGCCGGAAGCCTCCGGCGGAGCAGACGCCGGAGTAACGGCCGCCGCGGTGCGGGTCGGACTCACCGGCGGCATCGGTTCCGGCAAAAGTACGGTCGCCGAGATCTTCAGCCGATCTCGGCGCCTACGTCGTGGATACCGATGTCATCGCGCGCGAAGTCGTCGCACCGCAAAGCGACGGACTTTTCGAGATCGCGCGACTCTGGCCCGCGGTCGTGCGCAACGGCGTGCTCGACCGGGCGGCATTGGCCGACATCGTGTTCACCGACGCGCGAGCGCGTGCCAAGCTCAACGCGGCGCTCCATCCGCATATCCGGCGCATCGCCCTCGAGCGTGAAGCGCTGGCTGCGCCGGGACAAATTATCGTCCACGTCGTGCCGTTGCTCTTCGAAACGGGGTACGATGCGCTCGTGGACAAATCGGTGCTCGTGGTCGCGCCCCTCGAAGCGCCGCATCGCGCGCATCGTGCAACGCGACGGCATCGATCGAAACGCGCGTGCGCGCCCGCGTATCCTCGCAAATGAATCCCGCAGTCCGCTCGCGAACGCGCGGATTACGTGATTGACAACGACGATGGCCTGGAACGATTGCGGGCATCGCGCGGAGCAGGTCTACGGCGCCTTGCGCCGCGTTTCTCAGCCAATCCTGAGTTTGCCGAGCGCTTGTATGGGAAAGACTAGACCCCAGACCTAAGAGGAGAACCCCACATGGCACAAGATTCTGGACAGTCGGGCGGAATGAGCGTGCGCGAGGCCGGCCGGCGCGGCGGCGAACGCGTCAAAGCGAAGTATGGTTCGGAGTTCTACGAGGAGATCGGCCGTAAAGGCGGAGAGGCCACCAAGACCAAGTACGGCCCTTCCTTTTACGAGGTGATCGGGCAGAAAGGCGGCCAGCGCCCCAAACGCAAGACGGCGGCATCATAGCATCCTCCTAACGAGTATGACCGATGGCTGACAAGAGCGAGCGCGTAGCGAAACGAGAGATGTCCGTACGCGAAGCCGGCAAAAAAGGCGGCGACACGGTACGGGATCGCTACGGCTCGACGTTTTACGAAGATATCGGGCGCAAAGGCGGCAAAGTCACGCGCGACCGTCACGGCGTCGAGTTCTACGAGTCCATCGGTCAAAAAGGCGGCAAGGTCGTCAAGGAAAAGTATGGCTCTGATTTCTATGAGGAGATCGGACACAAGGGCGGCCAGAAGGTCAAGAAGCTCATCGCCGAGGCGAAGAAAAAACTCGCCGACGAATGATCGTCGGCGCGCGACCTAGCGCGCGACGTCCACGCTTCCGCTGACGCTTCCCAAGTGAATCGTGTTTGCGTCGAAGTCGACGGAAATATTGCGCAGCGTTAGCGTCTGACCGCCCGAATGAACGTACGCCGGATGCGGCATTTTCAACGACTTCGCATCGTTGGTCCAGGTCACGAGATCCGTATCGAAGGAGCGCTGTTGCGGATCGTTGATCCGTTCGACGTGTACTTTTCCCACCGCCGTAAAATCGAGCGTCGTAATGTTCAGCTTGACGTGCCGCGCGGAGATGCGAAGGTACGGTTTGCCTTTGCGAAACACGATTCCGTTGCGTACGCCGTCGACCGTTCCGCTGAGGCCGTCGGGCGAAAGATGCGCGTGGTCGTAATCGAAGCTCCACGATTTTGTGGAGATGTGATTGTTCATGACGTGACCGCCGAGTAAATCGATCGGCGTCTGCGCCGGGCGGAATAGGCGGCGTGCCTCGGCCCGCTAAGGCGATTTCCACGATAACCCAGACCATGAGGACGCCGCATGCCGCAATGCCAATGCGTTTCCAGAGTCTGGCGCGTTTAGTCATCGGCGCCACCGCGCTTGCGGCGTTCGCGACCCGAGCAGCAAGAGCACGTAGAGCACCGTTAACCATAGCGCGATGCGCGTCGGCCCGATCGCTGCAAAGACCGTGCGGCACTCGTGGGCCGACGCGTCCGGTGATCGACCGTTTGCCGGTCGAGCGCGCTGCGGGCAAGCCACGTACCGTTAGGCGCAATGATGCCGCTGATGCCGGTTGCCGCTGCCCGCACGACGTACGCTCCACTTTCGATCGCGCGCAGTTGTGCGATTTGCGCGTGCATGTACGGGTCCCGACGTCTGCCGAACCAGGCGTCGTCGGTGCTGACCACCAGCAGTTGCGCGTTGTTGCGCAGTTGCGCGTAGGCGAGGTCGGCGAAAGCCGATTCCCAACAGATGAGCGGCGCAATGGTCAGCGCTCGCGTCGGGATAGACGGCGTCGTCATGTCCGGGCGTCAAGCCGCCGTTGAGTGCGGCGATGTACGGGAGCCACGAGAGAAAGCGCCGTCCCGGAAACCATTCGGCGAACGGGACCAACTGGCGCTTACGATAGACCTGCCAGCCGCCGTTCAGGCGAAAAGATGTAGAGCGCATTGTAGAGCCCGGTCGGGTTGGCATCGATCGCGCCGGCAACGATCGTGGCGTTCATATCGTGCGATAAGCTCCGCGAAACGGCGGCCGAGCATTGGATCGAGATTGAGCTCCGTCGTAATGGCCGTTTCCGGCCAAACGACCAAACGCGGGATGAAATGTCGCGGTGTTCCGCGTCATCCGCGTGTAACGGTAGATCGGCCAGCGCCAGCGCGTTCCATTTGAACGATTGCGGAATGTTGCCTTGCACTGCCGCGACCGGAATGGTCGGCGGTTGCAGATGTCGAGCCGGCCAGAAGATCCATGCGCGCACCCGTGACGGCAGCGATCGCGAGGAGCGCCGTCACGACGAGCCGGCGCCACGTTTTGCGGTGCAGCGCGTCGGCCGCGTACGCGCCGGCAACGCACAAGACGCAGCGTGATGCCGTAGGTTCCGCCATAGGCGGCGATTGCGCGCAACGGCGTATCGGCCTGCGTGTAACCCAGTTGATCGAAAGGCGCGGCCAGTACGCCGATCGAGCGAAGCCATTCGCACAGCGTAAACCCAGCCGCAGCCGCTAATGGTGCATATGTGGGACGAACGCGACCGTACGCAATTGACGCGAGAATGCCGGCAACTGCAAAGAACGGCGCTTCGATCAGTGCGGGGCCGAACGCGAGAAACGGTCCGAAGACGCCGATATAGCGTCCGACGGTATGCCCCACCCACGCAAAATCGATCGCGAAGAAAACGAAGCCCGCAAACCAGCCGAGCAACGCCGCTCGTTTCCAGGAAGCACCTTGCCATAACCAGAACAGAATTGCCGTCCCTAACGGGACCAACCATGCAGCGCCGACTTTCGGAAATGCCGCCGCCAATAACACCGCAGCCAACGCAGCGAGAGCGGCATCGCGCAGCGCCAGCGAGGATATCATGATTCGTAAACTGTCTTTTGTTTTTGTTGTCGTAACGGCGTTCATCGTTGCGGCGTGCGGTCGTCAGGTCACGCCAAATCCTCCGGGGCTGGGACCCGGCGGCGCGCCTCCGGGATATATGGCGATACACTTTGACGTCCAGCAGCCGTTCAACTTCTCCAACTATCAGTATATGATCGTCTTGAACACGACGCGGAAGCGGCGTGACGCCTTCAACCCAGACCATACAAACGAATTGGGCCGGTTATTCGTTTGCGCTGATTGCCTTGGGTAACGGCATCGGCGCGTACGCGGAGGCCGTGCAGTTCGTGCATAACCAGAATCCCCACGTTCCGCCTACCTGGCTGCAAACTCGGCACCACGCCGCAGCAGTTCTCGTTCAATCCGAATAGCAACGGCCAGGGAACCGAGTTTTCGATGCTGGCGCAAACCGCGATATTCAAAGGTATTGCCTCGCCTGTCCCCGTCGCCGAGCGCATCGCCGTCGCACCTTTGGACGTTCAACGCCTTCGTAACGCAAGCCAGCAACGGCGGTCAATGGCAGTTCTACGACTCCATGGGCGCCGGCGGACCCAATCCGCCCGAGTTTATTTCTCCGGTGCTCAACATGCGACACGTGTTTCGACAATACGTACTATCGCGCAGTATCAGCCGCAGGACCCGACGGCGCAGATCGTCAGCATCGAGATTTCAAATAACCCCAATGCCGCCAAACTCTTGCTCCTCGTGATGCGCGAACTCAGCGTCGAATGCAGCTACGAACCCTGCAACTGCACCGTCTCGGCGCCCGTCAACGACGCGGAAGCGTACTGTGGCGAAAGCTGCCGGGATGCAGCGCAGCAAAGTTTGGAATCGGATTTCTGCGCGTGCGGGCATCCGCCGTGCGACGAACCATAACTCAGTAAGACGGCACTCGAACTCGCTGACACATTCGTCGCCCCACCTCCATGTGGGACTCACTATCGGCTGCCTCGCGCCTCGCCGTCCTGCTCGGCGCTCGGTCAGACGGTCCTCGTTCAGTGTCGTTGCACTGAACTTTGAATGCGCTCGATCATGAGACTCGCCGTCTCTTTTAAGTAATCCCGAGCCGAAAATGCAAAGGAGAAATACCCGAGTAAGCAAACTTAGAAGTTGAAGGTCGACGGAACCACGGGTTGCGGTTGTCCGATATTGAAGACGGCGGTTTGCCCGGGGAAGGCCAGCAGATTCAGTCCGACGTTAATCTGGTCTTGCGACTCGTTATACAGCACGAGTAGTTGGTAACAGTTCCCGATCGTGCGCGTGTAGTAGATGATCTTGTCGGCGACCATCTCCCCCGGGGCCTTTCCAGTTGAGATCGGTCACGAACTGCAGCGATGCGTCGCGACCGAACGGCGTCGAGAGCTGTAAGTTCGTCGTTTCGAAGCCTTGACCCGGACCGGGAATGAACGATCCGCTCAACAGCACGACCGAACGCGGCGACGGTTTCGCGGTGAGCTGATAGCTCAGCGGTTGCGCCATGCCGTCGAAGTTCGTGACCCATCCCAGCGAAAATGCGTAGACGTCGTCGTTGAAGAGGCGCACCATATCCTGCGCGTTCTTCGTGTTGGTCGTGGGCTGCTGGTCGAGATACTGGAACGGCACCAGCGCCGGGCCGTTGTAGTTGGCTTCGTTGTACGTCAGCGTGTTGACGACGTGCCGGCTGATCGGCGTGGTAAGACTGAGATCTTGCTGCACCGCGGCCTTGAGGTCGCCGGTTCCATATGCGTATTGATCGATGGTTACCGTTCCCTCGAAATCGCTGCCGAGCACCTTGTATTGTGCCGGCCCGACGACGAGGTTAGCGTCGCCGCGCCACGTCGCCAAGCTTTGCGGTTCGCCTTCACCGGCGGGCTCGCTATATTCGCCGACCGTCAGTTCGGCCGAAAGCGGTATGAAAAAGTGTTGGAAAAAATCGCTCGGGCGTATATCGAACTCCGGAATCTTATTGATTCCGGTCGCTTGCTGCGAATAGGTCTTATCCCACTCCATCTGATAGTCGGCGCCCGACGTCGTGTATTGCAGGAGATAATCGAACTCCGATTGATTGCTGAACGAACTGGAGCCGGGCCGACGCCAAACGTTGCGTTGCTGTTGCTGTCGTCGAACGTTACGGTCTGGTTGAGGTTTTCGTTGAACTGCCGCGTGTCGGTAAAGCTCAAGCGTGTCGCTGCTCGACTGCCCTCCCACCGACGTGTGACTAAAACTGTAGTTCTGCGACGTCTGCGTGGTTTGATGAACGATCGATTCGCTGATGGTTTCGTTCGGGCGGAATGCTGACTAGCGGGCCGTAGTTCGATTGGTACGAAAACTGGAAGTTACTGTGCAGATGCTGCGAGATATTCTCTTGTTCGCCGAGCATGAAGTTCGTTTGGCGGCCGCCCGCGAGCCGGTCGTTGATCGTGTAAACGTTGACGCTGACGCTGCGCCGGCCGCGTTTGCTCGAATAGAAGCCGACGTAGCCGAGACCCAAGCCCTCCTTCGTGAAATAGTTCACGATGTAGTAGCCGTAATAGTAGCGGTCTTTGCCGAACGGGAATCTGAATCTTGATCCACGCGCCTTCGTACGAATCGTAACCGACCTCGGGGAACCAGCGCGTGTGCCCGGGCCCTCTCTCAACGTTGCGCAGCGGAATGATGAGCAGCGGCAAATAGAAGACGGCGGCTGCGCCCAACCAGAGCACGGCCTTGTGCACGACGATCTTGTCGCCGGGTATGACGTCCATCGTCTTGCCGGTGATGTGATAGCCTCCGCGCGGGTTCTCGCAGGTCGTCATATAAGGGTCGTTGCCGTGCGCCGTCCCGTCGGGGTCGGTATGCAGATCGAGGCGGCAAAATGGACGAGCCCGCGCTGTACGCCTTCGTCGCTCGCGCCCTTGCCGTTGACGAGTTTCGCCGTCTGCGGCGATCGTGTCGAAGACGATGACGTCGGCATCGAGCACGGAGTTGTGCTCGTGATTGACGAGGAACGGATGTCCGCTGATCGTCATGGATGCGCACGCCGTCGAAGTGCGCTCGCTCCCCGACGATCTCTTCGTCGCCGTAGTAAATGTGCACGTTACCGATCGCATCGCTCGGCTTGCCGCGTTCGCGATTGCCGGACCACTTATCGGAGATGACTGCGATGTATCCGGGGGCGAGCGTCGGCACGCCGGTCGGCTCGGCCGTCGGACGCGGCGTCGCTTGACCGGCCGGCGGGATCGGCGGCGGCGTTTCGCCGCCGCGAACCAGAAAGACCGGTTCGAAGGACGACGTCGGGTTGGGGGTCGCGCCCGGCACGGGCGGCGGCGTGGCGGCCGGCGTGTGTCCGGGCAACGGATGCGGCGTCGGATTCAATTGAAACGTGCCGTTGGCCGCGCCCGGACGGTATGTTCGGCGGACCGGGCGTCGCCGGCGGAGCCGGGGGTCGGCGACGGGCCTGCGCGACGACGTCTGGGGCGTCGTCCGTGTAGTGCTGCGCGCAGCTCTGCGTGTTGAAGAGCGTCAGCGCGACTTGCGCGTCGCTGTTCTCGGGCCGCGTGCGCCCAAAGCGGCAGCACGCCGCCCACGTAGGCGCCTAACGCGATCGCTGCGATGACGGCGCGGCGGTGGTTGAAGCCTTCATCGGTCAGCGTTCTTCCAGCCATAAAAGAATCGTGCCGCTGGCGCCCATGACGACGTTGGGCAGCCATGCCGCGACGAACGGGTTGATCGCGCCGTTTCGGCCGAACGCCGAACACGCCGACGTCAGCAAATAGTAGGCAAAGAACGCGATGATCGCAAGCGCGATGCCGAGCGTTCGTCCGCGTTTGCCGAATCGCAGCGCGAGCGGTAAAGCGATCAGTACGCTGACGAAACAGGCGAACGGCCACGCCAGCTTATCGGCAAGATTGATTTGCAGATTGCCCATTGCCGTGCCGCCGATACCTTGGGATTGCAGCGCGTTGACTTGCGTGCGCAACGATTTGCTGCTCATCGTCCACGGATCGTTATTGACTTGACTGACGAACTGCGATGCCGTTTCGCCCAGCGGCAAGCCGATCGAGATGCTCTTGACGTGCTGTTGGTTCGTCAGGAAGCCGTCGTTGTTGTACCGCGTATCGATCACGTCGTGCAGCACCAGCGTGGTATGCTTGCACGTCGGCGGTCTTCGCTTGCAGCGTCTCGTTCCACGGTCCGTACTTGGCCGGTTTGAAGATTTGAACGTCCAGCATCGTCTTGATTGTCCGGCGCCACTTGTCCGACGTAGAACGTATTGCCGGTGTCCGGGTCCTTGCGGAAGAACTGCGGCTCGACCGGTAGCGAGTTCGTGTGATAGATGATTTGATAGAACGTCCGCGTGGAGAGTTCCACCGATGCCGGCGCGACGTACTCGTTCATCCCGTACGCGATGAGGAACATCACGCCGCCGAAGAGCAGCGGAGACAGCGCGATGCGCATCACCGGAATGCCGGCGGTGCGCAACGCGGTAACCTCGTTGTCGCCCATCAAGCGGCCCATCGCCAACAGCGCGGCGAAAAGGCAAGCGAACGGAAACGCCATCGGAATGGCCTGCGGAATGCGGAATACGACGAAGCGCAGCACCAGAAAGAACGGCGCGTGCTGGTTGATGATGTAGTCGGCCGCCAAGAAGAAAATATTGAGCGCCCAGAACAAGAGAAACGCGCCGAACGCGAACATGAACGGGCTGAACATCTCGCGCAGCATGTAGCTGTCGAGAATCGGCAAGTGCATTAAGCGCAAGCGCACGCGGGGAAGCGGTTCGTGTTGAATCAGCGTCGTCATCGTGCGCGGCCGGTTGAATGCGTCACGCCGCTGCGGGCGCGATCAGTAGTTCCGGTAGGCGTCGAGCACGCGGATGACGTACGCGCGCGTTTCGGCGTACGGCGGCACGCCGTGATAACGGTCGACTGCACCGGGGCCGGCATTATACGCCGCGACGGCGAGCGTGACGTTGTTGTGATAGCGATTGAGCAGCGAGCGAAGATAGCTCGTGCCGCACGCAACGTTTTGCGACGGATCGAAAGAGTTGACGACGCCGCAACCCGCGGCAGTGCCCGGCATCAGTTGCATGAGTCCTTGCGCGCCCGCAACGCTAACCGCTGAGGGGTCGCCGCCGGATTCAGCCATGACGACCGCGCGCACGAGACCGACGGGAACGCCGTCGGCCGCTGCGGCGCTCGAGACCAGCGAGTTCAGCATCGCCGGATTGAGCGAATGCGACGCGTACGGCAAGTATGAACCGCCGCTGCACCCGTAGAGCAGTCCTATAAGGCTGCCGATTCCGACGAACCGTTTCATCGCGGTGTATCGCTTCTTCTCCTTCCGTAATGAGGCCCTGCCTCACGAGTGAGACCCTGCCTCACGACGGTGCGAAAGGCGTATCGCCGATAATATCTATATCGTCTGGAGCTTCCCTGAGTACGGCGTTAGAACATCGGCAAGCTGCCGTGCCGCGATTGACCGAGCGAGCGGCTGCCCGGGCCATGCGCTTGAAGCGACGGCCGGTACAGCACAACGCGATTACTTTACGGCGATGCGGCGCGGTTGCGTCTCGGGCCGGCGCGCGAGCGTCAGCACGAGCATTCCATCCTTGACCTGCGCCTCGATCTTCTCGGGATCAACGTCTTCCGGCACGCTGAACGAGCGAGAGAACGAACGCCGGCAGCCTTTGCCGTTAATGGTTACGATGTCGTCTTGGTAGCTCACCTCGACGTCCTCGGATTTGAAGCCCGGAACCGGAACCTCGACCTCGTAGCCGTTGTCGGTGCGCGTCACGTCGTATTCAAACGCCCACTGCGAGCGCAGCGCCTGGAACGGATCGAAGCCGAAAAAGTCGCGGAAGGGCGCCCAATTAGCCATCCGAGCCGGCTGCTGCAGAACCGTTGCGGGCGAGTGAGTCAGACATGTTGCAGTACTCCTTTCCTTCAAAGTGTGCCAACGCGTGGGATGGGTTCCCGACCCATTAGCACTCATAACATTAGACTGCCAAAAACGGGCGAGAGTTGCGCGGTTAGTGCGATCTTCCGTCGTCCTGCACGGCCGCAACGTCGGCGGCAGTGACGGCCGCAGCGTGATTGCCCCATGAAGAGCGCACGTACGTGATGACCGAGGCAAGGTTGGCATCGGAGATTTGCGGGCTCCACGCCGGCATCTGTCCGTCGTACATTTTTCCCACGACTTGCACGGGGCCGCTGAGGCCATACTTGACGATGTGAATCATTCGCGTGGCATCGCCCGCTACAATCTGGCTGCCTGCCAGCGGAGGAAATGCACCGGCGGCACCTTGGCCGTTCGCTTGATGGCAGCTCGAACAATTTGCGGCATACACTTGCGCGCCGGATGCCGGTGAAGCGGATTGGGATCCTTTCGAGCAGCCGGTCAAAAGCAGCACGGCGCCGAGTAGCGCAGGTACGATCGTCCGTCGATATTTCACGAGTTTAGATTCGACGGCCGTTGCGCCCGGCTCTGTGTTGCGGCGTGGAGTGAACGAATGCATTTTCTTGACGGTGTTTTTTGGAAAATCGACTCGTAAGCGACATCTTGACCGGTTCGCGATTACGCAGGTAGCTAAGTCAAATGGTTTCCCATGTATCGACACTCCAAGCGCCCTGGTCCTCTTACGGGATCGGTTCTTCGTTCGCCGGCGTCGGTCAAAAGCTCAGCGCCGTTACCACGGCTTCCACGTCATCGCTTTGCTGCGGGCAGCGTCGGCGCTGCGCGCATCCACCGCCGAATCTACGTGCGGTCGACTTGTCAATGGCCGCCTGCGCCGCTGTAGCTGCGTTAATGCGGGCGGCGCCGCGTCCAATGCGCTCGGCATATCACCACAGACGATGCTGGGCAGCAATCTCGTCGAAGCGATGAAGTGTGCCAAGAAAAACGGCATCAAGGTTACCCCTGTTCGGTAAAACTTTCTGTTTCCAATCCAACGGCCACCGTAACGGTGAAGTATCCTAGCGGCGACACCATTAAAGACAGCGACAAACGGTGCACGAATAAGGACATCGCCACGGTTACCGGTGCGCAAGGTACGTACGACGTGACCGCCGGTGTGAAGAGCGGCTCCTGCACGGTGACCTTTACCGTCACGTCCGGCAAGAAGACCGTCGGTACCGGCACGCTGAGCATCACGAACAGCGTTTAGTCCCTACGGCAACACATTGACCCGGGTTGGAGAGCTCGCGCGGCGGGCTCTCTTTTTTTGCGTTGTAACTCGAGGAGATACCAACGAGTCTTCCGTCGGATCCGTTATTTTTCGCATACTGAATGGTGACTGTTAAAGATAACCCCGTCAACGCCGATCGGAAAGTTCCATTTTACTCAAAAAGCCGCGTTGTTCACCCGACGTTGTCCGAAGGCGCGTCGATTGACCGGTCGGGGGGCAGCACGCCGAACCGAAAGCAAGGCGGCGCTTCGCCCAGTAACGATAGCTGCTGCGCTTATCAGCGATGATTACGTCCAATCGCCCGATCGACGATTGGCCCAACTTCTTCGGCGACACGCCGGCCGCCGCAGCATTTCTCGATCGCTTGGTGCCCCGCACCTCATGGACGGGCGGCGCCAACAGGTGCCGGCTTGATGAATCAAGCCTCGCCGACCCGCCCGGGCAAGGTTCGAAACCGGGTCTAGTCAAGCTCGACGCCGGTTTTGAACGAGCCGCCGATGGCGGTGCTCTATGACGGCCGATTGTGTAGTTGACCGCGGGCGAAAGAAACGGCGACCGCATTCACGATTCGGCCCGGAGCGCAAGCCAATCTCGGCGACGGCGGTACGCAAAGCGCACATCGACCGAACAAGCGTTCGCAGTTATTCTTTATACATCGAACTCGTAAAAAGACGGCGATAACAGCATCCTTTCCTAAAGCGGGGACTCCAGCGCTGCACCGCCAGTGGCACTATGTTTTGTCTGGCTTCATTTCGCGCAGCGTCTTCTTTGTGTAAGCCACACCGGCCAACGCGGAGATTAACATCGTTAAGGCTTGCTCTCGCCCACTGAGGGGGGTATAGTGGTGGGAAGTAGAGCGTTGTGGAGCTTTTCGGAGGTTGATTGCACGCCGGACTACCGCGGTTCGCAGGTTCCGAACAGCATGCCCTTGATCATAAGGGCCGCTTGATTGTGCCCGCGCGCTTTCGGGAACGTCTCGGGTCGCAGTTCGTGCTGACGATCGCGCCGCCCGACCAGTGCCTTGCGCTCTATCCCAGTGCAACGTGGGTCGAGTTCTGCGAACGGTTGGAAGCGGTGCCCCGCAAGGACGAGCGCTATCGCAGTTTCTTGCGCTATCTTTTCGCGCATAGCGAGGAGGTCGGCTGTGACGCGCAAGGTCGTCTCGTCGTCCCCGCATTGTTGCGCGCGTATGCCGCGATCGAACGCAACGTCGTCTCCGTCGGCTTACTGACGCGCATCGAAATATGGGCCAAGGAGCGCTACGACTTTCAAAAGCCGCCCGCCGGGGAGATGCCGGATTTCATGGGCGAGCTCGGATTATAGCGTGGAGACACCCCTTGAGCGAGCATGTGCCGGTTATGCTGGCCGCGGCGATCGACGGACTGGCGATTTGCGATGGCGGCGTATACGTGGACGCGACCTTCGGTGCGGGCGGTCATACGCGCGCGATCTTGGGTCGCTTGCGCGGCGGACGTGCGATCGCGTTGGATGCGGATCCGCATGCCGCCGCGCGCGCCGCGCAAATCACCGACGAGCGCTTTACGTTCGTCCACGCCAACTTCCGTCAAATCGACGCCGTTTTGGAGCGTTTAGGCGTGGAACGGGTGAACGGCGTTCTCTTCGACCTGGGTGTATCGTCGATGCAGCTTGACGATCCGCAACGCGGCTTTGCGCTTTCGCGTCCCGCCGCACTCGACATGCGCATGAATCCCCAATCGGGAGAGAGTGCGTACGACGTGCTGTCGACCGCCAGCGAACGGGAGCTGGCGCGGATCTTTTTCGAGTATGGTGAAGAGCGCGCGGCGCGTCGCATCGCGCGCGCCATCGTCAATCGCCGGGAGCGCGGCGCATTGCCGCAAACGACCGCCGAGTTTGCCGGCTTGATCGCCGGGATCGTGCAGCAACCCGGAAAGCGCGAACGTATTCACCCCGCAACGCGCGCCTTTCAGGCGCTTCGCATCGTCGTCAACGACGAGTTGGGTGCGCTGCGTGAAGGTTTGGATCAAGCCATCGGCAGGCTCAAAGACGGCGGTCGTGTCGTTGCTATCAGCTTTCACTCGCTGGAAGATCGCATCGTCAAACGCACGATGCGCGACGATGACCGCCTCGAGGTGGTGATTCGGCGGCCGCAAGTTCCAGGCGAAAGCGAGATTGCGCGAGAATCCGCGAGCGCGCAGCGCGAAACTGCGCGTTGCCCAGCGCCGGAGCCTTTTATGACCGCTTCCAGTGCGGCGCCACGCGAACGCTCCGTCCGCGTCGAGAAACCGCGCACGGTCGCCGCTGCAACGCAGCGACGCCGGGGCCGCACCGCTCGCGCGCGAAGCGCATTGCCGGCGCGGGTCTGCGCCGGGGTGTTGGCCGTCTTGGCGTTGCTCATGGGTTACGTCGTGCTGACCTCGACGTTCACTGGTCTGAGCTATGCGGTCGCGCGTAACGCTGCGACGCGCGACGCGTTACAGGAAGAGACCATTCGTCTCGACGATCGCATAGCCGCTCTTCAATCGGATGCGCGTTTGGCCGATATCGCGGCGCGCATGGGCATGCGCGAACCTCAACGTTTTGCCGTCGTGCGTTTACAGATGCCGGACGTTGCGCAGCGCACCGTCGCACATGCCGATTCTCTCCTCGCTCGCCGGTTTTCTCGTTCCGGCCATCGCCGCCCGACCGTAACACCTGCGATGCACCGCCGCACGTTCACGCGCGTCGCACCGATGCGCGCCAGAGTCTGCTTTTACGCCTGTATGTCGGTTGCTGTCTTCCTGGCGTGGCGGCTGTACGACGTGCAGGCGCTCAAAGGTCCGATCTATGCAAGGGAAGCGTTGGCGCAACGCTCGGATACCATCGACGTTTTTGCCCGCCGCGGCAGCATTTTGGATCGTGACGGCAACGTGCTGGTACGTTCCCTTCCATCGCAGAGCATCTACGTGGTCCCGCGAGAACTCGCCGATCCCGGCGATACGGTCCGCAAACTGCAGCGAATTTTTGGACCGCTCGGTCCGGCAAAGATCGCGGCGTTGCACGATCGTCATGGCTGGTTCGTTTGGATTGCCCGAAAGGTCTCGCATGAAACCGCCGCCCGAGTACGCGCGCTCAACCAACTCGGCGTCGCAATCAAAGAAGAGGATACGGGTTTGCGCGTCGATACTGCCGGACGCCTCGCTTCCAGCGTACTCGGCTTCGTCGGCACCGATGAGAACGGTCTTGACGGCGTCGAGTACGCGTATGACGACGTCTTGCGGGGACGCTCCGGGCGCATAACGCTGGAGACCGACGAGTTCGGCCGTCCGATTCCATTCGGACGCGAGCGCGTTATCACGCCGGCTCAGCCGGGCAATAACGTCGAGCTCACGATCGACCCGTACGTCCAGTTCGTTGCGGAACGCGCGCTGGCCACGCAGATGCATACCTATCGCGCGCTCGACGGCTGCGCCATCGTCATGGACCCGTGGACCGGTGCGGTGCTCGCCATGGCCAGTGCGCCGGACTTCGATCCCAACCGTTTTTGGGCGTACACCGCCGCGGAACGGCGCGACAGCTGCGTGTTGGACGCATACGAGCCAGGCTCGACCTTTAAACTCCTGACGGCTGCAGCCGCTCTCGAATCGCACCGCGTCGGAATGCAGACCCGCTTTCCGGCGCGCGACGCCATCGAGGTGGGCGGCAACACCATTCACAACGCCGACGATGGCTTCACGGCGGGAATTTCCGGCACCGAGACGCTCGGCGACATCATTACGTACTCGCACAACGTCGGAGCCGCAGAAGTCGCTTTAGACATTGGCGCGAAGACCTTTTATGCAATGGAACGCCGCGCAGGGTTCGGGTCGCCGACTGGAGTCGGTTTACCGGGAGAAAACCCGGGGATCGTGCCGCCGCCCAACGTATGGAGCGGTTCGTCGCTTGCTACGATGGCGTTCGGACAAGGCGTCTCCGTCACGCCCTTGGCAATGGCGCGCTATTACTGCGCCATTGCTAACGGCGGTCTGCTCCTGCAGCCGCGAATCGTACGCGCCGTCTACGATCAGCAAGGAACGCTCGTTCAGCGCTTCGAGCCGCGTGTCGTGCGCCGCGTCTTCTCGCGGAAAACCGCTGCCGAACTGCGGTCGTTCCTGCGGTCGGTCGTCGTGCGCGGCACGGGGCACGATACCGCCAGCATGCCGGGTTACGCGACGGCCGGTAAAACGGGGACTGCAGCGATGATTGTGGACGGTCGTTACCGGGCGGGATACTATGTTGCATCGTTTATCGGCATGGTACCGTATGTGCGCCCACGCTATGTTATTTACGTCAAGCTCGAACGGCCGATTGGCGCCTACTACGGCAGCATCGTCGCCGCTCCGGCATTCACTTCGATCGCGCGCGCCGCAATGCTCCACGCCGGAGTTCTTCCGGGGGACGCGGTTGCGAGCGATGGGGAGTAATCGCGACGTTCCACTGATCCCGTTGCTCGACAGGCTGGTGGATCCAACGGTCGACGGGAATGCGGATCAACGCATCACGAACGTTACGACGGATTCGCGTCACGTCGTCGCCGGCTCGCTCTTCGTCGCGCTCAACGGCGAACGGACCGACGGTCACCGCTTCGTCGAAGACGCGATCGCGCGCGGCGCTCGTGCGGTCGTCGTGAACCACACCGCGGCGATTGTCGACGACCGTATCGCCGTCGTACGCGTCGCCGACATGCGCGCGGCGCTGTCGGCATTGTCGTCGGCCTTCTACGGCGATCCATCGTCTGCGCTCGACATCGTCGGCGTCACCGGAACCAACGGCAAGACGACGATAACCCATATGATTGCCGCGATTCTCAATGAAGCCGGCAAACGATGCGGCATCGTCGGAACGGTCGGCGCGCAATACGGGCACCGGCATTGGAATTTGCACAACACCACGCCATTGCCGCCGGAGCTGCATGACGTCCTCGCGCAAATGCGCAGCGAGGGCGCTCGGGCGGTTGCAATGGAGGTCAGTTCCCATGCGCTGGCGCTGCGACGTGTCGACGACGTGCGATTCGTTAGCGCCGTGCTTAGCAACGTGACGCGCGACCATCTCGATTTCCATGAAACACTGGGCGCGTATCGCGCGGCGAAACGGCGGCTCTTCGAGATGACGCAGCGCTGCGTCATCAATGGCGACGATGATACCGGCGCACAGTGGGCGGCGCAACTGTTGGCCCAAGGACGCGAGGTGGTGACCTACGCGCTGCGCCGCGACGCCTCGGTAAAGCCCGTCGACGTGACCACCCGCCCCGGCGGCAGCCGATTTCGCTTGGATGGCCGTTCGTTCGAACTGGCGCTTCCCGGCCGTTTCAACGTCTACAACGCGCTGGCCGCAGTCGCCGTAGCCCGCATGGAAGGCATCGGCGACGATTGCAGCGCGCGCGCGCTGGCCCGGTTACAGCGAGTCGCCGGCCGCATGGAACGCATTGCCGCCGGCAATTTCGAGGTTATCGTGGATTATGCGCATACGCCGGATGCGTTGGCAAACGCACTGAGCGCCCTGCGCGAAACGGGCGGCAAGAGCGTCGCAGTGGTCTTCGGTTGCGGTGGCGATCGCGATTGCGGGAAACGTCCGGAGATGGGTGCGGTGGCGGCGCATCTCGCCGATCGCATCTATCTGACCAATGACAATCCGCGCAGCGAAGAGCCGCTCGCAATCATAAACGATATTCGCGCCGGCATCGGAGAGCAGAGCGGTCCGGTGATCGAAGAGCTGGACCGGCGCCGCGCAATCGAACGCGCGATCGCCGACGCACAGGCCGGCGACGTCGTGCTCGTTGCGGGCAAGGGTCATGAGACGTATCAGATTATCGGCGATCGTGTCGACGAGTTCGATGACGCCGCGGTCGTCCGCGACGTGCTCGCGCATCTGACCGCACGGTGAACCTGCACTTCGCCGCCGCAGTCTGTGCCACAGGGGCAACGGTTTTGGAATCGGAGAACGCGCCTGCGGCCGTGCGCGCCGTGACGGACACGCGGACGTTGCATCCCGGAGATACGTTCCTCGCGTTACATGGAGAACGTTTCGACGGGCATGCGTTCACCGCGCAAGCGGTGCAACGCGGCGCTTCCGCGCTCGTCGTCGACGACGCATCGGCCGCCGTGCCCGGCGTTACGACGCTCGTCGTCGGCGATACGCTTCGAGCGTACATGGATCTCGCGAGCTTGGCGCGCGAACGGTTCTCGGGCGCCGTCGTGGGCATCACGGGCAGCAGCGGCAAAACGACGACGCGCGGGTTCCTCGAACAGCTCGCGCACGCGCGCTACGGCGATCGCGTTTTGGCGCCGCCCGGCAATGAAAACAACGAAATCGGCGTCAGCAAAGTGCTGCTGGCCGCCGACGACGCGCGTTACGACGTCATCGTCCTCGAGTTGGGCGCGCGCAATTTCGGCGACGTCGCGGTTCTCGTGGACATTGCACGCCCGCAGGTCGGCGTCTTGACCAACGTCGGCGAAGCGCATCTCGAGATCATGGGCTCGCGCGAGCGTTTGGCCGAGACGAAATGGGGACTCTTTTCGCGAGGCGCGCGCGCGGTGCTCAACGCGGATGACGACGTATCGCAATTGCGCGCCGGCGGCCTCGACCGTCGCCCTCACTGGTTTGCCGAAGGGCATGAAGGTGCAGAATGGGCGCTCGAGCGTATCACGGCCATCGCCGGCGATACATTGATCGATCGCAACGGCACGACGACGATGCGACGCGCTGTCGAGATCCGATTTCCGGGCCGCTACAATCGCTGCAACCTAGCGGCGGCGGTGGCTGCCGCGCTGGAACTGGGAATACCGCTGGACGTCATCGCGCCGGCCGTTCCGAGCCTGCAACTACCCGCGGGACGTTATGCTCGACTGACGGTGGGCGATGGCGGCCCGAAGATCATCTACGACGCATACAATGCGAACGCGAGCGGCATGATCGCCGCGCTCGACGCCTTTGCGCAGGAATCGGCAGGACGCCGCATCGCCGTTCTAGCCAGCATGGCCGAACTCGGCAACGAGTCGCAGGCGCTGCACGAACGCGTGGGCGCACACGCCGCGCGGATCGTCGACGTGCTGGTCGTGGAAGGCGATTTTGCTACCGAACTCGCACGCGGTGCACGCGATGCGGGCCTCCTGCCCTCGCAGATCGTCGAGGTACGAAATAACACTGAAGCCGCAGCGTGGCTGCGCGATCACGCGACTCCGAGCGATGCGGTGCTTTTGAAAGGCTCCCGCAAGTACCGGCTCGAGCAGATCGTGGAGGCACTCCAATGAGCGGTCGCGGCAGCCTGCTGGTCGAGCGCCCGGAACTCCCCGCAGGCATCCGCGCCGTGCCGGTGCGCACGCGTTTGGTACGTCGCGGCGACGACCTTATTGGATTAGTCGCGACCTGCGTGCGCGGCATCGCCTATCCGGGTGACGTGGTAACGCTCTCGGAAACCGCACTGGCGATCGCGCAAGGCGAGTTCGTTGCGGCCGAACACATTCGTCCTTCGAAACTCGCCTACGTGCTGTGCCGCTGCGCCGGACCCATGGCGACGATCAGCCAGCCGGAATCCTTACAACTCGTCATCGAGCGCGCGGGGCGCTGGCGGGTCGTGGGAGCGACGGTACTGCAGCTGTTGGGACGCGCGGTTGGTCGCCGCGGCGTTTTTTACGAGCTGCTCGGCGATGCGATCGCCGCATTCGACGGGTACACCGGCACGATGCCGCCGTACGAGCGTGCCATCGTCTTTGCGCCGCGGGAACCCGATACGTTTGCGGCGGCATTTCGCGACCGCACGGGCATTGCGTGTGCCGTGGTGGATGCCAACGATCTCGGTATCGCCAAAGTGCTCGGTCTTTCGGCCGGCGTGCATAAGGCCAACGTCGAACATGCCCTGCTCGGAAATCCCGCAGGCAATAGCGACGAACAGACCCCGGTGGTCGTGTTGAAATGGCGCGGTACCGGGGAGAATCCGCTGCTGCAATGATGCTGCCGTTTATTGCCGCCGGGTTCTGCATCGCCGTCGCCGGCAGCGCTGCGCTGGTGGCTGCATTCGGGCGCTGGAACGTGCGCCAACGTACGTACGAGCTCGCTCCCGCTACGCATCGTAGCAAGAGCGGCACACCGACCATGGGCGGATTGGTCTTTGTTGCCGCCGCGATCGTCTTGGCGATCTTCTGCCGAGATCCGTTCTGCATCGCGTTGGTGGTTCTCGTCGTTGCCTGCGCGGCAATCGGCGTGCTCGACGATATACTCTCTATTGCGGGTGCGCCGCAACGCGGCTTGCGCGCGCGCACGAAGTTTCTGCTGACGGCGTTCGTGGCGACGATCTTCCTGCGATTGCTCGATCGGCCCGAGTTGGGCGAACGCTATGCGCTCTTCCATGCAGGAACATACTGGTTGCTCGCCCCGCATTGGTTGTGGTTTCTGCTCGGCATCTGCGCGGTCGTGGGGACCATCCACGCCGTCAATCTGACCGATGGTTTGGATGGGCTGGCGACCGGCACGATGATTCCGCCGCTGGTTCTCTTCGGAGTCGTCGGCGCCCAATCGGGCGCGCCGGCCTGTGCGATGGCGGCATCGATGGGTGCAGGCGCGTGCGTGGGATTTCTGCTCTTCAACCGGTATCCGGCCCGCATCTTCATGGGCGACACCGGTTCGCTCGCATTGGGCGCGCTGCTTGCCGGGGTCGCGATCGTTAGTGACGAGATGCTTTTGCTCGTGATCGCCGGTGCCGTCTTCGTCGCAGAAACGCTCTCCGTCATCGTGCAGGTCGCGTACTTCAAAGCCAGCGGCGGCAAACGCGTCTTTCGAATGAGCCCGCTGCACCATCACTTTGAGTTGCTTGGATGGCCGGAAGTGACCGTGACGACCCGCTTCTGGGTTGCATCATCGCTCTGTTCGTTGCTAGGATGGAGCATCGTGCGATGAGCGACGATCTGGAATTCTCTCCTGAGCGTGCGTGGCTAATCGTTGGATTGGGACGCAGCGGCTTAGCGACGCTGGAAGTTCTCGCGCAACGCGGTGCGCGTCTTTTCGCCACCGACGAAGGCGACCCGCAACGCATCGGAGGCGCCATCGCGACAGCCGAATCGCTCGGGGCGCGCTTCGTTTTGCCGCGCGATCTTCAAAATGTGCTCGACGACGTGGAGTGCGCCGTACTGTCGCCCGGCGTTCCGCCAACGTCGCCGGTGGTGCGAAGGCTCAATGACGACAACGTTGCGGTGATCGGCGAGATCGAACTGGCATATCGCCTTTGCCGGGCGCCGATCCTTGCGGTGACGGGAACCAAAGGAAAATCGACGACGACGGCACTGGTGGGCCATATATTGCGTTCGTGCGGACGCGGCGTGCGCGTCGGCGGCAATATCGGCAATCCGCTCGTTCGCGAGGTGGTTTCCGCAGGCCCCGACGATTGGGTCGTTGCCGAAGTCTCCTCGTTTCAATTGGAAACGACTCGTTCGTTCAAACCGCGCGTCGCCGTGCTGCTCAATATCGAATCCGATCACCTCGACCGCTATGCTTCTATGGAGGAATACGCCGAAGCCAAGTATCGGATCGTTGCGAACCAATCGTTCGACGATTGGTTCGTCGGCAATTTCGACGACGCGCGCATCGCGGCACTTGCGTGGCAGCGGGGCAGCGCGCGCGTCGTAGGGCGGCAACTGTGGTTTACGCTGCGCCATGGCGAGCACGCGGCGATGTACGTGCGGGACGGAACGATCACCTATGCGCCCGCAGTCGGCGACCCGCGTCCTCTGCCGCTGCTCGCGTGCAACGAAATTCCCTTGCCCGGCGAACACAACGTGGCCAACGTCATGGCGGCGATGCTCGGAGCGATTGCCGCCGGTTGCTCTCCCGTTATGGTCGCGTCGGCAGTGAAGACGTTCTCCGGTTTGCATCACCGCTTGCAACCGGTTGCCGAGATCCACGGCGTCCTCTATGTCGACGACTCCAAGGCGACGACGCCGTCCGCGACGATTGCAGCGCTGCATAGTTATCTCCGGCCGATCGTCTTGATCGCAGGAGGACGGCCAAAAGGCAGTGCTTTTGACGAGCTCGGGCGAGTGATTCGCCAACGCGCAAAAGCGTTGGTCACGATCGGGGAAGCGGCAAACGAGATCGCCGCGGTTGCGGGCGTCGAGAGCGTTTACGCCGCATCGTTGGACGAGGCAGTCGCGCGCGCCGGTGAGTTGGCGCAAGCGGGCGACGTCGTGCTGTTCTCTCCGGCGTGCGCATCGTTCGACATGTTCGCTTCCGCCGAAGAACGCGGGGAGCGGTTCACCGACGCCGTCGCCCGTCAACAGGAGCTCGCAAATGCCTAACGCGGCACTGCTCGCCTCGCAAAACGTTGAAACACGCCGCGTCCCGCGCTCCTTTACCGCAGCACCGCTCGATATCTGGCTCTTTACGGCCGTCGCGGCTTTGGTAGCGATCGGGCTCGTCATGGTCTTCTCCGCCTCCAGTGCCACCGCATACGCCGATCACGGCGACATCGCGTACTACGTGAAGCGACAGTTCGTGTGGCTGGTCGTCGGTTTGGGCGGCGCGCTGTTGCTCTATCGGATCGATTACACGCGCTTGCGGGCGTTCGCCCCCTGGCTGCTCGTCGGCGCCACGGTGGGGTTGTTGCTCGTCTTCGTGCCGCACGTGGGCTTCGGGGTCAACGGCGGCCGTCGTTGGATCGGCGTGGGAAGTTTTAGCATCCAACCCTCCGAGTTTGCAAAGCTTGCGCTCGTGGTCTATCTTTCGGCGGTGCTATCGACGCGGGGCGAACGCATCACGTCGCTTGGCAACGGACTCTTTCCGCTCTGCCTGCCCGCGGCCATCATGGGCGTGCTGGTGCTCAAAGAGCCCGATATGGGCACGGCGAGTCTGATCTTCTTTATCGCTTTGGCCATACTGTTTGCAGCGGGCGCGCGACTGATGCATCTGGCGTTGCTCGTGGGCGCTACCGTGCCGTTTGCCGCCCTGACGGTGCTGACCAGTCCCTACCGGCGCGCGCGCGTCTTTGCGTTCGTGGATCCGTGGCGCGATCCGCTCAACACGGGCTTTCATATCGTGCAGTCGCTGCTCGCTCTCGGAAGTGGCGGCATTTTCGGCGTGGGGCTCGGCGCATCGCGCGCGAAGTTTTTCTATCTCCCCGAACAGTACACCGACTTCATTTTTTCAGTACTCGGCGAAGAACTGGGTTTAATCGGGACGCTCGTCGTCGTCGCGCTCTTTGTGGTGTTCGCTTATCGTGCGATCAAAATAGCACTCGCGGCACCCGATCGCTTCGGATTCTTCCTCGCGATCGGCTGCGGCGCGATGATCGCGATTCAAGCCTTCGTCAATATCGGCGTCGTTTCGTCGTCGTGGCCGGTTACGGGGGTACCGTTACCGTTCATCTCTTTTGGCGGCAGCTCGCTGGTCGTCAATTTGCTCGCCGTCGCACTCATTGCCAACGTAGGTCGACACCGCAGAGTCTCAGCCATCACGTGACCGTCGTCTTTGCCGGCGGGGGCACCGGCGGGCATCTCTATCCGGCGATCGCGATCGCCGATGCTCTACGGGACCGCGGCGCGTTGGCCGTCTTCGTTGGAACGTCCGGCCGTCTCGAGAGCAGCATCGTACCGCGCGCCGGTTATACGTTGTATACGATCGCCGGACAGCCGCTGCCGCGTCGTCCGTCGCCGGCGTTGTTGTCGTCCGGCGTCCGTAATGCACTCGGCGTCGTACAAAGCCTACGACTGTTACGCCGGCTGCAACCGCAGTTGCTCGTCGCCACCGGCGGCTACGTCTGCTTTCCCGTCGCAGTGGCGGCACGGTTGCTGCGCCGGCTGGGCGTCGTGCGTGCGCCGATCGTGCTGTTGGAGCCGAACGTGTCGCCTGGTTTGACGACGCGCGTACTGGCCCCCATGGTGGACGAGATTTGGGGCGAATGCGGCGGCTTCTCCGGCAAGGCACGCGCAAAATGCCGGCCGACGGGCGTCCCCGTACGCTACTCCCGCTCAACGTTGCCGACCCGCAACGAGGCGTCTGCGCGCCTGGGCCTCGATCCCGCGAACCAAACGCTGCTCGTCATCGGCGGCAGCCAGGGCGCCCGTACGATCAACGATGCCGTGCTGCAGCTCGGTTCCGGAACTCGGCTTCGCCCGCGGTGGCAGATCCTCTTGATTGCGGGCGCGTCGGACTACGAACGGGTACGCGAGCGCGCCGCCCGAGCGCCGCATCTGCGGATCGTTTCGTATCTTGACGATATGGCGGACGCATACGCCGCGGCCGATGCGGTCCTGGCGCGGGCCGGCGCGTCTACGCTGGCGGAGCTGCGGGCGCTGGGTCTTCCGGCCGTGTTGGTTCCGTATCCGCATGCGACCGAAGCGCACCAAGACGAAAACGCCCGCCGCTTCGCCGCCCATGGAGGCGCCGTGGTCGTGGACGAGCGGGACCTCAAGGTAGAACGTTTAGCTACGGCTGTCGCGGAGGTCATGGCGCAAAGCGGGCGCATCCCGGTTGTCGATCCGCTGCCGGCGATTCTCGAACGAATCGCTGCGCTCGCAGGCGAAGAGAAGCGACCGTGACCTATCACCTCGTTGGAATCGGCGGCATAGGAATGAGCGCGATCGCGCGTATTCTGCTCGCCCGGGGCGATCGCATCACCGGTTCCGACGTCACGGTCACGCCGTTGATCGAACGTTTGCGCGGCGAAGGGGTGCATGTGTCGATTGGCCATGCGGCCGGAAACGTCGACTTGCCCGATGCGGTCGTCGTCAGCTCCGCAATCGATCGCGGTAACCCGGAATACGCCGCCGCCATGCGCGCCGGCATACCGGTAATTCACCGCGGCGAAATGCTTGCGCAGTTATTGCGCGACCGTCGCGGCATCGCGGTCTGTGGAACGCACGGCAAAACCACGACGACGGCAATGACGCACGCCGTCTTGCGTGGCGGCGGCATCGACGCTGGATTGGTACTCGGCGGAATCGACCGCAATCTGGATACAAACGCGCATCCCGGCTCTTCGGAGTGGTTCGTCACCGAAGCCGACGAATCCGACGGTTCGTTCGCGCTGCTGGATCCGCAAATTGCGATCGTCACGAATATCGAAAACGACCATCTCAACAGCGACGACGAACTCCCTGGACTCGCACGTGCCTTCGGCGAGTTTCTTGCGAAAATTCCCGAGGACGGCTGCGCGGTGATCGGCAGCGATAATGCATTGTCGGCATCGCTGCGCGATCACGACCTTCGCAGCGATGTCGTAACGTACGGCTTCGATCCGACGGCGCGCTTGCGCGCGGAGCGCTTGGAGTATCGCGGCTACGGATCGCGCTTTACGGTCCTCGACAGCGCCCGGCGGCTCGGCGATATCGAGCTATGCGTCCCAGGCGCCATGAACGTGCAGAATGCATTGGCGGCGCTCGCGGTAGGACACGCGCTGCAACTGCCGTTCGACGCGATGGCGCAGGCGCTGCAGAGGTTTCGCGGCGTGCGACGCCGCTTCGATATCTTGCTGGCCAGCGATCGTATTACCATTGTTGACGACTACGCGCACCATCCAACGGCCGTGCGGGCTACGATCTCGGCAGCGCGACGCTATCATACAGGCCCGGTCATCGTCGCTTTTCAGCCACATCGCTATACCCGCACTGCGTATCTGGCGCGCGAGTTCGCCGACGCACTTGCCGGTGCCGATCGCGTCTACCTCACGCCGGTCTACGCCGCATCGGAACCGCCGATCCCCGGCGTGAGCGAACGTTCCATCGGAGACGCCATTCCCGGCAATGGCGCCGCCGTTCGATACGTTGCGTCGGTCGACGATCTGCAGCGACGCATTCTCGACGAAGCGCCGGACGGTGCGCTGGTGTTAATGCTCGGTGCAGGCAACATCACGGATGCTGCAGAGCGTCTGGCGCAAGCGGCGCAATCGTGAGTTTGACGAACGCACAGGCCGTCGCAAGCATCTTGCGGCCCGACGACGGCGACGCGCTTCGTGCAATCGCCGGCGATCGCGCCCTTTTCGACGAGCCGCTTGCCCCATATACGTCGTGGAAAATAGGGGGACCGGCGGATGCGTTGGTCACCGCGGATACCGAAGAGGAACTCACCGGTGTCATGCGATGGTGCTTGCGGCGGAAAATGCCGTGGTGGGTCATCGGTAGCGGCAGCAACGTATTGATCGGTGACGGCGGCATTCGCGGCATCGTCCTGCGATTGGGTCGCGAGTTTTCCGCGATTACGGTGAGCGAAATGGATGATGAAGTGATCGTCGACGCCGGCGGTTCCGCGGGTATGGCGGCGATCACGGCAAAGGCCGCTTCGGCCGGTGCCGCCGGCATCGACGCGCTAGCCGGCATTCCGGGAACGGTGGGCGGATCGTTGCGCATGAACGCCGGAACCGATCGTGAGATGGGCGAGTTCGTACGCGACGTGTGGGTGCAATCGCCTTCTCATGCGCAGCCTCACCGCGTCGACGTGCGCTACTTTTACCGGCGTTCGAGTCTCGACCGCGACGTTGTCGTTTCCCGCGTGACGATGGCCTTTTCAAAAATGAACGCCCACGATGTGCGCGACGGGATGCGAACGCGCCTCGTGCGGCGCAAGCGGACGCAACCGATCGCGTTGCCCAATGCCGGCTCGTGTTTCCGCAATCCGCCTAACGACAAAGCAGCCCGTCTCATCGAGTCGGTCGGAGCGAAGGGTTGGCGCGAAGGCGCCGCGGAGGTTTCACCTTTGCACGCCAACTTCATCAATAATCTCGGCGGCGCGACGGCGCGCGACGTCACGACGCTGCTCGCGCGCGTGCGGCGGGCGGTATTGGAACGCTGTGGCGTCGAACTGCAGTTGGAAGTGCATCTCATCGGAGTTTTCATCGATGCCGCATAACGGCGGCTCTCGAGGCGTGGTCGCGGTGATCATGGGCGGCAGCAGTTCGGAACGCGAAATTTCGCTCGCGTCCGGGAATGAAGTCCTGCCCGCGCTGCACGCGCTTGGCTACGACGCCCGGGCACTGGATTACGATGCGCGGTTCCTCGATGCGGTGCAGCAACTCAAACCCGACCTCGCCTTCGTCGCACTCCATGGCGCGGGTGGTGAAGACGGCCACGTGCAAGCGCTGCTCGAGTACCTCGGCATTCCATACACGGGCAGCGGTCTCGAAGCGGCGGCGCTCTCGATGGATAAGCACCTTACGAAGAAGCTCTTCGCGGCTGAAGGCTTGCCGACGCCGGTCTGGGATCTGTTCGATCTTTCCGGCGGAACGCTACCCTTGCTACCGGGATCGCTCGATCTTCCGCTGGTCGTCAAACCGCGCTACGAAGGTTCGTCGAAAGGCGTTACCATCGTGCGCACGCATGAAGCATGGACCGCGGCGATGCTCGATGCCTCGAAGTCGTACGCGCAAATTCTTGCCGAAGAATATGTGGAAGGGCGCGAAGTGACGTGCGCGGTGCTCGGTGAGGAAGCGTTGCCGCTCGTCGAGATCGTCGCCAATCGCGACGGCTTCTACAGCTACGATGCCAAGTATCTTGCCGGCGGCAGTACGCACGTCGTGCCCGCCGGAATTGACGCCGATCTCGCCGCGCGTTTGCAGATGCTCGCGCTCTCCGCGCACCGTCTCTTGGGTTTGCGCGATTATTCTCGCAGCGATTTCATCATTCGCTCCGATAATCGTCCGTATTTGCTCGAGATCAACTCGCTACCCGGATTGACCCCGGTGAGCTTGTTGCGCGATGCTTGTTCGGCGGCCGGCATCGGCTTTGAAGCGTTGATCGAACGGCTCGTCGGCTACGCGCTGGCGCGTGCCGAGTTGCGCGACGCCGTAGCCTAAGACGGCTTAGCGGAAAACGCTTTCGCGTCGTCGGCGTCGAGCAGATCGATCCGCGCCGTATCTATAGGCAGTTCCCGCACGATTGGATAGCGTTCCACAAACGCTGCATCCCCCAGACGTTCGCCGATCTTCGGTGCTTCGAACGCCGCATTGATTTCCGGATACGTCGAGGGGTCGCTGTGCGCAAGAATCCAATCGGCTATCTCGGCATCGGAAGCCGCGCGCTCGACTGCTTGACGCAACTGGTGCTCGGCGATACCGAGGCGGTTGAGCAACGACGAGGTAAAGCCGGTGATTTGGTAATCCCCGATGTCGCCGCCGGGGAGCGTCGCCCGCAGTTTATCCACCGTTCGCGCAGCCATGACGAGGTCGAGGTTCGCAAGGCGCGCTCGCGGGCTGCGAGGGGGTTGCTTTGTCAGGTCTAGCGGCTTCATCGACACGCCATTGGCAGCCGGGGTGCCGATGCCTCGTCGGAACGCAGCATGGGCGCCGGCGACCTTTGTCAGAAGTCGAAACTTCGGCGCCGTCGAAGCGGATTGTGTAGCGTACCTATTTAATTTGGAGGATTCCTTGCCAACGGTTGTAGATCGGGGTCTCGAAGGCGTCGTCGTCGGGTCTACCGAGCTCAGTAATGTCGAAGGCGCCGTCGGGCGCCTCACCTATCGTGGTTACGATATCGACGATCTCGCTCCGAACGCGACGTTCGAAGAGATCGTTGGGTTGCTGCTCTACGGGCAGCTTCCCAATCGCCATCAACTTGAGACGCTCAAACACGAGCTGGCGTCGCGCCGTACGTTACCGGAACCGCTCGTCAATGCGATGCAGAACGTACCGAAGACGGCATGGCCGATGGAAGTCCTGCGCACCATCGTCAGCGGGCTCGGGCTGTTTTCACCGCACAACGCACATGGCGAACATCTCTCCGACGTGCATTCTGCGATCGAACTCATCGCAAAGATGCCGACGATCGTGGCAGCATGGGATCGCATTCGCCGCGGTCTCGAACCAATCGAGCCGCGAGCGGATCTGTCGCAAGCCGCAAACTTTCTGTACATGCGCACCGGCAAGATGCCCCATGCGATTGAGGAAGAGGCGCTCGACACGTATTTCGTGCTGCTCGCGGATCATTCGTTCAATGCGTCCACCTTCGCAGCGCGTGTCGCCGCTTCAACCCGTGCGGACATTTATGCATCCATCACGGCGGCACTCGCGACGCTGCAAGGCGATCTGCACGGCGGTGCTGCAACTGCAGCCTTCCGAACCCTCGACGAAGTGAAAACGCCGGAGAACGCCGAGCCGTACGTGCGCGGTATCCTCGAGGGCGGCAAGCGCATCATGGGGATGGGCCATCGGGAGTATAAAGTGCGCGATCCGCGCGCAAAGCATCTCGAAGCGATTGCCAAGCAACTTGCCGAGCACGTCGGCGGCAGCGATAAATGGTATGAAACCGCGCATGCGGTCGAAGAAGCTAGCCGCAAAGTGCTGCAAGAGAAGAAACCGGGCAACACGATCTATGCGAACGTCGACTTTTACACGGCGCCGGTGCTCGCGGATCTCGGCATACCGGGCGATGAGTTTACGTGCCTCTTTGCCTGTGGCCGCATCGCCGGCTGGACCGGGCACATCCTCGAGCAATTGGCCGACAATCGGCTAATTCGACCGCAAGCAACCTACGACGGTCCGGCAACCGGACCGTACGTGCCGCTCGAACAACGCCAGTCGAACGGCGCAACGGCACGGCGGGCTAGGCAGCGCAGATGCTGGTCGTTCCTGCGATCGACTTGCGCGGCGGTAAATGCGTGCGCATGAAGCAGGGCGACCCGGCGACCGAACACGCGTATGACGGCGATCCGGTCGAGCGCGCTCGCGCGTTCGTTGCTGCGGGCGCGAAACGGTTGCACGTTATCGACCTGGACGGTGCGTTCGGTTCGGGCGAGAATCTCGCCGCGATCGAACGCATCTGTTCGGCCGTTGACGTCCCCGTGCAGACCGGCGGCGGCGTTCGTGGGGTCAAACATGCGGAGAACGCGTTCAATGTGGGCGCCTCCGAGATCATTCTCGGGACGCTGCTCGTTGAAGACGAGCGGCTCGCGCGCAACATTATCAATCAGTTCGCCGGTAAAGTCATCGCCGGCATCGACGCGCGCGGAACGCAGGTCGCTATCCACGGTTGGCAAGAACGCACGCCGGTGGATCGCGACGCGCTCGTCAAACGCGTCGCGCAATGGGGCATTCCCCGCATCATCTTTACCGAGATCGTGCGCGACGGCATGGGCGAAGGCTACGATCTCGAAGCGCTCGCCGCCGTTGCGGCTGCGGCACCCGTGCAGGTAACCGCCAGCGGAGGCGCGCGCAACATCGACGATCTGAAGCTGTTGAAGCAATCCGGAACGGCCGCAGTCGATTCGTGCATCGTCGGCAGCGCGCTCTATAACGGCACGATCGATCTCAAAGAAGCGATCGCCGCAGTAGCGTAACGCGCTCGATCGGTACGAGCGCAGTCGAAGCGCGAAAAGAAGCTTTAATCCACGTACTCTCGCGGCAATGTGGACGGTAATCGCGTGACGATTTCGTAGTTGATCGTCTCCGCCCATTGCGCCCAGTCGTCGGCGGTTACCGAAACATCGCCGTCGCGGCCGATGAGCGTTACCTTCGAGCCAACGCCGGCGTTCGGTGCATTGGTCAGATCGATCTGGGTGAGATTCATCGCGACGCGTCCCACAATGGGACACAGCGCAGCGTCGACGCAGAAGGCGCCGCGGTTCGAGAGAAGTCGCGGTATGCCGTCGGCATAACCGGCTGCAACGACGCCGATGCGCATCTCGCGCGGCGCATGGAAACTGCCTCCGTAACCGATTGCCGCGCCGGCTTCGACGGTGCGCACGACCACGAGTCCGCAATGATATGACAGCGCGGGAGTGAGATCGACGGGGCGCGACTGCAGCGCTTGGGTCGTTTGCGTCGAGGGACTCAAGCCGTAAACCGCGATTCCGAAGCGCACCATATCCAGGCGCGTCTGCGGCCACAGCATGGCCGCGGCGGACGCAGCGATGTGACGTAACGGCGAGGTAGCCTCGCGCTCCAGCAGCGGCGCCGCTTCCGAAAGCGCTTCGTCGAAGGCTGCGAGCTGCCGGGTCGTGTACGGCGCGTCGATCTCCTCGGCCGAAGCGAGATGCGAAAAAATTCCAACCGGCGCGATCTCGGGCAACTGGGTCATTGCTTCGAGTGCGGCGGGTACGTCGCGTGGAGCGATGCCGAGCCGATTAAGATCGGTGTTCACCTTCACATGTACCGGAACGACGCTGTGCCCTCGTTTTGCCGCTGCGGCCAAGTGACGCACGAACTCTCCTTGGCTCCAAACCGTGACCTCAACGTCCGCGGTCACCACATCGTCAAACCGAGCGGGCTCGAATCGGCCCGAGCACGAGGATGCGGGTGGTAATTTCCGCCTCGCGCAGCGCGAGCGCCTCGTCCAGCGTGAAGACACAGAAGCGATCGGTGAGTGGGGCCAGGGTCTGCGCGACCGGGACGAGCCCGTGCCCATAGGCGTTCCCTTTGATGACGAAAGCCGCTTGGCTCGAGAGCGACCAGCTTGCTTAGAGAACCGTCGCGTTGCGCCGCAGGGCGCCGCGGGAAATGCGAAGGTGCGGAGGCAGCGTTCATCGACTTCGTAGGTGCTTGCACTCGTGCCTGGAGTCTGCTAGGATAGCACGGCTGGCGCTCTCGCGCTGAGAGTGCTAATCGCAAACCCAAAATTTCTCAGTGATCACCTGTGGAGGTTTTTAGTGAATCTCAAGCCCCTGTTCGATAACGTCGTTGTCGAGCACGTAGAGCAGGACGACAAGACGACCGGCGGCGTTTTTCTCCCCGATACCGCTAAGGAGAAGCCGCAAGAAGGCGTTATCCGCGCGGTCGGTAGCGGCCGAGTGACCGACAAGGGCACGAAGGTCGATATGCATGTCAAGGTCGGCGATCGCGTGCTCTACCGCAAGTATTCGGGAAGCGAAGTCAAGATTGACGGCACCGAGTATCTCATCATTCCGGAAAAAGACATTCTCGCCATCGTCGACAAAGTGCCGGCCGGCGTTTAAGGAGTTCAAGAAGTAATTATGGCTGCAAAGCAACTCGTATTCGACGAAAGCGCGCGCCGCGCGCTCGAACGCGGTGCGAACGTCCTGGCCGATGCGGTGAAAGTCACGCTCGGTCCCAAGGGCCGCAACGTCGTTCTCGACAAGAAATTCGGCTCGCCGACGATCACCAACGACGGCGTGACCATCGCTAAAGAGATCGAGCTGCCCGACGTTTTCGAAAACATGGGCGCGCAGCTCGTCAAAGAAGTCGCGTCCAAAACCAACGACATCGCCGGCGACGGTACGACGACGGCCACGGTGCTCGCGCAAGCGATCATTCGCGAAGGCCTGCGTAACGTGACCGCAGGCAGCAACCCGCTGCTCATCAAGCACGGCATTGAAAAAGCCGTCGAAATCGCGGTCAAAGAGATGGAATCGTTCAAGAAAGATGTCGACACGAAAGATAAGATCGCGCAAGTCGCGTCGATCTCGGCCAACGATCCGGAGATCGGTCAGTTCGTCGCCGATGCGATGGAGAAGGTCGGCAAGGACGGCGTCATAACGGTTGAAGAATCGAAGACGCTCAAGACAGAGGTCGAGACCAAGGACGGCATGCAGTTCGACAAGGGCTACATCTCGCCGTACATGGTCACCGATTCCGAGCGCATGGAATCCGTGCTCGACAACCCGTTCATCCTCGTGACCGAGCGCAAGATCTCGGCCATCGCCGACATCCTGCCGCTGCTCGAAAAAGTCGTGCAGGTGCAGAAGCCGCTGCTCATCATCGCCGAAGACGTCGAAGGTGAAGCGCTCGCGACGCTCGTCGTCAACAAGCTGCGCGGCACGTTCACGTCGGTTGCGGTGAAGGCGCCGGGCTTCGGCGACCGCCGTAAAGAGATGCTCAAGGATATCGCCACGCTCACCGGCGCGACGGTGATCTCAGAAGAACTCGGTCTCAAGCTCGACAAGGTTACGCCGGAGCAACTCGGTCAAGCCAAGCGCGTTACGGTGACCAAAGAAGAGACGACGATCGTCGACGGCAACGGCAAAGCCGATGCGATTAAAGGCCGTATCGAGATGATCAAAAAACAGGTCGAGGAAACGGACAGCGATTTCGATCGCGAGAAGCTCCAAGAGCGTCTGGCGAAGCTCTCGGGCGGCGTCGCGGTGATTCAGGTCGGTGCGGCGACTGAAACCGAACTCAAAGAGAAGAAGCACCGCATCGAGGATGCGCTCTCGGCGACCCGTGCGGCCGTTCAAGAAGGTATGATTCCCGGCGGCGGCTCGTCGCTGGTGCATGCCATCAAGGCGATCGATCGCTACGAGCCCCCGAAAGCCAACGGTCACAGCGCGACGTGGGCCGACGAAAAGATCGGCATCAGCATCGTGCGCAAGGCGCTCGAGGAACCGGCCCGGCAGATCGCCGACAATGCCGGCTTCGAAGGCTCCGTGCAAGTGAATGCGGTTCGCGTCAAGAGCGCGCCGTTCGGCTTTGATGCGATGAGCGGCGACGTGGTCGACATGTTCGCGGCCGGCATCGTCGAGCCGTTGAAAGTCACCCGCGCGGCGCTGCAAAACGCTGCGTCGATCGGCGCGATGGTGCTCACCACCGAAACGCTGATCGCCGATAAGCCCGAGCCGAAGAAAGAGTCCGTCGGGGCTTCCGGCGGCGGCATGGGCGGTTACGGCGACATGATGTAATCCTTCGCGACGACTGCGAAGGTTTGCTCGAAACGGAGGAGGCGCGTCGAACGACGCGCCTCCTTTGCTTACCTTCCGGCTCGACCAAGATGGGTGCGGTACGCGTTTCTTCCGGAGTAACGAGTGGGCGATCGAAGAACGTGTTCGGTTCCCGAACGTCGTCGAATGCGATGGCCGCGTCACGTACGACGCGCCGGTGATCGAGATAGAGCTTCGCGTCGGCCGTTTCACGGACGAGGTACGGCGCGCCATCGATCACGGTGAAGTCGATCGTCCAGGGAACGTCGATGAGTGGCCTATCCCTAAAGTTACCCGAGACGATCGCTTTGCGCGGTAAGGCGTCTCGCGTGCCTATCCACAGCTCGCGTAGGCGGTTCTCCCTGGGCCTTCTTAGTGGCACGAGCCGTAAGTGATATGTCGCCGTGCCGTCTATGTCGGCTGCGTCGATCAAGGTTACGCGATACTCAGGCGCTCCGGACGACACGACCGCAATGACCGGCAACGCCGATTCTGCGGCAGCCGCGTCGCCGGTTTGCGACGAGGAGCGATAACGCAACCCGAACATATACGTCGGATCCAGCAGCGGCACGCCGAACAGATCGGAACTTTTCTCGGGCCGGCCTATTGGAATGACGACGCCCGCACAACCGCCTACGCAGAGCGCTATCGTGAATTTGAAGTTGATGCCGCGGGGCACCGGGGGCGGCGCGGCGAGTTGCTCGTCGCTGATAGGAAAGACGCGAACGTCGCCGGTTCCGGGATCGCAGGCCGCGCGATAATGGTCGTCTGCCGGCACACTTCCGTCGAGTCCGGTGACGTCGATGCGGTAGGCGAGTCGTGACGGGTAGCGTGCGCTCGTAACCGCCGAGCGCGCTTGCAGAAACATCGCGTACGCAACGTCGATCATCCAGCCGACGTCTTCCACATTTTCGGACAGAGCAGCGTATTGACGGGCTCAGTCGCTAATCCGTCCGCCATGTCCTCGGTGATATCGAGCGTGATGCTCTCGGGCCAACCGGTGCGCGGAATCGGAAATTGCATGGGAATGCGCACGTAGTGATATTGATGCGTCGGCGTCCGTAAGCGAAGCGCCAGTTGCAGCGAACCGAGGGGTGTACCGCGATCGGCGTAAAGCCAAGCGTAATAGGAGTCTTGGTCGTTCTCGACCACGATACTCGTCTGTAGCGGCGCCGGCACCGGCTGCTTGCAAACGGCCCCCGACTTGTCAAAGAGCACAAACGTCGGCTGGAGGTACAGGAACGACTGCGGCGCCGCGCCTGAGAGCAGCACCGGCACCGCCGGTGCTGCGCGCGTCCCGCTCGTCAAGGCGATGGCAATGCTGCGGTCGTGTCCCGAGATGAAATAGACGTAATTGGAAGCAGAGCAACCATAGCCCGGTACGGCGATATCGAGACGGTAAACGCCGAACGCATTATCGAACTCGACGATCGCCTCGTTCTCGTCGCCGCGCTCGAAGCGGAACGTGCGGTCGAGCTGCACGCGCCCGATACGGTCGGTGACGCGCACGCGAGCGGCGACCGGCGCCGCTTCCGGCGCTCTCGCAATGGCCTGACAGAAGCCGATATGGAGAACGACGTGCGCGAGCGGCAGCATGCCCGTTCCTTCGCCGATGAAGGTCGCGGCCATGCCATGCGGATAACTCTCTAACGTAATGTCCGCGCGCGCCGTCAACGATTTCACAATTCGCGTGGCGACGGTCAACGGTTCGGGATCTCAATCCTCCAATCTAGTACTGACCAACGCCATCGCGCAGCTCGGTATTCCCGTCGCTCCGAAGAACGTGTTCCCTTCGAACATCGAAGGCTTGCCGACTTGGTTCGACGTGCGAGTGACCTCGCGCGGCTATCGCTGCCGCAGTCGCGATGTCGACGTTCTGGTGGCCCTCAATCCGGCGACGTGGGCGCAAGATATCGCCGGCGTCAAACCCGGCGGAGCGGTGGTGCACGAAGAGACCTATCCATGCAAAGGCGATACGCTACGCGACGATGTCACCTATTACGGCGTGCCCTTTAACGCGCTCGCCAAAGAGCACTTCGCCGACAAGGGCGACTTGCGCAAGTACTTGATGAACATGATCTACGTCGGCGTGCTCGCGCAGCTGCTTGAGATTCCCGAGGCGACGGTCGAGCAAGGATTGCGCGCACAGTTTCGCTCCAAAGCGTCGGCCGTCGAACTCAACCTTTCGGCCGTACGCGTTGGCCTGCAGTACGCCTCCGGGCATCTTGAAAAAAGCGATCCGTATAAACTCGAAGCGATGAGCGGCAAGACGGAGGGGCTGCTCTTCATGGACGGCAATCGCGCCGCGGCGTTGGGTTGCATAATGGGCGGTTGCACCGTCGCGGCGTGGTATCCCATTACGCCGTCGTCTTCGCTCTGCGAATACTTCATCGGGTACTGCGACCGCTATCGCATGGATCAAGCGACCGGCGAACGGAAGGCGGCGATCGTGCAAGCCGAGGACGAGCTCGCTGCGGCGGGCATCGTTTTTGGCGCGGGTTGGGCAGGCGCGCGCGCGATGACGTCGACATCAGGTCCCGGCATCTCCTTGATGGCCGAATATGCGGGTTACGGTTACTTTGCCGAAGTGCCCGGCGTCATCTTCGACGTGCAGCGCGCGGGGCCGTCCACGGGTCTGCCGACGCGCACCATGCAAGGCGACGTTGCATTTGCGTACACGCTTTCGCACGGTGACACCAAGCATCTCGTCTTACTGCCTGCCACGGTTAGCGAAGCGTACGAGTTTGCCATGGAAGCGTTCGATCTCGCCGAGCGTTTTCAAACGCCGGTCTTCGTGCTGAGCGACCTCGACTTAGGCATGAACTCGTGGCTGACGCCACAGCTTCCCTATCCCGAAAAGCCGTTCGATCGGGGGAAAGTGCTCGACGAAAACGATCTCGCCGCGATGAAGAGTTGGGGACGTTACCGCGACGTTGACAAAGACGGCATCCCCTATCGCACATTGCCGGGCACCAATCACGCTGCCGCCGGATACTTCACCCGCGGCACCGGCCACGACGAAGATGCGCGGTACTCCGAACTTCCCGAAGTGTGGCAGCGCAATCTCGATCGCCTCACGCGCAAACACGATACGGCGCGCCGCGTCGTTCCCGCACCGGTGCTTGACGAGCACGGGCACGGCGTCGCGATTCTCGCCTACGGCACAACGCATCATGCTGTCGCCGAAGCGCTCGACGTGCTGCGCGAATCGGGGCTGGAGGTGGATTACGTGCGCGTCCGCGCCTTACCGCTGTCGCCGGAGATCGCCGCCTTTGTGCGGCGGCACGAGCGCGTTTACGTCGTGGAGCAAAACCGCGATGGGCAACTCTACGGCATCCTGCGGATGGAGCTGCCCACGCATCTCATCGGGCGGCTGGAATCCGTTCGTCACTACAACGGCGTGCCGATCGACGCGCACGCCATCATCGAACCGTTGCTCGAGGCGGAACGAACGCCCGCGGTAGTTTCGGAGTAACTTTATGACCGTCAATCTCATCGGCCTCACCCGCGAAGTCTACAAAGGCTTGCCGACGACCCTGTGCGCGGGATGCGGCCACAACTCGATCACCAATCATCTGATCAAGGCGCTCTACGAATACGGCGCCGAGCCGCATAAGCTGGCGAAGATGAGCGGCATCGGCTGTTCCTCGAAAACGCCCGCGTATTTCGTCGAGCAGGCGCACGGCTTCAACGGTTTGCACGGCCGCATGCCGTCGGCTGCGACCGGCGCCAAACTCGCCAATCGCGAGCTGCTCGTGCTCGGCATCAGCGGCGACGGCGATACGGCCAGCATCGGCTTGGGCCAGTACTGTCACATGATCCGCCGCAACGTCGACTGCACCTACATCATCGAAAATAACGGTTGCTACGGTTTGACGAAGGGACAGTTTTCCGCGACGGCCGATGTCGGCTCAAAGCAAAAGGGCGGCAAAGAGAACGAGTATGCGACGATCGACGTCTGCAGCTTGGCGATCGAACTCGGCGCCACGTTCGTAGCGCGTTCCTTCTCCGGCGACGGCAAACAGCTCGTTCCGTTGTTGCAGGCCGCTTTCTCGCATCGGGGGACGGCAATTCTCGACGTGATCTCGCCGTGCGTCACCTTCAACGATCACGAAGGTTCCACCAAGAGTTATGCTTACGTCAAAGAGCACGACGTCGTACTGCACACCGCCGATTACATCGCCGGCGGCCGCGAGATCGCGGTGGACTACGAACCAGGGACGGTGCGTCAGGTCGAACTCGATGACGGATCGCACGTGGTGCTGCGCAAACTCAATGTGGACTACGATCCGACCGATGCGATGACGGCGCTGCGCACTATTCACGAGGCAAGCGCGCGGGGCGAGTTCGTTACCGGGCTACTCTACGTCGATACGCAGACGGAAGATCTTTGCGCACGAGAACACCTGCCTGCGCGCACGCTCTCGCGACTCGATGAAACGGCGCTGCGCATTAGCCGCGAGGATTGGCAAAAGCTGATGAGCGCCTAAGGCCGCCCGGCGGTCGTTCCCGGCACCGTCGTGCCTTTGAGTCGAGAGTTCTGCAACGTCATGAACATCTGCGCCGCGTCGTTTTCGCGTGCCGCATTGAGATAGGCGGCACCGGCCGGCGAAAGCAAGAAACGAAAGAACGCTCGCTTACCTGCGGTTAATCCAGAGTCTCTTCGAGCGGTGACGAACAACGCGTCGGCACTGAAATACGCGCCGTAGATGCGGGGGATGGAGTGGCCATCGCACGTCTTGCCGGGTTGGGGCCGCATCGGTGCGCGGCGCGGCACGCGCACAGCCTGCCGTTCGCCACACCCGAGAAAGAGCCGGAGTTGGCGATCGTACGCACCGAACTTCGTCGCTCCGGTTGCCTGATCCCAACTCCACAACATGTTCGCGTCCTGCGCGCTCGCACGAAGGGATGCGCCGCAGGCGATCGCGATTGCGAATCCCAGGGCGAGTGCGGTTTTCACCGACCGGTGCTCGAGAAGCTCAGCTCCATATGCGTGATTTCATTGCGCGGTATAAGGTAGACGAGCAAGTTGGACGGCCGGTTATTGAAATCGTACTTCTGATCGGCGACGAACGCCGTGGTATCGGAGAGTGCGAACAGTCGCATTTCGTGCGTGTCGATCGAGCGCAGCAGCACGCGGCCCGCGATCGTTCTAGATGCGGAACGCTTGAAATCGTCGCGTATGCCCATCGTCAGCAATCCGTCGAGTGAGCCCCAGCGCGTGTAGGTCATTGCATCGCGCTGCGCGGCGGTGGACGCCATATGGGCCAGGACGGGAAAAGCGAGCAACAAAACGACGATCGCCACGACGCGATCCATGTCGCCAACGGCGCGCGCAGTGGCGCGCATGGCAAAGACGGACCGCACCGCCAGATAGACGAGAAAAACGACACAGGCCAGCAACAGGAACCACCAGCCGCCGCCGTCGCTGAAAACGCGATAGCCGTACGCGAAAACGGTTGCATTTTCGCCCAACGAAGCGGTTACCGGCAAACCGAAGTGACGGTAGTACTCCTCGCGAAAGACGTAGCCGCAGAAAAACAAATAGACCGCCGCAATGATAACGAGGTCGCGGCCGGTCGCTAAAACCGATCGTCGATGGCGCGGCGGTAGTTCGTTCACCGGGTCGAAGCGTGGCTCGGCGATCACGACAATGCCGCCACGAGTAGAATGGTCAAGGCCCACCCTTACTAAAGCGCAGCGAGAGGTCAACGTGACTGCGAAAACCGCAGTATCGCCCGGTACGACCGCGCGGAACGAACTCCCTTCCGCGGGTGTTATCCACAAGCGTGAACGATCTTTCAGCGCTGCGACGGGTCACAAACGCCCTCGCGGAGGCGCGTTCGATCTTCGTGCTGACCGGTTCGGGGATCTCTGCCGAGAGCGGCCTGCCGACGTTTCGCGGCGCCGGCGGTCTCTGGCGAACGCATCGCGTGGAGGAACTCGCATCGCCGGAAGGTTTTCGCGGCAATCCGCGCTTGGTGTGGACGTGGTACAACGAGCGGCGTGCCGCGCACGAACGCGCACAGCCTAATCCCGGTCACCAAGCGCTCGTCACCCTCGAGCGGTCCTGCAGCGATTTCACGCTCGCAACCCAAAACGTCGATTCGCTGCATCGCCGCGCCGGTTCCGAATCTTTACTGGAACTGCACGGCAGTTTGCGGGAAGCTCGTTGCACCGGTTGCGCGCAGCGTCGTCCTTTCGGGGAACAGGGTCTTCCGCTCGACGAGGTCGAGCACGAGTGCGGCGGGTTCTGGCGACCGGATATCGTGTGGTTCGGCGAAGCATTGCCGCAACACGCCTGGGCGCAGGCGCGGTCGGCTGCCGAACGTGCGAACGTCATTCTCGTCATCGGAACGAGCGCGGTCGTCTACCCCGCCGCCGCGCTGGCAACGCATTTCAACGATCGCGCCTTCGTGGCGGAAATCAATACCGAACGAACGGCTATCAGCGATCGCGTGAGTTGCTCGATCGCGGGATCCGCAGGGGAGGTGCTGCCTCAACTTGTTACACGCTAAGCGGCGGCCGATCGCGCGCGGCGGCGCGCCGCGAAAATCGCGTAGACCGGCAGACCGCTCAGGAGAATAACGACGCCGATCCCGGAATCGGAGGGCGATTTCAACACGGTGTTGCCGACGATGTACCAGGCGGCTGCAAGAAAAATCAGCGTCGTCACCGGATGGCCGGGCATGCGAAAGAACGGTTGCGGCGCGCCCGTCCGATGGTCGCGCAGCCGAAAGATAATCAACGCGATGGCCGAGAGCCCAAAAAAAATGTAATCGTTGCAGGTGACGTAGTTGAGGATCTGATCGTATCTCCCAGTCAGTGCGATGACGATTGCGACGAGACCCTGAAGGACAATCGCCAGTACGGGAGCGTGCGTTCGCGCGTTCACCCACGCGAGTTGGCGGAAGAACGTCCCGTCGGCGGCCATCTGAAAGTAGACGCGCGGCGAGGTCAGGATTTGGTTGCTCAGGAAGCCCAGCGTCGAAATCGCGATGACGCCCGCCATGATCTTCAGGCCGAGCGGCCCAAACGCCAGCGATGCGATCTGGGAGGCCGGCGTCGTGGTGGCGGCCAGACCGGCGATGCCCAGCACATGCAGACACGTCACGTTGACTGCCAGATACAGCGCCACGACGATTGCCACGCCGGCGATCATGCCGCGCGGCAGCGAGCGTTGCGGTTCGTGGAGTTCAGCCGTCATGAAGCTGGACGTTTGCCAGCCGCTGTAGGCGAAGAGTACCGGCACCATCGCTAAGCCGATCGCGGAGAGCCCGATCGGCGCGACTGCAGCATTCGCAGCGCCGCCGGCGCTCTTGGCCACGAAAAGCCCGAGTGCCGCGAACGCCGCGATCGCCGCAATCTTCAGCAGCATGAAACCATTTTGCGTGTTGGTGCCGCTGCGTACGCCCAACGCATTGATTGCGGTAAACGCCGAGATCGCGACGATTGCGATGCCGGCGCTGGATGCGTGCCAGCCGGTTAACGGTTCGAAGTAACTGGCAAAGGTAACGGCCGCCGCCGCCATGCCGCCGCTCTGTGAGACGAGCAGCAACGTCCATCCGAACATAAAACCGAGCGCGGGATGAAACGCGTCGCGCATGTAGGCATACAATCCGCCGTCGTTGGGTCGACGCGCGGCAAGCTCGGCGAAGATACCGGCACCGAGCAGCGCGATGACGCCGCCGGCGATCCACACCGCCATGACCGCAACACCGTTGCCCACGTGCCGCGCGACCACCGACGGGTTCATGAAGATGCCCGAACCGATGATGCCGCCCATCACGATGAGCGCGGCGTCGCGCGAGCCGAGCAGTCTGGCCAGTTTCGGCGCGCGCATTATCGGGGGAACGGTCGCGGCACAGCGAAGTGCCGCCTTATGTTGACCATCGCAGCATTGCTCATTGCCGTCCTGGGCGCCACTGTCGCGCAAGAACCTCCCGTTGGGCCGCCGGGCCCGGCGATGCAGCCGCCGCTTCAAAACGGCGCCTGCCTCGATTCGCCGAGAGCGGTGCCGAATGCCCTTAAACGACCGGTCTCGCGCGCGCTGCAAATCGTGCGCATCGATCAAATCGTTTCCACCGCAACGATGACCGCCGGAGAGGTCGTCGGCTTTCTCTACACGACCCAAGACGGCTCGACGTGGGTCGGTCAGCGCACGTCGTACTATATGTCGCCGGCCGACGCGACGGTGATGAACGCGGTGCTGGCCTCGACGCACGTTCCCAACGAGCCCTACCGGCAGTTCCCCCCGCAGACGCGCTACGGCGTGCCGACGCGTCTTCCGGAATACTTTCGCGTCCGCATGCCACCCGACGCTCTGCATGCCCTGCGGGTGACGGTCGCGCCGTGCGTTGCGTGGCCTGCCGACCGGCCGCTTCCCGACCCGTATTTTTGACGTATTAGCAGCAGGCGCATCTGACTGCTAGCGGCCCGGGTTGAAAGGAGCAACAGTGGAGTTCGTCGTTCGCCCTCGCTTGGCGGGTTTTTCGCCCAACGCGGATGTCATCGTGGATGACGACGGCCGTCGCGTCGTCGCGATCGTGGAAGTGGCCGGCGCCGAGCCGGAAAGCCTTCACGTCGAATATGGTGGGCGCGATCTCGTCATTAGCGGACGGCGTCGCGAGCCTATCTCGCGGCGTCACGTCTCATTTTTGCAAAAAGAAATTGCGATCGGCGAGTTCGTCAAGCGTATCGCGTTGCCCGTGGGTCTCGAGTACGAGCACATGGCTGCGACGTACGAGGAGGGATTGCTCGTCGTTACCGCGCCGATCGCAGCGACGGCGTACTTGCCGGCGGCGCGGACCGAGCTGCACATTCTGATCAAAAGGACGCGTTCGTAAAAAAGTTCATGGTTCGTAAATCGGCGCCGGCCATCGTCCCGGCCAATACCATCGGCATACTGCCGCTGCAAGAAGCGGTGCTGTTTCCGCACACCGTCATTCCACTCGCGATCGTCAAGAAATCGGGGATCGCTTTGGTCGAAGAAGCGCTGCGAGAAGGCAGACCGATCGGTTTGGCCGTGCTGCGGGACCGCGAGATCGAGGAGCCCGGTCCAGACGACATCCAGCGGGTCGGAACGATCGGCATCATCCAAAAGATGCTCAAAGTGCCCGACGGCACATTGCGCTGCATCGTTGCCGGTCAGCAAGTCTTTCGCATCGAGCAGTTCACGCAACTCGAGCCCTACATGGTCGCGGCTTACAGCGAGCTGCCCGATACAACGGTCGAGAACGAAGAACTCGTCGCGATGCAACGCAACCTCGCGGGACTCTTCCAGAAACTGTTGTCGTATTTACCGCAGGCGCCGCGCGAGATGGAAATGGAAGTTGCCAACATCACCGATCCGGTGGTGCTGACGTATTTCGTAGCATCCACGATGCGCTTGGAGACGTCCGACCGTCAGGCGCTGCTCGAGGAGCGCGACACGGCCAAACGCATGCGTAAGCTCACGCTGCTGCTCACCAAAGAGCTGGAGGTCGTCGAACTCGGTCACAAGATTCAGAGCGATATCCAGCGCGAGATGGAGAAAAACCAGCGCGAGTTCTATCTGCGCCAGCAACTGCGCGCGATTCAAGAAGAACTCGGTGAAGTCGATCCGCAGCAGGCCGAGACCAACGAGCTGCGCTCGAAGATCGAAGCCGCGTCCATGCCCGAAGACGTGAAAAAGGCGGCGGACCGCGAACTGGATCGCCTCTCAAAAGTTCCGCAAGCGAGCCCGGAGTACAGCGTTATTCGCACGTATCTCGACTGGCTCGCCACGCTGCCGTGGAAAGAAGAGACGGCCGACCACATCGATATCCGCGCTGCTCGGCAGATTCTCGACGAAGATCACTACGATCTCGAGAAGATCAAAGACCGCATTGTGGAGTATCTTGCCGTCGGCAAGCTCAAGAAGAAACTCACCGGACCCATTCTGTGCTTCGCCGGGCCGCCAGGCGTCGGTAAGACGTCGCTCGGTCAATCCATCGCTCGTGCCATGGGACGCAAGTTCGTGCGCCTCTCCGTCGGCGGCGTACGCGATGAGGCCGAGATTCGCGGTCATCGCCGCACCTACATCGGCGCTATGCCGGGAACGATCGTGCGCGCACTACGCGATGCCGGTACGCGCAATCCGGTACTCATGATCGACGAGATCGATAAAGTGGGCGCCGATTTCCGCGGCGATCCGCAATCGGCGCTCCTCGAGGTGCTCGATCCGGAGCAGAACAACAACTTCCGCGATCACTATCTCGATCTGCCGTTCGATCTCTCGCAAGTGCTCTTCATTTGCACCGCCAACAGCCTCGATACGATCTCGCCGCCGCTGCGCGATCGCATGGAGATCATCACGCTCTCCGGTTACACCGAACTCGAGAAACTGCAGATCGCCAAGCGCTATCTTTTGAAGAAGCAGCGTTCCGTCAACGGCTTGCGCGATACGCAAGCGCAGATCGGCGATGCTGCGCTGCGTTCGATTATCACCGATTACACGCGAGAAGCCGGCGTTCGCAATCTCGAACGCGAGATCGGCACGGTGTTTCGCAAAATCGCGCGCAAGATCGCCGAGAATTCGCGCTATAAAGCGCGCATTAAGCCGGAGAGTCTCATTGAGTATTTGAGCAAACCGCGCTTCTTTAACGAAGTACGCAAGCGCGTCGCGTCGATCGGCGTTGCGACCGGCATGGCCTACACCCCGGTCGGCGGCGACATTCTCTTTATCGAAACGCAGGCAATGCCCGGTACGGGGAAGCTCGTGTTGACCGGTCAGCTGGGCGAAGTGATGAAAGAGAGCGCACAAGCGGCTGTTTCGTTCTTACGCTCCCGTTCGCGCGAACTGGGATTGGCGGACGACTACTTCGCGAAGCACGACCTGCACATTCACGTTCCCGCCGGTGCGACGCCGAAGGACGGTCCGTCGGCCGGTATTGCGCTCGCGACCTCGATCGCATCGATGCTGACCGGTATCAAAGTGGATGCGAATCTCGCGATGACCGGCGAGATCACGCTGACGGGCCAAGTGCTGCCGATCGGCGGACTCAAGGAGAAAGTGCTCGGCGCGCGCCGCGCCGGCATCAGCAAAATTTTACTGCCGCGCCGAAACGAGATGGACCTCGACGACGTACCGAAAGAAGTGCGCGACGAGATGACCTTCGTTCCGGTGGATGAGTTATCGGAAGTGCTGTATCAGGCGCTCGGCAAACGCGTTATCTCACCGGTGCCGCTCGGAACGGAACACAGCCGCGCGAGCAACGTGGTGCCTCTTCGACCCGGCTCAGGGCAAGGACGGCGGCGTAACGGCATCGTCAAACGGACTTCGGATCGAAAAGGTAAGCTAAAGCGCTAAAGGCGCTGTGTCGTCAGCAAAAGCGCATTATCTGAAGGCGGAAAAACCTATGGGCAGACGATGCCAGTGGGAACCTGGGGCAACGTTGTACGATTCAGCCTTCCACTCAAAAACAAAATGTTGCTGAGGTCGTTTTTCTCGGTTGCACCTTTGAAATGGGGGCTGGGGCGAGCCCCTCGGGGACCGCTGGTCCGGGCATTCTACTTGACGGACAAAACCAGAGCACCGTTGACGGCATTCGCTTCATTTCATGCAGTTCGCGGTTGTGGCCTGGACCAGGCTTAAGCATACGCGGCGGCGCAACAAATTGTGAAGTCGTAGGGGGCGTATACTCAGGCAATAAATACTCGGGTTACCCATCCGCATAGGGCATTTACCTTACTCAGTGCACGGGAGTCAGGGTTGTCGG
This sequence comes from Vulcanimicrobiota bacterium, assembly GCA_963738335.1. GTDB lineage: Bacteria > Vulcanimicrobiota > Vulcanimicrobiia > Vulcanimicrobiales > Vulcanimicrobiaceae > Cybelea. The sequence continues at coordinate 1,116,309 of CAVTWE010000007.1, forward strand.
GGTTGCTGTGTCGGCTCGTTCGAATGGGTCCAATTAGGATTTAAGTCGCCCTCTGGCCAGCAGGGCGTGGGGATTTATGTAGACGCTAGCTCCGCTGACATCATCATCGACTCATGCGACGTAACGGGAAACAGCCAGAACGGTATTGTGATAAATGGCTCGGACGGAGCCGTAAGCAATGTTTGCATTCGTAATTGTGTCGCAACCGGTTACTCTGTCTACAGCACGGCGATCTACGTGCAAGGTACCGGAGCGAATGTCTCGTCGGTATTTGTGACTGATTGCGTTGGTTACAACGATCAAGTCGTGCAGCTTACGGCAACACCCCCTACGAACGGCGCGCGCTTTAGCGGCCTGACCTATGGTTACTATGGTCCGTCAACGTTTTACGTCTCTACCGTGTCTTACAATTAAAGTCGCCAATACTCCGAACCCTCTGACAACAGCCATTACGACGTACCAAACCTCCGGAGCCTTCAGGCTAGATCCAGGTGAATGGGGAGAGCTCGATTACAGCGGAACCGTTTTGCATTTTCTGCTGATTGGTACCTGAGCGCTCTGGAAATGATGCGAGTCACATTGGAGTTCCGGTGTATTGGGTAGTCGCTCAGTTTAAATTGCGCGCCGCGTACGCTTAGATAACCCCCGAACCTGCTTAAAGTTCACAGTGTGCTGCCTCACACAGTAACGAGTAGTCCCTCGCCTTCGTGCACTTCTCCAACGACCGCGGCCATAACGCCGCGGTCCTTTGCTTCGCGCACGAGCGTCGCTCGTTGCTCCGGTGCGACGGCGATCAGCAAACCGCCCGATGTTTGCGCGTCAGAAACCGCGATACGCACCGGCTCGGGAACCGAGGAGGCGAAATGGGTGAACGCCGCATGCGTTTCCGCGTTGTGCCGTGTGCCACCCGGTATAACGCCGGCATCAATTAACCGAGAACGCCATCCATGATCGGTACCGCATTCGCGTCGAAAACAAGCCGGACGCCTGAAGCGCGCGTCATGTTGTGGGCGTGTCCGAGCAGCCCAAACCCCGTGACGTCGGTGGCCGCATGCGCGCCGGCGGCCAACATCGCTTGTGCGGCGCGATCGTTGAGATCCGTCATCGCTGCAATGGCTTCGTCGAGATCGCTTGCCGCTATCGCATTGCGCTTACGCGCGGTCACGAGAATGCCGGTGCCGAGCGGTTTGGTCAGCACGAGGACGTCGCCCCGCTTCGCGCCGGCGTTGGTAACGATGCGCCGCGGATCGACTTCTCCGGTCACCGCCATTCCGTACTTCGGCTCCGCATCTTTGATCGTATGCCCGCCGACAATCGCGACGCCGGCTTTGCGGGCGACCACCGAACCGCCTTCCAGGATCGCAACGAGAATCGCAAGGTCCAAATCTTCGGGAAACGCCACGATGTTGAGCGCGCTGATCGGCCGGCCGCCCATCGCGTAAACGTCGGACAACGCGTTGGTTGCGGCGATGCGGCCGAAATCGTATGGATCGTCCACGATCGGCGTGAAGAAATCTACGGTTTGCACGAGTGCGAGATCCTCGCGCACCAACACCACGCCCGCGTCGTCGCTTCCGCCGTAGCCAACGATCACCCGTTCGTCGGTCGCCGGGGTTACGCGCTCCATCACGCTGCGCAGCTCCGCGGCCCCGAGCTTCGCCGCACAACCGGCGCACGACGAGAGTTCGGTCAAGCGGATGCTTTGCACGTCCATCGAAACGGTATTCGATGGCGAAGCAACTGCTATTCCTTCCGGGACCAGTGATGGTTGCGCAACCGGTGCTCGATGCGATGAGCCGTCCGCTCGTGGATCATCGCGGGCCCGAGTTTGCAGCGATGCTTGCACGCTTGACCGACGCCCTGCGGCCGGTCTTCGGCACCTCCGGCGAGATCGCACTATTGGGAAGTTCGGGTACGGGCGCGCTCGAGGCGGCGGTGGTCAATCTGTTTTTACCCGGCGAACGGTTGCTCTCGTGCGCCGTCGGCGCGTTCGGCAAACGTCTGGCGGCAATCGCGCGCGCCTACGGTTGCGAAGTCGAAGCGCTCGAAACGCCGCTGGGCTCGGCGCTCGATCCGCAAGCGCTGCGCGCGCGATTAGAAGCCGATACCGAACGCCGCATCGACGGCGTATTGCTCACGCAGAACGAAACCTCGACCGGCGTCGCCAACGACATGGCGGCGATCGCGCCCGTCGTGCGCGCGCACGGAGCGCTCACGGTCGTAGACGCCGTCAGCGGTCTTGGGGCCGGCGAGTTCAACATGGACGAATGGGGATTCGACGCGGTCGCAAGCGCCTCGCAGAAAGCCTTTGCAGCACCGCCGGGCGTAGGCATCATCGCCTTGAGCGCTCGCGGTTTGGCGCGCTGTAACGAACGGCGAATGCCCCGCTTTTATTTCGACCTGATACAGGCGTTCGAGTTTGCGCGCAAAGGCCAGACGCCGTGGACGCCGCCTATTTCCGTGCTCTTCGGTCTGGACGTTGCTTTACAGCGGTATCACGCGGCCGGAATGTCGCAGGTCTTCTCACGCCACGCCGCTTATGCGCGCGAAGTGCGCGAAACATTGTTGCGAGCGAACTTTCGGCTTTTTTCGGAGCCGGGCGCGCACTCCGATACCGTGGTTGCGGTCTATCCTCCGGAGGGTGTGGAGATCAAGCCAATGCTCAAAACGCTGCGCGAGCGCGACAACGTCGTCATCTCGGACGGGCAAGGAGAACTTTCCGGAAAGATCCTGCGATTCGGTACGATGGGCGATTTTTCGCACGAGGAGCTGCAGACGGCGCTCGAGGCGGTCGTTCGCGCGGCGAACGCGCTTACACGTGATGTCGCCGGAAGTACGGCATAACGAAAGGCCGCGCGAACCAGGGAATCGTCGCCAGGAGTGCGTCGTCCACTTGCTTATCGTAGGTCGTGAGGTACGGCGCAAGTTGCGAGTGATGCAAATCGTCGCGTATATCGCGTGACAGCGGAAAGAAGAGCGCGATAAAGAGAACCAGCCAGAGCAGTACGGCGCCTTTGACAAAACCGATCGCGGCGCCACCCAGCGCGTTGCCGAGGCCGAGAATAGGCAGCCGTGCGATGCGGTTCAACATGCGGGCGACGGCGACGACCACGATGTATGCGAGCAGCCCGGTCAAAAACATCCCGATGACGTGCGCCGATCCGGGTCCGACCTTGGTGACGGCTTCGATCTGCGCGTCGAACCAGCCGCGGTAAAACCACGGTGCGATCAATCCGGCCGCTACCGCGAGGGCGCCACCCAGTTCGGAGACGAAGCCGCGAGACCAGCCCTTGAGCGCGGCGATTGCCAAGATGACGACGATCACGACGTCGGGCCAAGCGATGCCGCCGATCATCCGCGCAGCTCCGCGCCGAAACGCGCGCGCAAGACCGTCAGAAGATGCTGCATCGCCGCGTCCGCCTCTTCATCGGTAATCGTTGCGTCGCGCTTCTGCAACGTCACGCGCATGGCCAAACTCTTGCGGCCTTCGCCGGCCTGCGGGCCGCGATACTCGTCGAACACCGTCGCCGCCGTGCACAGCTCCCCCAGGGTCGCCGCGGCGCTCTCTTCGAGGTCGCGCGCGCTGACGTCGACGTTCACGATCACCGCGAGATCGCGATAGGTTGAAGGGAATTTGGACGGCGGCCGGTACCGCGGCGTGCGATACTCGGGCAGCGCATGGACGTCGATAACGCACAGATGCACGTTCCCCCCAATATCGTGTTGAGCGACCACGCGGGGATCGATCGCACCGAAATATCCGATCGCAAGGCCCTCTATGGCGATCCTCGCCGTCCGTCCGGGATGAAAATGGATTGCCGTTGCTTCTTGCGTTTCCATCGCGCGCCCGCAAAGACGGCGAACGAGTTGTTCGCAATCACCTTTGAGCTTGAGGAATCCGGCGTCGTGCCACAGCGGTTCGTCGCGGCGCCGCGACGAGAAACCGAAGATCGCCATTGTGCGTTCATCGATTGCGTGAGCACTTCCGGCGAAGACGTCGCCGATTTCGAAGATGCGGGTACCCGGTGGCGAGTTCGCGAGATAGTCGAGGGCGCCCGCAACGAGCGAATCGCGCAGGAAGCGTGCTTCGTCGGAGAGCGGATTGCGCACGGCGACGGCACCCGTGGGACGCAGCGAGAGCGTAACGATCTCGCGGTAGCCGCCCGTTACCAGCGCCGACGCGAGGCTACGCTCGCGTTCGAACGCCGCGCTTGAGATGTCGTGTGCCGCAACCGACGGAATGACGGCCGGAATGCGATCGTAGCCTTCGATGCGCGCAACTTCTTCGACGAGATCGGCGGCAATGGCGAGATCGCGGCGCCACGGCGGCGGCACGACGGTCAATCGTGCAGCATCGATCTGCGCGACGATGCAACCCAAGGCACGAAGGTGCCGTTCCATACGATGCGGCGGCACGGCGATACCGAGGATCCGCTGCACTTCGGCGACGGGCAACTCGATCGGCGCTGCTGCCGTCAGCGCGTCACCGAACGCCGCCGGACCGCTTATACGTGCACCGATGCCTTGCAACAGCGTTGCGGCTCGGGCCGCACCGATATGGGCGAGTGCCGGCGCGAGCGATTTCTCGTGGCGCGAAGAGGCTTCGGTGCGCAATGCGAGTGCCGCGCTCATGCGCCGAATGCGCGGCCCGTTGAAGTTGGCGGCCTCCATCAAAATAGCCGTCGTGTCGTCGTTGACCTCCGCTGTTTGTGAACCCATTAATCCCGCGAGTCCGAGAGGACGCCGTGCATCGGCAATCACGAGTGCGCCGGAGGTCAGTTTCCGTTCCGCGCCGTTGAGCGTGACGATCGTTTCGCCGTCGCGCGCGCTGCGCACGACGAGTCGGCCGCCTTCGATGCGCGATGCGTCGTAGAAGTGCAGCGGCTGGGCGGTCTCGAGCATCGCGTAGTTCGATATGTCGACGACATTGTTGATCGGCCGTTGGCCTGCCAACGCTAAGCGCACGCGCATCCACGCGGGTGCGGGTCCGACGCGGACGTTATCGGCAAACTGTGCGACGAAGCGCGCACAATCCGCCGATTCGATGATGACGGAGAACGAGTCGTTCGGCGGTTGACCGGCTGCAGGATTTTCAAAGCACGGCAGTTGCAACGGCACGTCGTATGCCGCTGCGAGTTCCCGCGCCAAACCGGCAATCGACATCGCGTCGGGACGATTCGTCGTGATCTCCACGTCGATCACATCGTCGTTGAGTCCGAAGAGTTCTGCAGTATCTAATCCGAGTGGCGTATCGTCGTCGAGCTGCATGATGCCGTCTTCAAACCACTCAGCGGGCAGCGCCAGCTCTTCGGCGGAGATCATCATGCCTTGCGACGCAATGCCGCGCATCGTGCGAGGTGCGATCGTCAGTTCGGGAAGCTGCGCACCGATCGTGGCGACCGCGATGGTTTGACCCGCCGCGACATTGGTTGCCGCCGTCGCGATGACGAGCGGTTCGTCGCGGCCGACGTCGATCTCGCCGACCTGTAAACGATCGGCGTTGGGATGGCGGTCCAGTTTCACAATGCGCGCGGTCACCACGCCGGTAATACGCGGACGCCGCACGATTTCAGCAGCGGGAAATCCAAGGAGCGCCAATCGTTGGGCCACTTCGGCCGTATCCTTTGGAAGCGCGACGAACTCGCGCAGCCAGCTCAACGGAACGCGCATGTCAACTCAACTGGGCGAGAAAATCGACATCGCCGCCCACGAAACGGCGAATATCGTCGACTTCGTAGCGTGCGAGGCCTAAGCGTTCGACGCCGAAGCCGAACGCCCAACCCGAGTAGACCGTGCTGTCGTAATCCACCGCCTGCAAGACGTTGGGGTGCACCATGCCGGCGCCGCCGAGTTCGATCCACGCCGAACCGCCGCACATATTGCAGACGCGATCGACGAGGGCACCCGTTCCCGCGCATTTGGGGCACGTCGTGTCCACTTCGGCGCTCGGCTCGGTGAACGGAAAGTAAGACGGACGGAAACGCACGTTTTGGTGCGCGCCGAACAGTTCGCGGCAGAGACCGGTGAGCATGCCCTTGAGATGACCGAAGTGGATACCCTCTGCGACGAGCAGCCCCTCCACCTGATGAAACTGAAAGAGGTGGCGCGCGTCCAAGGCGTCGCGCCGGAAGCACTTTCCCGGTGCGACGATGGCTACCGGCGGCCGATGCCGCTGCATCGTGCGAATTTGCATCGGGGACGTGTGCGGCCGCAGCAACATCGTATCGGAAAGCCAGAACGAGTCGAAGCCTTCGCGCGCCGGGTGATCCGCCGGAATGTTCAAGGCGTCGAAGTTGTAGTAATCGGGTTCTGCTTCGGGCCCGATGGTCACCGCAAAGCCGTGACGCGTGAAGTACGCGCAACTCTCCTCGACAATGCGGCGCACCGGATGAATCGATCCATATGCAGCGGATATCGTGGGGAAGGTGACGTCGATGGACGACGCCAGTTCGGCATCGAAGCGCCGCTCTTCCAATCGCATTCGAGCGGTTTCGAGCGACCGTTCCATCTCGGCAACGGCCGCATTGATGACCTTACCGGCTTCGGGGCGCTGCGCAGGCGGCAGACTACCGATGGTGCGCCGAACGGTGGTCACCTCGCCGCTGCGGCCGAGGTACGCTACCCGCACGCGCTCGAGCGTCTGCTCGTCCTTCGCAGACTCCGCGTCGGCGGAAAATCTTCGCCGTACCTCGTCGAGCCGCTGTTGTAGTTCGCTCATATCGTCAAATGAAAACGCCCGGTTTTGACTTGCTTACCAGGCGCTTCGAAAAGAGATCCTCGTTGTGCGGCCTGCATGGCCGCGACTCTTACGTTGCCGTCGGAGCCGCGTGCAGCCTGCGATAAGCTAAATATGCGTCGATCGAACCCGTTTGGGCGAAAAGCCTCCAGAAGAGATAGGACGTTGCCATAGCGCTTTGCAGTCTCCTTCTGAGCCGTCGGCTCTGGGGCGGCCCACGTCGCGGAATGGATGGAGTATACCACGGTAAATTCAGCCCCGGTAGTCTTGACTTTTAGAGCCGTGGGGGCTCTCTTGACAACCCATCGCAAGGCTCGCTTGGTAGAGCGCGATCGAGGCCGCGACTCCCGCGCTTAGGCTTTCCGCGGCGCCGCTCATGGGAATGGCGGCGAGCAGCGAACACGAGCCCTCCCAGCGCCCTAGGCCGTGTCGCTCGTGCCCAACGACCAGCGCGCTCGGGGGTCGCCACGAAACCTCGCCAATGGGCGTTCCGGCGGCGCTTAAGCCCACCACTTCAGCCCCCGCCTCCAGGGCCGCCTCGGTGAGTTCCGCGGGCTCGCAGACCGCAAGGCGCAGGCGGAAGATGGCGCCCATCGAGCCGCGCACGACCTTCGGGTGGTACGGCTCGACGCCGAGCCTTCCGAAGATGGCCGCTCCGCATCCGAACGCCTCGGCAGACCGCAAGATCGTTCCGGCATTGGCGGGGTCGCCGATATCCGCAAGCACGATTGAAAGCGGCGTGACTTCCAGGGCGGCCCCGACGCTGGACCACCGCTGCGGCACGACCGCAATCACGCCGTTCGGCGTGGAGAGATCCGACAGTTGCGCGGCGACCGACGGTTCCACGAGATACGTTGGAACGCCGGCATGCTCGAGTTCGCGTACCGCCGGATCGTCGTACGCGTCCTGCGTAACGAAGAGTTCTTCGGGAAGAACTCCGGCAGTACGCGCTTCGGCGAGAAGCGTCAATCCTTCGAACGCAAACTTGTGCGATTCTTTCCGGCCTTTGACGGTTCGCAGCGCACGCGCGGCCTTGAGCCGTTCGGCGTGAATACCTAATCGCGTCGCCAACGCGAGGTCACCTTGGCGCGAACGCCGATCATCACCAGCCCGGCGGCCATGCCTGCCAGTGCGATCGCGATCTTATCGTTGAAATGGTGGGGGACCAGTAACCCGACGAATAGGTAGACGAAGCCGGCAAAGACGGCTAAGAAAAAGGCGAGCCAACCGACCTCGCTGCCGATCGACGAAGGGGTGCGTTGTGGCACTTTTGGTGCTACGAGGCGCGGTGTACGCGTTCCGCTAAGCAATGTAGATGGAAACGTCGCCGCGCATCCTTAGCTCCCACAACGCGTTTGCCGGACGGGTCTTCGGCGTTCGGACCAACGACGTGCAATATCCAGATGAAGACCGCGTACATCGGCTCGATATTGTGGAGCATGGTGCGTCGCTGGGCATCGTCGCGACGCCATCACCCGATGAGATCGTTATGGTACGTCAGTACCGTCACGCAGCGCGCAGACACCTTTGGGAAATTCCGGCCGGCATGGCCGAGCCGAACGAATCGTTGGAAGACGCAGCCCGCCGCGAGCTGCGCGAGGAAACCGGTTTCACCGCAGAGCGGCTAACGAAAATCGGCGCATTGTGGACGACGCCCGGCTTCTGCTCCGAAGTCATGCATCTCTATCGTGCCGAGGGCTTGCTCGAAGGCTCTCCTCAATTCGCGGATGACGAACGCATTGAAATCGGGCGCTTCTCAATAGAAACGGCATGGCGCTTGCTCGCCGGCGAAACTGCAGACATGAAAACGGCAATAGCTTTGATGTGGCTGCAGGGCCGCCGGAGTGAAATTGGAAGTGACTCGTGTCGATAGTTAGTGTAGGACGAAATAGTCCTACACCGGTTGCTCGTTCGATGCGGTGTGTCTTGGAGGTTAGCTGTTGGAAGTACCGAGTGATATCGATGCGGTCATTAAGCGTTTGCTGGAGCCGTGCACCACGGCCGACGATTCCGTTCTTGCGCCCGAAGACGAAGCGTATCTCGGATCGCTGATTTCCTCGGTACGAGCCGGCCGTCGTGCCGTGCTCATCGTCGAAGACGCAGACGAGCGGCTGCGCTACATGTTCAGTAATGCGACGCGCGCGGAAGCGGTGAGCATGCTGGGCAAAGTAGTCGAAGCTACGGGCCGCCGTCTCGTCGACGGCGAGGACTAAGCCGTCAGTCGCAGTCCGTCGATCTTCCCGTCGGGCGACAGTTCAAAATCGTAATGGTATTGGCCGCGCCGGAAGCGCACTAAGAACTCGTACAACGTATCGCCGTTCGTTTCGCTGCTGCTCGAGAGTGGAACGATCGAAATCAGCGGCCCCAATCGCCCAAAGTTATCGTTCGCGACCAAGTCGTCGGTCAAATAGGCGCTAAAGGAAGCCGTCAACTCTCCGCGTTCGATCTGCCCCGTCGTAAGGCGCCCGAGCCAGTCCCGCGCCCGCTCGACGATGGTGTTGTCCATGTGCGTCGTGCGCGGCGGCACGATGAGATCGAGGATGCGCGCGCCGATCTCTTCGGGAAGCGCCACATTGTGCGAACCGTCCGCATTCGAAAAGACGATGACGCCGACGTGTTCTTCGGGGAGGAGTGCGTTGAACGCGCGGAAGCCGACCGAAGCGCCGTTGCTCCAAATGAAGTCCTTGCCGCCTCGCCGGTCGATCACCCAGCCCATGCCGTAATGCGTAGGACCAGCGTTCGCCGAAGCTTCGAACATCTTGCGCGTTGCGTCCACGCGCAACAAGATCGGCATTTCGATGTCCCACTTTGCGAGATCGTAAATCGTCGTAACGAGTCCGGTGTCGCCCGACATCCACGACGGATCCCATAGCGGCGCCGGTGCGAAACTGCGTCGCTCCGGCACGTAACCTATTGCGCGGCGCGCCGAAATGCCGCTGTCGCCGGCCAAGAACGAATGATCCATGATCAGCGGAATGAAAACGTGTTGTTCGAGATAATCGGAGAGCGGAACGCCGCTCGCGCGTTCGACGACCAGCGACGCGATGATACCGTTGAGCGGATTGGCGACGTAGGTGGTCGTCGGCTCGGGCGCCTTCATCCGATCGAGCGCGGCAAACAGTGCGTCTAATCCGAGCGGCCGCACGGGATCGTACCGAAGGCCCGGAATGGCGGTGACGCGCGGCAATCCCGACGTTTGCGTTACCAGCTGCCCCACCGTTATGCCGGCGCCGTTATGAAACTCGGGGACGTACTTGGTCACATGATCGTCGAGCGAGATTTTACCATCTTGCACGAGCAGCAACAGCGCGGCCGCGGTGAACTGTCGCGTCAGGCCGCCGGCGTAGAACTCCGTGTCGGGCGTCATGCCAACGCGATGAGTGAGATCGGCGAAACCAAAGCCGCGCGCGTAGACGATGCGGCCCGATTCGACCACGCCGATTGCCACCCCGGGCGTTCGTCCGGCATGAATCTCACCGCGAGCGATTGCATCGATTTGAGCAGCCATGGCTGGGGTCAGCGCCACGCCCGAATCGGCCGCAGCGGCCGCCTGCGCGAGCGCAAGAATACATAGGATAAGCGCCGTCCCAAAGACGGAGCTCCGACGTCTCATTTCGTCCAGATTAGCGATTGCGGCGGGCGGGCCTGTCGGCCGCTATTTTTGAGCGGCCGAACGTGCCAGATTGAGGAGGGCGCCGAAGGCCTTTTGGTCCGAGACGGCCAGCTCGGCCAGCGCCTTGCGATTCAGGGTGACGCCGGACTTTTTGAGACCGTGCATGAAGACCGAGTAGCTGATGCCCTCGCGCCGGACCGCGGCGTTGATGCGACTAATCCATAGCGAACGAAAATCGCGCTTGCGGACGCGGCGGTCGCGGAAAGCATAGGCCAGCGATTTGAGCAGGGCTTCGTTCGCTACCCGATAGTTGCGGCGACGAGCCGCGCGGAAGCCCTTGACGAGCTTCATGACTTTGCGGCGATGCTTTAGTCCACCGACCGCGCGTTTGATGCGTGCCATGCCGTGCTCTCCTTACACCAAATAGGGAATCGTCGGTGCCAACCGTTTCAAGTCGCCCTTGAAGGTAGGCTGGTCCTTACGAAACTTCCGTTTGCGCTTGCGCGACTTCTTGCTCAGAATGTGGCCGCACCCGTCGAACTGATGGCGATGCATCACTTTCCCCGTCGCCGTCACTTTGACGCGTTTCGCGGTCCCCCGATGGGTCCGAATCTTTGGCACTGGTTTGCTCCTTCGTCGTTGAAAACTTTGGCGGTCCGGCCGGCGTCGCGCGGGGAGCGAGAATCATGAACATGTTCTTGCCCTCGAGCTTCGCCTCGCGCTCGACTACTGCGAGCGGCGACATGTCTTCGGCCATCCGGTCGAGTAACCGGCGCCCGAAGGCGGTATACGTGATCTCGCGCCCGCGAAACATGATGGTTACTTTAATCTTGCTTCCGTCGAGCAGTAACCGTTCCGCCATTCGCGCTTTCGTTTCGTAATCGTGCGTCTCAATTTTCGGCCGCAGCTTCACTTCTTTGAGTTCGAAGTGACGTTGTTTCTTGCGCGCGTCCTTATCTTTTTTCGACTGCTCGTACTTCAGGCGCCCGTAGTCGGCGATCTTACAGACCGGCGGCTGCGCGTTGGGCGAGACTTCGATAAGATCCAGACCTGCCGATCGCGCGCGCGCCATCGCATCTTCGGTTGCAAGAACTCCGAGTTGACGCCCGGTTTCATCGATCACCCGGACCGAACGGATGCGAATTTGATCGTTGACTCGCAGGGGTTTCGCTATGAGCTCATCTCCAAATAAAAAAGGCGCTGCCGAGGCAACCCCACAGTGGAACCCGCCGAAAGTTCCTCCGGTGAAGACCGGATCGCCCGTAGGCATCCGGTGAGCGGGACGAGCCGCTGCTTCGGCTCGCCAACCATATCACGACGGCGCCGGGCGCTGTCAAGCCTGTTCGCCGACCGCTTCCAAGGCGCCTGAAAACGCTTCTAAAAGGTATGCTGTCGCAGCGTCGTCGATGACGAGCGGCGGGGCGACGCGCAGGACGAAATCACGCGTTTCCTTGGCCGCCACGCCTCGCTCCAGCAGTGCGTCGGAGAAACGGCTCGCCGGAACGGACGTCTCAATCCCGATCAGAAGTCCGCGTCCCCGGACTTCACGGATGTGCGGCGAGGCAAGCGCTCGCAAGTGCTGCGTGATCGTGGCGCCCGCATAGCGCGCTCGCGCCGGCAGCCGCTCTTCGAGGACGACGTCCAATGCCGCGGATGCGACGGCGCAGGCCAAAGGGTTGCCGCCGAACGTGCTACCGTGATCGCCGGGCTCGAAGAGATCCATAAGCTCGGCCGAAGCCAGCGCCGCCGAAACGGGATAGAAGCCGCCGCCGAGCGCTTTGCCGACGATAAGCACGTCGGGTTTGACGCCTTCGTGATCGCATGCGAAGAGATCACCGGTGCGTCCGAAACCGGTCTGCACCTCATCGGCAAGCATGAGCGCTTCATGCTCCCGGCAGAGCGCCCACACGCGCTTCAAAAAGCCCGGTGGTGGAACGTTGACGCCGCCTTCGCCTTGAATCGGTTCGAGCAGTACGGCGCACGTATCCCGCGTCACGGCACGCTCGAGTGCCTCGGCGTCCCCGAATGGCACGCTGACGAAACCGGGAAGAAACGGTCCGAAGTCCTGACGATACTCCGGCGTCGTGCTTGCGCTCACCGCGGCTAACGTGCGTCCGTGAAAGTTGTTGTCGAAGACGATGACGGTCGCGCGGTTTTCGGCTATGCCTTTGCGCTTGTAGCCCCAGCGCCGCGCGAGTTTTAGGGCCGTTTCAACCGCTTCGACGCCGGTGTTCATCATGAGCGCTTTCTCGTACCCGCAGATCTGCGTCAACTTTTCGAGCAGCTCGGGCAAACGGTCGTTGCGCATCGCGCGTGAGGTCAGCGTCACGCGCTGCGCTTGATCGACGAGCGCAGCAAAAATTCGTGGATGGCAGTGGCCTTGATTGACCGCCGAATACGCGCTGACGCAATCGAGATAGCGGCGTCCCTGCGTATCCCAGAGCCACACCCCTTCGGCCCGTTCGACGATGAGGTCCAACGGTGCGTAATTGCGCGCGCCGAAGCGCTCCTCGCGCGCGATGGATTCTCGTGCTTGTTCCGACAGGATATGCACGTAAATCGTCTTAAGGAATTGCGCTTGACTACCTGCTTCGATCGCCTCGAGCGTTTGGTTGCTCGCGACCACCCCGGCGTTGCCGCGAAGGGGCGAACGCTGGCGTACGTGCATGGCAGCCGCCGGCCGCGCGCTATCGTCTTGCTGCACGGTATGACCGCGACCCCGGCGCAGTTCGAGCGCGTCGCGCAATCGCTCTTCGACCGCGGCCATAACGTAGTGGTTCCGCGCTTGCCTCGCCACGGACACGCCGATCGTTTTTCGACGGCGCTCGAGCGCTTACGGCCCGAAGATCTCTATCGCGCGGTGCGGGATTATGTCGAAGTCGCGCAAGAGCTCGGCGATGAGGTGACGGTCGCCGGTTTTTCACTGGGTGGTCTCTTAGCCGCCTGGATCGGGCAGCGTTACAGCATCGATCGTTGCGTGCCGATCGCGCCGTTCTTCGGAATCGCGTGCATCCCGAATCGCTTCATGAACACCGTCGCCGAACGCTTGTTGCGTCTGCCCAATCGGTTCTACTGGTGGAATCCGATTTTACGCGACAAGCGTATCGCGGCGTGCGGCTATCCGCGCTATGCCACGCACGCAATCGCGCATTCCTATCGCATCGCGCGCGAACTGCTCGACGAAGCCTTGACGATTCGTCCTGGAGCGCGCGAGATCTCCATCATTACGAACGCTCGAGAAGTCGCAGTCAACAACCATGCGATACGCCGGTTATACCGGCGGTGGCAACGTCATCGTCCAAACGACGTAACGCTGGAGGTCATCTCCGGACTACCGCTTTCCCACGATATCGTTTCGCCGGAGCGGCCGTGGAAGTTGGCGGATCGAGTGCATCCCATGCTCGTCTCCGCGATCGACCCATAGCCGAAGCCTTCATCACCCGGCTGCAGCGACGGCTGTCGGAGCAATCCGGCGCCGGCGCGTTTCGCCTGCGCTTCGATCGCGTGGCTCTGCGATTCGGCGCGCAGGTCGATGAGGCGCTGCGCGACGTCATACCTGCGGGCACGACGGTGCTCGTAGCGATCGCGGCGCCGCTGCGTCAACCCGCGAAGGCGGCAGCGGAACTGAGCGAAAGCATTGACGCGGCATTGAAGAAAAACGCCTTGAAAAACGATATGGCGCAAACGTTGTACGGCAATCAGATATTCGTGCGCATTGCGCGCGGTCGCGCCGGCACCCGGAAAGCGATCGTCGTGGTGCACAATCCGCATCCCAACGCGCACGCGTTGCTCGACGCCGCGCAGTCGGCGTTAGAGGGGCGCTCGTGCAACAATGCGATCCGCAAAACACTGGGATAGGTCCGGATCGCGCAAAGCATCAGAACCCGTTGCCAACAAAGCCTGCTAGTCGCTTATGCCATCGCTATCTTAAATATAATTGCGCATCTGCGGCCAATACGCCGCCAATGGTTCGGTGATGCCGGTGCAGAGCGAGATGGGAAAGTTGTTTTCCGACGGTCGGGACCAGCGATCGGAGAACCGCGCGACGACGTGCGCGGTTCTGAAAAGGTGTGCGTCGCGTTGACAATCGCCGTGTACGTCGATCAGCACGTCGCCGCTATAACCGCGCGTTCCCCAAAGCCAGAACTGATTGTGCCCGGAAAGTACCGGCGGCAGACCGTATTCCGGACCGAAAAAATCGAGCGCGGCCGCTTCACCGTAATTGCTTGCCAATATCGCTGCGTGCGCGCGACGATCCGGCGGCAGCGCGCGATACACGCCCGCGACGGTCGCGGTCAGTTCGCGCCAACCGTGCATATCCGCCCAGTCCGGGGGCAAGCTGCCGATTTGGGTACGTTCTTCGATCGCCAAATTTACTTCACGCGTCAGCATAGTTACGGCGATGCGATCGTACGCCGACATTGCGGCTTCCGGTAACACGGGCATGAGCAACGGAACGAGCGCAATGCCGGCTGCGAGCGCACCCAACGTAACGATCGGCCGAACGATCCTTCGTCGCGCCGTCCAGGCTTCGATAACGACCGCGCCGGCAGCGATCGGAATGGGATAAACATCGGCCGCGTAGTAATCCTTGCCGTGCAGAACGACCATCTCCGCAATCAAAAGCACGAACGCGATGCCGAGAAAGCGCGTTTCGTTCCGGCGCAGCAACAAAAAGAGACCCGCTAGCCAGACCGGCGCCAAGAGCGGATGGGTGATCAAAAACTGCGTTGCGACGTACTGGCCGGGTGCAAGCAGGTTGTTCTTGTGCTCTTCGGCGTTGTGCAAGAGCGACCACATCGGAAACCCATGACCGGCCTGCCACAGCAGATTCGGCAATGCAATGAGGACCGCTAACACGGCGCCGGCGGCAAACCACGGGGTCGCCACGACGCGGCGCTGTGGCAATGCCAGGAGCGCAACGAGCAGTGCCGCGGCGAAAAAGAGCATCGTGTATTTGCTCTCGAGCCCGAGGCCCGCCACGGCACCGCAGGCCAGCCACCAGCGCGGGTTGGCCCCGCGCACCAGCCGCAACGCCAAGAGCGCTGCGAGCGGCCACAACAGCAGTCCGGGCGTGTCCGTTGAAAGCTTGCTGCCGAAATCCATGAGCGCCGGCGTAATCCCCACGATGAGCGCTCCAAAGATCTGGGCGAACGCGCCTCCGCCGAGTTCGATGACCAGTAGACACGTTACGTATACCGACGTTGCGGCGAAGAGCGCACAGATCGCCCGAAGGGCGAAGAGCGAATGACCGAAGAGTTGCGAGCCCGCCGCCAGGAGCGGTACGATTGGGGGTTGATCGACGTATCCCCATGCCGGATGAAAGCCGCAGATTACAAAGTACAGCTCGTCGCGAAAGAAGCCGTAATGCGGATTGGCGACAAGATGCACGGCAAGCGTTACGAGCGCCGCTACGAGCGGAATCCGGCGATTCCATTCCACTTCTTGAGGCTTTGCTATCCGCCGGTCCGGCGTCCCTTGCGGCGCGCGGCCTGAGTGGCAGGCACTCGCCAGGTGGCCCGCTGCCCGTGGGCGCGGACGCCCGAACTCGCCGACTATCACGATGCCGAATGGGGGCGGCCGGTTCATGATGACCGGGCGCTCTTCGAGTTTCTCGTCCTCGAAGGCGCGCAGGCGGGGTTAAGCTGGGAGACGGTGCTGCGCAAACGCGAGCGCTACCGCATTCTCTTTGGCAACTTCGATCCGGCGTTCGTCGCCAATATCACGCCGTCACGCATCGAACGCATGCTGCGCGACCCCGGCATCATTCGCAACCGCGCAAAGCTCCAATCTGCGGTCGTCAATGCGCGGGGCGTGCTGCTGCTCGCCCAAGAGTTCCAAACCTTCGACGCCTATATCTGGCAGTTCGTCGGCGGTGCGCCGGTCGTCAACGCGTGGAAGTGCTCCGAGGAAGTGCCCGCTTCTACGCCGCAGTCGGAAGCCATGAGCCGCGCTTTGCGGCGGCGAGGTTTCGGCTTCGTCGGACCAACGATTTGCTACGCCTTTATGCAGGCCGTCGGCATGGTCGACGATCACCTGGTGTCGTGCGACTGGCATTAGCCGGCGCTTCGTCCACAGTTCCGGCGGCCGGATTCTACCGATTCGCCATGCGCGTCGGCGATACAAACGGTTGAAGCCACAGGTAAGGCCTGGAACGCCGCAGGAGCGTGACGAACTCGAAAGCCTTCAGCGTCGTTCGTCTATCGCTCTGCCCACATATCGTGACGCCGTCCTCCAAAATCCCGACTCGATAGAGCTGCGCGTTGAGTTGCTTCTCGAAGGTCGCGTACGAGTTGCTGAAGTGGACGGTTCGTTGGCCGGGTTTTTGGTTATGCTTCCGGTCGTCGAGCGCATCGCTGAGCTTGAAGGGCTTTTTGTCGAGCCTGCCTGGTGGCGTCGCGGCATTGGTACGGCTCTACTGATCGATGCGATCGAGTGGGGGCGCGCCCAGGGCGCGATTGCGATGGAGGTCACTGCGAACCCGCAAGCGCTCGGCTTCTACGGCGCGTTTGGTTTTGTCCGCTTGAACGACGTATCGACGCGGTTCGGCCCGTCGCACCGCCTGCGCTGCTCCTGTGCGGTCTGATTTCGTTTCTTTCGGATCTACGTTCGTCGTTTCGGCCGGATTCTACACAGGCTTGATGCCGATGCAGACGCCGATTCGTGGAGATGGCGTCAATGTTGCGACAGCCTCGAGTCTCCCAGAACTACGTTGGGTCGAAGCGGCCTGAGAGAATCATCTCCTCAGAGATTGCGCGGGCGCGCCGAAAACGCTCTGCCGCGTGTGCGTCCGGACGGGGAAGGTCGTTGAGTATGCGCGCAAGTTCTTCGTCGAAGAGCGCATCGAGCGACGGAGGTGTGTACGGCCCCGGATAGCGCATGCGCTGCGCGATCATCAACCGGTAGATCCGGTCGGTTGCCAGATCTTCCATGTAGCCGTCGAGTAAGCTCGCGCCGCGCCCTTCGAGCACGCCGTTGCGATACCGGATCACGGTACGCACCGCCGCCCGCGTTCCGTCGATGGTCTTGGTGCCGACGCCTTCCGGTATCGGTCGAAGGTCGGGATGCTCGTCGTCGAGCGCAGGCCGCCGGCCCATCTGATTCGGCGCTGGAAATTGAGCAACTGCTATGGCGTTTTGGTCCGGATGTCCCGTCCAAGCGCCGTCCATCAAGCACTTCGCTTCGTTACCTTTGTCCCGTTCGAGCACGGCCAATGCTCGTGTATTGAGTTCTGGATCTTCGCGGCTGGGATAGAGCGCCGTCATGCCGCCGATCGCCAGAGCGCCATGTTTGTGCGCGATCTCCGGCATGAGCGTGCGCACGCGCTGAAAAAACGGAACGTCGAACGGAATGGTGTTGCGGTCGGGCAGCACCCAGCGCGGTTCTGCTAGCGTGTAATCAATGAGGCTCGCCATGTAATCCCAACGCCCGAGATTGAGTCCGACGATGTACGCGCGCAGATTGAAGAGAAACTCTTCCATTTCGTAGGCCAGCGGATGCGATTCAACGAGCGCCATCGCCCGAAGAGAACCGCGTTCCCACCCCTTCGCGGCGAGCAACGCGTCGAAAACGTCGCGCCACCAAAGCGCCTCTTCCGCCGACTCAGATTTCGGAATGTAGACACACAGCGGATGGCGCAGCCGTTCATAGTCGAGCCTGAAGACCAAGAGCGCGAGGTCGAAGAGTGAGGCGCTGGCGAGCGTATGCGTGATGATGCCGGCTTGCGATAGATGCAAGCCGCGCACCCGCGTCCAAACGACCGTATCGCTCGGACGGATTCCGACGCGAGAACCGCGCTTTGCGTCCTCGTACGCAAGTTCGCCGTAAAGTGCCGCGACGACGTTTTGATGCCCGAGCATCAGGTGGTCCCAGGTGTTGACCATCGAGTCTTCGAGATCCAGCATAACGCCCGGTGCGCCCGAGTTGAGCATCTTCACGCACAATTCCGCATCGTCGGCGGGACCGGTCATCTGGTTGCGCTGATCGGCGCACCATTGCGGCAGCTCGATGCGCCACGGCGTCGTCGTTGCTTCGGAAGCCGGAAGATACTGGGGAAGTTTGCCTTCGTGTGCTTGTGCGAGACGCTGCCCGCGCGCCGCGACGAGTTTCCGCTGCAACGGCGTGAAACGCGCGTGCAGCGGAAGGAAGAAATCGGCAAACCCTCTACCGAGATCGCGGTCGAGCCCGAACCCGGCCGGAGCGACGTTCAGGCCGGCACCTGTGAGGGTGCATCGTAGAATTGCGCCGCCTCCGTAGAATCACGCAGCGCCGTTGTCGAAATATCCTCGCCGCCGATCGCGCCGGCCACTTCATCGAAGTAGCCCGTGCCGACTTCGCGTTGATGTCTCGTCGCACCGTAGCCGATGCGTTCGGCATCGAACTCGCTCGATTGAAAGTCGGCGTAGGCGCTCATGCCGCGCTCTTTGAAATCGTGCGCCAGCGTGTAGAAACTGTAGTTGAGCGCGTGAAATCCCGCGAGCGTCACGAATTGGAACTTGTAACCCATCACGTTGAGGCGTGCGTTGAAACCGGCGATCGCCTCCCCGTCGAGTTTGTTCTTCCAGTTGAACGAGGGCGAGCAATTGTACGCCAGCAACTTATCGGGATATCGGGCGCGCACCGCTTGCGCGAACCGTTCGGCTTCGTGGACGTTCGGGTCGGAGGTCTCCATCCATAACAAATCCGCATATGGCGCGTAGGCGAGCGCGCGCGCGATACAGGCTTCAATGCCCGGCTTCGTGACGTAGAAGCCCTCGGCGGTGCGCTCGCCGGTCAAGAATGGAGCGTCGGAGGCATCTACGTCGCTGGTCACCAGTTTGGCGGCGTGTGCGTCGGTGCGCGCAATCAGGACCGTCGGGACGTCGAGCACGTCGGCAGCTAAACGCGCCGCCACCAAATGCCGGACCGCCTGTTGCGTGGGAATGAGCACCTTGCCACCGAGATGGCCGCACTTTTTCTCAGAGCTCAGCTGATCTTCGAAGTGCACGCCCGCAGCGCCGGCGGCGATCATGCGTTTCATCAACTCGAAAACGTTGAGGGCTCCGCCGAACCCCGCTTCTGCATCGGCGACGATCGGCAGGTACCATCGTTCGCCGCCCCGGCCTTCGAGCGATTCGATCTGATCGAGTCGCGTCAGCGCGTTGTTGAGCCGTTCGACGACCACCGGAACGCTGTTGACCGGATACAAACTTTGATCGGGATACATTTCGCCGGCGACGTTTGCATCGGCCGCGACCTGCCAGCCGCTGCAGTACAACGCGCGCAGCCCCGCTCGCGCCGCCTGGACGGCCTGGTTTCCCGTCAACGTGCCTAGTGCCGTCAGCGGTTCCGCGGCATGCAGTTCTTGCCACAAGCGTTGCGCTCCGTGGCGAGCCAGCGTGTGCTCCACCAAAAGACTGCTTTGCAATCGGGTGACTGCGGCGCCGCTATATGGCCGGCGAATGCCATCCCAGCGCGAATCGATTGACCATCGCCGCTCGAGTGCGGCGCCTTCAATAGTGTCCATACGCGCCACGGTCATTTCCCTAACGAGCGGTTGCTAAACTCTCCCTAGGGCGGCGTCACCCGGTAGAGTTCGTGGTAGTCGTCGAGCCGGGCCTCGTCAATCGCGCCGGGCATGGTCTTCACATCGTTCGGGTTCACGAGAACGTAGACTGGGTGCGTCACCGCCCATAGCCGGTACCGATCCATGCGCAACTGGTTGTCGGAGACGATCACGCGCCCGGGAAGCGAACCATCGACGTAAGCGCCGTATCCCAGAGAGGTCGCGTCGAGCCAACCGGTTACGACGATGCCTCCGATCGGGACGCGCGGCCCCACCGCGTCAATCACCCAGCGTCCGCCTTCTCGCGGAGCGTGCCGCAGCAGCGCATCATTCTGCAAAAAGGTACGGATCGTGCCGGCCGTCAAGGCGATCGTCAGCACTATCGCTGCAATGCGACGGTTGCGCTGCATGCCTGCGGGCACCAGTGCGCCGAGCAGTGGAACGGCCAGCCACGACGTCAGCAACCGGTATCGTCCGACGTCGCCTTCGTTCGGATAGGCGACGGAAAAGAGCAGTCCGGACGTGCAGGCGACGCATACCACGACGGCCGCCCGCCAGTTCCGTCGCAGTGCGACCAACAATCCCAGCGCTATCAATACCGTTGCAACGATGCCGTACTGCTCGTGTAACCCGCCGAGCAACGCGCGCGCAGCATCAATGGCATGCTCGGGATTGAAGGCCTGCCACACGTATTGCGGTGTTTGAAACTGACTGCCGCTCAACTCGGTCGCAAAGCCGCGCATCGTGCGCGGATCGTTGTAGTCCCAGAAGATGCCGCCGTTCACGCCGTCCAAATGAGCCGTTGGATCGATACCGTGTGCGACGACATACTCCGAGCGCAGGGGCAAGTACAGATAGAACAACAACGGCAAAACGACCAACGCCATCGCGCCTGCAGCCGGCGCAAGGCGCGGTCTGCGTGGCGCGATGAGAGAGCCGATTGCGAAAGCCGGTAATAGCCAGAGCGCGTTTGGATGCGCTGCCAGCGCCAACCCGCAGCAGGCGAAAGCCGTGAAAAACCAGCGTTCGCGTCCGCCGTTCAACCAGCGCAGAAAGCACCAGATCGAAACCGCGGCAAGAGCGATGGCAAGATCTTGCGCCTCGGCGCGTGCTGCGTGCGACCAGACATTCTCCGTGAACGCGAACCAGAGGGCTGCCCAGAGCGCAACGCTGCGCGCGGCACCGAACTCGCGGGCTACTGCGTACCCCGCGGCGGCAATAGCGGCGACCGCCAAGCCGCTGAAGGCGTTCATGCGAAACGCAATGCTGCCGACGGCGGCGAGATGCGACCAGACATAACCGAGCAGGACGTAGAGTGGAAAGCCAGTCGGATGCGCGATCCCTAAAATATACGGCACGCCTTGGAGTTCTGCGGTATCCCAGGAGCCGGGTTCGGACGAAGCGCTTGCGACGTAAAAGGCCGCTGGAATGAGGAAGGCCGCCAACAGCGGCGGCCACCGCCTCACGCCAGTGTCGGAAGCGGCAGCGACGGCCGCGTTGAAAGATCGGGCCGCAACTCGGTGTAGTTCTGCAGCGCCTCTTCCATCAGTTCCAGCGCCCGATCCAACTGCGGGTCTTTGCCGTCGCGATAATCCTGCGGCGCATAGTCGACGTCGACGTCGGGCGGGGTGCCGTAGTTCTCAACGCTCCAGCCGGCATCCACGAACCAAAATGAAAACTCCGGTTGCGTGGTAATGGTGCCGTCCACCAAATGATGGTACGGATCGATGCCGATGACGCCGCCCCAAGTGCGTTTGCCGACAAGCGGTCCGAGCTTATAGAGCTTGAAACAATGGCTGAAAATGTCGCCGTCCGATCCCGCAAATTGGTTGGTCAACGCGACCATCGGGCCGCCGACCGATTCCGGTGGATATGGAATCGGCGCTCCGTAACGCGGCGTGTCGTAGCCGACGCGTTTGCGGGCAAGCTTCTCAAGCAATAACGGCGAAACGTGGCCGCCCCGGTTGTAGCGCACGTCCACGATCAATCCCTTGCGGTCGAACTCGCTCAAATAACCGCGGTGGAACTCCGAGAATCCCCACGGTCCCATGTCGGGAATGTGCAAGTACCCCACGCGTCCGCCGGTGCGCTCGTGAACGGTGCGACGCTTCTCTTCGACCCACGCGCGATACCGCAACGCGGATTCACTCGCGAGCGCTTTGACCAGCACCGTACGCTCGTTGCCTTTGCGCGACGCTAAGGTGACCGAGATCTCGCGTCCTGCCGCATTGACCAGCAAACGGTCCGGACCACAGTTTTGCGAAAGACGTTTGCCGCCGATTGCGACGATGCAGTCGCCCTCCTGGATGTCCAACCCCGGCTCCGCCAGTGGCGAATCGCTGTCGCGATTCCAGGAGTCACCGCGGTACAGACGCGCGATGCAATACGCTTCCGGTTTTTCGTCCCAGCGCAGATCGGCGCCCAGAAAGCCGCGTTGATATTGCGGCGGCTCGCGATAATCGCCCCCCGATTCGTACGCGTGCGACGTCCCCAGCTCGCCGTGCATCTCCCAAATCAGGTCGGAAAGCTCCCCGCGCGTGCGCACGCGAGGCAAGAGCGCAGCGTATCGATCGTAGACACGATCCCAATCGATGTCGCTCATGTCTTCCACCCAAAACTGTTCGGTTTGCAGGCGCCAGGCTTCGCGGAACATTTGCGCCCATTCGTCGCGGGGTACGATCTCGATCTGCGCCCGGTCGATATCGAGCCAACCGCTGCGCCGGCCGGCTTCAGCCGGTGGTTTTTGCTCGTCACCCTCTTCTGGGAGATCGCCGGAGGCATCGATCGCGCGGAGCCGGTCGTTAGAACGATAGACTAACGTACGATGATCGGCGCCTAGACGGATCTCGTCGACGTCGCTCGCTAGCGTCGCAGCACGTTGTTGTTCGAAGTCGTAGGCGAGCAACGTTCCATGTTCTTCGTGCGACTGATCCTCGCGTTTCGCCGGCTTGATGCCTTTGACCGTGAAGAGCGTGTAGAGCGCGCGCTGCGGCGCTGCGGCGATCTGCCGGTAATCGCCTTCATCGACCGGAAACGCAAGCACCCGGCCGGTGATGCCGTCGAAATCGATCTCGACGTCTTCCTGTTTCTGCGACTTCTTGTCGCTTATGTGATCCTTCCCATGATGGTGATCGTGATGGATCGGTTTGGGGCGCGGGACGAACGGCGACGGGACGTCCTTGCGCAACGTGACGACGAACGGCCGGCTTGCCTGGGGAAAACTCAAATCAAACTGCAGCGCGTCATACACCGGGTTGAAGTCACGCGTTGAAATAAAGTACAGGTACTTGCCTTCGGGATCCCAGGCGGGAGAACGATCCTGACGCAGCGCTGACGTAACGTCGTGAATCTTTCCGGAGCGCAACTTCACGACGCGCACGATCGACGTGCCGTCCGCAGGCCACCAAACGTACGCGAGATAGCGTCCGTCCGTCGAAAACGCGAGGTCCTCGATGCGATGTGTCGGACATGAGTCCAAAACGCGCACGCTGCCGTCGCTTGGCTCGAGCGCGCAGAGCTCGTGGCGGTGATTCGCAAACGCAATGACGTCGCCACAAGGCGAACACGCCATGTCCGTGACCCTGCCGATATCTCCGGTCGTCACCAGCTTCGGTTCGTCGCATGCATCGGCGCGGCCGATCGCGATCTGTTCGTAACCGCTCGCGTCGGTGACGTATGCGAAACGCTCCCCGTCGTGCATCCAGTTGGTCAACCGGCTGCGCGCCCGGCTGCCGGCGCCGTGACGGATCACCGCACCTTCGAAAAGCGGCATCGTAAATGACTGACCGCGCGCGTCAAAGGCGATCTGCGTGCCATCGGGACTTGGCCCGAACTGCTCGAGCGATTCCGAAGCATCTTCGAAGCGTCGCGCGCGCTGGGGCGCCGCCGAGCGCGTCGCGATCGCCAGCGTTTCGACGGTGTCGCCGGCGACGTCGTAGACCTTGATCTGCGCGCCGGCACTGAAGACGATGCGCCGTCCGTCCGTACTTGGAAAACGCGCATAGTATTCTTCCTCGCGCGTGTGACGCCTGATGTCGCCGCCGTCAGGCGAGCATGAGTAGATGTTACCAATGCCCTCGTGATCGGCCAAAAAGAAGATGCGATCGCCGATCCACATCGGCCAGCACGGGTTGCCGTCTGGTAATGCTAAGCGCGTAAAGCTGTCGCCGTCCTCCGCCTCGACCCAAATTTCGCCGGCGGTTCCACCGCGATAGCGTTTCCACCGCGCGGGATCTGCGGCATTGCGTCCGATCGCGCGCCGGCCTTTGGAACTCTTGGCCACGCTGCGAGCGTGGCCAAGGTCCCATTCGTGGGCATCGCCGCCGTCGCGCGGAATCGTGAACGCCCGTGTTGCGATTTCGTCCCAAGCGCTTGGATTGGCAATAACCTCGATCGCTTCGCTATCCGCGCTCCATCCGACGGTCGCCATCTGGCTCGCCCCGAGAAAGCTCAAACGGCGGGGTTCGCCACCGTGCGCGGGCATGACGAACAGTTCGGGACTTCCTTCGTCGGTGGAAACGAATGCGATCCAGCGGCCGTCCGGCGAGAGACGCGCGAAAGTGCAACTTCCGAAACTGACGGTCAGTCGAGCGGCGTCTCCGCCGGCAGCCGGAGCGCTCCATACATCGTCTTCACAAATAAACGCAATGAGATCGTGCGAGATCGACGGATAACGATAATAGCCTTGATCCATAGCGCGTCACCTTGGCGATGCGGGACCGGCCTCCCGCAAAAGGCGACCGAGCGTCGCGTTGAGTTCTGCAATGTTTTGTATCTGCGTGAAGAGCGGCACGAGCGTCGGCGTCCTCGATTCATGCTCGTAGGGCAGGATAGACCCGTCCCATGAGAACGCATTGGTCTGCGTTCCGGCGAGGCTGCGAAAAAAGAGTTCGGCACCCAACGCATTGGCCCAACCGAACTCGGGCCGCGTGAATCGCCAGTAACCGTCGGGATAGAAGCTTTCATGAATGAGGCCACTCTCTCCGTCGGTTTCGGCCAGCGTCGTAATCGCCGTGGCGACTTCCAGGGAACTGGTCGCGGTGAGAGCCCGGCCGATGATGCCCAATGGCCACACGTATCCAAACGGCGTGTGAGGACTGCCCAACCCTTCGGCGTAGCGGCCGGAGAAGTAGTATGGATTCGCCTTGCTCAACGTAAAGGCACGCGTTGCTAAGTAGGTCGGATCGTACGACGAACACCAATCGATATATGGCAAGGTCGTGAGATTGGGAATGTTGGCGTCGTCCATGAGGTTGTAGTGCCCGAGGCCGTCTGTTTCGTATGCGTACATCCACAGGTGGCGACGCCGATCGTAGACCCGACCGTACCGGGCGATGCCGTCTTGCACCCGTGCGGCCATCGATTGTGCGCGCGACGCAAGCGCACGGTCGGCATATCCTTCGTTCGCGAGTTCGGCGACGTCGTGCAGCGCGACGACCGCCATCGCGTTTTGCGGGATGTTGAAACGATATAAGACCGGATCGTCGGAAGGACGGAAGGCACTCCAAATCATGCCGGTTCCACCGTTGTATTCGTTGCGGGTGTAGGTTCCGGACGCATAGTAATCGTAACGCTTGCAACGCTCGTGCTGACGTTCGCAGCTATAGGTGGATACGACGCCGGCGAGCGCGCGGTGCAAGTCGCCGGTAAAGATCGTACGATCGCCCAGCGCTCGCCAATAGATCGACGCCAGTACGACGGGCCACGCTAATGAGTCGATCTCCCATTTGCGTTCCCACGTCGTGTAGTCTGCCCTGAACGCATTGGCGTATGGGTCGCGCAAGATGTTGCGCGCGTTGCGCTCGATGACACCCGCAAACCGCGCGCGCAGTACCGGGTATGAACTCTGAAAGGATAAGTAAGGGATCGTCTGCGCCGAGGAGTCGCGCAGCCACATTGCGGGAATGTCGCCCGTCTGAACGTACGTCGTTCCGTCGGATTGGCTAAAAAAGTCACGCATGAGCGTGTGAAAAAGCTGCGCGGTGCTGATATCGCGCGTGCGTTTGCCGGTGAGCGGGACGACGAGGCGTTGGCAGGAAGCCGGTTGCGGCAGCGCCGCTGCGACCAAGGCGCAGAGTGCACCGAGCGCAAAGAGGTGAGCACTTTGGCGAAAACGGCGCACGACGAACTATTGCACGAGTTCGACCGGCGTAAACCACGAGCGTTGGCGCGCGCAATATCCCTGGCCGAATCGGGCCAAGGCGCCGATCTCGTCCGGACGCTCTATCCGCAAACCGGCAGAGCGAGAACGATCGGACTCACGGGACCGCCCGGCGTTGGTAAATCGACGCTGGCATCGGCCCTGGTGCGTAAGGTGCGCTCGCTGGGAAAAAGCGCAGGCGTCGTGTCGGTGGATCCCAGTTCGCCGTTTTCGCACGGCGCGTTGCTCGGCGATCGCATTCGTCTCGCAGAACACTTCACGGACAGCGAGGTTTTCATTCGCTCGATGGCGAGCCGCGGACACTTAGGCGGACTCGCCGGCGCCACTGCCGACGCGGTGCTGATGATGGACGCGTTCGGTTTCGACGTCATCGTCATCGAAACGGTCGGCGTTGGACAGAGCGAGGTCGCGATAGCGCAACTCGCGCAGACCGTGCTCGTCGCGTTGCAGCCGGGAAGCGGCGACTCGATCCAAGTCCTCAAAGCGGGCATTATGGAGATCGCCGACGTCTTCGTCGTCAACAAAGCGGATCACCCGATGGCCAATCAACTTCGTCGCGAGATTCGCTCCGCGATGGAAATGCTGCAATGGGATGGTTGGGTTCCCGATCTCGTCGTTACGCAGGCGACGGACGGAACCGGTATCGACGAACTGTGGTCCGCGCTGGAACGCCACGCCGTCTATCTGAACGAAACCGGGGAAATCGAACGACGCCGGCAACGAGCCTTCCGCCATCGCGTTCGTCAGCTTGCGCTCGGCCGGATGGAGCGGCGCCTCGAGGACGCCTTGGCGACGGCCGCCGACGGCGATTTCGACCCGTATGCTGAGGCGGACCGCATCATCGCGGCCCTCGGCCTGCGCTAAGCGGCTTGGGGAAAATACCGGCTTCCCGTCGAAAGGCTCGGCCGCTATGGCGAAAATGATCGAGCGGCGCGGCACGGCGAAGCGGCATGGGCCGGGCTCCGGAGCAATCGACCGGACGATCTCCGATGTTCCCCTCAAAAACGTCTACGGACCAAGCGACATTGCGTCGCTGGACTTGGCCGGCGACCTGGCTTGGCCCGGCGATTATCCGTTCACGCGCGGCATTCACGCGAACGGTTATCGCGATCGCTTGTGGACGATGCGGCAGTTCGCCGGCTTTGGAACCGCGGCGCAAACGAACGAGCGCTATCATTTTCTACTCGAGCACGGTCAACACGGTCTGTCGGTCGCCTTCGATATGCCCACGCTGATGGGTTACGACTCTGACGCACCGCAATCGCGCGGCGAAGTCGGAAAGTGCGGCGTAGCCATCGATTCGCTGGCCGATATGGAAGTGCTGTTCGACGGCATCGATATGGGCGATATCACGACCTCGATGACCATCAACGGTCCGGCCTGCATCGCGCTGGCGCAATATATCGCCGCCGCCGAGAAGAAGGGCATTCCGCGCGCGAAGCTCGGTGGAACGATTCAAGCCGACATACTCAAAGAGTACATCGCGCAGAAAGAATGGATCTTCCCGCCTCGTCCGCATATGCGCATCATCGTCGATATGATCGCCTTCTGCACCGAGCAAATGCCGAAGTGGAACACGATCTCGATCTCGGGTTACCATATTCGCGAAGCCGGTTCGACCGCCGCTCAAGAGTTGGCGTTCACCCTTGCCGACGGGTTCGCGTACGTGGAGGCGTGCATGGCGGCCGGCATGGACGTGGATTCGTTCGCGCCGCGCCTCTCATTTTTCTTCAACTCACATATCGATTTCTTCGAAGAGATCGCCAAGTTCCGCGCAGCGCGGCGCATCTACGCGCGGCATATGAAGGAGAAGTACGGAGCGCGGAATCCACGCTCGTGGCAGTTGCGCTTTCACACGCAAACCGCCGGCTGCAGCGCGACCGCGCAGCAGCCCGAGAACAACATCGTGCGCGTTGCGTATGAAGCCATGGCCGCGGTTTTAGGCGGTACCCAGTCGCTGCATACCAACTCCATGGACGAAGTGTTGGCGCTGCCCACGGAAAAATCGGTTGAGATTGCGCTGCGCACGCAGCAGGTACTGGCTTACGAGACCAACGTGACCAACGTCGTCGATCCGTTGGGCGGCTCCTACTTCATCGAAGCGTTGACCGACGAAATGGAACGTCAAGCCGAGAGCTACTTCGCGCAGATCGCCGAGTTCGGAGGCGTCGTCGAAGCGATCGAGGCGGGTTTCTTTCAACGGGAAATCGCC
This sequence comes from Vulcanimicrobiota bacterium, assembly GCA_963738335.1. GTDB lineage: Bacteria > Vulcanimicrobiota > Vulcanimicrobiia > Vulcanimicrobiales > Vulcanimicrobiaceae > Cybelea. The sequence continues at coordinate 1,144,574 of CAVTWE010000007.1, forward strand.
GACGCGAGCTACCGGTATCAACGTTCGGTTGAGACGCGAGATCGCGTCATCGTGGGCGTCAACGCCTTCGTCCACGACGAAGCGGCCGAAAACATCGATCTCCTGAAGATCGGCGAAGAGACCGAACGCGGTCAGGCCAACGCCGTCGCGGATATGCGCGGACGACGGGATCCTTCTCTGGTTGCGCGAACGCTCGAACGATTGCAAGCGGCATGCCGCAATCCCGAAGACAACCTCATGCCGCATCTCATTGAGTGCGTGAACGCGTACTGTACCGAAGGCGAGATTGTGGAAGCGATGGCCGGCGTATACGGCCGTTATGTGGAACGGGCGGTCCTATGAAACTCGACCTCTATCGCGTCCGAAAAACCTTGACGCAGGTGAAGGGCAAGCTCGAAGAAGCGTTGCGCCTGAGCCGTCGCCAAGACGAAGTGCGAAATGAACGACCGGCCGATACGCGTCGTCATCGCTAAAGCGGGCCTCGACGGTCACGACCGCGGGGCAAAGGTCATCGCGCGCGCGCTACGCGACGCGGGCATGGAGGTCATCTATACCGGCCTCTTTCAGACGCCCGAGCAGATCGTGCAAACGGCGATCCAAGAAGACGCGGACGGCATTGGGCTTTCGATTCTTTCCGGAGCGCACATGACGCTCTTCCCTCTGGTCGTCGAACAACTTCGCGCCCAAGATGCCGGCGACGTCGTCTTCTTCGGTGGTGGAACCATTCCGGAGGAGGATGCCAAGCGGCTGAAAGCCCTCGGCGTCCGGGAGATCTTCACGCCGGGCGCGACGCTGCAAGACATCGTGGATTTCGTCCGTCGGGAATGCGGCAGGCGACGAACCGCAGCCTGACTTTTTCTCCTTTTTCGCTATGAGAATACGCACTCGCGTCGCGCCGTCTCCGACGGGCGACCCGCACGTCGGCACGGCCTACAGCGCGCTCATCAACTATTGCTTTGCAAAAAAGCACGGCGGCGATTTCGTGCTGCGCATCGAGGATACCGATCGCGCGCGCAGCACGGCGGAGAGCGAGCGCGTTATTCTTTCTGCATTGCATTGGTGCGGCATTGCGTGGGACGAAGGCCCCGACGTCGGCGGTCCGTTTGGACCCTATCGTCAGAGCGAACGTACGAGCATTTACGAAAAATATGCCGTCGAGCTGCTCGCCTCGGGCAATGCGTTCAAGTGTTTTTGTACGCCACAGCGGCTGGAAGAGATGCGCGTCGCGCAGCGCGCCGCCGGCAAACCTTCACGCTATGACGGCCTCTGTCTTTCGCATACTCCGTCGGATATCGCGCAACGTGAAGCCGCCGGCACACCGTACGTGGTGCGGCTGCGGGTTCCCGACCACGGTACCTGCGTCGTCAGCGATATGCGCCGGGGGCCGATCGAGTTTGATTACGCGACGGTGGACATGCAGGTGCTGGTGAAGTCCGACGGCATGCCGACGTACCATCTCGCCAACGTCGTCGACGATCATCTCATGGAGATCAGCCACGTGTTTCGCGGCGAAGAGTGGCTATCCAGCGCGCCCAAGCATCTGCTGCTTTACCAATACCTGGGCTGGCAACCGCCGCAACTGATGCATTTTCCGTTGCTGCGCAATCCCGACAAGAGCAAGCTGAGCAAACGCAAAAATCCGACCGGCATCTTGTTCTTCCGCGCGATGGGATATCTGCCCGAGGCGCTCGTCAACTTTCTGGCGTTGCTTTCCAACGCCGCACGCGACGGTGAGGACGAGCTGCTCGATCTTCCCGCAATCGTTCGTCGTTTCGAGATCGAGCACGTGCCGATCGGGGGTCCTATCTTCGATCTGGCCAAACTCGACTGGCTCAATGGCCGGTATCTGCGCGAGCGTTTGGATCCCGCCTCATTCCTTGGCCGCGTGAGCGCCTGGGCGGGATCGCCCGAGCGTCTCGAGCGGTTGGCGCGGCTGGCCGCGCCGCGTATCGAGCGATTGAGCGATCTTGGACCGTTGCTCGCGTTTCTGTTTTCCGGCCGATTGGCGCTCTCGCCGCAAGCGTTCGCAAGCAGCAAACTCGACACCGATGGGCTGCGCCATGCGTTTTCGCGCGCGTTGATCGAGTTCGACGCATTGCCTGTATGGAACGTTGCCGGAATCGAGTCGGTCATGCGCGATCTTGCCGCCGACCTCGAACGGAAGCCCCGCGAGATAGCGCGCCCGTTCTACATTGCGGTGACCGGCGCTGCCACGTCGATTCCGCTCTACGACTCGATGGAGCTGCTCGGGCGCGACATGGTGCGCGAGCGATTGCGCAACGCTCTCAAGGTGCTGGAGACGGCGTGATGCGGGCGATCGTTCTGGCGGCCGGTAAAGGCACGCGGATGCGCAGCGCCCGTCCCAAGGTGCTGCACGACATTTGCGGACGACCGATGCTTTGGTACGTTCTGGACGCATTGCGCGCGTCCGGTATCGAGGAGATCGTTCTCGTCATCAGTCCGGAGTTGCGTGAAGAGGTTGCCGGGTTCGGCGTGCAGAGCGTCGTGCAAGAACCGCAACTGGGGACGGGACACGCGGCCAAGATTGCGCTCGAGCGGCTGCCGGCTCGCAACGGCGGCGTGCTCGTCGCGTGCGGCGACATGCCGCTCGTGACCGCAAAAATATTTTCGAGCCTCGAGCGCGCTCTCGACGAGGACGGCGGTGGCACCGTCATGGCGCTGGTTACCGCAACGATGCCGCTTGCGTCGAGTTTCGGGCGTATCGTGCGTAATGGCGAGGCGATCGAACGTATCGTCGAGGTTCGCGACGCAACGCCCGAGCAGTTGCGCATCGCCGAGATGAACGCCGGCATCTATGCCTTCGACGAGGCGGCGTTGCGCGATGCGGTCGACCGGCTTACGGCCAATAACGCACAGAAGGAATATTACCTCACCGATACGGTCGCGCATTTTGTCGGGCGTGGACAGCGCGTGAAGCCGGTGCGCGTCGCCGATCCGCGGCATGTCCTGGGTATCAACGATCGTGTGGAGCTTGGGCGGGCGCGCCGCGAGATGAACGCGCGTCTCTGCAGGCAGCATATGCGCGAGGGCGTCACGATCGTCGATCCGCTGACAACGTATTTAGAGCCGGAACTCCAGATTGGTCGCGATACGGTGATCTATCCGAACACGTCCATCGGACGGCTCTCACGCGCCGGCGACAACTGCGTGCTGGGGCCGAATAGCCGGCTCTCCAACGCCGTTCTGGGAGCGCGCGTTGCGGTTCGCGAGAGCATCGTCATGGATTCGACCATCGGCAACGATTGTACGATCGGGCCGTACGCACATCTGCGTGCCGAAACTGAGCTTGCATCGAACGTGCACGTCGGCAACTTCGTGGAGATCAAGAGGTCGGTGCTGTCGTCGTTCGTGAAAGTGAGCCATCTGTCGTACGTCGGCGATGCCGAGATCGGCGAAGGGACGAATGTGGGCGCCGGCACGATCACCTGCAATTACGACGGTAAGAAAAAACATCGCACGGTTATCGGCCGCAATGTCGCCATCGGCTCGAACTCGTCGCTCGTCGCCCCGGTGCGGATCGGGGACGGCGCCCTGACCGGTGCCGGTTCAGTGGTGACGCACGATGTGGCTGAAGGCGAGCGCGTCGCAGGCAACCCCGCTCGGCCATTGCCGCAAAAGGCCCGCTTGACCAACGAAATTGATGAAGCTTCTCAATAGTCGGCGAGCGTACGTGCCGCGACGTGTGACGGAGCCGATGGGGCGCCGTGCCGTTTCGACGTAACATGCGTTATGGCGTAATCTTTGCGGCCCTGCTTTTAGCAATGCTCGGAGCGGGCCGCGTTGCTTCCGCGATGCCGTTGGATCGGCCCAACGCGCTGGACCGTCGCGTCGACGCCTTAAGCGCGCAAACGCTCATGCGGGAACCCGCGACGCAGTTGGTCGATCCGGCACGCCAGGCTGCCGCCCAGCGGCTCGTCCACTGGCGTTTGCCCGCCTGGATCTGCGTGCAGATTTTCGAAGCGATCGGGCTGATCTATTTTTGGGCATCGGGCGGCGCGGCGTCGCTACGCCGGCTCTTTGCTCGCCACATGAGTCCGCAATGGCTCATGCGTTTCGCATTTGGCGCCTCGCTCGCATTGGTTGCGCGCATCGCTTCGATCGTGCCCGATTTCGCGCTCTATCGCGTGGACCGCATCATGCAATTGTCCGTCCAACTGACGCGTACGTGGCTTGGATTCTGGGTTATCCATACGCTGCTCGGCATGATTGCAGCCGGGCTTATCGCTTCGATCGTCCTCGGCTTAGTGGCCAGAACGCATCAGTGGTATCTGTACACGATTGCGGCAATTCTTGCAGCGTGCGTGATCTTTCCGCTGCTCAGTCCATACGCGCGCATCCCCGGTTCGTCGGCGTTGGAACCGCTGGCAGGTTCGTTACGCATGCGCATCGAGACATTGTTGCGGCGCTCAGACCTGCCGCAAGTTGCCGTTTCGGTCGTACGTATCGCGCAGTCTCCGGGCGGGGGCGCAACCGTCTTGGGCTTGGGTGCATCGCGCACGATCGTACTCAGCGATACACTGATCGCGGGTTCTACGACGCCGGAAATCCAGTACGCCGTTGCCGTTCAGTTGGGTCATTTCGAGCACCACGACGTCATTGCGATCGCGCTGATTGAAGGCGGCCTCATCATTCTGTTCTCCGCGCTCGCCGTCTTGGTCGCCGATCGCGTTCCATTCCGTCGCGACGACGATCCGCTATCGCGTCTCGCCATCGTCGGCGCCTTACTGGCGCTCTTATACATCGTCGCCGTCCCGGCACGCAACGCCGCCATTCAAGGTTACGACTTCGGAGCGGATCGCTATGCAGTGGCGCTGACGGGCGATCCGCCGGACGCAGTACGGTCGCTCGTGCGCACCGCGGATCAGCGTATGGAGGAGGCGTGCCCCGAACCCGCGGCGCGGCTCTTTCTGTACACGTCGCCCAGCCTGGCGCTTCGGGTCGCTGCCATCAACGGGATTCCGGCTCCGTGCCGGTGATGCGAGGGCCATTCACATACCGCATGGCGGCTTCTAGACCGTCAGTGAGCCAGAGCAGCGCTCCCTGCGTTGCGGCGTCAAGGATCTCCGGCAGCGCTTGACGTTCGCTCTCGTTAAAGGCGGCAAGCACGTGATCGATGCTGTCGTATTGCGGGCGCCCCACGCCGACGCGCAGACGCGGAAAACCCTCTCCAATGGTGGCGATGATCGAACGCAAACCGTTGTGTCCGCCATGACCGCCGGCTGCGCGCATGCGCAGGCGGCCAAACGGCAAATCCATGTCGTCGCTGATGACCAGCACGTCTTCTGGCGGCGTTCGATACCAGCTCGAGATCAAGCGCACGGGCGTCCCGGAGAGATTCATGAACGACGTCGGCTTCACAAAGACGACGCGCCGCTGCGCGTCCATCGCCTGCAGCGCGGCATCTTTCTTCTTCCAGGTGGCGACGTTGCAGCGACGCGCGATTTCGTCGAGCACCATGAAACCGACGTTGTGGCGCGTGGCGGCGTACTCGCCGCCCGGATTGCCGAGTCCGACGACCAACCGCGGTGCGGCTTCGGCCAGTTAGGAAGCCTCGGGAGTCGCCGGTTCGGCGCCGATCACTTGCGGCTCCGCCTGTTCCGCCGGCGTCGCCGCCTGTTCGAGATCCTGCGCAGTCCGCGACGCTTCAATGGTGACGATCACCATGTCGGCCGGTGTAATGAGCTTGAACCCCGCCGGAAGGGGAACGTTTCCGGCGGTCACGTGATCGTGCACGCCAAGTGCCGTAACGTCGACCTCGAGGTTCTCGGGGATCTTGTTTGCCGGTCCTTCGATCTCGATTTCGTGAGCGATGACGTCCATGACGGCGCCCATCGTGCGTACGCCTTCGGCAACGCCGACCGTGACGATCGGTAGCCGCGCCACGATCGCCTCGTTCGCCGACACCCGGAGTAAATCGACGTGGACGATGCGCCGTGAGATCGGGTCGGTTTGCAGTTCGCGTACCATTGCCGTCTGCTTCTTGCGGCCGCCGTCGGTCAGGGTAATGATCGCGTTCCGCCCGGCATGATGGAGCAGTTCCTGGAACGCATGGGCGTCGAACGCGACGTTATCGGCTGCGGTTCCATGTCCGTAGACGATCGCCGGGATTTTACCGTTGCGGCGTAACGCGTTGGAACCGGTCGTTCCAAGCTTCTCACGATGCTCGATTGGAAGCTGTACCTCTTTACTGGCCACGATATCCTTTGCTGGGTGTTAGAGGGCGCCGACGGTTTCGGCCACCGGCGCCATCACCTCTGTCGGTGAGGGAGGTTCGCCGGGCGGTTCGTCGCCGGCAAAAAGTTCCGAAACGGAACGGTTGGTGATGATGCGGCCGATCGCGTCGGCGAAGAGCTGCGCGATCGAGAGCTGCACGAACTTGGGATGGCGGATACTGTTCGCAAACGGGATCGTATTGGTGATGAGGACCTTTTCGATCTCCGATTGTTCCAGCACTTCGACCGCATCGCCGGCGAAGATGCCGTGCGACGCGACGGTATAGACCTGCATTGCGCCTCGCGCTTTGATCGCGCCGGCTGCTTTGGCGAGCGTGCCGCCGGTGGAGATCATGTCGTCCACCACGACTGCGACCTTTCCGGTGACGTCGCCGACGATATCGGTAACTTCCGAAACGTCGGGTTCGGGACGCCGCTTGAAAACGATTGCCAACGAGCAGTTCAGACGCTTGGCGAAGAGCTCGGCGCGGTGCACGCCGCCCGCATCGGGCGACACGACGACGATCTTGTCGTCGCACAGGCCTTCTTTCTTGAGGTAGTTGCAGAGTACCGGCATGGCGACGAGATTGTCCACCGGCATATCGAAGAAGCCTTGAATCTGCGCCGCGTGCAAATCCATCGTCACGATGCGGCGAGCGCCGGTGACTTTCAGAAGATTCGCGACGACCTTGGCTGAGATCGGCTCGCGCCCTTTAGTCTTCTTGTCCTGTTTGGCGTAACCGTAGTACGGAATGACGGCGGTGATCCGCGCCGCCGATGCGCGACGCAGTGCGTCGATCATCAGGAGAAGCTCCATCACGGCGTCGTTGACGCCCTTCCCGTTGGGCGCTTTGCAGATCGACTGCACGACGAAGACTTCCGCTCCCCGAACGTTCTCGCCGATCTCGACCCGCGTCTCCTCGTTTTTGAACTCGGAAACCATGGCCTTGCCGACGTGAAGCCGGAGGCGTTTAGCGATTTCCTCGGCCAACTGCGGATTCGAGTTTCCGCAGAAAAGCAGCGGGTGTTGCACGGTAAGGGGTGTTCGCCCAGTGAATCGGTCGGCCCTCGAAATCGGTTATAGGGTAGGCAGTGGCTCAACGATTTACGCTCGTCTCTCCCTTTGCGCTTGCCGGCGATCAGCCGAAGGCGACCGACGCCTTGGCGCACGGCGTCGCCCGCGGGGACCGGGCGCAGACGCTGCTCGGCGTCACCGGCAGCGGTAAGACGATGGCTATGGCGCGCACCATCGAGTTGGTGCAGAAGCCCACGCTGGTCCTGTGCCACAACAAGACGCTCGCCGCCCAGCTCTGTGCCGAGTTCCGAGACTTCTTCCCCAACAATGCGGTCGAGTATTTCGTGTCCTACTTCGATTACTATCAACCCGAAGCGTACGTCCCCTCAACCGACACGTACATTGAAAAGGATAGTTCGATCAACGATGAGATCGAGCGCTTGCGCCATTCGGCAACGCAGTCGCTGCTCACGCGCCGCGATACGCTGATTGTCGCTTCCGTCTCCTGCATCTTCGGCTTAGGATCGCCGTCCGATTATATGGAGATGTCGGCGCGCGTTCGCGTCGGAGAGGCGCTCGACCGGGACGCCTTCCTGCGCAAGCTGGTCGACATGCAATATCGCCGCAACGATCTCAACCTCGTGCGCGGTACGTTCCGCGTTCGCGGCGATACCCTGGAGTACGTCGGCGTGGACGAAGAGCTCGTCCATCGGATTTCGTTTTTCGGCGACGACGTCGAATCCATCAACGTCGTCAACTTGCTGACCGGCGAGTACGTTGAAGCAAAGAACGAACTGCTGATCTTCCCCGCCAAGCACTTCATCACGCCCGACGAGAAGCTGCGTCGCGCCGTCATCTCGATCGAAGCAGAACTCGAACAGCGCTTGGCCTACTTCAAAGGCAACGGCAAGCTGCTGGAAGCGCAACGCCTGGAGATGCGCACGCGCTACGACCTCGATATGTTACGCGAAGTCGGTTACTGCAACGGCATCGAAAACTATTCGCGTCATCTTACCGGCCGGGAACCCGGAGCGACTCCGTCGTGCTTGATCGATTTCTTCCCCAAAGACTGGCTGTTATTCGTGGACGAATCTCACGTCACGCTGCCCCAGGTGCGCGGGATGTTCGGGGGCGATCGCTCGCGCAAGGAGATTTTGGTCGAACACGGCTTCCGTTTGCCCAGCGCCTTGGATAATCGTCCGCTGACCTACGAAGAGTTCGACGATCATATCGTCCAGTCGATCTACGTCTCGGCGACGCCGGGCACGTACGAAACGGGACGCAGTTCGCAAGTCGTGGAGATGATCATTCGGCCGACGGGTCTGGTCGATCCCGAAGTCGAGGTGCGCCCGACGCGCAATCAAGTTGACGATCTGATGGAAGAGATTCACCAGCGCGCTAACCGCAAAGAACGCGTCTTGATAACGACGCTCACGAAGAAGATGGCCGAAGATCTCACCGACTACCTTCTCGAGAACGGCCTGCGCGTGCGCTATTTGCACAGCGAGATCGACACGCTCGAGCGGGTTGCGATTCTGCGGGATCTGCGCGCCGGCGTCTTCGACGTGCTCGTTGGAATCAATCTCCTGCGCGAGGGCCTCGATCTTCCCGAGGTGTCGCTGGTCGGCATTCTCGATGCCGATAAGGAGGGATATTTGCGCAGCGGTACGTCGCTCATTCAAACGATCGGCCGAGCCTCGCGTAACGTCGAAGGCAAGGTCATCATGTACGCCGACGTCGTCACCGAATCCATGGCGCGAGCGATCGGCGAAACGCGCCGCCGGCGTGAAATGCAGTTGGAATACAATCGCGAGCACGGTATCGAACCCAAGTCGGTACGCAAAGAGATTCGCGACATTCTCGAGCATGATCGGCGCGAGCGAACAGCGTACGGAAGCTCCGGTTCGAAAAGCTGCCGCGCGACGTCGCGCTAAAGAATGTCGCGCGATCTCGAACGCAAGATGCGCGAGGTAGCGGCCAATCTCGAATTCGAAAAGGCCGCAGCGTTGCGCGACGAGCTCATCGAGTTGCGCAGACAGCTCGGCGGCAACGAGGGCATCCTCTTCGCCGGTAAAGCGCCCAAGATTTTTGACAAGGCGTTAGCCGAATTAACCAGTAACTAGTCCGCTTGATGGAAGCGGTCCTGACGCGCACGCTCCTCGACGTTCCCGAGGCGCTCGGCGAACTGGTGATCGTCGCGCTGGTCGTGGCGGTCATCGTCGTGCTGCACGCCGTGCTGCAGCGTCGCCTGCGCACGGAGATACTTCAGCGCCATAACGATGTGACAGGCTATCTCTTTTCCGCCGTCGGCATCCTGTACGCCGTACTGTTAGGTTTCGTGGTGGTCGTGGTTTGGCAAAAGTACGATACGACGACCGATAACGTACAAACCGAAGCCAATGCGGCTGCCGATCTCTATCACGTCGTGGACGGTCTGCCGGCCCGCACACGCGACGACGTGCGCGGCGATCTCGGCCGGTACGCGCGGCTTCTTATCGACGTGGAATGGCCGGCCATGGCGAACGGCGGCAACGTCCGCGATACCGGTGCGGAGATACTCGACGACGCCTCCTATCGCATCGATCGCGTCGACCCCGGCAATGCGCGCGTTTCGAACGCGCAGCAGGCGGCAATGGGTGATATCACGCGCGTGTTCGACGCGCGGCGGCAACGGTTGATCCACTCGGCGCCCGCCGTGCCGTCACTGTTATGGTTTGCCTTGATCGCCGGCGCATTGGCGATGGTCGCCTTCTGTTTCATTTTTGGCGTCGAGAACCGTCCGGCGCAACTGTTGATGACCGCCATTCTCGTCGGGCTCATAGGGATAATGTTCGTGGTGATCTATGAGTTTGCGGGCCCGTTTTCGGGATCGGTCACGATTTCCTCGGACGGCTGGACGATGTTCGCCCAGCGCATACCGCACATTCGCTGACGGTTTTTGCATGCGCCACATCGAGTTAGTGCTTTTCGATCTCGACGATACGCTGCACGACGACACGTACGCTTATCGCAGTGCGGCCGAGGAAGTCGCGCGCGAAGTGGCGGCCGAACGCGGCATGGACGCGCTGGCGCTCAAGGCAGCGTACGTTGCCGAGGCGGAAGGTTTTTGGCATCGCCTTTCCGCTGCAGATTTGCAGACGAAGCTCTCGTCGGTACGCGCCTCGATGTGGGGCAATGCGTTGGAGAGCGTCGGCGTGCGCGATCCCGACCTGGCACGGCGCAGCGCCGAACGATACAACGCCTATCGCGTGAAGTATTACACCGTCTTTCCCGGCGCGGTGGAGCTACTGCGGGCGCTGCGCGAGCGCGGCATGCGACTAGGCATCGTCACGAACGGCCTCTCGGAGACGCATCGCGAGAAGATCGCATTGCTGCAACTGGGCGAGTACTTCGATGCGATTTTTCTCTCCGACGAAGTCGGCATGGTCAAACCCGATCCGCTGCTCTTCGCGCACGCCTGCCGGGTGCTGGGCGGCGCGCCCGCCGCGGCTGCATGGTTGGCGATCGCTACGATCGAGACATCCGCGGCGCCGCCGAAGCCGGGCTCTTCACGATCTGGTTCAACGTGCGTTCCGAGGAGCTGCCGCCCGGCGCTCCGCCACCCGACGCAACCTGCACCTCGATCGCCGAGATCGGGCGCATACTTTTATCCCCGGTCCGTGTATCGTAAGGTAGCGTGTCCTTAGACTCCATCGTTATCAAGGGCGCGCGCGAGCACAATCTCAAAAACATCGATTTGGTGCTCCCGCGCAACCGGCTGATCGTCATAACCGGCCTGTCGGGCTCGGGCAAATCGTCGTTGGCGTTCGATACGATCTATGCCGAAGGCCAGCGCCGCTACGTCGAATCGCTGTCGTCGTACGCGCGGCAGTTTCTGGGACAGATGGAGAAGCCCGATGTGGATTATATCGAAGGGCTTGTCGCCGGCGATCTCCATCGATCAAAAGTCGACCTCGCGCAATCCACGCTCGACGGTCGGAACGGTCACCGAGGTCTACGATTACCTGCGCTTGCTCTACGCGCGCATCGGCACGCCGCATTGTTATAAGTGCGGGCGCCGAGATCAGCACGCAATCGAGCCAGCAGATCGTGGACTCGATCATGGAGCTGCCCGAAGGCACGAAGATGGTGCTGCTTGCGCCGCTGGTGCGCGGCCGCAAGGGCGAATACGCCAAGCTTTTCGAGGAGATCGCGAAGGAGGGTTTCAGCCGCGTGCGCGTCGACGGCGAGACCAAAGAACTGACGGGCAAGATCGCGCTCGATAAAAAGCGCAAACACACGATCGAAGTCGTCGTCGACCGACTCGTGTCTCAAGCCCGAGATTCGCAAGCGCCTCGCCGATTCGGTGGAAACGACGTTACGATTATCGAGCGGCATCGTCACGATCGCGACCGATGCGGGCGATCAAACCTTTAGCGAATCGTTCGCATGCGTGTACTGCGGTCTGTCGTTCGAAGAACTAGCGCCACGACTTTTTTCGTTCAACTCGCCCTACGGCGCGTGTTCTTCGTGCAGCGGCCTGGGGGAAAAGATCGAAATCGATCCGTGGAAAGTGATTCCCGACCGCAGCTAAATCCATCGCACAAGGCGCGATCGTGCCGTGGAGCCGCACGCTGGGCAGCGGGCGCTATCCTTCAATGAATCCGTATTACATGCAGCAACTCGAGCGCGTGCTGCGCCGTTATCGCGTCAAGACGGGCACGCCCGTCGAGCAACTCTCCGGCGAAGTGCTCGACGTCATCTTGTACGGAACCGAGCGCGAGCAGACGTTTGCGTATACGACTCGCGGAGGTAAGACGTGGGAGTATCGCGCGTCGTTCGAAGGCGTCGTCAACAATTTGCAGCGTCGTTACGGTGAGACCTCGAGCGAATACGTCAAGGAAGAGATCGAGAAGTTTATGTCGGCTTCGGTCTGTCCGGCCTGCAAGGGCGCGCGACTCAAACCCGAAGCACTGGCGGTGAAGGTTGGGCGAGCGCAACATCGACGAGTTGAGCCGCATGCCGATCGAAGACTTGAACGATTCTTTCGCGAGCTGACGCTAACCGAACGCCAGGATCAGATCGCGCATCAGATCGTCAAAGAGATTCGCGCACGGCTCGGCTTTCTCGACCAACGTGGGTCTGAACTATCTCACGTTGGGACGTTCGGCGACGACGCTGGCCGGCGGCGAATCGCAACGGATTCGCTTGGCGACGCAGATCGGCAGCGCGCTCGTCGGCGTGCTCTATATTTTGGACGAGCCGTCGATAGGGCTGCATCAGCGCGATAACGATCGGCTTTTGGCGACGCTGCGAACGTTGCGCGATCTCGGCAACACGCTCATCGTCATCGAACACGACGAAGACACGATGCGTATGGCCGACGTCATCGTGGATATCGGGCCGGGCGCGGGCGCCGAGGGCGGCCACGTGCTGACGGCGGGAACGCTCGACGACGTGGTCGCCAACCCGAGTCCGAGACGGGCGCCTATCTCTCGGGCCGGAAGTTCATTCCGATTCCGCGCGCAACGCCGGACTCCGCGCGGATGGCTGGAAGTGCGCAACGCGCGCGCCAATAATCTGCAGGGCGTCGACGTCAGTTTTCCGATCGGCGTACTGGCCGCCGTCACCGGCGTCAGCGGCAGCGGCAAGTCGACGCTGGTCAACGAGGTGCTGGTGCGCGCGCTGAACCAGCATCTGCATCGTCAGCCGCCGGGCGGAACGTACGGCACCGTCAAGGGCGCGGGCCAACTCGATAAGATGGTGGTCATCGATCAATCGCCGATCGGCCGCACGCCGCGCAGCAATCCGGCGACATACACCGGCACCTTCGATTGCATTCGCGAACTGTTTTCGAAGGTGCCCGAAGCGCGAATGCGCGGCTATACGCCGGGGCGCTTCTCCTTTAACGTCAAGGGCGGTCGCTGCGAAGCCTGTCAGGGCGACGGCATCATCAAGATCGAGATGCACTTTTTGCCCGACGTCTACGTGCCGTGCGAAGTCTGTAAGGGCAAGCGCTACAACGCGCAAACGCTCGAGGTGAAGTACAAGGGCAAGACTATCTCCGACGTCCTCGACATGCGAGTGGACGAAGCGAACGAGTTTTTCAAGAATATTCCGCGCGTCCACAATAAGCTGCGCACGATCTGCGACGTGGGATTGGGATACATCAAGATGGGCCAGCCTGCGACGACGCTCTCCGGCGGCGAGGCGCAACGCGTCAAACTCGCGACGGAGTTATCGCGGCGGTCGACTGGCCGCACGTTTTACGTCCTCGACGAGCCGACGACCGGTTTGCATTTCGCCGACATCCATAAACTACTCGACGTGCTCCAGCGACTTCGTGCGGTTGGGTAATACGGTGCTCGTCATAGAGCACAACCTCGACGTGGTCAAGACCGCCGACTACCTCATCGATCTCGGGCCCGAAGGCGGCAGTCGCGGCGGAACGGTGGTGGCCACCGGCACGCCGGAAGAGGTCGCGAAGAACGAGCACTCATACACCGGCGCCTACCTCGTACCGGTGTTGCGCGATCAGCGCGCGCTGGGACATCATCCTCTCGATCAGGAAGAGCTCGAGCGTTTGGAACAACAGAACCTTTTGGTGCTGGCGGATCTTTCGGAGAGCGGCCGGGTCGCCGTCGAGGCCTAGGTGAAGCCGCGCGGCTCGCGCCGACGAGTTGCGCGCTGGCAATCGACGAGGCCAACTACCGCTATTACGTTCTCGACGATCCACGGATTTCCGACGCCGAGTACGACGCACTGCTGCGCGAACTTCTCGAGTTGGAAGCCGCGCATCCCAAACTGCAGACGCCCGACTCGCCGACGCAGCGCGTCGGCGCCGTGGCCTCCGAACGCTTTGCGCCCTACCAGCACGTCAAGCCGATGCTCAGTCTGGCCAATGCGGTGAGCATTGAAGAGCTGCGCGCCTTCGACGAACGCGCGCGCAAGGCTCGCGGGCGGTGACGTTACCTACGTGTGCGAGCCGAAGATCGATGGGCTGGCGATTGCATTGGATTATCGCACGGGCTCGCTGCTGCGCGGCGGAACACGCGGTGACGGCCGCATCGGTGAAGACGTCACGGCGAATCTCAAGAACCATTAAAAGCATTCCATTACGGTTGCGCGCGAGCCGCAGAACGCCGGCGTCGATGGAGGCACGCGGCGAAGTCTACCTGCGCAAAAGCGATTTCGAGCGGCTGAACGGGGAACGGGAAGCCCGTGGGCAGCCGGTCTTTGCCAATCCCCGGAACGCCGCATCGGGGGGCGTCCGGCAACTCGATCCGGCGCTGACTGCCCAGCGGCGGCTTTCGTTCTTCGCCTATCAACTCGTCCTCGAAAACGGCGAGGAGCCGGTCGCGACGCAGTGGGCGGCGTTGGAACGCTTGCGCGCGCTAGGCTTTCCGGTGAATCCGCACGTCGCGCGCGCGACGTCGCTCGACGAAGTTGCGGCCTACTGCGCGACGTGGGAGCAACGCCGGGACGAGCTTGGATTACGAGATCGACGGCGTTGTCGTCAAAGTTAACGACGTTGCGCTGCAAGAGCGTCTCGGCGTCGTCGCGCGCGATCCGCGCTGGGCGATTGCATTCAAGTTCAAACCACGCGAGGCGCGGACGAAGCTGCTCGATATCGTGGTGAGCGTCGGGCCGTACCGGCACACTCAATCCAAACGCCGTGCTGGAACCGGTGCCGATCGGCGGGGTAACGGTAAAGAGCGCGACGTTGCATAACGCAGCGTATATCGAGAGCAACGACATTCGCATCGGCGATACCGTACTGGTCACGCGCGCCGGCGACGTGATCCCCCGGGTGGTCGGCCCGATCGTAGACCGAGCGCAGCGGTAAAGAGCGCCGCTTCAAGATGCCGGCTGCGCTGTCCCGTCTGCGGTGCCGAGGTCGATCGCCCCGAGGACGAAGCGATTTCGCGTTGCACGAATGCGGCATGTCCGGCGCAGGTTTACGAGCGCTTACGGCACTTTGCGTCGCGTGGCGCCATGGATATTGAGGGTATCGGCGACGCGATGGCGCAAGCGTTGACCGAGCTCAACGTACTGCGCGACATCGCCGATACCTACGAGTTAAACGAAAAGATACTCGGGGGCGTTCCTCGCATGGGTCCCAAGAGCATTGAAAACCTTCTGCGCAATATCGAGGCATCGAAGCACCGCGGTTTGGCGCGGCTGCTCTACGCGCTCGGGATTCGGTTTGTCGGCACGCAAACCGCGCAAATTCTCGCGGGAGATTTCGGCAGCATGGATGCGATCGCGTCGGCGAGCGAAGAGCAACTGCAGCGCAGTGAAGGTATCGGTCCGGAGGTTGCGCGTAGCGTCGCGCTGTTCTTCAAGCAGCCTCAGAACGTCGCCATGATCGAACGCCTGAAGGCGGCCGGCATTGCGACGACCGCACCGAAAGCGCAACGGCGCGATGGCGGCGCCTTGCGCGGCAAGACGTTCGTCTTGACGGGTACGCTCGACACATTAACGCGCGACGAAGCCAGCGCGCTCATCGTTGCGGCGGGCGGTAAAGTAACGGGGTCGATAAGCAAGAAGACCGATTACGTCGTTGCCGGCAGCGATCCAGGCAGCAAACTGCGCAAAGCCGAATCGCTCGGCGTCCCCGTGCTCGACGAGAGCGGTCTTCGGAAGCTGCTGTCGTGACGGCCACGCTTTCGCGCGTCGTGCCTGCCGACGTGCTTACGCCGATCGGCGCGTATCGTGCGCTCGCGGTGCCCCAGGCGTCCTGTTTGCTGGAAAGCGTCGAAAGCGGCGGACGCATCTCGCGGTATTCCTTCATCGGTCTGGATTATCTGGCGGCCGCAGCGTTCGATGCCGATGCGGAACTCTATGCCCGCATTCGCGCGTTTATTGCACCCTATGGCGCAGCGGCAGGGCGCAACGCTCTGGGCGGCGCGCTCGTCGCCTTTGCATACGATGCCGCTCGGCCGGCAGCGCGATTACCATCGCGCGCCATCTCCGATCCGCCGATGCCGTCCGCATACGTTGCGATTCCGGCAACGTGGCTCATCTTCGATCACTTCACCGATCTGCTCACGATATGGACGTCCGGCGAACACCACGAGCCGCTCGAACGGCGAATCGACGCATATATCGAACGATTGTTGGCAGCGAAACCTTCCTTCCCCAAAGCGGTGCGCGCCCGCGGCGAGGTGACGCAATCCATGCCGCGCGATCGCTATCTCGAACTCGCCGCCGAAGCGAAACGGCGCATTTTCGAAGGCGACGTGTATCAACTGCAGCTCGGCATCCGCTTTTCGGCGGAACTGGACGGCGACGCGTTCGACCTCTATCGCTCGATGCGGCGGCACAACCCATCGCCGTATATGTTCTACGTGGATACGAACTTTGGACAACTGCTGGGTGCGTCGCCTGAGTTTCTCGTGCGTTTGGAAGGGCGGCGCGCGCGGCTGCGTCCGCTCGCCGGTACGCGGTCTCGCGGAGGCGACGACGAAGAGGACGCGCGCATCGCCGAAGAGTTGCTGGCGAACGAAAAGGAGCGTGCCGAACACGTGATGCTCGTTGATTTAGGACGCAACGACCTCGGCACGGTTTGCGAGTACGGCAGCGTGCACGTGGACGAACTGTTGCAGATCGAACGTTACAGCCACGTGATGCATATCGTCTCCAACGTGATCGGAACGCTGAGGTCCGATCGCGACGCGCTGGATCTTTTTGCCGCCGGCTTTCCCGCCGGGACGGTCACCGGCACGCCGAAAATTCGCGCGATGCAACTGATTGACCAAATGGAACCGCTCGCTCGCGGCTTTTACGCCGGCAGCATCGGCCGGTGGTCATTCGGCGGCGACTTCGATTCCTGCATCACCCTGCGCAGCGTACATGTGGCAAACGGTCGCGCGTGGTGGCAGGCGTCGGCCGGCATCGTCGCCGATTCCGATCCCGACGCGGAGTACGATGAGGTACTGCACAAGACGCGCATCGCGCGCAGCGTCTTGGGCTTGGCGCAATGAGCGAATCGGTCAAACTGCTCTTCGTCGATAACGTCGACAGCTTCAGTTACAACATCGTGCATCTGCTTGCGGCGTGCGGTGCGGCGCCCGACGTTCTCCGCAACGACGATCCAGGGCTCGTAGCGGGCGTCTTGCAAGCGTATACGGCGCTGGTCGTCGGTCCTGGCCCCGGACGGCCTCAAGAAGCGCCGCAGATGCTCGCCGTGCTGAACGCGGCCGTCGAACGACGCATGCCGGTGCTCGGCGTATGCTTAGGATTACAGGCGATCGGCGAGGTACTCGGCGCGACCGTCACGCACGCGCCGCAGCAGATGCACGGGAAAGTCTCGCTCATCGCCCACAATGGCACCGGCCTCTTCGCCGGCGTGCCGTCGCCACTGCGCGCAACGCGCTACCATTCACTCTGTCTCGACCCCGCTACGCTTCCGGCAGAGGTCGAGATAACGGCGCGCAGCGGCGACGGCGTCGTGCAAGCCCTCGCGCATCGCGCTCTTCCCGTGTTCGGCGTGCAGTTCCATCCCGAATCGGTGTTGAGCGAGCATGGCCAACGCATCATTGAGAACTTTTTGCATGCCTGAGTTCGCGCCGATGCTGCGCCGCGTTCTCGGCGGTGAGGACCTGTCGGCGGACGAGGCCGCGTTTTTCATCGGCGAGATCGTGGACGGGTCGTACACACCGGCGCAAGCGGCGGGTCTGCTCGCAGCGCTGGCGGCCAAAGGCGAAAGCGCCGATGAGATTGCGGGCGCCGCGCGCGCCATGCGAGAGCGTAGTCTGCACGTCGACCACGCTCTTCCAATGGTCGTCGACGTCGTCGGAACCGGCGGCGACCATGCCAACTCGATCAATATCTCGACGATGGCCGCGTTGGTCGTTGCCGCGGCCGGCATACCGGTGGCCAAACACGGCAATCGCGCGGCATCGAGCGCCTGCGGGAGCGCCGACGTGCTCGAAGCAGCGGGCTTTCCGATCGAACTGGCACCGGAGGTCGCTGCGACGATGCTGCGCGAAAGCAACTTCACCTTCATGTTTGCGCCGCGATATCATCCGGCAATGCGCAACGCTGCGGCGGTTCGCCGCGAGCTAGGCGTGCGCACGGTCTTCAATTTACTTGGACCGTTGAGCAATCCGGCCCGCGCGACGCACCAAGTGGTGGGGGTCGCTCGCGAGGATCTCGTCGACCGGATCGGCGAGGCCCTGCGCGCGTTGGGGATTCGACGGGTGCGGTCGTCCATGGCGGTAGCGGTCTCGACGAGGTATCCGGTGATGCGCCGTCGCGCCTCTATTCGTTCGATGAAAACGGTGCGCGCGTATGGCAACTCGATCCGCGCGACGCGGGTGTCGCATCGCCGCTGCGCACCCCCGCCGGCGGATCGGTCGAACGCTGCCGCGATGCCTTCGTTGCAATTCTTGCAGGGGGCACCGAGTGAGGCCGCCGACGTCGTCGCACTCAACGCCGCGCTGGTGTTCACCGTCGCCGGCACGCGAGAACGTTTGGCCGACGCCTTCGAAGACGCGCGATCGATTCTGCGCAGTGGCGCCGCCTGGCACACTTTCGAGCACGCGCGAAAGTTGGGCGCACATGGCTAACGTGTGGGTCAAGTTGTGCGGCTGCACGTCGCAGGCCGAGGTCGCGCTCGCCGCGCAATGCGGCGCGGATGCGTTCGGGATGATCTTCGCTCCGTCGCCGCGTCGCATCACGTTTGAAGCCGCCGAAGAGATCGCCCGGCATCTGCCACCGAAGTATTCGCCGGTCGCCGTCTTCGTCAATCCCTCCGAAGACGAAGTTGAGCGCGTGCAAGAGATGTTTCCCGTTGCATTTCTGCAGTTTTCCGGTGAGGAGACGCCCGAGTTCGTGGCGCGCTATGGCAAGCGCGCGATCAAAGCGATGCATATCGACGATCTGTCGGCAAACGTGCAAGAGCGCTGCGACCGGTACGCCGGCGCAGTGCTGCTCTTCGACGCGCGGCAAGACGGCATGGCCGGCGGCACCGGACGCACGTTCAATTGGAATCAGGTGGCCGCGATTGCAAGGGAGCGGCGCGTGGTCGTTGCAGGCGGTTTGACGCCGGAAAACGTGAGCGAGTGCATCGCGCAAGCGCGGCCGTTCGGCGTGGACGTGCGCACGGGGATCGAAAGCGCCGGCGAAAAGGATCCGGCAAAGATGCTGGCATTCGTCGAGGCAGTGCGGCGCGCGGGATGAAGGCGGCGAGCGGCGGGTATTTCGGCGCCTTCGGAGGCCGCTTCGTTCCCGAAGTGCTGGTAGCGGCGCTCGAAGAGTTGGAACGCGCGTTCAACAAAACGGCAGACGATCCGCATTTCTGGGACGAGTATCGCGCGGTGCTCCGCGATTTCGTCGGGCGCCCATCGCCGATCTATCGTTGCGAACGTTACGCACGCGACGTTTCGAAGACGCCGTTGGTGATGAAGCGCGAAGACGTCAATCACACCGGCGCTCACAAGATCAACAACGCCGTCGGTCAGGCGCTGCTCGCCAAGCGCATGCGCAAGCGTCGGCTGCTTGCCGAGACCGGCGCGGGCCAGCATGGCGTCGCCACCGCCACCGTCGGCGCAAAGTTCGGCCTACCGGTCGACGTCTACATGGGCGCGCGCGACGTCGAACGGCAAGCGCTCAACGTCAGCGTGATGGAACTGCTGGGAGCGACGGTGCATCGCGTAACCGGCGGCACGCAAACCCTCAAGGATGCGACCAACGAAGCCTTTCGCGTATGGGCCGAGCGGGTCTCGGATACGTTTTACGTCATCGGCAGCGTGGTCGGCGCGCATCCGTATCCGTACATGGTGCGCGAGTTTCAAAAGGTCATCGGCATCGAAGCCCGCGCCCAAGTGCTCGAACGGTACGGCCGTCTGCCGAGCGACGTCATCGCCTGCGTCGGCGGCGGCAGCAACGCGATCGGCATCTTCGCGGGATTTGCCGACGATCCAAAGGTACGTCTTTGGGGCGTTGAAGCAGCCGGAGAAGGGCTCGATACGGAACGCCATGCCGCATCGCTTGCTGCGGGCAGCATCGGCGTACTGCACGGTTCCCGTTCCTATGTGCTGCAGAACGGCGAAGGACAGATTCGGGAAACGCACTCGATCAGCGCGGGCCTCGATTATCCCGGCGTCGGTCCGGAGCATGCATACCTCAAAGAGAGCGGACGCGCAACGTATGTCAGCGTGACCGACGCGCAAGCGATGGCAACGTTCCGCGCCTTCGCGCGCTGTGAGGGGATCGTGCCGGCGCTTGAAAGCGCGCACGCTATCGCCTTCGCGCGTGAACTGGCGGTGCAGCGCAAAGCCAAAGATCTCATTCTGGTCAATTTGAGCGGCCGCGGCGACAAAGATATCGGCCGGTGTTAGCGCCGGTCTTTGCGCGAGCCCGCAGCGACGGGCGTCTTGCGTTTATTCCCTACGTCATGGCGGGCGATCCGGATCTTGCGACGACGATCTTGATCCTGCGAGCGTTGAGTGAAGCCGGTGCCGACATCATCGAACTTGGTATTCCCTACGGTGATCCGCTGGCCGACGGTACGACCGTTGCGGCGGCCGGTCAACGAGCGCTCGCATCCGGAACGGCGCTGGCATCGGTGCTCGCGTGCGTGCGATTACATCGCGATACGATCGCGCCGATCGTGCTGTTTACGTATTACAATTCCGTCTACCAGTACGGCCTGCAACGCTTCGCGCGCGATGCCGCAGACGCCGGCTGCATGGGCGTCATCGTGCCGGATCTCGCTTTGGAAGAAGCGATGCCGCTGCGCGAGTCGCTGCAGGACGCGTCGCTCGAGATGCCGCTGCTGGTTGCCCCTTCGACGCCGAAGAACCGCGCTCGTCGCATCGTTAAAGCCTCGACCGGATTCATCTACGTCGTCTCCCGTTTGGGCGTGACGGGCGCGGCCACCGCGCCGAATATGGAACCGCTCTACGCGCAACTCGCCGGACTGCGCGCAATGACCGACACGCCGCTTGCCGTAGGTTTTGGCATCAGCCGCCCCCAGGATGTCGTGCGGTTAGGCGGTCACGCCGATGCATTTGTCGTCGGCAGCGCGCTCATCGATGCGTATGCAGGAACGTCGAACGAAACGGCCGCCGCGCGCGTTCGGTCCGCTGCGAAAAAGCTCATCGCCGCTGCATAAAGCGTCCGCCTAACGCGGCAGCGAAGATCCCAGCGCCGCAATAACGTCGCCTGCGACCACGCCGATGCGGCGCTGCTTCTCAGCATAACGTCCGGCCAATCCGTGCCAATAGGCGCCGGCGCACGCAGCATCCACCGGCGACAACCCTTGTGAAAGGAAGGTTGCGATAATACCCGTAAGGACATCGCCGGTTCCGGCCGTGGCAAGCGCGCTCGTGCCGGTCGAATTGATGTGCATCGTCGTGCCGTCGTAGATCAGCGTGTCGCTGCCTTTGAGCAGCGTGGTAAGGCCGGTGCGATCGACGAACTCACGCAATCGCGGCACGCGCATTCCCGGCGCGATCGTACCTTGGCCGGAAAGACGCGCGAACTCGCCGGCATGCGGAGTCAGAACGCAGGCTTTTGCTGTGAGAATCTCGCAGACGTTTGCTCAGATGGAAGAGCGCACTGGCATCGATCACCGCCGGGAGCGTCGTTTTTTCGAGGAAGCTCCTGACAATGATGCCGGTTCGCTCGTCCAGGCCAAGACCCGGGCCAATGCCGATGGAGCCGGTGCGTTTGCACAGATCGAGCAGTTGCTCCACCGCGCTCTCACACGAATCGTCTTGCGGAATCTCAACCACGACCTGCTCGACCAAATGCGCGCGTAACGTCGCGGCCGCTGCGGCCGGAGCGGCGACCGTCACGTAACCTGCGCCGGCTCGTGCCGCGCCGCGCGAGCAGAGCACCGCCGCTCCCGGAAACTGTCCGGATCCCGCGACGATCAACGGCGCGCCCGCGGAGCGTTTATCGGAATTCGGCGCGCGCCGCGGTAAAAGTGCGAGAAACGCCGGGTCGTCCAGTGCGGCAAACTCATGACGCTGCGCGGCGAGAAGTTGCGGTTCGATGCCGATATCCACGCATCGAATATCGCCGGCGTACTCGCGTGCCGGTTCGAGTAGGATTCCCGGTTTGAGCGCCGCCAGCGTCACGGTGACCGTCGCGCGGACCGCATCCCCGGAGACCGCACCGGTAAGCGCGTCAACGCCGCTGGGAACGTCGATCGCGACGACCGTGCGACGCCGGGCATCCAGTGCCCGGGCAAAGGGGCGATACGCTTCCGGCAGCGGCAGCCGTGCGCCCGTTCCAAACATGCCGTCGATGGCCAGCGCATCGCCGAACGACTCCAGCGGATTGGGCGTTTCTTCCAGCGGCACGATGCCTACGCCGGCATGTGCGGCGCGTTCACGGGCGGCGATCCGGTCGTCTGAACCGGCTGCTGCGGCATCGGCAATCGCGATGCAATGATACTGCCCGCTCAACTCGGCAAGCGCCGCAAACGCATCGCCGCCGTTGTTGCCCGGACCGGCGACCGCGATGACGCGCGAACCCTGCGGCAGTACGGATTGCACTTGCTCTGCGATGCGCGCTCCCGCATTGCGCATGAGTCTTCCGCTGCCGCCTTGCGCTGCAACGGCTTCGTCAACCGCGCGCATCTGTGCGGGCGTTAGAACGACGTTCACGATTCGAGGATCACCACGGCGGCTGCGAGGTGCGCGTCGTGCGTTATCGTCAAATGAATGGCGCACACGTTGCGCAGTTCCATCAACCGGCCGATCGTTGCGTTACGTTCGATCGTCGGCTTGCCGCTGCGTTCGTGTCCGACGCCGACTTCCCGCCACGGAATCGCGTGCCCGAACGCCTTGCGTGTTGCCTCCTTTGCCGCGAAGAATCCGGCGAGCCGCTCGGCGGAATCGCGTTTGCGCATTGCGTACGACATCTCGGTTTCCGTATAAATCTTACGCGCGAACCATGCCAATGCGCTGTCGTCGAAGCGGTAGCGCTCGACGTTTGCGATATCCATGCCAAGACCGACGATCATCGCGCGCACTTCGACGCGACGGTTGCAGGCTACCTCGACGAAGCGCGCGAAGTCAGCCGTCCGAGATGAGCGCGAGCATCCGGATCGTCCCGATCAACACCGTCGACGCCGCTTTCATCAACCGTCTTGGGCCCTGTCTCGAAGAACGGTTCCTTGCCGGCGCGACCGTCGAGCGTTCGCTCGTGGTAGCGCGCAGCACGCTCAACGCAACGCGCGGACAACTCTTCGTTTCGACGCTTTCCGCCAAAGTGCAGCGGGCACATCCCCAAGCCGAGGGCGCGCTGTTGGCGATCACCGACTTCGATCTGTACAAGACGTCGCATCGGTTCGTTTTTGGCGACGCCGATGACGCCAACGGCGTCGCAGTCGTATCGCTCCACCGGCTGCGTTCCGAGTTCTACGGCGAGCCGTCCGACGGCAACTTACTCTTTCAGCGACTGCTCAAAGAGGCGATTCACGAGTTGGGGCATGCCTTTGGGCTGAAGCACTGCTACAACGCGCGCTGTGCGATGTACTATTCCAACTCGATCTTCGAAACCGATAACAAAGCGCCGAACTTCTGCGAAGTATGCGATCGCCGCTTGGCGCGCGCCCGGAGTTCTTAGCGCAGAGAACGCGCGTCGGCCATGTCGACGCGGACGATCGTTCCATCGTCGCGCCGCACCTGCAGCGCACCGCCCGCTTCCAACGCCAGCGCCGTGGCATCGAACCGACCCGGCGCGTTGTCGAGTGCGATCCGATAGCGCGCGCCGGGAATCGCGGCGGCCGCTTGCCATTGCGCGATGACGTCATCGAAACGTTGGAGTAAGGAAAGCGTTTCGTCGAACTGGCGCAGAACGGCAGCCAATAGTGCCGGCCTCTCGATCGGCACGACGTCGTCGCAATACGCGGCACCGGCGAAACCTTCGCTGCTCCGGCGCACGTTGAGCCCAATGCCGCAAGCTACTCGCGCGCGTTCGCCGGTCACGCGTGAGAGGCACAGGATGCCGGCCAGCTTCCCTCCGTCGAGTACGACGTCGTTCGGCCATTGCAATCGCGTTTGGATGCCGAACGTTTGGAGCGCTTCGCAGACCGCAAGCGCGGTCCAAAAAGGCACGAGCCACAACTGCGGTGCGTCGATCTCGCCAGGCAGAATCGTCGTGAAGAGCAGCGCGCTGTCCACCGGCGCCTCCCACCGGCGCCCTTTGCGGCCTACACCATGGCGCTGGTAACCCGCGACGATCGTATAGCCGCGGTCGCGCGCGGCGCCGAGCATGCCGGCCGCGTCGGCGTTGGTGCTTTCGGTCTGCGGCCGGTACTCGATGCATGAAAACGCCGTGTCCGTCAGCGTGCGCGCAACATCGGCGTAGGGTCCCGCAGTCACCAGGGAGTGATTTATGATGCGGGCGCCGTATCCGCCTGGGCTATGAACATCGAACGCACGCTGATTCTCTGCAAACCCGATGCCGTTTCGCGCGGCCTCGTCGGCGAAATCGTCGGCCGGATCGAACGCCGCGGCTACGTTATTACGGCGCTGCGGTTGATGCAGCTCGACGGTGACCGCGCGCGCGAACATTACGGCGAGCATCGCGACAAGCCGTTTTTCAGCGACCTCGTCTCGTTCATCACCAGCGGCGCGCTCGTGGCCATGGCGGTCGAAGGTGAAGGCGTCGTTGAAGGGTGCCGTCAGCTCATCGGCGCGACCAATCCCCTTTCCGCTGCACCCGGCTCGATCCGCGCAGATTTCGCGCAAGCGATCGGGCGCAATCTCGTGCACGGCAGCGACAGCGTTTCAAGTGCGCAGCGTGAACTGAGCATTTTCTTCAAAGACAACGATTTCGTTACGCGGCGGCACGATCTCGAACGCTGGATGAAGGAATAGTGTCGCTCGAATCGCTGCGCGGCGCCGGCAACCCGACGATCGAAGGCGTGCACGCGCGCGAAGTGCTGGACTCGCGTGGCAATCCAACGATCGGGGTCACGGTCGCCACGAACTTCGGCGCCGTCGAAGAGGCGCTCGTTCCGTCGGGCGCGTCCACCGGCGCGAACGAAGCGGTCGAACTCCGCGACGGCGATCAACGGCGGTACGCCGGCAAAGGCGTGCTCTTCGCGGTGCGCGCGGTCAACGAAACGCTCGGACCGGCGATCGAAGGCTTGGACGCGACCGCACAGCGGGAGATCGATCGCAAACTCATCGAACTCGACGGTTCGCCCAACAAAGCGCAGCTCGGGTCCAACGCATTGCTCGGCGTTTCGCTCGCCGTGGCGCGCGCCGCAGCGACGAGCCTGTCGTTGCCGCTCTTCCGCTACTTGGGCGGACCTGGCGCAGCGACGCTGCCCGTGCCGATGATGAACGTCATCAACGGCGGCAAGCACGCCGAAGGTGCGCTGGCATTCCAAGAATGCATGATCGTTCCGGTGGGCGCGACCAGTGAAGCTGAGGCCGTGCGCTATGGCGCCGAAGTATTCCACGCCATCGGGCGCATTCTTCACGAACGCGGCTTGCCGACGCTCGTCGGTGATGAAGGCGGCTACGCGCCGCCTTTAGAGACGCCGCACCAGGCGCTGGATCTCATCCTTGCCGCTATCGAGCGCGCCGGCTATCGCGCCGGCGAGGACATCGCCATCGCACTAGATCCGGCGTCGAGCGAGTTCTACGCGGAGGGCAGATACTATCCGCTCTCGCGCGAGCGCGCCGTCGGCGTCGATGAGATGATTGCCCTCTATACCGAGCTGTGCGATCGTTATCCCATCGTTTCGATCGAAGATGGTCTAGCGGAAAGCGATTGGGACGGCTGGACGGCGCTGACCGCCGCACTGGGGGACCGCGTGCAACTGGTCGGCGACGATCTCTTTGTGACCAATATGCGATTCCTCGAGCGCGGCATCGCCGAAGGCGCCGGCAACGCCGTGCTGGTCAAGGTCAATCAAATCGGCACGCTGAGCGAGACGCTCGATTGCATTGCCATGGCGCAAGCCGCCGGCTACGGCGTCGTAGTATCGCATCGCTCCGGTGAAACAGAGGATACCACTATTGCCGATCTCGCGGTGGCAACGGGCACCGGACAGATCAAAACCGGTTCGCTCTCGCGCAGCGATCGCACCGCGAAATACAACCGGTTGACGGCGATCGAAGAGCAGCTCGGCGATGCTGCGGTTTATCCCGGCGCGCGCGTTTTCCGGCGCGCTCGCGTGGTCCGGCGCATGGGAACCGGCGTGACCGTCGGTTCTGGCACGCCGTCCCATACAAAGCGATAGGTCCTTCCCTTGCGCACGTTGGTGACCAGGGCAGGGCGAAAGCACGCAATGCAGGTACCGCCCGAGTTTCGTACGCTAGGATAGACCACGCCGAGCGAGCCGCTTTCGAGCAGCGTTTCCCGAGCTGTTGTGAAGCGACGTAACTATCCGGATCGAGATAGCGTGCGAAACGGCGGCCACTGCGCAGGTCGTGAAGCTCCGCGCTGAAGTCGGCCGTGTAGTCGTCGTAGGTGACGTCATCCTCGAAGATACCGATCTCCGCCAAGTCGACGGCTTTATGGAAAGCGATCTCGGCTTGGGAGGTTGCAATCTCAAAACCGCAATACCATGCACCGCGCTCCGGTCCGTTGAAACGGCTGCCTAAGGGATGTGCGTGGGTGAACGATGCGTTGACGATGCGGTAGTACGGAACGCCAAAGACGAGTTCGTTGACGGTTACGCCGCCGGCGATGCCGCCTTCGGCCAGCACGCGATCGTTGGTCGCATTCTCAATCTCGAAGATGTCCGCCAGATGCGCGTCGGAATCGGCGATGCGAGCAAGGACGGTTTGGCCGTGTTTGCTCGCGATGAAACGATGGGTGTCGTGCTGCCGGACGAGCGTTACCGGCGGGAACGCCTCAGATGCCGCCACGGCGTGCGTCGAGCAGGCGCCGCACCACCTGCATCGCGGGGATGCCGCCGCGCAGCATGTACTGCAGTGGCGTCTGGCCCGCGAAGATCGGATTGCGGTTCGGCAGGGTGATCCAGGCGTCGGCCAGGCGCTCGGCGTGCAGAATGTTCAGCGCTTTGAAGATCCCCAGCAAATACGAGATGCGCAGCATCGTATCGGCGTCGAGTACGCGCCGAGGCGCCTTCTTCAGTGCATAGTACGTGCTGCCGGCCATGCCGCCGAGAAGGCCCATGGCGTCGTCGTCTCGCACCCCCCAAGCCGTTAACGCGTTGAAAAACGCCTTGAGTGCCGAAGCACTGAGTCGCGCACGCTCGCGCCGCGAGGTCAGATCGGGTACTGAGGCCGGTGCGTACAGCGTGTGCGGATAAGGCGCGATAGTCATGGTTCGTATTTAGAGATAATACACTCCAAATCCGAATATCGCAAGGTGCCCGAGACCGCTGACCGAAGCAGTCATTCGCCCGGGCCTGTAGCTCAGCGGTAGAGCGGCCGGCTCATAACTGGTTGCGCGTAGGTTCGAATCCTACCAGGCCCAAACGAATCTACGCACGGATCCGGCCTAGAAGCGAGCTGACTGGTCATGGATTGGTCACGATGCCTCTAAAGCCGTCGTCGGATCATGTTGACGTTTTTGGCTGACGGCTCTGAAAACCGAAACGCGAAAGCGACGGCTTAATATGAATTTCGCAAGAGATTCGCCTTTGAGAGAACGTGAAAAACTTTGCGCCCCTTGAGGGGACATGACCACCGTCAACTTTTCAAATAACGGGCATCCGAAGCGCCCATCGGTCCCTAGCCTCATAGGTGGAACGGCCGGCGCCGAGAACCCTCGCGAGGCTCATTAAGTCGCTGAACTCCTCGAATCGGTGAAACGACTTCATAAACGCTCATCGCTCTCACCTTAACCTGCAGCGAAATTCATGGGTTACTCTGTGTGGAGGAACGTGTGCGCAATCATTCCCTAAGCATCTTGCTGGTGCTATTCGCTGTAGGTTCATCAGGCTGTACGAATCAATCGATACCGAACGCGCAAGTGGCCGCTCGATCGAACGCCAACCAAAACTCTCGAATACAAACCAGAGCTAAACCAAAAACTTCATCAGGCGCTCTGATGTACGTCGCCGGGATCCCGACCTCTGAGGTATTGGCATATCCTAGCGGAAGATTGGTAGGCACGATCGACCAAGAAGCCAATGCGCCCTGCGTTGACAGCACTGGCGACGTGTTTTTGCCTGGATCTAAAGAACTTTCGGAATATCATCACGGCGCTACAACGCCCTTTGCGCAAGTGAACCTGGGAGATAACTTAGGGTTAGCGTGTGCTGTCGATCCAACCACCAATAATATTGCCGTCATCCTTATCGGAAGCGTCAACGGCACGGTGGTTGCCGTATTTCGAAGTGACAGCAGCTCACCGACGTACTATACAACCGAATACATTCCGCTTTATTGTGGCTATGACAGCAGCGGAAACCTTTTTGTAGACGGCTCGGGATCATCAGGCTCATTGTGGATCGCCAAGCTAGAATCAGGCGCCAATTCATTTTCTAACATTAACCTCAGCAAAAATATCGAAGGCACGCCCCTGCAAGTGCAGTGGGATGGTAGTCAGATGACCGTTCAGGCTTCGACCAATATCTATCGGCTTTCGATTGACGGATCAACCGCGAACATCACTGGAAAAACTACGATCAAGCATGCTGACCGCAATTTTGCGGCGTCGTTTATTTATCGTGATCGTGTGATCGAACCATCGTTTATAGCTAGACGCCACCAATTCTTCTCCCACGCCGGAATATGGAGCTATCCTAAAGGCGGCAAGCCGATTACAATCGTGAAGGGCCTCGGAAAGCGCGTGCGATTTACGGGCGTTGCCCTCAGTTTGGCGCAGTGACATAAAGGGGAGCGTGTCGAAAGTAGTATACCCGTTCGCATGACGAGTCGGCGCTTTTCTCAATCAAGGCTTTGAACGCGCAGAACTTACCCTTTATCTCAAATGAGGGAAAAACTCAATGAACTCATCTCCCGGCATATTCAACGTCCTTGATCCATGGGACAGCTCCTCCCCTATGGGCATGGTTGCGAACGACACCTCGTACGCAGGGCACAACGCACAGGTGCTTCAGGCCATTATCAACATCGCGCAAAATTCAAGCATGACCAAGTGCCTTTCAGGCACTGTGGACGCCCTTGCAGCTACCATCTTGTTTCCTGGAAACAATAACGTACCGCCGCCCGTCGGCAGCGGTCTTCCGGCATCTGCCGGTGCTCGGTACTACATCGCGGTTCCTACCGCAGGCGCATCGCCAGCTGCTGTAGTGGTCGATGCTTGTAAATGGCCTTTGAAGTTTGTAGGAACGGGGAACGTTGAGGTCACCATGGTCGATGCGGGTAACGGCTTTGGCGATATGTTCTTGATCGCGACTAATAGTGGTGACGATGATAATATCGGCGGCGTCACATTTGAAGATCTACGTTTTACCTATGTCGGCGCCGCCAGCGGCAGCGTCTTCTCGGCGATTCACGTAGCGGCCAAAGGAACCAATGATTCCCCAAACGACGGCGGTCAAAATGTTCGCATCAATCGTTGTGTCTTTATCGACTGCCCAATCGGCGTCTGGCTTGAGAAAGCGCTGCAACCTATAATAGATGACTGCACAGTCGAATTTGACAGCATCTTTGGGACTGCTGTGCAAATCGGAGGACCAAACAATGGCATTGCGTCAAAACCGCCTGCGTGTATAGAAGGCCATATCGTCAATTCAATTTTCCGAGTCGGCAGTGGTGGGCCCGCCGGATCGACCGGGCTTGTGATAATTTCAGCGGAGCACCTTCGTGTCGACAACATACGCATGGACAGCTTCAGCAACGGAATTAAGATCGTCCCGAAGGCTGGCTACAACGTCAGCAAGTGCCACTTCAGCAATGTCTCATGTTACGTCGGTCAGCTCCCAGGAGGATCTGACCTGATAGGAATCAGCCTCCTGATCCAAACGGACGATACAGACGCAAATCCGACCAACATTTCCCAGCTTATATTCGAAGGTTGCACATTCGAACCTGGAGATTCGAATTTAAGTGCTGCGGGCGGCGCTGGCGGAATTGTCATAGACGAAGTTGCAAACACGACGATTCAAAACATTCGTTTCATATCTTGTTACTCTTGTCGGTTTCCAGCACCTGGCATGTCCATCACCGGCGGGCAGGATATCGAGATCCTAGGGGGGATGTATTCAGCTAATAATCTCGGAGTGTCTTCAAGGTCTTACGGAATCTATGCGTCTGGCACGAACCGTCTTCGAATAGGCGGCGTCTCGTGCGTTGGGAAGTACCCGTGGATCACTTTATTCTTCAACGCGGGCACACACCTATTGACCGAGCAGAACGTTGGGATCTATATCGATGGTGGATGTTCTGACGTGATCATCGAGGCATGCGATGTGACTGTTAATGCCCAAAACGGCATTGTTATCGATGGCACGACCACCGCGGTAACGGATATTTTCGTCCGCAACTGCAATGCAACGAATTACGGGAGCTATTCAACGGCAATCTCCGTATTAGGTCCGGGCCTGAGCCCCGTAATCTAGTCCACGGAGAATTGTGGGTTTCCGGCCAACAAACGGCCTGCAAGGAGACCCAAGATGCGCAAGCGGCGCTACACCGAACCGCAGATCGTCGCAATCCTCAAAGAACTCGACGCGGGCCGATCGGCGGCCGAACTTTCGCGTAAGCACGGCGTTCATGTCAACACGCTGCGGCTGTGGCGCAGCAAGTACGCCGGTCTGGATGTCAGCGATCTCGCACGGCTCAAGCAGCTCGAAGCCGAGAACGCGGAAATGGAACGGATTATCGCACGCCAGGCCCTGGAGATTCGGGCGATCTCCGAGGTGATTCGAAAAAACGGGTGGGGCCCTCAGCGCGCAAAGAAGCGGTGAGCGCCTTGCAACATGAGGGACTGAGTGAGCGCCGAGCGTGCGTTGTCGCAGCCTGTCCGCGTCCCACGATGCGATACAGATCATGTAAGAAGCCCGACGATAATGACTTGCGTGACCGGTTGCGATGCATTGCACAAGAGCGGCCACGGTTCGGTTGGCGGCGGCTAAAGATTCTCCTCAAGCGAGAAGGCATCGCATTGAACCACAAACGATTACGACGCATGTATCGCGAGGAAGGCCTGCAGGTACGACCACGCAAGAAACGCCGCGTTCGCCTGATCCGTGGAAACTCGGCGCCAGCTCCAACGACACTCAATGAAGAATGGGGCCTCGACTTCATGCACGATTACCTGATGACGCGACGCAAAGTCCGGCTTCTTACGATCGAGGATCGATTGAGCCGTGAAGGGCTCGCACTTGACGCCGATTTTTCCATAACTAGCCGCCGAGTAATTCGCACGCTGGACGAAATCGCGGATGTTCGCGGCTACCCGACTCGAATCAGAGTCGACAACGGCCCGGAAAACATTGCCGGCGCGATGCTTCAGTGGTCGGTCGACCACAACGTACACTTACACTTCATCGATCCCGGGAAGCCGGCGCAGAACGCTTGGATTGAGTCGTTCAATGGGAGAGTTCGGGACGAGTTTCTCAACATGCAACTTTTTCGGACGCTTCCGGAAATCCGCGATGCAGCTGGCATTTGGCTCACCGATTACAACGAGGTACGTCCGCACTCTTCTCTCGAATATCTTACGCCGAAGGAATTTGTCAAAACCCTAACAACTTCACCCATCCCACAATCGCCAACGGACTAAGAAATGGGCTCAGGCCCGTCCTCCAGCCAATGTCGCGAGCGTCGAAATTACAAATTGTGGTGGCTATAACGACACAGGTAAGCTACTTGGGTCGTCATTCACGCCTGGCGTACCGTTCTTCAGTTACACGTATGGTTATTATGGCCCGGTAATGTTCTTCGTCGGGACTAATACCAGCGTAATAGACGTTAAGATCAACGGGGTCGTGACACAGCTCAAAACCGGTTCTTTTTTGCTCCAGCCCGGCGTCTCTGGGCAAATAGATTTGAGCGGTGTGCTTTCTCCGCCGTTCGCAATTTTTGCCGAATAACTCCGTTCTGAACCGGGAAGGCTCGTAGAGCAGCAACTGCAGTATTAAGCCCTCGTGACGAAAGGGTGCGGCATCGCCACCGCCTCCTTCGTTACGGGTCTAACAACGCAGGGGTGCAGTGACCCCCGCTGGAGCTAGACACCCAATAAGCGAAAGAATCGCTAGAAAGGTGTCTTATGCGAAAGCAGCAGCAACCGCCGGCAGCCGAGCCGGAAAAGTTCGAACGGTGGACGGCACAACGTAAGGTCGCGATCTACGGTGCTCGACGGGACGCCCGAAAGTGGCGTTTCATCATACTGATGTATCTTCCACTCGTTCCAGCCGTTTGGAAGGTGCAGAGGTTCACCTGCCTTTGAATGGTGATCGGCAACCCAAAGAGGACAACTATTGAACTCTCCCGTGCCACCGAACTGCTCATTCCATGTACCAGCATTCGTGTAAATGATGACGCAGCCGGCTACTTCCTTCAGGCGTTCCACGTATCGTCGGCCGTGAGCGTCTCGACGATTTCTTTGGCCGCGGCTTCGTACCGCGTGCCGGCGGTGTGAATCGGGGACGTGTCGCCGTCCATACGGACGAGCGTATCTTGCAAGTCTTCGCTGACCCGTCGGCTGGTCACGGATTGATCACGCACAAAACTAACGCAATCGAAACGAACCGACCCGGGAGGCTCAGCCGCGAATAGCGCAGGAAACGAAATCGGCGCTAGCTTAATGAGTCAAAACGAAGGAAAACCAACCTAAACAGATGCGAATCCTACCAGGCCCACACTGCGCGTCACGGCATTTGCTCGCTAAAGCACATCACGGCCAGGGCCCGATCGGTTTCGTGATACCGGCTCCCCGGCGTTGCAGTTCGTCAAAGAATTCGGCAATACGTTGCGTCGGAATGTATGCGTCCAGGTGTTCCTGCGAGCTCCTATACGCTCGCTCTGCGCTTGAAACCTCACCGTGCTTGAGGTGAATTGCGGCACGATCGCGTGAAACGCTCGCATAGAACGTTTCGTGCACAAAGTCGACGCTGAATCCCATGACGTCACGATAGTAGGCGATTGCTGCGTCGAGATCGCGGACGACAAACTGCGGGATCGCGCCGGCGAGCAAACTAGGTTCCTTCGTCGGCGCCCTCGTGCAGAACAAACTTCACGATGAGCCGATTGAGCGTCGCGCCCGATGCCGGACTGCCGAAGTTCACATACAGTTCATCGCCTGCGGAAAAGCGCTGATGATACGCCACCGCGAGGTTATTGCCGACCTGATATGCATTCGCGAATCCGCCGAGGCCGTTGATGTCGCGCAGCTCTAGACTGAGGCTGCTCTCGTTCGTGAGGTTATAGCCGAGCGAGACGCGGCGTAACCATTGCGATTGCAGTTCGCCGCCATCCAACGCCCGTTCGTATGTCCCATCGTACTCGAGGCCGAGACTGAGGCGTTTGCCGAGCGGCCGGCTCGTCGTCAGTGAAAATAGATGCACGTAATCGTCGCCGAACGGTCCCCACTGGTAGTCAGCGTCAATCGGCGACGGCGTGCCGTCGCGGTAGCCGACCGGAATGCCGTAGAGATTGTACGGCTGCGTCACGCCATCGCGATAGCATGGATAGCCGGTGAAGCTCGAATCGTAGATAGTCGGACCGCTGCAGCCTGGCCCTTGCGGAATCCCGTAGGATCGTAACTGCCCGACTTGTTCGCCGACGCCGTCGAGCGAGAAGAGATTCTTGAATACCGCGCTGACGTTGAACTGCGTGTCGGCTTGATGCACCGCTCCCGATTCGTCGGTGAAGCGGTCGGCGTCGATGAATATCGTGTAGTTCTTGATCGCCGGCGTCGCGCCGGTGTAGTCGGTGAAGAATGCGGGGCCTCGGAGATCGGAGTTCGGCGTGTAGCCGTCGATCGGATTGTAATTGGGCGATACGTCAAAATAGCCGCCGTTGACCTCAAAGTTGTCCTTGTGGCGATCGACCCAGAACTGCGTAAGGCCGGCGTTCCCTTGCGGCACCCACGTGCCGCTTTCAAACGCGTGGTCGAAGTAATAGATCATCCCGTTGGAATAATCGCGGGCTTCGGCGCCGGCTTCGACCGTATCGTCGGTGCCACCCACACTGTGATTGGCGAAGACGCCGTCGCTCCAGTAGATGAACGAGCCGTTGGGCAGCGCGTGCTGATACCCGTAGGCTTGATCGCTAAACGTGTCGCTGTCGAGCACGTCGTACCCGTGAAACGTCAGCGCGCCAAAGGACTGATTGCCGAACGTGCCTTCGACTTTCGCACCGCTGTCGAACGGCCCGACGCTTGGCGAGTAGAAAATCAGATACGACGGCGTAGACGGCGGCCCGGTCGGAGAACGTGGGCCCGAGTCGGCGTTAATGAAGTTTGCGCCTTGCGCGAAGAACGGCCGGTACTCAAGCAGTTGCCGCTGGAACTCTTGGGGCACGATCGTCTGCTGATCGATTTCAACGTTCGAGAAATCCGGGTTCAGGGTACCGACGAACCGAATCGTCGGCGTCAGCGGATAGCTGACGTCGCCGCCGATGTACCGGACCGGCTCGGGCGCAAACTCACCGTTGGCCTGCTGAAAAAGATTGCGATCCTCGCCCATGCTCGCTAGGCCGTAGATATCCGCGCGCGGTTTTGGGCGCGCTGCTGCCGACGCGGCGATATCGAAATCGCCCGCCGCCCAAAAGCGCGTGTCGGTTTGAAAACCGGGCCAAACGCCGCTGGGCGAATCGCCCATGATTGGATTCCAAACCCAGGAAAGATGCTCGCCGCGCGCAGCGACTTGACGTACGAACTGCAGGTGCCATGTCTGCTTGCCGCCATGCGGCACGCGCAGTACGTCGAGCGGAATAATCAGCACGGCGCTCCAGCCACTGCTGGTGGTCGCTCCCGCGGCGCTCCAGCGCGGACGAAAGCGAACGTTCTCGTTCGATTGCTCGTAACGTATGCCGCGCGGCGTTGCTTCGAAATAATAGGATTGGCTGCCGCCGCCGCCGTTGGCGATGCCGATGCCGACGAAGTCATCAACGCCGAACCCGACATCGTTCGTCGTCTGGGTTGCAGTGATCGGCACGCCGTCTTGTTTTGCTTTGAATCCCACGTAGAGATTCTTGTCATCGTAGAGCAAATAGGCCGTCGTCGGATAATGCGACGGCGCTCGAGTGGTGACGTTTTGCCACGGACCGCTTCCCTCGGGCACTTTGCCCGCCGCCCACGCCGGATCGGAGAGCGCGGCATCGAGCGGTAACGGATGCGGCGCTCTAACCACGGTAAAGCTGAAGCTTTGCCCGACGGCCGCACGCGCGAGCCCGCACGTTAGCGCGAACGCTAACGTGAGCGAGCAACAGAGTCCCAATGTAAATCGCGCGATCATTTTACGGTTCAAGCGATGCTACAATGGCGTTTGAGCTGCGTTACATCGCCTTTTTCACGGGAATGTTTGTGAAGGGTGCGAGGCCATTGATTTGTTCGACGGTTTCGCCTTGTGCGATCGACCAATGATGAACGCCGGTCGGGATCATGATGAACGAGCCGGCGGGAAGCCGTTTGGCCTTCGAGCGCATCACGACATCACCGAATCCAAAGAGCAGCGTTCCCTGCATGACGGTGATGTATTCCGGATGCGAGTGGTAGTGCGGCTGATTGATGAAGCCGTCTGGCATTTTCACGCGGCTGGCGGCTTCGCCGCCGCCGTTCGGATCGCCCGAGAGTGTCGCAAGCCACTGTCCCTTTGCCGGCGCAGGCCCGCAGTCCAGTGCATGTCGCCCGGCGCAAGAAGCACGGTGCCGCTGGGCATTCCTGCGCTTGCGACGAGGGCTGTGCCGACGATGGAAGATGCCAGCACGAACGCAAATAACTTCATAGAAAAACGCTCCTTTACAACGAGAAATGTTGCTCCTGCGCGTTCGCGACCGAGCAGGCGCTCTCCCGGGCGCAAACTTTCGGGAGCGAGGCCGACGTGGTTCGTTAGAAAATGTGCGCAATAGCGGTAATTAGACTGTATGCGGATGACGGGCAACAAACGCCGTCGAGAGTGGGCATTCGTGGCAGTGCCATTAATCCTGGCGGCGTTGAGCGCCATTCAACTCAGCGTGCGCGACGTTGAGACCGAGTATCTGCTGCTTCCGCCGATCGCCGTTATCGTGTATTTGGCGTTTCGTAATCCAACAGAGTTTTCGGCTTTTCGATCGGTGGTGGTGCTACCATGCCTCGGCGCGATTGCAGGTGAAGTCTGCGGACACTATTTCGGCTTGCGGCCGACCGGCGTTGCCATCGCTTCCGTGATAATTCTTCTACTGCAAGCCGGCCTGCGTGCAAGCATGCCGCCGGCGCTCGCACTCGGCGTCTTGGCTATGCTACTGCATGCCGAAGGGGTCTCGTATCTCTTGGGAGTGCTGGAGGCTACGCTGTTGATCTTTCTTGCCGTTCAGCTTTGGCGTCGGTTTATGCCGGCGGAGTCGACCTAGTGGGCCTGCTCTAGCATTGAAGCGTGCCCAGGCGCCGGCATTGGGCGCCGCGAACCGCGCGTTCAAACGGAGTTCTCGCGTGGCGCCATCGTCTATCGGTTAGGACATCGCCCTTTCAAGGCGGAAAGACGGGTTCGATTCCCGTTGGCGCTATTCTGAAACGCTCGATTTTACGGGCGTTTTTGATTGGCAGAGGCGTCGCGTGGCACCGCTGTGGCACGGACTCGCCAAGCTTCGACGGGACCGAGGGCTTAGCGAGGGCACTCGTTATCGCATTCCCGAGCAGCGCGTCGATGCGTGCTGCTGCGTCGTCTTGCAGAGTCTCGACCGCGTGGAGATAGATGCGCGAGGTGATCGCCGTCGATTCGTGGCCGAGCGCGCGAGAGACGGTCTGTAGATCGACGCCCGAAGCGAGGGCGAGCGTTCCGAACGAATGTCGAAGATCGTGGAACCGCGCGTGCGGCAGCTTCGCGTGCTTAACGAAACGGGCAAACGCGAGCGAGAACGCTCCAGGCTCCCACGGCGACCCATCGGTACGCGTGAATATCCAATCGTCTTCAGAACGCTTCGTCCCGAACGTACGACTTAGCGCTTCCTGACGGTTGCGCTCATCGCCCAGGCTGCTGACGACGAAGGTCGGCAGCGCGATCGTCCTCGCGCTTCGTGCCGTCTTCGGCGGTTTCGTCCGCGTGACGCCCTTGACGGTTTCCAATGATCGGCAGACCGCGAGGCGCCGTGCCTCGAGATTGACGTCGGACCAACGCAGTGCAAGCAGCTCGCCGCGTCGAAGGCCGGTGCCGATCGCGACCACGATGATCGCTTGCAGCTCGCTTCCCTGCGCGGCGCGTAGCAGACACGCGACTCCGTCTTCGCGGCCGAGCATATGGGTGTCGGACTACGTTGCGGTTTGGCCAAAGTGGAGCGGCACTGCTAATGCAAGCAAGGGACAATGGAAGCTCGGGAGTGGTTCTGTAAATCCGAAACCTACGCCCTCTCCGCCGACCTCCTCAATGCCATCGTGGCCTGCGAACATCACAAGTTTCACGCTGCCTTGTTAGGGTTGAAGTAATATGAAACCACATCGATCATTGGTCCTTGGCCTGACGTTCCTTAGCGCGGGCATCGTGCCCTTGACTACTCTCGCGCAGCCTACCGAACTAAGTGCCTCAACAGGGCATCTTACACTACGCGTCGTGGTGACTGAAAATTACGCTGGCGAACCTCAATTCAAAGAGAAATTGTTAACGAATGATCCACGAACGGATAATGTGCTTTGCATGTCCGGATTTTACGATGTCAAATACGTCCTCCGTGACGCATCAGGCAAGATAGTTCCCACCGACAACCAGCCATGGAAAAGAGGCTCCGATATGATTCAAGGGGGCGCAGGGTACGTGCAAGGAGCACCGATCCATGCAAGACGTCGCGAGTCAACCGTGTTACGCGCGCCGTATTGCTTACCGATTACTATCCAAACCTTAAGCACGGCACGTATACCCTGCTAATAACGTTGGCTCCCCGCAAAACAACGGCCCGTGCGAATCTTGCGCCGATAACTATAAAGATTTAGCGAGGCTCGTTCGCCGCGAGGGTCGTCTCGGAACTTCTTGCTTGGCACGGCGCAAGCTTATGGCATCGATGTGGCACGGACGCCTTAACATTCGAGGATCCTAGACGGGACCGCACGGAGCACGAATTCGCGATTAATACTTATACCGCAACACTTTTCGACATTCATCGTTACTCGTCGGGATCGTCGCCATCGGATTCGATTCCCGTTGGCGCTACCAGAAACGGTCGATTCCCGGGGCGTTTATTGTTTCTACCAAAAGTCGGTCACCTGCCGCCGGCCGCCGTTTTCGCAGCGTAGCGGAACTGCCCGGGCTGCCAAGCGCAAATGCTCCCGTCGCTCATCACAAACGATTCGAACCCGTCTACCTCGGAGTTGAAGTCTTCATTAAGCAGCTTCGTCGCGTGCCAGTTTACGGCGGGATCTTGGCGCGCAGCACCGCGCGCCTTCATGTTTGAAAACTGCGGATTCTTCACGAGCGCGTTCAACGCAGCGGCCAACCGTCGAGCGTCATCCATTATCGCGAACGGTTCTTCACCACATTATTAGGATCATTTGCGATCGCTTAAAGAAGCAGGCGCTGCGAAAGTTTTTTCGGCGTAGGGCTCATCGTCATAAAACCCACGGCCGCTGCCCTCAAGCATCCTAACGCGTTCGCCATGGTTAAAAGCGCCACTAACACTTGAAAATACCTCGCGCGCCCCATAGTGACACTTGAGATTGAAAAATCGCAACAACTCCACGGCGAGCCATCCATTTTGCGCGCGCCCTTTGCCCAGGCCTTCGCGTTCGGCGATATATGCCGTAGCCGAGTCGCCCACATTAGGTCCACATACCGCTGGATACGGTTGACAACGGGTGACAGCACGAGCAGCGCATCGTCCTTAAAAGCGCCTATTTGCGTCGCCGTTAGTAACCTGGGGTTGCGCTACGGTATCGCTTTCGATTCCCGTTGGCGCTACACTGGCTCCAATTGTCAAGAGCAGGCGTGCTCGTACATCCGAGACTTACGGTATCGACAATTCCGCTCGGGGTGGCACATTTGCGCGCGCTGCCACGTATTGGGCGAGCTGTGCGCGCGACGAAATGTGGAACTTCTGGTAGATGGACCCGAGATGCTTCTCGACGGTCTTGTGCGTGATCGAGAGATGACGGGCAATCTCCATGTTCGAACGTCCGCTTGAGGCGAGCCTCGCGATCTCGCGCTCGCGCGCCGAAAGCAGATTCATGAGCTCAGACGTCGAGCCCGTCGCACCGGCTTCGCCCTCAAGCCGGCGAACATCGTACGTCGCCCCGCAACGACGGAATAGCGTCAGCGCCGCTTCTGTTTCGCCGGCGATCTCGAGTGCCGCCGCTTCAAGAAGCGGAAAGCGAAGGCGGCTGAAGCCTTGGGCAGCCGCGCGTGCCGAGTTAACCGCCTCCTCCGAGCGACCTTCTCGCTCCAGACAATTGCATCGAAGAGCGCGAGCCCTGGGCGTTCGGGCAACTCACGCGGCCCAGCCGCAGCTCGCGCGAGGTAAGCTCGGGCGCGGCCGCGATCGGCCGGCGTCGCGTAGCGCGCTGCGGCGATCAACGTCAGCACGTTGCCGCGAATGAGTTCGCAATTCGGGAGTGCTTTTTGCAATAGCATGGCAGCTTCAGGATGACGTCCGCGACGCGCCATAATTTCGGCAAATCCCGCACCGCATTCAATCTCGAGCGCGGGATCGAGTCGATTTTCAAAGCCGTCGAACCATTGTTTGACCAGGCGCTCATCGCCGAGATGTATCCCAATGAGCATTCCCCACGCAGTGCCGAACGTGACGTTAACCCTATTCTCAGTCGTCACCGGTACCATCTGGACTTCGGTACGGGCACGTGCGAGCTCGCCTTTGAACAGATAACACATGGCAGCGATCGCGTGAGCGTCTTCTTCACCCAGACTGTTGTGCGCTTCGCGAGCCACCTTCAGCGCACGTTCTATGCTTGCCAGTGCCTCCTCGTGTAGCCCGAAGAATGAAAGACACATCGCCCCGTTGACGTGTGCGGAAGCGACCTTTTGATGCTGACCGCTTGACGTTGCCGCCTCGATCCAGGCGGCGTGTTCGCGTCGGAAGCTATCGAGATCACCGA
The DNA here is from genome assembly GCA_963738335.1 of Vulcanimicrobiota bacterium. Taxonomy (GTDB): domain Bacteria; phylum Vulcanimicrobiota; class Vulcanimicrobiia; order Vulcanimicrobiales; family Vulcanimicrobiaceae; genus Cybelea. Next base: position 1,184,897 of record CAVTWE010000007.1, read on the forward strand.
TCGTCATTGCAATCCATGCCGCGACGTTATGAAAGCGCAGACGGATGTCGGTCGCGCTCGCTAATGCACGACGATCGACTTGGTCGAGATGCTGCGCGGCGCGCGTAGGGAACCAAAACGTGGCAGCCAGCCACGCCAGGCCCAGATGTACGCGGCTGATCGCAACATATTGGGCCGGATCCAGACGAGTCAACATCGCTTCCAACGGGGCTGTCGGATTGGATTGCCCGATGATATACCCGGAGATGGCGGTTTGTGCGCGGCACGTCGCCTCGCGCTCGTGGGCGCCGGCCGCAGCAAAATGATCCGCTGCCACTCCGTACGTTGCTTGCGCATCTTCCATCAAAGTTAACATGACGCGCCGTTCAGCAATTTTCTCCACGATCGATCCTCGAGCAAACTCCTCGAGCCCGCTCGATTCGAGAGTACGCTTATAAAACGCAATGGCATCCTCATGCGCATGGACGCTAGCTGCTGCGTCGCCGGCCAGCTCGTTATAGTGAGCTCCTTTCTTGGCGTCGCCCGCCGCCCACCAATGGTATGCGAGCGCTTCTAGCGAGCCGTCTTCGTTGGCCACACTCTCGAGCGCCAAAGCAATGGCGCGGTGCCGCGGCCGCAGCTCGGCGCCGAGGTAGTCGGAACAGATGGCTTCTCGTGTAAGGCCGTGGCGAAAGCGAAAGGCTGTCGGGCTCAATTCTTCGATCAGTTGAAAGTCGCGCGCGCGGCGTAACGCTGGAAGCAAGACATTCGGTTCTTCCTCAAGCGTGGTTGCGAGCAACTGCAAACCGAAGGTTCGGCCAATCACTGCTGCCTGCGTTACGATGCGGCGTTCTCGATCGTCGAAGGGCCGCAATCGCTCGAGCAGCGTTGCGCGAACCGTGTGGGCTAGATCGGGATCGCGGCGCCGCCCAGGTGTCGTGTGCCGCTCGACGGCGCTCTTGAGCAGCTCTTCGGTGAAGAACGGATTTCCTTCCCCGGCAAGTGCGATTGCGCGGCGCGTTTCGTCGGACAAGGCGGTTCCGGCGAGCGCTTCGTTAATGAAGGTTCGCAGTTCGGGCCCGCGCAGCGGCGCGAGGTCGATGCGACCCGTGCGAGCGTTCCGCGCGATCTTTGCCAAAGCTGCGGCGGCAAAAGGTTTTGTGTGCACTTCGTCTGCCCGAAACGACGCCAGTACCAATACGCGCATTCTATGGAGCTTCGTTGCGAGGTATGCGATGAAGTCGAGCGATGCCGCATCGGCCCAGTGCAGATCCTCGATAACGATCGCGAGCGCTCGGCGCGATGCGATCGCGGCGAAACGATCGGCGATTGCGTCGAACTGTTCTCGCTTCGTGGCGGCGCTAGCGAGTTGGTATGGTTTTGCATCAATGTTTTCGAGCACTTCCAGAATCGGCCCATACGGCTGGCTGGCAAACTCCAAGCATGCGCCATGACCGATCTTCCAACGCGAGGATACGAGTGAATCGCAGAACTCCGCCATTAAACGCGATTTGCCGACGCCGGCGTCGCCGGCGATCAACACGAATGCGCCTTTCGACGCGCCCGCCTCCAACCGGCGATCGCGCAGGTAAGCAAGCTCTTCGCGCCGTCCGACAAACGGCCGGCAAAGCACGGGCCGAACGATCACGCAACGTCGTTTCGCCGCGCACCACAACGCACCTAGTGCGCTAGACGCACCGCGTTGAGGCCGCCAGCTTTTGCGTTAGCCGAGCGTAGGCGACGGAATCAACCTCTGCCACGCTGCGCGCCCGAACGTAGTAGATGCGCGCGTCGTCGCGAGCGTGAATTGCCGCGGCATTATCGCCTGCGAGTTCGTTATAGCGCAGGCAGCGTTTGCCGTCACCTGCCGCCCAAAAGTGATAGCCGAGCGTTGCGAGCGAACCGGCGTCGGGCGTACCGCGTTTTTCAAGCGCCTGGCCCACCCGGCGATGAAGCGGACGAATGCGCGCCGCAAGCAGCTCTGCGTAAATGATATCGCGGGTGAGCGCGTGCCGAAACATGTAGCTCTCGCCGGTGCCTTCGTCTGCGATGAGCTGAAGGTTGCTGGCGTGGTCAAGGGCTGCGCGGAGAATTGCATTCGAGCAGCTGACGATCGACGCCAATACGCTGACCTCGAAGCGCCGCCCAATTATCGATGCTCGCATAATGGTTGCGCGCTCGCTGCGATTCAAGCTCCGGATTCGTTGCAGAACCGAGGCACGAATCGCTTCGGAGATATCCACCTCGCGAGGATAACTTGCCGACGACTGCGGGCGGAATGGGGGACGCCCCTACCTTTTCTGCGCGAGCTTTTCGGATCAAGGTAGGGTTGCGCCCCATGTTCGGCGGTTCGCCGTTTCGCTACGCTCATGTCAGCCTCAGCGCACGAATGGGTGCCAGTAGGCAACAATGTTGCTCGACGAGGAGATTCTACCTCATGCGTATCCCTAGCGTAGCAAAGCTGCTTATTCTTACTGTTCCTCTGGTCGCAGCGGTCACCACCGGCTGTGCCTCATCAGGCACAGGCGCCGCCACGATCGTGCCTCCACCCGGCGTGGCCGCTGCCGCGGTGCAACCGGCTGCAGCGCAACGGGTCACAACGACAGCGTCGACGTCGGCCCAGATCAATGCAAAGATGCTCGCGTGGCCACAACTCGGCTTCGACTCGGGTCATAGCGGTTACAATCCGAAAGAGAAGACCCTTTCGCCGAAAAACGTCGCGAACTTGACCCTTCTTTGGTCGACACCGACCGACAATGGCGCGGACGGTCTGGTATCGTCCAAGGGCGTTCTTTATGGCCAGAGCGGCGACATGCTCTACGCGTTGAATGCTTCCAAGGGAACCGTCATGTGGAGTATCGGCGACCAGACTACGTCTGCCAGAGCTCCTGCCGTCGCCGGTGACCTCGTATTGGGCTCATGCAATACCTCGCAGGGCACTGGACTCTGCGCGTACGAAACCAAAAACGGTACCGCGAGCTGGTCTGCCCTATGCCACGATTTCGGGTGCGGCCTTAACAGCACGCCGTCCGTCGCAAAGCACTACGCATACGTCGAAATCTATGACGGCGGAACGTACTTTGAAGCCCTGAACGCTAAAACAGGCGCCTTGGCATGGTACACGAGCGCGGGTAACCACTGCGGCGGAAATGGCAATGCGAATGCGGATCCCATTGCCGGCGGCATGGCGTACTACGCGGTCGGCTGCCTCGGCACAGATAATCACACCAGCATTTGCGCGTTTAACGCGAAAAACGGTACTCCGGGATGGTGCACGGAGTTGGGATCTGGCTGTGGTGCTGCCGCTACGCACGGCGTCAGCGAAGCGCAAGGCGCGCTCTTTGCAAACGTGTCATATTCTGGGTCGTGTAGCGAGCAGATCGTCGCGCTCGACGCAAAAACGGGCGCTCAGAAGTGGGCGGTCAACATCACGGGCAACAACCCGCTCGGCCCAACCCAACCCGCGATCGCGAACGGTATAGTCTACGACCTCGTCGGGGGAAGCGATCTCGAAGCCTTTTCGGCGAAGAGCGGCAGTTTGCTGTGGACACAGACCGCGGCGTCTAACGGTGGACAAGGCGTTTCGATCGCCAACGGCGTCGCCTATACACTGTGCGGCGGTACGTCCGGACTTTGTGCGATAAGCGCAAAGACCGGTACGATTCTCTGGTCGAGCGGTACGGGCGGAGGTCGGGCGGCTCGGTGACGACACCGGTCATTTTGGACGGAGTTGTCTACGCATCGTGCGGTACCGCGAACTTCTGCGCATTCGGATTATCGAAGAATAAGCGGCGCTGACGCCACCTCGTCACTGCCCACGCCACTGAGCATTTAGTGGCCCACATTTGGGCCACTTCCTGCTGGATGCCGAGGACAGCTGGCGACAACATCAATAAGCCCATCTTACCAGAAGTGCCTCTCGTTGTCGTCAGTTGTCTCGGGTTGCGATGCTGTATCGCTTCGATTCACATTGGCGCTATTCTGACACGTTCGATCACGTTCGATTCCGGTTCCGTTTTTTTGTTCCACGGCGGATTTTTTGACGCTGCAAGTTCGCTATTTGCTGGCAATGCCTGCGCACCGGGCACCGTCGACGGCCGGCCGTCGCGCGAACCTTAAAATAAGGCGCATCGCGTAACGCTCCACGCCGTCGAGCACCAGACGAAGGCAGACGCAACATGGAACGCGTCGCCATGCCGGCTTCGGCCGAGCCTCGAGCAAGAACGCCGCAAACAAGGTAGGATTGAACCGCTTTGGAGCAGCATGCCCTGCAATTCCCAAGCCGCTATTAGGAGGACGATTCGTGTCTTTGAGTTTTCAATCGCAGTACCGAGGTGCCGCGCTGTTTCTGCTCGCCGCGCTGACCGCCGGCTGTTCGTCCGGTGCTCTGACCCCGAGCAACGGCGGCAACGTCGCCGGCGCTCAAGCAACATCGCTACGCCTGAACCAAATGCTGGCCGCCGGGCACGGCGTGCATGCTCAGCCGCTCGAACCGGTGCGGGTGGCTGGCTCTCTCCGGATGCAAAGAAGAAGGGAAACAAGTCCCTCATTTATTGGGGCAACTATGACACCAGCACCATTACGATCTACTCAGGTAAGGGCGTCAACGGTAAAGAGGTCGGGCAAATTACGACCGGCCTTTCCAGTCCGGAACGGCTCTTCGTCGGGGCCGACGGCAGCGTCTACGCCACCAACCTCGACAACAACACCATCACCGGCTACAAGGCCGGCAAGACGTCGCCGTTTATCACCATCAGCAACGGCGTGAACACGCCGACCGGTCTGACGGTGGACGCCGCCGGCACCGTTTACTGCGCCAACGTCGGTAACGACACCATAACGGTCTATCCGAAAGGCCAGACGACGCCTTCACTCACCATCTCATACTTTGCCGAATACCTAGCAACCGATAAGCACGACAACCTGTACGCGGCCGGGGCGCCATCGAAGAGTTCGCGCCCGGCTCGACCAGCGGCAAAAACCTGGGGCTCCCCGCTTATCCAGGCGCACTCGAAGTGGATCGCTCGGGAAACCTCATCGTGCTCTATGGTAACGAGGTTGAGTACTTCCCGGCAGGGTCAACCAGTCCGTCAAAGGAGATCAGCGTGAGCGGCTCCCCGTTCGCACTTTCGCTCAGCAAGAACGAAAAATCCCTTTACGTCAGCACGGAAGTCGGATCACCGTTCTACATCCAATCGGTGGCCTATCCTAAGGGAACGTCCTTTTCAAATAAGCTAACGACGAATGCAGGAGACTGGCCGTTCGCCGTCAGTCCGGACGCCGCGCTGGGAGGCTAAAAGCCAGCGGTCGGCACAGTGCCTCAGCGACGCCATGCCGTCGTCTACGGTACTGTGCCGACGTACGCTCCGCCTTCGGCAGTGTCGGCACGCAACTCGAACGATACTCCATCGTGATGAACGCCGCGGAGAGTACCATCAAGGCTTTGCGTTTTCGGTGAAGATTCCCAAAACGATCTCGCACGTGAAACGATGCGATGACTGTGTCGCACGCTCGCGCGGCTATATGTCGTAGCCGAGTGGCCGACATTTGGCCCACCTACCGCTGGCTATTGACGACAACTGGGGACGACGCAAATTGCTGGGCCCCCCCTTATAGACGTGCCTATTTGCGTCGTCGTCGGTAGCCCTCGAGTTGGGCTACGGTATCGCTTTCGATTCCCGTTGGCGCTACCATTATTCGCGTGATTCCATAAGGGTTTTCGACTTACACTTCTCTCGCTATAACGAACGTGTAACTGAGTCGGTCGAAGGCTCGTAACTCGCGAATACTAACGCGGAAATGGCGACAAACCCGAGACGAGGCCGCACTGTTATCGATATGGGGCTGAAGCTCGTCGATCTATGCACTAATCAAGTAATCCGTAGTGTCCTCGTCCGCCGAATCAAAAAATAACGATCCCTGCCCCCAATCCAAGGCGGCCTCGCAGCCGTTCCCTTGGCCATCGTGAGGGAAATGTCTTGAGCACCCGCCCACCGGCGGTCATCGCGGCGGCGATATTGCTATTGTTTGCAACGCCGCGCACTGCGGCAGCGCATCCGCTGGGCAACTTTACGATCAATCACCTCGCCGCCGTCCGGCCGGCTGCCGGACGCCTCGACGTTCACTACGTCCTGGACATCGCCGAGATTCCCACGTTCCAAATCATGCACGCCGACGGTCCGTGGGATGCTGCACGCATACGCGCTTGGGAGAGCGGCGAGGCGTCCCTCGTCGCCGGCGCTTTCTCAGTTCGGGCCAACGGTAATGCGCTCGCGCTGCACCTCGAACGCAGTTCCGCGCAGACGCGCCCAGGAGCCGGCGGATTGCCGACGCTGTACTGGACCGCCGACTACACCGTCGCGCTTACGCATCAGGCAACGGTCAGCGTGCACGACCTCGTCTACGCGGATCGCCGCATCGGCTGGAAAGATATCGTTCTCCCGGGGCTGTCCGATCCAACCAACGCGCTACGTCAATACCCAAGCGCGCTCATCGGCTCTCCCCGCCGCAACGACGGCGCAACCTTCGATTTTCGCAACGGGCGCATCTCGCGCGCGAACGTGACCGGCGACGATTCCGCGTCATGGAATGCGCCGTCGCTCGTCCGATCGTCGCTGCTCTCCGACCTCTTCTCACGCAGCGACCAAACGCCGTGGCTGGTGCTGCTCACAATGCTCGCCGCGTTGGGACTCGGGGCGCTGCACGGCCTGGAACCTGGCCACGGCAAAGCGCTGCTCGCCTTCACGCTCGTCGGCGCGCGCGCGACCGTCAAGCAAGCCGCGATCTTGGCAGGTGCGTTGACGTTCGCGCACACGATTGCGGTACTTTTGCTCGGCGTGCTGCTCTTCTTCGTCGCCGGCTTTGCGACGGAGCAGCTCTTTACGTGGATCACGCTGATCTCCGGCGCGGCCATTCTCGCCATCGGCGGCCGCAACCTCGCCGCCGCCGTCGCAAGAACGACGCACGAACACGCTCATGCGCATGCTCACGCCATTCCGGGCACGGCGCCGCTGCACTTTCCCAGCGCCGTCATCGCCGCAATGAGCGGCGGCATCGCGCCGTGTCCGGCAGCCATCGTCGTGCTGCTCGCGGCGCTGCATTTGCATCGCGTCGGGTACGGCCTCGTGCTCATCGTTATCTTCAGCCTCGGCTTGGCGGGAATGCTCACCGGCTTGGGCATGGCGGTCGTGCACGGCAGCGGGTGGCTCTCGCGGCGTTCGGGATTCGCACGCCTCGCGTACGTCGCGCCCTTTGCGACTGCCGCGGTCATCTCGATCATCGGAGCGACGATGTTCGCGCAAGGGCTCGTCGCGCAAGGCGTCGCGCTCTCGATGCCCTTCGTGGTAACGCTCGCACTCCTCGCGATTCTTGCCTTCGCTTTTCTCCCCGCGTTCCTCTCGCAGCGGTCGACGCACCGCACACTGGCAATAAAGGAGCCTCTATGAAACTGCTTCGTCCCATCGCAACGATGGGTGCGGTTTTTTTGCTCGCGTTCGCAATCTCGCTCTACTCGTTCCGAGCGGTTCGCGCATCCGATCACCAAGACTCGCCGACCGTCGTCGCCAATCCGCTCGCGGACATCACCGACGTCTACACGTTTCCCGACCCGCACGACGCCTCGCGCGTCGCGCTCGTCATGAACGTCCGTCCGCTCATTCCCAGCGGCATGACCGGCGGTATCGCGCTCGATCCCAACGTTCTGTATCAATTCAAGATCGCTACCGGCGGCGTCACCTCAGGTTCGTTTCACGAGAATACGGTCGTCCAGTTTACCGCAGATTCGACCGGAACTGGTCAGAACATTACGCTCTACGGTCCGGCCGCTCCCAACGAAGTCGGCACCGCCAACACCCTCGTCGCCAAGACGGGCACGTTTCGGTTCGGCAAAGCCACCAAGTTGAGCAACGGCATGCAGGTCTTCGTAGGGCCGCGCCGCGACCCGTTTTTCTTCGATCTCGCGCAGTTCTTCAAGATCGTGCCCGACCGTAACTATAAGAACCATCCAAATCCGCCGCCCCCCAGCGCCAGTTCGTTCCGCTTCGCGAAGAGATCGCAGCAGATCATCCTCAACGGAGTGAACTACGGAACGGCCGGCTCAAACAAGTGCGTCATCGAAAAACCGCGGGATTTCTTGGTACCGTACAACGTGCTCTCGATCGTCGTCGAGATGCCCAAAAAAATGCTCGCACCATCGGGCGCTAAGCCCGGCGTCATCGGCCTGTGGGCTACGACGGCCACGCCCGACGGCGAAGCGGAATAAAGGAGAAGCTACGCATGACATCACGCTATAAAGTTGGCCTCGTCACGCTCGCGCTCGCCGGCGCCATCGTCGGCGGCTGCAGTGCAAACTCGGCAGGCGTCACGCCACCCGGCGGCGGCTCCGGCGGCTCGGGCGTCTACAAACAGATCGAACTGCTCTCGCGCCCGGCGGTCAAAGAAGCGTTCGAGCTCTTCGAAGACCACAACAAAACCAATCGCTCCGAGCCCTACGCCGATCCGGTTCTTCAGGGACAGATCAAGTCGTTCTCGCTCACCTTCCGCAGCGCGCAATGGGCCGATACGCTGCAAGCCGTCCTGTATCCTAACGTCATGAAGGCCGATCTTTCGCAGAACGTCACCACGGCATCGTATCTCGGTTATGAAACGGGCGGTGCAACCGGCAGCAAGTTCGGCGGCCGCGCGCTCGACGACGACGTCATCGATATCTCGCTCGGCGCGATCTTTGGCAACACGCTGTCGGCGCTCGGACTCATCCCCGACGACCATAAGGAAGTGCCGTGCCTGACCACCGACAACGTGCCCTACGATAAGTCGAACACCACCACGTTCCCCTACATCCAGTCTCCGGTCTAGCGTGAAAGCACCGGCGTCGATAGTCGCAATCAGTGCGGCGATTGCCCTTGGCGCGGCTTGGCCGTGGTTTGCCGCTCATCGCGCGCAAGCCACGGTATTGCCGCTCGCGCCGGTGTCTGACGACTATCGTCTGCGCGGCCGTATGGTCGCCTTCTATGAAGTGCAAGCGCGGCGGGATCCGTACGATCAGGTCACGACGCGCATGCTCGCCGCGGAATATCTCCAGCGCTTTCGCGAAACCGGCGATCTCAACGACGTTACACGCGCCCTGGCCACGGCCAGAACGTCGCTGCGCTTGCAACCTCAAGGTGACTCGCAAGCGCTGAGCGTGATCGCCTCAGGCGAGATCGCCCTGCACCGTTTTGCGTCGGCGCTCGCTGCCGAACACGCGTCGCTTCAGGGCAATCCGTTTGACGATAACGCGCGAGCCCAAACCGCCTCGATCCTCATGGAACTCGGCCGCTACGACGAAGCCGCCCGCGTTCTCGCTCATCCTTCGCAATCCGACCCCAATCCGACGTGGATGTCGATACGCGCACGCTACGACGAGCTAAGCGGCAACCTCGCCGGCGCGCGGTTGCAGATGGCCGCCGCTACCGGCATCGTCGACCGCCTTATCACCGTTTCGGCCTACGCGCGTTCCTGGTATCACATGCGCGACGCGCAACTCGCCTTCGAAGCGGGTGATGCCAATGCGGCGCGCACGCAGTTCGATGAAAGTCTGCGCATCTTCCCCGACAACGCCATGGCGCTGCTCTTCGCCGCAAAGTTCTATCGTGCGCACGGCGATTGGCAGCGCGCACTTGCGGCCGCAACGCGCAGCGCCGATCTCTATCCGCTTCCGCAGGCCCTGGGTTACGAAGCCGACGCGCAGCGCGCTCTCGGCGATCCCGCCGGCGCAAAGCAAACCGATGCGCTGATCCGTGCCGAGCAGCGACTCTTCAACGTGCAGGGCATTAACGACCGGCTGCTGGCCATGTACTACGCAGAGCACCGCGAGCATCTGAGCGATGCCCTTGCGGCAGCCCGTTCGGATCTCGGCAAGCGTGGTGATGAAATCTATGCCGACGATACGATGGCGTGGGTTTTAGCCGCCGTGGGCCGCTGGCAGCAGGCGCGGTTCTACGCGCAGCGCGCGACCCGATACGATATCCAAGACCCCGAAGTCGAGTATCATGCCGGCGTGATCGCCTGGCACACACACCATCTGCAGGAAGCGCGCCGCCGCCTCTCCGCGGCGCTCGCTACGGACCCACACTTTCATCCGTTCTATGCCGACGATGCACGCCGAATTCTCGCTGCGCAATAAGATCGTCGCGCTGGGCGCCGCGCTCGTCGCGCTCAACGGCGTCGCATGGGCGTTGGCGTTCGGGGCCTTCTCCGCGCACCCGCTGCTGCTGGGCACCGCTCTACTCGCCTATACCTTCGGTCTGCGCCACGCCGTGGACGCCGATCACATCTCCGCAATCGACAATGTCACGCGCAAGCTCATGCAGGATGGAAAGCGGCCCGTCGGCGTCGGATTCTTTTTCTCGTTGGGACACTCCACGATCGTCGTCGCCCTCTCGGTCGCAATTGCGCTTGCGGCTGCGATCGTGAAGACGCAGCTTCCCGCCCTGCAGCGCGTCGGCGAGCTCGTCGGCACATCGGTCTCCGCCACGTTCTTGCTCGTGGTCGCGGCGATCAATCTGCTCGTTTTTGTCGACATTTTCCGCGCATTCGCCCGTACGCGCCGCGGCGAAGCGTACGATCGTCAGAGCGTTGACGAAATGCTCGACCAACGTGGTCTCCTCGGTCGATTCTTTCGCCCGCTTCTGCGGCTGGTCGACCGCAGTTGGAAGATGTATCCGATCGGCGTGCTCTTCGGCCTCGGTTTCGATACTGCCACCGAAGTGGGATTGCTTGGCATTGCCGCCGTTGAAGCCGGTAAGGGGCTTCCGGTCTACGCGATTCTTCTCTTCCCGCTGCTCTTCACGGCCGGCATGTCGTTGATCGACACCGCCGACGGCATGCTCATGCTCGGCGCGTATGGGTGGGCATTCGTCAAACCGATGCGCAAGCTTTACTACAACATGGTCATCACGCTGGTCTCCGTCGCCGTCGCGCTCATCGTCGGCGGCATTGAAGCGACCAGCGTCATCGCCGATCATCTTCGGTTGCGCGGCGGTCCCTGGGATGCCATCGACGCGCTGAGCGGAAACTTCGGAAGCCTGGGCTTCATCATCGTCGGCGTCTTCCTCGCGAGCTGGGCAATCTCGACCGCATTCTATAGATTTCAACATTATGACGAGCTCGACACCATTACGACGTGAACCTTGCGCGCGCCGTTGGGTTGATCGCCTTACTCATCGTCGCGGGCCTGCCGATCTGATCGCGGCCGAATGGTCGGCCGCTGTAGGGCTTTCTAGGACAATGCGGCGAGCCGCGTAAGAATGGTTCATGAGGTTAAACGCTTCTCTTGCGCTGGCGTCCATTGCGGGATTAATCGCGACGGGAAGTTGTGCATCGGGTGCATTTCAAGCAGTTCCATTAACACCGAATGGCATTGCGGTGCCAACCGACCAATCTTCGACGAGCATTTCCAACGCGTACACGTTTCTCGTCGCGATGATGGACACATACGCGAAGGGCTCGACACCGCGGCTCGTACAGAGCTTCGACGGCGGCCCACTGAAAAATTTCAAGGACGCCGTGACCTATGACGATGCACTGTTCATCGATGCGATGCTTGCCGGCGGTTCTTCCGAAGACATTGCGAGAGCGGCAGTAGTTGGCAAAGCTTTACTCTACGTTCAGGCCCACGACAAGGTTGGCGATGGGCGCGTTCGTGCGGCCTACGCGCCTAAACCGTTGAGCGGCCCGAACGACGTGATCGTCGACGACAACACGAGCGACGTAGGAAACATGGCCTGGGTCGGCCAGGCGCTCGTTCAGATCTACGCGGTAACTTCGGATTGGCGGTATCTCAATGGGGCGCTTGCGATTGCGGACTGGCTGCAAAAGAACACGTACGATACACGCGGTGCCGGCGGGTACACTGGCGGCTACACGGCGCGCGGCATGAAAATTAAATGGAAGTCGACCGAGCATAACATCGACGTGTATGCGTTTTTCGCGATGCTGGCCACGGAGTCGCACCAAAGCAAGTGGACAACCAATGCGGCGTCGGCCGAACGGTTCGTAGCTTCCATGTGGGACGCGCGTGGCCGTCGATTCTACGTCGGTACCGGCAACGACGGTGTAACACCGAACAAGACGTTCAAACCTGAAGACGTCAACTCGTGGAGTTATCTCGCCTTCGCCAAGCGCGCGTGGGCCGCTGCGCCGAGCTGGGACATCGCCAACCTATCGGTCAGCGAAGGCGGCTTCAGCGGCGTGAGCTTTTGCAGCGGCGACCGCTCCGGCGTATGGTTCGAAGGTACGGCGCACCTCGCCGATGCGCTCGAGCTACGGAACGCATCCGGCGACCGGAGTCAAGCGCAGCGCTACCTTAACGATATCCAGTACGCGCAATCCAATGGACCGAATGGAGACGGCCTAGGCATTATCGCCGCTTCAAAAACCATCAGTGATTGCGACGGTGACAAATATTTTTCATCGCTCCACATCGGCGCAACCGCCTGGTATATTATGGCGCAAGGCGGCGTGAATCCGTTTCAGTTGTTACCGCATGCTCGTTAAGTGGCCGTCGCCTCTTCTAATTGATGTAGCAACGCTTCCCACTGGACGACGCGCTCGCGACTGCGCATTTTTAGTCCGTCGAGTTCTTCGCTCAACGTCATGGACCGGGCCGGGTCGGTATAGATCTCGGGCGACTCGAAGAGCAGCTCGATCTCGTTCACGCGCGCATCGAGTCCTTGAATTTCTCGCTCGATTCGCTCGAGCTGCCCCTTGAGCTGCGAGCGCACGCGCAACGGCGTTTGACGCGACGCCTTGGCACGCACCGTAGACTCGTCCGCCGCGCGGTCAATCGCGGCTTTGTTGCGGTCGCGTTGGGCCGCCTCGTACACGTCGTAACCGCCGTCAATGAGCCCCCACGCGCCCCGTTCAATCCACAATACCCGATCGCACAGGCGCGATAGAAGATAGCGATCGTGCGAGACGACGACGATCGTCCCCTCGTAGTCGCATAAGACGCTTTCGAGTGCTTCGCGGCTGTCGATATCGAGATCGTTGGTCGGCTCGTCGAGCAGCAAAATGTCGGCCGCGCGCGCCATCAGTCGTGCCAGCATGATACGGCGCCGCTCGCCACCGGAAAAATCGCGTATGGCTTTGTCGGAGGCTTCGCCGCTAATACGCATGCGCCCAAGCAGGCCGCGGGCCTCCTGCGGGGTCAGCACGGCGCCGACCAGTACGGCTGCAAGCGCGCTCTCTTGCACGTCGAGTTGATCGTGCGAGTTCTGGGCAAAGTACGCAACCTGCGCCGCGGTATTGAACACAACCGATCCGGAATCTGGTTCCGCATCGCCGGTGAGTATCTTCAGAAGCGTCGACTTCCCGGAGCCGTTTGGACCGACAATGCCGACGCGCTCCCCTCGCTCGACGTTGATGGCTAATCCGCTGAAGAGCTGTTGATCGTAGGCTTTGCTCAAGTTCCGAACCTCGAAGGCGAAGCCGCTACCGGCACGACGCGACGCGCGTAGGCGGACGGAGATCGGGCGTTCGGCAGGCGCCGGAGACGGCGTTGCGGTTGTCGCTTCGACGCGCGCCAGCTGCTTTTCGCGACTGCGTACTTGGCTGTAATCCGACGAGGTGTGCGTCGCTCGCAGGCCCGCGATTGTTTTGCGCCGCTTGTCGCGTTCGGCAACGAAGGCTTCGTACTCGCGCCGCGCCGCCTCGAGCCGCAGTTCCTTCGCTACGAGATACGCGGTGTATGCGGGCCGTTCGGGTGCGTAGGCGTGAAAGCGCCCGCGCTCAATTTCCCAGATGCGCGTCGCTATGCGGTCGAGAAAGTAGCGGTCGTGCGAAACGACGATATAACCGCGGCGATCGGTGGACACGAACGATTCGAGCCAGCGGATCGTCGCGACGTCGAGATGATTCGTTGGTTCGTCGAGAATCAGGTAGTCGGGCTCGTCGATAAGCACGTGTGTTAACGCTACTTTCGCTCGCTGGCCGCCCGAAAACGAGCGTAGCGGACGATCGTATTCCGCTGGCGCGAAGCCGAACGCCGAGAGCATCGTGCGCAGCGCTTTATTGCGCATGCCCGACTCTTCGTGCGTCGCTCTAGCCAGCGCAGCGTCGACGAGGCCCTGTAGCGTTGACTCTGTTTCGTCGGCAACGCCTTGAGCGAGATACCCGAGCTTTAGGCCTTTCGCCCGCACGACGGTACCACCAAACGGCACGTCGGCTCCAGCGAGGAGACGCAGGAGCGACGACTTCCCCGCGCCGTTGGGGCCTACGACGCCGATGCGTTCGCCATCGTTGAAAACTCCGCTAAGACTCGAGAATACTTCGCGCGCCCCATAGTGACATTCGAGATCGGAAAACCGCAACAGTTCCACGCCGAGCCGTACAGTTTGCGCGCGCCCAGCCGCAGGCCTTCGAAGTTCGAATGGTCCGAGCCACGCGGTTGCAGCGCCATGCTAAGGTGCGCGCTCTCTTTGAAGGAAGTTCCATGCGTGCCCAGCCGCCGCGGCGATATGTGCAGCCGAATGGCCCGCCGGTTGACTTCACATACGGCTGGCGACAGACGACAACTCACGACATCCACTACCACGAAACGCCTCTAACGGACGTCGCAGCAGTTTAGCTTGCGATCTCTCAAACGCGGAGGCAACGGTGGAAGCGGAGGCATGTATTCTCGGAAACGCTCCTCGCTGGAAGACGCGGGCTGAGCACAATGCGGCGGGCAGCCGATGAGGGAAATCCCCATACGGGGAGTAGCCGCGCAGCATTTAACCGCTTGCGACTCTCCGGGGCCATGGTAGAGCAAACGGCAGAGCGAAAACCGGCGAATATGGAGGCCGCGGCAAAACGCCGTCCGCTTATCGGAAGGCGCGCGCAGCTACAGGAGTTGACCGCGCGCCGCAAGGCTGCGACGGCCGGTCGGGGCTGCGTCGTCCTCGTGTCCGGCGAGGCGGGGTCGGGAAAAACACGTTTGCTCCAACAGTTTTCCGCCGGTTTAGCCGAGAGCCGCACGGTTATGGGTCGCCGGAGCGATGGTCTCCGGCGCGCAAGCGTTGTCCCTGCGAGCGGCGGTCGAAACGCCGCTCAACCGATCGACCGTCATACTTGTCGAGGACGTGCATCTCTCACGACACGAGTTTCTCGACGAACTTTTTGAGATCGCCAAGAACGCGGAGGGGAGCCGGCTCCTTCTCGTCATTTCATATCGCCGAGCCGAACTTGCTCGAGATGAGGCTGCGACGATCGCCCTGGCGCGCATTGCGCGGCTGCATTGCACGGCGACGCTGGAGATAGAACCGCTCGATCGGGTCGAAACGCACGCTTTCGTGCGTACGCGGCTGGAAGATGGAGTGACGCTTTCACCGCACATGATGGAGCGGCTCGAACGGCTCAGCGGGGGCAATCCGCTGCTGTTGCATCATCTTGTGGCCCATGCCCTAACACATCGGCGTAATCCGGACATTGCCGACGAAGTGCCGCTGGCCGTGAGCGGCATAGTTGCCGAATGGCTCCAACCCTTAACGGAAACGGAACGAAGCGTTTTGTCATATGCGGCGTTGATGCGCGGACCATTCGATGCTTCGGACGTAGGGCGGATTTCGGGAGATTCCGTTTCACATGTCGCCCCCGTGTTACGTCACGCGAGCGCCCTCAACATTCTCAAGGAACGCAGAGGAGGCAGCGCTGCATATACCTTCAGGCACTGGGTCGTTGCTGAGGTTCTCGAGCGCGCATTTTTGCCGCATCAAGCGCAGGCTTTGCACGCGACGATCGCCGGTACGCTTGAGTCGTCGCAGGCGGCGGACACAAGAGTGGCCGAACTTGCTGCGCATTGGCAGGAAGCCGGCCAATTGGAGGCCGCAGCGCTGAACGCGCGGCGCGCGGGCAATCGCGCTTTCTCTCTGGCAGAGTATGAAGACGCCGCATACTGGTACGAATGAGCGCTAACGGTAGCGAGAAGCGGCTCACTGCCGTGTGACGACCTGTACGAAAAACTTGCTGACGCACTTGAGCGGTCGGGATACTCCCTCAGCTCCCATCGCGCGCTTCAGCACGCGGCGGAGTATAGCGAGGCCCGCGGGGAGACGGCGCGAGCGGTTCATCTACGCATTGCCGACGCGATGGGGGCCCACTTTCAGTGCGATCTCTCGGCCGGCTTTGGGCGGATCCGGTCGGCAATCAGCAACGGTCTTCCGGAAACGTCCCAACGATACGCGCAGGTCGTCGCAGCGGCTCTGCTTGCACTTCGACAAGACACCGAAGGCGCTCTCGCGCTCTTGGCCGACTTTCGTCCCGAGGAGAACGCGCTGGACTCTGCTGCGCTGTCGAAGTATTGGGAAGTGATTGGGTATGTCGCGCTACAGCGTTCGGACCCGCATGCTGCGCGAGAAGCCTTTACGAGATGCGTCGCCGTTTCCGTGCATTCGACGATCCCGGGTTGCGTACGGAGGCCGAAGGAAACTTGGCACTATACGAACTGCAGTTTGCCGAACCGTCGGTGCAACACATGTCCGCGGCAATTGCGATGGCACAAGAGTATGGCCACACGGCGCTGGAGGCGGTCATTCGTGGATACGCGGCGATCGATGCGTACGTGCGCGGCCGATTGGCTGACGCTCGGGAACATGTGCAGGCTATCGTATCCAGCAACGCGGATACACCTGGCGCGTTAGTCGTGCGAATGTACGCCGGACTCTCAACGGGACGCGCTCTCTGCGACGAAGCTCTGGTGGCTGCGTGCGCACGCCCTCGGCTTTTCGAGACGTTAACGTCCGGCTCGCCGAGTTCGTTCGGGCGCGCCGCCGGGCCGTACGCGCAATGGCTGATCGATGCGGGACGCATTGACGAGGCCCGCACGGTGCTGCATCGCTCCCTGGAGACGATGCGTAATGCCTACGGCGCCTTTCTTACGATGCCGGTCGTTGCGATGCATGGCGACGACGTCGATGTCGACGTCGCGCGTTCCCTGCTGGCAGTTGCAGTGCAGAATCCGCACGATCGGGTTGCCGCAGCCACCGTCGCGCTGTTCGATGCGCTTGCACAACGGCGTAACGGCGACGAAGCCGCTTCACGAGCATCGGGAGCGCTCGCCGCTGAACGTTATCGCAAACTGGCGTGGACGACGATGGAGGCGTGGGCGCTGGAGTTAGCAGGTGACCGCGAGACGGCGTTACGGTTGCACCGCCGCTGCGGCAATATTCGAGAGATGCGCGGGTTGGAGTTCACCGGCGGCGGCAACGACGCAGACGCCGCCCACGCCGGCATCCTCTCCGCGCGTGAGCGCGACATCGCCGAACTCGTTGCCGAAGGAAAGTCCAACCGCGCCATCGCGACGGCGCTTTCAATGAGCGATAAGACCGTCGAGGCGCACCTGACCACCATTTTCGCGAAACTCGGCTTTCGTTCGCGCACCGAGCTCGCCGCCTCAACGGCTGCGAACCGTGTAACGTCCTAAGACAACGGGCCCAACGGCCCAGCGTTCTCGTTCCTTCCATCCGTCCTACAGCTTTGGGCGCCGCTCTAAGGGTTGGCCGCTTGGAACGCAAGACGGATTATCGATCGTCCGATCGTGAGTTCGTCCCGAAATCCGGGCACGTCACAATAGTGAAGCCCGTTCCGCAATGGCGCGAGGCGGCCGACGCCTGGTTCAAGCTGCTCGCCTCGATTGCAATCGCGTACATCATCTTGGCGCAAGCCGTCGCGCTGCTCAAGACCTTTGGCGGCATCACGGTCATTGCAATCGGCGGCGTGTTCCTGGCGTATCTTGTCTATCCCGCGGTCGCCTGGCTTCACCGGCGAATGCCGCTCTCGGCCGCTCTGACCATTGTTTACACGGCGGGCGTACTCGTCTTGGCCGGTGCTATGTATGCGATCGTTCCCGCCGCCGCAGCGCAAGTGCAAGGTTTAATGCGCGACTTACCGACGATCGAACGCCCGGCTCTCGCCTTCATGCATAATCCGTCGAATCCGTTTATCGACCATCTCCCTGGGCCCGTTCGCCATTGGATCCTCAACCTGCCCGCTCAGTTCGGCAACGAGCTGCAGCGTAGCGCCTACGCCTATACCTCACAAGTAATCAACGCCTTCGTCGTCGTCGGTGCCGTCGCTGCAGTCCTAATCGCGATTCCGGTCGTCTCAATCTATGCGCTTGGCGAATCGTCGGCAATCAAAAGCTTTTTCGTGGGAGCCTTCGAACCGCGCACGCGAAGGCGCGTTCGGCTCGTCTTGCACGACATCGACCGGGTCATCACCGGGTTCGTTCGCGGTCAGATCATCGTTGCCGCAGTGGTTGGTATCTTGATCATCATCGCGCTGCTCGTGCTGCACGTTCGCTACGCGATCATCATCGGCATCTGGGCCGGCGCGACGGACGTCATTCCCTACATCGGCGCGGCGGCCGGCGCGATTCCGGCGGTCATCGTCGCGTACGTCTTCAATGGTTTCGGCAGCGCCGTCGGCGTCGTCATCGCCTTCATCGTCATCACGCAACTCGAAGCGCATTTGCTCGGCCCGCGCATTGTGAGCAGCACCGTCAAGGTTTCACCGCTCACGGTCATCTTTGCGCTCCTGATCGGCGCCAAACTTTTTGGTTTCATCGGATTGATCATCGCCGTTCCGCTCGCTGGCGTCATGCGCGTATTGCTGGAGCACATCTTCTACCAAGGCGCCCTCACGAGCGCGAAGCGCCGCCGGTTGGCAGCCTCAAATCCTCGCGCCGCCGTAAAACGCCCAATGCGAACGCGCCCAGAACGGCGGCCGCCGGAATGAGGCCGATAAAACGGATATCTTGGTCGACGATCCAGCCCCCCAACGGCGGCGCCGCCATCAACGCAAGACTGCTCAGCGAATCGTTGAATCCCAGAGTAGCGCCACGCTTCTGCTGCGGCGCGCTCTGGGAAATGAGCGCGGCAATCGTCGGTTCGATGCACGAAGCACCCACCGACCAGATGACGAGCATCGCAACGAAACTTGCGAGCGTTTGCGCGAAGCCAAGCATTGCATACGCCAGGGCACTCAACGCCAACCCGATCTGCGAAACGCGCGCATCGCCCAATCGTTTGGCCAGCGGCCCAACGACCACAACGAGCGCAATGCCGCCGGTGATTCCGGCGACGGCGATGAGCCAGCTCGCCTTCTCCGGTCCGAAGCCCATCTCGTGCCGGACGTACAGCGCCAAAATGGAAAAAAAGTACGTCACGGCAAAAATGAATAGGAAGTGCCGGACGATCAAACTGCGCGCGCCCGGCTGGCCCCAAACAAACGCTGCCGCCGTTTTTATATCGAGCCTGTTCGCGCGTTTTTGCCGCGTCTTCGGCAAGAACGCGATGGTCAAGACGATGTTGAGGGACTCCACGGCTGCCGCAACGACGAACGGCACCCAAAAGCCGTAGCGCACCAGAAACCCACCGGCCACCGGCCCGAGCACGATGCCTAAACCGAAAACGACGCCGAAGCCGGCGAAGGCTTTGTCGCGATCCGCGTCGTCGGTGACGTCGGCGATGTACGATTGCGTGACGCCGAGGTTACCGCCGCCGATGCCGGCGACCACGCGTGCGATAAAAAGGAATGCCAACGATGGCGCCCACGCCAGCATGAGGTAGCCGATCAGCGCGATCACCTGCGAGATCATCACCATCGGCTTGCGCCCAAGCTTGTCGCTGAATGCGCCCCAAAACGGCGCGGCCAGAACGGAGGCGACCGCCATGATTGCCAGCAGCGCACCGACCACAAGGCCGCTGGCATGATACTTCTGCGCCAAATATGGGAGCAGTGGAATCATCAGCATGTAGCAGCATACGTCCACCAGCGTGATGCCGTAGATGGGGACGAGCGCGCGGATCGTGTCGCGCCGGGACGCGTTCAATGTCGGGTCGGATCGTCGAGCGCGGTCAGAGCTTCACTTGTAGCGAAAGATAGACGTTGAGCGCAAGCGGATAATTTCCCGAGAACGGGTCTCCGTATGAAGGCGCAAAACTTTGCGCAAAATATGGGTTCTCGGAGACGCCGTTCGCCGCCACATCGTTCGGACCGCTACCCTCGTAGAAGTGTCCGCCGTTGTAGAACGTGTTAGAAACATAGCCGCAAACGGCGCCGCTCGGGGGATAGGCTTTCGACCACGGCTCGCTTGAGCCGCCGAAGCACTGATTTACCAGATTGGTAACCATGATGCGACCGCTGATGCGTGGCGTGAAGTCGTACGAACTTTGTATGCCCAAGTTGAGCTGCCAGGGTTGATGAAACTGTCCGAACGTGTCGAACGTGCCGGTCTGGGGATTCGGTATGTAGAGCCGGCCCGGATCCGTCCCATCGCTCGTGAGCGCATGGCTGCACGACGTATAATCGGCGCTCAGCGGGCTTTGCGTCGGAATCCCTTGGCTTCCCTGATTCGCATAGCATGCTCGCGGGTCAAGGCCTTCTACGTCGGCCGGAGTGCCGTACGTCGTTCCTTCTTGCAGTTCCAGTGCCGGAGTGAGTGCAAACCGCCCGTGGCGATAGTTCAGCACCATCGCAAAGGTATTCGGTGAGATGTATGGCGAGTCAAGGCCGGGCGTGTACCACCCACGCGGGTCCAGCGTTGGCTGAGGTGCCATGTTGTAATAGGGATTGAGAATCGATTTTGACGGACACGCCGGCTCGGGCGTTCCCTTACCGTTGCTTTTATAACATGGCGCGCCCCCGCCAGCTTTGGTCAGCGCGTTGAACTCCTCGATGTCTTGATTGTACGGGTCGACCGGACCGACGGTGCTGTTGAGATAGTCGCTCCATCGCTCTGCCGCATTGGTGTAAGTGTACGAAAACGTGCCGGAAAATCCGTTCTTGGTGAAATCTCCCTTTGTGAGCAGCAATTCGATCCCGTCCACGCGCAACGTACCGGCGTTAAACGAGGGTGAGACTCCCAGGCTTGGAAGAATTGGCGTTTCGTAAAGTTGGTCCGTACCGTAGCGATAGTATGGCGTGACCTTGATCGCGACGTCGGTGCCCTTGAAATGATGCTCTAGCGAAAAGTCGTAATTGTTCGAGTACTGCGGCTGCGCCTCGTGCAACGGCGAACTGTATCCGAACGGAATAAAGCCCAGCAACGTCGAGGCCAAGTTGGGTTGCAGCGTGTCGTATTGTATCTCATAGTTTTGCGGCTGTTGCGCATAACGTCCTGCCGAGGCGCGAAGCACCGTGTCGGGGTTCACGGTATACGTTGCCGAGGCGCGCGGGAGTCCGTAGCCGACGGAATACGACGCGGGATAGTTGTTCGTGAGCAAGATGCCGTCCGTGCCATTGGGGTGCACGGTCTTGACGGGCCTTCCGGTCGACCGGTCAATCGGGCAGTTGAATCCGACAAACGGTTGATAGAAGTAAATGTATTGAGGCGCTTGCGGTATGAACATCGGCTGACGCGTCACCGGATTGACGCAAAATTCGTGTTGAGCGGCAGCAAACCAAAAATTCATCGCCGGGTTATTCGTGTCTGCTAAATCGTAGGTGTCGTTTTCATAACGACTGGCCAGATTGACGTATAAGGCATCGCTGGGACGCCATTGTTCGCTCAGGGATGCGCCGCTGATCTTTGGAGTGACGGCATTGATATCGGCGCTATTCCCAAGATAGGTTAAGCGCATCGACGCGCCCGCCAGACAGGCAGGCGCGGAAGACGGCAGTTCGCCGTCGGAGCACGGGTCCACGGCGGTAAAGGCGCCGTAAGGGTCGTTGAAATCTCCTTGCGAAACGAGCTTGTTGCACGGTGCGGGATTGCCGGCCTGAAAGCGGGGGCTGTCGTGCGTCGCAAAGCAGCTCGAACCGTTGGTGAAGTTGCTCACTTGCTGCGTATCCAGGTTGTCGTAGTTTCGATTGGCGTAACGCAGCGTGTTCGAGGTGAGATACGACACCATGCCTTCAATGAGGTGCTGCGCAGAGAGCTGGTCTTCGAACTGCATTTCAAGGCCGGCCGTATGCGCGTCGACTTCATACTGGTAGTTCTCGACGCCGAGCGTTTCGTTACTTCCCCACCCGTTAGCCGTTGCCCGATTGGTGTTGGAGTAAAACGTGTAGCCGAACAAGCGAAGGTACGCCGTGGATCCAAGATTCTTTTGATATTGCAATTTGGAGATGCTCGCGCTATCCCAGCGCCCGTCGCGGTAATCGGCGGGAACCAGCGAGGCTATTTGATGGTCGCGCGCCATCGGACAAGCGTTTGGGACGTTTTCTACATTCGCACAGCGGTCAGTCGGCGATCCGGGATAGTAGTACGCGATGGGCGCGGTCGAGGCTGGAGCGAGCCATTGCGTATTCCCGGGAAACGTATAATAGTCGGGCCACTGGTTGATGTCTCCGGCATAAAAGTCGGGATGTTTGAGCAGCAACCCATTGTCGTTGATGCCCATACCGAGCGGTCCGGCATCGTCCAGGCTGGTGTAGAATTGTGTAAAGTTTGCCGAGGACATATAGAGCAGTTGCACGTCGTCGCGCCCAGAATCGTTGCGGTGCGGAATGCCGACATGGAGGTTCACGACAGCGTCGCGAGTGTCGACCGAAGAAGGCTGGCCGTAATTCGACGGATACGAGCCGAAACAGCCGGGATCGTTGAAAAGCAAGCCCTTATTGACCGCTGGGTTATCGTAGGTCGTATTGTTTGCACAGTTCGGATAGACCGCCGGCCAGAAGGGCAGGTTCGTCGTAACGTGGCTCGGCCAGTAGCCGTAGGGAATCGAATCGGTCAACGATGCGCCGTTGAAATTGATCGAAATAGCGTAGATCTTGGTTCGTTCCGGCAATTCCGACGTAATACGAAAAGTTTCGGTCCGGCGTCGAGCCTCCCACTTCGATCCGCGCATCGTGATAAAAGGTGGGAGTTCCGAGTGCCAAGGCGCCGGTCGCATAGCCGGGATACGTTCCAGTCTTAATGACCTGGTTGATGAAGCCGGCCAATCCCGTCGCATTGGCATCGGCTTCGCCTCCGCCGGTATAGATTTGTAGTTCTTGCTGCCCGAGCGTCGTCTCGGAGTTGCCTGGATAGTTATCGAACGAACGATTGACCGGCACGCCGTCATATTCATAACCGATTTGGTCATAGTAGCCGCCGCGAATATAGACCGTCTGATTGACTCCGACTTGATTGGGAGGAACGTAGGCGCCGGGCATCGCGGCGATGGCTGAGTAGGCGTTGTTCAAACCGCCTCCTCCACCGAGCGGCGCGGCCGCAGCGGTCATCGCGGGATTTACCGAATACACGTCGGTGCCCGTGCCAGGGCGAACGGGTGTGAGCGACGACCGAGAGGTGACGCGTCCAATCGTCACGAGGCTTTTTTGCAGTAGGATTGCAACGACTTGGCCCTGATCGGCGAAGACCGCAACGCCGGCGATGGACGTAGGCAAGTAGCCGGTGCGCACAGCGGACACGACGTACGTGTCGGGCACGAGGGAAAGAAACGTGAATCGCCCCGCCCCGTCGGTCGTAACCCGCTCGACTTGCGAGGGGCTCGTCGCGCTCACTCGAACGCCGGCAATCGGCATCTTCGACGCGGCGTCGACGACCGTGCCACTGACCGTTCCCGTCGTTCCAGCATGTGCTGTTTGAAACGGAACGACAAACAGGATGGAGGCCGCCAATGCGCAGGCAACCTGACGTAAAGAACTCTTCAACGCAATCTCCCGAGACCGTAGCAAGCAGTCTTTCAATGTCTTTGGTGCCGACGGTCGAATGCTCCTACGTACCGCGTTTCTCCGGCGATACGCGTTTGCGTTTACGCGCTGAAGGATAGACGGTATTGCGCGGTTAGGTATTGCTGGAAGTACGTCCGTTCGTGCCGGTAGGCGAAAACGATTCGATAGTTTTGCAGCACGATAAGGCCAACGAAGCCGTCGTTATCAAGATCTTGTCCTCGGCCGCAGTCGACCATGTCCAAAGCGGACCAGTGAGAGGGCGCCGGCGGACGCGTCGGAGCGGGCGATCCGAGATCGAGTAGGATTAGGCGTATCGAACGGCGTTCTTCGCGCGCTTCAGCAGAGCGGGTGCATTGAGGCGCTCGCAAACAGCCGGAAAGTCGGGCGTCGGACCGCGCCATTGCAACTCGTCAACGTTCGCAAACAGCGCCGCATCGGTGCGAAGAGTTGCCAGTTCCTTAAAGAGTAGCGCGGCTCTTTGACGCTCGCCGAGCACCTGGAGCGGAAACTGCTCGATCGGCCCATAGCGAGTGATGAGCGCCGCCGCGCCTTTCGCACCGATACCGGCGATGCCGGGATAGCCGTCGGCGGAATCGCCGACGAGTGCAAGATAGTCAGGT
The DNA here is from genome assembly GCA_963738335.1 of Vulcanimicrobiota bacterium. Taxonomy (GTDB): domain Bacteria; phylum Vulcanimicrobiota; class Vulcanimicrobiia; order Vulcanimicrobiales; family Vulcanimicrobiaceae; genus Cybelea. The sequence goes on from CAVTWE010000007.1 coordinate 1,209,133, forward strand.
ATCAGCTCGGCGTCAACGCCGAACTTCGCATGGACGGCATCGGCATTACGAACGCACTTGTTTCTGCGGTCAACCTGGACGATGCGGTCGTCACGGACGCATTGCGCAAGATCTTTGTCCGGCGTCCAGATGCAGATCTTCTGCACGCGAGAATCGCCAGACGCGATCGCCGCCGCCGACGCGAGCGCATCGTCCGCCTCCAGCTCGATCATCGCCCACACCGTCACTCCCATCGCTCCTAGCGCTTCCTCGAGCGGCTCGAACTGCGCGCGCAGCAGGGGATCGATTCCCTCCCCGGTTTTGTAGCCGCTCCACAACCGGTTGCGAAAGGACTCGATGAGGTGATCGGTGGCCACCCCGACGTGCGTGGCACCTTCGTCGATCATCTGCAACACCGTGTTCAGTACGCCGGCAACCGCTCCCAACGGCTTATCCTTTGCATCGCTGAAGCGGCGGAGTCCATAAAAGTGGCGGAACAGTTCGTACGTTCCGTCGACGAGATGAACGATCAAGCGCCGGACATACTGGGTGTCACCCGCAGCGAGTTAAGCGCGGCCGGTGCCGCAGCTTCAACCTCGCAGTCGAGCAGCATCACTGCGTAGGGCTTATCCTTGAGTGCCGCAGCTTCCCTCGTGCCTCACGCAAGTCGGCCGAGCGCTTGCACCACAGGACCGCACACTATGCATATGAGAAAGCACGGCATGATGTTTCACCGTTATCAACTCGGTTCGATCTCCATCCTTGTATCGCTCATGCTGGCCGCCGGTTGTTCGGGCAGCGGTCCTCCCATTCCAGCGCAGTCAATGACCGGCGCCTTGCACATGCGGGGCGCTCAATCAGCAGCCAAGAAGTGCACGCAACGCGTCTACGTTTCGAGCTACAAACTCAACTACGTCGCGATATATTGCGTGAAAGGGAAGAATCAAGCGCCGATCGGCAAGATTACCGACGGTATCGACGGACCGAGGGTCTCGCCGTCGACGCTAAAGGCAATCTGTACGTTACCAATACGATCGGCAACAACGTAATCGAATACGCGCGCGGCAGCACCAAGCCGAGCTTTACCTACACCAGCGAGCTGGGCGACCCGGCAGGCGTTGCCGTGGACAAATCGCAAAATGTCTACGTGACGAATCTCAGTCCTGCGTCGCTCACCGTCTTCCCGCAGCAATCGAACACGCCGACGCTGCACATCACGAACAACTTAACTTTTCCCATCGATGTTGCAGTCGACCCCAAAAGCAACGTCTATGTCACAACCTATACGGCCAGCTATAAGGCCGGAGAAATCATCAAATACGCGCCCGGCAGTTCGGAGGGAACGAACCTCGGCATCGTCACAGAAGGCCCCGGCGGCATTACGCTGGACAAGGCCGGCGATATCGTTACGGCCGATCAGCGGCTTCCAGGTGTTCTCGTCTTTCCGCCCGGAAAAACCAGTCCATCGCAAACGTTCGCCCAAAATACGCTCGATCCGGATCCCGTCCGCTTGAATCATAGCGAGAAGCTGGCGTTCGTTGGCGACTCGGTTGGGAATGCGGTGTACGTCTACGATTATCCCAGCGGCAAAATGGTCGATACGATTACCGACGGAGTCGACGGACCCAACGGCATCGCACTCGATCCTTCCGCGCCGCTGTAGAAACAAAAGGAGCAATGAACATGTCACTAACCGGTCGCCTGACCAATGCCTCGTGGATCGCTGCGCTCGCGGTCTGCGCGGGTTGCGCGGGTGCAAATCCATTGTCCAATGCCGCCATGCCGTCCGCGCTCTCCGGCGGCGTCGAACGCGCGGCGCGTTCGCACGTCCCCATGGGATCCCCAGAACCGTTACATCGCGCGGGCGGGTGGCTTTCCGATGCAGCCAAGAAAGGGAAGGGGCTCATCTACGTCTCCGACTTCTTGAATAACGACGTAGAGATTTATTCAGCAAGCGGTTCGAACCAAGCTCCGATCGGGCAGATTACCGACGGCATCAGCGGTCCTGAAGGAAGCTTCGTGGATAAGCATGGTAACCTCTACGTTTGCAACGTCACGAACCAAACGGTGACGATGTATCCAAAGGGCAGCACGAGTTACAAAACGCTTTATACCGGCTTTGCATATCCAACCGCCGTTACGGTCGGCGTGAACGGCATGGCATACGTGAGCGACCTCGTCGGTCAAAAAGTGGTTGCATTCCCTTACGGAAAGACGAGGTCGAAGCGGACGATCGACATCGAATATCCGCAGGGTGTCGCTACCGATAGCAAAAACGACCTTTACGTTGCCTACAATACCGGTGGTCACGGCGCAGGTCCAGGAACGGTCAATAAGTACGCGCCCAAAACGACGACCGGCCAAAATCTCGATCTGCCGATCGTGTGGGCTGCCGGTGATGCGATAGACAACAAGAGCGACGTCGTCGTCGCCGATCAGGGCTCCGGCAGCAACGCCGCCGTCTATGTCTTTCCGCCGGGCTCCAAGACGCCGTCGTTAACGATCACCCAAGGGATCGAAGATCCGTTCCGGCTGGCCTTCGATAACAAGTTTAAACACTTGTATGTTGCCGACGCGGAAGCCAACGAGGTGTTCGTGTACGCTTATCCTTCGGGTACGCTGGTCAATACGATTAGCAGCGGTCTCAAATCGGCTTTTGGCGTAGCGGTCTCACCGGAGGGTATTTAGCGCAGAACGGTAGCAGCACAAATAGTCCGATCTGAACCCAGACCACATTTCTGAGGCGCCGGTATTCGTACCGGTATTCGTAGAGGTCGAGCACGACCGAGCCATTTTCGAGCCGGCGCCCATCCCATCGCAAAAATGCAACCGTCGGAACGATCGACAAAAGCGCTATGGCGACAAAGATTGCCATCTTGGTCCAAAAGACCGCACTATGGGCGTAATACGACGCGCCTTTCACGCCAAAAAAGACCAGCAGCACTCCCGTTACGATGACGAATCCGGCGACGGCGCCGTACCATCGGTCCACGATCTGCAGCTGAGTTGCCCGTTCACGGGATAGCAAAGGGTGAAGCAGAAGCGCCTCGTCTATCAGCAGGCTTGCCAATGTGAAGATGCGCGTGACATGCAAAAAGTGGAGTAACGCATCGCGAACCATAATCGACATGTATCGGCTCCTCAGGATGTGACGAGCGGTTCCTGAAGCGAGCCAACGATCCTACGACGGCCGGCAGGGCCGCCGACGAGGCGATATGGCCGAGCGCACGAACGTTCGCCTGACCCGGCCATGATATTGGGAGAAGCGAAGATGAAATTTTGGAGCGTTTTATGTGCGTTCGTCGCCGCGAGTGTTTTGACGGCGAGTTGCGGTCAGCAAGTGTCCCCCTCAGAACAATCGTACGGCGTAACGCCTTACCAAAGGCAAGCGATCGCGAAAACGTCTTGGATGCGTCCCGGCGCTTCTTCGAAGAAAGCGCTGCTCTACGTCTCGAACGCTTCCGATAACGCCGTCTACGTCTACGACTACAAGAACGAGACGCAAGTCGGTCAGCTCAACGGCTTTTATAACCCCGGGCCGCAGTGCGTCGATCGCAAAGGGGACGTTTACATCGTCAACACCGGTACGGCGACGACCTTGGAATATAAACACGGGGGCGCGTCGCTCATTCACAGCTATGCCAATGGTAGCGATGACGCCGTCGGATGCACCGTAGATGCTGCGGGCGACCTTGCAATTACGAGTTTGAGTCCCGCGCAAATCGTGATTTATGCCGGCGGTAAAGGGAACGGCGAGACGTACTCTGGAGGGCCCTGCACCTATATGTGGCCGGCAGGATATGACAATAGCGGCAACTTGTTCGCTGAGGGCCACAGCAATTCAGGCGTCATCATTTGTGAACTCCCGAAAGGTTCGTCTGAGGTACGTCAGGTCTCATTCAGCAAGTTCATCAACTTTCCGGGCAGCATCCAGTGGGATGGCAAGTACCTCACCGTAGCCGATCAGGAATATCAAGGCTATTATATTACGGGCCTCTACCAAACGACGGAGTCCCCCTCCGGCGATCTGACCGTCGTAAGTTCGACGGAGTTGACGGCAAACTGCTACGACGATTACACGGAGGTGCTCGAGCCGTTTATTGTCGGCAATGCCAACTCGCCCGTCATGCACAAACAAGGAACGACGGTCGTCGGCGGCAACGGGCAATGCAGCGACGTCGGTGTAAGTTACTGGTCCTATCCAACGGGTGGGCTGCCGAAAAAAAGTTTCGGCAGCTACAACGTTGCGGGCATATCCGTCAGCTTCAAGTAGCGCGCTACGTCATGGCATCTGCGGCTGGTTAAGGGCCACGCCGGCGATGGTGGCATTGTAGGCAAGTCTGGTCGATTTGATCGATGCGCCGCCCGACGGGTAGTCGAACCATTGCGCCTGACCGATCTGATTTTGATGATCCGACTTGACGCCTTGGTCGAGCGTTGAAAAAGTATCGCCGGTAAGAACTTTACCGGTACGATTGGTCAGCGCGGAGGCGACCGCATTATTCGATGCGGAGAGGGCCGTCGTTGAAATGGGATTCCCGAGAGAATGACCTTTCGGCGGGTCATACGTAGAGATCGTCGCGGTTTGGCCGCCGGCGGCCTGGTCCAGGATTGCGATCCGTTCGCTCCGCGTCACTTGCATCCCGCCGGGATATTGAACGAGATTTTTGGTCGTCAATGGGGTGACGGCGTTGCCGTTGACTCCGCCGGCGATTACACCGGCTTCCCACGGGCCCGATCCGCTCTGGCTATCGACGTAAAGATTCCCATGCGCGTCGAACGCACAGTAGTAATCGCCGCCAAATTTGGAGTTGGCTTGCACGATCTTCGTCGGCTTGGTCGCGCCCCTGGCATAGAATGCGACGCCGCCAAGCCCCGTGCTGAAGGTCCCGACGCTGGATACGGCCACGTTGCCGTTGCGGTCCACCGCAACGCCGATCGGAATTACTCCGGCGGCGGAAAGCACTCTCGGCGTGCCGTTGTATGGTCCCGTGACCGGCAATGTCGTGACGTTGCCGTGACGGTCGATGATATCCACCACGTCGTTGTCCACATCTGATATGAACGCGGCGACCTCACTTTCATGGCCGGCAGCGTGACCGGACGATACGGCGCCTGCGGGAAGTGATGGAGTGCTCGAGCCCGCACAGGCAGCCAGTAGCATCGCTGCCGCAACCGTGGTGAGGACGTTGGCGGCCTGAGGCAACTCTTGCATCGCGCACCCTTTCATAAAAACGGCCCTTCTCATCACCGTGCACCCAAAAGGTGAAGAAAGTTTAAAGGAGTAGCCTGCGCTTCATGACATACCGTAACGAATCCCGGAGAGGTATTGCATGGTAAGAGCAATGATCGCATGTCGCGCAATGGCACGCGCGTTGCCGACGGAACGGTAGGAAGCTCTGAGGCGTTTTGCGACGGACGCCGGCCGGCTCGAGGCATTCAGCGACGGCGTCTTAGCCGTCATCATCACCATTATGGTGTTGGAGCTGCGCCCTCCAGAAAGTATCGGTCTGCTTGCAATCGGTCCGGTGCTGCCGTCGATCGCAACGTATGCGCTGAGTTTCATCTTTATCGGTATTTACTGGAACAACCATCATCATATGCTGCGGGCGAGCCGCGGCGTCGACGGGCGTGCCATGTGGGCGAATCTCAATCTCTTGTTCTGGCTCTCGCTCGTGCCGTTTGCCACCGCCTGGCTGGGAGAACATCCTTTGGCGGTTGGTCCAACGGTTTTCTACGGCGTAATCCTCCTCTGCGATGGAGCGGCCTTTACGCTGCTGCAGAGTGCGCTGCTCGCGGTGAATGGTCGCGATGCGCCTTTCGCAAAAGCCGTCGCTATCGACCGCAAAGGAAAGCTGTCACTGGTTCTCTATGCCGCCAGCATCGGCATAGCGTTCCTCTCGACCGTGGTTTCTGGCATAATCTTCATCTTGGTCGCCGTCATGTGGCTCGTTCCAGATCGCCGCTTTGAAGCGCTCATCAACATCGAGAACTAGGGCTTCATTCGCCGCTCGGAAACGTCTCCGGAACTTCCCTTTCGTGCCACGACCTGCCGCGGTCGAGCGGAACGACTGCACGCGTCGTATCGAAATGGCAGACGGCGTCGAACTGCTCGATGAGCCGCGCGTGGCAGTAATGACTCTGTAACTCCGTCTCCGGCCGATAGACGACGCCGATGGCGCGCTCCCGCGCCTCCTCCGGCAGACCCTTCAAATGCGGACGATGCGACCGCAACGGTAGCCAAAACTCCGCAACGCCGGATCCGTGAAAGAGATGTTCGTAACTGTCGCTGCGGGCCGGCAGCACGCGTTTATGTTCGGCGGGCGCGTGCCAATCATGGGCCGCGGTCACCGCACCGCAATACGTCGTAAAGCCGATGGCGAAGCTATCGTTCCCATACCGCCGGCGCGTCAGGGAGCCGATGTTGGTCTCACCCCGCCGCCCCATCGAGGTGGCATCAGCCACGCCCACATGTGAGTTGTGCGCCCAGACAACGGCCTTTGCCCGATTGCCGTCCCGCGAGAGATGCTCGAGCAGACGGTCCAGCGTATCGGCCATGTGTTCGTCCCGCAAATTCCAGGTCGATGCGCTATAGTCGATCATCGCGCGATAATAGCGCTCGGCATTCGCGACGACGCGCGCGTTCTGTTCCGCATAGAAGTACTGGTCCTCGGCAATGCGCCCGTCGGCGTGCGCGTAGACTGCAGCTTTGCGTTGCATCTCGCGTAGCGCACGAAGAACCTCGTCCCGGCATCGCGGCTCCAAACCGCGAGCCGCGGCCATGCCGTACGCCTCGGGGCGCTCGGCATAGATCTCCAAACATTCGTAATGCCCCCGAGCGGCGGCGGCCGTTTCCGGATCGACGCGATCGAGATACTCGAGGACCGCTTCGATCGAACCGTACATGCTGTAGAGGTCGAGTCCGTAGAAGCCGGCCTGGCGCTGCGAAGCGCCGGCTCGTGCGTCGTTGTACTGGCGCAGCCAGTCGACGAATGCCACGACGTCGGTATTGCGCCACATCCATTCGGGGAAGCGTTTGAACCCGCTCAGAGATGCTTCCGCCGTGACGTCGTCCGCTGCTCCGCGCGCATAACGATTGACGCGATAGGCATCTGGCCAGTCGCCCTCGATGCACACGGCCGAAAAGCCCTTGTCGGTAAGGAGTCGCTTCGTCACCTCGGCGCGCGTCTGGTAAAACTCATGCGAACCGTGTGTCGCTTCGCCGATCGATACGACGCGTGCATCGCCGATGAGTTCGAAAAGCGGATTGTAATCGCGGTTAGTACCGGTTATCGGTACGATCGCTTGTGCGAGATCGGCACCTACACGTACCGCCACCTGCAGCCCTCTCCAGAGTAATTGTCTCCGAAATGATGACAGGGTGCGAAGCGCGTTCCCGCCTTTACGTCGTCGCGCACGTCCGGATGACCGATGCACTCGACCTTCCCATCTTCGGGAACCGTCTCTCCTGGTTTATACGTTTGCCCGTCTGCCATAGCGTTATTTCCCCTTATGCTTCTTGAACTGTTTCATCGCTTTTTTGATGCCCTTCACCGCCTCGTGCACGTCGGCGACGCCGACGATCTCCACGTCGTGGCCGGCGAGTTTCGGATATTCCTTGAGAAATTTCGTGATCTCTTCGATCTGGTGCTTGGGAACGTCCGAGATATCGTAATACTGGTCAGTCGCCTCCGGCGCGCCTTTCGTCGGCAACGGCACCGCGATAACACGATCGTTCTGTATGCCGTCCTTGCGTTCGCGGACCGAGCCGATGACGCGAACATCGATGAGGCACCCGGAGAACAACCCTTTGTCGTTGATGATGAGCACGTCCACGCCGTCGCCATCCGGCGCCAACGTTTGCGGTATGAAGCCGTAGTCGTATGGCCACTCGAGCTTTGCAGGAAGATGACTGTGGAACGCAATCATGCCAAGCTGCGGCTCCAGCGCGTACTTTTTGCAGCTGCCTTTCGGCGTTTCGACAATGGCGTGAACGACGTGTTCGCGCTTGCTCTTGCCACTTGCAAAAGTGGGGATGTATTCGTAGTGCGTTGCGTTGACGGACTTGTGAGCCATCGTAAACCCAAATACCCGTTATCAAGGATTGCTAAAATGGCCCGAGGTCGCATTAGCGACGAGGATGAAACTGGTCGCCGTGTTTTGCCGAACCAAAACCCCCGCTAAAACCGCTTTGGCCGCTGTCGTGAGCTTATTCCTAACCGCGGCCTTGCCAATGAGCGCGACGGCACAGACTCTGCCGGCTCCTTCGCCGAGTGCCAGTCCGGCGGCCGATCCCTGCGGCGGGCGTGACCGGTTGCTTGCGACGGCGAATCGGCCGACGGTGGGCTATAGCGCCTGCGCCGTGAAACGGGATACCGTCGTTTTCGAGCTTGGTTATCAGAACCAAGTGGACGGCACGCCGGAAAAAGGTTCGGTCGAAACTCAATGGCCGCAGGCTTTTACGCGTCTCGGCGTCGCCCCACGTTTTGAGTTCGACATCGTCGGGCCCACCTATCAGGCGACCCGCAGCTATGGGACAGATGCGAGGAGTGTTGGGCAATACGGCGTGGACGATTCCGGTTTCGGGTTCAAGTACGAGTTCGTGCCCAGCGGCAAATGGACGGTAGCGGTGGACGGACTCTACACGGCGCCGAACGGCTCCAACTTCTTGACTGCGGGCAGCGCGTCGTACACGGGGAACCTGGACGCGTCCTATGCCTTGAGTCCCGCGACGAGCATCGGCACGACGATTGCCGTGGAGTCCACCGGGAAGTTCGCCCGCGGCCGCCACATCGGCTACGGCGTTACCGAGCCTTCATTCGTGATGACGACGCAGATTCCGAACGACTATCAGTTTTATGCCGAGTATGTGTTGCTTTCCAAAGTTGCGCCCAACGAAGGCGGCCGCGATTTTACGGATTTCGGCGTGCAGAAACTGCTCGGCACGAGAACCGAAGTGGACCTTGAATACGGTCACGCCTTCACCGCCATCGCCGCGCTGAAGTTCAACTACATCGGTTCCGGCGTTGTGGTTCAGTTGTGGTGAGCGTTTAACCGGCGTTGCACGAGCGGCAACGCCCTTCAAAGACGACGCGGCCGCCATCGATCTCAAAACCATGGCGTTGCGCAAGTTGCTGGAGCGTTCTCGGCGGAATGGCGTAGTCCACGTCTTCGATCGCGTCACAGGCAGTGCAGCGCAGATGCGCGTGTTGCGGCCCCGAAGGCTCGTACGTTGCCGCGGCAGCGCCCGGCACAGCGATCTCCGAGATCAACCCGAGGTCCCGCAAACGCAATAAGCCACGATAGACGGTCGAGAACCCGATGCCGGGACGTCGCCGTAGGGCCCTGGCGTAGACCTGCGCCGAGGTGAGGTGCCGGCCGATGCCGCTTCGTGCCACGATATCGTAAACCAGACGGTAGTTGGCCGGCAGCGGAGGAACGGTCACCCCGATCCGCCCCTGCAGGGAACGGCCACACCGGGTCGAATGAATATGACATTCACTTTCACGGTCGTTCGGTAATCGAACGCGTCCTCCCCTTCAATCGGAGACTAGTTTCATGGAAAATACCATTGTCGAACTGACCGATGCCGATCAAGGCTGTCCGGTCAAGCACGTACCGTTGCGTCCGCGGGTCAACATCGATTGGTTTCCCGAGTTGTTGGATATTTCGGCGCTGCACCGCCCGTCGGCACTCTCCGATCCGATGGGCGCCGATTTCGATTACATCCGTGAGTTCAAGACGCTCGACTTGAGCGCGGTCAAGGCCGACATCGGCAAGCTCATGACGACGTCGCAAGATTGGTGGCCGGCCGATTACGGCCATTACGGTCCGCTCTTCATTCGCATGGCTTGGCATAGCGCGGGGACCTATCGCATCGGTGACGGCCGCGGCGGAGCGGGATCCGGCGAACAGCGGTTTGCTCCGCTCAACAGCTGGCCGGATAATGCGAACCTCGATAAGGCGCGCTTGCTGCTGTGGCCGATCAAGAAGAAATACGGCCGCAAACTCTCCTGGGCCGACCTCATGGTGCTCGCGGGTAACTGCGCACTTGAATCCATGGGCCTCAAGACGTACGGTTTTGCCGGTGGTCGCGTCGATGCGTGGGAGCCCGACGAGCGCATCTACTGGGGTCCCGAAGAGACGTGGCTGCAAGACAATCGCTACGCCGGCGAACGGGATCTCGAGCAACCGCTCGCAGCGGTGCAGATGGGTTTGATCTACGTCAATCCGGAAGGCCCCAACGGAAAGCCGGATCCGTTAGCCGCTGCGGTCGATATTCGCGAAACGTTCGCGCGCATGGCGATGAACGACCAAGAGACCGTTGCGCTCATCGCCGGCGGCCATACCTTCGGCAAAGCGCACGGCGCCGCCGATCCCGCTCAGTACGTCGGATTTGCGCCGGCCGGTGCCGGTATTGAAGAGCAAAATCTTGGCTGGCGCAATACGTTGGGCAATGGGAACGGCGATGCAACGATTACCAGCGGGCTCGAAGGCGCGTGGACGTCAACGCCGACCAGATGGGATAACGGTTACTTCGGCAATCTCTTCGAGCACGAGTGGGAGCTCACGAAGAGTCCCGGCGGCGGCTGGCAGTGGATTCCGAAAGACGGCGCAGCGTCGAACACCGTTCCCGACGCGCACGATCATTCGAAGAAGCACGCGCCGATCATGTTCACGACCGACCTCGCTTTGAAAGTGGATCCAATCTACGCCCCGATCTCAAGGCGCTTCTACGAGAATCCGGCAGAGTTTGCCGACGCGTTCGCCAAGGCTTGGTACAAGCTCACGCACCGCGACATGGGTCCGCTCTCGCGCTATCTCGGGCCGGAGGTTCCGGCGGAGCCGCAGATTTGGCAAGATCCGCTGCCTCCGGTCGATCACGCACTGCTCGACGACAACGACGTCGCCGCACTCAAGCAGCGCATTCTCAACGCTGGACTCACCGTCTCACAACTCGTGACCACGGCGTGGGCGTCGGCGTCGACGTTCCGCTGCACCGACAAACGCGGCGGCGCAAACGGCGCGCGCATTCGTCTATCGCCGCAAAAGGATTGGGCCGTCAATCAACCTGCGGAGCTCGACAAGGTGCTCAAGACACTCGAAAAGGTGCGCGACGATTTCAATGCATCGCTCGGCGGTGGTAAGAGGGTGTCACTGGCAGACGTCATCGTCCTCGGCGGCTCCGCGGCGATCGAGAAGGCCGCCAAGGATGGCGGTTACGACGTCAAGGTGGGCTTTACGCCCGGACGTACCGATGCAAGCCAAGAGAACACGGACGTCGAGTCGTTCGAAGTGCTCGAACCGACCGCCGACGGCTTCCGCAACTTTCTCGGCAATCGCCACGCGCGTTCGCCGCAGCAGCGGCTGCTCGATCGCGCAGAACTGCTCGGCTTAAGCGCTCCGGAGATGACGGCGCTTGTCGGCGGCCTGCGCGCGCTTGGCGCCAATGCCGGCGATTCGAAGCACGGCGTCTTCACGAAGCGTCCGGGCACGTTGAGCAACGATTTCTTCGTGAATCTCCTCGACATGACGGCAAAGTGGCAACCATCCGGTGAGTACGCGTACGATGCGCGCGATCGCCGCAACGGCGATGCGCTCTGGACGGCGACGAACTGCGATTTGATCTTCGGTTCGAACTCACAGCTTCGCGCGATCTCCGAAGTCTACGCGATCGAGCCGGGACATTTCGTCCACAGCTTCGTCGCCGCGTGGGAAAAGGTAATGAACCTCGATCGCTTCGATTTTAATTACGGCGTAACGATCGCCGCGGACTTGATGTAGTCGAGGCGGGGGAACGCTTTCTCGAGATAGGCGTTTCCCCGCTTTGCAATTTGATCCTGATCCGGTCGCTCGCCATACCCCGAGTAGATTGCGTCCATTGCGTTCATGCCGCTCACCACGCGGCCGATCGCCGCGAAGCCCATCGCATCAAGCCGCGAGTTATCGCCCAAGTTGACGAACATATGCGTCGTTCGGCTGTTCGGCGCGCTTGTCGCCGCGAACGCCACCGTGCCGCGCGTATTTGAAAGTTTCACCGGATCGTCGGGAATCGTTTTGTCCCATCGCTTGCTCACTGCGGGATCCGCTGCCGCGCCCCACTGCACCACGAAACCGGGAACGACGCGGTAGAACCGCGCGCCGTCGAAGTAGTGCGCTTGCACGAGTTCGTAAAAGCGCTGCGCGCCATTGGGCGCCAGACTGCGGTCGACGTCCACGATGACGGGACCTTTGGTCGTATCCAACCGTACGCGATACGTATTTGAACCGCCCGCAGCACAACCGGCGAAGAAGAGTACGAGCGCCGCAAGGAATGCTATCCGCATAGCCGTCCTTTATACGCGCTCGGGCGCCCATCATGCAGGGCGTCACGAGTAGCGGCGAACGGAGCAAATGACTCCGTTTGCGCCCCCTGTATCCGCCAGGCCGGCGAGTTCACCGATTATTCAGGACGCGTCCGGCGTGCTTCTCCGGCGCGATATCGATAGACGATACGCCCCTTCGTCAAATCGTACGGTGAGATTTCGACCTCGACTCGATCTCCAGGAAGAATCTTGATACGGTGGCGGCGCAATCGTCCGGCAATATGCGCCAGTATCGTGTGACCGTTGTCGAGTTCGACCGAAAATGTCGTGCTTGGAAACACCTGTGTGATCGTCCCGGAAACTTCGAGCGCAGCCTCTTTGGTGTTTTGCGACGGCTTTGACTTTGCCGGCTTAGAAGCGCTTCGAGTCCTTCGACTGCGAATAGGTATAAAACGTCCTCCTTATTGAAAATTACGAAAGATTGAATACATCGCCGCTTGGTGCGACTCCCCCAGCGGCGCCCATCCTAGCCGGCGCGACGGCCGGCATGGAGCGCCGATGTGGCCGCGCGGTCTGAGTTTTGAAGTTGAGGCAGCGGCAAGCAGTTTTCCGCAAAGCATTATCTCGCATGCTAACCCGCCAAGGAAGCAAAAGTTTGCGCTAGCCTGCGACGACCCCAAAAAGCATGGCGTAGGGTTGTCATCGCGGTCCGTGCAAACTTCGCCGCATGACGTCCCGCACTGCATTCCGTTCCATGCTGTTGGCGCTCTGCACGACGGTGTACGCACAGGCTGCCGCGACGCCATCGCCCCTCGACCGAACGCAGATCGATAAGGTTCTCGCCTCCGCGCATGCTTCGGCAGGCGGCGCCGCACTCGAGGCGTTCGGGGCATTGACCGAAAGCGGAACGTTCAGTCAGAATGGCGGCGCGCCCGCATCGTTCGATGGCGTGACCGACCTGCGCAACGGTTATTCGAAATCGCAATTGGTCGTTGGACCGGCAAGGCTGGAGGAAGGCTACGACGGTACGCAGTGGACGTACAGCAATGGCGCGCTCTCGATCGTCAGCCTGCCGTCGTTTGTTGCCGATGCGGTGACCGGGGCCTACCTGAGCAGCAACGCCTATTTTCGTCCGGACCAGCGCGATACCGTAACCTCCGGCCACAGCGACGTTGTCGACGGCAGGCGCGCGTACGTCCTTCACGTGCAGCCGGCCGGCGGTAATTCCGCCGATCTCTATTTCGATGCCGCGACCTACCGCCTCGTCAAAACCGTGGCGCAGACCGCGCAAGGCACGGACACGACGTCCAACTCGGATTTTCAGACCGTGCAAGGCGTGCCGCTCGCGATGCACTCGGTGGAAACCGATTCCTCCGGAACGACGACGGTAACCACTATTACGAACGCGCGGTTTTCGGCCGCGCTGGCGTCCGGAGCGCTAACGCGGCCGCCGTACGTCTCGCGGGGGCGTATTTCCGGGCGCGTCTCCGTGCCGTTCCACAGCGACCTGGCCGGCCGCATCGGCCATATCGTCGTTCCGGTCGCGCTCGACGGCAAAACAGCAACGCTCATCTTCGATTCCGGCGGCGCGAACTTTCTCGTGCCGTCTGCCGCTGCGCGTCTTCGCCTTAAGACGTCCGGCTCGCTGGCCACCGGCGGCGCGGGGACGAGGGAGCAGATGTCCGGTTTCGCCGCGGTGGCACTCGTGGATTTCGGCGGCGCGCGTTTGATGCAGCAAAACTTTCTCGTCACGCCGCTGGGTTATCCGCTCCTCCATCCGCGTTTGGGGGTCAAACCCGAGGGATTGATCGGCTACGAATATCTTGTCAACTTTCGCATCATCGTGCGCTATGCCGATCGCCGGCTGGACGTCGAGCCGTTCTCTGCCGCTCCGCCGCCGGGCGGCGTCACGCTACCGTTCGTTTCCGACTCACGTCACGCGTACGTCAAGGCGACGATCGATGGCGTTGACGGATACTATCTGCTCGACACCGGCAATGCCGGCGGTTTGGTGCTCAACGCGCCGTTCGTCGCGGAAAATCATCTCTTTCCCAACGGCGGCATTACGTATGAATCGCCCGGGGGCGTCGGCGGCGGCTTTCCCGTCATCGCCGCCGCGGCCAAATCGTTTGCGCTTGCCGGGGTGACGTTCGGTGACGTCCCAGTCACCATTCCGCAAGTCAACTCGGGATTTTTCGCAACGCGCGGCGTTGCCGGCAACCTCGGCTCGGGCATTCTCTCGCGCTTCACGCTCGTCTTTGACTTCCGCGCGCAAACGGTCACGTTCATTCCGAATCGCGACGTCGACCGGCCGTTTCTCGTCGATCGCAGCGGCTTGAGCCTGAACCAATCGGGACCGGCGGCATTCGAAGTGCGCCGCGTGGTCCCGAATAGTGCGGCGGCGAAGGCCGGCATCGCTGCCGGTGACCGCATTGTCGCCTTCGACGGCAAGCTGGTGAAGCGCGGTTACGGATTGGGTGATTTGGCTCCGTTGCTCGTCGGCACGCAGCCGTTCTCTTTGACCGTCGCGCGCGGCGCAACCACGAAAACCGTACGTGTCATACCGTACGCATTGGTCACTACCCCGCAATAGTGCCCTGGGCGGCCCTCGTCACCGTCTACCTCGTCTGGGGCTCGACGTATCTGGGCATTCGCGTGGCAGTCGGCACGATACCGCCATACGTCATGACGGGATTCCGTTACATGGTCGCCGGCTGTTTGCTCTTCGCGTTACAGTGGTGCTTCGCCAGGACGAGACCGTCGTTGCCGGATCGTCGCGAGCTGCTCCAAATCGTCGTCGTCGCGGCGTTGCTCCTTTGTATCGGCAACGGATTGCTCTGTCTTGCGGAGACACGTGTCGAATCGGGCACGTCCGCGCTGCTGCTCGCAAGCACGCCTATTTTCATGGTGCTGCTCGATGCGTTGCGCGTGCGCAGAGTGCCGCGGTTGACGGCGATTTGTGGGATCGTACTCGGGACCGCCGGCATCGCCGCGCTGGTCGGCAGGAGCGCAGGCAACGCCGATCCATGGAATGCCGGCATGATCTTGATCGGCGCCTTGGCGTGGGCGCTCGGATCCGTGTACGCAGGTACGCGAACGTTGAGGCCGCTTACCGCATCGCTCGAAATGATTGCCGGCGGCGTCATGTGTTCCATCGTGGCGGTGGCAACGGGGGAAACAGCGCGATTCAACGTCCACGCCGTGACGCCGGCCTCCCTATGGGGATTAGTGTGGCTGATCACCGGGGGAGCGATGCTGGGATACAGCGCGTTTGCCTACGCCGTTCGAAGACTGCCAACCGCAACGGTCGCGACGTACGGCTATGTAAATCCGGTCGTCGCCGTGATCTTGGGCGCGCTCGTGTTGCACGAACCGTTGACTTGGAACGTGCTCGGCGGGGGAGCCGCGGTAATTGTCTCCGTCGTGCTGATTCTCATCGGCAATCGCTAAGCTGGGGGCGAACCGCGGCCGAGATTTTCAATGCCGTAGTGTTTGAACCGCGGCCACAGTAGCGGCAGCGGCGGATGCATGTTGCGGCAAAGCACGATCGGACGGTTGACTTCGTACGGCATCGCATACGGCGACGTGCCGAAACGCCCGACTTCTTGGACGGTGTCGCAGATGGACGACCAGTCCGAGGCGCTCTCGTCAACGCCGATCACCAGCGATCCGTCGTAGCCGCGCGGTCCCCAAAGATAGTAGTTGTTATTGCCGCTCAACGCCGGAGGCAAGCCGTGACCGTACACGTCAATGGCCGCCGCTTCGCCGTAGTTCGACGCAAAAATTGCCGCGTGCGCCCGCTGGTCGGCCGGCAAGGATTCATAAACGGTCTGCACGGTGCTTGCTAGATCGCGCCAGCCAAACTCATCGGAGAGCATCTGCATAAGCGGCGCACCGATGCCCGCGGCTTCGACCGGGCGGGGCCGGTACGACATGTTGGACATCATGTGCTGTAATGCGGCCGGCGGAATCACCGGCAACACGAGCGGCAAGGAGAGCGCCGCATTGACGGTTGCCAGCACCGACCATAACGCGACGAACCAACGCCACAGACGCGTGCATGCAGCGGCACCCAGCGCGAACATCGTCGGATACAGACCCGCCATGTAGTACATCTTGCCATGCGTAACGATAATGCACGCGCCGGTAATAACGAAGGCCGCGGAAAGAAATCGAAACGGCGCTAAACGCTTCGATACGAACGGCGCGACGATGCCGGTGATCCACAGGGGCGCCAGCACGACGTTGTTTGCAACGATCTGCTCGATCGTAAAATGGAGCGGCGATCCGGTGAAGTTGCCGGCGTTGTCGTTGCGGACAAGTTCCAAGAACGGAAAACCGTGAGCGGCCTGCCACAGTACGTTGGGCAACGCGATGAGTGCGCCGATGGCCGTGCCGATCCAAAAGCCGCGCGAGCGCAGCAACGCGCGCGGTCCGAAGATTGCGATGCCGATCGTGAGGGCGACGACCCAGAACAGCACGCCATATCGCGTTTCGAACGCGACGCCGGCTATTGCACCGGCCCACCATAAGGCGCGAGGAACGTCGCGCAGGTATGCGAGGGCGACTAGCAGCGCGATCGCCGTAAAATCGAACGCTTCAAAGGTCGACGTTCCGAGGGTCGCCGTCATCGCAATCACGAGCGTGGCACCGGCGGCGGCCACCGCGGCCAACCATGCGCCACGCGTGGTCGCCCCGAGGAGTTGCGCGAAGAGCACGGTCAACGGGACGATGAAGATCGCGCACAATACCGCGGGTAAGCGCAAGAGCCACGGATGCACGCCGCCCAACTGCGTCGCCGCTGCCATCAGCGGCACCAGCGGCGGCTGGTCCACGTAGCCGAAGGCCGGATGACGGCCGCAGACGATGAAGTACAGCTCGTTGCGAAAAATATCGTACTGTCCGGCCACCGCAAAGTGCACGATTGCCACCACCGCGGCGACGCTCCATGCAGCCCACCTCGCTCCCTTGCTCATGCCAAGCATAATACAGCAAGAAGCGGATGGCGGCCACGGGTCCATTCGCGCTACGGTCATGTGATGACGGAACGCACGCGACTCCACGACGTTTGCCGGTATATCGAGACGCATAGC
Organism: Vulcanimicrobiota bacterium; assembly: GCA_963738335.1. GTDB lineage: Bacteria > Vulcanimicrobiota > Vulcanimicrobiia > Vulcanimicrobiales > Vulcanimicrobiaceae > Cybelea. The sequence goes on from CAVTWE010000007.1 coordinate 1,226,510, forward strand.
GACGAACCACTCTCGCTCGAGCGGCTGGCGGAGCGCGCTCGGCTGAGCAAATACCATTTCGCCCGGCGATTTAAGGCAGTCGTCGGCGTGACGCCGCGCCAATATATCGCGGCGGCGCGCCTAGAGCGGTTCAAGGGAAAGCTGCGCGGCGGCGATTCAGTAGACGGCGCGCTCTACGGCGCCGGTTATGGCTCGTCGAGCCGCGTCTACGAAAGCGCCGCGCGCAACCTGGGCATGACGCCGGCGCAATATCGCCGCGGCGGCGAGGGGGCCGTCATTTCGTACGCGGTCTTGACGACGCCGTTGGGAACGATGATGATCGCCGCGACGGATCGCGGCATCTGCTTCGCGCAGTTCGGCGAGTCGGAAGTGGAACTGCGCGAGCGGTTACAGCGCGAGTACGCGCGGGCGACCGTGAATCCGATGCGCAAGCCGTATCACCGCGATTACGAAGCATGGGTCGACGCGATTCAACGCTATCTCGCCGGCGAAGGAACGCCTTTGGATCTTCCAACGGACGTGCGCGGCACCGCGTTTCAACTTCGCGTTTGGAGGTATCTGCAATCTATTCCCTATGGAGCGGTGCAATCGTACGGCGAAATCGCGCGTGCGCTCGGAAAGCCAACCGCGAGTCGCGCGGTCGGTAATGCAATTGGCCGCAACGTCGTAGCGCTCGTTATCCCATGCCACCGAGCGATCCGCGGATCCGGCGAAATCGGCCAGTATAAATGGGGAAGCGCGCGGAAGAGGACGCTTATCGATCTCGAACGGAGCGTACGGGAATGAATGCATTGGCGAAACGCCTGCTTTTTCTTGGAGGGATGGTTTTGGCGTGCACTGGCGCCGGCAGCGGAGTGGTGCCGAAATACTGTATGGGCTGCGACTTCAAAGCGGAGCACTTGACCGGCGCCGATCTGAGCAATGGAGTCTATTTCGGCTCTAACTTCAAAGATGCCGATCTGTCGAAAGCGTCGTTTCGCGGCGCCCGTTTAATTGCCGGCAAATTTCAGTAACGCGAACTTGACGGGGGCGGCGTTCGATGGCGCGGATTGTCTGGCGTGTAATTTTTCGCATGCCAAACTCAACGACGCGACCTTTGCGCAAGTCCGCATGGCTGCTACAAACTTTTCGGGATTCGACGCGCGTGTGGACAATGCGCAACTGCGTAATCTCCTGGCCGGGTGCACGGTCTGCAACTTCAGTAAAGCGCGGCTTACGGGTTACGACCTCGCGCAGTTAACGATCGTCGACGTCGATTTCGGGCACGCCGATTTGCGGCAAGTCCGTTTCGACGGCGCTATTATGTGCTGGTACTCCTACGCCGCGACAAAGCGCGCGATGAGCTGCGATACGCTGAGCGGCGCGCAAGTCGCGGGCGCCTCCTTTGCCGCTATCAGGATTTGCGAGGATCCGCTCGATGCGCGAACCTGTACCGTGGTCGCCGACGGCGATTTCCGCCGCAGGGCGGGGATTTAGGGTAAGCCGAGCAGCTGGGCGAACTGCTGGGACGCCAAGCCGCGCCCGATTCGTATACGAGAAAGATCGTACGGGGAGTTCGTCCACAATCGACGCGATGCATCAGTCGTGAAGCCGAATGTCATGCCTGAGCCGGCCACGATGCGCATCGTCGCGGCGTCGAACGCACCGCTTGGGTAGGCGAAGGCGATCACCGGCGCCCCCAGATGTTGCCGTAACGACGCCACACAGCGGTCGATTTCCAATGCTTGGCGAGCCGGCGGCAACGCGGCGAGATCGACATGATCGACCCCATGCGCTTCGATCGACATGCCTTGGTCTTGCATATTCCGCAGTTGCTCCCAATTCAGGTGGTTATGCCGGCCGATCGTTCCGGTGTTGACGAAGAACGTCGCCGAGTAACCGTAGCGGACGAGAATGGGAACGGCATAACGATATTGATCGCTGTACCCGTCATCAAACGTTACCAGTATGACGCGATCGGTCGGTTGGTGCAACTTCAGGCGCAGGGTGTACTGGTCCATACTGATCGCTTCCCAACCGTCGCGCGCCAGCACCCCCATCTCGGCATCGAACTGCGCCGGCGAAACGGTGAGCGCTTGGGACGTCGGATCTGCCGGAGAGGACACGTCGACGCGGTGGTACATCAAGACCAACGGAACGTGTAATGCGGCAATCAATACTGCTGCAAACATCGGATGTTCTTCTGGTTATACTGTAAAAATGGATGCGGACGCAATCGTCATCGGCGCCGGATCGGCCGGACTGGCGGCAGCCCGGGCGCTGGCACGCCGCCAAGTCCGTGTCCTGGTGCTCGAGGCGCGCGACCGTGTTGGCGGCCGCGTCTGGTCTCGGCCGGGCTTTCGGTCCGTCACGCCGGCCGAACTCGGTGCCGAGTTTATTCACGGTCCGGCGCCGGAAACGTTCGCTTTGCTGCGTGAGGTAGGAACCGCCGCAGTGGATACCGGCGGCCAATCGTGGTCCCGAGAAAATGGCGAACTCGTCTGCGACGGAGACGAGTTTCTCAGTGCGACCGATCTCTTTGCAGGCGCCTTCGATTTACAACGCGATGAGAGCGTCGACGTCTTTCTGCGGCGTTTCGGCGAGGAGGATGCGGAACAAGAACGCGCCCGCAACGCGCGGCTCTTCGTGGAAGGCTTTGAGGCGGCCGATCCAGCGGTTGCGAGCGTCCTATCGGTTGCAAATGAGTTACGTTCGGGCGTGGACTCGTTGAGCGCGCGCCCTATCGGCGGCTACGGCGTGTTGCTCGAACGCATACGCGCGGAATGTGAAAGCGCGGGCATTGAACTGCGATTACACTGCAGAGTGAGTCGCGTGGGATGGCAGCGCGGGAGCGTTGCCGTGGATGCGATCGATACGGTTGGGCTGCGGCAAACGCTGCGCGCGCGTATCGCCATCGTCACCTTGCCGGTCGGCGTCTTGCGGGGTCCGGCCGCTGACAATGAGGTGCGATTCGAGCCGCAGTTGCCGTTTGCGACACGTGCGGCGATTGCACAGATCGAGATGGGTCACGTCGTCAAAGTGGTGTTGTCATTCAAAACGCCGTTTTGGGAACGCATCGACGGCGCGCGTTATCGCAATGCCGGTTTCTTTTTCGTCGAGAACGAACCCATCGCGACCTATTGGACCCAACTGCCGGTGCGCGGCGAATCGATTGTGGCGTGGGCGGGCGGCCCCAGAGCGACGGCGCTTCTCGCGCATAGCGAAGAAGAGCGTATCGAGTTGGCATTGCGCGGCCTTTCGGCGCTATTCGCCGATGGTGCCACGGTGCGGCGCGAGTTCGATTCGGCGCTGACCCACGATTGGAGTGGCGACCCCTATGCGCGAGGAGCGTACAGTTACGTTGCGGTTGGGGGCATCCAGGCGCGAGAGGCCCTAGCGCAGCCGATCGATGCGGCGCTGTTCTTTGCGGGCGAAGCGACGGCGAGCTCGGGAGAAGGGGGCACCGTCAACGGTGCAATGGCCAGCGGCGAACGCGCTGCGGAACGCGCGCTCGCCGCGTTGACCTCGTGATGCCGACGAGCGGATGGGCGCCGTTCTTCACAACCACTGCAAATTCAGCGGCGGCGTTGACCGGCTTGATGTTTGTCGTCATCACGCTGGTCCGCGACGTCGAACATGCAGCGAGCGAAGAGGGCATCGGTGGCTTTAGCACGCCGACGGTCATTCATTTCACGCTCGCCCTGCTCGTCTCGGCCGTACTGTGCGCGCCATGGCCGTCGGCCACGGCACCGGGAGTCATCGTCTCGCTCGTTGGCGCGGGGGGTATTGCCGCGACCGTGCGCGCAATGTCGCGCACCCGACGGTTACGTAACTACGTGGCCGATATGGAAGACTGGTTTTGGTATACGCTCGCGCCGCTCGTCGGTTATGGCGTTATGCTTCTTGGCGCCGCACGTTTCGTCGGGCTCGCGAAAGAAGCGCCCTTCGAAATCGCCGGCAGTGTGCTGCTCTTGCTCTTCATAGGCATTCGCAACGCTTGGGACGTCGTGACGTTTCTCGCGGCAGGCGGCGCCGACCACTCTTAACGGTAATCCGCCAAAGTGCGGCCGTCCGTTGGACATGCGGACGGTTTCCGCCACGTCGGGCAGTTCAGACGCGTCGCCGCACTTGCTCTTCCCCGATCAAACGGCGCAACAAGAACAGCCCGGCTTCATGGTAATGGGGACCGGCGGCGCTGGCGCATAAATCTTCGAGTACGATCGGCACGACGTCGTGCTGCAGCAGATCGCCTGCCGTCATGAGGACGCACTGATCGGTATCGACGCCGCAGACGCACGCGGACTGCACATTCTGCGCGCGCAGCACGCTCATGAGCTGAGACCCCACGCATGAGTACTCGCTCTTTTCGACCACGATCGCAGCGGGACTCGCCGTGAATGCCAGCTCCGTCTCCGGGCTGCCCCGTGCGAAGCCGTCAATGCTTAACGTCCGGTCGATGGCCGAGCCAGGGACGCGATAGTATCGCGTCGCAACGACGATGCGAAACCGCGATTGAAAGTGCTCGATGGGCTCGAGAATGTGCTGCGTATGCTCGTTCACGAAGCCGCGCTGCACGTCGACGATGATGAGCGCTTCGGGGAACGTCATCTTAGCGGCGCATGCGGCCGCCGACGACGACAACGTCCGGCATGTGGAAGCGCCGCCGTCCGAATGCGTGATGAAAGGTTCCGGTGACGGTTTGCTGGTCGCCGTCGCTCACGTTGGCCGCACCGAACTGCAAGACGTTAATGCACGAATTGTCGCAGAGTTGATACGTCGTCACGGAGCCGCGACGAAACTGATGAGCGGTCGGATTCTTAACGGTGCCGTTGACGCTGACGTCTTGCCCGTCGTATGAGGCCGCCTTCGCCACCAATGCCGACGGTGTGACAGAGGTTGCGTGGCCGCAATTGGCAAGCGCCGCGAGGAGCGCGCAACAGAGCAGCCGTGCGGCCGATGTTTTCTGAAACGTTGAGTGATGCATCGCGGACGTTTCGCGCCGAGTGGTAAAGCCGGCCTCCATGGCGGTCATGTTGCTTCCCGGAGGCGGCCACGTTACGTCGCAAGCGCTACGCTGCATTTGCCGTAGCACTACGTGTTCTCGTTCAGGCGCATGTACGTGACTTGGGCTACGGCGACCAGCGTACCGTCGTCGCGCCACAGATTTGCAGCAACCGGTGCCAGCGAGCGGCCCCGTTTGATCGCTTGCGCTGTGAGCAATACGTCGCTTCGCGCCGGCGCCAAGAAGCGAATGTTCATGTCGGTCGTCGTGATCCGGCTCCCTGCTCCCCACAAGGTCAGGGCGACAATGGCCGCCGCCGAATCCGCCGCCGTCATCAACAATCCGCCGTGAAACGAATCGAAGATGCCGTCGAACTCCCGCCTGCGAGCGACCCTGCAGGTGAAGACGCCGATTCCCAGGCGCACCTCCGAGAATCCCAAAGTTGAGAAGATGGGAATGGACCGCATGCGCTCGCGGATAGCGGATTCTGCTGCCGGCGGCAGTGGTTCCATATCGTCGCGCCACGGCGCGACGACGAGTCCGTTACTGCGGTCCATGCAACGAAGAGCTGTGGCCCTCGGGGCGCCGCTCCAAGGCTCGTTCGATCGCGGTCCGGCGAAAGCGAAAAATCGCCTCAATATTGCGGGCGACCATGGGGGCTGCGAGTTCGCCGAAGGGCGCGTACGGCAACGCGTAATCCACGCGATCGGCGACCTCGACGCCGCCGTCGTGCACGCCAAACTCGTGAGTGTGATTCCAGAGGCGATAGGGTCCACGCAGCTGCACGTCGACAAAGCGCGAAGGCGGATCCCATTGCGCGATGAGCGTCTTCCAGTGAATTGGAATTCCGCGCAGGCGGAGCTCGTAGGCAATCGTCGATCCGCGTTCGACCTTTGCCGGCGTACTGCGAATCGCAAACGCAAGGTCCGGCGGCGTGATCGCTTCGAGATTTTCGGGCGTCGGAGAAGAAGCGAAAAACTTCTTCGAGCGGCCTTGCCACGAACTGGTTTGCCCGAAAGCTGTGCACGTACAAGCGGCCGGGTTTGCCGCGTAAGATGTCGCAGAGGCTACTTTCGAGCTGCGCGTGTTCCCATCGGAACCCCGCGTCGAGCGCAGTCGCCGGAATGACGAGCTGGCTTTGCAGTAGCGTCTTCGCGAACTCGCCAAGGGCTGCGCGCAATGCAAAGGCCGGAGCGGGCGCGAGCGCGGGACGGCGAAGCGCCGCACCGATCGCTTGCGCTAAGCGCGCGTTCGTCGCATAATCCGGTGCGACGGCATTGACGGCACCGGTAAGTGCGTCGTTTTCGATCGCAAAGCAATAGAATGACGCGAGGTCGCGCGCATCGATCCAGGGGACGAACTGGCGACCGGAACCGAGCGGTCCGCCGGCGCCAAACGTAAACGGCGCGATCATTTGGAGAAGCGCGCCGCCCGTGCCTACTGCGATCCCGGTTCTCAAGCAGACGCTGCGAATCCCGAGTGCCTCGGATGCGCGCGCGGCACGTTCCCAGCCCGTGCAGACCTCGGCGAGAAAATCCGTTCCAGGCAACGACCCTTCGGTCAGCGGCTCGTCGCCACGATCGCCGTAGTATCCGACTGCCGAAGAACTGACGAGTACTGCCGGCCTGTGGGACAAGGCGCGCAGGCTCTCCACGACGGTGCGCGTGCCGTCGATGCGGGAGTTCGCGATGCGACGTTTTTTTTCGGCGCTCCAACGCCCGGCGACCGATTCGCCGGCAAGGTGAACTACGGCATCGGCGCCATCGAACGCCGCCGGGTCGGGAGGCCCGTTCGGATCAAAGCGACGCCACTCGACGTTCTGCGGCACGTTCTCGGGCTGTGACGAGCGGCCCAGGGCAATCGTGCGGGCACCTCGCGCCGCAAGCTCGGCAATAACGTGCCGCCCGACAAATCCCGAGGCGCCGGTCACGGCAACCGTTCGATTCATGCCTGGCAACGTACCCAGAGAACCAGCGGGCGCGACGGCAGCCGCGCCCGCTGTGCGAATCGGCGAAGAACGTTACGTTACTTGATCGTAACCGTCACCGGTTTGGAGGCGATGCCGTTGGCCACGACCACGAGTTGTCCGGCGCCGGTCTCGACCTTCTTTGGCACGTCGAAGTTGGTGGAGACGGATTTCGTACCGGTCTGAATCCCCATCGTGCTGTGATCGTGCGTCCGTAGATAGATGACGTGTTTGCTCTTGCTCATCGTGACGCGTACCAACGGATAGCTCGTTGCGTTTTGGTACTCGTCGCCGAAAGCCATTGCTTGTGACATGCCGTTGAACTGCGTGCCGGTGATCTTATAGGTCTTGCCCGGTGCCAACGACTTGCTCACGCTTGAAATCGTCGGAGCCCAAGAGCTGCTCGACGAGCCGGTTGGGGTGTAGAGCACCACCGAACCGCCGAACTGCGCCAGTTGTCCGGTCGGGAGCAGCAGCGGTATGCCGCTCGCGTAGCCGATCGACGAAAAGCTCGTGCCGTTGAAGAGATACATCTCGCCGCTCACACCGTACACGAGGACATCACCGTTCGGCAGCAGAGACGACCAGGAGTCCCCGGCATTATCGCCGTTGGGGAAATCGGGGCCGGCCGCCCATGTGCCGCTCGAGATCGTGTAGACTGCGGTGTGCCCTTGACCGTAACCGCTGCCGCTTTGCCCCGAACCGGTCGCAAAGACGGTGCCGTTAGGACGCAGCATCGCGGGGCCGATTTCACCGGGCGGAAGATAACAATCTTTTTTCTTCGGTCCGTATTGCAAGCATTGATGGAAAGGCGATTCCGAGCGCAGGTCGACAACCGTCGAGCCGGCGGTCTTCCACTTGCCGGTCGCCGGGTTGAAGATTTCCGAGTTGGTCGCGTTCTTGACGTCTTCGGTGAGAAGCGTGCCGTCGGGAAGGAGCGTCCATCCCTCTTCTGAGTTGTAGTCGGCCTTGCCGTTGTTCTTGAGGATTTGCCATTTGCCGTTGGCCGGATTCCACGTCGCATCTTCTTTGGTGAGCTTCTGCCCGATCATGAACTCGTTGTTCGGGAGCATGCTCGACGGCGAATCCCCGATGAACTGCCATCCCGAAGGATGATTGAGCGGCGTCCACGTCGCCTTGATCGGATCGTAGATCGCGCCAAGGTTAACGAGCTGCAAATCGTAGTTCCCCGGACTGTTGTATTCACCGCCGATGATGAGGAGGCGCCCGTCCGCGAGCACCTGCGATGCAAACGCCGAGGGGCCATAGCCGTTTTGCAGGGAGCCGACCTGAGCTCCACGTGCCGTCGGAATAGTCGCCGTCGGCGTCCGGCGTGTACTTATACCAGGACGAGGGATTGGAGCTGCCTTGCGTGAGCACCGAACCGTCGGTCATGAGAAACGCCATCTGCATGTAATCGGGCGGTGACGTTTTGGCGCGTACAAACGTGCCGGCGTGCTGGGTAAGCGCAGATGCCAAACCGGCCGGCGGTAACACCGAGTGATTCTCCGAACATCCTGCGATTGCCGCGGCAACAACGCACGCGAATAACGAGACGAAGCAACTCCGAAAGCGAAGCACGGGAAAACCTCCATTGGATGGACGCTGTGAACCCGGGCTGTTCGGACAGCGTGCCCCGTTTCCCGCCGTTATCGCGTCGGCTCACGCTCCGTTCGCGGGAAGACGCCGCTGAGCACTTGCCGGACCGATTCACGCAGCATCGGCCCGCGGTCCGGGTCTTTACGTAAGGCTGCAAAGAAGTTCAACGCCTGCTCCTTGCTGATATGGGGCGGCAGGGTCGCTACGTCGCCGTTGACGACGGCCTCAAAAACGACCGGGCGGTTGGCTTCCAGCGCGCGGTCCCACGCGTCGTCAACTTGATCGGGCCGGTTCACGCGAATGCCGAGAAACCCCAGCGAATCGCCGAATGCGGCGTACGGAAAGTCGGGAAGCGGCTGCGTTTGCATGTTGCGCGCCGATCCGCTGAGGATGCGCTCTTCCCACGTGACTTGATTGAGATCGGTGTTGTTGAGCACGAAGAAGATCAAGCGCGGATCGCTCCAGCGCTTCCAATAATGATAGACGGTGATCAACTCGTTGATGCCGTTCATCTGCATAGCGCCGTCACCGGGCAGCGCGATCACCGGCCGTTCGGGGAAAGCGAACTTCGCCGCGATCGCATAAGGCACCGCAGAGCCCATGGTTGCCAAGCTGCCGGAAACGGAAAGCTGCATGTTGGGACGCACCATCAAAAAGCGCGCCATCCAGTTCGTCGGCGTTCCGGCATCGCCGGTCACGATAGCGTCTGACGGAATGCGCTCGTTGAGCGAATAAAAGAGCAGCTGCGGATTGATTGGATCGGCGGGCAGATGTGCGCGGTCGGCCTCGATGCGATACCACTCCTCTTTGTTGCGCCCGATGCTCTCGCGCCAGGAAACGTCGGTCTTCGCAACGAGCAGCGGCAAAAGTGCCTCGAGCGTTTCGGCGGCATCGCCCTGCAGATTGACCGTCACGGGATAGCGCAAGCCGAGATTGCGTGGATCGAGATCGATCTGCACGCCCGGAACCGCGCCGTCTTTCGGAAGAAATTCCCCGTAGGGAAAGTTTGTTCCGACCATGAGCAATGCGTCGCACTCTCTCATGATGTCGGAGCTTGGACGCGTGCCGAGCAATCCGATCGTCCCCGTCACCCATGGAAGATCGTCGGGCAACACGTCTTTGCCGAGCAACGCTTTAGCGCAACAGGCCTGCAGTTTATCGGCGACCGCGATGACCTCTCGTCGCGCATTGCGCGCGCCGGAGCCGACGAGCATCGCTACTTTCGTTGCGCCGTTCAGGACCTGGGCTGCATTGCGCAAATCCGTCGCCTTTCGGCACGACCCTCGGGCTGGAATAGCCGATGCCGCTATGTACGGAGTTGTGCTTGTGCGGCGGCGGCGTATAGGGCTCTTCTTGAAGATCTTTCGGGAAGATGACGGTGGCGACACCGCGCATGCCCATTGCGGTTCGCATTGCGCGGTCGACGACGTGACGCGTCGCCGACGTGCTGGCAATGGTTGCGTTGTACTCGGAGACATCGCTAAAGAGCGTTTGCAGATCGACTTCCTGCTGGTACGACCCGCCAAGCGCCATCGTTGCGGCCTGTCCGACGATCGCCAGTACGGGCACGTGATCCATCTTGGCATCGTAGAGCCCGTTGAGCAGGTGAATCGCTCCGGGACCGGATGTCGCCATGCAGACACCGATTTCACCGGTGAACTTTGCGTGCGCGCAGGCCATGAACGCGGCCATCTCCTCGTGACGCACTTGAATGAAGTCGATCTGTTCGGTGAAATCTTCCAGCGCGCCGATGAGACCGTTAATTCCATCGCCGGGATATCCGTAAATCCGTTTGATGCCCCAATCGACGAGTCGTTGCAAAAGAAAACTACCTGCAGTTTGTCGTGCCATCTTTTGATAAATACCCGAGAGGCCGCGGCGCGACACGCCGAGATCAAGACTTAAGCTGCGCTTGCTAGCCCACGAGGGCTTTCAAGTAGCGCACAGGTCGCGGTGAGCGGGGGAACATGGATGGCGCGGGGCGCTCTCAACAATCCCGTCGCCTAAAGGCAAGGCGGCCGAGCGCTCACGGCGAGGTGCCGCGCGATACGCTTGCCGTAAAACCGGCCAAGCGAAAGTAACTTTTCCGCGCTGCGGCGAACGCCCTGTCCCCCACGATGCTCGATTCGTTGCTTTCATCGGCCGATCTCTCCCGAGCCGTCGCTGCCGCCATTCGCGGTCGCGACGCGGCATTCACGCTCTTTTTTACCAAGTGCGCGCGCGATCTCGGTGCCGCGGCACGCGGGATCGAGGAGCGCGTGCATCGTAACGGTCGCGTCTACTGTTTCGGACGCGGCATTTACGCGCTGGATGCGGCGGATTTCGCCGCGGCGTTGCCCGCAGCCGACGTCAGTCTTTTTCGCGACGCCTTTATGCCGTTGTTGCATCCGAACGATGCCGTCGTAGCGTTCGGACCGCCCGGCGGCGACGTCGAGATCGAGCGCGCGATCTTTCGCGCCAAGACGCGAGGTGCGTACACCGTCGCATTTCCCGGAGCGCACGCAGACGTCCAAATTGCGACGATCGCCGACGACGAACACGTGCATCAGGAGAGCGTCGCCTTAGCGGCGCATGCCATCGCGGAAACGGTCGGTGCCATCGGTAAGCGGCGCGCGGAAAAAGAACGCGCTTCCGGCGTCACCGTCGGAATTTTACGGCGCATCGCCGACGCTGCGGCTTTACGCGATGAGGTTGCAAACCGTCAGGCCGACGCCATTGCGGGCGCCGCCGAAACGATCGTTCGCGCGATAGCCGCCGGTGGCCGCCTCCTTCTCTTTGCGCGTGAAGACGCCGCAACCGGGGCCGCGCGCTGGGCGTGGGATTGCGTCGCGCCACCCGACGGACTCAACGGTTTTGCGGCGTTGGCGATTGCCGCCAAGCCGTCGGTGCTCGCCGCGCAGATTCGCCGGCACGACGTTGCCGTCGCCTTTTCAACGGCGGCCGTATCTCGCGACGTGCGGGCGATGCTCGATCTCGCGCACAGGCACGGCAATGCGACGATTGCGATGCTCGGGGACGACGGTGGGGACGTGCGGCAGCGCGATGTGGCGGCACACACGATTTCGGTGCCTTCGCACGAAGTCAATCGCGTTGCCGAGGTGCAAGCGACCGTGTACCACACGATCCGGCATGCGGTGCGCTGGCTCCAGCGTGAATAGCCGGCACGCTCTACGTGGTCTGCTCGCAGGGAGCGCGATGCTTGCGACGACCGCCTGCGTTGGGTCGGTTCGCGAAGTGCACGCACCGTTCTACGACAGCGTCGTCACCGGACCGTCGCCGTCCATCACCCTGTCCAATGCCGTTGGAGAGGTGCGCATCGAACCGAGCGCTGCAAATACCGTGAACGTTGCGGCGACCAAATACGCGGCGTATCCCGAGCAGCTGCGCAATATCGAGATCGCCGTTCGCCGTATCGGGTCCGGCGTTTTCATCAAAACGGTCTATCGCGCGTCGCACGAAGGCGGCGTCCGCTACGACGTTGCCGTACCGCGCAATGCTTCGGTCCGAATAACCAACATCATGGGGACGATCGACGTTGGAGCGATCGCCGGCAGCGTCGTCGCGCACACATCGACGGGTGCCATCGGCGCGCGCCTCGGGACGCGTTGCGGCGCGCCGTTCCGTCGAACTGCAAACGAGCATCGGGACCATCGCGCTGCAAATGGGCGGCGATAGCAGCGCAAACGTCTCGGCATCGAGCGCGCTCGGTCAGCATTTCCAGCGATTTTCCGAACATTCAGTCGATGCGCACCAACCTCGTGGGATCGAACGCGGCGGGACGCATCGGCGACGGCGCAGCGACCGTTCGCCTATCGGTTGGAACGGGTTCCATCTGCAATCGACCGCGATTAGTGCGGCCATGAAAAGCCCTTCTGACTGACGAAGCGCAATGCCATGGAGTTCACGATCGTTAGCCATGCTTGTCTCGACGTGCGCGCAAAAGGAAAGCGCCTCGTCATCGATCCGTGGCTGAACGAACCAACCTATTGGTCCGCCTGGTGGCACGCTCCCCCGCCGGTTTTCGACGACGGCATCTTCAACGCCGACTACATCTATATCACCCACTGGCATTTCGACCATTTCGATCCGCGTACGCTCAAGAAGTTCTCAAAACAGACGACCGTGATGGTGCCGAAGTTTCCGATTTCCGGCTTGCCGGATCAACTGCGCAACGTCGGCTTCGAACGCATCATCGAGCTCGATCACGGCAAGACGATTCGGCTCGCCGACGGCTTCGAGTTCACCAGCTACCAAATCACATTCCAGGACGATAGCGCCGCCGTAATTCAGGCCGACAGCGTAACGCTCTTCGATCTCAACGATTCCAAACCGCTGCCATCCACATGGAAGACGTTTCGCACGAAGTATCCCAAAGTTGACTTCATGCTGCGCAGCCATTCCCCGGCGTGGTCGTATCCGACGCGCTACACCTTTGAAGAGCCGCGGATCGGTTGCCGGTCGACGCAACGACCTATATGGAAGCTTTCGTCGCAGCGACACAGCAGCTTCGCCCACGATACGCCGTGCCGTTTGCGAGTGGCATCTGTCATTTGCATCGCGAGGTGCGCGACGAGAATCGCTACCTCGTCTCTGCGCCGGAGATGAAAGCGTATTTCGAGGCGCAATCGCGCGCGTTCCCGATGCGACGCTGGCGATCATGCCGGTCGGCAGCAGTTGGTCGTCGGAAAGGGGCTTCGCGCTTGCCGGCGGCGTCGTGACCGACATGGTCGGATTATGCCGAACAGCGTGCCGCGGAAGTAAGCGAGCGTCTTGAAAAAACATATCGCTGGGAGGCGGAAAAACAGGTCTCGTTCGACGATTTTTCCGCGTACTTCGCGAAGTTCTTTAAAGCGACGTGGTGGTTACGTCCCTTCCTGCGTCAGACGCGCTGGGTGTTTCCCGTGCGTCGCCGCAGCAAGAGTATTGGAGTGTCGATTTCGGCAGTGCGCAGATCACGCGCAGCGCGCAGATGCCTGCCGACTATGACAGTTTGATCACGGTATCGCCGGCAGTGCTCTGCGGCGTCGCTGCGCAACAACGTCTTTACGAACATCGACATTTCAAAGCGCTGGCGCGTTTACGTGCGGCGCGGCAGCGCGATGCGGCATTTCATCATTACGAATTTACTGTTGCTGCACGAAGCGGAATATCTGTCGCCCAAGCATCTATTTTCGTGGCGATTTATCTCCGGCTACTCGCGCCGGTTCCCGGAAATCGTCGATTATGTTCGCTTGGCTTTCATGACGGCGACGCGCGGGAAAGATTCGCTGGTCAAAGCCGTCACGAGCATCGCCGAAGGCTAAGAAAGCAGGCGCTAGCAATGCAAAGTGTCTGCATTAGAGACGACTCAATCGGCAGGGATTGATTCAGTGAACGCCAAGGGTCAGCGCACGGGAACCCCCAGTAGCTCGTCAGTCGGTTGGCGACATGGAAGCCAGTCCTTAGATACTCTCTTCCTCATCGGCCGGCCCGCGGCACCACCAGGAGTCCCCATCATGCTTACCGAGAGAGCTTGATCCCCCCATCAAACACTTTCATGAAGAAATGGAGCAAAATTTCTCAATGAATATCTCGAGTCTGTCCAAGTATGCCATCGGCATCACGACGTCTGCAGCCCTGCTCGCTGCTTGCAGCAGCGGCGGTTCCTCGGTCAACCCGGCCGGCGTTCAGTTGGCGCCCGGTGCGACCGTCCACGGTCTCCTGAGCCTCGCAGCTCACCCGGGTAACGATAATGGCGTTCACCCCCCGGCGTCGCCCGACAAGAAGAAGAAAAAAGGCGGCGTTCAGTACATCTCCAATTTCTACGGTAGCGACATTCTGTCGTTCGACTATCCGAAGAGCGATGCGTCGACCGGCACCATCTCCGGCGTCACCGACGCGCAGGGCATGTGCACCAGCGGCCTCATCGGCAAGAAGGATTGGTGGGTCGTTGCCTCCGGTTCTGACGAAGTCGAAGAGTTCGCGGTCAACGGCACCAGCCCGATCGCCACGCTGAGCGAGTCCACCGGCGAGCCGGCCGGCTGCTCGGTTGACAGCAAGGGCGACGTAGCCGTTTCGATCCTCGGCGCCGGCGACGTTGTCGTTTTCAAGGGCGGCAAAGGTTCCGGCACGGCCATCAGCGATGGTCTCACGTCGACGTACTTCGTCGGTTACGACAAGAAGGGTGATATCTTCGTCGATGGCGATAGCGCCACGGGCGTTGGATTCGCCGAGATGGCGGCAGGCAAGTCGTCGTTCACCGCCATCACGCTGCCGAATACGATCGAGTTCCCGGGCGGCGTTCAGTGGGATGGCAAGTACATCACCATCAACGATCAAGAAGGCCTCGCGATCTATCAGTACACCGTGAGCGGAACGTCGGCCAAACTCGAAGGCACCGTTTCCTACAGCGGCGCGTCTGACTGCGTGGACACCTGGATCGCCGGTAAGTACTTCATCTGCCCGGATGCCGGCGATGAAAACGGTAAGATCTATGCATATCCGAAGGGTGGAGCCGCGTTGGCGACCCTGACCGGCTCGTTCGATCTCCCGATCGGCGCCGTCGCGATGAAGTAGATCAGACTCAAAACGAACGAACGTATTGAGTTGAAATGGGCCCGCTTCGGCGGGCCCATTTTTTATATGACGCGCGTCGTTTGGCTGCGCTTTATCTTCCCCTGAGCGACCACATCGCTCTTGCGTTCATTCGACCGGTCACTCTGGGCGGAAGACCGCTCAAGCGACAAGACGTCGGGAAAGCGCCCGTGTGACGGCAACCTATGTCCACGCCAGATGCGCATCCGGTATGTAGCCGGTGTGAACGTGCCTCGGCTCTTACGCGGAATCCGGCAACCTGTCGTTGCGGTGACAAGGGGAGAGAGCCGGGTGAGCAGCCCTCGTAAGCCTGAGCGTACTGATGTGCGTGAGACGAAAGCGCCGACCGATCAATTGATCAGCTGCGGCGGCTGGAAGCTGTAGCGGTTCTGCCGGGGAACGAGCCACGCAAGCCCGTCTTTATAATGAGCGCCGCCCATTAGCCGCTGTCCCCCCAACGAGGAGAACACTTGCACCCCGTCACGGTCACCAGCCCAGAGTAGGCCTAGTTTGTGTCAGTGACGGTCTAAAATCCCCACTTCCGACGGTCTAAAATTCCCCGCCCCATGACGAACAGAACCCCTCCAACCAGCCAGCAAGCCGATAGGAGGGCCGTCCAATCGTAAGGATTGTGGATGCAAGTAAAGATACAAGATGCCCAGAGGTGCCGCTACGGAGCCAACCGTCGCTCTACGGCGGCGGCCGTCTCGGCTCGACGAATACGCAGATTGGGTACGTGACCGGCTAGCGGCCGGGGTTCCCGCAGCACACTTGGCGCGCGCACTACGGCCGGCAAAAGAGCCCGTGCCCGAGGAGCAATACGCTAGCGCTGCACGTCTCCGTCATGGTTCTGGGCTATTCGCGTAAGATGTTCCCGACGTTTGCCACGAGCATGACGAATTGAGGTCCACCGCTTAACAGCCACTAAGGCCCAGATCGCCTCCACGATTCCGAACGGCCATGCGCCTTGAAGAAAGCCGTACGCCGAACCGAGGGTACACGACGCCGCGAACGCTAGGATGAACCACGGACTCCGTTGTTCCAGCGCATACGTGACAAGCATCGCGGTTACCGCAAAGAGCCCGAAGCCGCCAAGTAGCGTCACACGCCCAGTTTCGCCGCCCTGTTACCCGGCTACCTTAGCATTGTGCTTAGGTTCTGCTACGCATACAGTTGCGCGAGCTTTTCCTCGCAAACGTGTTCCCATTGTGGACGGTTGACACGAAAAGCGTCCGAGAAAGGCGCGTTGTGTGCCCTGCTGTCCTTATGCCGGAGCGAGCGCAGTTGGTTTTGCGAGAGAACCGCATGCAGCACGAGCGCGCCGGCTGAACGCTTGAAGCAAAAAGAAAGAGGCGGCGCCGATGCGCCGCCTCCCATGTTATGGGGTGAGTGCTCTCTTAGAGCGCCTTCACGCCGTGCGGGGTTCCCCAGCCCCCGGGGCCGGAGAAAATGCCATACTCCTTGGTGCCCGCGGTGCAGAGGTACTGTTGGGTGCACGAACCGTCGCTGCCCGAAGAGATGTAATAGATGTTCTTGCTCTTCTCTTGCTTTTTGAAGCTCAGCTTCGTGAACGCTTTCCAGAGGTTCTCGCCGCCGGTCTGCTTCGTCGAGTTGCCGGCAAGCGCATACATACCGCCGAGTAGCGGAGATGCGACGCTCGTGCCGCCGACCAGGAACCAGCCGCCTTCGCTGTAGGTATCGTACTCGGCGACTTCGATCGAGGCTTGCGCCGAGATGTCGTCACCGGTGCGGTATTTGCAGCCCTTATCGGTCTGCCAGCTGGGCTTGGGTTCTTGCGTGGTCGAGCAGCCGCCGTCGGCGCCGTTCCAGATCGTCTCGTTCCAGCCGCGCTTGTTCGACGCTTGCGAGAGCGCCGTTCCGCCGACGGCGACGACGCTTTGGAAGGTCGCCGGGTCGATCAGACCACCGCTGTAACCGCTATCGCCGGCGCTGGCGAGGTACGTCACGCCTTTGCTGTCGTAGGACGACTCCGAGCCGCCTTCGCCGGAATAACTGTTGCTGACGATGGTGCCGCCGAGTTTCACGGCCTCAGCCTCGGCCGCTTCGAGATCCGACCATTGGCTGCTGTTGGCTTCGATCAGATTGATCGTGCAGTTGGGGCAAGAGGCCGAAACCATTTCGACGTCGAGGTCGATTTCGACGCCCCAACCCGGGCTACCGGACGGATAGCCGCTCTTTTGACCTTCTTGGTTGTATTTGTTGAACTTTGCCGCCGGCAACTTCATCGTGGAACGATACTCGGTGAGGTCCGACGTAACGTCCGGATTGTCATAAGCGTCGACGATGTAAACGCTGGCGCCTTTGCCGCCGGTCTTCGACGGAAGGCCATAGGCGCTTTCAAGATCCGCAGCCGAGAGGCCGCTATAGTTCGGTTGTGCGCCTTTATTGCTGATGAGCGCGTCGCATTGCGCTTGCTCCATCCGAAGTCCGGGGCACGCGGCGTGTGCGAGCGTCGTCCAGTTGGGGACGACGTGTGTCGCGGCCGGTGCGCCTTCGGTTGAGACTGGAAGATTCGAAGAGCCGCCGGCACTACACGCGGCGACAGCAAGCGCCGCAAGCAGCGGCGCTGCGAGTTTGAAGGGTCCCTTCACAAAAGCTCCTTATTTTTTGGGGGGTGTCTGGGAACGTCAACGCTTACCCGCAGGCGCTCACGCTTCCTCCACGGACCCGGGAAGTCGCGCCGTTTGGGTGAAGTTTTAGGCATGGCGAATAGAACGATCGGCGCACTCTTTATCGTGTTATGTTGCGGCATTGCCGCCGGATGCGGCGGAGCACGGCAAGCTGCATTGCCTTCGCTGCGCAGTAACTCGGCGCTCGGTCTCTCTGAGTCCGGCTCGGGCAAAATCAAGCACGTCGTGTGGATCGTGCAGGAGAACCGCAGTTTCAACGACCTCTTCATGGGATTCCCGCACGCGACTACCGCGCCGAGCGGCAAGAATTCGAACGGTCAGACCGTCAAACTCGGACCGATCGGGCTCACGGTGGTGTACGACATCGATCATGGCGCGCAAGGTATGTTCGCCGCTTGCCGCGGCAAAGGTAAACTGCCAGGCACCCATTGCACCAACACGGGGTTCGATCTAGAGACGCAAGAAGGCGGTCCGCCGCACGGCCAATTCGTCTACGTTCCGCAATCGGAAACGAAGCCGTATTGGGATATCGCCCACGAGTTCGTGCTCGCAGATCATATGTTCGCCTCGCAACTCGACGAAAGTTTCGTCGCGCACCAGTACATCATCGCGGCGCAGGCACAATCCAGCGTGAACGTGCCGTTCGGCCCGTGGGGCTGTGAGGGAGGCTCGACCGACGCGGAAACCACGATCACGAAGCAACGCAAGATCGGACCCACCCAAGTGCCCTGCTTCGACTACACGACGCTGGGCGACGAGCTCGACACCGCAAAACTATCGTGGCGTTTCTACACCAGTCCGTATACCAAACCGTTAGGCGGCTATTGGTCGGGATATCAGGCGGTGAAGCACATCTTCGAAGGGCCGGACTGGAAACAAGACGTCATCACGCCGCAAAAGCGCTTCTTAACCGACATCAAAAAGGGGCAGCTCTCGAACTTCACGTGGATTACGCCGATGTGCGCGGATTCAGATCACCTGTCGTGCGGCGGCGGGTACGGTCCATCGTGGGTGACGTCGCTGGTTAACGCCGTCGGCAAAAGTAAGTTCTGGGATTCCACGGTCGTCTTCGTGCAGTGGGACGATTGGGGCGGCACCTACGATCCCGTTCCCCCGCCGTTCAAGGGGTACGACAGCGTGGGTTTCCGCGTGCCCCTCATGGTGGTTTCGGCATACGCCAAGAAAGACTACGTTTCACACACGCCATACGAAACGGCAAGCGTCTTGCGGTACGCCGAGGATCTCTTCAATCTGCCGCAGATGTCCGCAGCCGACGCCCGCGCGACGTCGCCCGCCGCCGACTGCCTCGACTTCTCGCAAAAGCCGCGAACCTTCGTTCCGATCAAGGCGCCGAAGGGCCCGGATTTCTTTCTCCGTCAGCCACTCGACCCGCGCATCCCCGACAGCGACTTTTAGGCTACGACGTAATGGCTTCGGCGCGCCGAGCGAGCGTGTTGACGTCGTAGCCGAAGAACTCGGCAACCGGAGTGGTCACTGCGGTGATAGCGGAAAGTTCTTCGCCGCCGAACGCCGGCTTGTAGTAGTCCGGGAAAGAGAGCTTCTTGGTGTACTTTTCGCGCGCCTCGGCAAAAGAGGCCGCCGGCAAACCGGTGTGCGTGAGAATGCGATCGATCGTTTCGGGCGAGTTCGAGCACAGGTCTTCGTACCGCACGATGCAGACCGCCTCGCGCAGCTCCGGATCTTCGTTGAGTTGCCGCGCAACGAAACCGTACACGTAGGCCCAATACCGCGCACGCGACCGGCCCCACTCGCCGGCGTCGAACTGGCGACGAATATCCTCCAGTAGTGCGGTGTCGCCCACGTTGGCCATCACCTGATTGGGACCGAACTCATGGTGGCCCGTGAGTTCGATGATCTCAATCTGGCGCGGGTCGCTGCGTTCGATTTCCGCCCAGATGCGATCTTGCTTGATCATGGAGGCGACGTGGTCGATCGGATTGCGAATATAGAGCAGGAAGCGCGCGTCGGGAAAAAGCTTGCGTAGGTACTGCATGCGCAGCACGCACATGATCGCCTTACTGACATAGCGAGAGCGTCCGCGCACCAGTTCCAGCTTGCGGAGATGGTCGCCGTAGAACGATTCAAACCGCGCGTTCGACGTGCCGGAATCCAGCACGCTGTAATGCTGCTCGTCGTGAATAAACGGAAAGAAATGCTCCCAAAGGATCTCTTCGCCCATCTCGGCGCTGTCGCGCGTGACCTCAATGCGGTCGCGATGGATCCGCTGCACGGGTTGCTTCATGGCGTTGACGGGAACGAGCGGAAAGACTTTGTTCCACACGTACGGCATATACGGCATGAGGAAGTCCGCGTACTTATGGGTGAAGACTTCCGGGTGCTCGCTGAGCATCTGCAGCGTGATCGTCGTGCCGGCGCGCGGTAGTCCGCAAATATAGACCGGCCGATCGATCTTCTGCGTCGCGATTTGGCGCTCGAGCATCTTCGACTCGAGGTTGCCTAACCCAACGAAGAGCGGCGCGGCCGCGTGGACGCCCCGGACGCTCCAATAGAACGGTCCGGGCACGGAGAACTTCTGCGGCTTTGCCGCTGCATCACTGGCCATGGTGAGGTCTAGACTTTCTCGAAGAGGGCGCCGATTACCGTTAGGCCGGGGCCGAAAGCCATGCTAAGCACCTTGGTGCCGACTGGAATCTCCGGCGATTCGACCACGAGCTTCCAGATATGGGGCGCGGTTGCCGAGGCCATGTTGCCGTTCTCGTGGAGGACGCGGCGGCTCAGCGCAATCTGCGGCTCCGAAATCCCCAGTTTCGAACGGATCTGATTGAGGATCGCCGGACCGCCGGGATGGATTGCGAAACACATTCGCGATTTTTCGCTCTCGAAATCCAGTCCGACTTGGGCGCAGATCGAAACGACGAAGTCGGCGATCGAATCGCGAATCATAAACGGTACGCGCTTTGAAAGCGACATGTCGAACTGTAGCGGACCGGGGCGCAGCGTCATCTCCGACAGCGAGTCCGGAAGAATATATTCGTCGATCGCCAGCACTTTCAATCCGTTGCGGCCTTCGGGCCACGCGAACTGCGGATAGGCGGCGTATGCGATGAAACCGTCGGCAAACAGCGTCGAAGTGACGAAGTTATCCGGCTCGTCGCCGAGCAGGTCGAAGTGCAGTGAAAGAAACTCGGTGTGCACGAGATCCACGCGACGTTTCGGCGTGGGCAATGCGTCGTACGACGAGCCGACGAGTCCAACCGCGGTACGAACGGCAGGAAACGCACCGTAGCATCCCATGTGATAGGAGTGCGTGACGCCGGTGTGTAGCCAGCCGCGACGCGACAGAAATGTTTGCACCGGACTCGGCGACACGTACCCCGAGCAACTGACGTGCACGATGTCGTTTGGCGGAGGTGCATCGCGATCGGGATAGATGCGTTCGAAGACATCGCAGGCGACCTCTTCGAACAGGGTCATGCGTTCGTCGAGACCTTCACCCGTCGGAGTGCGCAGCGCGCCGTAGCGCCGAATGCCTTCCCACGCGCTCTCGTCGTCGGGCCGAACGAAACGCGAAGTAAGAACGCTGACTTGTCGCCGCGCGATGTGCTCGCTCGAGGCTCCGTAACGCGCCATCCGCTGCTCGATCGTTAGGCCGAGTTTTTCACATGCATCCCGCTCGAGCAGACCCCGCTGCGCGCACTGCGCGATCGTCATGAAATGCGCCTGAATGCGTTTGAGCTCTTCCTGCTCTCTTGGTTCCGTCATATGGACGGTTTGGAAGTCCGAAAGGACGACCGGCACGGCGCGCGTTTGCGGGTCTGCGGTGGTCGAACGGGAGAGAGTTTCAAGCGACTGCATATAAAGCCACGCCTGTTGTTCGACGGACGCGCGTTTTTTCCATGCGCGCAAAGGGTGACGAGGGTTACTCTGTGTCCACCGGCTTGTTCGACGGTCGTTGGTGCGCGAAAAATCGCGCGGAATACTTTGCGCCGATCGGTTTAAAAGCGCGCGGATGTTGACTGAAGTCGAAGAAATCGTTCAAAAAACTCGGTGAGGTACGATCGGTGGTTCCGAGGCTCGGTAGACTCCAGTTATCTTCGATGAAGCGAAGGATGCTGCCGAACTGGTATGTGTTGTGTGACACGTAGCCGCTCTTTGCGTATGGCGATATCACGATGGCCGGAACGCGAAATCCTAAACCGCCGTAGCGGTGTGGACCGGGCGGCGCAATGTGATCGTACCATCCTCCCCAGTCGTCCCACACGACGATGATTGCAGTCGTTTTCCACGCAGAGCTTTCGCCGATGTGATTGACGACGTCGGCAACCCAGGACGGCCCTGTGTCGCTCGAGTCGCCGGGATGGTCGGAGTTTTGGAAATCGGGGATGACCCACGAGACGGCGGGCAGCGTATCACGCCCGATGTCGGTGAGAACCTCCGTCTCCGGGGAGGCGACGTTCGTCGTCCATTCGGGTCCGTAACGCACGGCCTTAATCGCGTCAAACGCGTTCCACAAATTGCCGCCGAAGTCTTGATGGAGTGCCGGCGTGTAATATCGCCACGAAATAGCATCGCCGTCCAGCGTATCGCGCAGCGTCTCGTAGGTTAAGCATGGAAAAGGACCGGCGCTGTGATACTGCCGCCACTGATTATTGGCAGTGATCAACGACGTCGTCGTTCCCGGCAGCGCGTCGCAACCCCACGGCTGACCGGCGCCGTCCGACGGAAAATCGATCAACTGGAACGTCGAATTGATCGCCGTGTCGCCGCGAATAAGATCTTGATGCGCGGTAAAACTTCCGCTGCCTTGCGTTTGGAACATGTGGTCGTTGAGCACGTACTGCTTGGCCATATTCCAGTACGGCTGAATTTGCGAGGGCTTGACGTACTCGTAGACATATTGGCCCGAAATATTGCCCACCGGATTTGCATCGAATCCATTCATCTTGCCGGCGTTCCACGCTTGCAGCCAATACGAATAGCCATTATTCGGTGAATACGGGCTCTCTAAGTTGGCCGCACGCAGCCGAATGGTATGCCCGTTGCGCAGGTGCCCCACCGTCGTGCCGTCGGCCCCGGGAAACGTTGCGAACAGATTATCGAAGGTCCGGTTTTCTTGGATCAGGACCACGATATGCGTGAAGTACTTGCCCTGCTTCGCGTGTCCGGGCGGCAAAAACGGCGTGCTGCTTCCACTGCCCGCCCCACCGCAGCCTTGCAGCGGCGCCAACGCCGAAAGTGCCATACAGAGGAAAGCGCTGCGCCAACTCATAGGCATTACCTATGGTCCGGGTGCCGGGGTCATCCCTTCAGAGTGCGTTGCGCGCTAGAGCCGCCTCGTCCATTCTGCCACTGCGGCCGGTTGATGCAATTGATTGTGAATGAGGACGTGAAGCGAGCCGCCGCGCTGCTGCAAGCGGGAGGGGTGGTCGCGTTCCCCACCGAGACGGTTTACGGGTTGGGTGCCATCGTGTTCGACCCGCGTGCCGTCGCGCGGATTTTCGAAATCAAACAGCGTCCGTTCTTCGACCCTTTAATCGTGCACGTGCTCGATGGAACGATGCTCGAGCGCGTCGCCGAAGCACCGTCCGCCAGCGCGCGCGTTCTCATCGACCGGTTTTGGCCCGGTCCGCTGACGCTCGTTCTACAACGGCGCGCCGCGGTGCCGGCAATCGTTACCTCGGGACTTGACAGCATCGCCGTACGCATGCCGTCTCATCCGATCGCCCGCGATCTGTTGGCGGCGACCGGCGCGCCGCTCGCCGCGCCGAGCGCGAACGCGTTCGGACGCCTGAGTCCCACCCGCGCCGCGCACGTCCAAGCCATGCTGGGCGACCGCGTCGATCTGATCTTGGACGGCGGCGCCACGACATTCGGCATCGAGTCCACGATCGTGCGCTGCGACGACCAGCCGGCGTTATTGCGTCCCGGCGCGATCGCACTTGAAGAGATCGAAGCTGCCATTGGCCCAGTGCGGCGGCCCCATCCGGCCGACGCGGTTATTGCACCCGGCACCCTCGAGCATCATTATGCGCCCATGACGCCGCTGCGACTCATCGAACCGTCGCTCGTGCCGCCGAAAGATCGCTCCGGGGCCGCGGTGCTCTCCCTCTCCGAGCGCTTTAACGGTTATGCGGCGCAACGCATACTGGCGGCTGAGGGAGACCTGCGCGCTGCCGCGGCGCGGTTCTTCGAAGCGCTGCACGAACTCGATGCCTTGGGATTGGAGCGGATCGACGCACAACCGCTGCCCAGCCGGGACCTCGGGATTGCCATGAACGACCGACTGCGCCGCGCCGTTCACTGAAACGTAATGCCCCCTCAAAGCGTTCTTCGCATGACTAGCGAAACACGGGCGACGATGATACAACGCGATTGCGTACGTTTTGCCGCGCTCTGCTGCGCCGCGCTCCTCTGGTTGGGTGCCTCACCGCTCGGCACGGCACTGCCCCAACAAACCGCAGGCGACGTTGCGGAAAGCTACCGTCTGCTTACGACGACGGCGTTCAATCCCGTCGACCCGCAAGCGTTGCTGGCTGCCGCTTCCGATGCACTCTCCGAACAAGCGCACAAACGCGGCGTCGCGCTGACGCCGCCGGCTTTGCGCGTGCAAAGCGATGGCGATGCGACCGTGGCAGCGTTGGACGACGCGATCACGGCCACGGCACAGGCGGCGCATGCCGATCCCAGCGATCTGGCATACGCGGTCATCGATGCGATGGCCAAGGCGCTCGACGATCGATATACGGTCTTCTTTACGCCCGCCGAGTACAAGGCATTCAACGAAGTGCTCGATCCGGCAACCATCGGCGGTATTGGGGTGATAATCGCCCCCGACGCCGCCACTGGATTCGCGCGTATCGCGTACGTGGTGCCCGGGACGCCCGCGGAGAAAGCGCACGTACAAGTCGGCGACATGGTCACGGCGGTCAACGGTAAGAGCACCAAAGGTTTGGCAGCGGACGGCATCAGCTCTATGTTGCGCGGCAAACCCGGCACGATTGTGAACGTTTCCATCTCACACAACGGAAGTGACTCCGTCGTGGCGATCACCCGCGATAACGTGCAGCCGCCCACCGCCGTCTATCGCATGCTCGGCAACGGCATCGGCTACGTTTGGGTGATGGCCTTCGGCCGCTCGACGCCGAACGAGTTTGATGCAGCGGTTTCGCGGTTGACGGCGCTGGGCGCCAAAGCCCTCGTCCTCGATCTGCGCAACGACGGGGGCGGCTACGTGGATTCCGCGCTCGACATTAGTTCGCGCTTTGTCGCCAACAAACGCTTGTTGACCTACGAACAGCGTGGCCGTCAAAATACGACGGTCCGCGCCGATAGTAACCCGTCGATCGTTCTGCCCGTCTCTATTTTGGTGAATCAATACACCGCATCGGCCGCGGAGATTACCGCCGGGGCGCTGCAAGACGACGGCATCGCGACGCTTGTCGGCGCCAAGACGTTCGGCAAAGGCGTCATGCAGACACTCACTCCCCTCCCCGACGGGGCGGCGATCAAGATTACGACGGCGCACTACCTCACGCCGAACTACCGCGACATCAATCTACGAGGGATCGTGCCCGACGTAACGGTGGTGGAGAATGCAAACGCGCGATTCGGCGATGCGGAACACGATGCACAGCTGCGCACTGCCATCGGGCTTCTCCAAAAGAAGATCGCCGTTAAGGGCTAGCGCGCGAGCCGTTCCCAGAAAAGAGCCGACGTTCGGCCGGATAGCGGCGCACCATGCGAACGACCGTCCCGTTGCGCGCAAAAGCCACATCGTCCATGAGGCGGCGCATGAGGAAGATGCCGAAGCCGCGGCCCCGCTGGTCGGGCGTAACCGCCGTCGATATGAGTGCCGGTGCGGCAAAGCCTTGGCCGCTGTCGCGGATTTCAATCGAGAGTGCATCGCCGTCGAACCCGCATTCGACCGTAAAGCCGCCCGGCGAGTGCCCGTTGCCGTGCTCGACGGCGTTGCTGAGCGCCTCACCGGCAGCCAGCCGAATGTCCGCTATGTCAGCCTCTGAGAATCCGCAGGCCCCGGCGAAGCCGGCGACCCCTTTGCGCGCGAGCGCCACGTTTTTGGTGTCGTTCGTGTAGTCGGCGCGATAGTGTATTTTCAATCCGGCCGGTCCCTTTCAAAGACTTCCCGGCTTCCGCCCAGCGCTAAACCAGGAGCGCTGCATGCGGCGACGTCGAACGGAGGAAGCGGCTTTGCGGGGCGATTAGCTCAGTTGGGAGAGCGCCTCCCTTACAAGGAGGATGTCGGCGGTTCGAGCCCGTCATCGCCCACCACCACAGCGCACGTTTACTCTAGGGAAAAGCGAACGCAGGCGGCGTAATCGCTCGGTTACGATGCTGCGAAACGGAGCCAAGGGCAGGCAGTGGATCGTGCTGCTCGTGCTCGTTTCTCTGACGGTAGCAGCAGTACGCGACAGCTCCGGTCTGGGTAACCGGTTGCCGTGGCGCCAGATGAGTGACTTCTCTGACTTCTATTGCGCCGGTGCGGCGCTGAACCGAGGCCGCAGCCCGTATACCTACGAGCCGCTCCACTCGTGCGAACAGCGAATCGGCGCATTGATCTTTGTGCGGCAAAATCCGACACTCGTTATTCCGGCACCGCAACCGCCGTACGATTTTCTTCCATTTGCGCTGCTGGCGCGTTTGCCGTTTCCTGCAGCATTGACTCTTTACACCGCGGCCATCGTGCTGTTGATCCTCGGAGCGGCGGCCGGATTGACGTTGCTGCGTATCCCATGGGTGTTGGCGGTCGCAGCGTTCGCAATCCCGGCCATTTATGTGGAAATGGCCGCCGGGCAAGTCGTGCCGTTTTCGCTCCTCTTTCTTGTGGCGGCAGCGGCCGCTTTGCGTTTTCAGCGATATGTTCTCGCGGGCGTTATGGCGGCGCTGGTCGCCGTGGAACCGCAGCTTGGGGTGCCCGTTGCGGTGACCGTCTTTCTTTACGCGAAAGAGGCGCGACTCGCGCTTGCCGCTACGGCCATAGCCCTTGCCCTCGCCGGTTGCTGGGTCGTGACGCCCGCCGGTTTTTGGGATTACCTCAGCCGAACGTTGCCTGCGCATGCCGGTTCGGAGAGCGCGTGGCCTTTTCAATACAGCTTAACGTACGCGCTGCATTTCTTCGGGGTGCCTGCCGGCATCGCGCAAATCGTTGGAACGCTTTCCTTCGTGGCGACGTTTGCGATCGCAGTGTGGGCTTCGCCGCGCCTCGCCGCGGCCTTGAAGCGCAGCGAGTTGTTGGTGTTCTTCCCGGCAATGGCCGTCGTGCTGGGAGGCCCGTTCATCCATAACGTTGAGATTCCGGCCGCCGTTCCCGCCGCGATAATCCTTGCAATCGAAATGCGTGGTACCTCACGCATCGTTAGCGGTGTCGCTCTTTGCGCCATCGTGCTGCCGTGGCTGCAACTCTGGGGAACAAAAAGATTGTTCGCGGCGAGCATCCTCACATGCGCGATCGTGCTCTTTCGTTTGGGGTTCTCGCTTCCGATGGTCCTGGGAACCCTTATCGCCTTCGCGGCGATCATTTTCGCGCTCGAGCGAAACCCGCCGCCCGCGGCGCCGGCGAGTGAACGCGTCGCCTTTAATGCTGCCGACTTAGCCTCTCGGGCATGGCAACGGATAACGCCGACGTTTCATTACCAGGGCCTCGAGTGGTTGCTCGTCAAAATGCCGACCTGGGTCGGCTTGCTTGCAGTACTCATCGTCGCAATAGTGTTTCTCGTAAAGGCGAGAGCATCGCTGCGTGGAAGCGCTTTTCGAACATGATCTGCAGAATACTGGCCGTCATGGCATTGGTATCCCTGACGGCGCCGAACGCACCGGCGGACCGGTACTTCGGCAGACTGAAGATGAGCGCGCTGCGCGTCCGGTACGAAACGATGCAGCTTCGCAAACGTTACGAGTCGCATCAACTCTTTCCCGATCAAGCGGAGCATTTGCTCGATTTTGCCGCCGAGGCCTTTTACGCTTGGGGCGCAGCCTATCCGCACGATACGTGGCTTCCGTCGACGGGGTTTCTCATCGCGCAAGTCTATGCCGAGCTTCCCGGAAGCGTGGCGCGAGCGCGCGCCGTCACGCTACTGACCTATGTGAAATCGCGGTTTTCGACGAGCCGCTATGCGGCGCAAAGCCGCGCGCTGCTGCATCGCGGCCTCCCGATACGGCGGCCGTCGCGTTGGGCCATCCGCACGCCGGCGCCAAGCGCGTCGCCAAGCGCGTTACCAAGCGCGTTACCAAGCGCGTTACCAAGCGCGTCGCCGAGTCCGTCGGCGCGTTCGACGTGAGCGACGTATCGGTTCGGCGCGAAGGCCCGGTCGCCATCGTGACCATGCAGCGCCCGGAACGGCGCAACGCGCTGTCGCTCGCGATGATGCGGGCGCTCGAGAGTGCCTTCGCAGCAATCGGCGACGACCGCGAAGTGCGCGCCGCGATTCTCTGCGGTGAAGGTCCGGCATTCTCCGCGGGACACGACCTGCGGGAGCTGCAGACCGGCGACGGCCGGTCCCACGCAACCATCTTCGAAGCATGCGTGGTGCTGATGGCGCGCCTCATTGCGATTCCTCAGCCGGTGATCGCGGAGGTCGGCGCGGTTGCAACGGCCGCGGGCTGCCAACTCGTGGCAGCCTGCGATCTAGCAGTCGCATCTCAAGAGGCTACGTTTGCAACGCCGGGCGTGCGCATCGGTCTGTTCTGCAGCACCCCGATGGTCGCATTGACGCGGGCGATCGGACGTAAGCGCGCCATGGAGATGTTGCTCACCGGCGACCCTATCGACGCCGCCACCGCGCTTTCGTGGGGATTGATTAATCGCGTCGTGCCGGCGTCGCGTTTGCACGACGAAGCCCTGGCGCTTGCTATGCGGATCGCATCGGCAAGTCGCACGATTGTCGGCATCGGCAAAACGGCATTTTACGAACAGATCGATCTCGATCAACGCGCCGCATACGGCTACACCAAAGATGTCATGACGCGCAACGCGCAAGAAGACGACGCGCGCGAAGGCATTGCGGCATTCTTCGAAAAACGTGCGCCGAAATGGTAACGGGTGGCCGAGAGGGGATGGCGTGCCATCGTGGAACGCCGACCGTCCGCGCACATGCATGTGGGCCGTGCGCGCGCAACGACTGCACAAAGCGTCGCCCACACCCGGTATGCGTGACCCGACAAAAAAGGGACCGCGCATACGCGACGGCAGGGGGGCTCGCCTATGGCGGGCCCTTCTGTGATATGCAGCGAACCAGACCGGCTTCGTGACGCTCAAAGCACGCTACGCCGCCGTCATCTTACTCGTTGCCTTGATCGCCTCACTGGCGGTTGCGGCGTTTCGCGTGCGTACGGAATCGCACGCCCGGCGCGTCGAGTTAGCCATGGATTATACGGATCTCGATGCATTGGCGCGCTCGTACGATTACAACACGCCGGGATTCTTGGTGGCCTTGCGCCGGGCCGGATTGACGTCACTCGCCGTTACCGAAGAGCTCGGCGCTAACGTCGGCCTCAACGGTAAAGCGTATGCGACGACGGGGGCGGCTATTCTCAACGGCGCGCAACTGGCGCCGTTACGCGATCCGTTGCTCGCCAAGCTTGCCTCCAAGGGAAAGATCGATGCCGGCGGCGTCTACCTGCTCGTCAACGACGCGGCCACGTATGCACGGTACCGCCGGCAACTGTTGCTGCATTTCGAGCCTCGTAGCGTGCGCGTGCTGCGCGCCACGCATCCCTGGATCATTGAGGTGCGCACCCAGGCCGATTACTTCAATGCCATCGGCTTGGGCATTCCAACCGATGAGATCGAACTGGCGCATCGCTTGGCGTTATTGGTCGTGCCGCGCTTTCAGAACGACGAACGATTCGCCGCACCGCAGATCGATGCGGTCTTCGACGACGTGCTGCGTTACGATCCGAAGGTTTCGACGATCGTTTTTTTTGGTTTGAATAACGAAGTGCTCGGCTATCCCGACCATCTTGAAGACACCGCCAACGCGTTCAAACGGCATCTCTTCAATTTCGGGTCGATCGAGACGTACGACGCCGCCCAGGTGCAAAAAGGAAACGATACACTGGCGAGACTCATACCCGGACGCACGGTACGCGTGCAGGCCATCGCCAAGACCGAACTCGACAAGCTGAAGTTGAACGACGTCGTGGCGCGTTACGTACTCGGTGTGCGCGAGCGCAACGTGCGCGTCGTCTACCTGCGGCCGTGGCCCCACCGCGACGGCGATCTCTCGATCGAAGCGACCAACGTCGAGATGGTCAAATCGATCGCCGACCAACTGCGCGCCTCGGGTTTCCGATTGGGCCGCGCGACGCCGATTCCCCAATATCGCGGGAACAACCGCGTGCTCGTTGGTTTGGCCGCGTTGGCCGTACCGTCCATCTTGGTGCTGCTGCTGGAGTTCTTCGGATGGTACGGACGCCGTAGCGCCGTCATCGCATACGCGGCCACCGTTGCCTTATATCTCGGCGGCCTCGTGCTGCATCACGATGCGTTAGCCCGCTCCATTCTCGCCCTGGTCGGCGCGCTGCTCTTTGCAACCGCCGCATTGCTGGTGTTGATCGGCGCATGGCGTGAAGCGCCGGCCGCTCAGACCGGATCGCAAATCGTGCGCAGTCTCGGATGGACCTTGGCGGCAACCGGCGTGGCATCGATCGGCGCGTTGGTCGTCGTCGGCATCCTCAGCTCGCCGCTGACGATGGAAGAGATCGAGCGCTTCCGCGGAGTTCGCCTCGTTCTTGCACTGCCGCCGCTGATCGCGCTCGCGCTCTATCTATTCGACCGTCGCTTCGGTTCGGGCGTCGAGCGGCCGGGAGACGTTTTTCTCTCGCCGGTGTTGGCCTATCAACTTCTGGCCGGAGTTTTGCTCGTCGGCGCCGGCGCTCTCATGCTGATGCGCAGCGGAAACGACAGCGACATCTCGCCCTCGCCAATTGAAATGGCGACGCGTCATGTGCTGACCGCAACGCTGAGCGTTCGTCCGCGCTTCAAGGAGTTTCTCATCGGCTTTCCGTGCATGATGATCATGCCGGCGTTGCTTGTCGCGCATCGTCGCGCCCTGGGGTGGCTACTGGCACTTGGGATCGGCGTCGGTGTCGGCGATATCATCGACACTTTTTCACATTTGCATACGCCGCTCGAGATCTCGATCTTGCGCATCGTCAACGGATTGATAGCCGGCGCCGTCGTCGGTGCAATTGTGGTTTTGGTCTACCGCCGGTTCGCATTGCCCGCGCGACCGCCGTCGTAGGTGCGCGTGCTCGTCAGCGGTTATTACGGCTTTGGGAATCTCGGCGATGAAGCGCTGCTCGAGGTCATCGTGCAACGGCTGCGCGCGACGTTTGCGCCGGCGAGGATCGAGGTGCTCTCCGCAACACCGCAGCGTACGGCGGCCGCGTACGGCGTTGAAGCGACGTCGCGCTGGGATTGGCGCGCGGTACGCGCTGCCATCGCGCGCGCCGATGTCGTGCTCTCCGGCGGCGGCGGGTTGCTGCAGAATGCGACCAGCTTTCGCAGTCTCTTGTACTATGCCGCAATACTGCGCGAAGCCGCGCGCGCGGGGCGTAAAACGATGATCTTCGCGCAATCCATCGGGCCTTTGGATCGGCTCGGACGTCTTACCGTGCGGCGTTTCTGTCGCGGCGTGCAGCGTGCAACCGTGCGTGACGAACGCTCGCGGACGCTGCTTTCGGACCTTCTGCCGCACACCGTCAATAGAGCGCACTGCCGACCCCGTCTTTCTCTACGATGCCGACGTCGAATCCGTCGATCTTTCCGCGGACGGTTTGGGACCGCAGAGCGGTCCGTACGCGATCGTCAGCGTTCGGAAAGCGGCGACTATCGGCCAGGGAACGCGCTTGCTGGCGCACGTCGTCGATCGCTTAGCTAAACGGCATCAGATTCGCACCGCGTTCTTGCCGCTGGGCGGCGCTTCGGACGCCGCGGTTGCGACCGACGTCATTCGCGCCTGTGAAAGTGCGCCCATGTTGCTTCCCGAATCGCCGCTTCCGAAGGCGGCCGCAATGATCGGGCGCGCCCGGGTAGTGGTCGGCATGCGTTTGCACGCACTCGTGTTGGCTGCGCGCTACGCGGTGCCGTTCCTGGCAGTGCCGTACGATCCCAAGGTGAGGGGCCCTCTGCGAGGACCTCGCGTATCCGCTGGCACCGCTGCAGCTCGGCGGCGACATGCAGACCAACGCACACGATGCCGACGCATTGGTCGACCGATTGGTGAACGAGCGCGACGCCATTGCGGCCGCCTTACGCCAACGCGGGCCGGCAATGCGCGCGGCCGCCGAACGCAACTTCGGTGCGCTTGGCGAACTGTTGGGGGACACGTAAGTGGATTACCGCAACACGCTCAATTTACCGAAGACAGCCTTTCCGATGAAGGCCGAGTTGCCCAAGCGCGAGCCGCAGCGGGTGCAGTGGTGGGAGGAACAGCGCACCTACGAACGACGGCTGGAGCGCAACGCCGCCAACGGACCCTGGACTCTGCACGACGGGCCGCCGTACGCCAACGGCAATCCGCACATGGGCACGTTTCTTGGGATGGTTCTCAAG
This sequence comes from Vulcanimicrobiota bacterium, assembly GCA_963738335.1. Classification (GTDB taxonomy): domain Bacteria; phylum Vulcanimicrobiota; class Vulcanimicrobiia; order Vulcanimicrobiales; family Vulcanimicrobiaceae; genus Cybelea. Next base: position 1,258,834 of record CAVTWE010000007.1, read on the forward strand.
GATATCTTCGTGAAGGTCGCGCTGCTCGACGGAAAATATGCGAAGTTCGTGCCGGGCTGGGATATGCACGGTTTACCGATCGAGTTCGAGACGCTCAAATACCTCGGCATTACGGATTTCCATTCGATCGATCCGCTCGAACTTCGCGCGCAATGCAAGGAGCGCGCGCTGTATTGGCTGGACCGTCAGCGCGAACATCGCTTACGCATGGGAAATTTTGGCTTGTTCGACCGCCCCTACCGGACGATCGATCCATCGTTTGAGGCGACGATCGTCGGCGCACTGGCGGACTTGGCGGCTCAAGGCCAAATTTATAAGGGTTTGCGCTCGACGCTCTGGTGCGTTCATGACGAGACGGCGCTCGCCGAAGCGGAGATCGAGTACGAACAGCGGCGTTCGCCGTCGATCTACGTCAGGTTTACCGCGGCGACCGAACAGCGTGCGCCGTTGCTTTCGCGCTTCGGGGTGAAGGAAGATGACGTCGAACGGGCCTCCATACTCATTTGGACGACGACGCCCTGGACGCTGCCGGCCAACGTCGCGATTGCGGTGCGCGAGGAAGCGACGTACGGTCTATATCGTATCGGCGATGAGGCGGTCGTCGTCGCGCAAGCGCTCGCGGAGCGTGTGCTCGGCGAGCGCTTTACGGAAGCGACGTTGCTTGGACGGGCGACCGGCGCACGACTCGACGGTCTCCGAGTGCGTCATCCGTTCATGGATCGCGACGCGCTGGTGGTTTTAGCGCCGTATGTGGATCTCGAGACCGGAACGGGTGCCGTGCACACGGCGCCCGGTCATGGCGCCGACGATTTCGACACCGGCATGCGTTACGGTTTGCCGATCCTCAATCCCGTCGATGCCGCCGGCCGCTTCACGAGCGAGGCCGGTTCCTACGCCGGGATGTACATCTTCAAGGCGAACGCGAAAATTGTCGCGGACATGCGCGAGAGCGGCGCGCTCTGGAGCGAAGGCGAGATCGAACATTCGTACCCGCATTGCTGGCGCTGCCACAACCCGGTAATCTTTCGCGCGACCGCGCAGTGGTTTATCGCGATGGACCAAAATCTCTTGCGAAAGCGTGCGCTCGATGCAACCGACGACGTCGAGTACATTCCCGAATGGGGCCGCGCCCGTCAACGGCAGATGATCGAAACGCATCCCGAGTGGTGCATCTCCCGCCAGCGCGTATGGGGAACGCCGATTCCGTCGTTGCGCTGTACGACGTGTGACGAGGCGATATTGGATGCTCGCGTCGCGCGGTTGGCGGCACAACGCTTCGAGGAGACCGGTGCCGACGCTTGGTGGAGAGATCCGGTGGCGACCTACCTGCCGCCAGGCTTTAGCTGTCCTCGCTGCAAGGGAACGCAGTTCGAAAAAGAAGCGAATATCGTCGATATTTGGTTCGAGTCGGGCGTCACGCATTTGGCCGTGCTCGGCAAAGACGGAATGCAATGGCCGAGCGATATGGTCTTGGAGGGACCCGATCAATTTCGTGGCTGGTTCCGCAGTTCGCTGATCACGGGCGTGGCGATCAAGGGTCGAGCGCCGTATCGCCGGGTTTTCAAGAACGGCTGGGTCAACGACGAGCAAGGCTTGCCGATGTCCAAGTCGCGCGGCACGGGGATCGACGCGATCGACGCGATGTCGCGCTGGGGAGCCGACGTGTTGCGGCTGTGGGCCGTTTCAACGGAACCCATCGACGACGTGCGCTTTGGCCCCAATATCGTCGAGCAGGTCGGCCGCGTCTATCGTAACCTGCGCAATCGCATGCGGTTCATGCTTTCCAATCTCGACGACCTCGACGAAGGCGGCGTTGTCGCGCCGGAGGCCATGGAGCCCATCGATCGGCTTGCTTGCGCGGTGTGCGATGCGTTCGTCGCAGACATTAAAGAGGCGTACGAACGCTGCCAGGTGCACGACGCATATCTCCGCATCATTGAGTTCGAAAGCGGCATATCCGGTTTGTATTTCGACGCGGTCAAGGATCCGCTCTATTCGCGTGCCGTTGCGGACCGGCGGCGACGCAGCGCACAGTCGGCGCTGCTCTATATTTTGAAGCGCTTTCTAGTAGCGCTCGCGCCGGTGCTGTCGTTCACCGCCGAAGAGGCCTGGCAGCATTTGCCGCAGTGGGCGCGCCGTCAGCAGGCGAGCGTCTTCGACGGGTCGTTCGAAAGCGATCGTTTCAAGGCTGTGCCGGCCGATCTCGCCGTTTGGCAACTGCTCCGAACGCTGCGCACGCGCGTCGCCGGCTCGAGCGATCCGCGCGATTTCGAGGCACACGTGCGCCTGACCGTCGAGCCGAGCGACTACAAACGCTTACAGGCACTCGGCGATAACCTGCGCGAGGTGCTCGTGGTGTCGCAACTCACGCTGTATTCCGGCGAACCGCGGTTCGAACTGCTGCCCGCGGACGGCGAGAAATGCGTGCGTTGTTGGAAGTTCAGGCAACTCGGCAGCGATCCCGAACATCCGCAGATTTGCGAGGACTGCGTGCGCGTAGTGAGAGCGCTCAGCGACGCAACGCATTGACGGACGTCCGTCTGCTCGAAGCTACGGAGCGCGACTTCGATTGGATGCTGGGAATTTCACCGGGACGCGGAGATCTGCGTCTCCCTCCCGACGGCGTAGACGTTCCCGTTGTGCTGCACGTCCTTCGCAACATGACGAAGAGGCTTCACGCCGCAGGGTGCGCGGGCTCGTGGATCGTCGTTCGTGACGGCGAAGTGGTCGGGCTCTGCAGTTACAAAGGCGCACCAGTGGAAGGCCGTGCCGAAATTGGATACGGTACGGCGCCTCGCCGGAGAGGCAGAGGCATAGCCAGTGCGGCCGTGGCCGAGATCGTGCGCATCGCAACGGGCGATCCCGCTATTGAAGCATTGACGGCGCAGAGCGCAACGGAAAATGTTGCCTCGCAACGCGTTCTTGAGAAGAACGGCTTTCTGCGTGTTGGACACCATGTCGACGCTGAGGACGGTGACGTCATCGAGTGGATGAGAAAACTGCAAGCCGTTTCGGGTAGCTGTTGACTTCTCGGGTTACGATGTTATGGGGCATATCGGCAATTATGAGCGTGACACCGTTCGAGAACCGGATCGCTAGCCTTGAGGACTCCTACCATCAAATAAGCGATCGCTTGAACTCGATCGACAATAGACTCGCGGATCACACAACGGAGTTCCGCGCGGTACGGACCGAGATGGCAGCGCAGTTCCGCTGGGCAATAGCAACGGTTTCCGGTAGCTGGGTAACCTTGCTGGCCGCTATCCTGCTGCACCGCTAGAGAACATCGGCACAACGGCAATCTTGAGCGTCACGCGATTCGAATTCGCATCGCTGCCTCGATGGCTTCTACCAGCAGGTGAGCGCTCGCCTGACAACGATTGACCAACGACTTGGAGATCTGGAACGTAACAGGGCGACGGACTTCCGTTGGACTATCGCGACAATCTTCGGAAGTTGGGCAATGCTCCTCGGCGCAATGCTCCTTCACCATTAATGAGCATAAAACGCAGGCCAACGACCCTCTGCGATGGCCTGCCGCGCCTGCGCCATCAGCGCGTTCAAGAAATACACGTTGTGGTATGAGAGCAGGCGCGGGCCCAGCATTTCCTTCGAGCGGAAGAGGTGCGCAAGGTACGCACGCGAGTACGTCGTGCAGGTCGAGCAATCGCACCGTGCGTCGAGCGGGGCGAAATCCGTAGTATACGTCGCGTTGAAAACGTTCAGCTCGCCGTCATGCGTCATGGCCCGTCCGTTGCGCCCGCAGCGCGTCGGATAGACGCAATCGAAGAGATCCAGGCCTGCGTCGATCGCCTGCAATAGATCGCGGGCCGTGCCGACGCCCATGAGATAACGCGGCTTCGCTTCGGGCAGTAGCTCCGCAGTAAAACGCGCGCACGTGTGGAGTTCTTCGCGCGTTTCTCCGACGGACAGTCCGCCGATCGCATAGCCGGGGAAATCGAGCGCCACGAGTTCGCGCGCGCTGCGTTCCCGCAACGACGGCTGCAAGCCGCCTTGCACGATGCCGAAGAGCGCCGTACCATCGTTTCCCTGAGCTTGGATAGAACGCCGCGCCCACTCCGTCGTTCGCCGAACCGCCTCCTCGAGCTGTTCGAACGAAGCCGGCAGCTTCACGCAAACATCCAGCACCATCGCGACGTCGCTGCCGATACGCTCCTGAAATGCAACGACGTTTTCCGGCGTGAAGCGATGCTCGCTACCGTCGATGTGCGAGCGAAACGTGACGCCTTCATCGTCCACATCACGAAGGCGCTCGAGGCTGAAGACTTGGAAACCGCCGGAATCGGTGAGAATCGGGCGATCCCAGGCCATGAACCGGTGTATGCCACCGGCGTTTTCGACGATGTCTAAACCTGGGCGCAACCACAAATGGTATGTGTTGGCAAGCACGATTTGTGCGCTTGCCTCGCGCAGATCTTCGGGCGTGAGCGCCTTCACCGTTGCCGCCGTGCCGACCGGCATAAAGCACGGCGTTTCGACGCTGCCGTGCTTGAGCGTCAAACGCCCGCGCCGCGCGCGCCCGTCCTTAGCGAGAAGTTGAAACGACGCGCTCACGAAGGCGGCGCGCCGACGATCGCGCGCGCCGCAACGTATTCCGACGGCGGTGCGGCTTCAAACGACAGCTCTTCGCCGGTGCTCGGATGGCGAAAGCGCAAATGCCAGGCGTGCAGCGCTTGTCCCGGCAAATCCAGACGCGGATCGGTCGTTCCGTAGAGCGGATCGTTGAGGAGAGGATGGCCGATCGCCGCCATGTGCACGCGAATCTGATGCGTTCGGCCGGTTTCCAAACGAAAGATCAACTCCGCATGTGCCTGGAACTGTTCGCGGACTTCGTAATGCGTGACGGCGGCCTTACCGTCCGCAACGATGGCGAACTTTAAGCGATTGCGCGGATCGCGCCCGATCGGTCCATCGATCGTCCCGAGCGGATGCGGCAGCACGCCGCGCACCAAAGCGAGGTATTCTCGTTCGATGCGTCTCTCGCGCATCGCGTTGCCGAGTGCGTGCAAACTCTCCTCGCGCTTGGCAACGACGAGCAATCCCGACGTATCGCGATCCAAGCGATGCACGAGCCCGGGCCGCAACAGATCGCCCGGCAACGTCGAACGCACGTGGGCGAGCAGCGCGTTGACGAGCGTGCCACTGGTTGCGCCGTGCGCCGGGTGCGTCACCATGCCAGCCGGTTTGTCCAGGACAATGAGATCGCCGTCCTCGTAGACGACGTCGAGTGCGATGTCTTCCGGCAACGCAACCAGCGGCGTGCGCGGAGTAAGCTCGAACTCTACGACGTCGCCGGTCTCCAACGGCCGGCTCGGTTTGACCCGGACGCCGTTGACGACGATGCCGCCTTGCCGCGCCGTCTGCGCTACGAGCGAACGTGAAGCGCCGGAAAGAAAAGCGACGAGGACGTCGACGCGCTTGCCGGCTTGTTCAGGGGTGACGACGTGCTGCAAGGCTCGAGATGATCAGCAAGCCGACGGCGATGGTAATACACGAATCGGCGACGTTGAAAATGTTTTGCCAGATGTGATTGAAGCCGGTGAAATCGATGAAGTCGATGACGTAGCCGTAGTGCAGCCGGTCAACGATGTTGCCGATGGCGCCGCCAAGGATCATGCCGAAGGCGATGCGCACCATCAACGAACGTTGCGCGGCTTCGCGGAAGCTCAACCAAAAGAGCACCAATACGACGATCGCCATGCCGATCAGTGCGAACGCCGAACTGCCGAAGAGACCGAAGGCACCGTGGATATTGCGTTGGTACGTCCAATCCAAAAAATTGGGAATGATCTGCCGGCACGGACCCGGTGCGCAATACTTGACGATCAGCGATTTGCTGAACTGATCCGCCCACAGCACGACTGCCGCGGCGACCGCAATGGTCGTTACGTGTGAGAATTTAAAGCGTTGGTTGAGGTACAAACTGATAGAACCATCCTGCGACGTTGAGAAATGCGTTGTTGACGAGCACCAGCCCGACGGCAATGAGAAACGCTCCCGACGCGAACTCGATGGCGCGCAGCGAGCGTTTTATTTTGGCAAATACGCCGAGTGCGGCGCCGAGCGCGATCGCCGTCGCGACGAACGGTAATGCCAAACCCGCGCAATAGAAACCCAACAGCTCGGCGGCTTGCGCGCTATGTTGTTGCGACGCGATAGCGAGAATGCCCGCAAGAATCGGACCGATGCACGGCGACCAGCCTGCCGCAAATGCCATGCCGACGATGCCGGACGTCCAGAGCGTGCGTCTGCCCTGTTGGAGGTGCAAACGCGCGTCGCGCATCAGTAGCGGAATGCGCAGCATCCCCATCATGTGCAAGCCCATGACGACGACGAGGATGCCGCCAATCTGCGCGATGAGGACGCGTTGGCGATCGAGGGTCGCTCCGATCGCGCTGGCGCTCAAGCCGAGTGCGACAAAAATCACGCTGAAACCGGCGACGAAGGCAATCGCATGGCCGATGGTTTGCATCCGCGCGCGCGCGCCGGGCGCCGATTGCAAATCTTCGACGCTTTCCCCGGTCAAAAGCGAGAGATACGCCGGCACCAACGGAAGGACGCACGGCGAAACGAAGGAAACGAGGCCCGCAAGGAAGGCGATGCCGACGGTGATATGAGTCGTCGCGGTCATCCGTCGAGAGTGTTTAGAAATGCAGCACTGGTTCACCTATCCGACTATCGACCCCATTGCGATTCATCTTGGTAATTGGGGCATTCATTGGTACGGAATCGCCTATTTGGTCGCGTTTCTGCTCGTCTACCTCTGGATGAGCCGCCCGGAAGGGCGCCGCCGCCTCGGTTTGACGAGAGACCAGATTCAAGATTTTCTTTTCTACGCGCTGATCGGCGTGCTGGTCGGCGGCCGCACGTTCTTCGTGATCAACGACATCATCAGCAAGCACGACGCGTCTTTGTATCTCTCCAATCCCATCAACTTCGTGGCGGTCTGGAACGGCGGCATGGCGTTTCACGGTGGTTTGGTCGGCGTGCTGATTGCGATATGGCTGTTCGTTCGCAAACATCCAGGCTTGCGCTACACCGTTGTCGGTGACGAGGTCGTGATGATGTTGCCGATCGGCATCGCGCTGGTGCGAATCGTCAATTTCATCAACGACGAGTTATGGGGCGATGTTTGCCATCCCGATCATCCGTGGTGTCTCGTCTTTCCGGCGGCGCCGATGGTCAACGGCGTTCCGGCGTACCGCCATCCATCGCAAATTTACGAGATGATTCTCGATCTCTGCGCGTTGCCGATCTTGCTGCTGCTCTATCGCACGAAACCTAAGGACGGCGTCGTCGCCTGGACCTGGTTTACCATCTACGGCGTCACCCGCACGATCGCCGAGATCTGGCGGCAAACCGATTTCAGCGCGTTCGGTCTTACCGGTGGGCAGCTCTACGCATTGCCGATGATTGTCGTGGGCGTCATCGGCATCGTCTACTGCGCGCGACGGCCGGAACCACAACGGAGCTAGTCCCTTCGACTTCGCTCGGGACCGTCGTCGAACGCCTCGCCTCGTTGCGGTCGGCGATTGCGGCCGAACTTCAACGGGCAGGACGGAATCCGGCCGCCGTCACGCTCGTCGGCGTCAGCAAGCGGCAAGCGCCGCAACGTGTCGCCGAAGCAATCGCTGCCGGTTTGGCCGACATCGGCGAAAGTTACCCGCAAGAAGCGGTGCGAAAGTTTCCACTGCTGCCCCCGGTCCGCAAACACTTCATCGGCCATCTCCAGACCAATAAGGCACGAGCCGTTGCCGAGGCGTTCGACGTCGTACAGAGCGTCGACCGTTTCGAAGCTGGGCTAGCGCTGTCCAGAGCGCTCGCGTACGATCGGACGTTGCCGGTGTTGCTGCAACTCAACGTCTCCCGCAGGGAACGTTTCGGTTGTTCACCCGACGAGGCCGAAGGGCTTGCCGAACGGCTGCGCGCGTTGCCCGGCTTGCGCTTGGAGGGCGTCATGGCAATGGGGCCCTTGACGCAGGACCGCGACACAATCTTGCGCGCTTTTGAGATTGCCGCCAAGACATGGGAACGGGTTGGTGGAAGTACGCTGTCCATCGGTATGTCAGGCGATTGGCGCGAGGCATTGCAAGCCGGCTCGACGATGGTCCGCATCGGCGAGGCGATCTTCGGCCGGCGTGAGGCTGGGAGGGACCTGTGAGCGTGTTCAGCAAGATCGGCGCATTTTTTTCGATTCGCGATGATGAAGAGGAACTCTATGAAGAGGAAGTGAGTTCGCATCGCGTCGTTCCGTTTTCCAGCGCCGGACGCCGCACCGGGACGGAGGTTAGCGTCTATTCACCCCGCGGGTATCAAGACGTGGTCGAGATTGCCGATTCGCTGCGTAATCGCCAAGTCGTTATCGTCAATTTGCAGAACGCCGATCGAACGCTGCTGCAGCGCGTGGTGGATTTCACCTCCGGCGTTGCCTATACGATCGACGGCAAGATTCAAAAACTCGCCGAATCCATCTACCTGATCGTGCCCGCCGGTATTACCGTTAATGCGAACAATCTTCGCGATTCGATGATGGCCGACGGAACCTTCGATTTCATGAGCAACCGTCCATAGGATATTGAGATGGAAAAAATTACACCGATCGACATCCAACACAGGGTTTTCAAGAAGGCGCTGCAGGGCTACGACCGCGGCGAAGTCGACAGTTTTCTCGACGAAGTGATCGAGACGCTGGAAGATGAAGCGCAGCAGCGCACCGCGCTCGAGGCGGAGATCGCCGACTTGAAGGAACGGGTCAGCCACTTCAAAGCTATTGAAGAATCGTTGCAAAACACGCTGGTTTTGGCGCAGCGTACCGCGGACGAAACAAAAGCGTCGGCGCATAAAGAGGCCGATCTCATTCGCGAACAGGCGCGGTTGCAAAACAATCGCGAGATTGCCGGATACACCGAAGCGATCGCCGACGTGCGCCGGGAACAGCAGCGCGCGGTCGAGGCAACGGAAAAGGCGCGCAGCGAACTGCGCAGTTTGCTGATGACGCATCTGGCGTTACTCGAGCGCGCAGAGACACCGCACGCTCGCAGAGGCGAGTTCACCGCGCCGGCGGCTGGATCGTCAAACGGCGAACCGGCGCCCAAGGAAGAACCGGCGCCCAACGTCGTTCCCGACGCCGACACGACCCGCATCACCGTCTATTAACCGCGTCGCGCTGCTTCCGGGGGACGGCATCGGCCCCGAAGTCATTGCCGCAGCGGCGCGCGTGCTGCGTCACGTCCGGCCGGACATCGAATGCGATGAAGGTTTGGTCGGCGGTGCGGCACTGGCGCGCGGATTAGCCGCCTTACCGGACGAGACTCGCGCGCTGTGCGATACGAGCGCGGCGATGCTTTTCGGCAGCGTCGGCCTGCCCGAATATGAAGGCCGCCCGCTGCCCGAGCGCCCGGAGTACGCGCTGTTCTTGCTACGGCGCGATTACGAGTTGTTCGCCAATCTGCGGCCGGTGCGCGTCTTCGCGGGCTTGGAAGGCGCCTCCACATTGCGGCCGGAGATCGTACGTGGACTGGATCTGATCGTACTGCGGGAACTCACCGGCGGAATTTACTACGGCCGCCCCAAAGAGCAGCGCCGCGTGAATGGCGTCGACGAAGCGGTGGATACCATGATCTATCGCGCGCCGGAGATCGAACGTATTGCACGCGTGGCATTTGCGATCGCGCGAACCCGCCGCAAGCACGTAACGTCGGTCGACAAGCAGAACATTTTGGAGACGTCGCGGCTCTGGCGCCGCGTTGTCGAGGAGGTCGCGCGCGAGTTTCCCGACGTGCGGCTCGAGCATCTGCTCGTCGATAACGCGGCAATGCAACTCGTACGCCGGCCGGGCGATTTCGACGTGATTCTTACCGAGAACATGTTCGGCGACATCCTGTCCGACGAAGCGGCGATCGTCACCGGTTCGATCGGCACGCTGCCGAGCGCGAGCCTTGGGACGAAGGGCACGCCGGGGCGGCAGTTCGGGTTGTACGAGCCGGTTGGTGGAAGCGCGCCTGACATTGCGGGACAAGGTATTGCCAATCCCACCGCCGCGATTCTTTCCGCGGCGATGCTGCTTCGGTATAGCTTGAACGACGAGCGATCGGCCTCACGCATTGAAAATGCGGTGGACGCCACGTATGCTGCCGGTTTGCGCACTGCCGACGTTGCAGAGCCGGGCGGGCCGGTGCTTTCGACGAACGATTTCACCGAAGGCGTTATCGCGCGCGTGTAGACTTCACCGCGACGGTTCGTCCGATAAAGTCGATAAACCGCACGCGCAGCGTCGCATCGTTGTGAGGATGTGCGGCCACCCAGGCGACGCGCCACGTCGCAAGCGCGTGTCGCTGCATTGCCGCAACGGCGTCGTCGTCCATAGCGATGTAGCGTTGCAGATCGAGCGCAATCGTCAGCGTATCGGGAGTCCGGATGTCGAAGCCGCTCACGACACCGGCATACTGTTGTTTGAGCGGCGCAACGGCATTCAGTTCCGCCGCGGTTATTCGGTCCGACGGCGACGGCGCCGTGCATGCAGCGGCGATTCCTATGATGATAACCGCGATGCTTCGTAGAGCGGCCATGGCCCGGTAATGCTTCTGCCACGACACTCCGGTACCATGCGCGCATGGACGGCATGGCATGGGCCTCGAGCGCGATGACCGCGGCTCGGGCGCGTCTGGAGATCGCGACGCAGAATCTAGCAAACGTCTCGAGCGATGGATTCCGTCGCATTGAGGCGCGCGGCTTCCTCACTTCGCTCGGGGTCGCGATTGCCCAACGCGAGAGCACCCAAGGCGGCGCGCTGCGTCACACCGGACGCGATCTCGACTTCGCAATCCTCGGGTCGGGTGCGTTTCGCATGCGCGATAGCGGCGGCCGCACGGCGACGACGCGTAACGGCGCCTTCGTTCGCGGTCTCGATGGAACGCTACGGGACGCCGCCGGCCGCGCGGTTCTTGGACCGCACGGGCCGCTCGTCGTTGCCGAGAAGTCGGCGTTCAAGGCGAGCGATTTCGGTTTGCCTCCAACGAGCGTCGTCCGGAACGGTTTCCTGGAAGCGCCGTCGGTCAATGCGGTGACTGAAATGATCGACGTCGTTGCGGCACAGCGGTCGTTCGAAAGCGCCGAAAAAACGGTCGAAGCCATCGATGGCGCCCGTCGTAAAGCCGCCGACGCGGCTCGCGTGAAGTAGGCCTCTCGTGGATCGTGCGCTTCTCGTTGCGGCGACCGGTATGGCGGCCCAACAAAGTAATCTTGAGACCATTGCGGACAATCTCGCTAATGCCGACGTCGTCGGATTCAAGGGTTCCACCCAACGCTTCGCCCAATTGGTCGCGCCCGGTGGCTCCGGTCTCGGGACGGTTTCGCTGGGCCCCGAAGTGCTCTTCGGTCAAGGCAAACTCGCGCGTAGCGGCGGCCCGTTCGATCTCGCAATAGACGGCCCCGGGTTCTTTACGCTGCGAGATCCCGCCGGGCGTCTGGTGTATTCGCGCAACGGTCAATTCTCGCGCGCTGCCGACGGCACGCTGCGAACTGCCGAAGGTTATCGCCTCGATCGGGTTGGCATTCCGCGTGAGGCGCTGAGCGCAACGGTCTCCGAAGACGGCGGCGTCACGGCGAAGTTTGCCTCCGCCACGCGGGTTATCGCCCACATTCGCTTAGCGACGTTCGCCGCGCCCGAGCTGCTGCGCCGGCTCGCCGGCAACTATTTCGAAGCGACGGCGGGATCGGGCGCTGCGCGGAGCGTCGCTTCCGGAGCTCACGATGGCCCGCAGTTGCGCTTCGGCATGCTCGAGCAATCGAACGTCACCATCGTCGAAGCGATGATGCAGATCCTCACCGCGCAGCGCGCCTACGAAGCGAACGCAAAAGGAGTTCAAGCGGCCGACGAAATGCTGCGCATCGCCAACAATTTGCAACGTGGATGATACATCTTAACTGCTTACCGCTTTGCGCATGATGGCAAGATGGTCGGCTTCGGTGGCCTCGCGCCGCGTGTTGTGAAAGTTAGCCAGTTTCCAGCGGTTGTCGTTGCGCACGAACAGGATGCTGGCGATGCTCAAGACGGTTCCCTTGACAGGTCCGGACGGGAGATCGATTCGAGACGGTGCTATCACGAGCGCTGCGGTTGGCGAGATGGCGCGAACGCTCTCGATCGTAAAGGCGACCGTGCTGCCTTTGTACGGGCCGTGAAAGATTTTTTCGTGCAGTTCCGTGACGGCGCGCCGCCCTGTAACGTGCATGCCGAGCAAGTTGATGAAGTCGACGTCCTCGGTGCAGCATTCAGCAAAGGCTGCGCCATCGCCATTTTTCCAGGCATCGCTCAATCTGCCGAACGTGGCCTCAAGGCCTTCGGTTGTCGGTTCATTCATGCGCACATCCTTTCGTGGTCGGCGACTGCAACGTTTACCTCCACGCGATTCCGTTTCCTCGCGCGTAACAACGAGATGACCTGGCGGCAACAGTCGCTCGGTAGGATTTTGGCATACATGACGCTGAGGCTGGTACGTTTCTTGACACCCGTGAGAGCTGTCTCTCGCTTGACGCAGCGTGGGTGGCGCCACCAGAACCGTCTGCTTTTTGTATGCACTCCGAAAGGCGTTCAGGCCGCAGACGAAATGCTGCCCATCGCCAACAACCTGCAACGTGGATAGCGCAGGCGCGGCGCGAGCTGCCGTCATGTTCGAAACGGTGCTGCTGGTGCCGATGCTGCGCCCGTTGATTGCGGGCGGGTTTGCCGGCGATTACGAGCTGACGCTGCTCGCCCAAAATATCGCCGAACGCGACCGCGGCGGGTTCGCCGCGGTATTGGCGCGGCAACTGCGAATCGCGCCATGACGACCGGCAATCGTGAAGAACTGGTGCGTGCGCTACTGCCGCTCGTTCGGAAAGTCGCACGACGGCTGCGCCGCTTGGTCCCAAGCTTCGATGTTGACGATCTCGTCGGTGACGGTTCAATCGGGCTGTTGCGCGCTGTCGATTCGTTCGATCCACGACGAGGAACGCGCTTGGAAGAGTACGCGCGGCGGTTGATTATCGGCGCGATGCTCAATGGGATTCGCCGCATGGATCCGGTCTCGGAACGCTCCCGCCGCATCGTGCGTGACGGCGAAAACACTCGCTACACCGTGGCTGCGGCCGAGGGCGCTGTTCCGACGATGCGCGAGATGGAACGGCGTTGCCCCGGTTATGCGCGAGCGCTCAGGGCCGCGCATCGCGGCCAGCCGCTTTCGCTCGATGCACCTCTTCCGCTTGGGGAAGCCGTCGCCAGCGATTGGAGCGATGATCCCGCGCAAATCGTCGAGCGCCGCGCGGAAAGCGCACGGCTTGCGGCGCTGCTCGACGGTTTGCCGCTGCGTCATCGCCAAATCGTCTTGATGCACTACTATTGCGGCAACTCGCTGCGCAGCATCGGGCGGCGATTGTCTATCAGTCCTCAACGAGCGTCGCAACTGCACTTGAGTGCCATCGAGAAGTTGAAACGAGCGAGTTGTGCTGCGCCGCATTGAACTCGACGACGCGCCGCCCATCCTTGGGGGCGGCATCGAGGCGCAGCGCAGCGAGCGTATCGTTCCCGCCGTCGCGGAGGCGGAGCTCGAGACTGCACTGCTGCCGCACGACCATCCGCGATGGGTAAAGGATGCCGTAGCGGTGTCGCAGCGCGCCCGCGAGGTGATTGCGCGCTTAACGCCGGTGGTGGTACGGGTCTTGACGTTCTGGGATCATCGCATTCGTTCGATCTTCGTTGCGAGCCGCCGCGTGGAGATCGATGCCAGCGGCTGCTATAGGATTCCTTAGCGTTCATGCGGTGGTCAACGTAGGTGAGCTGCTAGTGCGACGGCGACCGTCCCGGCGCCGATAAACACAAAGTATACGAGCCCTCGAGCCAGCGCGAGGACGTCAGCAATGTCGTTTCGCATGACCATATGGTTGCACGGCAAGCTGAATGCGGGCGTAAAGCAGCCTGTGAGCCCAATGAATTTTTGCTACGTCGGGTGCAATAAGTTGGTTCCGGTCATTTTCTTCGGGACCGTGAGGCCCATAACGTGCAACAGCGTCGGCGCGACGTCGCCGAGTTTTCCGCCTGGACTCAGTGTGCCGTGCAAATTTTTGGCAACGAGCACGAAAGGCACGGGATTCGTAGTGTGCGCGGTAATGGGACTGCCATCTTCGGCGATCTCTTCTTCGGCGTTGCCGTGGTCGGCGGTCACCGCGAGCAGGCCGCCCGCCTCGAGCGTCGCCTCGGCAAGACGCTCCAAACACGCGTCGAGCGTCTCCACCGCAGTGACGGTCGCGGCGTATTTGCCGGTGTGGCCGACCATATCGGCGTTCGCGTAGTTCATCACGATGACATCGTACTTGCCGCTCGCGATCGCCGAGACCGCTGCATCGGTGATCTCAGGCGCGCGCATGGCTGGTGCCAGATCGTACGTCGCAACCGAACGATCCGATGCGATGAGCTTGCGATCTTCGCCGTTGAGCGCCCCTTCGCGACCCCCGTTGAAGAAGTAGGTGACGTGCGCGTACTTCTCGGTTTCGGCAAGGCGCAACTGATGCAACCCCGCTTGCGCCAGCACGTCGCCGACCGTGTCGTGCTGCGGGCGCGGGCCGAAAACTACCGGATTGGTGTAGTTCTCGTCGTACTTCGTCATCGTCGCGAAGTAGGGGTCCGAATACGTGCGAACCGGGAATGCATCGAACGCGTCATGGTAGTAGCACGTGGTACCGGCGTTGAGCGCCGTCATGATTTGGCGCGCGCGATCCGGACGGAAGTTGAAGAAGATCAAGGAGTCGCCGTCGGCGATCGCTCGCGTCGCGCCGACGATGGTCGGCTTCACGAACTCGTCATCTTCACCGCGATTATAGGCGGCGCGCACGGCTTCTTGGGCGTCGTCGGCATGATGCCCCGCCTCGCCGTTGACGAGCAGATCGTATGCGAGTTGGGTGCGTTCCCAGCGACGGTCGCGGTCCATCGCATAAAAACGCCCGGTAACGCTCGCGATCGCGCCGGCGCGTCCCGCCATTGCGAGCTTGGCCTGCAACTGTGCGATATAGGTCTCGGCCGAGCGCGGCGGCACGTCGCGTCCGTCGAGAAAAGCGTGAACCGCAATCCGAACGCCGGCGGCCACCGCGGCATCGATCAACGCAAAGAGATGGCTCATCGAACTGTGGACTTGACCGTCGGAGAGTAATCCCATGAGATGCAGCGTACCGCCGGTGCTCGCGGCGTGCGCGATTGCGTCTAATACCACTGGATTGTTCGCAAACTCACCGGATGCAATCTCGGCGTCGATGATGGTGACGCCTTGCGGTACCACGCGGCCCGCCCCAAGATTCATATGCCCTACTTCGCTATTACCGATGATGCCGTTCGGCAGCCCGACCGCAGTCCCCGACGCCTCGAGCGTCGTGTGCGGATATCGTTCGTACAGAGCGCGCCAATGCGGAAGATCTGCGGCGGCAATCGCATTGCCGTGGGTTGCATCGCGGCAACCCCAGCCGTCGAGTACCGCGAGAACGACGGGTCTGTACTTCATGCGGGCGTGACTGAGCCGGCGCACAAGGTTTTCACCCAAGTACCGCATTGCGGACTAACTGAGCGAAGCCGTCGGGATCGAGGGATGCGCCGCCGATGAGCCCTCCGTTGATATTGGGGCGCTCCACATAGGAAGCGACATTAACGCCGTTCATGCTGCCGCCATACAATATGGGCGTGTCGCTCAGTCCCTCTACGGCGCTGCGAATCACACGCATGATGCGATCGGCCTCCGCAGGATCGCAGTTCTTACCGGTCCCGATAGCCCAAATCGGTTCGTATGCAACGGCGACCCGGCGCAGATCGTCGCGCGCGACGCCGGCAAAGGCGGCACGCGTTTGGCGCACCACGTGTACGTCGGCATCGCCGGCGTCGCGTTGATCCGCCGTTTCACCGACCGCCACGATCGGCGTTAAGCCTTGTGCGAGCGCCGTCTCCACCTTAAGGTTCACCGTGCGATCGGTTTCGTTGCATGCCGTGCGGCGCTCGGAATGTCCGAGAATGACGTAGGCGACGCCGGTAGCCAGCAGCATCGGCGCGCTGATCTCTCCCGTGAACGCGCCTTGCAGTTCCCAATGCATCGTTTGCGCCCCGAGCTTCACGTTGCTATCGCGGAGATATTCCGAAGCGACGGCGAGCGACGTAAACGGTGGCGCGACGACGATCTCGACGTCGGCGGTCAACTGACCGAGCTGCGGCAAGAACGCCTCAAAAAACGCAGCCGTCTCCGGCGGCGTTTTGTGCATTTTCCAGTTGCCCGCAAGAATGGTTTTCAACCGAGCGCGGCGACCCCGGGTAACGTTTTGCCTTCGAGAAACTCGAGCGTCGCGCCGCCGCCGGTTGAAACGTAGGTCGCCGCCGTCGCAAAGCCCAGCATGCGGGCTGCCGCGGCCGCGTCGCCGCCCCCGATGACGCTGATGGCGCCGGCTTTGGTCGCGCGCGCGATCGCTTCGCCGACCTGGAGCGTACCGTTGCGATAGGCAGCACGCTCGTAGACGCCCATCGGCCCGTTAAAGACGATGGTCTTCGCCTTTTCAATCACTTGTGCGTACTCGGCCGTCGTCCTGGGACCGATATCGAGAATCATCTCATCGCCCACTTCAGCGATCGGAACGGCGCGCGCGCGCGCTTCATCGCCGAGCGAGGGTGCGATCACCGCATCGATCGGAAGATGCACGTCGACGCTGCGTTCATTGCTCATGGAAAGGATGCGGCGCGCCGGTTCGAGATCGTCGTCACGCAAAGAACGCCCCACGTCAACGCCTTGCGCCGCGAGCAGCGTGTTGGCCATGCCTCCGCCGAAACAGAACGCGCTCACTTTGCCGCTGAGCTGCGTGAGGACGCCGATCTTATCTTTGATCTTTGCGCCGCCGATGACGCAGACGTAGGGTTTGATGGGGTTGGCCGTCAGCCGTGTCAGGGCGTCGAGTTCCCGTTCCATGAGGAATCCGGCGGCGCTGGGCAGCAGATGCGCGAGCGCTTCGGTCGAGGCGTGCGCGCGGTGCGCGGTCGCGAACGCATCGTTGACGTAGAGATCGCCCAGCGACGCAAGTTGTCGCGCGAACTCGGGATCGTTGCTCTCCTCGCCCGTATGGAAGCGCACGTTCTCCAGTAACACAACGCCGCCGTTGCGCAGTTGGGCCACCGCCGAAGTCGCCGCATCGCCGATGCAATCGGCGGCAAAGGCAACGGGGAGATCGAGCCGGTCGGAGAGCGCCTGCGCGACGGGGCGCAGAGAATACTTCACGTCGGCCTTTCCCTGCGGACGCCCGAGATGCGAGAGGATAATCGTGCGAGCGCCGTGCGCGTGAAGCCATCGCAACGTCGGCAGCGCCGCGTCGATGCGCTCGTAATCCTCGACTGCGCCATCTTCGATGGGAACGTTGAGGTCCTCACGGACGAGCACGCGTTTGCCCGCAACGTCGAGATCGGTCAGTCGCCGGAACGGCACTACGCCGCGGCGGGCGTCGTCGCGAGCACCATCGCGCATAGCTCCGCGAGCCGGCACGAGTAGCCCCACTCGTTGTCGTACCACGCGGCGATCTGAATGAGATCGCCGTTCGCATTGTTCAACTTGCCGTCCACGATGGAACTCTTCGGATTTTTCTTGTAATCGCTCGAGACGAGCTCTTCTTCGGTGTACGAGACGTACTTTCGGAGGTCGCCTTCGGCGGCGCGACGCAGAATGGCGTTGAGTTTCTCTTTGGTCGTCGGCCGTTTCGTTTGGGCGACGAGATAGATCATGGAAACCGTCGGCGTCGGCACGCGCAACGCGAATCCGTCGAAGGTGCCTTGCACTTCGGGGATCGTCAGATAGAGCGCCTTCGCCGCGCCGGTGGAGGTCGGAATGATATTCGTTCCCGCGGTGCGCGCGCGGCGCAGATCTTTATGCGGGCCGTCCAGCACGTTCTGATCGTTGGTGTACGAGTGGATGGTCGTCATGAATCCTTTGACCCACCCGAGTTCGTCCACGATCGGCTTCACTGCGGTTGCTAAACAGTTCGTCGTGCACGATGCATTGGAGATGACGTTGTGCTTGTCGGGATCGTAGTGGCAATCGTTGACGCCCAGCACGATCGTGATGTCCTCGCCTTTGGCCGGCGCGGAAATGATCACTTTCTTGGCGCCGCCGCTGTCGATATGCGCCCGCGCTTTCGCGGCATCGGTAAAGAGGCCGGTCGACTCCACCACGACGTCGACGCCTAAATCGCGCCACGGCAGCTTGCCGGGATCGCGTTCGGCGAGCACGCGGATGCGTTTGCCGTTGATCGTCATGGCGCCGTCGCCGGCACTCACCTCGCCGTCGTACGTGCCGTAGTTGCTGTCGTACTTGAAAAGGTGGGCGCACTCCGCGGCGCTGGTGAGATCGTTGACGGCCGCAATCTCCATTTCCGGATGGCGCTCGACGAGTGCCTTCGTAAAGTTACGGCCAATGCGGCCAAAGCCGTTAATTCCGATGCGCATGAAGCCGCGTTTACCGGGCCGCCTTGAGGCTCCCCTGCACGCCGCCTAAGCGCTGCGCGAGTCGGGTCAACGCGGAAAGACGGCCGCTGACCGTCGGCTTACCGACGGGCGGATCGCATCGCCGTCCCAACTCCGCCAGTGACTCGTCGGGATGGCGTAACCGCAGTTCGGCGATCTCGCGCAGCGCGGGCGAAAGCTGCGTCAAACCGTAGGCGTTTTCGAGAAATTCGACGACACGGCGCTGCTGCGCGGCGGCCTGCGCGCTGCGCTCCAGATTCGCCGCTTCGGTATTGACCAAACGATGAATGCGGTTCTTCGTTTCTCGCAAGGCCCGCACGTCTTCAAGTTGCAGGACGGCGGAGAAGGCACCGATGCGGGTGAGCAGTTCGGCAATAACGTCGGAACTCTTGAAGTACAACACCGTGCGTCCTTTGCGTTGCGCGCGCTTCGCTTGCGCTCCGACACTGCGCAAGATCCACGCCAAGCGGTCGGCGAGTGCCGTGCCGCGCAGCACAAATTCGAGATGGTAACCTCGTCCGCCGGCCGCCAACGACCCGCAAGCGAGAAACGCGGCGCGTACTTCCATGAGACGGTCGCATTTGTGGCGCGGCTTTGAGGGTATTTCGTGTAGGCGCTCGGGCAGTGCGACGGCAAACGTCGGCAACTTCCCCACGCGCGTCGTCGCGCGCGTTTGGATGGGTGCCTCTTTACGTTCGTCGAGCAGCGACCAGAAGAGCCGCGCGACTGCGTTGCGATGGGTCACGAAATCCCCATCCTGACCGCCGTACAACGCAAGGCCGGCGACCAGCGCCTCGCGGCAGTGCCCGTCGGCTGGAATGTCGCGCGTGAGTGCGTCCTTGGTGTCGGCGGAGATCACAGCCACTCCGCGTCTTCTTTGCGCGAGTCGAGAATTTCGTAGAGTTCGGCAGGCTTGACGCTGGGCGTGACGCGCAATGGCACTTCGCGTACCCGCACCGTTACGTATTTCGTCGCATAGTGAATCTCGAGCACGTCGCCGGGCTTTACTTGATAACCGGGTTTGAGCGGTTTGCCGTCTTTGGCGATGCGTCCGTGCTCGAGCGCTTCGTGCGCTTCACTGCGTCGCCGAGCCAAGCGCGACACCTTCATGAACTTATCCAATCGCACCGCCGCACACTTCGCCGCAGGAAGCGCGCGTGCCGCTAGAAAACGCGCAACGCGATGGCCCAGCCGCGAGCCGCACATCGCGGCGTCAATATATTCGACGATACCAAGCCCATGTGGCGCATTATGGTCGTCTTTCTCATCCCGCTCATACTGAGCAACGTACTGCAGTCGGCCTCGCAGACGATGGCAAGCATCTGGATCGGCCGGCTCATTTCGACGCAAGCGCTGGGGGCGATCTCCGCGGTCTTTCCAATCATCTTCATGCTCTTTTCGTTCGTCTTCGGCGTATCGAGCGGCAGCAGCGTGTTGATCGGCCAAGCTTACGGTGCCAAGGATTTTCATCGCGTCAAGAAGGTCGCCGGAACGGTGCTCGGCGCGGCGCTGTACTTGGGCATTATCGTCGCGGTCATCGGCTTTTTTGGCTCGCCGGCGATTCTGACCTGGCTCGCCACACCGTCCGATATTCTGGCGCAATCCGATGCATACAGCCGCGTGATTTTCCTCACGATGCCGGTGTTCTTCGTGTACTTCGTCTACGTGACGATCCTGCGCGGCACCGGCGATTCGACCACGCCCTTCTACACGCTCATCGTTTCGAGCGTACTGGCCATCTCCATTACGCCGTTGTTTATCGTCGGCGTTTTTGGATTGCCGAAACTTGGCGTCGTCAGCGCCGCCGTTTCGGGTCTCATCGCGAACGGCGCAGCATTAATGTGGCTGATCTACTATTTGAAGAGGAAGAATCATCCGCTGCAGTTCGATCGCGAAACGTTAGCCGACATGCGCATCGACTGGCGCATTCTCGGTACGGTGTTGCGGATCGGCGTGCCGACCGGCATCCAAGTGATGATGGTCTCGCTGGCCGAACTTGCGGTCATCTCGTTCGTGAATCACTTCGGCTCGCGTGCCACTGCCGCGTACGGCGCGGTCAACCAAGTCGTTGGATACGTACAGTTTCCCGCGATCTCCATCGGCATCGCGGCCTCCATTTTCGGCGCACAGTGCATCGGAGCGCGTCGCGAAGATAGGCTTAACAGCGTCGTTCGCTCGGCCGTCGGCTTGAACTACATCGTAGGCGGCACCATTATCGGCCTGTGTTATCTATGCGCCTGGTTCATCATCGGCTGGTTTATCACGGACCACGAAACGCTGCTCATCGCCCACCAGTTGCTGATGATCACGTTGTGGAGTTATCTGCTGTTCGGCAACTCTGCGGTGCTCAGCGGCCTCATGCGCGGCAGTGGTTCGGTGTTGTGGCCTACGATCAACGGCATCTTCGCGATTTGGGCCGTTGAAGTGCCGGTCGCGTGGGCGCTCATGCACCGCATTGGGCTCGACGGCGTCTGGCTGGGCTATCCCGTCTCCTATTGCGTCGTTCTTGCACTCCAGTTCTCGTACTACACATTTGTCTGGAAGCGAAAGACGCACGAACGGCTAGCATGAAACGGCCTAGGGGCCGGCCATCAGCGGCGCTTCTTGCCTTTGGGCGTGACGCAGGTTCCGGCGGCGCGACATACCACGACGGGCGGATCGAGAACGTCGGCGGCGCTCTCCGAAATATCGGTACGGGCGGCGATCACTTTGCGCGCTTCGAACTCCATGCGTCGCGATGCGTTGCCGGCCTTGACGATGCGGCCTTCGGCTTCAATGTAGTCGCCGGCATACACGGGCGCGACGAACTGCACGCTATCGTACGAGGCAAATAAACCTTCATCGCCGTCGAGGCGAATCAACAGCTCCGTCGCCACATCGCCGAAGAGCGCGAGCATCCGCGCGCCGTCCACCAAGTTGCCTCCATAGTGAGCGTCGAGACTGCTCATCCGAAGCCGCAGCACCGCTCTTACGCTTTCGCCAGTTTCCATAGTTCCTCGAGTTGCTGAATTGATAGATCGGCGAGCGTTTTGCCTTCCTCGCGTGCGCGCAGTTCCATAAAGTGAAACCGCCGGTAGAACTTTTCGTTCGCCTGCCGCATCGCCGTCTCGGCGTCGATTCCTAGTGCGCGCGAGAGGTTCACCAGTGTAAAAAACACATCGCCTAACTCTTCGCGAACGTGAGGATCGTCGTTTCTTTCGCGCCGGGCCTCCGTAAGTTCGCCCATCTCCTCATGGAGTTTGTCGATAATGCCTTCAACGTTTGGCCAATCGAAGCCGACCCGCGCCGCTTTCTCTTGCATGCGTTGTCCGCGTTGCAGCGCGCCCAACAGCATCGGGATGCCGTCGAGGCGGCTCTTACGCCGGCGTCCCGTCTTTTCGAGTGCCTTAAGTTGCTCCCAATTCCGCCACTGGGCATCCACGTCTTCGATGATTGCGTCACCGAAGACGTGCGGGTGGCGGCGCACCATTTTGTTCGATAACGCGTCGATTACGTCCGCGATGCTGAACTTGCCGACCTCTGTGGCCAACTGCGCGTGAAAAACGATCTGCAGCAATAAGTCGCCAAGCTCCTCGCAGAGCGCGTCGAGTTGCGGGCCTTCGATCGCTTCAACGACTTCGTAGGTCTCCTCGATCAGATACGGCACCAGCGTACGGTGGGTTTGCTCCCGGTCCCACGGGCAACCCATTCGCAAGCGCGCCATGATCTCGACGAGATCGTCCCACGAATAGTGCGCGGATTGCGGCGGCAACGGGACGAGCGGCATGGTAATTGCGGCCGAGAGGGTCGCGCGCGGGACGCCCGGCACGATCTGCGTCGCAACGTTGCGCGACTCCAAGCAACGCAACAACGGCGGCAGTCCCGGAAAATCGGAGAGAGGGTTGCCGAGCACACCCAAGCCAAGTGCTTCGCCGATATCGTCGCCGTCGAGCCGCTGCGCGAAGCGTTCGATCTCGTCTGCGCTGCCGCGAACGAACAACGCCGGATCCCGCACGAGATCGCGCACGATTCGCACGCCGTTGCGTTCGAGATACCCGGTCAGATCCGGAGGCGCGAGCAATGCGACGGCAGCGCCGATATCGCGCAACGCGTCGAGGCTGCCGATCGTGAGAAGTCCGGGATCCCCCGGACCAAGACCGGCAATGCGTACCAGCACGGCGGCGTCATTCACCGAGGGCGCGGCGGTGACCCGGTGGGATCACCGCCGCGCGAACGGGTCTAGGTCGACGAAGGCGCGGGCGAGGCTGCGGCCGGTGACGCTGCGGGCGTTGAACCGGCTGCGGACGGAGACGCCGAAGCGGGCGCCACTGAGGCCGCTGAGGACGGCAACGGTGTCGGGAAGAGGCCGGCGAACGCCGGATTCGTCGTCACGACGGTTGCCTTCGCTTGCAAGTTCTGCAGGAATGGTTGAATCAACGGCGCTTCCTGCTGCTGCGTGAGCGTCTCGACGATTTGCGGCGTGGCGCTGGCGAGCGTGGCTTTCTGCGCCGGCACGTGCGCTTGCACTTGGATGATGTGGTAACCGAACGGCGATTTTACCGGCGGGCTGATCTGACCGATCGGCAACGAGAAGGCCACCTTGTCGAAGGCCGGCACCATCTGGCCGCGCTTGAACGTGCCAAGATCGCCGCCTTTGTCCTTGCTGCCCGGATCGGTCGAGTACTGCTTCGCTTCGTCGGCGAAGCTCTTGCCGGATTTAAGGTCGGCTTCGACTTTCTGCGCCAAGGGCAGATTCGGCACCAGGATGTGGCGCGCCGTCACCTGTTCGGGTTTATCGAACTGGGCGCGGTTCTTGTTGAAGTAATCTTGAATCTGCGCCGGCGTGACGTGCACTTGACTCGAGAGCGCCTTATCGAGGATCAACTGCTCGCGCAGCGCGGCGTGCACGTCGGTTTCGGTGAGGCCTCGCGCTTTGAGCATTTCGTCCCACGATCCGGCGGGGAAGTTCTGTTTGAGTTGATTTTCACGCTCGGTGATGTCTTGATCGCTGACCGTAATGTTGTTGTTCTTGGCGTATTGCTCGATCAGCACGTCTTGCACGAGCTGCTGCAGCACGGTGCGCGCCATGGGCGTCCCTTCGAGTTTTGAATCGAAGGTTGACTGGCTGATCGGTTCGCCGTTCACCGTCGCGACGGTGCCCGAGGCGCAGGCGCTCAGCATCGCGCCGGACACAACGACGGCGAGCCCGGCAATCAGGCGGTGGACTTTGGACATGAGTACTCCGTTGGTGAAGGCAGTGCGTAGGAAACGGGGCCGAGATGGCCCCGCACAGGGCGGCGTGGTTCGCGTGAGGGCCGCTGGTTCCTTTCCTAAATGGCATCCAGAAGCTTACGAAGGAGCGGCATCCAGCCGCTGCCTCCGTCCGGAAGGTCGACGAGAATGCGGCCTTCGCTGAAGCGGAAGCGGTTCTTCGTCAGCGACTGCAGTTTCGGTACCGCTGCCGGATCGAGCGCGAAGCCCGAGCCGACGCCGAGCGTCAGGCGGCGCTCGTCGACGACGACCCGTGTAACGTGCTTGCGCAGGGCGATTGCGCGCAACTCGCACAGCTCCACCAGGTTCTCCAGCGGTTTTGGGAACGGGCCGAAGCGGTCGCGCACGCCGGCCGCCACCTCGGCGACCTCCTCGTGGGTGCGAGCTTTCGCCAGCTGTTGGTAGACCGCGATTTTCTGTGACACCTGCGCAATGTAATCGTTGGGGATGTACGCGTCGATCTTGACGTCGATCACGGCCTCTTGCTGCATCTCGAGCGACTCGGGGGCACCACGCCGCTGCGCGATCGCTTGAGCGAGCAGTTCGCAGTAGGTGTCGAAACCGACCGAGGCGATGAAGCCGGATTGCGCGGAACCGAGCAGATTCCCGGCCCCGCGAATTTCGAGATCGCGCATGGCGATCTGCAAACCTGAGCCGAGGTGTGCGAACTCCCGGATCGCTTCGAGGCGGGCTTTGGCCTCTTCGGTCAGTTTCTTGTGCCCTTGGTAGAGCAGGTAGCAGTATGCTTGATGGTTGGACCGCCCGACGCGTCCGCGCAGTTGGTACAGTTGCGCGAGGCCGAAGCGATCGGCGTCGTTGACGATCATCGTATTGACGTTGGGGATGTCGATGCCGTTCTCAATAATCGTCGTGGCGAGCAGCACGTCAAGTTCGCGCTCGATGAAGCGCTGCATCACTGGTTCGAGTTCGGTCTCTTTCATCTGGCCATGGCCGATTCCGATGCGCGCGCGGGGCACGAGTTCATGCAGTGCGTTCCGCACGGCATAGATCGACTCTATCCGGTTGTGCAAGTAGTAGACCTGTCCGCCGCGATCGAGCTCGGCGGAGATCGCGCGCTGCACGATGGCGTCGCTGGCCGGTACGACCACCGTTTTGATGGACATGCGGTTCTTCGGAGCAGTCTGAATGAGCGACAGATCTCGCACGCCCATCAGCGACATGTGCAGCGTGCGCGGTATGGGCGTCGCCGAGAGCGTGAGCACGTCGACGCTGGCGCGATACTCCTTGAGCCGCTCCTTATGCATGACGCCGAAGCGCTGCTCTTCGTCCACGACGATGAGTCCCAGATCGGCAAATGCGATGTCCTTTTGCAGCAAACGGTGGGTGCCGATGACGAGATCGACTTTGCCTTCGGCAAGGTCGCGCACGATACGTTTCTGATCGGCCTTGGGGGTGAAGCGCGACAGCCCTTCGACGCGCACCGGAAAGGGCGCGAAGCGCGCGCTGAAGGTGCGATAGTGCTGATCGGCAAGCAGCGTCGTCGGCACCAGCACCGCAACCTGTTTCTTATCGGCGATGGCTTTGAACGCGGCGCGCATGGCGACTTCGGTTTTGCCGTAGCCGACGTCGCCGCAGACGAGCCGATCCATCGGCCGTTCCGACTCCATATCGGCTTTTGCCGTGACGATCGCTTTCTGCTGGTCGGGCGTCGGATCGTATGGAAACGCCTCTTCCATCTCGCCTTGCCACGTCGTGTCGGGACCGAATTTGTAGCCGCGCGACATCTCGCGTTCCGCATAGAGTGCGACCAGATGGTCGGCAATCTTCGCCAGCGACTCGCTGACGCGCATTTTCGTGCGCGCCCAATCGGCGCCGCCCATTTTGGAGAGCCGTGGGTTCTGGCCCTCTGCCGCCGAGTACTTGGCGATCTGATGCATCTGCGTCACCGGCACCAGCATGCGATCGCTGCCGGCGTAACGCAGATCGAGATAGTCTTGCGTCGCCCCGAGAATCGTCTCGGCGCGTAATCCGAGATATTGACCGATGCCGTGCACCGCATGGACGACGTAATCGCCGACCTTCAAGTCGGCCAGCGTCACCGGCACGCCTTCTTTGACGGCGCGCATCTTCACGCGTTTGGGCGGCGCGCCGAAGATCTCGCGATCGCCGAGCATCCGCGTCCGTAAGCTGGGAATCCAGAAGCCGGATTCGATCGAACCGTGATCGATTGTGACGCCTTCGATGCCGGCGGCGCGCAACAGGTCCGTTGTTGCCGAAACCCCCGCCGTCACGATGACGATCCGCTCCCCCGCGGCGATCCACTCGCGCATCGCTTGCGTAAAGAGGGCGATCTGGCGATTGAAATGTTCGACCGGCCGGCATTCGAAGACGAAACTTTCAATCGTGGCCGGCACCCAGTGCGCCGGCTGCGCGCCTTCGATTGCGCCGGCGAACACCAACGTGGCGTGCTGCGCAATGTGCGGCGCCAAATCGTCCAGAGCCAGCGGCTCGATTCCTACATCCTCGTCGATCGCCGTCTCGAACTCGTCTTGGGGCTCTTCTTGGACGAGCAGCGTATGCCGTTCGCGCGCCCGCTCGTCGTCGAGCGCTTGAACTATTGCGGTAATGGTCGCAGGTTCTTCGATCGTTATCGTTGCCGAGGCCGGCAGATAGTCGAAGAAGGTGGCGCCGGCATTGACGCGGTCGTCCCACGGAGTAATGGCCAGCCGTCCCAAACTGTCGCTGCTGCGTTGTGACTCGATGGCGAAACCGCGCATCGATTCGACGGTGTCGCCGAAGAACTCGACGCGCACCGGCGTTTCGGCGGTCGCGGCAAAGACGTCGATGATACCGCCTCGCACGGCGTACTCGCCGACCGCGCTAACCACGTCGGTGCGCGCGTAGCCCAGTTCGAAAAGCCGTTTCTGGACGGCGTCGAATCCCGGCTCCTCGTTGACGCGCAGTTCGAACCGTGCGGATTGGAAACGGTCCCGCGCCACGAAGCGCTGGCGTAACGCCGAGACGGGCGCCAAGACGATCCGCGGCGCGCCGTCGACCAGATCGGCAAGCAGCGTCATGCGCGCACTACGCTCGGATGGGCTTTCGATGGCGCCGGCGGATTCGTCGCGCGAACGCAGCAGCGCCACGACGTCGCTGCGATCGCCGAGATAGTATAAGAGGTCGGCAAAGGCGCGCTCCGCTCCGTCGGGCGTCGCCGTGACGGCGAGCAGCGTGCCGCCGAGTTCGTGCTGCAGCGCGGCAAGCAATGCGGGGCGCGCGGCGGCGATCGTCTCGTGAAGCACGTACGCGCCGGGCTTTGTTCCGTGTAACGCGCGCAGCGCGCGCATTTTCTCCACCGCGCCGTTCCATGCGCGGTTCGAATGCAGCTGCAAATTCATGCGGGCCGTTTAGTATACCAGACGTACAAAAGCGGCAACGACGCCAGAATGCCAAGCACGACGGAAGCGCCCGCATTCGGCGTTCCGGCGGCATCGGGAACGTAGCGCAGCAGCGAGGTCAATGTGAGTGCGATCGCGGCGAGCCCTGGACGGGACCCCGGCGCCAAGGCGGCCAGGGCAAGCAGCCAAATGCCGTACCATGGATACGGATTCGGTACCAGCGCCCAAACCGCCAATCCCAGCAAAATCCATCCCTCTATTGCACCGGAGCGCAGCCGCAAGATCCCGCGCAAGGCGAGCAGCGCGCAAAGGATAGCGGCAATCACGATCGCAGGCGCCTCCCCCAACGGCGCAACGATTGCTTGTACCGATGCTTGCGGCGCATAGCGCCCGATGGCGGCAACGTGTGAAAACGCGCCCGAGATGAGCGGCCATGACAATGCCGCGACGATAGCCAGACTCACGGCGGCCACTGCGCGCGAGCGCCGATCGACGAATGCGAGCGCAATCAGCGCACCCGAAGCCGGCGCTTTGATCAAGGCGGATACCGCGATCACCGGTACGGCGAAGCGAAGTCGAGAGACCCGCGCGACTGCAAACCCCGCTAACGCGACGGCCAGCGCAAGTGCGTCGTTGTGGCCTTCTGCGGCGCACCAGATCGCTACGGGATTCAGCGCGATGATCAATGCCGCCCGCAAGCGCGCGTCGCGATCGCCGCCGTACGCGGAGATGCTCAGCGGCACGCAGAGCAGTAACGACACGGACGCGATCCCGCGAAATGCATCGAGTTGCGCGAGCGGACCCCATGCAGCAAGCGAAGCGACGACCGCGTGTGCCAGCGCGACGAAGAGCGGTCCATAGATGCAGACCGGGAAAGCCGTTACCCACTGCACCTGTGCCGCACGAAGCAGCGGATCGTAAACGCCAGGCGGAATGGGAGCGTATGGATTGAGTCCAATGCGCGCGAGTTCGCCGTAGGCTGCATACGCGTAAACGTCGCTGGAGAAGAGCAACGGGGAACACCACGCGACCAAAAGCCCGGCGAGCACGAACGTGACAATGGCGCGCGAGGGCAGCGGCCGTTGCTTCCGAAACAGACGCCAATAGTAGGTAAATGCTGCGAACAGCGCGGCATAGAGAAGAGCGAGTGGTGCGGTGGCCGCGGCGCCCCAATCCGTCGCAACCGCGATGGGCTGCGGAATCACCGCAACGCGGCCGCCGCGATTCCGAGCAGGACGAACCACGCTCCGCCGACTTTGGGATAGAAAACGACATCGTCAACGACCTGATGCAGCGCCAGTGCGACGGTTGCCGCGAGCGCTGCCGCGACCCACGGCGATTGCACGCGCAACCGCGCAACGACCGGGCGTTGGAGCAGCGCCTTCAGCGAGACGACGACGAGCGCGATGGTGGCGGCGAAGAGCACCAGCCCGCCCTCAGCCAGCGATTGCAAATACCAACTGTTGGCATGCGTCCGCACGCCGTAGACGCCATAGTACGGCAGTTCCAGTTCGAAGTTGCCGGCGCCGGTGCCGAAGATCGGGTGAGCGAGAAACATGCGCCACGCCGCGTTCCACAACTCCGACCGGTTGCCCACGCCGCCAGCGTAGGCGCTTGCCGCCAGAGAGACACGCAGCACGCCGGGCGTATGCGCGTAGATCGCCCACCAAATTGCGCCGGCTAACCCCACGCATGCGCCGGTAATCGACGCACGCCATGCCGTCCACGCACGCTTTCCGCTCCACAGCAACAAGATGGCGATGGCGACGAGCAGCGTGAGTACGCCGGCACGTGAGAACGTCAGCACGTCGGCGCACGTGACAAGGGCGAGCGCGACCGCTAGCGCTCGATTGGGGCGCAACACGTTCCATGCCGCGAGCACGCAAAACGCAATCGTGATGTAAGCGGCGAGCTGATTTGGTCCTTCCAGCAGACCCGCGATGCGCGGGACGATAGCGGCGGCTATGAACAGTCCCGACGGCGCCCCGGCAAACTCTTGCACGAGCGCAGAGAGGGCTGCGATAATCGCAACTACCGTCGTTGCGCACAGCGGCAACCCGTCGTCCGGATCGAATGCGTAACACAGATACGACGCGATAAAAAGCGCCGTGTATTCGACCCACTTGAGTACCTCACGCGCCACATCCGCACGATACGCTGCGTGTATAACGGAGAGCACCGTTGCTGCGACATACGTGCACAGTACGACGAGCAATAATGCAGCCGGGCGCCGACGCAGCGCGGCCGTCGCGCCGCGA
This sequence comes from Vulcanimicrobiota bacterium, assembly GCA_963738335.1. Classification (GTDB taxonomy): domain Bacteria; phylum Vulcanimicrobiota; class Vulcanimicrobiia; order Vulcanimicrobiales; family Vulcanimicrobiaceae; genus Cybelea. Next base: position 1,288,227 of record CAVTWE010000007.1, read on the forward strand.
TAGCACGTCAAGCCGAGCAATGTTGCAAGCAGTACGCATTTGGGCAGCGTCACGGTCGTATGCACCATATCGTGCGCGAAGGCGATCGGCGTTGCCACGATTAGCGCGCAGAGCCCGTAGGACGGGCGCTTCGCCGTCAGCAGCGCGATCGCAACGAAGACCACGCAGAACAGCACGAGCGCCAGCGGATCGAGCGCCACCGGAATCGCGACGCGATCTACCACCGGCATATAGGTCAAGAGCGTTCGATATCGCTAATAAGGTAGAGCGGGCGCCCCTTGACTTCATCGTACACGCGACCCAGATATTCGCCAAGAATTCCGAGACTCATTAACTGCACGCCGCCTAAAAACGTGACCGCGACGATGGTGGACGCCCAACCGGGCGTGTAGCCGGCTATATGCAGGTTGAACGATCGATCGATGACGACGACGATCGCATAAATGAACGCGATTGCGCTGACGATGAACCCGAGATATGAAGCGAAGCGTAGCGGCACGTCGGAGAACGAAGTAATGCCGTCGACGGCAAATCGCATCATCTTGCCGATCGAATATTTTGTCGTACCCGAGTAGCGAACGTCGCGATCGTATTCGAGGGCGATCTGATTGAAGCCAACCCAACTCACCATGCCCCGCAGGAAGCGATGGCGTTCGGGTAGGCGGCGCACCGCTTCGACCGTCCGGCGGCTCATCAAACGAAAGTCGCCGGTATCGAGCGGGATCGCGACCTTCGTTAGCCGTTTGATGACACGATAGAACACGCGCGCGGTCCAGAGTTTGAAACGACTCTCGCCTTTGCGCGTGCGGCGCACGGCATACACGACGTCGTACCCCTCGCGCCATTTTTGCAGAAACGTTCCAATGAGCTCGGGCGGATCTTGCAGATCACCATCCATGAGAATTACCGCGTCGCCGGCTGCGATCTCGATGCCGGCGGTGGCGGCCAACTGGTGCCCAAAGTTGCGCGAAAGGTTCACGAGCACGATGCCGCTGCGGCGCTGCATCTCGGTGCGAATCGCCTCGAGCGTTGCATCGGTGCTTCCGTCGTTGACGAGCACGATTTCATACGCCGTTGCCGGCATGCTGGCGGCAACCGCCTCGATGCGCTCGAGTAGCGGCGCGACGTTCGCGGCCTCGTTATAGAGCGGCACCACCACGCTGAATGCGGGATTGGCAGTCACGGCCATTGCGGGTTCTTCGGATGCGGCGCTTGAGTGCCTTTGCACTCAGCCGCTTGCAGTCATGCGACGAAAAAGGGGCCGCTCCACGTTCGTAGCGAGCAACACGTCAACGCAACGTAGCTCCGGTGCGAAGCCTCGTCCCCATCGTCCGCGCCGATGTAAATGCCCCGCATGGCGGTCTTCACGTTCATCGAGTCGTGGTACAATCCGCACCGGGCGCACTCGGCGCTACGCTAGCTGGTCGCCGATCGATTTCGAACAGCACGCGCATGATGCCCAATCAAAAATTATCCACGGAAGTCCGTCAACTCCAACTCCAACTCCAAACACCGTGACGTCCAACTTTGCCTCTCCCTCAGTTGAGCAGTACGGGCCCCGGCCGGGCCCGTACCTGAAGATTGCTATGCTGTGGGACGTCACGGCGGCGAACGGGTTCGACGCACCGGCGATGGCAAGCCGGATAAGTGGCGGCGGCTGTTCTAAAGAAACGCACCAAAGCGCTTCTTCCACGGCGGTATCAATAAGAAGGCGGGCACTGCCGCAAACCCTGATCCGCGCGACGTTGCCGAACGTCTCTTCGCCGGGGTCTTGAACGTTTGGTAAACAATCGCGTTCATACTAGCAGATGATCGTTGCGACTCCCGCACAGGGTGCTTTTGTCGCTGCGCGGTTGGAATGATTTTCTCATCAGGTTACGACGCCAGTGCCAGCCAACTGAGTTCCCGCCTAGCTGGCCGCCTGATTGCCGTGCGGACCTATGGCCTTTCGCGTGTCAAAGGCCATGCGACCACAACGCGAGGTTACGCATTGCTTGATCAATTGGGACCGGACCAGGAGCTTTACGGGGGCCGGTTACAGCCGGTTACAGTAGAAGGTCGCGAATCAGGCACAGACGCAGTTACTAACGTGTACAAAGCACTGTACGGCGCGTCGCGTTTCCGAAGGTGCCTGCAACCTGTCCACTACCACGACCCCATCTTGGCAACATAGCGTGATCGTTAGATTCCCACCGTGGTCTGTCGTAGCATTGCGAATGAATTAGCGCCCATCTCCATTCAATCGAAGAGCCCGTTGACCTGAAGAGGTCAAAACTAGGAGGTGGACGCGCACCCGCATGATAGCGCCATCGCAGACGATTGCCAGCCTAAGGAAGCTTGGATCCAATGCTCCTTCATAGGGTTTGCTGAATCCGTTAGTGCTTGCGTTTTTCGTCTTTCCTTGGGGGCTGGGGGCATCCGGGCAAGCCGCTAGCCACTTCTCTACTGACCCTCCTCCGGGCTGGGCCGTTTTGCCACCACGAACTCTGTAAGCCAAGGATCCGCTCAGGCATAGAAGCGCCCGGTAAACAACTAATCGCTAATGGAACGCCGTTACCTCAGATCCGCGAAAAGGGAGGACGCAAGACGACGACAGTACGAAAGTACTAGCCATCATATCGCTACGGTAAAGGAGACCTCCATGGCTTGGTTTTTGGCACTGATTTTCGCACTCGTCCACTCGGCTGACACCGCAGGCGGCATCGCCACCGGCATGATAGCCGTTCCCCAGGCGCACGTGACGGCCAGCGTCCCGGCTCGCTCGAGCAACCGTCTCAGCTAAAGGGTTCTTCTAAAATCTGGGCATAATGAGGGCCAAGCACGGCACGGCCTAGCTAGGCGTATGCCGCCATCCGCTGGAGGAGTAGACGTTGGAACCCCAAGCGTTGTTTATTGCGGGCGAGTTATCGGCGTGTGCCGAGCAACTTAACCAAGCGCCAGCATCGGTCGGAGATCGCGCGTTCGCGGCACGGGCCTACATGCGTCTGGGTCGTCATGAGGACGCGCTCAAGGTGCTTGCGACGATCCGTCCGCCTGATCCGGCGGGCGCAGCCTATACGAAGGCGCTCGAGGCGCAGTGCCATGCCGCACGGGGTTCAGCTGATCGGGCTCGCCATGCCCTCGCCCATGTCGGCAGCGCCCCGTATCGCGACGACATCGATTTTGAGGTCGCGTTTGCCTGGTCGCTGATCGCTTGGGTCGAGGGTGACGCCGATGCCATGGACGGCGCCTTACGCGTCTCCCCGGCCTCGGTGGTCCTGCGGGGCCGTTGGCTCTACGCGCGTTCGTGGCTGGCCGCGCTTCGTACCGACTATCGCCAGCAGTGCGAGCTGCTCTACAGGGCCGTGGACCATCTGGCATCCGTGCCCACCGCAGCGGACGTTAGTTTGCTCGCCATGGCGACGCATTCGTTGGTCCATCTTCTGCGGGAAATCTCGCCGCCAGACATTTTTGAGCGCGTGGCGGAGATCGCCAAGGCAATCCCGTGGACGAAGGATCTCGAGACGCATCGGCTGCTGACCCTGCGGGCATTGGCATGGGCCTACGGCTTGCGCGGTCACTACGACCAGGCGATGGAGCACGCCTACGACGCCCGCGACGCGGCGCTGTCCAGTATGTGGATTGCCGGGTGCTACGCCGATCAGGCGTACCTGGCCAGGATGGCCGGCCACGATGCGTTCGCTCGCGCGTTGTTGCGCCATGCGGTGAATCGGGCACAGTGCGCCGATTGGACCGGCTGCGGGGAAGAACGCGCGGCGATTCTCAATCTTGTCGAACTCGTCGCCGACGAGGACGTGCCCACGGCCAAGGGGTTATGGTCGCTCTACGAGCGGGTGGCGTCAGACTTCGCGCCAACGCTGGGGTTCGCTCGCGGAGATCGGATGCTGGCCATGGAGTCCTACGCGCATGGGACGCTGCTGGCCGCGTCGGGGTTACAGGTCGATGGGGTTCGGCAGCTGCGCAAAGCCTACACGATCTTTGAGAGCATCGGGTACGCCTGGCGGGCGGCGGCATCGGCATTGCGCTTACACGCCGTAACGCAGGATGACACGTGGCTGCAACGTGCTGCCGAAGCGGTGCAGGGATTCTCGGAGAGTTCCGTTGCGCAGCACATCGCCGCGCGCAGCGCTCACCTGGGCGACGTGCGCATTGCGGGCTTGACCCCAGCGCAACGCCGCGTGTGCGAGTTGATTTGCGAAGGGTTGACCGACAAGGCTATTGCCGATCGCTTGAGTGTCTCGCCACAAACCGTCAAGAACCACGCCGTTCGGGTACGGGAGGCCTTTGGCGTCCGATCACGCTCTGCCGTCATCGCCGCGATCCGGGCGCCGGCGAGCTAGGGCGAGGGGCGCGTGCCCTAGCGCGATTGGCGCACTCACGCCGCTTTTAGACGAAGCGTCGGCATTATACACTCAAGGCGCCCGGCTACGTGTGTTCAATATTTAGCGAATAACCGCCATTACGCTCGTGACCTCACTCAAGCGACTCAATCAAAGCAATAGTCGAGCGCAGCGCGCAGTGCAAGTGCCAGCACACACGCCAACTAAATTATGCCCGCTTTCCGGACTCGCATTTTCGTCATCTAGCGCCCCATCATAGTACGTTCTTACCGTTTTAGCGTAGCAGCGCAATGGCTCTAGGTCATGCATGGCAATACTATGAACCTGTGGCAACGCCTCGTGAGCATGATCGGATTCCGCCAGACTCCGGCACGGCACTCATCTTAACGACGCACTGCGGCGGGCGTCTGGCTTGGGATGACTTCCTGAGATTTCCGTCGCTCGTTCCGAGGTCTTTGACTCAAGCTCAGCAATCACTGCCCGCACGATAGGGCCCATCCCAGGAGGAAACCATTGAAGAATTTTAGCATTTTCAAGGCTGCCGTTGCGATCTTGGCGGCAGTTGCAGCCGGATGTGCGGGTCAGGCCGGCACCGGCACACCCAGCGTAGGACCGCTGAGTTCGACGATTCAGGAGGCTGGCCCATTCGCGGCGTCCGGCCGCCACAAGCAACTCGCCGGAATGTACGACGGCTCGATTAAGCTGTTTGAAGGGCAGAAGACATACTCTGGGACGCTGCAAATCAAGCTACATTTCCACAACAAAAATATCTTGGGGCCGTTCAGAATCACCGCGCACGGGACGACTGTCATCTACCGCCTCGGTGCCAGGATACAGTCGAAAACCTCGGGAGAGGCGCAGATAGTTTTCATTATCTACAACAGAAAAGGCGGTTACGCGACCGGCAGCGGAACCATAGCAAACGGTGCGTTCGCTGGCACGGCGCACTCAATCACATCTGCAAACAACCCGGTAAGTTCACTCAGTTTTAGCGTAACCAAAAACCCGAATGACTAGAAGTCATCTCGAGTTAGCAGCCGCCTAAGGTCTATCGTGCAAGGCGCTCGCGTGCCGCGGGCGCCTTTATCTACACGGCGACGCGAGGACGCTCGGATCGACCGACGGGCCGCGGAGTCCTAGTCGAGACTTCCCCACGCGCTTCGCGCCTTTACCAATACGCGTACGAGTAATAGTTGTCGATCTATCGGTGAGATCTCTCCTTGCTGTTGCTTTTCACATCAGGGATGACTGCCCTTGCCGCCTGCGCCGGCAACTCGGGCTCCTCGCGCATGGGGCCACTATTCGGCCGCAATGGCAACTCCAAGATTAAGCACGTCCTGATCCTCATTCAACAAAAACGCAGCTTCAACGATCTCTTCCTGGGCTATCCCGGAGCGACGACGAAAAACTACGCTCTGGAGGCAATTTCATACCGGGATACGGTCTTGAGCTTGTCTCGAAATGGAATTCATGGCTGTCGTATCGAGGCTTCTGCTCGTTATCGTTTTGGTCGTAGCCGGACTGCCTCGCTCGGCCCAAGCACAGCAAAGCAAACGTTGGAATCCAAACGCGCCCTATCGTGCACCTTTCCCTTGCAACGCGGCCAACCGGGAAAAGGCGTTTCATGAAGGCTTGCAGTCGGTAAAGGATCACGAGTCATCGAGCGCCGACCACTTCACCTCTCAAGGCCAAGCGTTCGGAGAATGCTACCTGACCTATCCGGATCCGTTGTTCCTGTTCTACAAGGCGTTCATGTTCTATATTGCCGCTAACATCTTGGAGAACCGCCGAGAGCACGTAAACGCGATCCATAAATTGAAGATTTCCTACGAGGCGCTCGTCGAGTTCAATCATTATCAGCTTCCGACGGTGTGGCAGCGCAACTTAAACTGGATCCGGTCGAACGACGACGGCCTTGACCTGAGAATCTTGAAGGACGCCCTCTCACACCACTGATGAGTAGCAACGATTAGTGATACGGCACGCGCACGGGGCCGGTCTGCACGACTTCTAAATCCGTAGTCTGGATAATGCCTAGTTCCGCGAGTTCCCTCTGGTTCCAACAAGTGCCAGAGGGCTCGGCCTCAAGCTGCAGACGCTCGGATGGCCCAGCAGTGTCCATAACGAGGGCGCCGTACCGTCGCAGCGCGACAGCAATTACACGCGCCTGCCCTGTAAGGTCGGTAATGTGGTACGACTCTTTCAATCGAATACGTGCGCCCATGGGAAGGTAAGCGGGATTCCTGAATGCATCGTTCCAGTGAGTAGCCGGCAAAATATAAGCGTACTGCGACGGCTCTGGTATCACGAGGTTAACGGCATGCAGGATGACGCCTTGGTGCATTTCACTACAACGAATCAGGCCCGGAAGGATGGGCGTTCCGGCCGCATCGGCGCTTGTCCAGTTCAGCGGACGCAGCGCGCCGGTCGTTACGTTGAACTTGGCACCGTTAGAAGCCGTCCAGCCCGTGTTGGGACTGTACGAGGCTTGCCACATCTCGTACAGCTCGCACGTTCCCTGTTGCAGCACGATCAAGTGCCGATCGCTGCCGCCGCTTCGGCCTTCGATCCTGGGGTTTGGCGGAATGGGATATGGTCCGGGGTCGCTCGTGTCTGGATATTTCGTAAACGTGACCGGAACCATCGGCTGATCTGCTGGCACGACGTTGTAGGGCATGCCTGCCCAGTCGATATATCCGAAATTGGCATGCAACGCCGTGTGATATGTCGCCATGTACTGATGCGACAGCGCGTTCACCGGATACCGTGAAACGTCCACGTTGTACGTCGCAAGTGGACTACTCGGGTTCGGGAACATTTTACAACCGGCGATTGTAGGCATTGACGGCGCCGTCAGGCCGGCCTTCGGCGCGCTCGATACAGACAGTGCGATCGCAAGGATAACCGCGATTAATCTTACTTGCACGAGCCGTAGAGCTCGGCGGGAGCGTTCACGGGCGAAAGCGATCGATCAGCGTTCGGTGCAAGCGGAACTCCGCCCTGAGATCCATTGACAAGTAGAATTCCGTGCGGCGATCCGTAGGGTGGCCCGCCACTCTGGGCGTACTCGTATACCCATTGTGAACGCCGTCTCACGATTCGACGCTAACCCTCGTAAGCCGCCAGGCGCGTCACCCGTGCCCGAGGATGCTTATCAACGCCTCAGTCACAAAGAAATTTATCGCAATCCCTGGCTCACGGTCGAGGCGCATCAGATCCTCCACGCTACCGGCCGCCCGGGCGAGCACCTCCTCGTGAGAACCCCTCAATCTTGCGCCGTGGTCGTCCGCGATGAGGAGGAACTGTTGTTCGCTCGGCAACCTCGTTTTGCCGCACGACGAGCCGTTATCGAGATCGTCAAGGGCGGTTGCAACCCAACGGAGACGCCGTTGGACTGTGCCAAGCGCGAACTCTTCGAAGAACTTGGCGCCCGCGCTCGTGAGTGGAGCGAACTCGGCACACTGCAAGAAATTCCGTCGATCGTCGATCCTCCCGTGATTTGTTTTTCGGCATCGGATCTCGAGTTCGCCGAGCCGCAGCCGGAGGACGAAGAGAGCATTGCGACCCTGCGGCTTCGCATTGACGACGCGCTGGGTGCGGCGATTGGCGGAGAGATCGACGATGCGGTGACGGCCGCAGCGCTTTTTCGTTTCGGCGCTCGTCATGGCTACATCGCGATTTCACGAGTGTCCGCTCCGGCGGCGGAAGCGAGAAACGATGAAGATGGCTACGCTGGCCAGCCCGCCGACGACGACCGCGACAAATAGGCCCAAGACCGCAAGACGGTCTTGCGTCCCGGCGCAGCGCGCAACGTCCTTCACGACAAGATCTTGCGCGCACCACGCGACCCGCCACTCCGTGCCCCATAAACCCGACGCTCCGACCGGATACGGCGGCCATCCTCCGCCCTGGCGATCCCAGCGCTCGCGGGCCGATTCTACTTTCTCTAACTCCCCGTGTAAGCGCCGAAGGGATGCTGCATCGAAATGGTCCACATCCCACGTTGCATCGAAACTTCGTGCTCCTTGCCAAGATCGCCCGGTTTCGTCAAAGGCGTACGTTTCGAGATCGTCGAGCGAACCGGACGCGGCTACGCGGAGCAGATAAAATGCCGGATTATTGCCGTAAACAGGCGCGAGCGACCCAAGTATTAGCATAGGGACATTGCCCGCGAACCTCACGTCGAACCGGTGCGTGTGGCCCGTTATTGCATATGCCACGCGGTTTCGGGCAGACTGCAGCATTGCTACCAGGGCACGGCCGTACTGAGGTCGCAGGAAGTGCCACATCACGAACCCGTGCAAAAAATCCGTGGAAAAGGCGTCGATCCCCGGCGGGATGTGCATGATGACGACGTTACGCGTACCCGCCGGCGTAGCCCGGAGCCTCGCCGACAACCACGCCAACTGCTCTACCGCGGCCCTCGGATCGTCGGCGCCGCAATTGCCCCGATACTCAGTAGAAAAGAGGACGCTGTTGAGCACCATAAGCCGCAACCTCGGCCTCGCAAGCCGCACGGTGTAGTACCCTCCACGCACGAATGACGAGGCAAATTGCGGCGAACTGCCACCGCGATCTACCAAGGGCGCCCAGATGCGCGCGAGTGCCTCTGCGTACGCGCTCCGGTCCGCCGTTCGATAGTCACCGCAGGGAATATCGTTATTGCCGAGGACGAACACGAACTGGGATTTCGGGAAGGCCAGCGCGAGCTTCGACGCGATCCACCGCATCGTCTGAAGTCCCACTTCGTTCGCCGTGTCGGGCCCGCGCCTCAAATGCTCGCGAAGGTTGTGCATGATGAAGTCACCCGTGAAGCAACACGACCGCAGGATCCGGCGCCGCACGCTTCATCTGCACGAGCGCGGAATCAAAGAGCGCGACGTTCGTGTCGGAACCATACTCGCTCGGGGACGAAGAATCCGTCGAAGATGTCTAAATGAATGTCACTCAGGCCCAGCCACGCTTGCTCGGGCGCAGTACTATCTGCTCGCCCCGTCAAGGCCAGTGCGGCGAGCGATGCTGCGATCGCCATGAGCATCGCGGCTGTCTTGGGAGACCACTTTAAAATGGTGGTGCTTCTTACTACGTCACTCCTTACAGACCCGCTTTTACCGCGCGGACCGACAATACTCTACCGACGGAATGCCTTTTAGTTGGCACGTCGATATTCGCTGACCGAGGGGGCGCCGCGAGCCGCCGACGACCCGATTCGCATGCTCGCCCTGCTCGACGATACGGTCGTTTCGGGCAAGGTCAAACCGGTGTTAACTCTTGCGAGATACGCCCGGGAGAACCGAGAGGCGCCAGTGCGCCTTGACGTATCGATGCTGACCTTTGTCCGTGAGGAATCGGATCCCGAGTTCGTCGTAAAGCTTCGCGCAGGAGGGTTTTCCGATCGACGTAGTCGGGAACGCCGGCGTTTCGACTTTGCCGTGTTTGAGCAGCTGCGCGCGATCATCGCCACGCATAGTCCCGACGTACTGTGGACGCATGGCGCGAAAACGCACTTTTTGGTGCGAGCTGCGGGATTGAATCGCAGAAGAGCATGGATCGCTTCGCACCACGGCTACACCGCGACGAGCCTCACTTGGAGGATCTACGACCAGCTCGACCGCTGGTCGCTGCGGGGCGCTGACGCCGTCATGGCCGCATGCGAAGCTTTCGCGGCGGATTTGAACCATCGGCTGGGCATCGAAAAAGGGCGCCTCAGCGTCCACCGCTCACCCATCGCCGGTTCGTCGGCGGTTCGCAGCGCGAAGAGCGCCGCGCGCGCGGCGCTCGGGCTGCGCGGCGATGCACGCATCGTTTTGTCCGTTGGAAGGCTGTCGAAAGAAAAGGGCCATGCCGACCTGATTCGCGCGATGGCCCACGTCAGGCGAACACTCGACCAGTCCGCCGTGCTGGTGCTCGTAGGCGACGGACCGGAACAGGCGAAACTCGAGCGTCTCTGCCGCGAGCTGGGCCTCGCAGACGTGGTGCGGCTGGCCGGGTACCGCGATGATGTGGCGCCCTATTACGAAGCCGCGGACATTTTCGCTCTTTCGTCGTACAGCGAAGGCTCCCCGAATGTCCTTTTGGAGGCGATGGACTACGGCGTACCGATCGTGGCGACCCGCGTGGGAGGCGTCGGCGAAATGATCCGCCACGGCGAGGAGGGTTTGCTTGTGCGGAGCGGCGATGCCGAAGACCTCGCGCGAGGCATCGTCACGTTGATCTCGAGTCCCGACCTGCAGATCGCGCTGAGCTCCGCCGCGCGCCGGTCTCTCGTCGCCTACGCTCCAGCCACCTATTATGCCGGCGTCAGCTCGCTATGTGAGCGCGTTGTGAACGAGAAGACGTCTTGCTAGCCGATGCTGGCGTCGCCGTCGTATTCGGTCGGATCCCACGACTCGGGCCGTGCCAGTGCTTCTACCAGCGCGGGATTGGTCGTGCGATACCAAAACGGCCAATGCTGTTTTCGCCGGTACGGAGCAAGCTCTTCGAAGGCGCGCATCTTCGGCAGCCCGAGCCCCGATTTGTCCAGAACACAGACCTCCTCGGCAATGCATCGGCGTAGCGCAGCCGCGAGCAAATCTGCAAGGAGGTCGGCTTCCGGCTCGATCGTTTGATAATCCACCAGGCGCATGCGGCGGAGCTCCGGTCCAATATCTTTGCGCTCGAAGATACAGTACGCGCGAAGTTGGCGATTGCACGATGCGGTGAAGATCCACAAGCGTTCTTTCCGCATGCGGATAGAGAAGTGCCACGAAAGCGTCGCGCTATCGCGAGCCGCGAGCACGACGTCGGGTCTCTGGCGCAGCAGTTCGGTCCAAAACCCATCGAAGCGGGAGTCGAACTGATCCGTCGTCTCGATCGTAAATGAGGAATGGGCTTTGGGAAAACGCTTGCTAAAGATTGCGTCCTTCAGCTGCAAGCCCATGCCAGCGAACGGCGCGAGTGCTTCCGCCAGCGGCACGTTGAGCTTTTGCAGCGCTCGCGTTGCGAAGGTACGGTGCCTCGTTATGAAATATGCAACCGCTTCCCCAGTCGCCCGCCGGGATCCGGCTGGCGAAATAGAAGGAACGCTCGACTCCCTGCGCGCTGACCGACGTATCCAAGACCAAGTCCACGGCCTGGTGGAAGTGCTCGGTCAGAAGCTTCGCCGAGCTGCCAAAGGCCCGATGCTCCGGTAGAACCACCCAGCCGCGGCCGGTGGCGCCGATCAGGCGTTCGCCGCGAAAATGGTAGAGCACCGGAACGTTGCCGACGCAGCCGACGAGCTCGCCCGTCGGGATTTCGAGCACCCAGCCGATCGGCCACGAGGAACCGACCTGCGGCCATAGTGGATTGCTCAGCCAAAGCGCTCGCCAGTCGTCGAGCGGGAGCGTTTCCGGGCTGAGGTTCGCCTCCAGCCGCATGAGCTGCTCGTAGTCCTCGAACCGCGCGGGCCGAAGTGCCGGACGCGGCCCCCGCACGCGCTTGCGCGGCTGTGACTCCTCAACGTGCGCACTCACGATAGCGTTCCGTTCGCGACCTATTCGGTGTCGACGGGGCGCGGATCCGGCGGCTGGTGCATGAAGTACTCTTCGTTCTTTGCCGACGGGATCTGCGTGAACTTACGAGGCGACTGAGTGAAATCGAAACAATCGGCGGCAGGCGAGAGCGCACGATGATCGGCGTCAGCCATTGTCGGCAAGCCGAACCGATCCTCGACGAACCGTAGGATGCTCGTTAGCTCGTAGTCCTCATGCGACACGTGCCCTTTCTTGGCATAAGGTGAAATAACCAGCATCGGGACGCGGAAGCCGAGCCCGTCGTAATCGAGCTTTTTCGGCGGCACATGGTCATACCAGCCGCCGTAGTCATCCCAGACGACGAAAATCGCGGTCGTCTTCCAGTATTTCGATTCGCCGATGGCGTTCACGAGCGATGCCACCCACGAAGGGCCAGTATCCGAGTCGCAGCTTGCGTGATCGGAGTTTTCGCAGGTCGGCGTAACCCAGTTTACGGGTCTCAACTTGCCGCCCTTAACGTCTTTGAAAAAGTCTGTTTGAGGACTGAAGACGTCGTTGTGCCAATCGGGACCGTTGTAAATATGCTTGATGGCGGAGTAGGCACTCCAGTAAGCGCCGTCCCCATATGGCACCGCGGCCGTATAGTAGGCCCAGGGGATCTTCGCCGTATCAAGCTCGTCGCCGAGCGTTTCGTTGTTGAAGCAGATAGGAATGCGGTGACCGTAGTTAATTGCGCGCTGCTTCGTCAACGTCATAATCGTGTCGCCAGGGCCGCCTTCACAGCTCCAGTCGTTCGAATTCGGGTAGTTCACCGAGGAGCTGGCCTGTGCGGCGATCAGATACTGATGCGCAACGAAGCTGCTTGCGTCGAAGTTGGACGCGAACGTGTGATCGGCCAAAACGTATTGCGACGCCATGTCGAAATATGGCTTCGTTTCGGCCGGCGGTACATACGCGTATTGCGGATGCTTGATCGGGCACGGGGGATAGCTCCCGGTACCGCATCCGACGGCCTCATTGTTGAAGCCGTTCATTTGGCAATCGGTTCCCGGATAGCTTCCCGTGCCGTTGCATGCGGAGAAGAAAGAGGCGGAGCTATGGTCGACATCCCAGGTCGTCGCCAGTCCGATCGTTCCTAACTTGATCTTTTCGCCGGAGGTGTCGTATCCATACGACTGCGTGTCGGCACCCGGAAAGCCTTGAAAGAGATTATCGACGCTGCGGTTTTCTTGAATGATGATTACGATGTTCTGAATCTTATTGATGCCTTGCTTACTTTGCGATGTCGTAGCGTTCGCTAAGAGGCCCGAGGCGGGCGGCGAGGAGCCGAGGTTACCGCCGCAACCCGAGAGCATAAACGTCGCGAGAGCAAGTGTCGGACCGGGGGAACGAAGGATTCGCACAGAGAGGCTCCTCATGAGGTGCGCCCGACCTTATTCGGTGTCAACCGGGCGTTGGTCCGGCGGTTGGGTTAGGAAATAATCCAGCCCCTTCTCAGAGGGGATGACTACGAACTTTCGTGGAGGCTGATTGAAGTCGAAGCAGTCGCCTGCGGGAGATGTGGCCCTCGCGTCGCTGGACTGCAGGGCGGCCAAACCATAACGACCCTCAACGAACTTTAGAATACTGGCGAGCTCAAAGGGGACGTGCGAGACGTGTCCCTTCTTCGCATAGGGAGAGATGACCAAGAGCGGCACCCGCATTCCGAGCCCGTCATAGTCGAGCATTTTCGGTGGGACGTGATCGTACCAGCCTCCGGGGTCGTCCCACACGACGAATATCGCCGAGGAGTTCCAATACTTTGATTGGCCGACGGCGTTGACGATACTGGCCACCCAGGACGGACCCGTATTCGAGCGGCAGCTTGCGTGATCCGAGTTGGCACAGGTCGGGGTGACCCAGCTCACGGCAGGCAATGCGCTGTGCTTAATATCGGTGAAGAAGCGCGTTTGCGGAGTGATGACGTCCTTTTTCCAGTCCGGGCCCTTATAGATGTGTGATATGGCCGAATAGGCGTTCCACAGGTGCCCCGATGAATTCGGTATCGACGAGGTGTAAGAGCGCCACGATATGCTGGCCCCGTCTAGCTCGTCGCCCAACGTTTGGTTGTTGAAGCACGGGGCGATGCGTTGACTATATAGGACCTGGCGCTGCTGCGAGAGCGTGGGGATCGTCTCTCCAGAGCCGTAGCATCCCCAATCCAGGCCGTTCGGGTAGTTCACCGCCGAACTGGACTGGGCCGCGATCAGGTACTGATGTGCCACAAAGCTGCTCTCATCGAAATCTGAAGCGAACATCTTATCGGCCAAGACGTACTGCTTCGCCATGTCGACATAGGGCGCCGTCTCCGCGTGCGGCACGTACGCGTATTGCGGATGTTCGATCGGGCACTTCGGATAGCTCCCCTGTCCGCACTCTACGCTCTCCTTATTGAAGCCGTTCATGCGGCAATTTGTTCCCGGGATGCTACCCGTGCCGTTACACGACGCAAAGAACGCCGTGGAGCTATGGTCGAGATCCCACGTAATCTCCAACGGTATCTGCCCGAGCTTGATCTTCTTTCCGCTGCTGTCGTAGCCATATGACCGCGTGTCGGCACCCGGGAAGCCCTGAAAGAGATTGTCGAGACTGCGGTTCTCCTGAATGACGATCACGATGTGATTGATCTTGCTTATGCCGGCGCTATCGAGCACGACTCGAGCGCGCTCTGCATCGGCCTGCTGTCCCATCGCCAGCGGCGCGCCGACGTTTCCCCCGCACGCCGAGAGGCTCGCGGCGGAAACGGCAATGCAAAGTGTAAAGTTCCGAAGGCTCAACATTTGGTCTCCTGTCGAAGTAGCGTTTAAACGCACCGCTCAGTTGTCGTCGGGCGGGCGCAGATCCAGCTGCTGCCGCATGAAATATGATTTGCCCAGCGCCGAAGGGATAACCTGGAATTTCCGCGGCGGTTGATTGAAGTCGAAGGCATCTTTTTCGGGCGATTTCGCACGCTTATCGCTCGCCGCGAGACGTGGCAAGCCGAACAGATCCTCCACGAACTTCAATATGCTGGCGTGCTCGTAGTGGACCTCGGAGATATGGCCTTTCTTCGCGTATGCCGAAACGATCAGCATCGGGACCCGCATACCCAAACCATCATAGTCAGCGTATGCAGGCGGCTCGGGATCGTACCAGCCTCCCGGGTCGTCCCAGATGATGAAGATCGCAGTATTGTTCCAGTACTGCGATTGACCGATGGCGTTGACGAGTGAGGCCACCCACATCGGGCCGGTGTTGCCGTTACATCCCGCGTGGTCGGAGTTTTTACAGGTTGGGGTAACCCAACTGATCTGGCGAAGGTTGCCATTTGAGACGTCGCTGAAGAACTGCGTCTGCGGCGTGATGATGTCTTTTTTCCAGTCAGCGCCGTCGTAGACGTATTGGTTCGCCTGATATGCACTCCAAATGCCACCCATCCCGCCAATAGCACCGGTGTAGAATGCCCAAGAAACGCCGGCATCGTCGGCCTCTTGCCCGATGGTTGTATCGTTAAAGCAGGGCATCTCAGACCCGTCAGGCACTTGCCGTTGGGGACCAACGATGGGGACGGTGTCGCCGGGCCCGCCTTCGCAGCCCCAATCGCTAATCGGATAGTTTGTTGACTGCGCGCCTTGCGCCGCGATCAGGTACTGGTGGCCAACGAAGCTGCTCTCATCGAAATTCGACGCGTACGTCTGATCGGCCAGGACGTACTGCTTTGCGATGGCAAAATACGGTTTCGTCTCCGCGGGCGGCACGTAGCCATACTGAGGGTTCGCGTTGGGGCATTTCGTGTAGCCGGGCATATTGCATTGGACCCACTCTTGATTGAACCCATTCATTTGGCAGTCGGTCCCCGGAATGCTACCGGTACCATTACACGATAGAAAAAATCCAGCCGCAGAGTGTTCAACATCCCAGTCCGTATCGAACGGAATAGGTTTCAATTCAATTTTCTTATTCTTGGCATCGTAACCGTACTTAACTGTCTTTGCGCCGGGAAAACCGTAGAACAGGTTATTGAACGAGCGGTTCTCCTGGACGATTATTACGACGTGCTGAATTTTGCTCGCCATGCCATGCCGAACGGGCTTCGTGAAATTTGATGCACCTGAACGGCCGAATGCTGGAGCCGTCGAGGGCGATGATCCTAAGCCGCCACCGCAAGCGCAAAGACCGAACCCTGAGCCGGCAAAAGCAAAGGCCAATCCGACACTTCTAATACTGCGCACAACCGACTCCTCTGGGGGCGTAAAGTCCGCAACGGGACCCGATCGTCAGGTTCACACACGAACCGGCGATTCCTTGCTGCGGTCTATCCCCGGCTTGCGTACGAGGCCGGGCAGAAATCCATCGGCTGAGGCCTTAGGTGCCATCCGATGATGTTAGTTATTTCTAACAAGATGACGCCGCAGCGACCAGACAACTGATCGCTGCCGTTCCGTTGGAACGGTGCGACCTGTGTCGCGACGCACTGGCTCAGTCGTTGTCGGGCGGGCGCAGATCCAGCGGCTGCCGCATGAAATACGATTTGCCCAGCGCCGAAGGGATAGCCTGAAATTTCCGCGGCGCTTGGTTAAAGTCGAAGGCATCTTTTTCGGGCGATTTCGCACGCGTATCGCTCGCCGCCAGACGTGGCAAGCCGAACACATCTTCCGCGAACTTTAAGATGCTGCCGTGCTCGTAGTGGACGTGCGAAACGTAGTTCTTCTTAGCGTAGGGCGAAACGATCAACATCGGTATGCGAAAGCCGAGCCCATCATAATCGACGTAGGCAGGCGGCTCCGGGTCGTACCAGCCCCCTGGGTCGTCCCAAAGGATGAAGATCGCGGTGCTGTCCCAGTATTTCGATTGACCGATGGAGTTAACGAGGGACGCTACCCAGGATGGCCCTGTATTCGACTTGGAGCCTGGATGATCGGAGTTCTCATAAGTCGGCGTTACCCAACTTATTTGGCGTAGTTTTCCGCTGGAAACGTCGCTAAAGAATTGCGTTTGCGGCGTAATGACGTCGTTCGCCCAGTCTGACCCGTCGTACACGTATTGGTTCGCCTGATAGGCGCTCCAAATTTGCCCGTCGCCACCGATTTTACCGGTATAGAAGGCCCACGTAATGTCGGCGTCATCGGCCTCTTGCCCGAGCGACGAGTCCGAAAAGCACGGCGGCTCGTTTCCGTACGGTACTTGACGATCGGCCCCTATGGTGGACACCTCGTCGCCGTCCATGCCGTCACAGCCCCATGCGCCAGTTGGAGAGTTTACCGACTTCGCTGCCTGCCCGGAGATGATGTACTGATGAGCAGCAAAACTGTTTCCGTCAAGGTTCGACGCGTACATCTGATCTGTTAGGACGTATTGCTTGGCAATCATGTAGTAGGGAGCGATATCCTTCTGCGGTACATAAGCATACTGTGGGTGTGGAACCGGGCAGGGGGCATAGCCGCTGTGGCCGCAACCGACCCATACTTTGTCGAAGCCGTTCATCCGGCAACTGGTTCCGGGAACGCTACCGATGCCGTTGCAGGCTTCGAAGAAACCTGCTGCATTATGCTCCAGGTCCCACGTCGTCTCGAGCGGGATCGGCACAACCTTAACTTTTTTGCCGTTTGATAACTGACCGTACCTCGACGTGGTGGCTCCGGGATAACCCATGAAGAGGTTATTAAAAGACCGGTTCTCTTGGATGATGATCACGATGTGCTGCAGTTTGCTCGCCATGCCGTGCCGAACGGGCTTCGCGAAATCTGATGCACCTGAACGGCCGAATGCTGGAGCCGTCGAGGGCGATGATCCTAAGCCGCCACCGCAAGCGCAAAGACCGAACCCTGAGCCGGCAAAAGCAAAGGCCAATCCGACACTTCTAATACTGCGCACAACCGGCTCCTCTGGGGGCGTAGAGTCCGCAACGGGACCCGATCGTCAGGTTCACACACGAACCGGCGATTCCTTGCTGCGGTCTATCCCCGGCTTGCGTACGAGGCCGGGCAGAAATCCATCGGCTGAGGCCTTAGGTATGCCATCCGATGGTGTTAGTTATTTTCTAACAATATGACGCCGCATTGACCACACAACTGATCGCTGCCGTTCCCTTGGAACGGTGCGACCTGTGTCGCGAGGGTACTCTGCCCCGTGCAATACGTTTTGTTCGTACAGGTGGATAGCGCAATCGAGCCGCCCGAAACGCCCTGATACGGCACCGACGTCATCTCGCCGCCTTGGAGCGCGAGGACGTAGCTGTACGAGGATATCGGATCGTTCTTGAACCAGGAGCTCGCAATGTTCTCAGTGGTCGTACTTGTGTTGAGGCAGGCGGCCGTTTTGCCGTAGTCGATTTGGTTGATGTACAGATGCTGGTACTGTTGGCAATAGATGCCGGCCGAGCTCACGCATTGGACGAGCAGAGCGACCGCGCCCCCCGAGTCGCCGTTGGTGGCGGGGCAACCGCCGCCAACGGTAAACTTGCTGCCGTTCCAAACGAACTTCGGAACCGCGGTTTCCGCTCCATCGGGCACCAACGTGTCTTCGAAGAAGTACGGCACTTCGGTCTTGGTCTGTCCCTCGGTATACTGAAAGGAGATCACCCGATCGGGAATGCCGGTTGCAGGGTTGGCAACCATCCAGCGATATGCCAGGGCCGCTAGCCGGACCACGTGGCCTCCCATGACATCGCCCACACCGCCCTCGCCATAGCTTGTCTCTATGTCGGCAATTTTAGTGGTCGCGCAGCCATCGGCCGTGTGCGAATAGAGGTTGGCGACGGTATTGATATCGACCGTCATCGTTTGGCTGTTGAGAAACTCAAAGCCGAATCGTCCTGCAAAAATTGGGCGCTCGGCATAAAAGTACTTAAGGTTTCCGCCGGTGACCGTGCTACAGAGATTATCGATGTCCGCTTGATCGTCGATCATGCCCGCCTGATATTGCGAATGGCAATGGCCGTTGCTGATAACCTTACAGGGGCCAACGTTGCCGTATCCGGTCGCCACCCCGTTCAGGGTCATATTGAGGCAGGTCGACCCACAGGCCCCGTTCGTGAAAGTGCCAAGTGCCGTTTCCCAATCGCTAGCGTCGTGATAGGGCGAGTTACCGATTTGATTGGCAAAGCCTGAGGGAGCGGTGCCGCTGCCATACTCCGTAGATACTTGCCCCTGACCGGCGCCTCCGACGATGATGCCTGCGAAAACGGATCCCTGATCCTCCATCACACCGTACGGCGCCGGAAAATCGTTAGTGTAGTCCGTCCCGGTCCAAACCGTTTTATAAAGATAGGCGTTGAAGGCATTGTCGCCGGCATTCATTCGCATGACGGCGTTGGAGTTATCGGGCTTGCAGTTCGGCCCGCTCGGATTCGGCGTCGCGTTAAACTCGATGCGATTGCTTTCCGTCGTTCCGTTGGGATAGGTATGTAGAAATGCCGTCTCATCGTTTGCGTCGGCCCATTTATAGGCCGCCAGGGTAGCCGGCGTGTTACAAAAATCGTTGAGCAAATCGACATATTTGTACGGCTGGCATGTCGACGTGCTGCTCACGCCCGGGCAGTTCGCGGCGAGCTTTGCATTCGAATTGTACGCGTTGTCCAGGACTACCGCGAAGAGATGCTGATCGGGGATGGCGCCAGGGTCGGTATCCAGGGCATCGCCGCCGGCGCCCCAGACAGGGATGACGGGTGGAGGCGTGTCGTCTTGCGACGACGCGCAGCAGTAAAAGCCGCGGATACGCGACTCTTTGTCGCGATAGTAGCCGGCCAGATCTCCGCGCGTGTCGATGCCGCTCAAGACCGTTTCGCCGCGGGCACTAGGCTCGTCAAATGCTTTCCATTGTGGAATCGTCTCCGCATCGCGCAGCAGGAAACCATGCGCTTTGCCGGATGCGCCGACGTACGTGCCGACGATCTCTCCATTCCCGGCGATTCCCATGGGCTTGGTCTGGAGCGCGCCGGGATACGAAAACTCCGCGAAGCGCCCCGCTTTCCAAAGAAATCCTTTCACGTCCCCGTGCGCCATCGTCTTATAGCCGACGACATGTCCGCGGTCGTCGATCGCGGAGGCGATGACGCTGCCCGCGCCGGCGTGAATGCGCGTGAGCTTTCCGCTCTTGAGGTCGCGCATGAATGCGTGATTGACGCCACGCTCCGTATAGAAACCAACCGCCGCGCCGCCGTCGTTGACGCCGAGATACTCCGTGGGGTTCGACGCGTCGGCGTAATGCTTCCACATCCCATGTCGCTCACTGAAGGCGACGACGTTTCCGCGACGATCCGAATAGTAGCCAACGATCATTCCGCCGTTGTTCAGCCCCGTAACCGTCGTAACCGATGCGTTGGGCGCTTGCTTCCGCTCGAAGTCCTGCGACCGGTACGGCGGCCGCGCGACGTAACCCAACATTGGCTTACCGTCGCCGGCATCGACGGCGAGTTCACCGAGGTCGTTAGTGCCGAGAAACTCGCTAAAGGACGGATGATTTGGAATCTCGAGCGACGGTCCCGCCCCGTTAACCGCCAAGCGCGCAAGGGAAGCCTTCCACTGTGCCGATGATGGCTCGGTCGGCGTCAGTAGTTGCTGCCCGGCGCAGCCGCAGAGAACGAGGAAGAATGTACGCGTGAGAATTGCACGCGCGAGCCGATGTATAAGCATTCATCGAGCATACGACGTTAATGCATCAACATGCATAACACGTTGAGTTAAAAAATCTACACCGGTCTAATATGCTGCAATAGGATGATGCCACAGGGGCCACACAGTTCCTCGGAGCCATCGCCTTTGAACGGAACGGCTTGCGTCGACAGCGTACTGCGTCCCGTACAATAACTTACATTCGTACAGGTCGGCAATGCGATCCAACCACCCGGGACGCCGCGATATGGCACGGACTTCATTTCGCCACCTTGCAGTGCCAGCTCATAGCGGTACGAGGACATCGTATCGCGGGTGAACCAGGAACGCATAATATTCGCGGTTTCCGTCCCTGTGTTGAGGCAGGCTGCCGCTTTCCCGTAATCGCTGCCGTTTATGAAGAGATGCCGGTACTGCTGGCAGTAGACGCCCGCCGCGCCTTTGCAGGTGACCAGGAGATCGATCGAGCCACCGCGGTCCGCATCGATTGAAGGACAGCCCCCGCCGACCGTCTGTGCTCGCCCATTCCATTTGAAGGGTTCGACGGCATGCTCGGCACCATACGGGACCAGCGTGTCCTCGAAGAAGTACGGCACTTCGGACATTGTGCGGCCTATCGTATATTGAAAGGAGATTACTCGATCGGGAATTCCGGTTG
Source organism: Vulcanimicrobiota bacterium (assembly GCA_963738335.1). Classification (GTDB taxonomy): domain Bacteria; phylum Vulcanimicrobiota; class Vulcanimicrobiia; order Vulcanimicrobiales; family Vulcanimicrobiaceae; genus Cybelea. The sequence continues at coordinate 1,309,348 of CAVTWE010000007.1, forward strand.
ACGGATTCGCAACGAGCCAGCGGAATGCCAAGGCGGCAACTCGCACACGGTAGCCGCCGGCGACATCGCCCACGCCCGCCTCGCCGTTGCTGGGCTCGATGTCGACAATCTTCGTGTTCGCGCAGCCACCCGCAGTGTGTTCGTAGAGATTGGCGATCGTATTGATCTCTACCGTCATAGTTTGGCTGTCCATGAACTGATGGCCGAAGCGGCCGCCAAAAATCGGCTGCTCGGCAACGAAATATTTGAGATTACCGCCCGGGGCTGCACGGCAAACGTTGTCGATTGCGACCTGATCGTCGATCACGCCCGCTTGATAATGAGCGTGACAGCGCCCATTGCTGATGACGTTGCACGGCCCGATGTTTCCGTAGCCTGTTGCCACGCCGTTGAGCGCCATGTCGCGGCACCCGGTAGCGCAAGCCCCGTTGACGAAAACGCCGAGTGCGGTTTCCCAATCGACGGTTTCGCGATAGGGCGAGTTTCCAACCCTGTCGGCAAAGCCCGACGGGCGAACGCCGCTGCCATACTCGGTCGATACATCGTTGAAGCCACCAACGGAGATTCCGGCGAGCAGCGACGCATTGTCTTCAAAAATGCCGTACGGCGGCGGGAAATCGCTTATATAGTCGGAGCCCGCCCAAATGTTTCGATAGAGGTAGGCATTGTATGCGCGATCGGCTGGATTCATCCGCATGACGGCGTCCGGATTGTCGGGCGCGCAGATTCCCCGACTGGGGTTGGGGATTGCCTGAAAAAGAAGTCGACTGTTCGCGGTTTTCGGACGGGGATACGTATGCAAGAAGGCCGTCTCGTCGTTGCGAGTCGCATAGGCATAGGCTGCGCGGGTAACGCGCGTGTTGCAGAAGTTCTTGATAAGGCCCACGTACTTGTATGGCTGACAGGTCGACGCGGGACCCACCCCCGGGCAATTGCGCGCGAGCGATTCGCTCGTGTTTTCCGTGTTATCGACGATCGCGGCGAAGAGGTGGCGATCCGCTACGCTGCCCGGGTCCGGGTCTTTTCGCCCGCCGCCATATCCGGCCACCGGAATCACGATCGGGGGCTCCGCCGCCTGGGCCGCTTGGGCAGCTGCCTGAGGGGAGGGTCCTAGAAAACCGAGGATCACGAGTGCCAGAAGGTAAACTAGCAAGCGCATATCAATCCTACGCAAGCGCTCCGCATTCCCGGCATTGCCAAGCGCAGATGATCATGGCAGCAGAGTTTAGAGACCACGCCCGTCGGGCCTTTCTTCTGGCGCTTACATACGCCGGAGTGGATCGCGCGTGCCTCTCCCTGCACCATCGTGATGCTCTCGTCCTCGCGTATCATGGCATCGTAGGGGAGGGCAAGCCCGATCCTTTTCGTTATCATCACACGCTCGCCGAGTTCGAAACGCATCTCGATTGGTTGGGTGCGCGGTGTACCCCGGTAGATCTGGCCGACTTCTCACGCTGGAAACGCGGTGAGTGGCGGCCCCGCAAGCCTCCCGTCCTCGTGACCTTCGACGACGGCTACCGCAACAATGCGCTCGTCGCCGCACCCCTATTAAGGCGCAAAGGGATTCCGGGACTCTTTTTCCTTGCGTCTGGGTACATTGAGAGCGATCTCGTTCTCTGGCCAGACGAAGCCTATGCTCGCATCTGCGGGTGGCCCGCGGCGGCGCTCAAGGGTCCAACCGAGAGGGTCTATCGTATTCCGCAGAACCCAGCGGAACGCGCGGCGCTGGCGCTCTCGATCGTGGAGGAGTGTAAGAATAGCACCGAGACGCGCCGCCGCGATTTCCTCAAGTACCTTGCTCGCGAGACCGCTGGCTTCGACCCGCATCAGGATGCAGATGCGCAGACCTTCATGACCTGGGACGACGTGCGTGCGCTTGCAGGCGCAGGCTTCGACCTTGGCTCGCACACGGTGACCCATCCCATCCTAAGCAGCCTTTCCTCCGGGGATTTACGCCAAGAGCTTCGGGAAAGCCGCGCCACCATCGAGGCTCAGACTGGCCGGCCGTGCCCCGCGCTGGCTTATCCCAATGGCCGCGCCCGTGACATCAGCGGTGCCGTGCTGGCGGAAACGGCGAAAGCAGGATACGAATACGCCTTCACGGTCTCTAACCGGTGGTGCCGCCAGACGGCCGATTGGCTTGAGATCGATCGTATCTCGCCGCCCGGTCGCGCCGACGCTGCAACCTTTGCATTGCATGCCAGCGGCTTCCGGCAGTGGTTTAAGTACCGTGCGCATCCAGCGGAGGCGCTACCCGCCTCCTGAGGGAGCGGGTGGCCCAGCCGACCGGCGTGACGAGCGGGGAAGCGCTCAACATCGCCAGTGCAAAGTGGGGAGTTTGCCAGTCGCGCGGGGTGATAAACCGCCGCGCGATCTCGTTTGCGCGGCGCCACTCGCCCCAAAATCCGAGTACCGAGGCCGTCTTACAGGCGCGCGCCTTAAGAAAATCGTGCAGCACCCCCACCAGCGGGGGCGGGCAGACGTCGAGTACGATCCTCTCGTCGAGCAAAAACGGCTCGATCGGCCGCACCGTGCGATAGTTTCGGCAAAGCTCCGAGGCCTGCACGTCCATCCGCGCTAGCTGTCGCCGATGAAAGTAGAACGGCTCGTTGAGAAACATCTTGAGAAAAAGCGTTGCGTCCTCACCGTAACGGCACCCCTGTTCGTAAAAGCCTCCCCAGCGGACGACGCTCTGAGTTCTCGCCAGGATGGTGCTCGGGTTCGTGTAGGCGATCATCCCCACCAGATCTCGCGTTCGCGTGTGGGGCGAGATCGCGACAAGCCCTTCGTCGATGTGGCACTCGCGCCACCACCGAGCTGGGAATGCGCCGCCCGGGTCCTCATACCATCCGCAGCTCACAGCCGCTGCGCTGGGCTTGAGTTCGAGTAGCGAGGCGTTCTCCGCCAGAAAATGCGACAACCAGTGATCGTCCGCGTCGAGGAATGCGACGTATTGAGCCCGAGCCTCCCGCAGGCCGCGATTGCGAGCTGCGCCCGGGCCGGCATTGGCTTGCCGTATGAGTCGAAACCTGGGGTCCGAGAGTGCGGCTACGACGTCGCCGCCCCCGTCGGTTGAGCCGTCGTCTACGACAATGACTTCGAGGTCTTCAAGCGTCTGCGCGGCCACCGATTCGAGTGCGCGCGCAACGTAAGAGGCCTTGTTGTACAGCGGTACGACGACCGAAACGCGTGGCATACGGCCTACTGTCTCGAAGCGCGCGTCTCTACCCGATGCACCGGTAGCGACCAGCGGGCTCCAAAACCCGCGAAAAGCAGCACTTCGGTAAAGAGCAACCAGGCAAATTTCGTCGCGAGAACATCCACGAACATGGCTGAGACCACGAGACCCACCAGCGCTGCCCGAAATACAGGGCTGAGCCAGGAGAAAGGATTGTCCGGCGCGATCATCCGCGTGCTGCGGTATTGAAGGACCAGCACGAGGAGTAAGAGTGACACGCCCACGAGACCCAGCTCGACCGACGTCGATATGAGCAAGTTGTGTGGGTCTCGGTTCCACTCCACGAACTGCGGCTGATATGTTAGGAAAAATGCGCGATTATAGGCCGCAATGAACGTTCCTTGCCCCGAGCCGAGCAGCCAGTGAGAAGGCAAGGCCGCGAGTGCGACCTTCCAAATGTCGGTGCGGCCGGTTCCGCTCGTCAGCGTGACTTCGTTAAGGCGGCGGCTGAGCTCGCTGGGAACGACGAATAGCAGGAATGATGCGACCGCCAAGAGCGAGCCGAAGAGCACGCGGCGCCGGGAGGCGAGGACCGCGACCGCCCCTGCTGCCGCCAGCCCGAGCAGCGTTCCGCGCGATGCCGAGAGATAGACGGCTGTAAATCCGAGAATAAGCGGAATGAAAAGGACCACGCGGGTCCAGCCTTTTGCTTGGCCGATCGCGCCGACCGTCATTGCAATTGGGAGGATCAGCGCTGCGCCGAATCGGTTCGGGTCGAGCACCGCCGTTCCAAAGCTGAGGTATAGGCGACCAACTTGACCCGGTACCGTCGATAGTTCCCGATGCGCCGAGACGAGTGCGATGATGCCGATCGCGGCGGCGCTAAGAATCGTCGCAACGACCACGGCGCGAAGCTCCGAAGCGTTCATCGGAACGGCCACTAGAACCAGTAATAGAGCACATAGTGACGTGATCGTCACCAAGTTGCCTATGGACTCCGACGGGTCGATGCTCCAGAGCAGGCTCAGGACCATGAACGTGACAAGAGCGAGCCACCCTAGAGCGGCATATGGGATCTTAATCCGTTCGCGCCGCCGAATAATCGTGCTTACGGCGGCGAGCGCAACCACGAGGCCTAAGAGTTTCGTGATCGTCGGGCCCGCGCCAACCAGGAGCGCATCGTCGATTGGAACCAAGACGATGTAGATCACTAACAATGCGGGCAGCGCGCGTCCCGCGAGCGCCATGGCGAACAAGGGCAACGCAGCGACGACAAGCGCTGCAGGCAGGCCGAGCGTCACCGATTTGCAGAACGGCGAGATCGCGTACCATGCGCCGCAATTGCCGGACCCGGCCCCTAGGGCAAGCGCCAACAGCAAGCACACCGCAATTGCCCCGATCGCGACGATTACAGCCGCGGCGGCATCGACACTTCGCACTTTCTTCGGGACGTCGGCGATTGACAACGCTACCTTCCCCGTATGGCGGCAGCGGCGCCGGTGAGCAGCGCGTAGTAGGGGCGCAAATCGTCAGCCGAGTAGGCGAAGATCCGAGCGCCGCTCAGACCACTCACCCTGGTGAAGTATATCGCGGCTGCGAGGAACGCGGCAGAGTACGAAACGGAGGTCGCAACGGCGGCGGCAATTAGGCCGAATCGAGGAAGGGTGAGGGCCGTGATCACGGCGCAGACGACCGCAGAGAGCGCGCTGAAGTACGAGGGGACTCTCGGCCGGCCAAGTTGTTGCGAGAAAAACGCCGCCAAGGCGGGCATCATGCTGTACGCGACGATCCCCGGCAGCAGCGCGATCGTAATGATTGCGCCGTACGAAAACGCGGGCCCGTAAATGAACGGTACGACTTGTCGCGCCAAGAGAGCGACACAGACCGCCGCTATCGAGACGAGAATCAGCGAGTGTCGCATGCATTTGGCCGTTACCTCGGCCGCGCGCGCGAAGTCGTTGCCTCCGATGTCCATCAGCGACGGATTAATCATCGCGCTGCTCAGCTGCCAGATGAACTCGCCGATCGCAATACCGACGGAATAGACGCCGAGTGCCGCGCTGCCGAGCATAAACATCACCAAGAACACGCCGGTCCTGAAATCCAGATATTGCAGCATGGTGCTCAAGCCGGCCTGGCTTCCAAAGATCAGCTGCTCTTTGGCGAGGTCCCGCGAGTTCGCAGCGTGAGGGGCCGGCGCAAAATATCGCCTCAGCGCAAACGTGATATACGCTGTTGCGACGACGTAACTCCCGGCCCAAGCGGTGAGAACCACCGTCAGCGATCGATGAAAGAACAGGATGATCGGCACGTAGACGAGCGGCCCGAGTACGTACGGAATAAGCTCGGCGAGGTTGAGCGTCCGCACGTCGCCGTCGGCAAGGAAAAGCCCGGCGGCGGATTGCGCGAAGGTCGCGAACGGCAGCGCGGCCGCGACGAAAAGTAAGCTGCGCTGTGACGGGATAACGGCACCGATCGCCGCCAATACGATCGAAAGCGGCACTGAGAACGACACTATTACGAAAAACATCACGCGCAACACCGACATCGCCGGAACCCCGCGTTTGCCGTATTGCCAGAGGATGGCTCTCGTATGCCCGAGCGCCATCATAAGCACGAATCCAAGGATCGTTCCTGCGTACGTGTATTCGCCTTTGCCGATAGGCAGCAAGGTGCGGGCAATAACGATCCCGCCCGCTGCGGCGAGAAGTTGGGTCGAGACCCGGACGGCAAAGGTCTCGAGGCTCTTTCTTGCGATGTTGCTCATCATTGCGGGTTCGAGGAGAAGTTGCGACCATTCGCAAGCCGCGGCTCCTGCACGCTGTCGTCCCCTCGATCGTGATGATGACTGGACTACCGAGCTTCGCTCGGCGATAGCGTCGAAACGGCGAACCACTCCAGCAACGCAACGATCGCAAGGGTAACGAACAACGCAATAACCGCGACTGCGATCAGCAACAGCGGCCGCGGGGGTCTAACCTTGGCAAGAGTGGGATCGGCCTCCTGGATAACGGAAAGGTCGCTCACGGCCATGCTCTTGGCGACGACGGCGGTGAAATAGTTGGTCTGAAGAGCGTTGTAGATGTCCTCGGCCGATTTCGCTTGACGCTGCAAGGCCAAAAGATCCGTAGCCTGTGCCGGAAAGTCTCGCACCTGGTCGCGCAGCGCAGCCTCTTGCGAGCGCAGCACGCCGAGCTCCCCAAGACTGCCCGTGATTTGGGATCTCAGCGTTGCTGCCTGGTTCGCCAGCGCCGCGCTCAAAGGGTTGGGCTCGACGTTCCTTGACGTGAGTTCCGTAACTGGAGTTTTCGCCAAAGCCGCGTTGAGGCTCGCAATTTGTTTCTGGGTGGATACAACTTCGGGGTATTTATCCGTAAACTGTTGCTGCAGAAGCCCGAGCTGAATCTGCTGCTGGGAAAGCTGTTGCTCGATTTGGTCCCTTGCCGAAGAGCGGCTGACAACCGTCCCGGCGTTGATCTTCGAAGGCGCGTCGCCTATCGTGCCGACCAGACTCGAGAGCTGGCCCTGCGCTTGAACACGCTCCGCTTCGGCGACGCGTTCCTTCGACTGCACGTCGCTGATTGCGGCGAGAATCGAGGTCGTTTGCGCATTCGCATCGGCTAACTCGTGCCGAGATTCGAAGAGCGTCAGTGCGCGCTCGGCATCCGAAAGATCGAGCTGAGCCTTGCGCAAGGCAATGGAGAGAGACGCAGCGGCTTCAGATGCTTGCGAGGCCGCGAGCGTCCGCTGCTCTGCCACAAACTCGCCCGCGAAGGCGTTGGCGGCCGCCGCCGCAACGCTGGGACTACGCCAGTTCACGGTAATGTCGATGATGTCCGAGTTCGTTACTGGCGTAACCACGAGGTTCGACCTGAGGAATTTAACAACGGTGGTTTTGAGGCCAAGCTGGTCGATAACGTGTTGCGAGATCGCTGGTCGGAGCGCCATCGCGATGTAGGTCTCCATGTTGGTGCCGCGACTCCACGTTAACAACGCGTCGATCTGCGGGTACGTCGTCGATTGCGCGACGGTGTCGGGCCGCTTTATAAGAACCTGACTGGAGGAGGCGTACGACGCGGGCCACAGCAAGACGAGCGCGGCACCGAGAACCAACAGAACGACGAATAGGGTAAGCGCCTGGCCGCGACGGCGGCGAATCGATGCGATGAGATGCGTAAGTTCGTACATTTTTAATATGGCACCGGCGCGGTGTTGTTGTGGTTTACACCGGGCGTGAGCAGCAAGTAAAGATAGTAGAGGCCGAACGGAAGGTTGATATAGTCAGAGAGCTTGACCTGTTTTGCCTTAGGAACGTAAACGATGTCGCCCGGCTCCAAAACCGGGTCCGCCGAAAAGTCGGCGTTGAGCAGCATGTTATAAAGATTAACGTTGTAGACGCGCGGAACGCCGTCGACGATTCGATTGAGCGTGATGTGATTGAGATCCGCGTACGAATTCGGGCTAACGCCCGCCTTCGCGATAGCGTCGGCCAACCGGTCGCCTTCTTGCAAGTCGAGCTGGCCACCATGATCAACGCTGCCGAGAACCTTGACCGTCGGCATTACTCCCTTTTCAACTATGACGCTCACCGTTGGGTGCCGAACGTACTCTGCCAGCGCGGCGGTGATCCGTTTGCCCGCGGCGTCGGGCGTTAGCCCGGCAACCGGAATCGATCCGATCAGCGGATACGTGATCGTTCCGTCGCCAAGAACCGTCACTGCCTGAGAAAGCGCCGTGATCGTGGCCGGTTGGGCTTGAACGGGGAGCTGAATCGCCGTGACGCCCTGGCTGCCGAAAACCATCACCTGCAGCTGATCCCCGACATGGATACGGTAATCGGCATTCGCCCTCACGACGCAGGGCGAAAGGACGCACAGGACGAGCGAAAGCGCTGCAAAACGCCGGGCTGTCATCAGAAACCTCAAATCTACGCGTGGGGAAAAAAAAGACTAAGGAGCAAGTTCTTTTGTTCGAAGCGTTTGCCTGCTGCCAAAGCGGAGGCGCTTCCTACGCAAAGCCGAGGAGACGCCTTACCTGATAGCCGGCCCAGCGCCACTCCAAGGCGCGGTGCTGCGCGGTCGTAATCGCGTACTCGCCACGTTGGCCCTCGATATGAGCTAGGATGGCCTCGACCGGAGCGTACCATCCGCCTCTACCAGCGAGGCCCTCGAGTATTTGCGCTACGCGATGGTCGATTCTTCCGTCACGCACGAACCCATCGGCGACGTGTGCGTATACGATGCAGCAACCCCCGGCCGATTCGAGAGCATCGAGCCGCGCAGGAGCAAGCAGCCGTACGAAACGTTCGACGTCGGAGCCGTCGCTGGCCGAGAACCAGCGCGATGCGGCTGGCCGGTGCGGGTCACGGTAAGGCATCCACGGATCCTGGCGCGATGTCACCGTATCATCGAAGTTGAAGCCACGGACGTACCTCAGGGTCTTGGCGCAGAGGTCTTCCCAATGGTATGGGGTCCCATGCGTGGAGCCCCAAGAAGCGCCTCCGCCCCGAGAAACGGCGAAACATCTCGCGCACTAGGGGCGCATCGAAACGCTCCTCGCCCCAGTAGAGGCACTCGGGGTTGACGGCGTGATTGGCATAGGTTCGCGGATAGCTGCCCAGGATCTGGCGGAAGTCTTCGAGCGCCTCACCATGAAGTGAGCGTTCGGTACCTCCCGAGCGCGCACCGTGCCAAGCGATCTCGAAGCCCGCCGCTCTGAAGCTCGAGAACCATGCGAGGTACGGCGGATTCTCCAGGCTATCGCCTCGAAACGGATCGTCGGGCGGCGATTCGAGCGCCCAAACGGTCTTCGTCGTCCGCAACCCATGACGAATGAGCGCATCGTAGAACGGCTTGACCGTTCGCGAGATATGCGCGATCGGTGTCGTCCATGATCGTTAGCGCGAATTTCTTTCCTGTCCGGCCAGCGGCTCATGTCCTACCGTCCGACGGCGGCCGCTCATCGCGTCGCAGCGTTAGCAATCCCCGTAGCCAACCAATGCCAAAAGCGACATGCATCGTACGCTATTGCAAGCGGCTCGAGCAGTGCAAGCAAGAGGCGCTTCGATCGCCGAAAGCCATCTACGGCACCGAGTGCTAGCACGCAGAAATACGCCACGGGCAACACGCCCGCCCATGCGTACGCTCCCAGAGCAAATAAGAGCAGGGAGCATCCCAGCCCGACGATCAAGACAGGCGGTGCGTAGACTCTCCACGGCACCGAGCCCGGATGCTGGACCTCAGTCCAGCGTCGGTAGAAACCGTAGCGCAGATATTGCTTCGCCAGCGCAACGACCGACGATCGCACGAAGTACGTCACTTCGATGCTGGGCGAAACTAAAACTTTGTACCCTGCCGCGCGCAAGCGATAATTGAGTTCGCAGTCTTCGTTAGCAATGTTAGTCTCGTTATAGTAGCCGACTTCGTCGAAGAGCTTGCGATCGATAAACGTGCCCATGACTGAATCGCACCACTGCTCGTGTTTCGTGTGGCGGTACTTGGAATCGCCCACACCCAGGGGGGACGACATGGCGAGCGCAATCGCTTCTCCCATCGCGCTTTCGCCACGGTGTCGTATCACGCCGCCGACGTTTGCCGCGCCCGTGCGCCTGCGGGCATCGAGGCACGCCGCCAGATAGGTTTTCGCAAACTTGGCATGCGCGTGGATGACGCAAATTATCGACCCTCGCGCGTGTTGAATTCCCAAGATTGAATCCGAAGACTTGATACCGCTTGGGATTGTCGATGAGCCGCACGTCGGCTTTTACCGAGTATCCCTGAACGATCGCGCGCGTTGCGTCGCTGCTGCCGCCGTCAACCACCAAAACCTCGACGTCCGCATCGAGCCCCTCCTGACCCAGCATGTTGTCGAGCACGGCTCGGATGTGCCGCTCTTCGTTGAGCGTGGGCACGATGACTGAAATTAGCGGTCGATCGCTTGCCACCGCTACCCCTTCTAGGCCCAGCGGTGAAACAAGACCTCCACGCCTGTCTTGAAGGTAATGAAGACGTCGAGGAGCAGCGAATAATTTTCGATGTAAAATAGGTCGAGCTCGAGCCTTTCGCCGATCTGCTCCATGCTCGGGCTTCTTCGCATGTGCGCGTGTGCCCAGCCGGTGATACCGGGGCGAACCAAGTGGCGCTCGTCGTAGCGCGGGAATTCCTTGCGAAAAAGGTCGACGAAAACGGCGCGCTCGGGTCGCGGGCCGACGACCGACATGTCGCCAAGCAGGACGTTGATGAATTGCGGCAGCTCGTCGATGCTCGTCTTTCGGAGAAGCGTTCCTACTTTGGTCGTCCGCGTATCCTTCGCCGGATCTCCGACCGCCCACACGGGCCCACACTGCGCTTCAGCATTGCGCGCCATAGACCGGAACTTCAGAATTCGAAACGGCCTTCCAGCGCGGCCTATTCTCTCCTGACTAAATATTACGGGGCCGCCCGACTCGATCAAAATCGCAATCATCGCCACGAGCATGATCGGCCACGCGAGGAGCAACCCGATAGTCGCAGCGGCGATGTCGAACAGTCGCTTGAACAAAAGGTTGATCGGCGCGCAGGCGGGTACACGCCGCGCGACGAGGTGTGGCTGGCGATGAGAAACCAAGAAATCGAGGCCATGGAGTTGCGTCCGCAGTCCTGCCGGAGCGAAACCAACGTCGATATGGTCACGAGCGGCGCGCTCCACCATCAGCCCGACCGGCACCGCCGGCATTTCCGCAAAAATAATCTCATCGCACCCTTCGCGCAGCAGTTGATCGTACCACGGCGCGTCGCCCTTGATGACCTCGGTTATTGCCTGCTCCGTACCTACGACCACAACGAGCCTAAGGTCGTTTGTTCCGCCGTCCATCGCGCTGGCCAAGAGCGGTAGCTGCGTGGGGCTCGCAACGAGCGCCACCCTCCTTTTGAGGTGACTGGCATTCGTTCTGTATTCGGAATGAATGATGGACCGGCTCGCTCCGACGAGAACGCCAGACAAGACGAAGGAGATCAATAAGATGAGCCTGGAGCTCGAGATCGTCGGAACTAGCGTGAAAATGAAGAGAAGCGGGGCTACGCTGATCGCCAGCCCTACGATGACGTGGTACCATTCGTCCCTTTTATCGAGCGCGTACGATATATGGTACAGACCGATGAGCTTGAAAGTCCAGACCAATGTGAGGGTCCAGATAACCGCCGACTCGAGGATGCGCGAGTAGTCCAGATAGTCACTGAAATACGAATAGCAAAACGCCGCGGCGGTGGACGCGATCGCCAACATCGCCACATCGCTGACGAGGAGCATTAGCGCCCGTTTCAGTTCGTACGCGCGTATCGAACGGCTGCGCTCTGAAAGCGATCGCGCGGGCCTAGCGGTTGCGGCTTGCTCCAGCGCTTCCATCGCCATTCACGCCCTAGCCTTCGCCCGGACACGGGCCTGAAGGCCACTCCTTTTCGAACGGCCGGGCACTAGCGCAGACTCTTCGTTTGTGCAAACCCTTCGCTCAGGAACAAGCGATCGCAAAGCGTTCACTTGGGGAGTCTCCAACTAAAGTAGCAATGCGGTGTAACGATACAGCAAGGCACGGCAACGTTTATCCCTTAGCGGAACTCAACGCTGCAAGAGGCCCAGGTTACCGGATTGTTATGCCGTCCGTCTGTCCGGTAGCGTACCAACACTCGCCAAGTTCGTTAACGCGATTGCGTTGGTGAATTCACGCGGTCGAGGACAAGCGGCAGGCGCTACCGAATCAAATTACGCTTCTACTAGGCTGCACGGCTGATGCTAACGACGTACGGACGAACTTTTATATTAGAATAGGTCCTGTGGAGGTTAACCATGCCCGTCACCCGCGTTTTCTTTCCCGGCTCGTTTGCGTTCGTGGCTGCGGCCGTGCTTGGCGCCTGCGCGCAGCACGGTGGCGCAATGCTGTCGTCTTCCCCGCTCGCACTGCAAGGCTACGTCCCTCCCTTGAGTGCGGCAACCAAGACACCCCCCCCATGTAAGGGCCAGAAGAGTTTCAAAGATCATGCGTTGTTGTCGGTGACGCTGTCAAGCAATGGCGGCCTGTTCTGCGTACCCGCAATCGCCGGTTTCGGCGGTACGCTCTCATATCCTAAGGCCGATCCGTCTGTAAAACTCACGGTTACCAGCAGCGCGACGGATTACGACAAGTTGCCGCAGCTTGGGACCGGTACGGCAATTTTCTATTTGCAGTTCGATCTTACAGGTGGGACAAAGTTCGGGTCGCAGATCCGGAATGCTGGTGGGATCACCTCAGAAGCGGTCGTGACCGGCAAACCCTACACGGCCTTTGGTCAAGCGACGGTTGGTAGCACCAAGGAAGAGTTCGGCCCGTGCTCCTTGACCGCAATCTACGGCAACTACGGCGGCGTGCTCCGCTCCGTTGGAGGTTTGTTTGAGTACGGGGTCGTGCCCCCCGGGGCCCAGGGTTTCATCGAGATCTATTCCGGCAAGCAGACAAATACGAAGTGCTGAGCGGATCAAATTAGCGCCACGAGCGCGTGTGCCGCGTACGAGCGATTGAACAGTTCGTCTAACTCGCCGCGCATCGTCTCATAGCACTCGCATGCCGCGCGCTCTAGGTCGCTACGATTAGTGATCGTGAGGGAACCATGGGAATATCGGATGATTCCCGAGCGCTGCAATCTCTGGGCGGCAACCGAAACGCTCGCGCGGCGTACGCCAGGGATAATACCGATACACTCGTGAGTCATTACAAACGTATCCTTGCCGGCGTCAAGGTCATACAGGGCCCGACGCAGATCAATCGCCAGGGCCCCCGACGAAGGGTCGCAGTACCGGTCGAGGATTTCTACACCACCGACGCGCAGCGCGAGGAGGCGATTGCAACAATCGCTCACCCCTCGCTGCCTTCGAGCGTGTCGTTGTGGTCGCGTAGCGTATCATTTGTAGTACGTTCTTACCGTTTTTCGCGCCCATGAGGTGCGGCTCTAGGTGGCGTTGTGTAGCGCTGGGAATGGGTGCTAACGCTTCATGAGTACGGCCGAACTGCGCCAGACGCCCGAACCGCGCCAGACGCCCGAACCGCATGTGTCGTACGACGACCTGCGGGCCGCTATTGACCGGATGGATGTTAACGCCACATTGCGCATTATCGCGGGGCATCACATTGTCTTCCTGACGATTGCCCGCTATCACCATGCGACCGATCCGCTCTTCGAGCGCGCGGGCAATGGCCAGATTCTTTCCTTGCGTCAGGGCGACCCGAACTTCGATCCGCACGGCGCCGGCATGGCGATCATGACGAACCCCGACGCCATTGAGCTCTCGTACTACGCTGGTGAGCCAGCATGGTTTGTGCCGCGCAACACGGCTCCCGACGAGCTACCGGCGGACTTTGCTGCCAAGGCGACGCCGCTTGCGGGTGTGTGGGTTCCCGACGTGACGGCGCTACGTGAAATCGGAACCGATAAACCGCAAGCGGTTCGGCACACGATGCTACGCGACTACGCGCGCGGTGTGTGCGCGGTCTACAACAGCTGGCGTAATGGAACCGTCTACAGCTTCAAGCAACTATCCTATACGTTGCGCTATGACGTCGGTGGAGACATCCTCGTCGATCCGATGTGCTACCATCAGTACCCCTGCATCCAAAGCGCGAGTTCCGTCGGGTACTTCGATCTTGATGAGTGCCGCGCCGATGCGCTCGATGCGGTCATGACGCGCGGTCTCGCATCGGAACCAACCGTGATCTACCTGGATACCGCACTCGGCCGCGGCGCCACCGGCGTCAGTCGGGCCGCGGCGCCACCGGCGTCACTCGGCCATCGCGGAAGGGCACTGACCTCGTTGTGGCGCACCTAAAAGGAATTAACCGAGAATCTTCGCCTCAGCTCTAACACAAGGCGATAACACGCTGACGAGCGGTGGCTTCGAGGCCGCCTCGATCGTTGGTCGCATTGTCGCGCACGCTGCTGCTACGCCGAACGCCGTTGCACTGGACGATGGACACGGCCAGATGACCTATGGGCAACTCGATCGGGAGTCTAGCAAACTTGCGGGGCGCCTGCAAGAGTTCAGTTCGGGCGCGCAGAGCTGCGTCGGGATCCTATTTGATCGGTCTAAGGAGTTTGTGGTCGCGGCGCTCGCAGTACTCAAAAGCGGTGCTGGCTATCTACCGTTCGATTCCTCCACTCCGGCCGACCGTCTTGGATTCATCCTCAAGGATGCGGGGGCGGCAGCTCTGGTCACCGGCTCGCGCGTAACCAAGCACCTTCCAATGGGTTCCTGGTCCACAATTATAGTTGACAGTGGAGAGACTGAGGTCGTCACGCCGCATATAGCGCGGGAAGCGCCTCCCGATGCTCTCGCGTACGTCGTTTATACATCCGGCTCCACGGGACGGCCGAAAGGCGTGGAAATCACGCACCGCAACTTGCGCAATCTGATCCAATGGCATCAGAGCACCTTCGCAGTTACGGCAACAGACCGAGCGAGCCAGGTCGCTGGACTCGGCTTCGATGCTGCGGGATGGGAGATCTGGCCGTACCTCACGGCGGGAGCGAGCGTGCATATTGCGGATGACGAGACGCGTCGCTCGCCGCAAGATCTGTGCGATTGGATAGTTTCCAAGAAGATTACGATTAGTTTTGTTCCAACGATTCTCGCCGAGCAACTCTTTTATGTAGATTGGCCGCAAGAATCTGCAATGCGCATTTTGCTTACCGGGGGCGATACGTTGGGGCGCAGGCCGCCCGCCGGTTTGCGGTTTAGCGTCATCAACAACTACGGTCCAACCGAATGCACGGTCGTCGCCACGTCCGGCCGCGTCCCCGTCGAAGACGGCACGTCGGAACGGCCGTCCATCGGGCGTCCGATTTCAGATTCAACCGCGCATATTCTCGACCAATACTTACAACCCGTCCCACCTGGTTCACCGGGCGAACTTTGTATGGGCGGCGAGTTGGTCGCACGCGGATACCGCAACGCGCCGGGCCTTACTGCAAGCCGCTTCGTCACCTACACCACCGCATCCGGAGAGTCTCTGCGGATTTATCGCACGGGCGATCAAGTCAGATTACTCGAAAACGGCGAGATTGCATTTCTTGGGCGGTTGGACGATCAAATCAAGATTCGCGGTTACCGCATTGAGCCGCGTGAGATCGTCGCGTGTTTCAACGATTGCCCGGGGGTGGCTGCAAGTGCCGTCACCGTGCGAGACAACGGCCAGTCGCTCGTAGCATACGTCGTCCCGGCTGCCGATGCGGACCTCACCGATTCGGCGATGCGGGAATATCTCGCGACGAAACTCGCGGATTACATGATTCCTGCTCTATTTGTGCGCATTCCGGCTCTGCCACTGTCTGCAAACGGTAAACTTGATGCCACGGCATTGCCGGATCCGGCGACGGCCGACCTATTGCACGATGTGCCAGAAGCGCAGGAGTCGCATCAAAACGATCTGTTAAGGCAGCAGGTCGGCGCGATGGTGGCCTCGTTGCTGAAACGACCGGCGGTCGACCTGGAAGAGAACTTTTTTATGGCGGGCGGTCATTCGATGCTGGGCGTACAACTCGTAGCGCGCATCCGCGAGGAGTTCGGCGTACGGTTAACCCTCCGCCAGCTTTTCCAGTCGTCGACGGTCGCGGCACTCTCCGATGAAGTTGCGCGTTTGACGAGCCAACATTAGGAGGCGGTACGAACGCGGGCATAGGCGCGCAGGGCCCACTTAGCCTACATCGTCTGTTGGATCCGGACATTTTGGCGGATCCCTACCCGCTGTATCGGAAACTGCGCGAAGAAGACCCCGTCCATTGGGACTCTTACCTTCATACCTGGGTCATCACCGGGTACGAGGACGTCGTCAAAGTGCTCACTCATTTTTCCGCAGACCGCGCACCCTCGCCCGAATACTTCGAATCACTTGGCGCACCGGAAGTGAGTCCGATCGCCAACGTCATGGTCAAGCAGATGCTCTTCTTGGACGCGCCGGCACACACGCGCTTGCGCAAGTTGGCCGCTCCAGGATTCATGCCTGCCCGCGTGCGCCTGATGCGGGATCACATCGAAGAAATCGCGACAAAATTAATCGACAACATTGAAGTGCGCGGCGATGCAACGATGGACTTGCTCGCTGATTTCGCCGAGCCGCTCCCGGCGATCGTGACTGCGGAAATGTTTGGGATCCCCGTTGAAGATCACGTACGGCTCAAGCATTGGTCGGCAACCTTTGCTGAAATGCTCGGAAACTTCCAGCACAATCCCGATCGCATCGGTGACGTCTTAGACGCAGCAGAGAACCTAACGGCGTATTTTCTAGAAGCAATTCAGGATCTGCGGAGCAAGCCTCGCGCGGGCCTGGTACAGGCACTCATGAATAGCGAAGTGGACGGCGATAGGCTGACGGATGAAGAACTCGTCGCTAACTGCATCGTCACCATGGTAGGGGGCCAGGAAACCACGACTAACCTCATTGGTAACGGCATGCTGACGCTGCTGCGCAATCCTCTCGAGCTCGCACGCCTACGCAGCGATCCGGCCCTCATGCGCGCTGCCGTCGAAGAACTGCTACGCTACGAGAGTCCGAGCCAACACACGGCACGGATCGCGCGCGACGATGTGGTGCTAGGCGGAAAGACAATTCGCAAGGGCGATGCAGTTATCGCTGTGATGGCCGCCGCGAACCGCGATCCTGCGCGGTTCCCCGAGCCGGATCGGCTCGACTTTGATCGGCCGGATAACCGTCATCTCGCGTTCGGATGGGCCGCGCATTTCTGCTTCGGCGCACCCCTGGCGCGTATTGAAGGAGAGATCGCATTTGGGGCGCTTCTGGCTCGCTTTCCCAAGCTGGAGCTCACGGGCGAGCGGCTCGAGTGGCGTGAAAATCTTGGTCTTCGCGGGCTCAAAGCGCTGCCGCTTTCGTATACTTGATGAGCACGAGAGATGGCACGGAATTAACCGCCGGCACAAAAAGTGCGCGCCTGAGATCCTTAACGCTTCGTACTATGCGCTTCGACGATTACGCAAGCATTCGGGACCTGCTCCTGGCGCACTCTCTCGGATGTCCGGCGTTTGAGGACTGGTGCCATGGCTGGGTCGATAATCCGATATGGCAGCGGCAGCATCTTGCCGGACGCAATGGGTGGGTGTTGCAAAATTCGGGCGGGGAAATTGTCGGCTCGATGGAGTCGATTCCCGCGGCGTATGCTCAGGGAAGTGACCTTGTTGGCGTTGCCGGAGCTGCGCTTGGTGAAAGCAGCGCACCGCCGACGCGCTCTGCAGCTCATCGACGTATTTTTTAGTCAGCCCGCGGATCTGTTTATCGGCACGACGATCGGACCGGCGGCCGTCTCAACGCTGAGCTGCTTCCTTTCTCGCATTCCGTGGGGCAATGGGACTGCACTTCATATTTCATTACCGGGCACGTTGCATTTGCGAGGCGAGTTCTGCAGAAGTACCGAGTTCGTCCGGCTGGGCCATTCGCACACCCCGTTGGCTGGATGCTATCGGTCAAAGACGCCTGTTCAATAGACTTCCCCGGGTCTCTGCTCGGGACTTTGCGATAGAAACCGCAGATACTTTCGACGAGCGGTTCGATGCATTTTGGAACGAACTTCTTGGGGAGAACCCAAACAAACTCTTGGCGGAACGAAGCCGCCGGGCGCTATTGTGGCACTTCGAAGCCGCCATGAGGCGCAAGCGCCTCTGGATCTTTACCGCATCCAACAACAGCGGACGGCTCATCGGCTACTGCGTGTTGCGGCCGGAGGCCGCCGTGGGCGGCCAGTCCATGTGTTTGATTGACTATCAAACGCTTGATCCTGCCCGCGATCTGTTGTCCGGTTTTCTTCGCAAGGCACTGCAGCGCTTCGCTGAAGAAGGATTATACGTTGCAGACTTGGGAACCGGCGTTCCAAAGATGCGCGGCTTCGGCGAATATGCGCCCTATCGTGGAAAACTCACGAATACCGTATTCTTCTATCGTACCGACAATGCCGAGCCGGCGGTGAAGCTGCAAAGTCCAGAGGTGTGGGATCCAGCCCCTTTCGATGGTGGTGCCGCATTGTGAAGGTGCGCATGCAGGCGAACGCGCCCGCGCTTCGTCAGATGCGCTTTGACGATTACGATCAGGTTCGTGCACTTCTCGTAGCACACGCTCTGCAATGCCCCCCATTTGAGGAATGGCGACATCGGTGGGTCGATAACCCCGTTTGGCAGCGGACCGGCCACGCCTCACCCATCGGCTGGGTGTTGGAGACTCCAAGCGGTGAAATCGTCGGTTCCCTGGAGTCCATACCGATGGGCTACAGGTTTCGCGGCGCCGATCTCAGTGGCCGCCGCGAGCGCCGCCTGGTGCAGCCGAGAAGAGTATCGCGGTTACGCGTTGCAGCTCATTGACGAATATTTTAGTCAGCCCGTAGACTTGTTCGTGAGCACGACCGTCGGCCCGGCGGCAGTGTTGACTCTCAGCCAGTTTTACGGCCCAATTCCACTCGGCAGTTGGGATACTACGTCGTATTTCGTGACGTCGCACGTCGCCTTTGCTCGGCGCGCGCTCGAAAAATACCGCGTGGGCGCGGCACGCGCTCTGGCGTACCCTTTAGGCTGCATGCTTTCGATCAAAGACGCGCTTTTTCACAAACTGCCGCCGGACTGTCCTGCCGGGGTAACAATCGAAATTGCCGATGACTTCGACGATCGGTTCGATAGTTTTTGGAGCGAACTCGTTCGGCAGAACCCCGACAAACTCTTGGCCGAGCGAAGCAGTCGTGCGCTATCGTGGCACTTCCACGCGGCGATCCGAAGTAAGCGCCTATGGATCTTTACCGCATCGAAGGCGGCCCGGTTATCTGCGTATTGTATCTTCAGGCAACAATCGGCTGCGGGCGGGCAGTCCATGTGTTTAATCGACTATCAGAGCATCGAACAGGATGCATACCTGCTGCCCGGTTTTCTGCGAAAAGCGCTGCGGCGCTGCACCCAAGACGGTTTCTATATCTTGCAAAATTTTGGAGTAGGCGTCCCGAAGATGCGTGTCTTCGACGATTATGCTCCCTATCGTGGGAAACTCCCCAACTCGGTATTTTATTATACTGCCGATCCGCGGATCGATACGGACTTAAAACATCCCGACGTATGGGACCCCTCGTTGTTCGATGGCGACGCAGCATTGTGAATGCGTTTCCTAACCTGCGCCCGGCCGGTCTCGAAGATTACGCGAACATACGGCGCCTTGGATTAGAGCATGCGCTCCTCGTACCCGATTATGAGGACTGGAGCGGCATATGGCTGGACAATCCTTTGCGGTGCGGTTCCCAAAATTTCCCTATCGGTTGGGTGCTGGAACTTCCGGACGGCGAGATCGTCGGCACCATGGGGACGGTCCGTGCGGGTTACGTCTTTCGCGGAGAACGGGTAGTGTCAGCGGTTTCGCGTGCCTGGTTCGTCGTCGAGCAGTATCGTGGTTTCGCGCTGCAGCTCATGGACGAGTACGTCACTCAACCTGGAGTGGACGTTTGTGTCAACAACGCCGTGAGCGTGCCGGCGCTTGAAACGTTCAACCGATTCTGCGAGCGCATACCACTGGGTGAATGGGACACAATCTCGTACTGGATTACTGGACCGTTGCCAAGCACCGCCGATCGTCCCGATGACGCCGTCGACCACGAACCGCTTCCGAAGGCGCGATCCGACTACAGCGTTGAAAGCGTCGATCGCTTCGACCAGAGGTTCGATGATTTTTGGAATGACCTCGTGCGTCAAAATCCGGAAAAACTGCTCGCGCAGCGAGACGCGCAGTCACTTTCCTGGCATTTTGGTTCCGCGTTGCGCAAGAATAGGCTCTGGATCTTTACGGCAGAGCGGTTGGGGAAGCTGCGGGCCTACTGTACGCTGACGCGCCAAGATCACGGTTTTCGGCTGCCGGCGCTCCCTCATGGCGACACCCAGGGGCTCCGTGGCATGCGGCTTGTTGACTACCAGAGCATCGAGCCCGACGTCGATTTCTTGCCGGCATTCGTCGGGGCCGCATTGCAGCGGTGTGCCGTCGACGACCTCTACATCATGGAAGTACTCGGGCGCGGGGTGCCTAAGATGCGGGTCGTGGACGAATGTGCGCCTTATCGAAAAACACTGGGAAATTGGAAATTTTTTTATCGCGCGGGCGATACGGCACTACAAGAAGAGTTAAGGAATCCGCAATGCTGGGATCCCTCGGCATACGATGGCGATGCCAGCTTCGAATAATGCGCCGTGCCGTCCGGACCTTCGGGGCGAGGCGCACATTTGGCAGCTGCGCACCGGAAGCTCCCCGCTGCCCAAGCCGCGCCGCGAACGGTGGTTATCTTGGCTCGCGCCGCAAGAGCGCCGCTTCTACGAACGATTTACGACAGTGCATTTGCGAGAAAGCTATCTGGCGGCGCGCGCACTTTGTCGGGCGACCCTCTCGCACTATACCGGCGTCGATCCGTCGCGCTGGCGTTTTCGGACCACACCAAACGGCAAGCCAACGATCTCCGAACCGGCCGAATGTGCGTCGTTGCGCTTCAACATTACCCATACCAATGATTTGATCGTTTGCATTGTGACGAGGTGCGGCGAGGCCGGAGTGGATGCCGAGAAAATCTCCGCCGACGTTGACGACCGGCTGGTGGCGCGCCATTTCTTGACGAAGCGCCGGCAGCGTGAACTCGAAAAGTTGCCGCGCGCGCAACGTATCGAGTGTTTCTTCGAAGAGTGGGTTCTGAAAGAAGCGTATGTCAAGGCCCGCGGCGCGGGGTTGACATATGCTCCCGAGAGCCTGACCGTCAAGCAGAATTCAAAAGGCGAACCGTTACCGATTGCAAATTGCCGCTTCACATTGTGGAGGCCGACCCGGAATCACATCGCGGCGGCGGCCGTTTTGCTGCAAGAGGGTGCTAGTACGACCTCGATCGATTGGCTAAAACTGGAAGCCGGTCCAGCACTGATGAGAGATTCTTAAGCCGGCGTCCTCAGCGGATCTTCGAGGATAGGTCGCAGTACTAATCCGTAACCAAGACTCGGCTGGCTTTGGTGTATTCGTCGCACCGAAACGAAGCATTCGAAAGGCCCAAAGGGTAATCCGCGTTCGATGTTTTTGGCCGTCAATTCATGTCGCCGTTACGCCCGCAGACAATCGAGCATCCGAGACAGGCTTGATCCACTTCCAGGAGACACATAGACTTACGTGAGGATCTCCCTGACAGCGCTCTATCCAGCGAGTTGATCGCCATTTCCAATGGGTTCACCACCGGGCCCCGAGGCAGGATGGTCCGAGACGGTGCGGTAACGTACAGAGCAACGAGGAATCTGAAGTTTTCGAGGACTCCCTTATCGAGGGGGCAGCTACTGCATTCAGAAACTTCAGCGGCGCCAGGCCGCATAGGGAGAGCGGATTGCGATGCATCAACGACTAAACGGCTCGGGTCTCGAATCGAACAATCATATTCTCCGGGCGATCTCCCCCACAAGTCGCAATCGTCTTTGGCCCTTCCTTGAACGCGTTACACTGAGCAGAGGTCAAGTGATCAGCCGTGCCGGCATCCCCATCTCACATTGCTACTTTGTTGAGGCGGGGATGATTTCTCTGGGCAAGTCCATGCTCAATGGACAAGCGGTGGAAATTGGCGCGGTGGGCAGGGAGGGCGTTGCGCCTGCCGCCGCCGTGCTGGACCTCAAGCGCGTCGTTTTCGAATCGACCGTTCAGATTGCAGGCACTGCGTTGCGAATCCGGTCCAGCGAGTTTTCGGATGCCCTCTGCTGCGATCGTGAGCTTCTAGACTTCGTGCGACGATACGCCGCTGTCGCCCTGAGTCAACTTGCCCAGACCGCGGCCTGCAATATTCTTCATGTCGTCGATCAGCGTTGCTGCCGCTGGCTGTTGCAAGCGCACGATGCCGCCGGATGCGACCGGTTTACTATCACCCACGAGACCCTGAGCACTGTGCTCGGCGTCCGTCGCGCGACGATTACCGGAGCGGCCGAGCGGCTGCAACGCACGGGTTTGCTCTGCTACCGCTATGGTAACATGGAGATCTTAGACCGCGCGGCCCTGGAACGGAGTGCCTGCGAGTGCTATCGGATCACGCGACAGGAGTTCAGCGCGCTATATAGCACCGTCGCCTCACCATAGCCCATCGGCGCGCGCCGCAACGGTACGTACGATCACACCACCACTCAATTCGAACGATCCGTTTGCCCTACGCGTTCGCCCGCGTCGCGCAAATCGCGAAGAATCGGCCGACTCGCGTAGCGCCGTGACTCTTACCATGCGCTGCAACGACATGAACGCGCAGCGCTGCATCCCGTTTCTTGCGAGCGCTCAGCGGGCGCTGTCGCCACGCATAGTATCCGGCCTTCGAAACCATGAGTACGCGGCACATCGTGCTGCCCTTCCAATGGCCCGTGTGGGCTTGGATGAAGACGTATCTCAACGGGATTCCCTGGCAAAGAAGGCCGTCGCTTTTTTTAAAATATCGCGCTCTTCTTGCGTTTACTCACGCGTAAATTGGCGCCGTTGCTTTTCCATGGACTACCTTTCCGCCCCGCCATCAGCTGAGGCCTATCAAGGTGTCCACGAAACTGAGACCAGACCACTTTCGATAAAACGGGTAAGTTAGTCGCGAATGCGACTCTTCCAGGCATTCAAATTTTTGGCGGCACTAATAGCAAACCCAGCGGAACGTTCGGAAAGATCGGTTCCCCACGTTTTCTACAGTTTGGCTCATCACGAAAAGCCATTTTTGTTAGTGACACCATCAATAATGACGTGGAGGAGTATGCCTATCCGGGGGCAGGCTTCTCCGGAAGCTGTCCGCTGGCCTGAGGCGGGTTTATGGAGTCGCGGTGAGCCCTGGAGCAGCTCTATAGCGGCTGGAGGGCTTTATAAAACGAGGCCGGCACAGCCCAATGGTTTAGAAGGGATACCCATTCCGATTGGCCCAAAGTTATGGTTCTTGCTGTTCAATCGGCGTTTTATCGAGCGGAACGTCGATGTGCCTAGATGCTTCAAAATGGGATTACGAATTTCGGCTGCCAACGTTGAACGAGTACGGGTTGAGTTTAATACGGCGTGCGCGAGACGTCGGCCAGCAGGTACGGCAAAATCGTATAAGCACGCGCGCAAATGCTGAAAGCATAGGGACAGCGGAAAGGCAACCTTTCCGACGAACTGCCGGGGATGCGGCGCCAGCACTATGCAGCATATCTCTGCGTCGCGATGTGCCTCGTAGCGTGTAGCCGTACAACACATGCCACCAGTCCCGCGCAACAGCGACGGGCGCCGATCTCAACTCCGAGAATGACGCCAAGAGCGTCTGCAGCACCCACCGCCACGCCGACAGCTTACTCCGCGCCCACGCAAACGCCACTGCGCGCGTTGCCGCCGGCGATCGTCAGACAGGTGGTTCGACTGCCGCCTAATGCCGCACCGAGAATCCTCGCCGTTGCCATGAGTGAAACGACGGTTCATCACGGCGATCAGGTTTTCGGCAGCGTCGCCACCACGTCGAACGTCGCGAGCGTGCAGGCGCGCATCGGCGGTTATGCGATGCCGCTCACAAAAGTAGGTGTTGGCCGCTTCGCTTTGACGTATACGGTGAACGTGCCCTGGTTCGTTCGCGGGAACTTCGCAATGCATGTCATTGCGACAAATACGAGTGGCGCAACCGTCGAGCGCGTGATCGCGCTCACGGTGCGGTAGGTCGAACCGTGCACGGATGGTTGAAATTTCTGTTCTCCGCGTTACTCGCGGCCGCTACGGTGACGAAATGCCAACCGCAAATACCGGCGCGTCATTCCGAGGCATCCGCCGCGTTACCGTCCGCCACACCGATTGCGTCGCCTGCCGTGATGCCGGCGGTAGCGTTTTTGCCTCCGGACGCAGCCCCGCAAATCCAATGGTATCAGCTCAGCTCGACTACCCCACGCGCAGGCGACGTCGTTACCCTCGCCGTGCTCGCCTCGTCAAACGTTGCCAGCGTCGAACTCCGCGTGGGTGGCTATAGTTTCAGTTTGAATAAAACCGACGTCGGGCACTTCGAGGGAAGCTACCAAGTCCCGCATCTGCCTTTGTTTGCGCCGCACAACTTCACGCTGCAGATCATCGCACGTAACTCGGCCGGCATACGAACACAGGTCAGCTTGCCGATAACGATCCGCTAAAATAAACGCGCGTCAGCGCGACGGCGGTCCGTGCGGTGGGTGGATGCTCGGCGGTAAGTTCGGGAAAGGCGCGGGATTGTACGGCGTCGGCATCACCTGGGGCTGCGGTTGCATGATATTGCCCGGCACCGCATCCTGCCACGCATAGACGGTATCGCGCAACACGCGCACGTCGGCATCGGGAACGATGAAGTTTCGCGGCGGGCGCTCGAGCCCGTTCTGCGCGACTTCCTTCGATTGGAACGAGCCGCGGTCGTAGAGATAGTGGAAGATCGTGCCCGACGGATAGCGGCGCGTGATCGCGTAATGCAGGGCGTCGATGCGATCCATCGGAACCGCTTGCGCGTTCCACCCGCTTTGGTCGGTGCTGATGTAGACGCTCGAGGTCGGCGGCGTATTGGGCGGCACTTGCACGATGAAGGTGACCAGCACCGGTCGTCCCGAGTACGCCACGGCCGCGGGTACAAAGCTTGCGCCCGGGGCAGGCGTCGGGCTATTTGCATACGCCAGCAGATCGGGGTTCGGCGCTGGAGTCGACGCCGCCACCGCAAAATGCGCGACGGCGTCGAAACTGCCTTGCGCCGGCAGCGGCGCTTTTGAAAGATCCAGCTCCGTCACGGTGCCTGTGCCGTCGAACGTGGCGCGCGCCCAGAGCCGCGGCGCCGGAGCCAGCGTCGTGGTGCCGCCGGTCTTGGCATCGTGCAGCACGACGTTCGGCGCGACGCGGAAGCCGTCGCCGGTCGTGAAGAAAACAAAACCGCCTTGATAAGCGAGTAACTGTCCGCTGACGACAATCGCCGGACCGGCCGCCAAGAGCACGATGGCGAGTGTTGCGGCAACCAGCGAAGAGATCTTCGAACTCATATGGGCTCTAATTGTATCACGAATGACGGTTGCCAGTACTGCGCGCGATACGGGTTTCCGTACCAGTAGATCGTGCGCGAGATATCGGCGAGCGTATGCGGCAAAATTTTAAAGCGCACGTCGGCCGTCGCATCGTAGGGCGGCTGACCGAGCCACCAGTTGTAGAGCGGTTGCCCGAGAATGTTGTTGGCGGGAAACGCGAACACGTTTGGTACGGGGATCGGAAAGTCGTCGTGATGGCGCACGAGCAGCGACCAGTTGAAATCCGGCGCCGGTGCGTCGCTTAAACCCAAACTCGCCGTGCGCAGCGTTGCGATGCCGCGAAACGCCGTCAGGCTGACGGGACAGTACGTCGAGCCGGCCGGCGCGCACGGCTGATAGGCACCGCCGTTGTAGCGGTCGGCGACATTTTGAATTTGATAGCCGGCGTACGTGTGGAACGAGCGCGAAAACTGACGGCTGATCGTCAGATTCGTCGTCGTATTGTCCTCGTAGTGCGGCAGCGAGTTCCATTGCCGCTGCTTCGTGAAGGTCGCGTTGAAATAGTATTGCTCGTAGGGGCTGTCCGGATGATTGAGTTTCAGCGACGGCGTGAAGAGATTAAAGCCCAGCACGGTGTTGTAGATGGTGGTGTAGACGGGACAGTAATAGGTGAAGAACTTCGACGGCTGCGTGACGCACGGGGCACCGTACGCTTGCAGCCCAGGCACCGGTATGGGCGCAAACGCTTTATTACCAGGCCAATACGGCGCAAAGCCGTTGAGATATTGCGCTCCGACGGAATCGTGCGCAAAGCCGTATCCTTCGTAGATGTTTTCAAAAAGCGGCAGATCGGCAATGCGATTGTAAAAACTGTTTGCGGTGAACTGCATGTAGGTCGGATGGTTGAGACTGCCTGCGACCGTATGCGGCACTTCCAAAGAGCCCGGCCCGAGGACGTTATAATTCACCAACTGCGTCGTTGCGGTGACGTACGAATGCGGCAACGCGTACGTTGCGTTCAACCACGTCGTTTGCTGTGCGGCACGCGGCAGATCGAGATAGTTTTGCTGCGAGTAGTATTGCGTGAAGCTTTGAATCTGAAACTTGCTGCCGAGCTTCTCGTAGAGCAGCGCATTCCACCACTTTTCCGCCCGCGTCGCGGGATTGACCGAGACGATCGCGTAGTCGTGATCGCCGACGAAGTGCTGTTCCACCGAGCCGTAGAGTTTGTACGTCGGATCGTAACGGAGATGCACCGCCGTCAAAGCGTTCGGGCTGCCGGCGAGCTGCCAGGTGATATCCGCCGTGGCGCCCGAGAGCGAGTTTTGCGCGAAATATTGATTGGAAGAAAACGAGATGACGTTGCTCCCCAGCGGCACGCCGACGCCGGCCACGTATGCGACGGCGCCCGTGAAGCGCACGTACGTCTTCGTATCCACGATGGCGCCGCTGCCGGTCATGTCGGGTTGGGCCGGCAGGGGCGGGAAGTAGAACGCATCGCCGGGCATCACGCGGCCCTTTTGCGGATGCGTGAGATCGCCGTTGAGAAACGTCCAGCGGTCCGGCTCGCTGAGCACGGGCACGAAATAGATGCGTTGGAAATCGAGGAAGTCGGAGATTGCCGCGCCGCTCACGGTGCCGCTTGCATCCTTGAGCGTGACGTTTCCCGCGACCAAGAATCGGTTGAGCTTGAGATCCATCGAGAACGCGTCGCCCACGACGGAAAAACCGTCGCTGGTACGCAGGCGCACGTGCCCGTCCGCTTCCAATAAGAAGCGATCGTAGTAAAACGCGATGTGATCGGCCTTGAGATAGAGTATGGTGTGCGGCGGCTCGGCCGCGCGGGCGGCGCTGCAAATGCCTACCATCAACGCAGTTAGCGCACAGGAAAGTACGGTTCGTCGCACGGTCGCAAGCGTTTCGACGGCGAGAAGGCGTGTCTTTCCACGACCAGAATTGCACATGAGAGACTGATGAAATGCGTCGTGGCAATCGTTATAGATTCGGGTGGCGTCGGCGCACTCGCCGACGCCGCTTCGTACGGCGATGCGCCGGGCGCGAATACGCTGGGTAACGTCGCACGGTCAGTGGGCGGTTTGCGGCTCCCCAATCTCGAGCGCCTCGGCCTCGGCGTTCTGACGGCGATCGAGGGTGTGCCGCCGGTCGCGCGACCTGGAGCGCGCGTGGGCCGGCTGCGCGAACGCAGCCGCGGCAAAGACACCATTACCGGCCACTGGGAGATGATGGGCGTCGTCACGGCCGAGCCCTTTCCCACGTATCCCAA
The DNA here is from genome assembly GCA_963738335.1 of Vulcanimicrobiota bacterium. GTDB lineage: Bacteria > Vulcanimicrobiota > Vulcanimicrobiia > Vulcanimicrobiales > Vulcanimicrobiaceae > Cybelea. Next base: position 1,336,803 of record CAVTWE010000007.1, read on the forward strand.
CGGTTTTCCGCCTGAGGTTGTCCAAGCGTTCGAGGGCATTACTGGGAGCCGGCCCCTCGGCAATGTGACCGCCTCGGGCACCGAGATCATCGAGCGCCTGGGCGCCGAGCATGCCGCCAGCGGCCGGCCCATCCTCTATACATCCGCCGATTCCGTCTTCCAAATCGCTGCCCACGAGGACGTGGTGCCTTTGGAACGCCTCTACGCCTGGAGCGAACGCGCAAGGGAGCTGCTCTCCGGTAAGCATCGCGTCAACCGCGTCATCGCGCGGCCGTTCACCGGTAAACCGGGGGCTTTTTCACGGACGCCGAATCGCCGGGACTATGCGGTCGAGCCGCCCTTTAATTTGCTTGACGAACTCCGGATTGGGAATATCGACGTGTACGCCGTCGGGAAAATCGGTGATATCTATTGCGGTCGCTCGATAACTTCGTCGGTCCGCGTGGCCGATAATCGCCAGGCGATGGAGAAAACGCTCGAGTTGCTCACTCTCGTCGACAACGGCTTCATCTTTACGAATCTCAACGACTTTGATTCGAAATACGGGCATCGCCGCGACGCCCGGGGCTACGCCGCAGCCTTAGAAGCGTTCGATGCCGCGCTGCCCGCGATAGAATCGGCGCTGCGACCTGGGGACGAACTGATTATTACCGCGGATCACGGTTGCGATCCGACCGCTCCAGGAAGCGATCACACGCGCGAATACGCGCCGTTCCTTCATCGCAGCGCGCGCGATAGCGCGGTGCTGGGCGAACTCGACGGTTTCGACGTCGTAGGACGCACGGTTAAGGAAGCGCTGCTCGCATGAACGCCATGCAACTCGCCGCGCCGGTCGCGCGCCGCCGCGCGGTACCTTCGTGGTGGACGCCGGCCAAGCGCTCCATGGACATCGTGCTCGGCGCGATGCTGCTGCTCTTGACGGCACCGATCGTCATTCTCGCAGCCATCGCAATCGCCGTGGTTACTCGCGGTGGACCGTTCTACGCGCAAGAGCGCGTTGCGCAGCACGGACGCCGTTTCAAAATGTACAAGCTGCGCACGATGGTAAACGGTGCGCATGCGCGGCGCGAAGAGATCATGCATCTCAACGAGCTGGACGGTCCGGTCTTCAAGATTCGCAACGATCCGCGGTTGCATCCCTTGGGCCGCTTATTGCGGCGCACGAGCATCGACGAGCTGCCCAATTTCATCAACGTGATCTCCGGCGATCTATCGCTTGTCGGGCCGCGCCCCGCGCTCCCCAGCGAAGTCGAGCACTACGATGCTCTCGCGCGCCGTCGCTTGAGCGTTCCGCAGGGCATAACCTGTCTCTGGCAGATCAACGGCCGCAGTCAGGTCTCGTTCGATCATTGGATGGAACTCGACAATCGCTATGTGGACAGTTGGACGCCCTGGGGCGACCTGACGATCATCGCAAAGACGGTGCCCGCCGTCTTGCGGAAGGACGGAGCGCATTAAGCCCTATTTGAGAGCGGTCCCCCAGCGACCGCATCAACGCCCCCGCCTTTCAATCGCCGGTTCCACGTTCTTTATCATGGGCGCCACCTTTGCGTCCACGCTGCTCGGCTTTTTACGCGAAGTCGTGAGCGCACGCTACTACGGAACGCGCTGGGAGATGGACACCTTTCTCGCGGCCGCAACGATTCCAACGATCCTCTTTGGCGTTTTCAACGGCGCTCTGGTCAGCGCGCTCGTGCCGACGTTCAGCGAGTACCTCGCGCATCGCAAGGAAGACGAAGCGTGGCGGCTGGGCAATACGGTGCTCAACCTGCTCGCAATCGTCGTGAGCGTCTGCGCGGTCATCGGTTACTTTACTGCAAAATGGTACGTGCCGCTCATCGCGCACGGTTTTCCGGCACCGCAGATGGGCGTCGCGATTCGCATGACGCGCTGGCTCATGCCCAGCATCGTCGCCGTGAGTTTGAGCGGCGTACTCTCCGCCATGCTCAACGCGTATCACCGTTTTCGTTCCGCGGCGATGGTCGGCGTCGCGGTTAACGTGGTTACCATTGCATGCGTCGTGCTGCTCACGCATGGCCTCAACATCTACGCGCTGGTCATCGGTACGGCGCTTGGCTTGATCGCGCAGATGGCGGTGCAACTGCCGTCGTTTCTTTCAATCGGCAAATACCGCCCGATGATCGATCTCCACCATCCCGGCCTCAAGAAGATCCGCATGCTGCTGGGACCGATTATCGTCGGGTCGGCAGCGGGGCAGCTCGCGCTGTTCTTCGATCGCTTTTTTGCCTCGACCCTAGCGCCCGGTTACATCGCGGGCATGAACTACGCGACCAAGCTGGTCAACTTTCCGCAACAGATTTTTGCCGCTGCCATTGCGACGGTGATCTTTCCCTTGTTGGCAGCGCAGTTTGCGCGCGAGAACCGGCGCGGCATTGCGCGCAGCGTGGTCACCGGTTTGCGTCTGGTGAACTTCATCACGATCCCGTCGGCCTGCGCCTTGATCGTGCTCGCACATCCCATGGTCCAAACGCTCTTCGAACGCGGCACGTTTCAAGCCGGTGCCACCGACCTTACGGCCGGATTGCTGCCGTACGCCGCGGTCGGCCTGATCGCGCTGGGTGCCAACGTCGTGTTGACGCGGTGCTGCTTCGCCTGTCAGGAGATGATCTGGCCGGTGACGATCTCGGTGCTCACCGTCGTGCTCAACGTGCTGCTCTCGCTCGTGTGGCTGCCGGGACTGGGCGCGCGTGGGCTGCTTTTGGCGAACTCGACGAGCCAAAGCGTCCAGGCCTTGCTGCTGCTCATGCTCACGGCTCGGATCGTTTCGGGCATAGACTGGGGAGCGCTCGTTTTCTCAACCGCAAAGATCGTCACGTGCTCGGTTGCCATGCTCGCCGCATTGCACTGGATCGGCGCTTTGGGCGTGACGCCCGAGGCGTCGCTGGCATCGCGCGCCTGGTTCCTTTTCGGCCAAATCGCCATCGGAGGAACCGTGTTCGTCGGCTTCGCTCGCATGCTGAACGTCGCCGAGCTGGACCTCGCCTGGCGCACCATCGTTGCCAAGTTCGAGCGCAATTTGGTCAGCCCGCCGGAGAACCGCGAAGCCCCGATCGCCTAATCCTTTCGCAAATCATGACGAGAATTACCGTTCCCGCGGAAGGCGCTCAAATTGAAAAAGGCCAAACTGCGCAAGCCATGCTCTCGATTCTCATGCCCGCCTATAACGAGGCGCAATCCATCGCGCAGAACGTCTGCGAGACGGTTGAAACGATGCGCGGCCTGGGCATGCCGTTCGAGATCGTCGTGATAGACGATGGGAGCATGGACGGTACCCATGATGCAGCGCTTGAGGCACTCCGCGCGTGGCCCGAATCGGTCCGGGTCGTGCGCTGCAGGCTCAACGAGGGCAAAGGTAACGCGCTGACGTGTGGCGCCTCGTACGCCACGGGCGAGTATGTCGCGTTTCTCGACGCGGATATGGATCTGCACCCCGAGCAGTTGGGGCAGTTCTTCGCGCTGATGGAGATGCGCAACGCCGACGCCGTTATCGGCTCGAAGTTTCATCCGCAATCGAAGGTTGAGTATCCGCGGCTGCGCCGAGTCTACAGTTTCTTCTATTACATGATGGTGCGCGCCATGTTCGGTTTACCGGTGCGCGATACGCAGACCGGCATCAAGCTCTTTCGGCGTGAAGTGCTCGACCGGGTGCTTCCGCGTCTCCTGGTCAAGCGCTTTGCGTTCGATCTCGAGCTGCTCGCCAACGTGCATCACTTTGGGTACGCTATCGTTGAAGCGCCGGTCGAAGTGAACTTCAAACGCGTCGCGAGCCGATTGCGTTTGCCCGCGGTCTGGAACGTTTTTCTGGATACGCTCGCCATCTTTTATCGCATGCGCATTCTGCGTTACTACGACCGGCCCGCACTCTTCTCGGCGCGCAAGGCGTCCGCCAACTCGCACGAGATCGTTACTCCGCTTCCTATCGGCGAGTAGTTCCAGCTTGGCTCGTGGCAATGCCCTGGTGCTTCTGCTGCCAGGGCTTGGCGATGCGCTGGCCGCCGGTCCGATCCTGCGTGGATTGCAACGCGACGGTTGGACGGTAGACGCATTGCTCATGCATCCGCCGGTGCGCGAATATCTGCAAGCGCTCGGCATCGTGCGCAACGTCACGCAATTGCCGCTGCGCCCCGGCGTGCGCGACGCATTAGGCGCCGTCTGGGAGTTGCGCCCGCGCCGCTACGATCTTGCGATACTGCCCTTTCCGGCGACACGCTGGCAGTATCAAGCGTTAGCGCGCGGAGCGAGTGCGCGCCTTCTCGCGGCCCACGCGTACGGTGGAGCCGCGGACGTCATCGTGCGCTCGCAGCGACATGTGCGCGTTCCTTTAGGCGGGGGCCATCGCATTGCGGAGAACATGCGGCTCGCGGGCGCTGCCGGGCTGACCGGCGGGCCGGAGGATCTCGAATACTGGCTTCCAGATGCCTGGCGTTCGCAACGCGTCGCGGGCGTGCTTGGGATCCACCCGGGATCCATGGCGTGGAAGGGCAACGATGCGAAGCGATGGCCGTATGAAAACTTCGTCGCATTGGCGCGGCGCCACGCCGGCGCCGGCGGCGCCGTTCGGTTCTTTATCGGGCCGCACGAAGAGCGCGAAGCAGCGCGCGCGTACGACGACCTTCGCGGTCTTCCTCGAACGGAGATCGTCCGCGAGCCCTTGGCCCAGGCGGCGCGCCGGCTCGGCGCCTGTGAGGTCTTCGTCGGCAACGATGCCGGCTTCAGTCATCTGGCCGCCGGTCTTGGCGTCAAAACGCTGGCGCTTTACGGCATGACGAGCGAGGTCCGCGGCGCTCCGATCGGTCAGGCTATTGCGTTGCGACCTTCGTCGTGTCCCGCCTGTCACGATGAGGGATCGACGGGTTTCGCATGCGTTCGAAACATTGGTTACCGTTGTATCGCGCGCGACATTTCGTTCGACCGCGTCGCGACGACCATCGACGACCTTTTCGCGACGCAGAGCATTGCGGGCGGTGTTGCCTTGAAAGGACCGTATCGTTTGTACGGAAAGGCTTACTCGTGAGACAGGAGACCGCTCCTAGAACAGCCTCCTGGGAGTTATTGAAAATCCCCGCACGCGAGCAGTTGAAGAACTATTTCGTGCCGGCGCTTTTCGTCGCGCTGGCGATCCTCGTGACGCTGGGTTATGGCAGCGGCGTTCAACTCAACGACGGCCAGGCCGACCTGCACATCGATCCGCTGCGTTTTCTCGGCACGCTGTTTCACGCCTGGAATCCTGGACTCTACCTCGGCACGCATACCGGTTTTTGGTACCCTTACGAAACGCCGTACGCGTGGTTCTACGGTTTCGCGCAGATCTTTCACATTCCGCAGGATGTAGCGCAGCGCTTCGCCGTCTTCCTCGTCTACACCGGATGCCTGGCGTCCATGTACTATTGTCTGCGATCGGTCGCGCCCTGGATCGACGAAAAGGCGCGCATCGCCGGCTCGGTCGCGTTTCTTTTCAATATGTACGTCGCGCTCAACTCGCAGGCGCAGATCGTGTGGCTGCTCGTCTATGCGACGCTGCCGGCAATGGTCGGCGTGACGGCGCGCGCGATGCGCGGCGAACTCAACGTCTGGAACGGCGCGCTGTGGATGGCGCTCTTGATGCTCGTCGGCGGCGGCATTAACCCGCCGCTGGTGGCGATCAACGTGATCCTCGTTGCCGTCTACGCCGTCATTGTGTTGATCTTGAGCGGTGAACCCAGGGCGACGCTCAAGCGGACGATACCGTTTGCCGCGGCCGCCGGCGCAGCCGCGCTGCTCATCAACCTGTATTGGATCGTGCCGTTCGTGGATTACTTCCGCCATGTTTGGCTGAGCGGCGTGCTGATCGAAGGGCCGTCACTGCACAACGCTGCCACGTCGTTCGACAACGTGCTGCGCGGTCTGGGTCATTGGGCCACGTTCGTTTCCTTTTCGGGGCGCGCGTACTTTCCGTGGGCGCACGCGTACCAAAACGGGTTCTTCGGCGCAATGCTGTGGTTCGTGCCGATCGTTGCCCTGGGCGGCATCGCGTTCGCGCGCAATCAGCGCCCGGCGACGCTCTATTTCTTGGCGGCGGTCGTCATCTCGGTTCCGATCGTGGTCGGCTATTATCACGACGCCGTCGGCGATGCGGTCACCACGCCGGTCTACGACATGTTCTACCGCTATTTCCCCGGCTTTCAGATGTTCCGCTTCTCGTACAAGTGGGTTGCCGGCGTAGAGTTCGGCATGAGCGCGCTTTACGGACTCTCCGCGTTCGCGGTTACGTCGTGGCTGCGCGAACGCTATGTGCGAACGGATTGGCTGTCGGCTGCCGCCGGCGTCGCGCTCATTGCGGTGCCGGTCTTGGTGTTTCTTCCGGTCGTGGTTCATAAGATGAACTATCCCGGAACTCAATTGCCCTCGTGGGAGTACCGGGAAAATGCACTGGTCGGTAACGATCAATCCCATCGCGTGGCGCTCTTCCCAACGCAATTTCTCGAGCAGTTCGATTGGGGCAATCCGGAGTTCTACATCGAAAACTCGCTCGTCAGCCGGCCGATGATCTACGGATTGCTGGGCAGCGAACCGTCGCAGGGCACTGACGTGTGGGTTCGCCGCGCCTATCGCGCAACGCGCGAAGGCTTGTCGTCGGCGCCCGACATGTTCCGCGTACTCGGCGTGGACACGTTTTTGCAGCGCGACGATTTCATGCCGGTTATCGATTTCAGCTCCCAAGATCAACCGCACTATAACTCCACGACGCTGACCCACGATCTGCTCCATCGCGTGCTCGGTGCAACACCGGTCCGCTCCGACGGCCCTTTGCGGGTGTACCATCTCAACGGCGCCCTTCCATTGGTCTATGGCGTATTGCATCCGGTCGTGAGTACGGACCCGACGTTCACGACGGGCTACATGGGTGACCTGGCCGCGATGGCGCGCGGAGAAGCGCGCTTCGATCCGCAGTTTCGTTCCTTCGACGAGTTCTCTTCACAGATGCGAGCGCTGTCGCCGATCTTGCCTGGAACGCCATCGGCCGTTCGCGACCTCGCGGTGAATGAGGCACTCTCAAGCGGGTTGCGCATCCATCAAAGCTCGGCAGAACCGACGAAAACGATTTCGTTCAAGGTGCGCGACGGCGCCACGTACGTGATTTTCGCGCGCGACCAATCGCTGCTCTTTCCCATCGCCGCACCGGCAACGCTTTCGGTGGATCGGACCAACTTCACCCCGCAAAACGTCGGCGCCTGGACCAGTTACGGTCAGATGTCGCTCAACGGCGGAACGCACGTGGTGAGCGACGGCTATTCCGATCCGAACCTCGTCGTTGCACTGGTTCGCATCGGCGATCTGGTGGCGTGGGAACAGCGTATCGGATCGCTGATCAACGATTTTCCAAGGAACGAAGCAATGTCGAAATCGGTGCAGTGGTACTCCACCAATATCGAGGTGCCGCAGAGCGGCTGGTACCGCATATCGGCCGACAGCAGCGGTCCTCGTGGTCCCGATGGTTTGACACCGGCTCGGCTTCGGCCGCGCGGGCGCGACGTATTCCCGACCAATCTCGGCTCAACGCTACCGTACTTCTTCGACGCCGGTGTCATCGGAACGCCGCAATTGATGATGCCGTCGTCATGGTACCTCAGCGATCCAAACGTCTACAGCTGGCAACGCGGCGACAGTGAATCGTGGTTCTTGCTTCCGCGTTCCACGCACGCTCGCGTTTTCGTGCCGGGCGTTCACCGCACGATAGTGCGCGTATTTATGAGAACGAGCCGGATCGAGATCGGCAACGCGCTCATCGTGGCCGTCAACGGTCGGGAGCAAAGCCGGCAGACCCTGGATGGCCCGATCGAACCGACGTACGGGATCCAACCGTCCGATCAGCTGCAGGGGCGTCCGCCCGTACCGGTGACCTTTACTATCCACCTCGATCCCGGTTGGAATGACGTCGGGTTTCAGTTTTCTTCGGCATTGGACCAGTTGGGCGATCTCCGCCCTCAAGCCACCGCGGCTGCCGTCGCGCCCGACCTGTCGTTCAAGGAAATAGCCTCGCTGCCCGGCTCATCGGGCATACGAACCGATTCGGCGGTCACGATCCGGGTGCTGTCGCCCCCGCGCCGTCACCTCGAGGGGGATCCGGATCTCAACGGAACAATTCTTTCATCGGCAACGGGTACGGCGTGGCTTGCGGCGGCGTTAGAACGCAAGGGCGTCGTACGGTACCGGCTATTTCCGCTTCCCCAAAACGGCGACTTTGACGTGAATATCATGCATCCGTTTCCCAACGATTGGTACGACGGCGATCAGCGGATTATTGGGATATGGCTCGTCGCCCATGACGAACGCGTGCACGTGCGCCGTCTCTTCTACGATCTCCACGCGATGCCGGGGCGGGATCTGCCAAACCCCACAATGCTTGCGCGTCTTCCCTTGCGCATTGATGGGCGCCCGATCGACCGGCAGCCGCTCTTCGTGCGCGGCGGACGTCACCAGATTACCAGCGCCGCACCCTGGGTGAAAATCAACCTGCTGTCGGTTAGACCCGTGACGCTGCCAGCCACGCGGGATCTGCGATTGCAATGGAAACGGCTATCGCCCAACGGCATCGACGTCGCCGTGCCTGCCGGGGCCCAACCGTTTTTACTCGTGTTCGGTTCCGGATTTCATCCGGAATGGCAAGCCACCGTGGACGGTAGCGTCCTCAATCATGTGATTGTGGACGGTGTCGACAATGGGTGGGTCGTGCCAAGCTTGCCGCAGGGACGGACCATTGCACTGCGGTTTACGGCGCAGCCGTCGTACATTATATCAGCGTTGGTCTCGGTACTGACGTTAGCGGTGTTGATCGTGTTGGCATATCGGCCGAATCTTTGGCGCGAATTGCTGGCTCGCCGATGACTGTCCCGGCCATATCGCGCGGACTCACACGCGCGTTGCACGCCGCAATCGCAACGCTGGTGCTCGCGATTGCCGGAGCGATCTTTTTTGCGGATGCCGACGGTGAACGTTTTGCGACCGTCGCCTACCTCGCAGCAATATTTATCGCCATTGTCCTCGCATGCCGTTTGGCAGTGCAGCGAAGATACCCGCGTGAGGCCGGCGTGCGCGCTACCTTCATCGCGCCCATTCCGTTTGTGATGGTGGTTGCCGTTGCGCTCGCCGTGTCGGCAGGGTTGGCTTCGAGTTTGGCCGCCGAAGCGTTGGTGATTTTGGGATGTTTCGCGCTCGTCGCCGGTGCTGCGGCGCTTCCGGAGGGGCTGTTGGCGCCGGCGCATCGCCTGCTGATCACGGGCGGCGGTTCCCTTGCCGTCAGACGCTATGCGGTAGCCGCCGGCATGCTCGCATGGGGCCTCGCCGCCGTCGTTCCAAGCCTTGCTGCAGTCGCAGCGCGTTTTGGTTACGCGATGCTGGCGTTTGCCGGTCTGCTCATCATCGTCGCGATGCGGCCCCTCGACGAAATCGTACCGTATGGCGTCAATTTCTCGATTGCCGTCTGGCACCGGCGATCGCCGCGCCATCGAGGGCGTTTCATCTATGCGAAACGGTGGCAACTCGGCTCCGGGAGATCGCTCGACGCGTAACGCCGGGGCGGCAGTGGCTGCCGCTGCGGTGTTCGCCGGCTTCGTCGTCGCTAAAGGCGTTCCGACGCTGCGTCACGATTGGACGTGGCCGGTGGACGGGAGTGGAATCGCTTCGTTCGTTCAAGAGGCCGCCGGCGGCTGGCTTCCACTCGGGTTCGGCATCGCCGGGACGCATCCGACGACCTATCTTATCGGCGTACCGATCGCCGTGGCAATGTTCCTCGCCGGAACGCTGGCGGCCCTCGCATTGTTCGCATTTGCCGTTGCCTATTGTTGCATGGGCGCCGCTCAAACGATTGCCCTGCGCTACGGAAGCGGCACGATCGGAGCGGCCGGTATCGGAGCCTTCGTACTCTTCAATCCGTGGGTCTACAACGAACTTGTAGCCGGTCATCTCGTGATGGTGCTCGCGTACGGCGCTCTTATCGGACTGCTCGGCGAAATGCTGCGCGGACGCAATGCGTCGCAGGTGCGTTTGGCCCTCTGGCTGGTGCTGGCGCACGCGCAGTTGCAGTTCTTTATCGTCGCATTTATCGCCGCTTGCACCTTTGCTGCGGTTACGCAGAAGTGGCGTCCGTTGCTTGCGGGCATCGTCGTGGCATTGCCGAGCATGATCGGCGTCGTGGCGGAGCGCGGGTCGCTTTTGCAAACACCGTATAATCTGGAATGGCAGGCGAATCAATCGCTCTACCCGCTGCCGTTACTGACGCTCGGCGGTTACTTCACGGGTTACGCCGACCGGCTCGGGATCGTCGCGCAAGCCGCCGTCGCAATCGTCGTGGCGCTCTCGTTGTGCGGCGTTATCGTTGCGCATCGCCGTCGCGGCGTTCTATTGGCTGCCGCTGCCGCCGTGCTCGTGTTCGTTGTCGCCTTGGGCGTGCACGGACCGCTTGGGATCCCGTATGCTGCGACCGTCACGGCGCTTCCTGAAACCGGCGTCTTTCGCGAACTGTACGACTTGGCGGGGGTGTTTGCGGCGTTGTTCGTCATTCCCGCGGCGGCTGCCGTCGCGCGCTATCGCGCGTTGCAATGGGCGGTTCTGGTTGCCGGTCTGGCGCTGCCGGTGATGTGGTTTTTCCGTCCTCCAAGCGATCTTTGGATCGGCGCCCAATCGTATCCCCATCCGCACGTTACCGCCGTTGCCGACACGCGCGTTGCATTGTTGCCGGCATTTCAACCCATGCAGTTGCGTGATGGAGGCGGCGACGGTGCCGATCCCGACTTGCATCTCTATGGCGACAACGTTGCACCGATCAACGCCTATCTGCCGTCGTATCCGGTCGATGCGGCGCTGTCGCGTTACGTACAACGCCGAGACGGCAGCGCGCTCGCGGCACTGGGCGTGCAACGTGTGGTGGATCGACCGTGGCTGGTATCGCGTTCCAACGGTGGAATCGGCTTGGCCGCGGCGTCGTTACCGTTCGGTTTCGCCTTCGGCCGTGTCGAGCATTCGCAGACGTTGCGCAATGCGGCGCCGCTAACGAGCACGTGCGACGCTGCGCGCGTCGTCGCGAGCCCCGAAGGGTTGCACGCCTGCGACGTCTTCTTGAGCGACGCACCCAACGCCGCACCATTCATCGTTGCGCGCGCGGTCGGCCAATCCATCGATCCGCGCATCGCATGGATCGACGCAACGCTGGCATTCGCGCGCGATCCGTCGCTGGCGCAAGGACTCGGCGGCGTGCTAACGCAATCGCGCCTGCCGCTTGCGGTGACTCCCAACGCGTGGTTGCTGGCGTACGTCAACGGCACTCTGCGCGACGGCCGCGGCCGCGCGCTCTTGCGCGCCTCCGGATCGTTCGGCTGGATTTGGCTGGCGGCAACGGAGGATCGCATCGTCTGCGACGGGCTCTGCGAGACGATCGGTGAGACGCGCGGTTTCCCTGCCATGCCGTTGCGCCGCGCGCCGGTCGCACAACGAGCCGTTGCGTCCGGCGCGCCGGTGCCATGGCTGATGCGCGTACGGAATGCGCGCGGATCGCTGCTGCGATTCAATGCGCGCTACGATCGCGCATGGCTAGCGCTTGCCGGAACGCGAATCCTTCCGCACGTGCGCGTTTCGCTGGACGCCAACGGTTGGTTTCTGCCGCCGGGAAACTCCGACATCGTGCTCGTGGAGCTCACGGCGTTGTTGCAACTGCTTGCGGAGCTCGCGGGCGTCGTCTACACCGTATTCTTACTGAAGGCGCTCTTCCGGCACGGCACGAAGCGCATCGAGTGAGCGATATAACGCCGGTTCCATTCGTCGATTTAAAGGCGCAGTATCGTACGATTCGCGATGAAGTCGTGCCGGCGATGATGGAGGTCATCGAAAGCGCTGCATTCATCTTAGGCCCGCAGGTCCGCAGTTTCGAAGCAAACTTTGCGACCTATGTCGGCGCCCGTCACTGCGTCGGCGTCGAATCCGGTACCGCTGCATTGGTACTGGCTCTGCGCGCGCTGGGGATCGGGGAGGGCGACGAAGTCATCGTCTCCGCCAATACCTACATCGCCTCCGCCCTGGCGATTTCCATGGCCGGCGCGGTTCCGGTACTCGTCGACATGGATGCAAACTATCTCATGGACGCGTCGCTGTTGGAAGAGGCGCTTACTCCTAAGACCAAAGCGATCATGCCCGTGCACCTCTACGGACAAATGGTGCCGATGGAGCCCGTCATGGCGTTTGCGCGCCGCCACGGTCTGCGCGTGATCGAAGACGCATGCCAAGCGCACGGTGCGCGTCAAAACGGCCGCGCCGCCGGCAGCATCGGCGACTCGGGCTGTTTTAGCTTTTATCCCGGGAAGAATCTGGGTGCGTACGGAGACGGCGGCGCGATCGTGACCAACGATCCGGCGGTCGAGGAGCAGCTGCGGTTGCTACGCGATTTTGGACAGCGCAAAAAGTACGAACACCTCATCAAAGGCGACAACAGCCGGCTCGACACCCTTCAAGCGGCGGTGCTGGATGTGAAGTTGCGGCACCTCGACCAATGGAATGCGGCGCGCCGGCGTAACGCAGCCGCGTACGACGAACGCTTGAAGAGTATCGGCATGACGCCGCCTCACCGCTTACGGCCGGAAGGCCACGTCTACCATCTCTACGTGATCGAAGTGGAAGAGCGCGAGCGCGTGATGACGGCGCTGGCCGAACGCGGCATCGCAACCGGCATCCACTATCCCGTGCCGATTCATCGGCAGCCGGCGTACGCGGAAATGACCGGCCGCGGATCGTTTCCCCGAACGGAGCGTAGCGCATCCCGCATTCTCTCCCTGCCGATGTATGCGGAGTTGAGCGAGGATCAGATCGATCGAGTCGTGGATGCACTCGCTGCCTCAACACGTCCAGTCGTCGCCTAACCACTTGTCATCCGGAGCGAACGACTTGCGTCACGCTGAGCGCGCGAACCGAGTGGAAGGACCAGGAACGCTCGGCATCGCCGTCGTGGGTGCCGGTTATTGGGGACCGAACTTAGTGCGCAACCTGCACGCGTCCGAGCAGTGGACTGTGCGCGCGGTGGTGGAGCGTGACCCGCAACGATTAGAGCGTGTGCTGCGGCTCTATCCCGCTATCGACGGCCACTCTGAGATCGATGCGGTGCTCGACGATCCATCAGTGCATGCCGTCGCTTTGGCGACGCCGCCGAGAACGCATCGCGACCTTGCGGTGCGAGCGATCGATGCCGGCAAACACGTGCTCGTCGAGAAACCACTGGCCGATAACGTCGCGGACGCGCGCGATGTCTGCGCCCGCGCACAGGGGGCCGGCGTGCATCTCATGACCGACCATACATTCTTGTACACCGGCGCGGTGGAGAAGATGCGAGCGCTGCAGGAAAGCGGCGAACTGGGCAACGTGTACTACATCGATTCAACCCGCGTCAATCTCGGGCTGTTTCAAGAGTCGAACGTCGTCTGGGACCTGGCGCCTCACGACGTGTCGATTATCAACTACGTGCTCGATGAGATTCCGGAATCCGTTGCGCTGCAGTGCGGAGCGTGCGTGCATGCGGCCACGGCCGACGTGGCCTTCTTAACGATGTGGTATCCCAGCGGTTGCCTCGCGCACGTGCATTTGAGCTGGTTGTCGCCGGTGAAGGTGCGCCGCATGATGGTTGCGGGCAGCCAGAAGATGGCGGTGTGGAACGATGTCGAGCCGACCGAAAAACTGTATATCTACGACAAGGGCGTGGTGCTGGATCCGTCCAGCACCACGCTGCAGCAGCAGATGGTCGCCTATCGTCTGGGCGATCTTCACGTGCCGCTGCTCGATAATCGTGAGGCGCTTGGCAAACTGGTGGACGATTTCGCTGCGGCGATACGCACGAACGCGCCGACGCGTTCCGACGGTCCGTTTGGTGCCGGCGTGGTGCGAGTGATCGAGGCCGCGCTGCGTTCTGCCGAACGCGACGGCACTCGCACGGCGGTAGCGATGTGAAGGTTTCGTTCATCATCGCGGTGCTCGATGAGATTCACCGGTTGCCGCCGGTGATCGAAAGCATTCGCGCGCAAGAGTATCCGCCCGAACTCATCGAGATCGTCGTGGTGGACGGGCTTTCCAGCGACGGAACGCAGCAGTACGCGCGCAACGCCGGCTGCGTCGTGGTGGATAATCCGCGGCGGCTCGCCGAGCCGGGGCATCTCTTGGGTTACGCGGCGGCAACGGGTGAGGTTCTCGTCATTATTGCCGCGGACAATATTCTGCACACGCGCGATTTTGTTTCCCGCATCGTCGAACCGTTCGAAGATCCGAACGTCTACGCCGCGGTGCCGCGCGTCGTGAGCACCGCCAAGGATAACTTGAGCACGCGCTACATCAACGATTTTACCGATCCTTTCAATCATTTTCTTTACGGCGACGCGGCCGCTCCGACGACGTTCGGGCGAACGTATCGCGTGAAACGGCGCACGGCGCACTATATCGTCTACGATTTCCCCGTCGAACGGCCGCCGTTGGTGGCCATCGCCCAGGGCGTTACCGTTCGTGCGCACGCGCCGAAACGCCAAGGCTGGGAAGAAGACGACATTCTGCCCATCGTCGACATCTTGAGCGCCGGTTACGATATCGCGTACGTCCCCGAGGCCCTGATCGAGCACCATACCGTCGAAGGTTTAGGCAACTTTCTGCGCAAGTTCGGACCCCGCATCAGCAAACGCCTCGAGGACCGCAAGCAACCGGTGTGGGAACGCGCCTCTGCCTGGACGCGCGCGCGTAAGACGCGCGCCTATCTTTGGCCGTTCTACTCGATTTCGATTCTCGGCCCGGTGTTAACCGGCGTTGTCGGCGCGGTGCGCGACCGCCGTCTGACGTGGCTCTACCACCCGGTGATCAGCTTCGCGCTCGGCGTCGAGTTTTGGCGACGTGCGCTTCCTCACGCTTGGACGTTATGGCGCAAACGGTTCTCGTAACCGGCGGTGCGGGCTTTATCGGCTCGCACATCGTCGCCGACTTGTGCCGGGCGGGTTACAGGGTCACCGTCTTCGACAACTTCTCCAGCGGCTTGCACGAGAATCTCGCACCATTCGAGAACGAAGTCGAAATACTACGGGGCGACATTCTCGACCGCGATGCGTTGCGTGCGGCGATGCGCGGCAGGGCGATCGTCTCCCATCAAGCGGCGCAACTCGAGATCACGAAGTGTCTGGAAGATCCGCTCGACGACATGCGCACGAATCTCGCCGGTACGATTAACGTGCTCGACGCCGCGCGCGAAACCGGCGTGGAGCGCATGGTTAATGCGTCGTCGGCGTGCATCTACGGTCAAGCGGTCAATACGCCCAGCGACGAAGACGCCGGTCCGCATAATCCCAACTGGTCGTACGGCGCCAGCAAACTTGCCGCCGAAAAATACGCGCAGATTTTTTCGAACGATTACGGCTTCCCGGTACACTCGCTGCGCTATGGCATCACGTATGGGCCACGCGAATGGTACGGCCGGGTGCTGACGATTTTTTTGAAGCGTCTCTCCGAGGGTAAAGCGCCGGTCGTCTTCGGCGAGGGCGAACAGTTGCGAGATTTCACCTTCGTCGACGACGTGGTGGCGATACATCGCGCGTGCATCGAAAGCGCTTTACCGGGCGCCCAGTCGTTCAACGGCGGTACCGGCATCGCTACGTCGGTGGCGCAACTCGCGCGGCTCGCCTGTGAAATATCCGGTACCGGTCTGGAACCCGTCACCGAGCATGTCGCGCCCGGCGAGCGCTCCCATTTGGTCGATGGAAGGATGCGCCTGCCGTCGGAGTTGGAAGTGATGCAGCTTTCGCCGAAAAAAGTTGAACGCACGTTTGGTTTGCGTCCGCAGGTTACGTTGCGCGAAGGTCTCCAGCGCGAATGGGAGTGGCTGCTCGAGAATCCCCATCGCTGGACGACGATGAGTTACTAAAACAGAAGAGCACCGGACGAACCGGTGCTCTTCTGTTCTTGTATCCTGACGTTTACTTCTTGGCCGCCGTCGTGCCGAGCGGCAGATCGAAGTTGCCGGTGAAGGTCGCAACGATGGAACCGCCGGCGGGGTATTTGAAAACTTCGCCGTTGTTGTTGCCTGCGTCGGCACAGTAGACGACGCCCGTCGCAATCCAGGTTTGCGCGCAATCGCTCGAACCCGACAACGAGACGGTGCCTTCCAGCTTCGCATTGGTTCCGGTGACGGTGTATTGATAGATCGCGTCGGCTTCCTGATCGGTGACGTCGAGATATTTGCCGTCCCACTGCACCGAGCCGGGAAACTCGACGGTATTGCTCGTCGTGACGGGAACGAACTTGGTGCTGCCGGCCGGCAGTTCTTCCAGAGCGAATCCGACGTTGTTAAAGCCGTCCGCGAAGAGATTGCCCTTGGGATCGTAGCCGTCGAAATACTCCGCACCCAATCCGGTGGAATAGACCTTCCCCGAGCCGGTTGCATTCTTATAGATGACGATGTCGCCGGCGTCGGTGCCATCCAAGACGCCGACAGCAAGATCGCCTTGGCCGTCCATACCGCAACTGGACGGCGCGCCGGGCCCATGCAGCGACTTGATCAGATGGTCCGGTACTCGATATTCGGAAATCTGGTCCGCCCCGGCGATGATCCAGAAGTACTTCTTGCCATAGCCGTAGAGAACGTTCGTGCATCCTTGGCCGCCGACGTTCTGGATGTAACCCACCGCCTTCGTGCTCTTGGGATATTCGAAAATGCCGGCATACGTGCCGTAGTCGTCGATGATGTACTCGTAGTATTTCGATTTCGGGATCTTCTGAGGCGCAACCGTTGCAAAACGGGACATTGCGCGCATGCTCTGCGCCGCCCCGACGGTGATTGCGGAGGTCCCGACATATCCGCCGCCCAGGGCGGCAGTCGACGGCGCGACCGACGAGGCGCCGCCGCACGCGGACAACATCGCAAGTGCAACGCAAGCACCAGCGTATTTCACTGAACCAGGGGTAGTCATAGGGTTACTTCTCCTTAAAGTAGCGCGCGCTGCACTCGCCTCGGTCATACGGGCGGTTCGGCTTCGCGGCTGCCATTCGCCCAGGGCGCGTTCTCGCCTGCGCTGCGAGAGGCACTCAAAGCTGGATGGAGGCCGCTCGCTCTTGCAGGCGACAAGAGAACCATTTCGAAGCGGACTCCGTTATCACTGCGTCAGGAGCGAGGTTGAGGATGCCGACTTTGAATACGAGCGTGCTTGCGTTGGTTGCCGGAGCGCTTATCGTAACGTCCGGCTGCGGATCGAACGCGGCCCTTCCAACGGAAGGGGCGCGGAGCGCTGCTGCCGCGGGCGGAGGCTACCTCGTTCCCGGCGACACCACTTCGATTCTGAAAAAACTCACGAAAGACGTGGAGATCGGATCCACCGTCGATCCGAAAAACGGCGACATGGGGCCGCGCGCGATCTCGGTGGCTCCCTCGACGTTCGGACTGAAAAAAGGGCAGTTGCTGGTTTGTAACTTCGACGACGCTTCCGGTAATGCGGGAAAAGGCACGACGATCGAAGTGCTCGATCCCAAACCGCATTCGAAACCCAGGACCTTTACGGAAAACAGCAAGGTAGAGGGCTGCGACGGTGATGCAGTCACGGCGGGCAATCAAGTGTACGGCGGCGGCCTCACCAGCGGTGTCGCCGCGCAGTTCAATCAAGTCGGCAAACTCGCCCAAACCTACGGCCCTCCGATTGAGTCTCCGCTTGCCGACGCCGACGCATTCTGCGGCTTTCCGTACGCGCCCGAAGACGTCTACGTTTCGGATGCGAAAACGGGCGCCATCACCAAGTTGGAGTTTCTCGAAGTCAGCCGAAGCGGCAAGGCGAAGGTGACGCAAGTGATCGCGGGCTTCGACGTCAACAAAGGTTCCGGTTGGAGCGTTTTGGGACCGTCGGGCATCCAATACAACGCCACCAGAACCGGAAGCACGTGCAACGACACGGTCTACGTGGTGGACGGCGTGGACAACACCGTTGTCGCCGTCTCCAACGCCAGCAGCCTCCTCACCAAGAACGAAATCGTCGTCGAGCCCGGCGGCAAGAAGTTCAAATGCTCTGCCCCCAAATCCATGCAGCGGCGCCCATGCGCGGCGCTCGTCTTTTCTGTTAGTGCCGCTCAGGACTTCGCGGGCCGACGCGGGCTATTCTTCGTCACCAAGATAGATAAATCAGGCGGATAGAAAAACCCGTACAGTCGCCCTATCCGTTCGATCGCGTCCATCCGCTCCAACTCGACTTTTCTCTCACCGTTGGCCTTCCTCCACTCCGATAGCGGAATATACGGCCTTTTTCGCAGAGGAAGGAAGCCGGGAAAAATCTTCTAATCGTCGGGGTTGGGCATGAAACCGGGCCAAATGGGTTTCGGCCATCTGGCTCTGCCTGGCTTTGCTGACACAACCGTTCGGCCGCCGATCCTTACCCGCGCAGCCTGGCGTCGGCGAGGCCGTCTACCGTCTCACGCTCGAAGAGGCCAAGGAACGGGTACTCGCCAACAGCAAGGCGCTTCGCCTCGCCACGCTGAACGCTCAGGGCAAGGGATACGCCATCTCGCCGCTCGGGCCGACTACTTTCCGAAAATAATCGGTTTCTCGGTATACGCCCACTTCACAACCCTCTGGGGACCGTGCTGACGACCCAGGGATACCCCTACTCGGACGGACTCCCACCGCTATCACGGCCAACGTCCTCAACCAGGATAGCTCCCTCAGTACCGTGGCCGTGGCGCAACCGATCACGGACCTGCTCAAGGTTCGCCAAGGAGTCAAGATCGCTCAGGCGGACGAGCGGATCGCTCAGACCCAGATTGAGAAAGGGAAGCGCCCTCCTTAGCGGCGTCGAGCAACTCTATTGGGGGCTTCTGGCCGCCCAGCCATCCGATCCGCAGCCACAGTCGCCGTTGCCGCAACCGAAGCGTTGGCCCAGACGCAAACGATCGAGGCGCACACGGCGTTTCTGGAAGCCAAGCAAGCGTTATTCTCCGTCGAGAGCCAGGTTGCGGATCTGCAAGAGCAATTGAACAACCTGCTCGACCTGCCTGCCTGCGCGAAACTCGAATTGATCGAACCACCCTTTCCGGCTGCGCCGGTGAATTGCGTGGAGGACGCGATTGGCCTGACGCTGGCGGCCAGCCCCGAGGTTCGCTCGGCCGAGCAGGACATCGTCAAGGCTCGGGCCGCCGTCGCTGCTGCCAAGGTGGACTATCTGCCGAGTCTCGCCGTCGTCGGGGGTTATGCCAAGCAAACGGGAGCTTCCTACATCCAGCAGGACATCAATTACATCAGCGTCGTGGGCACCTACACGTTCTTCGATTGGGGCAAGCGCAAGAACGTTTTGTGCGAGCGCAACAATTTGGTCGTCCTGGCCCAGACGAAATTTGCGCAAACGCAAGAGGAGGTGCGGCAGAGCGCTCGGAAGGCGTTCCGCGAGTTTGTCCAGAGCCAGGAAGCGATCCAGAACGCGGCGGAGATGGTGCAGTTGCCAAGGAGGCGGAGAAAAGTGCCGTCTTGCCGGCGTCCCGCTTTGCGGCGGCCAAGGCCAAGGGACTGGCCGAAGTGGAATACGTCAAGGCAGACCTCGCCTACCGAACCGCTTACGTCCAGCTGATAAGTCTTTTGGGAAGGGAATAAATGGCGAACGGCCGGTGTAAGCCGGCTGGTGTTTGACTTGCACCAGCCGGCTTACGCCGGCCGTTCGCCATCGGCGGCCCCTCCAGCACGCGCTGCCAGCGCCGCGGTACGCCCCGATAGGCGGCCCGGTAAGTCACTTCCAGCGGCACGTTGACGTAGATGTCCTCCTCCAAAAACAGCGGCATGTCGATCAGTTCCCGTCCCACCGCCGTTGGCTCAATGTAGGCGCGCTTGCGCGAACCGGCCGAGTACGCCGCCAGAGTCAGCGGCTCGCCGACCGGCAGCGCGAACGACGCCTCGCAGAAGTCGGCCCAGATCGCTCCGTGGATGCCGTTGGGATCGCGGGGGCCGGGCGGGAACAGGTCGAGTACCAGCAGGTGATAGCCGCGATACAGCGCCTCAACCGCCTTCTCGACGAACGAGTGCAGGCCATGCCGTGACGCTTTGTTGCCGGGGGAAACGATTTCCAGCAGGGCGACGATGCGATCGCCGCTGGTGTGACGAATGACGAGCGTGCGGCGTTTGAGGAGGTAATCGTCCATGCTCGCTTCGGCGGTGATGCGCATCCGCGGCGGGGCGACGCTGACCGCCACACCGCCGCCCGTCGTGGAAGGAAGGTCGGCCTCGCCGTTGACCGGCGTGTCCGGCATCTGGAGCGTGAGTACATCGGGGCCAAGCGGTCCGGCGATCTGCTCCGCTTGGGCGTAGTAATCCGCCGGCAAGATGCCGCCGTTGAGAGCGTTGCGTATCTCCGCGATCCAGGCCAGATGGAAGTCGTGCCAGGTGCCGGCGGTGACGCGCGTCCAGTCGTGGATTGGCATGACGAATCCCTCCCCGGAGGTCCTCGATGTTCGCCAGCCATCATTATAGCGAGCGGAATCACCAAGACAGCGGGTTTGCGTCGGGCGAGTCCGGAAGCGGCTGGCTCGTGCGATCGGCGTTGACGGCGGGCGCCGGAAAGCGTAGGATAACACTCCTCAAACGCTACTTTTACTCAACCGACGAGCAGCGCCTAATGGACACCTCGGCGAGCCTTCTACAGCGCGTGCGGCAGCACGGCGACGACGCGGGCTGGCGGCGTCTCGTCGAATTGTATACGCCGCTCATCCGCGGTTGGCTGAGCCGTCACATTCGCCAACCCGATGACGTCAACGATCTCGTGCAGCAAGTGTTCACCGTCGTCGTCGGCAAACTGCCGGAATTCGTTCACAATGGCCGGCCCGGCGCGTTTCGCCATTGGCTGCGGAGCATCACCGTCAACCATCTCCGGGCGTTCTGGCATGCACGCCGGCTGCCGATGGCACCACCCGAATGGGAAGCCGTACTCGATCAACTCGAAGACCCCGCCAGCGAGCTCAGCCGGCAGTGGGACCGCGAACACGACGGCCACGTCGCCCACAAGCTCCTCGAATACGTCGAGCCGGAGTTCAAGCCCGCTACGTGGCGCGCGTTCTGCCGGCTGGTCCTCGACGATGAGAAGCCGGAGACGGTGGCCGCCGAACTAGGCCTGTCGGTCAACGCCGTCCTCATCGCCAAGTCGCGCGTCCTCCGCCGTCTGCGCGAAGAGGCGTGCGGGCTGCTCGATTGAGATCGAATATCTCAGCGAAGACATTTTCCTGAAAGGATTGGGCCTCTCGCGACATTATCTGTAGGTGTCGCTAACACAAGGGCGAACGGCCGGCGTCAGCCGGTGGTTTCGGTCCACGCCAGCCGGCTTACGCCGGCCGTTCGCCTATAAAGTTAGTGCCGCTGAGTACACCCATCTGCCGGAGGTCGAATCATGAGCGATCTGGCGTCGTCCGGCCATCCCAGCGTGGAGAAGCTGCGCACGTTCGGCCTGGGCCAACTCGATGCGGGGGAGGCGTCCGCCGTCGAGGAGCACGTCTCGCAGTGCGAGCCTGCTGCCGCACGCTGGCGGAGGTCGGCCCCGACACGTTCGTCGATGCTGCGGCACGCGCGCCCAATCCCGAGAGGTTGCCGAACGGGAACCGTCGCCGGGACGCACTGGCCGGGAGAAGACGCGCCCGGCCGTCCCTCCGCCGGCGAGGGGCCGGCCCGATCGGCCTGCCGCCGGAACTGCTGAACCACCCGCGCTACCGCGTGCTGGCCCTGCTGGGCGCGGGCGGCATGGGCGCGGTCTACAAGGCGGAGCACCGGCTCATGGAGCGGCTGGTCGCCCTGAAGGTGATGGCCGCCAGGCTGCTCGGCAATGCGGCGATGGTCGAGCGCTTCCGCCGCGAGGTCAAGGCCGCCGCGCGCCTGGCGCACCCCAACATCGTGACCGCCCACGACGCCGAGCAGGCCGGCGACCTGCACTTCCTCGTCATGGAGTACGTCGAGGGCACCGACCTGGCCCGCGTGGTGGCGGAGCGCGGCCCGCTGCCGGTCGGCGAGGCGTGCGACTACGTCCGCCAGGCGGCGATGGGCTTGCAGCACGCCCACGAGCACGGCATGATCCACCGCGACATCAAGCCGCACAACCTCATGCTCACGCCGCAAGGCACGGTCAAGATGCTCGACTTCGGCCTGGCCCGGCTGGCCGGCGAGGCCGGCTCGCAACCCGGCGGCGGGACCGCCCAGGGCACGGTCCTGGGCACGGTCGATTACATGGCTCCCGAGCAGGCCGACGACGCCCACCAGGCCGACATCCGCAGCGACATTTACAGTCTGGGCTGCACGCTCTACCACCTGCTGAGCGGCCGCCCCCTTTCCCCAAGGAACCCTCGTGCAAAAAATCATGGCCCACACCGAACGTCAACCGACGCCGCTTGAAGAACTCCGCCCCGACCTGCCGCCCGGCCTGGCGCGGTCGTCGAGCGGATGATGGCCAAGCCGCCGGCCAGCGCTACCAGACGCCGGCCGAGGTCCGCGTCGCCCTGGAGCCGTTCGCCGAGGCCGCCATCGTGATCGTCGCCGAACTCCCGCCCGACCGGCGGCGCGATCGCCGCAGCCCCCCGCACCGGTGGGCGCACGGAGAGATGCCGGCACGCAACGCCGGCCACCTCGCGCGGAGATCATCCTCGAGCGCTGCCGGTGCGTCCGGCCGCGGCGGCGCTGGCCGGTCGTGCTGGCCGTGCTGCTGCCGTTGCTGTTCGGCGCGCTCATCGGGGGCGTCGCCGTCTACCGCATCCAGACCGACAACGGCGAGTTGGTCATCACCACCGACAATCCCGACGTCGAGGTCGTCATCCGCCAGAAGGGCAAGGTGGTGCGCATCATCGACACCAAGACGAGCAAGGAGGTCACGCTCGACTCGGGCCGGTACGAGCTGGAGTTGAAGGGCAAGGCGGAGGGGCTGAAGCTGTCGCCGGACAGGTTCACGATCCGCCGCGGCGAGACGGTGGTGGCGCGGGTCGAGCGGCTGCTGCCGAAGCAGAGGCCGGTCGTTGCGCGGCCCGAGCCGCCCGCCGAGATCTGCCACGACGCTTGGAACGACGAGGAGGGCGTGCCGGCGCACGTCTACGCGCGATGTTCTCGCCGAACGGCCGCTATTTCCTGGGCGCGGGCGATGCGGGCTTACGTAGCCCAGTGGCGTCTACAACGGCACGACGGGCAAGCTCGTCAGCGAGTTTGTCCCACGGAGGACGAAGGCTGGACCGGAGCCAGTTTCAGCCCGGACAGCACCAAGGTCGTCTCCTGGGGCCACCAGGGCAAGATGGTGCACCTGTGGGACGCGGCCAACGGCAAGGAAATCCACAAGCTCGAAGGCCACACCGAGCCGATCGCCTCGGCGGTCTTCTCGCCCGACGGCAAGCGCATCGTCACCGGCAGCGCGGACAAGACGCTGCGCCTCTGGGACGCGGCCACGGGCAAGGAGTTGCACAAGCTGGAAGGCCACACCGATACGTGCCGCGGCCTTTTCGCCGGACGGCAAGCTGGTTCTTTCCTTCGGCTCCGACAAACGTTGCGGGCATGGGATTCGCAGACCGGCAAGGAGGTGTGGAAGCAGGAGGGCCAAGTCCCGCCGGGGACGATCTTTCGTTACGCGTACACCACAGCGTCTTTTCGCCGGATGGCAGCCAGGTGTTGTCGCTCGGCGGCGACGGCAGCATCCGCCTGTGGGAAACGGCCACCGGCAAGGCCGTGCGCGAACTGAAGGCGAACGCCGACACGCAGCGAGCACACTTCCTGCCCGGCGGCCGGCAACTCGTTTCATGGGGCAAGGACAAGACATTGCGCGTCTGGGATGTGGCCAGCGGCAAGGAAGTGCGCCGGCTCACTCTCGGCGACGACGCCAACACGAATTCAGATTCGTGGCCATCAGCCCGGATGGCCGACTCGTTTTGACCGTCCATGATGATACCACCGTGCGCGTGCAAGACTTGGCCACGGGCAAGGAACTACATCGTTACCAACTCCCCGGCTCGCCCGCAGCCTGGCCTTCTCGCCCGATAGCCGCTTTGCCGCCGCCGGGAGCTTCCGCGCCTGGGTCTACCTGTGGCGCTGCCCGCGCCGCCGCCGGAAAAATAGGGCGACATGCCGCGCTATTCGCAGG